>NZ_JBVIPQ010000001.1:1050551-1392401 GCF_055577795.1 Streptomyces sp. NPDC033174
CTCGTTTTTCTTTTTCTTTGTGTTTTCGAGAGTAGGAGGGGGGGTGCTGTCCTTTCCCCCCCCCCCCCCCCCCCCCCCCCCCCCCCCCCGCCGTGGTCCCGAACGCAGTTCCCAGATCGAGGAGTGGAAGCACTATGTACGACAAGGACACGGCCACGCACCCGGAACCCGGTACCGACAGCGACGTCCTCGTCGTGGGCTACGGCCCGGTCGGACAGACCCTTTCCGTCCTGCTGGCCCAGCGCGGGCACCGCGTCACCGTCGTCGAGCGGTGGCCCCAGGCCTACACGATGCCGCGCGCGGTCAACTTCGACAGCGAGTCGGCGCGCATCCTGGCCGCCGCCGGGCTCGCCGACGCGATCCCGTCGTTCTCCGAGCCGTCGGGGGCGTACGAATGGCTGACGGCCGACGGCCGTACGCTGCTGCGCATCGAGGCGACGGACGAGGGCCGGTGCGGATGGCCCGACTCGACGGCCATGTACCAGCCGGGGCTCGAGGCGGCGCTGGAGGCGCGGGGCACGCAGTTGTCGGCGCTGACCGTGCTGCGCGGCCACGAAGGTGTGGGGCTCGCCGTCGACGAGGACGGCGTGCGGCTGACCGTACGGCCCACGGGGGGCGGTGACGAGCGCGTCCTGTCCGCCCGCTGGATCGTCGGCTGCGACGGCGCGAACAGTTTCGTCCGCGCCGAGATGGGGGTGGGCGTCACCGATCTGGGCTTCTCCCACGACTGGCTGATCTGCGACGTGGCGCCCCACGAGCGCCGCAGCTACGAGCCGAACAACCTGCAGGTCTGCGACCCGGCCCGGCCCCGCACGCATGTGTCGGCCGGTCCGGGCCACCGCCGCTGGGAGTTCATGCGCGTGCCCGGCGAGACGGTCGAGGAGCTGAACACCGCGGAGACCGCCTGGTCGTTGCTGGCCGAGCAGGGCATCACCCCGGACGACGCCACCCTGGAGCGGCACGCCGTGTACACGTTCAACGCCCGCTGCACCGACCAGTGGCGTACGGGCCGGCTGCTGCTCGCCGGCGACTCGGCGCATCTGATGCCGCCGTTCGCGGCGCAGGGCATGTGCTCCGGGTTCCGTGACGCGGCGAACCTCGCCTGGAAGCTGGACCTGGTGCTGTCGGGCCGTGCCTCCGACACGGTCCTGGACAGCTACACGGTGGAGCGCCGCCAGCATGTGCAGCACGCCATCGGCATGTCCGTGAACCTCGGCAAGGTCATCTGCCAGGACGATCCCGCGGCCGCCGCCGAGCGGGACGCGGTGATGCTGGCCGCCCGGGAGCGCGGTGTCGGCGCGGCCCAGCCCAAGGGCGCGGTGCAGCCGCTCAAGGACGGGCTGCTCCACCGGCGGTCGGCCGGCCGGGCGCCCCGCCGCCCGGCGGGTGATCTGATGCCGCAGGGCCGGGTGGAGCGGGCGGGCCGGACCGGGCTCTTCGACGACGTGGTGGGGCTGGGCTTCGCCCTGGTGACCGCGGACGACCCGGACACGCTGCTCGACGGCGCGGACCGGGCGTTCCTCAACGGGCTCGGCGCCCGGGTGGTGCGCGTGGTGCCGGCCGGGACGGAGGCGGGGCCGGGGCAGGTCGTGGACACCGACGGGGTGTACCTCGCGTACCTGGCGGAGTGCCGGACCCGCTCGGTGCTGGTGCGGCCGGACTTCTATGTGTACGGAGCGGCCAGCGACGCCGCCGAACTCGCCTCGCTGCTGGAGCAGTTGAGGGAGGGGCTGGGCGTGCTGGCAGCTGTGTGACCCGGTGATGACGAAGGGGCCGTCCGGCGTTCTGCCGGACGGCCCCTTCCTGTTCACGCGGATCCGGGGACTCAGGGGGCGCTGCCCACGATGTCCTTGACGATGTCCGCGTACTCGTTCTTGTCGATGATCGCCCGGAACGTCTCGGTGCCGTTCTCGGAGACGACGTACCGCCGTCCGATCAGGATCTTCTGCCCGTGTTCGAAGGCGCGGCCGCGGATGATGGTGGTGGCGCTGAGCTGCTGGCCCTCCCACTCCCATTCGTCGCGGCTGGTCAGCGACTCGGCGTAGCCGACCCAGGCGGTGAGTTCGCGCGGCTCGGTACGGAAGCGGAAGACCGCGATCCAGTCGGTGGCGCCGGCGCCCTGGCGCTGGACCACCTGGTAGCCGTCCTCCTCGACGACCCGGAAGCGGAAGCCGTTCTGCTCCTGGACCTCCGGGGAGACGAGCAGCGGCTCGGTGAAGGACGGGCCGACATAGCCGACGTCGGCCAGGTACAGCGCGCCGTCGATCCGGACGCCATTGAGCATGTGGTCGAGGTCGGGGCCGAACTGCTGGTCCGCGCCGCGAATTCCTGCGGAGAGAATGACGACGTCGAAACCGAGCTGCCGCAGCAGCGTACGGAAAAGACCGTTGAGTTCATGGCAGACACCGCCGTTGGCGCCCGCTACCAGATGCTGGAACAGCTCCTGCGGGTCGGCGTCGGCCGCCTCGTCCCAGACTGCGGCGCCCTTGTGGACATGGCGGGAATTGTCGAAGGGCACCGTCATGAGGTGCCTCTTGTGCAGGGCCCGCAGCGTCTCCAGAGTCGGCTCAAGGGGGCCGGACAACCCCAGGTGGGCGGCGTATGCCTCGGTGTCGAGCATGACGGGTCTCCTCTTTCGGCAGCTTCCGGGAATCGGCACACGGACAGCCGCACCATAACGCTCGCGGCAGTGGCCTGTCTGCGCCCAGAGAACCCCCCTATTACCCCCCTCAATTCAAGGAATGCCGTTTACCGAACACCTGGGGAATGGGGGTCGGATAGGGGTGTTGGCGCCCATGTTCCCACACATAGATTTCCTTCGACCTCAATTCATGAGCCCCATCCGCCGGATGGGGAAATCCGGAGGAGAAGTACATGTTGAATCGCCGGAACTTTCTGCGCGCGGGTGGTGGCCTCGCCGCCGCCGGCGCGCTGGCCGGTGTCGCCCCGTCCGTCTCGTTCGGTGCCACCAGCGAGTACGAGAAGCTCCGGGGCAGCCTCCAGGGGGACCTGCTGCTGCCCACCGACAGCGGTTACGACCTGGCGAAACAGCTCCAGATAGCCCAGTACGACGCGGTCAGTCCGCAGGCCATCGCCTACTGCGAGACCCCGCAGGACGTGTCGGCGGCCATCCGCTTCGCGCGCAGCCAGGGCATCGCCGTCCGCACCCGCAGCGGCGGTCACAACTACTCGGGCTGGTCGACCGGCAACGGACTGGTCGTCGACGTGTCGCGCATCCGGCACGCCTCGGTCAACGGCTCCACGGTGAAGATGGGGCCCGGCGCCCAGTCCATCCTGGGCATCAACGCCCTGCAGCCGTACAACAAGCAGATCGCCACCGGCACCTGCCCGACGGTCTGCCCCGGCGGCTTCTTCTCCGGCGGCGGCATCGGCTACCAGACGCGGAAGTTCGGCACCGGCAGTGACCGGGTCTCCGCCGCCACGGTCGTCCTCGCCGACGGCAGCATCGTCCGCGCCTCCTCCACCTACGACTCCAGCCTGCTGTGGGGTCTGCGCGGCGGTGGCGGCGGCAACTTCGGTGTCGTCGTCGACTGGGAGGTCCGCCCGGTCGACCAGCCGCGGATGGTCTACTACGAGCAGTGGTGGGACTTCGACCAGGCGCCGCAGATCTTCGCCGCCTGGCAGGCCTGGATGGCGAACGGCTCGGACAATCTGGCCGGGCAGTTCGTCCTGGTCACCCCGGACGCGGCGCCCGGCACCAAGCCGATGGTCCTGACCACCGGTGCGTACCTCGGCCCGCAGGCCGAGCTGGAGACGGCGCTCGCCCAGCTGGACTCGCTCGCCAAGACGGCGCCGCAGAGCAAGGTCGTCGCCGACCTCACCTACGCGGACGCCATGAAGCGGGTCTACCACTGCGACCAGATCTCCATCCAGCAGTGCCAGCGCGAGGGCACCAACCCGGACGCCACGCTGCACCGCACGGGCTTCCAGCGCGAGAGCTACCGCATCTTCAACCGCCAGATGACCTCCTCCGAGATCGAGTCGGTCATCACCGCCTACAACGGCAACCGCGCGGCCGGTCACACCCGGGTGCTGCACGTGATGGCCCTGGGCGGCGCCGCCAACCGCATCAGCCGCAGCGCCTCGGCCTTCTGGCACCGCGACGCGCAGTTCGTCTGCGGCTTCGTCGACCAGCAGGCCGCCAACCCCACCGCCGAGAACGTGTCGCTCGCCACGGCCTGGGCCGGCAACGGCGGCAAGGTCCTCGACCCGATGTCCAGCGGCGCGTACGTGAACTTCACCAGCACCGAGCTGAGCAATTGGCAGACCAAGTACTACGGCGGCAACTACGGCAAGCTCGTCACCGTGAAGAACGCCTACGACCCGAGCAACTTCTTCCGCCACCCGCGCAGCATCGGCAGCTGACGCGGAGGGACCCGGAGGGGGTTGGTGCGCATCGCGCACCAACCCCCTCTTCGCGTCCCCGCTCACACCGACGGCCCCGGGGTGTTGACTCCGGGAGCGCCGGGGCCCGACGGGACCGAGCTCCATCAATGATTCCCTGAGCGGGCGCCGGGACAGGGCAGCACGAAGGGGGTGGTGCGCGATGTGCGCACCACCCCCTCCCGTGAGGGCCCGCCCTACAGGACCGTGGGCACGGCGGCGTCCGACGGAGCGTCGGCCGACTGGTCCGCGCCCTGGGCCGCCGGGGCGGCCTTGAGCATGACGATGGCCAGGACCAGACCGGCGGCGATGAAGCCGGCGGCGATGGTGAAGGCCAGGTTGTAGCCGGAGGTGAGTGCGGCGGGCGTCGGGTTGGCCCCCGCCTCCGCGGTCGCGAAGGTGTTGAGCAGCGCGAGGCCGACGGCGCCACCGATCTGCTGCGAGGTGTTGAACAGACCGGAGATGACGCCGGAGTCCTCCGGCGTGGCGCCGGACAGGCCGAGCATCATCAGCGCGGGCATGGCCGCACCGAAGCCGACACCGAGCAGCAGGTTGGCCGGCAGGAAGTTGGCCAGGTACGTGCCGTCGACCGGGAGCTGCGCGAAGAGCACGAAGCCGAGACCGATCAGGGCGAGACCGCTGATGAGCATCGTGCGCGCGCCGAACTTGGTGATGAGCTTGGCGGACAGGCCCAGCGAGACACCGGCGATGGCCACGGCGACCGGGATGAAGCCCAGACCGGTCTGCAGCGGGTCGTAGCCGAGAACGCGCTGGAGGTACAGCGTCCCGAAGTACAGGAAGCCGAACATCGCGCCGATCATGAGCAGCTGGATGACGTTGGCGCCCGAGACGTTGCGGGAGCGGAACAGCCGCAGCGGGAGCAGCGGCGACGCGGCCTTGGACTCACGGACCAGGAAGCCGATGAGCAGGACGACCGCGAGCGCGGCGAAGCCGAGGGTGTGACCGGAGGCCCAGCCCTGCTCCTCGATGCCGACGATGGTGTAGACGAGCAGCATCAGGCCGGCGGTCACGAGAACGGCGCCGAGGAAGTCGGCCTGGGAGCCGAGGCCGGGGCCGCGCTCCTTCTGCAGGGTGCGCATCGCGAGGGTGACGACGACGACACCGATCGGGATGTTGATGAAGAAGATCCAGCTCCAGTCGACCGAGTCGGTGAGGATGCCGCCGACCAGGGGGCCGATGGCGCCGCCACCGGCGGAGGCGAAGCTGAAGGCGCCGATTGCCTTGGCGGTCTCGGCACCGGTGAAGAGGGTGACGATCATGCCGAGGATGCCGGCGGAGGTGATGGCACCGCCGACGCCCTGCACGAAGCGGGCGACGATCAGCATCTCCTGGCCGTTGGCCAGACCGCAGAAGAGCGAGGCCACGGTGAAGAGCGTGAGGCCGGTGATGAAGACCTGCTTACGGCCGAGCAGGTCGCCGAGGCGGCCGGCGAGGAGCAGCAGACCACCGAAGGGGATCACATACGCGTTGACGATCCAGACCAGGTTGGTGGCGCTGATGCCGAGGTCCGTCTGGACTGCCGGGAGGGCGACGTTGACGATGTTCTGATCAAGAATGATCATGAGCTGGCCGGCGCAGAGTACTGCGAGGGCCAGCCAGCGCGACGCTGTCGCCGCAGGCGTGGTGCCCATGGAAAATCTTCCTCCAGAAGAGCGGGTGGGTGGGGTGGACGGTCTGTCTCGGTGGTCAGCCGCGCAGCATCTCGGCCACGAGGAACGCGAGTTCCATCGACTGCTGGGGGTTGAGACGGGGGTCGCAGTACGTGTCGTACCGTTCCGCGAGGCCGGAGTCGTCGATCGCCTGGGCGCCGCCCACGCATTCCGTGACGTCGTCTCCGGTCAGTTCGATGTGCAGGCCACCGGGGTGGGTGCCAAGGCCGCGGTGGACCTCGAAGAAGCCCTCGACCTCGTCGATGATCCGGTCGAAGTCCCTGGTCTTGTAACCGCTGGTGGCCTCGTGGGTGTTGCCGTGCATCGGGTCGCACTGCCAGACGACCTGGTGGCCGCCGGCGGTGACCCGCTCCACGATCGCGGGGAGCACGTCGCGGATCTTGCCGCTGCCCATCCGGCTGATGAGGGTCAGCCGGCCGGGCACGTTGTGGGGGTCGAGGCGCTCGACGTACTCCGCGGCCTGCTCCGGAGTGGTGCCGGGGCCGATCTTGAGACCGATGGGGTTGGCGAGCACGGAGGCGAGGGCGATGTGGGCGCCGTCGAGCTGCCGGGTCCGCTCGCCGATCCACAGGAAGTGGGAGGAGAGCCCGTACAGTTTCTCGGTGCCGTCGGCGTCCGGCTCGCGGCGCAGCAGGCCGCGTTCGTACTCCAGGAGCAGCGCCTCGTGGCTCGCCCACAGTTCGGTGGAGTGCAGCGCGCCGTGGTCGACCCGGCACGCCGACATGAAGTCGAGTCCGCGGTCGATCTCGGCGGCCAGCGCCTCGTAGCGCTCACCGACGGGTGACGTGCGCAGGAAGTCGCGGTTCCATTCGTGCACCCGGTGCAGGTCCGCGAAGCCCGAACCGGCGTAGGCGCGCGTCAGGTTGAGGGCCGCACCGGAGTGGGCGTACGCCTGGAGCATCCGGTTCGGGTCGGCGATCCGCGCCTCGGGCACCGGCTCGTAGCCGTTGACGATGTCGCCCCGGTAGACCGGCAGGCCCAGCTGGTCGGTGCTGTTGGAGCGGGGCTTGGCGTACTGGCCGGCGATCCGGCCGACCTTGACCACCGGCATGCTGGCGGCGTACGTCAGCACCACGGCCATCTGGACCAGGGTCCGCAGGTTCGCCCGGACATGGGACTCGGTGTTCCCGGCGAAGGTCTCGGCGCAGTCGCCGCCCTGCAGCAGGAAGGCGCGGCCCCGGGCGACCTCCGCCAGCCGGGACTGGAGACGGTCGACCTCCTGCGGCACGACGAGCGGAGGCATGGTCTCCAGCGTGCCGACGGCCGCGAGGGCCGAGACGGGGTCGGGCCACTGGGGCTGCTGGGCCGCGGGCCGGGCCAGCGCCTCGGCTATCCGGGCGTCGAGCGAGGTGCCGGCGGTCGGGGACGGCTGAGGAGGCGCAGAGGTGACGGACGTCCGCGCTGCGATGGTCGGCTGCATGCCGTCAGGCTAGGTTTCGTGCGCCAACTGGCCGCCCATTTGCCGGTAATCGGCAGGTGCTGAGGCTCTTGCGCCTTGGATTCATACGTCTTGGCTCCTATCCAGGCCGAAGTACGCGCGGTAGAGGGCGAGCTGGGACTCCAGCATCGGAGCTCCGGGGTGGACCGGCAGCCCCAGGGCCGCGGCGGTCTTCAGCAGCCGGGTCTCCCGGGGCTTCATGATGATGTCCGCGACGAGGGTCCCCGGCGCCAGTGCCGCCGGGTCGAAGGGAAGCGGATCGCTCGCGCGCAGCCCCAGCGGGGTGGCGTTGACCACCAGGTCCGCGCCCTCCGTGTCCGGCCGGGTCGCATGGGTGGTCCTGCCCGGCCAGCGGGCGTCCAGGCGGTCGGCGAGCGCGGCGGTACGCGCCGGGTCGAGGTCGCAGAGCACCAGGTGGTCGACTCCGGCCGCGAGCAGCGCGGGGGCGATGGCGCAGCCGGCGCCGCCGGTTCCGACCAGCGTGACCCGGGCCCCGGCGGCCTTGTGTCCGGCTCCTTCGAGCCCGGCGACGAAGCCTGCCCCGTCGAAGTTGTCGGCGTGCCAGCGGCCGTCGGGCTCACGGCGCAGGGCGTTGGCGCTGCCGGACAGCTGGACCGCGGGGCTCTCCAGGTCCGCGAAGCGGCGTACGGCCGCCTTGTGCGGGACGGTGACGAGGAGACCGTCGAGGTTCTCGACGGCCTGGAGGCCGGTGACGATCTCGGCGAGCCGCTCGGGCCGGGCGTGCACGGGCACGAGGACGGCGTCCCGGGCGAGCCTGGCGAACAGCGGGTTGACCATGGTGGGCGCCTGGACCTGGGCGACCGGGTCGCCGAGGACGGCGTAGAGCCGGGTGGTCCCGGTGATTGTGGGCAGTTGGAGGGCGGGCGCTTCGGAGGGCACGGGGCTGTCCATGGGCTTCCTCGGTTCGACGGCGTGAAAGGGCGGGGGCTGTGCGGGCGGTGCGGTCGGGCGCCGGCGCGCGGGTGGCACGGACGCCGGCCGGGAGGGCGGCCGGGCGGCGAGCCGGAGGGGCACGTCAGGGGACGAGGGTGACCTTGCCGGTGGTACGGCGGGCCAGCAGGTCCTCGTGGGCACGCCGGGCGTCGGCGAGCGGGTAACAGGGGCCGGCCAGGGGCCGGAGCCGGCCGGCGGCGGTGAGCGCGAGCAGCTCGCGCAGCGGACCCGTCATTGCGTCCGGCCGGTTCAGTACGGGCCGCAGCCAGAACCCGACGACGGAGGCGCCGAGCCGGGAGAGGCGCTGGGGGTCGACGGGCGTGGCCGGGGTGCGCGCGGCGCTGCCGTAGGTGACGAGCCGGCCGAGGCAGCCGAGGGAGCCGAGGGCGGCGTCGAACAGGGCGCCCCCGGTGCCGTCGAGTATCACGTCGGCGGGGGTGTCCAGGGGGTAGTCGGCGGGGGCGTCCGCGCCGAGGTCGAGGGCGAGTTCGCGCTTGGCCGGGGTGGAGGCCTGGGCCAGTATCCGGCCGGCGCCCATGTGGCGGGCCAGCTGAACGGCGAGGCTGCCGACGCCTCCGGCGGCGGCGTGCACCACGACCGTCTCGCCGGGCGCCAGGCGCGCCGCGGTCGCCAGCAGGTGCCAGGCGGTGAGGCCTTGCATGAGCAGGGCCAGTGCCTGGGCGGCGGGCAGGTCCTCCGGGATCGGGACGACGGCGGAGGCGTCCGCGACGACCCGCTCGGCGTAGCCGCCGCGGACCCGGGCGAGCACCCGGGTGCCGTCCTCGGTGCGGCCGACGACCTCGCTGCCTGGGACGTGCGGCAGCTGGTCGGCGGCCAGATACGAGCCGTCGGTCTGGTGGGTGTCGGCGTAGTTCACGCCGACCGCCTCGACCGTGATGCTCAACTGGCCCGGCCCGGGGGAAGGTTCGGGCACCTCGACGCACGCCAGTACGTCGGGTCCGCCGAAGCGGTCGAACCGTACGGCTCTCATGCCCCGCCCCTCCCCCGAAGGCCGTATCTCTCTCGCACATACACACGCACACGTACACCCATGGACCGAGGCCCCCCTCTTCGTCGTGTCTCAGGCTTGTCGTGTCTCGGGCTCTGTCGCGCCCCGGGCCGGTCACGCCCCGAGCCTGCCCCACCTCAGGCCGTGAGCGGGACGTCCTCGTCGTCGTCCTCCTCCTGCGTCAGCTCCCGCTCCTGCTGGGCGAAGAGCGCGGCGCCGCGCGACGGGGAGGTGTCGATCTGGCCCAGGATCGCCGGGGCCGCGATGGCCGGCAGGGTCAGGTCGTACATGCGGGAGATCCGCACCTCCAGGTCCGCCATCTGACAGACCGCGTGCGACAGCATCTGGATGCCGTTGAAGGAGCCGACCAGCATCTCGGCCGTGGCCGTGGCGTCGACGTACGGCAGTACCTCTCCGCGCTCCTTGGCCTCGGTGAGCTGCGTGGTCATCACGCGCACCCATTCGTTCCAGGGCTCACCGAAGAAGTGCCGTGCGTTCTGGTCCGCGGCGAGGCGGGCCGAGGCGCGCAGCAGCGGCTCCCGGGGGAGCCGGTAGGCGAGCAGCAGACCCGTGTCGACGGCGGTCTGCAGCTTGAGCGGCTGCTCGGGCGGTGGGGCGGTCACCGCGTGCTCGAGTACGCCCAGGGCCAGCTCTTCCTTGGAGGCGAAGTGGAAGTAGAGGGCTCCCTTCTTCACCCCCGCGCGGTCGAGGATCATCGTGATGGTCGCCGCTTCGTAACCGAACTCGGCGAAGACCTCCGCCGCGGCCTCCAGGACCGCCCTACGTGTGCGGATGGCCCGCTCTTGCCGTGCCAATTGCCCAACCTCCCGGTCTGTCCGTGCTCTCGTTCTCTGTCCCGCCCCCAAAAAACCAAACGGTCCGTATCTTATCCGCCTGGTCAACCCGTCGCCACCCCGGGTCCGGCCCGTCGCGGGCGGCGATTTCCCCGCAGGGGCTTGAAAAAGAAACCGTGCGGTCCGTATCTTATGTGCCGCGGGGGTCATCCTCGCTCCATCGCAGAGTCGTCGCGCATTTCCCATGGGGGGAACAGATATGCACTCCACGACCGTCCTGGACCAGATCAGCACCGGCACCGGCACCACGGCGGCGCGGCAGGGGAAGCCGTCAGCGCCGAACGCTCTCGCGGCCCGGTTCGCCCACCGTGATCTGAGCCGCGATGTACTGATAACCGGCTGGACCCGGCACGACGAGATGACCTTCTCCGTGGACGTCAACTGGGCGGGCGACCACTGCTTCTTCGCCCCCGCGCCGGGCAGCGCCCACCACCACATGCTGGTCGCGCAGACGATCCGGCAGGTCGCCCTCTCGCTCGCCCACGCCGCCTTCGAGGTGCCGACCTCGGACAAGTTCCTGATGAACGAGCTGACGTACACGACCGACCCGCACCACACGACCACCCTCACCGACCCGGTGCAGGTCGAGGCCGTCTACTCCTGGCAGGGCAGACGCTGCCTGCGGGTGCAGACGGTGATGCGCCAGCGCGGCGCGACGTTCGCGACCAGCGATTCCACCTTCACCTGGGTGCCGCCGCGGGTGTACGGCCGGATGCGCGGCGAGTATCTGACCGCCCTTCCGGGCGAGTCGGCCGCGCCGGTCGCCGCTCCCCTGGTCGGCCGGATCGCGGACAGCGAGGTCGTCCTCGCCGCCGGCGAGCGGCCGAACCGCTGGCGTCTGCGCTGGGGCACCGGCCACATGGCGCTGATCGACCACGCCGTCGACCATGTGCCCGGCCTGGTCCTGATGGAGGCGGCGCAGCAGGCCGCGTACTCCTTCGCGGGCGCCCCGCACTTCAACCCCACGGGGCTGGCCATGTACGCCAGCAGGTACGTCGAGTTCGACGCACCCTGCTGGATCGAGGCTCACGCGCTCGCGGCTCGCTCCGGCCCCCCGGCCGCGGTGGAGGTCATCGGTCTCCAGCGCGACAGCATGGCCTTCCGCTGCGTCGTCGAGGGCTTCGCCATCCGGGACTGACCCGGCAACCGAGCGGTCCGCGTTTCCCCCTCGGGGGACGGATGCGTCGAGATCCCCAGCCAGAAACCGCTGTGCCGGTTTCTGGCTGGGGATCTCGTCGTCAGGCGACCTCGGCGACCTCGGCGTCCTCACCCGGCTCGGCGCCGGGACCGCCGGTGCTCCCCTCGGGACGGAGCGCCGCCACGGCCTCGGGGGTGGCCAGCATCCGCAGCCCGGCGCGCCAGAACTCGGTCAGCATGGCGTGGGAGAGCCACTTCTCGTCGGTGCGGCCCAGCACTTCGAAGCCCGCGGTCGACGCGGCCACGAAGGCGACCGCCGAGGCGTGGGGCAGGCCGGCGGCGAGCTCCCCCGCGGCGGCGGCCCGGCCGAGCAGCAGACCGACGCGGTTGTGCCACTCGTCGCGCAGCTGGAGGGAGACGGCGACGTCACCGTCGCTGTTGAGCCGGAAGCCCGCCCGTACCACCACGTCCGTACGGAAGAGTTCGGCGAAGCCGTGGGTGAGGTCGGTCAGGGTCTGCAGAGGGGTGAGCCGACGGCTGTACACCTGGATGACGGCGCGGCGCAGCTCGGCCGCGGCCTCCTTCACGACGGCGCTCGCGAGGGTGTGCTTGTTGTCGAAGTGGAAGTGGAGCGCCCCGGCGCTGACGCCGGCGCCGGCCGCGATCTCGGCGACCTTGGCCTCGCCGTAACCGCCGTCCTGGAATGCCTCCGCCGCGGCGGTGATCAGGGCGCGGCGGGTCCGCACGGCCCGTTCCTGCTTCGTCATGGCGGTTCCTGGGGTGTAGAAACATCGAGGGTCCTCCCATGAAACCAACCTCCTGGTTTTTTCTCTAGGCCGAGGTGGTAACTCCGCGGTAATCCTCGAAGCCGGACGGGCGGGCCCCGCAGGACCCGCCCGTAGCACCCGGCGCCGGCCCGGAAAATGGTCCCGGGCCCCGGCCCGCACGGCGACCCAGTGGCGTATCAGCTGGTCAGCGAGGTGAGGAGTGCCTCCGCCCAGGTGTCGTCATAGCGGTCCAGACGCGGGAAGCCGCCCGTCTCCGGCGAGCCGTTGTACGTGTAGTGGGCCCCCGGATTGTGTACAGCGTGACCGCCCGCCGCGAAGAGGTGCGGGCTCCCCTGGATCTCCGGCCCCTGGGCCTGGTGCCACTGCTCGTACACCTCCCGGCGGCCGGCGCCCCGGGCCAGCGCCGCCTCCAGCGCCTTGACGTCCACGTCGGCGCAGCCCTCCGCGACGTCGAGGATCACCGAGTGGATGCTGATGCAGCGGTGTTCGGTGTAGAAGGCGCGGCGCAGTGCGGTGTCCAGCTGGTCCGAGCCGCGCAGCCCGCCGACCTCCGGGTCCTTGGCGGCCTGCACCGCCTCGATGGCCGGGAGGATGCTCGAGGGGTACTCCCACTCGTGGCCGGACCACAGCCGCCACCCCAGCTCGGGACGGTGGGCACCGAGCATCACTATCTCGGCGTCCACGATCAGCTTGGGCGTGGGCTGGCGGTTGAACAGCTCCAGCGGGAAGGCCCGGTGGTCGATGAGGATCTCCTGGCCGCGCCGGTCGGCGGCGGCGTGCAGGGTGTGCAGGGCAAGCGTCGCCCAGGGGCAGCCGATGTCCGACCAGAAGGTGATGGTGGGCGTTTCGGCGTCGCGTGCCGGTGTCATGAGTGCTCCCTCCGGGCCCGGCCGGGCGGCCGTCCGGCGAGTGAGGGTGGTGCACGCGGGGCGTTCCGTCAAAGGGCCGGGCGCGACTTCGTCACCATGCGCCGCCCGCCTTTTCCCGCTACCGTGAGCCGTACCGGATTAGTTTCCGTTTCTGCTCTCCGTCGGCTCCTCCGGGAGGCGGGTGCGGTCGCGGCCGGTGAGAAGACAATTCCTGGGGCGGGATGGAGTGCGTTGTGCAGTTCGGAATCTTCACCGTAGGAGACAGGACCACCGACCCCACGAAGGGGACGACGCCGACCGAGCACGAGCGGATCAAGTCGATGGTCGCGATCGCCCTCAAGGCGGAGGAGGTCGGTCTCGACGTCTTCGCGACGGGTGAGCACCACAACCCGCCCTTCGTGCCGTCCTCGCCGACGACACTGCTGGGCCACATCGCCGCGCGGACGTCCCGGCTGATCCTCTCCACGTCCACGACGCTGATCACCACCAATGACCCGGTGAAGATCGCCGAGGACTTCGCGACGCTCCAGCATCTGGCGGACGGCCGCGTCGACCTGATGATGGGCCGGGGCAACACCGGCCCGGTCTATCCGTGGTTCGGGCAGGACATCCGCCAGGGCATCCCGCTCGCCATCGAGAACTACGCCCTGCTGCACCGGCTGTGGCGCGAGGACGTCGTCAACTGGGAGGGCCGCTTCCGTACGGCCCTTCAGGGCTTCACCTCGACCCCGCGCCCGCTGGACGGCGTCCCGCCGTTCGTCTGGCACGGCTCCATCCGCTCCCCCGAGATCGCCGAGCAGGCCGCGTACTACGGAGACGGCTTCTTCGCCAACCACATCTTCTGGCCCAAGGAGCACACGGCCAAGATGGTCGGTCTCTACCGACGCCGGTACGCCCACTACGGCCACGGCGCTCCCGAACAGGCCGTCGTCGGTCTGGGCGGTCATGTCTTCATGCGCAAGAACTCCCAGGACGCGGTACGGGAGTTCCGGCCCTACTTCGACAACGCGCCCGTCTACGGACACGGCCCGTCCCTGGAGGAGTTCGCCGAGCAGACGCCCATGACCGTCGGCTCCCCGCAGCAGGTCATCGACCGCACCCTGTCCTTCCGCGACTACGTGGGTGACTACCAGCGGCAGTTGTTCCTGGTGGACAGCGGTGGCCTGCCGCTGAAGACGGTCCTTGAGCAGCTCGACATCCTCGGCGAAGAGGTCCTGCCGGTCCTGCGCAAGGAGATGGCAAGCCGTCGGGCGCCCGGGGTTCCCGACGCGCCGACGCACGCATCCCTCGTGGCGCGGCGCGACGAGGAGGCCGCGGAGACGGAAAGCCGGCCGGAAAACGTCACGGCGGGCTGAACGGGACGGGCGGGGCCCGGCTGAACGGACCCGGCCTGAACAAGCTCGTGGACCGGTCGGCCGGAGGCCCGAGGGAGGCGCACAGGTCCAGTTCCCGGCCTGGGGCATTAACCGGGTACTGGCCCGTGCCGCCTCGTGAGGGCGATGTTCCGGCCGTGCCGACCGGCCGGTCAAAGAGGGTCGGCCGAGTCTGTCAGATCACGTCCTCGGGCCCAACGCCGCAGGCAGACGCCCCGCGGTCGGACCACACCCCTTGGTGGTCCGACCACACCCGGCGCGCTTTTCGCTCCGCCCGCGCACCCGGCGCCGCCCCTGGCGCGCCCCCCACCGGTGGTCCGCCCACCATCCACCGCACCAGGGGGGTGCCGAGTACACCTCGTGGCCCGCGCCCGGACGCGCGACGGTTGAAGGGCAGCTGGAGGGGGCTGCCAAACCGTAGGGCAGGAGTGTCGTGAGTACATCCGTCACAACCAAACGCAGGACCGTTCTCGATACACAGGGGATCCGTCGGCTGGAGCGCGCGCCGATCCGCAGCGCCGTGGCCGACGATGTCGTCGACGAGCTGTGTGCCACGCTCTTCGCCAGGTTTCCGCGCCGTGACCAGCGCGTGAAGGCCGAGCAGTACCTCCGGGGGCTGCTCACCGCCCAGGGACGCAAGTCCATCCGCAACATCGCCGCACAGATCGGCGGCCCGGCAGCCGAACAGAGCCTGCACCACTTCATATCGAGCTCCACCTGGGACTGGCGGCCGATGCGTGCCGCGCTCGCCGGCCATGTCCAGCGCAACAGCTGCCCGCAGGCCTGGGTGGTGCGGTCCATGCCGATACCCAAAGCGGGCGAGCACTCGGTGGGCGTCGACCGGCGCTTCGACCCGGAGCGCGGCCAGGTCTTCCGGGGCCAGCAGGCGTTCGGGGTGTGGCTCGCCTCCGAGGAGGTGAGCGTTCCGGTCAACTGGCGGCTGTTCCTGCCCGATCCGTGGGTGAAGGACCGCACCCGCCGGGACCGCGCCGAGGTCCCGGAGGAGGCGGGCGAGGAGACACTGGAGGAGTGCGCGGTCGCCGCCGCCCTGGACACCGCCCGGTGGCAGGACGTGACCCGCAAGCCGCTGCTCCTGGACATCCGGGGAGGCGCCGCGCGCGCCGCACTGACCAGGCTCTCGGGGGCGGGAGTGCCGGTCGTCGCCCGGATCGGCGCGACCTGCCGGCTGTCGGTGGCGGACCGCGCGCTGCCCGGTTTCGGAGCGGGTCCGCTGCCCGCCCAGCAGATCCTGGAGTCGCTCAAGGGCCTGCGCAGGCCGGTGGGATGGCTGGACACCGCGACCGGGCGGAGGGTGTCCCGGACCTCACTGGCCACGGCGGTACGGGTGACGCTGCCGGGCCCCTCGGGTGACCGTGAGCGTCACTTCCTGCTGATGGGCGAGTGGGACGATCCGCGCCGGCCGCTGGCGCGGCTGTGGCTCACGGATCTGACGGGTGCGACGGTCGGCCAGCTGCTGCGGCTCACCAAGCTGACCCGCCGGGTCGAGCGGGACTTCGCCCAGGTCGGCGAGGGCGCGGGGCTGCGTGACTTCGTGGGCCGGTCCTTCCGCGGCTGGCACCGGCACATCACGCTCGCCTCCGCGGCCCACGCGGCCACGGTCCTGAGCGCGGACTGGGACGCGTCCTACGACACCGTCCGGTCCACCGGCTGACGACCGGGTTCCAGGCCCCGTTGCTGGGCCAGGACGTCGCGGGTCCGCTGCAGCCGCAGGGCGAGCTGGACTTCGAGGACCTGGCCCGGCTTCTGCCATTCGCCGCCGAGGAGTTCACCGATCCGCTCCAGCCGGCGCGAGACCGTGTTGGGATGGACGTGGAGCGCCTCGGCGGCGTTCGTCGGGCTGCCGCCGGAGGCGAAGTACGCCTCCAGGGTGCGGGTGAGATCGGTGAACCGCTCGGCGTCGTAGTCCAGCACGGGACCGATCGCGGCCTCGATGAAACCGTCCACGTCGTGGTCGTCGGAGAGCAGCAGCCCCAGAAACCCCAGGTCCTGGACGGACGCGGCGGAGCCGACGCCGTTCAGCGCCGTCATCGCGTCCAGGCAGCGCAGCGCCTCCAGATACATCCGCCCCGCGCTGTCCGGGCTCCAGCCGGGGCCGGCGGCGCCCACCGAGACGGGGTGGCCGAGCAGCGGTGACAGCTCGCCGGAGACCGCGCGCGCGGCGGCCGACGCGTCGAGTCCGGGCAGCAGCAGGACGATGCAGCCGCCCTGGACGGTCTTCAGACCGGACATCCGGTAGGCGTACGACGAGGCCCAGACGACCGCCCTGCCCTGCTCGCCGCCCTCGGGCCGGGCGACCACCAGGACGTGCGGCTTGCGCAGGTCGATGCCGAGCCGGCGGGCGCGCTGCACGATCTGGTGCGGCGCGTGCTGCGGTTCGGCCAGCAGATCGTCGAGCAGCTCGTCACGGACGGGCCCCTCGGCGACGGCGGTCGAGCGCTGCATGAGCAGCATGAACGCGACGCACTGGGCGGCCAGTTCGAGCAGCCGCTCGTCCTCTCCGGTCAGCCCGGTCGCGGGGCGTATCACCACCACGCCCAGGTCCTCGGAGCCCGCGATGACCGGGGCGACCCAGGTGTTGTCGCCGGTGACGACGGGCCGGCGGCCCGCGTGCGCGTCCAGCGACGCCTTCGCCACGGCCTCCTCGTCCAGGCCGGGTATGTCCCCGCCGGTCGCGAGACTCGACGCGAGACTGCGGCCCCCGGGGTCACGGATCATCACGGTGCCGTCGAGGGCGTCGCCCGCGGCCTTGGCGACATTGCACAGATCGCCGCCCGCCAGCACGAGGTTCATGATCCGGCTGTGTGCCTCGCTGACGTGCCGCATCCGGGTGAGGCTCGTACGGGCCCGCGAGCTGTCGAGCTCCAGCTCGGTCACCTCGGCCCGGGTCTGCTCCAACAGACCCGCCTTCTCGATCGCCACGGCCGCGAGGTCGGCGAGCGAACACATCAGACCGATCTCGTCAGGGGTGTAGTGGCGGACCCTGCGGTCGGCGCCGTAGAGCGCGCCGACCGACGAGTCTCCGCTGCGCAGCGGCACGGCCATGATGGCGCGCAGCCCTTCGACCCGTACGACCTCGTCGATGACGTCGGAGTGCGGAAAGCGGTCGTCGTGGAGGTAGTCGGCCGTCCACGCGGGCGCTCCGTTGGCCTGCGCCTCGCCGCCGAGTCCCCGGCCGTCGAGGACCCGCAGGCCGGTGTGGAGGGCGGTGGCGGCGCCCTCGGTGGTGTGGATGAACGACGTGCCGTTGCCGCCGCGCAGACTGACGTACGCCATGTCGAAGCTGAGCAGGCGGCGGGCGCGCCGGGTGATCACCCGGAGCAGGCTGTCCAGGTCGTACGGGAACGTCAGATCCCGGGCTGTGTCGACCAGGGCCTCGAGCCCGGCCTCCCGCTGCTCGCGTCGCGTGAACGACGAGCCGATCCCCCGGGCCAGCTGAACGGCCCTCTCCAGACGGGCGAGTTGCTCACCGGACGCCCCTTCCCGGCGGGCGTGGTGCAGCAGTTCGTCGAACCGGCTCGGCGGAGCTTGCTGTGCGAGCAATTCGAGCACGGTCAGTGCGTCGGCGCCGCCGGTATCCGCTCCTTCCACGGTCATGGTCCCAACCCCCGTTGTGTAACGAAACAGAAAACCCCGGATCGCTGGCCGAAACTAGTTCGGCCCCGAGGCAGGGTCAACGGTGACCTGTGCCACTGCATTCCCTGTGTGTCATGGTCACCGTGCCACACCGTGATCGGTGTCGTGGGACCACCTTCTCCGACGCCGACCGGTCCGGAGAAGCTTGACCGGCAAGCCGACGGGGCAGTTGGGGCCGCGTCGACGCCGGAGGGAGACGGGTGTCGGAGATCCGCGACCACGAACGGTCGCTGCCACGCAGTAGGAAGGCACTGGCCGCGCCGGGCCGGTCCCGTGTGTTCTCCCTGCGCGGCCCGGGGTGGGACCGGCCGGCCGGTGTGTTCGCCTTGTCCTACGCCGCGTCCACCGGGGCGCGGGGGCCGAGGGCGGTCCGCGACGCCGATCCGACGTGGGACTTCGCCCGCCTGCTCCTACGCCCGGAACCGGCGCGGCAGGGTTGAGGGACGCGCGGCCCGCTAGCGGTGGTGGCTGTCCCCCACCGTCGGCGGCGCGTTGTGCGCCCCGAGGGAGTTGAAGGACGTCCGGTTGTGGTGCGCCCGCTCTCGGGCCGCCTGCTCGATGAGCAGGCCCTCCACGTTCTGCGTGCGGCCGCCTCCGCGCCGCAGCAGGGTGACGATCAGGAGCACGACGGCTCCGGCCAGGACTCCGAACAGAATCAAGATCGATGCCACTGTGATTCCCCCCGTGCTCAACTGCTCCTACGGCCACCGTACAGCGGGGAACCGCCGCTCACACGGCTGTTCGCGCGTTCGCCGCCCGGGTGAGGGCCGGCCGCATGGGGGCCGGCGGGACGTCGTCGCGGCCCGTCATCAGGCTCACTTGGGCCACCGCCTGGTGGAGCAGCATCGAGAGCGACGGTGTTGACGGCGCCGACGGCGCGCGCCCGCTCCGAGACCGTGTCCAGCAGCGGAAGGACCGCCCGCGTCAGCGGCATGGTGAGCGAGACGCCTGGCCCAGCCGTCGTCCAACGACCGTGGAGCGCCCGGGAGTTCGCGCGCGTCGCAGTCGATGGCCGTGTAGCTCCAGTCGTCGAGAGCGAGCGCTTCGTAGGCGGCCCGGTGCAGCACCGGGGACAGCGAGTGGCCGACCGGTGAACCCAGGACGGCCGCCCGTGTCACGGGGAGGCCGTCCGCAGGACGACCCGCCGGCCGTGCAGGGCGCCCTTCTCCAGGCGCCGGTGGACGTCCGCCGCCTCGCTCAGCGGCAGCGCCTCCACCGCCCGCGGCCGCAACCGCCCCGCCGCGAGGAGCCGGTTGATCGTCACCGACGCCTCCGCCAGCTCCGACGCCGAGGCGTGCGAGATGGCGAAGCCGACGATCGAGCAGTCCTTCATGTAGAGCTGCCCGGCCGGCAGCACCGGCGTCGAACGGGCCCCGGCCAGGATGACGACCCGGCCGCGCCGCGCCAGCAAGTCCACGGTGTGGCCCAGGTCGTTGGTGCCCGAGCAGTCGAGATAGGCGTCGACGCCCCCGGGGCTCGCCTCCGCGATCCGCTGGTACACCTCGGGCGCCCGGTAGTCGAAGACCTCCGCCGCGCCCAGCGACCGCACGTACTGCGCGTCCCGCTCGCTCGCCGTGGCGAGGACCCGCGCGCCGGCCTCCGCGGCCAGCACCACCATCGCGCTGCCGACGTTGCCGCCGGCGCCCGCGACCACGACCGTCTCGCCGGGCCTGATCCGTCCATGGGTGAACAGCCCCAGATACGCCGTCGCCGCCGGGTGCACCACAGCGACCGCGGCGGTCGGGTCGACGCCGGCCGGCAGCCGGTACAGCCGGTCGGTGGCGACCACTGCCTTCTGCGCGGCGGCGCCCTGACGCCCCCCGTGCCCGAGGCTGTTGCTCCAGACCAGGTCGCCGACGGCGAAGCCGGCCGCTCCCGGACCCACCTCGGCGACCGTGCCGACCAGGTCACGGCTGATCACGAAGGGAAAGGGCGTGGGCGTACGGAAAAGCCCGGACCGGACGAATGTGTCCACCGGATTGGCCGTGGCGGCCAGGACGTCGACAAGGACGTCCGTGGGCCCGGGGCGGGGATCGGCCACGACCCCGTATTGAATGACGTCCGGTGATCCGAGCTGTTCGATGTAGGCAGCGCGCATGGGACGGGATTCTGGCAGGGGGGCCCATGTGTTTCCCACCCGTAACCCCTTGTGTGTCAACTCCGTATGGATCTGCGGGATTAGCGGCCTAGGCTGAGACCGTGAAATTGACAATGAGGGATGTGAAGCCGGGCGAACCGGCCATGGCCGACGATGTCGCGCCACTGATCAGGACCCTGCGACCGGGTCTCGGAGAAGTCGAGTTCACCGAATTCGCCGTCGCGTCGCACGGACAGGGGCTGGTGTTCACCGCCGTATACGATCCCGCCGGGCGGTGTGTGGGCGTCGCCACACACCGGGTCCTGGCGACCAGCCGCGGCCGGCTGCTCTTCGTCGACGACCTCGTCACCGCGCCCTCCGCCCGCTCCACCGGTGTCGGCGCCCACCTCCTCGCCGAGCTGCGGGAACGCGCCAGGCGGGCGGGGTGCGTACGGATCGAGCTGGACACCGGCACGGCGAACCACGGCGCTCAGCGCTTCTACCACGCACAGCGGATGCGCATCGGGGCGCTGCACTTCGCGCTGGACGTGGCGGAAGCGGACGCGCCCGCGACCTGACGTACCGCGCCCTGGACTTGACGGACCCTGAAGCCATTCGTTGACCCCCACCCACCCCCCTCAGCAGTATTCCCGTCGACCGGTGAAAACAGCCCTCATATTTCGGCTCAGGAACGGCCCCTGCCGCAATTCCCATTCCCGCAGGGGCGGCCCGACTTTGGCATATCTCTACTGACGAGAGCTTGGGGTCATGCTGCTTCAGCGCATTGGAAACCGTGGCATCCGGCTGGGCACGCTGTTCGAGCGCGCGGCGGCCCGGCATCCCGCGAACGTGGTGATCCTCGATCACGACCTCGACATCGCCCCCCGGCTCGGCCGGCGGGCGACCGTCGCGGAGGTCGCGGATCTCATCGACGACTTCGCCTCCCGGCTGTGGGCCGCGAAGGTGCGTCCCGGTGAGCGGGTCGTCGTCTACAAGTCCGACGGCTTCGACATCACGCTCCTTTCCTGCGCCATCGCCCGCATCGGAGCCGTACCGGTGCTCCTCTCGCCCAAGCTGGACGGCGAGACCGCGGCCGAGCTGGTGCGCCGCACGGACCGGCCGTTCCTGCTGACCGACGCGGCCAAGCTGGAGAACGACCTGCCCGCATCGGTCTTCGACCGGGCCGAGAAGGTCCTGCTGGCCTCGGGCAGCCACGAGGGCGCCGTCGAACTGGCCTCCCTGGAGGGCGTCGACCGGGTGGCCCCGGTGACCATGCCCCCGGAGCACCCCACGCTCATCACGCACACCTCGGGCACCACGGGGACGCCCAAGCTCGCCGTGCACACCGGCCGGACGCTCGAGGCGCGCTACCGGCCGCAGGCGTCCGTGATCAAGCCGCTGTTCCGGCGCCCCGAGCCCATCGCGATGCACGTCTCGTTCGTGCACTCGCGGCTGTTCACGGCGCTCGCGATCTCCCTGCACCGGGGCTTCCCGATCATCGTGCTCGCCGACTCCGACCCCAAGCGGGCCGCGGACCTCTTCGCGCAGCTGCGCCCCGGCATCCTGGAGGCGCACCCCAACTCCTTCATGGAATGGGAGGAGTTGGCGCACGACCCGCGCCGGCCGCTGGCCAATGTGAAGCTCTTCAGCTCCACCTTCGACGCGATCCACCCGAGGACCGTGCACCGGCTGCTGCGTGCGTCGCGGCGCAGGGCCCCGCTGTTCGGCCAGCTGTACGGGCAGAGCGAGGTCGGCCCGGCCGTGGTGCGTGCCTTCACCCGCCGCCGCTCCCTCGACGACGACGGCCGCTGCGTCGGCCACCCCTTCCCCGGCTTCACCGACGTACGGGTCGTCAGCCGCGACGGCAAGGAGCCGTCGCCCGACAACCCCGGCTACATCGAGGTCCGCAGCGACGGCCGGATCGTCACCTACCTCGGTGAGCAGGCCCGCTACGACCAGCAGGTCTCCGAAGGCGGCTGGTGGCGGATGGGCGATGTCGGCTACCGCACCAAGTGGGGCTGCGTGCATCTGCTCGACCGCGAGGTCGACCTGATCGAGGGCTTCGGCTCCACCCTGGCCGCCGAGGACACCCTGTTCGGGAAGCTCGACGAGCTGGCCGAGGTCATCATCATCCCGGGCGAGGACGGGACCGCCGTCCCCGTCGTCTGCACCAAGGACGACCGGCCGCTGGACCACGCCGCCTGGAAGGCAGCGGCGGCGTCGCTGCCGCCGATGGCGGAGCCGGTGCAGTGGCGCCTCGGTGAGCTGCCGCAGACCGCCACGACGAAGATCAAGCGACTGGAGCTCGCGCGGCTGCTCGCGGCCGGCGACCAGGGCAAGTAGCCCTTCCCGAGCGGCGGCGGGCGCCCTTCCGCGCCTGCCGCCCCACCCCTGCCGCCGCGCTCCGCGCCGTCACCGCGCAGCCACCGCCCCCATCACCCGAGAACGGAGACCCTATGAAGAGCGGTCATGCGGAAGTCTGCATCGTCGGCGCCGGCCCCCGTGGGCTGTCCGTCCTGGAGCGGCTCTGCGCCAACGAACGGCTCTCCCCTGCGTACGGCACGCTGACGGTCCACGTCGTCGACCCGGCGGCGCCCGGCGCGGGGGCCGTGTGGCGCACCGAGCAGTCGCGGCATCTGCTGATGAACACCGTCGCCTCACAGGTCACCGTGTACACCGACGACAGTGCGCGGATCGAGGGGCCGATCGAGCCGGGACCGAGCCTGTACGAGTGGGCGCGGGAGCTGTCGGCGCTGGCCGACGCGGGCGCGTCCACCGACGGCTACGACGCGGCGACCCTGGCGGAGGCGCGGCGGCTGGGCCCCGACGCGTACCCCACGCGCGCCTTCTACGGGCGCTACCTGCACGACAGCTTCCTGCGGGTGGTGGCGCGGGCGCCGGAGCACATCACCGTACGGGTGCACCGGACGCGGGCGGTCGCCATGGCCGACACCCACGGGGTGCCGGGCGGGCCGCAGGGGGTGCGTCTGGAGGACGGCACCCGGCTCAACCACCTCGACGGGGTGGTGCTCGCGCAGGGCCATGTGCCGGCGAAGCTCACGGCGCGCGAGGCCCGTACGGCGAGCCTCGCCCGGATCCACAACCTCACCTATGTCACGCCCGGGAACCCGGCGGACCTGGACCTCGGCTCCATCGAGCCGGGACAGCACGTCCTGCTGCGCGGTCTCGGGCTGAACTTCTTCGACCACATGGCGCTGTTCACGGTCGGACGCGGCGGGGCGTTCGAGCGCCGCGAGGACGACCGGCTCGTGTACCGGCCGTCCGGCCGTGAGCCGAGGCTCTTCGCCTCGTCGCGGCGCGGCGTGCCGTACCACGCGCGCGGCGAGAACCAGAAGGGCGCGTACGGACGCCACCTGCCGCAGCTGCTCACCCCGGAGTTCATCGCGGACCTGCGCCGCAGGTCGGTCGACGGCGACCGGGTCAACTTCAGCCAGGACCTGTGGCCGCTGATCTCCCGCGAGGTGGAGAGCGTCTACTACGGCACGCTGCTGGAGTCCCTGGGGCGCGGCGCCGAGCGGGAGGAGTTCACCACCCGCTATCTCGCCCTCGACGGCGAGGCCGAGCGAGAGGCGCTCGTGGCCGAACACGGCGTCAAGGAGGCCGAGCGCTGGGACTGGGAGCAGCTGTCGAGGCCGTACGGGGAGCGGGAGTTCGCCGACCGGTCGGAGTTCCGGGCGTGGCTGCTGGCGCATCTGGCGCGGGACGTCGCCGACGCGAGGGCGGGGAACGTCGAGGGGCCCCTGAAGGCCGCGCTCGACGTGCTGCGCGACCTGCGCAACGAGGTCCGGCTCGCGGTGGACCACGGCGGCCTGGAGGGCAACTCCCACCGGGACGACCTGGAGGGCTGGTACACCCCGCTCAACGGCTTCCTGTCGATCGGCCCGCCGGCGTCGCGCATCGAGGAGATGATCGCGCTGATCGAGGCGGGTGTCCTCGAGGTGATGGGCCCGGGCACCCAGATCCGCCTGGACGCGGCGGCCCCGTCGTTCGTGGCCGCGTCCGGCACGGTGCCGGGGCCGCCGGTGAGGGCGGCGGTCCTGATCGAGGCGCGCCTGCCGGAACCGGACCTGCGACGCACGCGGGACCCGCTGATGCTGCACCTCCTCAACACCGACCAGGCGGCGCCGTACCGCATCGCCGGTGCCTGCGGGACGAGTTACGAGACCGGCGGCCTGGCGGTCACCGAGCGCCCGTACCGCGTCATCGACGGCCGCGGCCGCCCGCACCCGCGCCGCTTCGCCTACGGCGTCCCGACGGAGTCCGTCCACTGGGTGACGGCGGCGGGCATCCGGCCGGGCGTCGACTCGGTCACCCTCAGCGACTCCGACGCGATAGCCCGCGCCCTGCGCACCCTCCCCCCATCGGCGCACGTCCCCCAGTCCGTCCGCCCGGTGACGGACGACGCCGAACTGACGGGGGTGATCGTGTGACGCCGCGAACGGTCGGGGCCGCGCCGGGCGCGGCCGGCGCGGGCGCCGCAGACAGCCCGGCGGCAGCCGCCGAGAACCCCGGCAGCCCGCACGCCTCCGGTGCCGAACCGGGCGCCGCAGGTACGGGCGCCGACACCGCAGCCGCGGGGAAGGCATCGCGCGGCGAACGCGACCCGGGCGCCGCAAGCAGCCCGGCGGCGGCAGCCGCCGAGAACCCCGGCAGCCCGCACACCTCCGGTGCCGAACCGGGCGCCGCAAGTACGGGCGCCGACACCGCAGCCGCGGGGAAGGCATCGCGCGGCGAACGCGACCCGGGCGCCGCAAGCTGCCCGGCGGCGGCAGCCGCCGAGAACCCCGGCAGCCCGCACACCTCGGGCGCCGCAGGCGCCCACGACGCCCGTGAGCCGCTCGGGCAGGACGCCGCAGGCCCCCACCCCGCAGGCGCGCGGCGTGCCGCGGAAGCCGCACCCGTCCCCGCCGACGCCTACGATTCCGGGTTGCTCTCGCCCGTGCGGGCCGGGACGCCCGTCGAGAGTGCCGTCGGGGACCGGGCGTGGCTGCAGGCCATGCTCGATGCCGAGGCGGCGCTCGTGCGGGCGCAGGCGCGGCTTGGGACGGTGCCCGGGTTCGCGGCGCGGGCCATCACGCGGGCCGCCCGGGCCGAGCGGTTCGATGTGCGGGAGCTCGCGCTCAGTGCGCGGGAGACCGCCAACCCCGTCGTGGGTCTGGTGCGGGCGCTGACCCGGGTCGTCGCCGCGGACGACCCGGCCGCCGCCGAGTACGTGCACCGGGGTTCGACCAGTCAGGACATCTTCGACACGGGCGCGATGCTGGTCGCGGACCGGGCGATCCGGGTCATCCGGGCCGACCTCGGACGTACCGCCGCCGCGCTCGCCGGGCTCGCCGCCCGGCACCGGGACACGCTGATCGCCGGGCGGACGCTCGCCCTGCACGCCGTGCCGACGACCTTCGGGCTGAAGGCGGCCGGCTGGCGCCAGATCGTGCTGGACGCCGACGCCCGCCTGGGCCGGGTGCTCTCAGAGCTGCCGATCTCCCTGGGCGGCGCCGCCGGGACCCTCGCCGGGTACGTCGAGTACGCGCGGATCGACGGCCCCGCCGACCACCCGGTGGAGCCTGGCGCGTACCAGGACCGGCTCTCGGAGGCGTTCGCCGCCGAGACCGGGCTGACCCGTGTCATGCTGCCGTGGCACGCCCTGCGGACCCCGGTCGCCGACCTCGCGTCCGCGCTCGCGTTCACCGCCGGCGCGCTCGGGAAGATCGCGGTCGATGTGCAGTCGATGACCCGGACCGAGGTCGGCGAGGTCACCGAGCCGACCCGCGCCGGCCGCGGCGGCTCCTCCGCGATGCCGCAGAAGCGCAATCCGGTCCTCGCCACCCTGATCCGCAGCGCCGCCCTGCAAGTACCGGCGCTGTCCGGCGGGTTGGTGCAGTGCCTGGTCTCCGAGGACGAGCGGTCGGGCGGCGTGTGGCACGCCGAGTGGCAGCTCCTGCGCGAGTGCCTGTGGCTGACCGGCGGCGCCGCGCACACCGCCGTGGAGCTCACGGAGGGCCTGGAGGTCCGTGAGGACCGGATGCGGGAGAACCTCGCCCTCACCGGCAGCCAGGTCGTCTCCGAGCGGATCGCCGCCGTCCTCGCGCCCCGGCTCGGAAAGGCCGCCGCCAAGGAGCTGCTGACGTGGGCGTCGGTCACCGCGGACAAGAGCGGCCGGCCGCTGCGAGCCGTCCTCTCCGAGGCTCCCGAGCTGCACGGTCTGATGGACGCCGACGAACTGGCGGCGCTGTGCGACCCGTCCCAGTACACCGGCGCGGCCGGTCCCCTCGTGGACCGCGCGCTGCGCGGGACCGAACGATGAGGGGCGGTGCGTGATGGCGTCCGGTCGCTGGATCGAGGACTGGGACCCGGAGGACGTCCGGTTCTGGGAGACGCGCGGCAAGACCGTCGCCCGCCGCAACCTGGCGCTGTCCGTGCTCTCCGAGCACATCGGGTTCTCGGTGTGGAGCATGTGGTCGGTCCTCGTGCTGTTCATGTCCCCGCGGATCGGGCTCCCGTTCACGCCCGGTGAGAAGTTCCTGCTGGTGGTCACGCCGACGCTGGTCGGCGCGGTGCTGCGGCTCCCGTACAGCTACGCCGTCACCCGCTTCGGCGGCCGCAACTGGACCGTGTTCGCCACCGCCGTCCTCCTCGTCCCGGCGAGCGCCGCCGCGTACTTCGTCCAGCGCCCGGGCACCGACCTGTGGGTGTTCCTGGTCATCGGCGCGCTCGCCGGCGTCGGCGGCGGCAACTTCGCCTCCTCGATGACGAACATCACCGCCTTCTTCCCGCAGCGCCACCAGGGCTGGGCCCTCGGGCTCAACGCGGGCGGCGGCAACCTCGGGGTCGCCGTCGTCCAGCTCCTCGGACTCCTGGTCATCAGCACGGCCGGTGACACGCACCCGTCGTACGTCGCCGGCGTCTATCTGCCGCTCATCGTCACCGCCTCGCTCCTCGCCGCCCTGCGGATGGACAACATCGCGCCTCTGCGGGGCGGGGGCGGCGGCGCCCAGCGCGAGGCGCTCGGCAACCGCCACACCTGGTGGATCTCCCTGCTCTACATCGGCACGTTCGGCTCGTTCATCGGGTACGGCTTCGCCTTCGGGCTCGTCCTGCAGACCCAGTTCGGGTCGACGCCGTTGGAGGCGGCCTCGTACACCTTCCTCGGCCCGCTGCTCGGCTCGCTGGCCCGTCCGATGGGCGGCAGGTTCGCCGACCGGTGGGGCGGCGCGCGGGTCACCTGCTGGACGTTCGTGGCGATGGCCGCCGGGACGGGGGTGCTCCTGACGGCCTCGGAGCGGGACTCGTTCGCGCTGTTCGTCGGCGGGTTCACCGTGCTGTTCGTCCTCACGGGCGTCGGCAACGGCTCCACGTACAAGATGATCCCCGCCGTCTTCGCCGGGCAGGCCGGTCTCGAGGTGACCGGGGGCCGTGACGCCACGGCCTCCTTCGCCCGCGCGCGCCGCCTGTCCGGCGCGGTGATCGGCATCGCCGGTGCGGTCGGCGCGCTCGGCGGGGTCGCCGTCAACCTGGTCTTCCGCGCCTCCTACGGGGGCGGAGGCGGAAGCGGCACCCCCGCGTTCCTCTCCTTCCTCGGTTTCTACGCGGTCTGCGTGGCGGTGACCTGGGCGGTCTACCTGCGCCCGGCGCGCGCGGCCGAGTCCGGCCCCGCTCCCGTACGGCCGGGAGTCACCCGTGTCTGACCCGCGCGTTCCGGTGCGTACCGTGCACACGCACTGCCCGTACTGCGCCCTGCAGTGCGGGACCCGACTGACCCGGGTCCCGGAGGACGAGGTACGGGTCGAGCCGTCCGCGTTCCCCGTGAACCAGGGCGGCCTCTGCCAGAAGGGCTGGACGGCCCCCGAGGTCCTCGGCGTGCCGGACCGGCTGCGGCAGCCGCTGGTGCGGGGCGCGGACGGGGCGCTCGCCCCCGCCGGCTGGGACACCGCCCTCGACCTGATCGCCGGGCGGCTGAGGGCGATCCGGCGCGCGCACGGTCCGGACGCTGTGGCCGTGTTCGGCGGCGGCGGCCTGACGAATGAGAAGGCTTATCTGCTGGGCAAGTTCGCCCGTGTCGCGCTCGGGACGAGCCGGATCGACTACAACGGCCGGTTCTGCATGTCCTCGGCCGCGGCCGCGGGCAACGCGGCGTTCGGCATCGACCGGGGACTGCCGTTCCCGGTGACCGATCTGGGCCGGGCCGATGTCGTCCTGCTGGCCGGCGCCAACCCGGCCGAGACGATGCCGCCGCTGATGCGCCACCTCGACCGGGCCGACCTGATCGTCGTCGACCCGCGCCGCACACCGACCGCCGAGCGGGCGCTGCTGCATCTGCGGCCGGTGCCCGGCACGGATCTGGCCCTGGCGCTCGGCCTGGCGCACGTGGCCGTCGTGGACGGTCTGCTCGACCACGCGTTCCTCAAGGACCGCACCAGCGGCTTCGACACGGCATGGCGGCATGCCGTCTCCTGGACGCCGGAGCGGACGGAACGGGTCACCGGGGTCCCCGCGGACGAACTGCGGGAGGCGGTACGGCTGCTGGCCGGCGCCCGTCGCGCCTATGTGCTCACCGGCCGGGGCGCCGAGCAGCACAGCAAGGGCGCCGACACCGTCTCGGCGTTCATCAATCTCGCGCTGACGCTGGGCCTGCCGGGCCGGGTGGGCAGCGGCTACGGCTGTCTGACCGGACAGGGAAACGGCCAGGGAGGGCGCGAGCTGGGCCAGAAGTCCGACCAGTTGCCCGGCTACCGAATGATCACCGACCGCCGGGCGCGTGAGCACGTCGCCGAGGTCTGGGACGTACCGGCACGGTCACTGCCGGGTCCGGGCCCCAGCGCGTACGAGCTCCTCGACTCGCTGGGCACCGGGAGCGGTCCGCGCGCCCTGCTGGTCTTCGGCTCGAACCCGGTGGTCTCCGCCCCGCACGCCGGCCGGATCACCGAGCGGCTCGCCGCGCTGGACCTGCTGGTGGTGGCCGACTTCGTGCCGTCGGAGACGGCGCGGATGGCCGATGTGGTGCTTCCGGTGACCCAATGGGCAGAGGAGGAAGGCACCTTGACCAACCTGGAGGGACGGGTCCTGCGCCGCCGCGCGCTCCTCGACCCGCCCGCCGGAGTCCGCGGCGACCTGGAGGTGCTGCGGGAGCTGGCGGTACGGCTCGGCCAGCCGGCCGAGCGGTTCCCCGCCGCGCCGCGCGAGGTGTTCGAGGAGCTGCGCCGGGCGAGCCGGGGCGGGCGCGCCGACTACTCGGGGATCAGCTACGAGCGGCTGGACGCGGGCGAGGCGCTGCACTGGCCGTGCCCGGACCGCGGCGGCATCGGCACACCCCATCCGGGCACGCCCCGGCTCTTCCTGGACCGCTTCGCGCATCCGGACGGCCGGGCGCGCTTCACCCCGGTCGACCACCGCGACTCGGCCGAAGTCCCGGACGCGGAGTACCCGTTGTACGCCACGACCGGCCGTGTCCTCGCCCACTACCAGTCCGGGGCACAGACCCGCCGGGTGCGGCAGCTCAACGCCGCGGCGCCGGAGCCGTTCGTGGAGGTCCACCCGGACACCGCCCGGCGCGCCGGGCTCAACGAGGGCGCGAGCGCGCGGGTGACGTCGGCGCGCGGGTCGGTGGTGGCGCGGGTGCGGCTGGTGGAGAGCCTGCGGACGGACACGGTGTTCCTGCCGTTCCACTACACCGGGGAGGGACGGGCGAACCTGATCACCAGTGGGGCGCTCGACCCGCGCAGCGGGATGCCGGAGTTCAAGGTGAGCGCGGTACGGATCGAGCCGGCCGCGGTGACGGCATGAACCGGATCGTGGTCGTGGGCAACGGACTCGCCGCGCACCGCCTGACCGCGCGGCTGGCGGCTCTCGGGCACCGGGGGCCGGTAACGGTCCTGGGCGCGGAGCCCGTTCCCGCGTACCAGAGCACCCTGCTGACCTCCGTCCTCGACGGCACCCTGCCGCCCGAGGCGCTGACGCTGCCCCCTCCGCCGGAGGGCGTCCGGGTCCGGACGGGCGTCACCGTCCACGGCATCGACCGCGCCCGGCGCCTCGTGCACGCCACGACACCGGCCGGCCGGACCGTGAAGCGGTACGACACGCTGGTCCTGGCGACCGGCGCACGCACGGCGGTCCCGGGATCCCCGGACACCGGGGCGGTGCGGACCGTGCGGACCCTGGCCGACTGCGTACGGCCCGTCCGGGGCCGGGTGGCCGTCGTGGGCGGCGGAGTCCTCGGCGTCGAGACGGCCTCGGCGCTGCGCCGGCGCGGCCACGAGACGGTCCTCGCGCACGCCGGCCCCCATCCGATGAGCCGGGGCCTCGACCCGGTGGCCGGCGCGCTGGTGGCCTCGTGGCTGGAGGATCTGGGGGTCGAACTGCGCCTCGGCACCCGCGTCACGGCCTGGGACGACCTGCGCGCCGACACGGTCCTGCTGTGCACGGGCACGACCCCCGAGACGTCCCTCGCCCGGGCGGCCGGCCTGGAGGTCCACCGCGGCATCCTGGTCGACGCCCGGCTGCGCACCAGCGACCCGTCGATCCACGCCCTCGGCGACTGCGCGAGCCCCCCGGGCGGCTCGGCGGGCCACCTCTCCGAGACCTGGTCCCAGGCGGACACCCTGGCGGCGGTCCTGTCGGGGGCGTCCACGACGGGCTACGTCCGCCCGCCGCTGCTGGTGCGGCCGAGGACGCCGGGGCTGGACGTGGCGTACATGGGTGGGGGGTCCGACGACGGGGCGCCCCGGCCGGCTGCGGCCGAACCGAACCGGACCACGGGGGACGGCGCCCCGTGCTCGGCGGCGGAGGTGTGCCCGCCCGCGGTGAACCGAAGCCCCGGCGCGGCGGGCTCCGCCCACACGCCGGCCACCCCGCCGGACTCGCCGGCGCCGGGCGCCGCCCGTCCCGAGGGCGAGGTCGTCACGCTTTCCGATCCCGCCCGGGGGCGTTACGCGCGGCTCGTGGTGCGCCAGGAGCGCGTCGCCGCCGCCGTGTTGGTCGGGTTGCCGCGGGCCATCGCCGACGTGGGGCAGTTGTTCGACCAGGGCCGGCCCGTGCCCGGCGACCGGGTGGCGTTGCTGCTCGGAAGCGCCGTGCGGGACGCGGAGAGCGAACCGGCGGCGCTGCCGGACGACGCGGTGCTCTGTCAGTGCAACCACGTGACCAAGGGGGACGTGGTCCACGCCTGGCACGACGGCGCGCACGATGTGCGCGCGGTCGCGGTGGCGACCCGGGCCACCACCGGGTGCGGGGGCTGCGCCGACGGCGTGCGGAGCCTGTGCGCCGCCCTGCGCGGCGCGGCCGAGCCTCTGGAGGTGGTGTCATGAGCCGGATCCTGGTCGTCGTCGGCCATGGCATGACCGGCCACCGGCTGGTCGAGGAGTTGCGCGCGCTGGACCGTACGGACAGCTGGCGGGTCGTCGTCCTCGCCGAGGAGCCGCGTCCCGCCTACGACCGGGTCTCCCTCTCCTCCCTGGTCGACGGCCGCACCCCCGCCGAACTGGCGCTCGCCGCCCACGACCCCGTGGTCGACCTTCGGCTCTCCGCGCCGGTGACCGCCGTCGACCGGACCGGCCGGGCCGTGATCCGCGCGGACGGCACCCGCCAGCCGTACGACGCGCTGGTCCTGGCCACCGGATCGCGGCCGTTCGTGCCGCCGGTGCCCGGGCGCGATCTGCCCGGCTGCTTCACGTACCGGACGGTCGAGGACATCGACGCCATCCGGGCGGCCGCCCGGCCCGGCCGGCCGGCCGTCGTCATCGGCGGCGGGCTCCTCGGTCTGGAGGCGGCCGACGCGCTGCGGCTCCTCGGAACACGGCCCCATGTCGTGGAGATGGCGGACCGGTTGATGCCCCTCCAGGTCGACGCCACGGGTGGCGAGCTGCTCGCCTCCCTGGTCGGCGGTCTGGGCGTCCGCGTGCACTGCGCGGCCGTGACCGCGTCGGTGGACGCCGGCGCCGACGGACGGGTGTGCGGGGTGACCCTGGCGGACGGCACGAGGATCGAGACGGAACTCGTCGTCTTCTCCGCCGGGATCCGCCCCCGCGACGAGCTCGCGGCCCCGGCCGGGCTGGCCACCGGCGAGCGCGGCGGTTTCCTCGTCGACGACCGGCTGCGCACCGCCGACGGGGCGATCTGGGCGATCGGCGAATGCGCGGCGGTGGCGGGCCGGTGCCACGGCCTGGCCGCGCCGGGGTTCCGGATGGCCGCGTCGGTCGCCCGGCAGCTGCTGGGCCTCGGTCACGCGCCGTTCGAGGACACCCCCGCAGCGACCCGGCTCAAGCTGCTCGGGGTCGGCGTCGCGGGGTCCGGTGACATCCATGCCCGTACGGAAGGGGCGATGGAGTTCACCGAAGTGGACTGGACGGCCGGGCGCTACGCCAAGCGGGTCCTCTCCGGCGACGGGCACACGGTGCTGGGCCGGGTCGAGGTGGGTGCCACGGAGTCGTACGGCAGGGTGCGGGAGTCCTCGGACACCCTCCCCCGCTCTTGACAGGCTCATGGCAACAGATCGGCGCCGACGTACGCGGAGAGGGCGGATGAGCGACGAAATGAGCGAGGGGGCCGGCGGCGGACCGGTCTGTCCGGAGCGCGGCGCGGTGTCGGCCGCCGAACTGCGGCTGCGCTGGCTGCCGGCTGTGGAGCGGCTGCCGCGCATCCCGGACGCCCACCGCGGCCCCGAGGTCGGACTGCGGGTCGCCGCACGCCTGCTCGGCACCGACGAACAGGCGGTGAAGCAGCTCATCGACGCCGGTCTGCCGTCCGAGGAGACCGCGGACGGTGTGCTCCTGGACCGGTACGACCTCATGAACCTGGGTCTGCTCGCGGGGACCGGCCGGTCCATGGCCGAGGCGGCCGAGCGCCGCTGGGCCGTCCAGCCGGCCGGCCCGTCGGCCGGCTGGACGGCCGGACGGCGCCTGCGGCTGGCCATCTCGACGCACTGCTCGGACGGGTGCGTGACGTCACCGGGGCCGCCCCTGTGCGCGACCGCGCTGACGCCCGGTACAGCGACGGTGCACACCTGGCGGACGCTGGAGCCGGGCGGCCGGGTCCTGGCGGAGGTGACACTGCGGGGCCACGCGTGCCGGGCGCGGTCGCGGGCGGCGCGGGATGTGTTCGGAGAGCTGTACGACGGCCTCCTGACCGGGCGCTACCAGTACGCGAGACTGCCCGCCGCACTCGCCGGCGACCCCGAACAGGCTCTGGCAGCCGGGGTGTTGGACTCGGTCACTGCCGCCCTGGTGATGGCGGTCCACGCCCGGGCCGCCGGCCTGGCCGTCCGCACCCGCGGCGGTTTCCTGCTGGGTCCCTCCGGCCCGTACCAGAGCGCGGGCATCCCGCACGCCTGGGCGGAGGTCAGGGAGGCGGGCCTGTGGGTGCCGCTGGATCCCGTCCAGGCCTACCGGGCGGGCCGGTACGCCGGAACCCCGTCCGGGTTCGTGGACTTCTGCCGGGGCTCGCGCCCGAACTGGGTCCTGGCCTGGGAACGGGAGGCGGGCGAGCCGCTGATGGCGCACCGGTGTACGGACGGGGGGCGGCCGGAGTCGTTCTGCCGACAGCTGCCGGCGAACTGCCGCGTGGCGCCGTAGGGAACACCGCGGAGCTGCACGTCGCCGGGCAGGATCCGGGAACGCCGTGGGCGCGGTGATCTCGGGGCGGGAGCACGACCCGTTCGGGCGCGCCCTACCGGTGTCGGAGTGCCCCGAGGTAGGACTGGACGTTGCGGCGGGTCTCGGGGACGCTGTCGCCGCCGAACTTCTCCACCACCGCGTCCGCCAGGACCAGAGCCACCATCGCCTCCGCGACGATCCCCGCCGCCGGCACCGCACACACGTCGGAACGCTGGTGATGGGCCTGGGTGGCCTCACCGGTGGCGACGTCGACGGTGGCCAGCGCGCGCGGGACGGTGGCGATGGGCTTCATCGCCGCGCGGACGCGCAGGAGTTCGCCGGTGCTCAGGCCGCCCTCGGTGCCGCCGGCGCGGCCGGAGGTCCGCTTGATGCCCTCGGCGGTCTTGACGATCTCGTCGTGAGCCTTCGAACCAGGCACGCGGGCGAGGTCGAATCCGTCGCCGACCTCGACACCCTTGATGGCCTGAATGCCCATGAGCGCGGCGGCGAGCCGGGCGTCCAGCCGACGGTCCCAGTGCACGTGCGAGCCGAGACCGACCGGAACCCCGTACGCCAGCACCTCGACCACACCACCGAGGGTGTCGCCGTCCTTGTGGGCCTGATCGATCTCCGCGACCATCGCCTTCGACGCATCCGCGTCCAGACAATGCACCGGATCCGCGTCCAGCCGCTCCACATCCGAAGGCGCCGGATACACCCCGTACGGAGCCCTCGCCGCCGCCAGCTCCACCACATGCGACACGATCTCGATCCCCGCCGCCTCCTTCAGGAACGACCGGGCAACCGCACCCAACGCCACCCGCGCCGCCGTCTCCCGAGCGCTGGCACGCTCCAGAACCGGCCGGGCCTCGTCGAAACCGTACTTCTGCATACCCGCAAGGTCGGCATGCCCAGGACGCGGCCGCGTCAACGGCGCATTACGCCCCGACTCCTTCAACTCCGCAGGATCCACCGGATCGGCCGACATCACCTTCTCCCACTTCGGCCACTCCGTATTACCCACCATCACGGCCAGCGGAGAACCCAGCGACAGCCCATGCCGCACACCACCCAGGAAGGTGACCTCGTCCTGCTCGAACTTCATCCGGGCACCACGCCCATAACCCAGACGCCGCCGCGCAAGATGGTCCGCCACCAGCTCAGTGGTGACCGGAACGCCGGCGGGAAGACCCTCCAGCGTCGCCACCAGCGCGGGTCCGTGGGACTCCCCAGCGGTCAGCCAACGCAACCTGCTCAACGATGCTCCTCAAGGTCGTACGCCGGAAAGAGCCGGCGCAGCTCGGTGTGGAAGCCGGGGAAGGTCTTGCCGACGCACGCGGGGTCGTCCAGTGTGATCGTCCCGGCGGGCTGCCCAAGGGCGGTCGCGCCGAGACCCAGCACCGTGAACGCCATCGCGATCCGGTGGTCGCGATGGCAGGCGATCCGGGTGGGGGCGGGGGTGCCGGGGTGCACGACGACCCAGTCCCGACCCTCCTCGACGTGCACCCCGGCGGCTCGGAGGTTCTGTGTGACGGCGGCGATACGGTCCGACTCCTTGAGCCGGGCGTGGCCGATGCCCCGGATGGTGATGGGCTTGTCGGCGAGCGGCGCGATCGCGGCGAGGGTCATGAAGGTGTCGGAGATCTCGCCCATGTCGATGTCGAAGCCGCCGGTCAGCCGGCCGGTGCCGGTGACCGTCGTGGAGTCGGCGGCGATGTCGACGTCCGCGCCGGCCAGCCGCAGCGCCTCGGCGAACCGCAGGTCGCCCTGGAGGCTTCCGCTGCCGAGTCCGGGGACGGTGACCGTGGTGCCGGTGACGGCCGCGGCGGCGAAGACGTACGAGGCGGTGGAGGCGTCCGGTTCGATCACCAGGTCCGCGGCACGGTAGGCGCCGGGGGTGACGCGCAGGACGCCCTCCGCTTCGGTGACCTCGGCGCCGAAGTGACGCATCAGCGCCAGGGTCATGTCGATGTACGGACGGCTGACGATGTCCCGCGCGCCGATGACCAGCGGGGTGCGCATCAACGGCGCGGCCATCAGCAGTCCGGTCAGATACTGGCTGCTCAGCGAGGAGTCGAGGACGATCTCACCGCCGTCGAGGCCATTGGCGTCGAGGGCCAGGGGCAGGGTGCCGCCGGTCTCCGTACGGAGCGGGGCGCCGAGCCGCGCGAGGGCGTCGGCGAGCGGCCACAGCGGGCGGGCGCGCAGCTGGGCGGAGCCGTCGAAGGTGAACGCGCCGGTGCCGGTGGCCGCGAACGGCGGCAGGAAGCGGGCAGCGGTGCCGGCGTCGGCGCACCAGACGTTGGCCGGCCCGGTCGGGCCGCGTCCGCTGCCCGTGACCTCCCAGCAGGTGTCGTCGGCGGTGGCGCGGACGGGCACGCCGAGGCCGGTGAGGGCGGTGCGGAAGGCGAGGGTGTCCTCGCTGACGAGCGGCGCCCACAGCCCGGTGGTGCCCTCGGCGGCCGCGGCGAGCAGCAGCGCCCGGTTGGTGAGGCTCTTCGAGCCGGGGATCCGGGCGGTCCGGCCGGGGGCCGGTGTCGTGGCGGCGGTGGTCATGGGATCTCCGGTTCGTCGGCGGGTCCGGCGGCCGGCCCGGGGGTGGACGCGTCGGCGAACTCGTCGGCCAGGGCGCGCAGGGCGACCCGGTACGACCCGATGCCGAGGCCGGTGATGGTGCCGCTGGCGACCGGGGCGACGACCGAGAGGTGCCGGAACTCCTCGCGTGCGTGCGGGTTCGAGATGTGCACCTCGATGAGCGGGGCGGTCCGCTGGGCCGCCGCGTCACGTACCGCGTACGAGTAGTGCGTGAGGGCGCCCGGGTTGAGGACGACGGGAAGGGAGCCGTCCGCCGCCTCGTGGAGCCAGTCGACGAGCTGCCCTTCGTAGTTGGTCTCCCGTACGTCGACGTCGAAGCCCAGCTCCGCGCCGAGCTTCCGGCAGGCGTCGACAAGACCGGCGTAGGAGGTGGCGCCGTAGACGTCGGGCTCGCGCGAGCCGAGCCGGCCGAGGTTCGGACCGTTGAGGACCAGGACCCGGCGGTTCACGCGGACACCTGGCCGTAGGCGGCGACGAGGATCTCGGGATCGGGTCCTTCCAGGACGGACGGCCGCGCGGGCCCGTCGAGGACGATGAAGCGCAGCAGGTCGCCCCGGGACTTCTTGTCGACCTTCATGGTTTCGAGGAGCTTGGGCCACTGGTCGCCGCGGTAGGTGAGCGGCAGCCCGACGGAGGAGAGCACCGAGCGGTGCCGCGCGACGGTCGCGTCGTCCATTGCGCCGGCGAGGCGCCCGAGTTCCGCGGCGAAGACCATGCCGACGGAGACGGCGGCGCCGTGGCGCCAGGTGTAGCGCTCGTTCTTCTCGATGGCATGGGCGAGGGTGTGGCCGTAGTTGAGGATCTCGCGCAGGCCCGCCTCCTTGAGGTCGCTGGAGACGACCTCGGCCTTGACCCGGATGGAGCGTTCGATCAGTTCGGCGGTGTGCGGGCCGGAGGGGCGGCGGGCACCCCGCGGGTCCGCCTCGATGAGGTCGAGGATGACCGGGTCGGCGATGAATCCGGCCTTGATGATCTCGGCGAGGCCGCCGACGTAGTCGTGGACCGGGAGCGAGTCCAGGGCGGCCAGGTCGCAGATGACCCCGGCGGGCGGATGGAAGGCGCCCACGAGGTTCTTGCCGGCGGCGGTGTTGATGCCGGTCTTGCCGCCGACGGCCGCGTCCACCATGCCGAGGACGGTCGTCGGCACGGCGATCCAGCGCACACCGCGCAGCCAGCTCGCGGCCACGAAACCGGCCAGGTCGGTGGTGGCACCGCCGCCCACCCCCACGATCACATCGGTACGGGTGAATCCGGCGCGGCCCAGCTCGTCCCAGCACCCGGCCGCCGTCTCCGCGGTCTTGGCGCCCTCCGCGTCGGGGACCCGCAGGACGAGGGTCTCGTACCCCCGGTCTTCCAGATCCTCGCCCAGTGTCCCGGCGAGGGCGGCGAGGGCCTTCGGGTGGATGACGGCAACCCGCCGGGCCTTCGCGCCGATCAGGGCGGGCAGTTCGCCGAGGAGTCCCCGGCCGACCAGCACCTCGTACGGATCGGTGCCGGCGCTGCCTCCGACGGGGATGCGTGTCACTGTCCGATCGGTCCGTTCGGTCATACGTCCTTCAGCTCCAGTGCGTCGAGGACCGCCTGGGCGACCTCTTGGGGGGTGCGGCCGTCGGTGGCGACGACGGCGCGGGCGACCTCGGCGTACAGCGGGTGGCGGGCCGCGGTCAGGCGCCGCCAGCGCTCCCGTGGATCGGAGCAGCCGGTGAGCAGCGGGCGCCCGGTGTCCGATCCGACCCGGCGCACCGCCTCGTCGGCGTCCAGCGACAGATAGGCGACCGGCTGCCCGCCGAGCAGCGCGCGGGTGCGGGGGTCGAGGACCGCGCCACCACCGAGGGCGAGGACGCCCGGGTGGGTGGCGACGGCGGCCCGTACGGCGAGGCGCTCCAGCTCGCGGAAGCGCGCCTCGCCGTCGGCCGCGAAGATCGCGGGGATCTCCCGGCCGTCGGCGGCGACGACGTCCGCGTCGGTGTCCCGGTAGGGCGCGCCGAGCCGCTGCCCCAGGAGCGCGCCGACCGTGGACTTGCCGGAGCCCATGGGGCCGACGAGGACGACCAGCGGGCCGGTCATCACGCCACGGGTACGCGGGTGACGAGCGCGCCCAGCAGGTCACCCACGATGCGCGGCCCGCTCTGCGTGAGGACGGACTCGGCGTGGAACTGCATGGACGCGAAGTGGGGGCCGCGCAGCGCGTGGACCTCTCCCGTCTCCGGGTCCCGGCTCACCTCGATCGCGCCGATGTCCGGGCAGTGGATCGCGTCGGACGCGCTGCGGGCGGCGAACGTGTTGTAGAAGCCGACGCGTTCACGGCTGCCGAAGAGGTCGATCTCCTTCTGGACGCCCTGGTTGGGCACGTCGCGGCGAGCCAGGTCGAGACCCAGCCGCAGGCTCAGGACCTGGTGGCTGAGGCAGACCGCGAGGAACGGCCGGCGCTGCTCCAGGAGCGTCCCGATGGCGTCGCGCAGATGCGCGATCTTCGGGTGGTCGCCCTCGCGCGGGTCGCCCGGGCCGGGGCCCATGATGACGAGGTCGTAGCCGTCGAAGGAGTACTCCTCGTCGAAGCGGCGGACGGTGACGCGGGGCCCCATGGAGCGGACCTGCTGCCCGATCATCGAGGTGAAGGTGTCCTCGGCGTCGACGATCAGGATGCGCTGTCCGTCCAGAACGGGGTCGGGGCGGCCGCGCGCCTCGTCCTCGGCCAGCCAGAAGCCGGCGATGGTCTCGTTGCGCTGCTCCAGGGCGGCACGCACGCTCGGGTGGGCGTGGAAGCGCGACGTTCCGTCGTCCTCCAGCGCGGCGAGCAGCCCCGCGGCCTTGGCCCGGGTCTCGGCGACCTCGGACTCCGGGTCGGAGTGGCGTACGAGTGTGGCGCCGACACCGATCCGCACCCGTCCCGTGCTGTCGATGTCGGCGGTCCTGATGAGAATGGCGGAGTCCATGGTGCGTCCGCCGTGGGCGTCCCGGCCGATGAGCGCGACCATGCCGCTGTAGTAACCGCGGCCCCGGGGCTCGTACTTGCCGATGACGCGGCAGGCGCTCTCCAGCGGGCTGCCGGTGACGGTCGGCGCGAACAGCGTCTCGCGCAGAATGTCGCGGGGGTCCCGGGTGGTCCGGCCCTCGATGAAGTACTCGGTGTGGGCGAGGCGGGCCATCTCCTTGAGGTAGGGGCCCACCACCCGGCCGCCCGCCTCGCAGATCCGGGCCATCATCTTGAGCTCTTCGTCGACGACCATGTAGAGCTCGTCGGCCTCCTTGCGGTCGGCGAGGAAGTCCAGGACGCCGGGGAGGGTGGGGCCGGTGGCCGGATAGCGGTAGGTGCCGCTGATGGGGTTCATCACGGCGGTGCCGTCGCTGAGGCTGACGTGCCGCTCCGGGGACGCGCCGACGAAGGTCCGCTCCCCGGTGTGGATGATGAAGGTCCAGTAGGCCCCGGACTCGCGTTCCAGCAGACGCCGGAAGAAGGCGAGCGCGCTGGGCAGCCCGTAGTCGGTGATGTCGGCGGTGAATGAGCGGCGGATGACGAAGTTCGCGCCCTCGCCGGTGCCGATCTCGTCCGCGATGACCCTGCGCACGATGTCGGCGTAGGCGGAGTCGTCGACGTCGAAGTGGCCGCCGGCCAGCCGGGTCGGGACGTTCGCAATCCGCGTCAGGGCCGCGTCGAGGGGCACCGTCGTCTGCTCGGCGACGGTCATGGCGATCAGCGGCGAGCCGTCGTCGTTGCACGCGAAGCCGCGCTCGGCGATCTGACGGTACGGGACGACGGCGAGGACCTCCTGGCGCGCGGCGCCCGGGGTGCCGGGGCCGTCGGGCAGCGGGATGTCCGCGAGGGTCGCCGGAAGCGAGACGTCCCCGAGGAGGACGTCGAGGGCGTCGGGGCCGGTGGTCTCGGGGCGGTGCAGCACCGCGAAGGCGGGCGGGCGCGGACCGAGCACCCGGCCGAGGAGATCGCCGGCGTCGTCGGGCAGGTCTCGGGGGGCGTGGTCCTCGCTCATCCCAGTACCTCCTTGGTGGTGGTGACGACGGCGCAGCGCTTGGCGGCGTAGTCGACGGTCTGCCAGTGCTCGGCCTCGGTGAAGTCGCCGATGGCGTCCGCGACCAGGAAGGTCTGGATGTCGTTGGTGAACGCCTCGACGGCGCTCGCGAGGACGCCGACATGTGCGTAGACACCGCAGATGATCAGCTGGTCGCGGCCGTGGAACCGCATCCGCTCCAGCAGATCGGTCTTGAAGAAGGCGCTGTAGCGCCACTTGGTGAGCAGCCAGTCGCCGGAGGCGGGGGCGAGCGGGTCGACCACGGCACGGTCGGCGGGGTCGACCTTCATCCCGGGGCCCCAGAAGTCGGCGAGCAGCCCGCGCTGTTCGGGGGTCATGCCGCCGGGCTGCGCGGTGTACGCGACGGGGACGCCGTGGGCGGCGCAGCGGTCGCGCAGCTGGGCGGCGTTGGCCACGATCTGGTCGCGCAGGGGCTGCGGGAAGGGATTGAGGAAGTAGCGCTGCATGTCGTGGACGAGCAGCACCGCGCGGTCCGCGCTGATGGACCACGCGGGGGTGTTGGAGGGCAGGGCGCCCGCCGTCGGCAACGGATAGGCCTCGATGGGCGGTATCCCGGCCATGACCGTCCTCTCGTGACTCGTACTGGGGTGAAGGGGAGCGCGCGGGGCCGGCGTTCAGGCGCCGAGCGACGCTCCGCCGTCGACCGTGAGGTCGTGCAGGGTGATGTGGGCCGCCTGGTCGGAGAGCAGGAAGACGACCGCGTCGGCGATGTCCGTGGGCTGGGCGAGCTTGGCCAGCGGGATGCCGACCCGGAACGCCTCGGGGCGGCCCTCGATGGTGCCCCTGGGTCCGGACTCGTCGTGCCACATGGAGCTGAGCATCGGGGTGTCGGTGGAGCCGGGCGCGACCAGGTTGCAGCGGATGCCGTACTTGGCGACCTCCAGGCCGAGCGACTTGGTGAACAGCGACGCGGCGGCCTTGGAGGCGGCGTACGCGGCCATCTCGCTGCGCGGGGTGTTCGCGGCGTTGGAGGCGACGGTGACGATGGCGCCGGCGCGGCGCTCCACCATGCGGTCGACGACGGCGCGGGAGACCCGGAAGACGCCGGTGGCGTTCACCGCGAAGGTGGCGGCCCAGTCCTCGTCGCTGAAGGTCCGTACCTCGCCGAGGCGCAGTATTCCCGCCGCGTTGACGAGGAAGTCGATCGGCCCGAGGCGCCGCTCGGTCTCGTCGACCAGCGAGGCGACCTGGGCGCTGTCGGTGACGTCGGCGGGGAATGCCTCCACGGCCAGGCCCTCCTCGGCGAGTTCGGCGACGCGCTGCTTGAGCGCGGCCTCGTCCCGGTCCACCGCGGCGACGGTGGCTCCGCGGGTGGCCAGGGCGCGGACGACCGCGGCGCCGATCCCACCCGCTGCGCCCGTGACGAGGGCGATCTTCTGCTGCATGGTCCGAACCTCCGTGAGAAGTGGAAGGGGTCAGGCGCGCCAGGCGGAGATGACCGAGACGGCCTGGCCGGGGTTGAGCCGCGGGTCGCAGAAGCTGGTGTAGTGGTCACCGCAGTGCGCGACGCGGTGCTCGTTGAGGACGCACTCGGTGACGTCGTCGGGGGTGGTCTCCAGGTGGACGCCGCCCGCGATGCCGCCGCTGGAGCGCACGGCCAGCTGGAATCCGGAGATCTCCCGCTCGACGGTGGTCGTGTAGCGGGTCTTGAGGCCGCCGGGGGCGGTGACGGTGTTGCCGTGCATCGGGTCGGTGAGCCAGATGACGGGGTGACCGGCGGCGCGTACGGCCTCGACGAGCGGCGGCAGCTTCTCGGTGACCTTGTCGGCGCCCATGCGGGCGATCAGGGTGAGCCGGCCGGGCTCGCGGGCGGGGTCGAGCCGCTCGCACAGGGTCAGCAGCTCCTCGACGGTCATCGACGGGCCGACCTTGCAGGCGACGGGGTTGGCGACCTCCGCGAGGAGGGCGACATGGGCGCCGTCGACCTGGCGGGTGCGCTCGCCGATCCAGGGCCAGTGCGTGGAGGCGAGCAGCAATCGGCCGGCGTCGTTGCGGCGGAGCATCGGCACCTCGTAGTCGAGGAGCAGCGCCTCGTGGCTGGTCCACACCGGCGGGTCGATGACCGGGCGGCCGACGGGCTTGCGCCAGCCGAGGTGGCCCATGATGTCGTTGGCGGCCATGTAGCCGGTGAGCAGGCGCAGCGGGTCGGGCCGGCGGCTCTCCTCGTCGGGCTCGGGTCCGTTGACCATGTGGCCGCGGTAGACGGGCAGTTCGAGGTCGCCCACGCGCTCGGTGTCGTTGGAGCGCGGCTTGCCGAACTGCCCGGCCATCCGGCCGACGCGGATCACCGGCTTGTGCGTGATCATCTTCATGGCGCCGGCGAGCAGGTCGAGGACCGCCGCCTTGCGGGCGACGTGGTGGGCCGTCGACTCGTCGGGGTCCTCCGAGCAGTCGCCGGACTGCACGACGACCGCCTCGCCGGCGGCGACCCGCGCGAGCAGGGACCGCAGGGTGTCCACATCGGTCGCGCTGACCAGCGCGGGCCGGACGCTCAGCTCCTCCCGCACCCGCTCCACCTGCGATTCGTCGTCCCACGTGGGCTGTTGCAGGGCCGGCTTGAGCCGAATGTCGAGCAGAGTGTTGTCCACTGTTGTGTCTCCTATGACGACAGGGGGAAGGGCGCGGGCTCCGGCCGGGGACGGCGGCCGGGAGACGGGGGCCGGGGGAGCCTCAGGCGCCGCGGAGGCCCTTGGCGAGCGCCGTGGCGATTTCTACGGCGCGGCGGGTCTGGAATTCGATGGCGGCGAGGTTTTCGTCGGCGACGGTGGTGGCCTGGTTGGAGGACACGCTGGAGGTGCCGTACGGGTTGCCGTTGGGGGCGGCGAACTGGATGGGGTCCGCGTAGCCGGGGGCGACGATGATCGAGCCCCAGTGGTAGAAGGTGTTGTTCAGTGCCAGCAGGGTGGACTCCTGGCCGCCGTGGGTGGTGGCGGTCGAGGTGAACGCGGAAGCGACCTTGTTGACGAGCTTGCCCTGCGCCCACAGACCACCGGTGGTGTCGATGAACTGCTTGAGCTGGGCGGCGCACTGACCGAACCGGGTCGGCGTGCCGAGCAGGATCACATCGGCCCACTCCAGGTCCTCGAGCGCGGCGATCTCGATGTCACGCGTGGCCTGGGCGTGCTCGGCCCACTCCGGCTTCGTGTCGATCACCGCCTGCGGAGCCAGCTCCGCCACCTTCCGCAGCCGGACCTCCGCACCGGCCTTCTCCGCCGCACCGGCAGCCGCCTGCGCCAGCGCGTGCACATTCCCCGTCGACGAGTAGTAGATGACAGCAACATTGGTCATGACAGATATCTCCGCTGAAGTGGATGCCCGGGAGTGGGGAGGCCGACCGGCCGACCGGCGGCAACAGCCGGCCGGCCGACTCCGAATTCCCCGGAATCATCCGACGCCTGCCGAGGTGCGGCCAATGACGGCGGCCGCACTCCGTCAAGTGCCGTGAGAATCCATCAGGTCGACCGTGATACCGGTCACATCGGAGTCTTCCGTACAGCGCCTGTTCACACGATTTCCATCTGCGCCATCATTCCCATGGCCGCGTGGTCGAGCATGTGACAGTGGTAGAGATACTTTCCGCGGTAGCTGTCGAAGGTGGCCTGGAACTTCACGGTCTCACCCGGCATCACGCGGATGGTGTCCTTGAGTCCGGCCTCGGCGGGACCGGGCGGAGTGCCGTTGCGTTCCAGGATCCGGAACTGCACAAGGTGAATATGGAAGTTGTGCGGAATACCCAGGTTGGCATTGGTGACGGTCCAGATTTCGGAACCTCCCCACGGCACCTTGTTGTCGATCCGGTTGTGGTCGTAGACCTTTCCGTCCATATAGCCCTGCGGGTTGGGGCGGCCGTCCTCGTCCATGCTCATGACGACGGTTCGGCTGCCGGTGACGGCGGGAAGCGCGGGAAGGGTCCGCAGGGTCGCGGGGACGGAGCTGGGGTCGGTGCTCGTCTTCACCACGTCGAACCGCAGGACCTTGCCGGTCTGTTCGGCCGGCCCGGGGCCCTCGGTGTTCTCCAGGACGAGCTTGGTGCCGACGGGGTAGCGGGAGAAGTCGATGACGACGTCGGCACGCTCACCCGGCGACAGGGCCACGGTGTCGGTGCTGAAAGGTTTCTCCAGCAGACCGCCGTCGGAGCCGATCTGGATGAAAGGGCTGCCGTCGGCGAGCTTGAGCGTGAAGAACCGCAGGTTGGTGGAGTTGAGCAGCCGGAAGCGGTACTTGCGGGCCGAGACCTGGAAGTACGGCCACGCCTTGCCGTTGGCGAGGATCGTGGAGCGGCCCATGAAGTCGTCCATCTTGTAGACGAACTGGCCGGCCGCGTCGAAGTTGGCCTCCCGCAGCATGATCGGCACGTCGTACGAGCCCGAGGGCAACGGCAGCGCCTTCTCGGTGGCGTCGGTGAGCAGGTAGAACGCGGACAGACCCCGGTAGACGTGCTCGGACTCCATGTGGTGCGCGTGGTCGTGGAGCCACAGCGGGGCGTGCGCCTGGGCGTTGGGGTAGTGGTACTGCTTGCTGCCGCCCGGGGCGATGGTGGCCATCGGGTCGCCGTCGTGCTCCGGTGCGACATGGCCTCCGTGCAGATGGATGGAGACCGGCATGTCCAGCTTGTTGTACTGGTTGATCACGACCGGGCGTCCGGAGGTGGCCCGGATGAGGCCCGGAAAGGCCCCGTTGAAGCTGAAGACCTCGGTGAGCTTGCCCGGCAGTATCTCCTTGTTGACCCGCTTGATCGACACGTTGTAGGTGTCGATGCCGTTGGCGGTGGAGTACGGGGCGATGACCTGCGGCAGGGGCATCGGCTGGGCGAAGAACTGTGTGGCGGCGGTGTCTGCCGCGGCGACCGACCCGGCGCTGAGCAGCGGCGAGAGTGCGGCGCCGGTGGCCACCGTGCCACCCGTGGCGAGGGCGGCACCGATGAACCGTCGTCTGGAGAGCATGTGTGGGGATTCCCCTCGTGAGGGCGCGCCCGTCTGCGCGCTCGGAAGTGTGCAGGCTGTGCGGCATGGGGGGTGTGGTGCGTGGGGGGACGTACGACGGAGCCGGCCGGGGCGACGGCGTGGTGCCGGAGGGCCACCGGCCGGCTCGGGTCTGCGCGAGCTCGGGTGGTGCGGGGTCGGTTCTGTCGCGGGAGCCGTTCGGGTGGTCAGTCCTTCTCGACGACGACCTTGATCTTCTCCAGGGTCTCCGTGACGTCCCGGGTCATCTTGACGGTCCAGTCGGCGATGAACTTCTTCGTGTCGTCCTCGTCCATGTCCTTGGTGATCTCATGGATTCCGGGCGACGCGTACCCCATGCGGAATGTCTGGGCCAGAGTGCAGCCGTTCTCCCCAGGGGTGATCTCGAAGGACCATACGAGATCCTGGGGCTCGCCGGTCTTGGAGTGGATGCGCCAGCGGAAAGCCTTGCCGGGTTCGGTGGCGACGACTTCCGACTTGGTGTACCAGATTCCGCGGATGAGCGGCGCCCAGGCCACGATGTCGTCGCTGCGGAAGTTCTCTCCGCGGAATATGGAACCCACCGCTCCCGGCTCACCGGACAGCCATGTGCCGTCCTGGAGTTCCGAGCTCCACTCGGAATGGCGCTTCATGTCGCTGACGACGGAGTAGATCTTGTCGGCCGAGGCCGCGATGTGAATCTCGGCGCCCAGCTCGAAAAGGGGGCGAGACTCCAGAATCGACGTTGTCATGCCTGGATCCTGCCGAGAACAACGGATGCGCTCAAAGGTTCGGGGGTGAATCCGTCAGGTTCTGAAGCGGTTCCCGGGGGACCTGACTGAGTACGCCGGGGGCCATTGGCCGGTGCACGGCCGCGGGGGCACCATCTCGACCGTCGTCAGCGGCATTCGCACGCACGGGGAGTTTGTATATGTCCCAGTCGGGAGTTTCTCATGAGCCTCGCAGACGCACCGTCGTCGCCGCGGCCGCCGCGGCGGTGGCGGCCGTGACCGTACCGGACGCGGCGGCCCAGCAGCGTACGGGCGGCGGCGCGGCCACGGCCCCGGAGGAGACCGGGCCCGTGGTGACCCGGACGACCGGCGGGCTGATCTCCGGCGAGCGCAGTGGCGGGCTCTCGGTCTTCCGCGGTGTCCCGTACGCCGCTCCCCCGGTCGGCGCGCTGCGCTACTGCTCCCCCCGACCGGTCACCCCGTGGAGCGGGGTCCGTGACGCCACCGTCTTCGCCCCGGTGTCCTACCAGTCGTATCTGCCGGGCTCCAGCGAGGACAGCCTCTACGCCAATGTGTGGACCCCCGACACCCGGGGCTCCCGCCCGGTGGTGGTCTACATCCACGGCGGCGGCTGGTTCCTCGGCGCGGGCAGCGAGCCGGACTTCGACGGCGCCCGCCCGGCGGCCCACGGCGACATGGTCGTCGTCACCTTCAACTACCGCCTGGGGGCGCTGGGCTGGGGCCTGCACGAGGACCTCGCCGACCCGCGCACCGGCGGCTACTCCAACTGGGGCCTGCAGGACCAGGTGGCGCTGCTGCACTGGATCCGCAGGAACGCGGCCGCGTTCGGCGGCGACCCGGACAACATCACCCTGGCCGGGACGTCCGCCGGCGGCTCCTCCACCTGGCAGCTCGGACTCCTTCCCGAGCTGCGCGGCACGGTCAAGCGGATCGTGCCGATCAGCGTGAAGCACGTGTGGGAGCCCGCCAGTTCGATGAGCCGCGAGGACTCGCACCGGGTCTTCGAGCTGATCGCGCGCAAACTCGGCACGACCGTCAAGGGGCTGCGCCAGGTCCCCGCCGACCGGCTCAAGGACACCTGGGAGAAGGTGTTCTCCGGCAGCCCCACCGACCGGGAGATATCCACCTGGCGGGAGTACCAGGGCCCGGTCGTCGACGGCCGCTGGATGCTGGGCCACGACTACGAACTTCCCACCCCGAACCTCCCGACGATGGCCGTCTACGGCCGCACCGAGGGGACGTTCTTCACCACCGGCCCCGGCTACCCCTTCCCGGGCCCGCATCCCACCAATGACGCGGAGCTGCGGGACGCGATCCGTGCCGTACTCCACAAGGGCGCGGTGCACGTCGCCGACACCGAGGTCGACTCGGCGATCTCCGCCTACCGCCGGGCCGCCACCATCGACGGTCTCCCCCAGGACCCGGTGTCCATCTGGGGAGCCATCTGGGGCGACAGTCTCTTCCGGTACCAGATCACCCGGCTCGCCGAGCGGCAGGCACGGGAGCGCCCGGGGGTGCCGAGCTATCTGATGGAGTTCGCGCACCCGGTCGCCCCTCCGCTGACCGGCACCCCGCACGAGGCCACGTCGAAGTTCCTCTTCGGCTCCTACGCCTCCGCCGTCAACGCCCCGGCCTACGGCAACGGGCCGCTCGAGAAGCGGGTGTCCGACACCTTCATCGACCTCGTCGCGTCCTTCGCCCGGGGCAACGCGCCCAGCAGCCCGAACGCGCCGGCCTGGCCGGTCTTCTCGCCCGACCGGCCGAGCACGCTGATCCTCGGCGGCGAGCACGTCGCCCGGGTCGGCGAGCGGTCCGCGCTGCGGCAGCTGCGCCACTGGGACGACGCCGGGTGGGTCCCGGTCCCGGTCCCGCGCCCCTGACTCCGTACACCCCCGCTCACCCCGCAAGGGACGTCCCCTGGACAGGGGAAAACCGAGAAAGGAACTGAGGCGCTATGTGCGGACTCACCGGCTGGGTCGGTTACGACCGTGACCTGACGCTCGGCGGCGACACGGCGGCGGCCATGACCCGGACCCTGGAATGCCGGGGCCCGGACGACGGCGGCATCTGGCTGTCGCGGCACGCCGCCCTCGGCCACCGTCGGCTCTCGATCATCGACCTCGAGAACGGCCGCCAGCCGATGCACGTCAACGGCAGCGACGACGAGCTGCCCGTCCTCGTCTACACCGGCGAGGTCTACAACTTCCTGGAGCTGAAGGCCGAACTCGCCTCGCTCGGCCATGAGTTCCGCACCTCCAGCGACACCGAGGTCGTGCTGCACGCCTACCTCGAATGGGGCGAGGAGTTCGCCGAGCGCCTCAACGGCATGTACGCGCTCGCCATCTGGGATCCCCGGACCGAGGAACTCCTCCTGGTCCGCGACCGGATGGGCGTCAAGCCGCTCTTCTACTACCCGACCGCAGACGGCGTGCTGTTCGGCTCCGAGGCCAAGTCGATCCTGGCCCACCCCGAGGCCGAGGCCGTCGTCGACGCCGAGGGCCTGGCGGAGATCTTCGCCATCATCAACACCCCCGGCCACGCCGTCTTCAAGGGCATGCGTGAGGTCGTCCCCGGCACCGTCGTCCGGTTCGGGCGCGACGGGCACACGACCCGTACGTACTGGACCCTCCAGGCGCGCCCGCACACCGACGACCTCGACACCACCATCGCCACGGTCCGCGAGCTGCTCGAGGACATCGTCGAGCGCCAGCTGATCGCCGACGTGAAGGTGGGCACGCTGCTCTCCGGCGGCCTGGACTCCAGCGCGGTGACCGCGCTGGCGGCCAAGGTGCTGCGCGAGCAGGGCAGCCAGGAGAGGATCACCGCGTTCTCGGTGGACTTCAAGGACCACGGCGAGACGTTCCGCGACAACGGCATCTGGATGGACCCGGACACTCCGTACGCCGTCGACGTGGCCGAGCACTCCGGCGCCGAGCACATCATCGTCGAGCTGGATAACACCGACATCCTCGACGAGTCGGTCCGCGCCCGGGTGCTGCGCGCCCAGGACCTGCCCGTCTCGACCGGCGACATGGAGCACTCGCTCTACCACCTGTGCAAGGCGCTCAAGGAACGCGTGACCGTGGCGCTCTCCGGTGAGGCGGCCGACGAGATCTTCGGCGGCTACAACTGGTTCTTCGACGAAGAGGCCGTCAACGGCGACACCTTCCCCTGGTACGACGCCTGGCGGCGGCTCGGCGGCCTGGACACGATCAAGGAGATCGGGCTCTGGGACCGGCTCGGCATGGAGGAGTACGTCAAGAAGCGCTACGCGGAGTCCCTGGAGGCGGTGCCCCGGCTGGCCGGCGACTCCGCCCACGAGGAGCGGATGAAGGAGCTGACCTGGCTCAACATCACGCACTGGGAGAAGTTCCTGCTCGACCGCAAGGACCGGATCAGCATGTCCGCGAGCCTGGAGGTGCGGGTGCCGTTCACCGACCACCGCCTCGTCGAGTACGTCTACAACGTGCCGTGGGAGATGAAGAACTTCGACGGACGCGAGAAGAGCCTGCTGCGCGCGGCGGCCGCCCATGTGCTGCCGCAGTCGGTCCTGGAGCGCAAGAAGAGCCCCTACCCCTCGACCCAGGACCTGGACTACGTCCGCGCGCTGCGCGCCAAGGTCGAGGACCTGCTGCACGACGGCTCGCCGGTGCTGCGCCTGGTTCCGGCCGAGGGCATCCGGAAGCTGCTCGACAAGCCGCTGGAGGAGTACTCGGCCCTCGGCGGACTGTGGGGCACCCGGGCCGTGATGGAGCGTCTGGTCGAGTTCAACGCCTGGGTCGCCGAGTACGACGTCCGCGTGGAGATCTGAGCCGCACCTCCTGGACCTCACCGTCCCGTGACGCCGGGGACCGCCTTCGGGGCGGTGCCCGGCGCACGGGTGCGTGAGGCCCAGTCGTCCCACCCACACCAGCCGCCGCACCGGAAACACGGAGCAGGAACGATGGCCAACAACAGGCAGCCAGGCACCCACAGGAAACCGCCCCGGACACCGTTCGAGCCGTACCTTCCGGCCCGGGCGCGCACGGTCGTGCTGGAGTTCTTCATCACCGCGGGGATTCTGTTCCTCATCGTCACCACGGCCCGCTGGGTCTTCGCGCCGGACGCGCCGCTCGCCTCCGTCCTGCAGGGCAGGGCGGCCTTCGTGGCCCTGGGGGTCTTCTTCGGCGTCGTCAACACGGCGATCATCCACTTCTCCATGTCCCGCAAGACCGCCGGGCACATGAACCCCTCCGTGAGCATCGGGCTGTGGATGCTGCGGGTCTTCCCCGGCAAGGACGTGCTGCCGTTCTGCACCGCGCAGATGGCCGGCTCGGTGGCCGGCGTCGGCCTCGCGCGGCTGGTGTGGGGGCCGGCGGTCGGCATGCCCTCGGTGGGCTTCTCGGCGGTGGGACCCGCGCCCGGCTGGGGGTTCTGGGGCGTGCTCCTCGCCGAGACGCTGTCCCAGCTCGTCTGTATGACGATCGTGGCCGCGCTGCTGATACGGCCGCGCTGGGACTGGCTGATCCCGGCGGCCGTGGGCGCGTGCATCACCTGCTTCATCATGATCCTGGGCCCCGTGTCGGGCGGTTCGGTCAACCCGGCCCGGCAGTTCGGCCCGGCCCTGCTGTCCGGGCACACCGGGTTCCTCGCCGCCTATCTGATCGGCCCGGTCCTGGGCGCCGCGCTGGCGGCGGGCCTCGCGGCGGCCCTGAAGCCGCCGGCGCCGGACCCCGAGGTCCTGGACGAAGTCGAGGCCGACCCGGCGCGACCCGTCTTCTCCGACCCGTACCCGCAGGCCCCGGCCATCGACCCGGACGCCGTGTGCCCGGACACGATTCCGCTTCTGCTGCTCAAGGCCGGCCCGAACCCGCCCGATGAGCCCTATCGCATCTGACGACTCAGGAGGACCCCTCATGCTGGGAACGTACGGCCTGCCCATCGCGGTGGAGGACGCGCCCGAGTGGGAGAGCGGACAGCTCGACCTCGACGCGTACCTCGACCGCATCGGCTTCACCGGACCGCGCACGGCCACCGCCGACACCCTGCACCGGGTGCACCGCGGGCACATGAGCACCATCACGTTCGAGAACGTCGACATCGCGCTCGGCCGCCCGGTGTCCCTCGCCATCGAGCGGATCCAGGACAAGCTGGTCCGGGCGCGCCGCGGCGGCTACTGCTACGAGAACAACCTGCTGCTGGCCGCGGCCCTGGACCGGCTCGGCTTCCCGGTGACCCGGCTCCTGGCCCGAATCCGGCAGGGCGAGACGCGCCGGCGTTTCCGTACGCACACCGTCCTGCTGGTGCGCGCCGACGACCGGGTGTGGGTCGCGGACGCGGGCTACGGCTACACCGGTCTGATCGATCCGCTGCCGCTGGAGGACGGCGCGTCGGTGACCGTCGCCGACTGGACCTGGCGGCTGGTCGCGGACGGCGCCGACTGGATCGTGCAGTGCCTGCGGCCCGACGGCTGGTTCGACATGTACGGCTTCCGCCAGGAGCCGCAGTTCCGGATCGACTTCGAGGCGGCGCACTACATCAGCTCGACCCGGCCCGGTTCGCCGTTCGTGGGGCAGCTCGTCGCCCAGCGGGAGACGGAGAAGGAGCGGCGGCTCCTTCAGGACAAGGTGCTGGTGACCGAGTACCCCGACGGAAGCAGCGAGCGGCGGGAGCTGTCCGCGGGCGACACGGTGTGCGCGCTGCGGGACCTCTTCGAAGTGGCGTTGACCGACGAGGACGAGCGGCGGCTGCTCCAGTACTTCGCCGCGAAGTGACTTGACGTACTTCCGCTTCGCTCATGGCTCGCCGCGCCGGAATTCGGCGAAAGTCGGCCCGGGCCTTCCACCATCCGAAAGCCAAGGAGCACGGCTGTCATGACCAATGTTGCTGTCATCTACTACTCGTCGACGGGGAATGTGCACGCGCTGGCGCAGGCGGCTGCCGGTGCGGCGGAGAAGGCCGGTGCGGAGGTCCGGCTGCGGAAGGTGGCGGAGCTGGCTCCGCAGGCGGTGATCGACACGAAGCCGGAGTGGGCCGAGCACGCCCAGGCCACGCGTGACATCGAGATCGCCGCGCTCGAGGACCTGGAGTGGGCCGATGTGATCCTGCTCGGCACGCCGACCCGGTTCGGTCAGTGCGCCGCCCAGCTCAAGCAGTTCATCGACACCACCGGTGGTCTGTGGGCGCAGGGCAAGCTCGTCAACAAGGTCGCCTCCGCGTTCACCTCGACCGCCACCACCCACGGCGGCCAGGAGTCCACCCTGCTGGCACTGAACAACACCTTCTACCACTGGGGCTCGATCATCGTCGCCCCCGGCTACGCGGACCCCATCCAGTTCGCCGCCCCCAACGGCAACCCGTACGGCACCTCCAGCGTGTCCTCCAACCAGGCCACCACCGTCGCCGACGAAAACCTCGCCGCCATCGAATTCCAGACCCGCCGCGCCGTAGAAATCGCCACGGCGCTGAAGGCCGGTCTCAAGAACGCCTGATCCGTCCCCGGGGAGAACAAGGGGGGCGGGGCAGGACCAACAGGTCCTGCCCCGCCCCCTTTTTTGGCTGTCTTCCGCGCCCCCCTCGGGCTCAGACGAACGAGCCGGCCGGCATCAGGGGGCCGGCGGCGGTGCGCCGCGGCGCCACGGGCCGGGACGCGCGCGCCACGTCGCCGACCGTGAGGATGGACCGCTGGAGCCTGCGCAGCCGCGCCGAGGGCTCGCCACCGGACTCCCGCTTGAGGCCGTTGCGCAGCCGCTGATAGACCTCCAGGGCCTCGGTCTGACGGCCGCAGCGCAGCAGCGCCACCATGAACTGGCCGTGCAGGGGCTCGTTGGTGCGGTACTGCGCGACGAGTTCGGACAGCTCCGGGATCATCTCGGAATGCCGGCCGAGCCGCAGTTGCGCCTCCACCCACTGGTCGAGGGCGCTCAGCCGGGACTTCTCGAGGCGCTCGATCTCTCCCCGCAGATGCGGACCGACGGCCACGCCGGCGAATGCCTCGCCGTGCCAGAGAGCGAGGCCCTCACCGAGCCTTCGTGCCGCGCGCTGTAAGTCACCCGCTTCCATGGCCCGGTATCCGGCGCCGGTTGCCCGCTCGAACTGCCAGGCGTCGATGGAGCCTCCACCGGTGTCGAGGCGGTAGCCGCCGGGCAGGGAGACGAGCACCGCGTCGGCGGTGCGGCGCTCCAGCCAGGTGGAAGCGGGGTCCGGCGGCTCGGTGTTGCGCAGCGCGGTGGTGATCAGCGCCCGTACGTCCATGATGTGCGACTGGAGTTCGAGCCGCGCGGTGCGCGGCGGTCCGGACGGCCACAGTTCCTCGATCAGTACGGCCGCCGGCACGACCTGGTCGGCCTTGGCCGCCAGGAGCGCCAGAACCTGCCGTGGGGCGGCTGCCGTTGGTGTGATCGAGACCCCGTTCTCGTGCACCGACAGTCCCCCCAGGATCCGGACGTCCACTCTGCCCCCTCAGTCTGTGCGGCTCGGCCCTCGTCGATTAGAAAAGCAGACCCTGAGGCATGTCAATAAGAAACCCCGGGGTATGGATTCGTAGCACCGAACTGCGTAGGGGAATGACCATGTTTGCATGGATTTACTTCCATCAGGAAAGCGTCAACGCCCCCGAGCAACCGCCCCGGCGCATCCGGAATCTGGACCCGCGGGTACGCTTTGGAACGTCAAATCGGGGCGTACGGCAGATGAAGAGTGTGTGGCAACCTCAAAAAACAAGGAGCTGGGTATGTTTTTTGAGCCCAGGTCTGGGCCTGAGGTGCCTAGCTGGACGTCGCTTCGGCGGCCCGAAGCGCCCGCGCACCGCGACCGGGCTCCATGTCGAGCATCGCCAGGACGGCCGGCACGGTGATGCTGGGCGTCAGATGGCGGTAGAGCGCCGAGGCCCAGCGGTCCATGTCCGCGCGGTTGCCCAGCGCCTGGGACATGAGGTTCAGGCCCGCGTACGCGCCCACGACGAGCGGCGCCACCTCGGCGGTGTCGGCGTGCGGCAGCAACTCACCGCGCTCCTTGGCCTCGTTGAGGACCTGGAGGTTCAGCTCGGTCCACTCGCGGTACGGGCCGCTGCGGTTGAGCTCGTGTCCACCCTGGTCGAGGGTGAGCCGCACGCTGCCGCGCAGCAGCCCGTCATGGGTCAGCCGGTGTGCGAAGACCATGCCGATGTCCACGAACTCCTGCATCTTGGAGACCTGGGGCATGGGGAGGGGGACGGCCTGGACCTGGGCGTCGATCACGGCGTGCGCCAGGTCCTCCTTCGAGTCGAAGTGGAAGTAGAGCGCACCCTTGGTGACCTGGGCCAGTTGCAGGATGTCGGTGAGCTTGGCGGCCTCGTAACCGCGCTCGTCGAAGACGGTGGCGGCCGCTTCCAAGATCGCCTGGCGCGTTCGAATCGCGCGATCCTGCTTCGCCATTGGGGGTCACGTCCCTCTCATAGCCCGATGACCGGCGGGGCCCTCGCGCTCGCTCCGTGCTCACTCGCACTTCACAGTCGAAAACAGCAAGTATGGACGGATACGTGCAGAGGACACAAGATGTCGTACGCAGGGCTGCCCGCGGCCGTTGCCACCGCTCACCGCCCGCCTCACACCATGGTGAAACCGCCGTCCACCGGCATGATGACACCGGTGACGAAGGACGCGCGCTCACTGAGCAGCCAGGCGGCCGCCTCGGCGATCTCCTCGGGCTCCGCGGTGCGCGGCTGCGGGGTCGCCGCGTGCAGCGCCGCCTCGACTCCGGGCACGGCGGCGAACCACTCGGCCACGACCTCGGTACGAGTGGTGCCGGGCGCCACCGAGTTGACCCGGATGCCCTGCGCCGCGTACTCGGCGGCGGCCGCCTTGGTCAGCCCCACGACCGCGTGCTTGGCGGCCACATAGGGCGCGGCGACGGGGGTCGCGAGGAGTCCGCCGACGCTGCTGTTGTTGACGATGGCGCCGCCGCCGGTCGCCAGCATGGCGGTGACCTCGTCCCGCAGGCAGTTCCAGACACCACGGACGTTGACGTCCATGATCCGGTCGTAGAGCTCGTGGTCCATGGTGTGCAGCGGCTCGCGTCCCACGCCCCAGCCCGCGTTGTTGAAGGCCACGTCGAGGCGCCCGAACCGTTCCACCGCGTGGGCCACGGCGGCCGCGGTGTCCTCGGGGCGGGTGATGTCGGTCACCACATACTCGGCGGTGACGCCCTGCTCGCGCAGCTCGGCCACGACGGCCTTCAGCTTCTCCTCGCGGCGGGCGGCGAGCACCACGGTGGCCCCCTCGCGGCCGAAGACCCGGGCGGCCGCCGCTCCGATTCCGCTGCTGGCGCCGGTGATGAGAGCGACCTTGTCGGTCAGCAGGCGGTGGTCGGCAGTCATGGAACGGTTGTCTCCCTCGGTGGATGGGTGGGGGTCACGGCGGCTCAGCCGTTCCAGTTGCGGCCGGCGGCGGCCTCGGCGTCGACCGTGCGCAGCAGCGGCTCGTCGATCTCGTCAAGCGATCCGACCACGTGCCGTACGCCGGCGCCGCGCATCAGCTCGCCCTGGAAGCCATGGGCGAAGTCGCTGGGGTGCCCGATGAAGGCGATGCCGAGCTCCATCGCCGCCTCGCCGACCCGGGCGACGTCGTCGATGAACACGACTTGGTCGTAGTCGAGGCCGAAGATCTCGGCGGTGATCTCGTGCAGCCCGGGCCGGAAGTCATTGGTGCACACATAGCCGGGGCCGTCGAAGAGCCCGGCCTGGTCCTGCAGGTAGCGGTCGAAGTGGCTCTTGTCGAGGCCGCCGTAGCAGACGGTGCGCAGTCCGAGGCCGCGCAGCCGCATCAGCAGCTCGGTCGCGCCGTCGAGCACGCGCAGCGGGTGCTCGGCGAGATGGGCGGCTCGCTCCTCGAAGTAGGCGGTGAGGACGTCCTGCGGACTGAGGACGATGCCGGCGGCGGCGCCGAGGGCCTTGGCGGCGGTGAGCTGGGTCTGGGAGAAGATCTCCCGCTCGACGTCGGCGTCGTAGTGGCCACCGCGGCTGGTGATGAAGTGATGGATGACCGGACTGAAGGTGTCGTTCAGCAGGACGCCGTCGATGTTCACGGCGGCGAGACGTATGTGGCGCAGGGGTTCCACGGAATCTCCAAGAGGCAGCCGAGGCCGGGCGTATCGGGCCGAAACCACCTCAGTGTGGTGTGCACGCCCAAACCGGCGTCTCAGGCGCCCGCGAAACAAACCTGGCGGTACAGATTTTCCGGCAGCTGGAAGATACCCGAAGCCGCCTGCGGGGTGAACCCCCGGGTCTCACGCACAGGACATCTACCGTTTCGTGTACCGGCGTTGGCCGGCTGATCACCCCTCGCGGTCTGTTGCCGACAGCGCTCCGTGCAGTACAACCTGACAGACCGTGAAGCTTCTGGCCCTGAATCCCTTGCAAAACCGACCTGAAAGTTCGTATCTTCCGCGAGTCCCGCCCCATTCCTCCTCGCCCGCCCGCTACTTGAGGACCTCATGCTGCAGACGACCGCTCACGCCGACCTCGAGACGACGCACCCGGCACCGCTGGGTATCGGCCGTCTGACGACGACGGCCCCGCGGGAGTACGTCCACCGGGCAGCGGTGGCGGAGGTGTTCCTGACGGCCGAGTGGTCCCGCCTGGACGAGGAGCACTTCACGCTGACCGCCCAATGGCCGCGGGCACACAGCTTCTTCCGCCCCGTGGGCGGCACGCACTACGACCCGCTCATGGCAGCCGAAACGATCCGTCAGGTCGGCGCGCTGCTGGCGCACGCGGGCTTCGACGTCCCGCTCGGCCACCAGTTCCTGATGTGGGAGCTCAACTACAGCGTCGAACCGGACCTCCTCCGCGTCGGCCGCGCGCCCGCGGACCTCCGCCTCGACGTCACCTGCACCGACATCAAGCGGCGCGGCCGTCAACTGACCGGACTGCGCTACGAAGTGGTCCTCAGCTCCGGCGGCCTCACCTGGGCGACCGGCAACGCCCGCTACACCTGCACCGGCCCCGAGGTGTACCGCCGGCTGCGCGCCCCGCAGCTCGCCGCCATGGCCGCCGCCGCCCCGCAGCGCCCCGGCACGCCCGTGGCGCCCCGCACCGTCGGCCGCCACCACGGCTTCGACGTGGTCCTCGCCCCCGCCGAGGGACCGCACCGCTGGCAGCTGCGCGTGGACACCCGCCACCCGGTGCTCTTCGACCACCCCGGCGACCACATCCCGGGCATGGTCCTGCTGGAGGCGGCCCGGCAGGCGGTCCACACCCTGGCACCCGAGGGCCGCGCGGTCCTGCCCGTCGCCATGGACAGCACCTTCCACCGGTACGCCGAGTTCGGCAGCCCGTGCTGGATCGAGACCGAGCCGGCCGTCTGCCCGGGTGAGCGGGGCGGGCTCGTCCTGGTCACCGGGCGTCAGGACGGCGAGATCCTCTTCACCTCGATCATCGGCGTCACGGAAGTCCCGAACGCGCCCGAGGGCCTCTGACGGACACCGGCGGACGGACGGGCCTTCCTGACTGCCTGCCCGACTGCCCGCCCGACTGCCTGCCCGGCCGACTTCTCGTCTGCCCGTCTGCCCGTCTGCCCGTCTGCCTGAAGGGGCCTACGTCAGCGAGGCGGCGATCAGCAGCCCGAACGCGGCGGTGACCAGCAGTGTGCGTATGGCGTGGAGGCGGTTCCAGCGCCCCTCGAACGCCGCCCGGACCGCGACCGGATCCTCGCCCTCGGAGCCGGCCAGCGCGGTGTTCAGCGGAATGTTCCCGCCGATGGTCACCAGATGGTTGAGCACCACGCCCGCCAGACCGGCCGCGATCAGCCAGAACTGGGTGTCCGACCGCCCATCGATGGGCACGGCGAGCGCCACCGCCGGGAACACCACGATCCCCAGGAACACCGTCAGGAACACCGGCCTCGGCACGTACTCGTTGATCCGCCGCATCACGGTCACGAACTCCTGGTCCGTCAGCCGGGCGAGCGCGGGCATGATCCCCGTCAGAAAGATGAGCATGAACCCGGCGTAGAGGCCCGTGAAGCCGACGGCGAGGGCGAGCAGAAGTGTGGCCATGGCGCACATCATCACCCGGCCGGGCGGCGGGCGCAGCCCTGTTTCGCCCGACCGCCCCACTGCCTCGGTGCCCCACCGCCGGGGAAAGCGCCGGGGGTCAATACACCTAGGACTTGAGCCGCTGAGCCTGCCGGATGGAGTCGGTCAGCTCGCGGATCACCTTCGATTCGGTACGGCTCGCCAGCGCGCCGGACCGCTCGGCCAGTTCGGACAGACCCGGAGCGCCCGGAAGCGTGCCCCCGCGCAGGATGTCCGCGAAGTAGGCGGCGATCGCGGCGAGCTGGAGGCTGTCGTGGCCCTTGTCCCACAGGCCGGCGGTGAGGGCCGTCGTCCCCACGGCCCCGGCGCGCTCATGCGGGGCGCGTGTCGCCGGGTCGAGCCAGCGGACCGTGGCCGTCGCCAGACGCCCGCTCCGGCCGGGCCGCGTCTTCACCGCGTACAGCGCCGTCACACTGTGGCCGGGACCGACCTCACCGCCGTCCACCCGGTCGTCGCGGAAGTCCTCGTCGGCGACCTCCCGGTTCTCGTAGCCGATCAGCCGGAACTGCTCCACCGTCCCCCGGTCGAAGGCCACCTGCGCCTTGGCGTCACGGGCCCGCAGTTCGAGATGCGCGGGGAGCTGGTCGACGAAGACCTTGCGGGCCTGCGCGGGGGTGGAGACATAGGTGGTGTGCCCGTCTCCCTTGTCGGCGAGCCGCTCCATGAGCGCGTCGCCGTACTCGCTGCCGACACCGACCCCGAAGAGCGTGATGCCGAACTTCCGGCGGGCGCCGTCGACCCGCTCGAGGATCCCTTCGGCCTCGGTCTCACCGGTGTTGGCGAGCGCGTCGGAGAGCAGGACGACCCGGTTGGTCGCGCCCGCGCGGCGCCCCTCGACGGCCACGTCGTAGCCGGTGCGCACGCCCGCCTCCACATTGGTCGACGAGGTGGTCTCCAGCTCGTCGACGACCCGGTGGATCCGGTCGCGGTTGCCGCCGACCCGGGTCGTCCTCAGCCGGGTCTCGGCCTCGTCGCTGAAGGTCACCAGGGCGATCGAGTCGTCGTCCCGCAGCTGGTCGGTGAGCACGCCCAGCGACTCCTTGACCAGGTCGAGCCGCCCGGGCTCGTCCATCGACCCGGAGATGTCGACGACGAAGGTGAGCACCGCGGGCGGACGCTTCCCCTGCCGGTCCGAGGGCCGGGTCGCCAGCCCGACCCGTACGAGCGACCAGTTCTCGGCCTTCGTACGGGCGCCGTCCACGGTCACCGTGAACCCGTCGCCCTCGGGGCGCGGATAGTCCTGCCGGAAGCTGTTGACGAACTCCTCGGGCCGTACGGTCTCCGGAGACGGCAGCCTTCCGTCGGCGAGGGTGCGGCGGGCGTAGCCGTAGGACGCGGTGTCCACGTCCAGGGCGAACGTCGAGACGTAGTCGGGCGCCGCCTGCGGGCTGCGGTCCTTCTGCTCGCCCTCACCCTTCCCCTGGTCCTCCCGCACGCTCTCTCCCGGCGCACCGCCGTGGCGCGACCCGGGCGCCGGCGCGACCGGGGCCCGGCCGCCGCCCTTGCTCGCCGTCCGGTCGGCGCTGCCGGTACCCGCGCATCCGGTCAACAGCATTCCGGCGGCAAGCAGTACGGCCGTACCGGCCCGGTATGTCCTTGAACGACGCCTCACTGTGGTCCCCCTCCATGTCGGCACTTGTGAATGTGACGTTCGCGGCGGCCGGAAAGTGCATGCGAAGGAGTTGCGGAAGGATCTCAATGCGGCAACGGCCCCCCCGTGTCGGGCGCATCGGAAGGGCCAGCCGAAGATCGATGGCTGGGACTCGCCACCGCTGGCCTGGGCCTTGTCACGATGTGCAGTCGCATGAGTACATGGAGTCGCACGGGCGAATTGACGGGGGTGGTCGGTCGTGGCGGATGTCGTGGGCTGCGTGCTCGGTTGGTCGGACACCGAGAGTCTCTTGGGGAGATCGCGCGCCGCGGATGGCGTCGACGTGGGATACGGCGCGGACGGCGAGGCGGCGGCGCCGGAGGTGAGGCGCCCGCCCGGGCGGCCGGTGCGCGGGCCGCGACAGGTGAGCGCCGCCCTGGCCGGGCTCGCCGCCTCCGCGCGCCATGAACTGCTCACCTTCGACGACCCGTCGGGCTGCGCGGGCCGCGCCATCCCCGAGCCGTTCCTTGAGCTGGCAGGTGCCTGTGTGCGTGCGGCAGCCGAGCGGGCCGGGGCCGTCCGGCGGATCGTGCCCAGGCGTGCGCTGCCGCATGTCGCGGGCGGCGCCTGGCCCCGCGGCCGGGCCCGGCTGGCGGAGACGATCCCCTTCAAGATGATCGTCGTCGACCGCACGGTCGCGGCTGTCCCCCTCGATCTCGAACTGCTCTACAACGGGCTGTTGTTGATCCGCGACCCCGTCGTCGTGCAGGCGCTCGTCCGAGCCCACCACGCCTGCTGGGACGCGGGCGAGGAGCTGACGTCGGTCCCCCGGCCGCCGGACGTACTGCCGGCCCGTCTGCGCCCGGTCCTGGACGCGCTGCTGGCCGGGCTCACCGACGAGACGGCGGCCACCCGCCTCGGCATGTCCGGCCGGACCTACAGCCGCCGGGTCGGCGAGCTCTTCGCGGCTCTGGGTACGACCAGCCGTTTCCGGGCGGGAGCGGAGGCGGCGCGCCGGGGGTGGGTCTGACATGGGGTGCCCCCGTGGAGAGGCCCGCCCCGGCGGACACGACCTAGGAGACGATGTCCTTGCGGGCGAACCCCCGGAACGCCAGCGCGAAGAGCACCAGCGCGTACGTCACCGAGACCGCCGCTCCCTTCACCATGCCGCCCCACTCCAGCTGCGGCTGCAACGCGTCGGCCCAGGCGAACTGCCAGTGCGCGGGCAGGAAGTCCCGCCACGAGCCCAGCGCGGTCACCGCGTCCAGGACGTTGCCGATGATCGTGAGCCCCACCGCACCGCCGACCGCACCCAGCGGCGCGTCCGTCCTCGTCGACAGCCAGAAGGCCAGCCCGGCCGTTACCAGTTGGGACACGAAGATGAAGACGACCGCGAGCGCCAGGCGCGGGACGGTGTCGGCGGTCGCAAGCGATCCGCCGGTGGGCAACCGCAGCGGCCCCCATCCGTAGGCCACCGAGCCGACCGCCAGTGCCACCAGTGGCAGCAGGACCATCGCCGCCGCGCTGAGACCCAGCCCCACGGCCAGCTTCGACCAGAGCAGCCGGGCTCGTGGCACGGGCGCGGCGAGCAGATAGCGCAGCGAGGACCAGCCGGCCTCCGAGGCGACGGTGTCACCGCAGAACAGCGCCACTGGCACCACCAGCAGGAAGCCCGCCGAGACGAAGAGACACACGGCGGCGAAGTTCGCGCCGGACGCGGTCGCCGTGTCCATCAGCGTGATCCGGCCGTTGTCCCGCCCGTCCGGTGTGCCGCCGATCGCGAAGGCGGTGATCAGCACGAACGGCAGGGCGGCGAGGATCCCGCCCATCACGAGGGTCCGGCGCCGTTTCAGCTGCCGTACGGCCTCTACGCCCAGCGGCAGGGTGTGCCGGGCGCGGTAGCCCGGCGCGGCCTCGGTCGCCACACTCATGCGGAGCCTCCGATCAGGGTGAGGAACGCGTCCTCCAGGCGGCGGTGCGGTCCGACACCGGTCAACGGGACGTCGAGCCGGATCAGTTCGCCGATGAGAGCGGTCGGCGTGGCGCCGTCGAGACGGACCAGCAGCCCGCCGTCCGTGCGGACCGCCGAGCCGATACCGGGCAGCTGGCCGATCTTCTCGACCAGCGGGTCGGAGACCGTGTCCCCGAGCGTCACCAGGAGCGTGTCGCCCGCGCCCGTGATCTCGGAGACCGGACCGGTCTGCACCAGCCGGCCCCGGTCCATGACCACCAGATGCGTACAGGTCTGCTCCACCTCCGAGAGAAGGTGGCTGGAGACGATGACGGTCCGGCCCCCGGCCGCGTACCGGATCATCACGTCCCGCATCTCGCGGATCTGTGGCGGGTCGAGCCCATTGGTCGGCTCGTCGAGGATCAGGAGGTCCGGCAGGCCGAGCATGGCCTGCGCGATGGCCAGCCGCTGCCTCATGCCCTGCGAGTAGGTACGCACGGCGCGGGCGAGCGCGTCGCCGAGGCCGGCGATCTCCAGTGCCTCGTCGAGGTGCGCGTCCTCGGCGGGGCGGCCGGTGGCCTTCCAGTACAGCTCGAGGTTGTCCCTGCCGGACAGGTGCGGCAGGAAACCGGCGCCCTCGACGAACGCGCCGACGCGGGAGAGTACGGGCGCGCCCGGCCGGATCGCGTGGCCGAAGACCCGGATTTCGCCGCCGTCGGGGGTGATCAGGCCCATCAGCATGCGCAGCGTGGTGGTCTTTCCGGCGCCGTTGGGTCCGAGCAGCCCGAGGACCTGACCCTGTTCGACCTCGAAGGACACATCCCGTACGGCATAGCGGTCGCCCGCCTTGGCGTAGCGCTTGGTCAGCCCGCTGATCCGAAGCGGTACATGCGCCAGTTCGGGGTCCGGCGCGGGGGCCGCGCCCCGGCGCCGTGCGGTGACCAGCAGCAGGGCGGCGATCAGGGCGGCCGACGCCGGAAGCCCCCAGACCCACCAGGGCCATCCGGCCGCCTGCGTCGTCACCCCGGGGGCGGTGGGCACGGCCAGGCCGCTCTCCAGGGTGACGGTGTAGGTGGCGGGGGCGGCCGGTGACGCGTAGGCGAGGTCGGTCGCGGCGAGCACCAGGCGCAGCCGGTGCCCGGCCTCGACCTCGTGGTCGACGGCGGGCAGCGTCAGCCGGACGCTTCTGCCCTGCTTCGCGTTCTCGACGCGGACGGGGGCGACGAGCTGCGCGGGCAGCACCTGCCGGTTCCCGTCGGGCCCGACGTCGTACAGCTTTCCGAAGAGCACGGCGGCGCCACTGTCGGAGGCGACCTTCACGCGGACGGTCGGTGAGCCGGTGATCCGTACGGATCCGGTCAGCGGGGCGGAGTCGAATCGGGCGTGCTGGCCGGGGAAGTCGAGGGAGAGTCCGCCGACGCCGAGTGAGGAGAGCTGGGAGAGCCCGCCGCCGAGGCCGGGGACGGCGGAGACGGCGGGCGGGGTCGCGCCCGCCGGGTTGCGGAAGGTCTGGGTGCGGGGGCCGGTGAGGGGAACGTCCCCCGCCGTGGACGACAGACCGGGGTAGCGGTCGGCGGTGGCGCCGCGCAGCTGGGCCTGGCCGTCGGTGGAGTCGACGCCGCCGGTGCGGCTGACCCGGAAGCCGGGGCCGGTGGCGGCGCCCTCGTCGTCCTTGAGGTGACGGTCGAACCAGGCGCCGATGCGGGCCTCGACCCGGCCGGTCTCGCGGTCCCCGCCGTCGTGTCCGCCGGCGATCCAGTCGACGGCGACGGGCGCGCCGTTGGCGGTGATCGCCTTGGCCATGGCGTCGGCGTGGGAGAGCGGGAAGAGCGAGTCGGACTGCCCCTGCACGATCAGGGCGGGCACCTTGATCCGTCCGCCGACGGCCGACGGGCTGCGGGCCTCCAGCAGGGTGCGGGCCGCCGCGTCCGGGGTCCCGGAGACGGCGACGCGCTCGTACATCGCGCACAGCTCGGCGGTGAAACGGCCACAGGCGCCCGTGGGTACGGTGGCACCGGTTGGTCCGGCGCCGCCGCCGGGGCCGCCGGAGGTCGTACCGGTGGAGAAGAAGATGCCGGCCCAGAGCTTCTTGAAGACCCCGTCGGGGAACAGCGCGTCGGCCAGGTTCCAGTAGGTGATCTGGGGCGCGATCGCGTCGACGCGGGTGTCGTACCCGGCGGCGAGGAGCGAGATCGCGCCGCCGTACGACGACCCGGTGACGCCGACCCGCGGATCGCCGTCGCCGTCGAGCCGCACCTCGGGGCGCTTCGCCAGCCAGTCGATCAGCCGCTGGACGTCCTTGACCTCGTGGGCCGGGTCGTTGAGGCCGATCTGCCCGGTGGAGGCGCCGAAGCCGCGCGCCGACCAGGTCAGCACCGCGTATCCGTCCCGGGCCAGATTCTCCGCCTGGGCAGTGACGTCGTCCTTGCTGCCGCCGAAACCGTGTCCGATGAGGACGGCGGGGCGGCGGCCCGTGCCGGAGGTGAAGTACGAGGTGTCGATCCTCGCCCTCGGCATCTCCATGACCTGGTCCTCGCGGTGCACGGCCGGCGCACCGTCCGAGGCGACGGCGGTCCAGGTGCCGGCGCCCGCGAGCAGCGCGACGGCGGCGGCGAGGGCCGGCCATCGCCGGGAGAGTCGGATTCGCATGCCTCAAACCCTAAGCGGGCGTCCGGTTCGGGTCGGCTGCCGTCAGACGGAACTCGGGAGCCTCCTCGAGTCGTACGCAGTACCGTCCCCGTACACCAGACGCGGTACACACCTGGAGGGCACTTCATGGAGATCCGCCGCGCGACGACGGTCGCCGAGCTCGTCGCCGCCCAGCATCTGTACGACGGTCCGGCCCGGGTGGAGTGGGCGGAGCGGTTCCTGGCGGCGCCGGGGCATCTGATGCTGATCGCCCATGTGGACGGCGCGCCGGCGGGCATGGTCTCCGGGATCGAGATGCTCCACCCGGACAAGGGGGTGGAGATGTGTCTGTACGAGCTGTCAGTGGACGAGGCGTACCGGCGCCGGGGCATCGGGCGGGCGCTGACCGAGGCGCTGGCCGCCGTCGCCCGGGAGCGCGGCTGCTACGACATGTGGGTCGGTGTGGACACCGACAACGACCCGGCTCTGGCGACGTACCGGTCCGCCGGCGCCGACGACGATGGAGAATTCGCCATGCTCACGTGGGGGTTCGGCGACGAAGCAGGGTGAGGCCGAGGCACACTCTTGTGCGGTACATGACCAGCCGAGACGCTGTGGGGCCGTCCGGACAACGAAAGGTCAGGTGCCCCGAGATGAGAGCCCCGTCCCGCCGCATCGGCACGCTGATATCCGTCATCGGCCTCGCGGCCGGTCTGCAGGTCGCCGTCTCCCCCACGGCGCAGAGCGCGCCGCTCGGCGATCTCCGTCTCGCTCCCGCCTCCACCGCCCTGCAGAACAGCTGGATCGTCGTTCTCAAGGACGGCTCGACGCGCGCCGCCGACCTGGGCGTCACGCCGAAGCACGAGTACCGCACCGCCCTGAAGGGCTTCTCCACCACGATGTCGCAGGCGAGGGCGGCCGCGCTCGCCTCCGACCCACGGGTCGCGTACGTGGAGCAGAACGCGATCGTGCGCCTCAACGCCACCCAGACGAACGCCACCTGGGGCATCGACCGGATCGACCAGCGCGGTCTGCCGCTGTCGACGACGTACACCTACAACACGACCGCGTCCAATGTGAACGCGTACATCATCGACACCGGGATCCGGACCTCGCACAGCGAGTTCGGCGGCCGCGCCGTGGTCGGTACGGACACGGTCGGCGGCGGCCAGAACGGGCAGGACTGCCAGGGCCACGGCACCCATGTCGCGGGCACGGTCGGGGGCGCGAAGTACGGCGTCGCCAAGGGCGTGAAGCTGGTGGCGGTCCGCGTACTGGACTGCGACGGCTCCGGTACGACGGCCGGGGTCATCGCCGGCATCGACTGGGTGACGGCCAACGCGGTCAAGCCGGCGGTCGCCAACATGAGCCTCGGCGGCAGCGCGAACACCTCGCTGGACAACGCGGTGAAGCGCTCGATCGCCTCGGGCGTCACTTACGCCATCGCCGCGGGCAACGGCCTCCCGATCCTGGGTCTGCCGGCCAACGCGTGCAACTACTCGCCTGCCCGCGTCCCCGAGGCGATCACCGTCGGCGCGACGGACAGCGCGGACAAGCGCGCCTCCTTCTCCAACTACGGCACCTGTCTGGACCTCTTCGCACCGGGCGTGAACATCACCTCGGCGTGGAAGGACAGCGACACCGCGACCAACACCATCTCGGGCACGTCGATGGCGACCCCGCACACGGTCGGCGCCGCGGCGCTCTACCTGGCGGCGCACCCGACGGCGTCCCCGGCCCAGGTCCGCGACGCACTGGTGAACAACGCGACCCCGGACAAGGTCCAGGACCCGCGCACCGGTTCCCCGAACCGCCTGCTCCACTCGCTCTTCTGACCGACCGCCCGGGGGCCCGGCCGCGTGGCCGGTCCCCCGGTGCTCGCGCGGCCGGCTGTCAGTGCCGTCCCGTACGGTCCTCGCATGACGAAACGTGTACCGCTGACCGGCGGCGAGAAGGAAAGCCTGTGGGCCGCGTTGGACCGGCACCGCGATGTGGTGCTCTGGAAGCTGGAGGGGCTCGACGACGAGGCGCTCCGGCGTTCCGTGCTCCCCTCCGGAACGACCCTGCTCGGCCTGGTGAAGCATCTGGCGTCGGTGGAGTACGGCTGGTTCTGCGAGACGTTCGGCCGCGAGGTCGAACCGCTGTGGTTCGACCCGGCCACCGAGGAGGACGGGATCATCGGCCCCGAGGAGAGCACCGCGGACATCGTGGCGTTCTACAACCGGGCCCGGGCCGCCGCCGACCGGGCGGTCGAGGAGACGGACCTCGACGTCACCGGGACGTCCTGGGCGGGTGAGACGGTGTCCATGCGCTGGGTCCTGATCCACATGATCGAGGAGGTCGCGCGGCACGCGGGCCACATGGACGTCATGCGCGAGCTCATCGACGGGGCGACGGGGGACCACCCGCGCTGACATCGGGTCCGGGATAGGGCAGTTCGACCGGCAGCAGCCGCCCGGCCGCCTCCAGCTCCCCGTCCCGCACCAGAGCGTGGATCTCCCGGGCCAGCGGAGTGACCTCCCTGATCCCGACGATCCACTCATCGGCATACCGCCGCGCCGCCTCCCCCGCCAGCCCCAGCTGCAGGGAGCGGTGCGGCAGGGCACCCAGCCGCAGATCCCGCTCGGGGTCCCACTGCACCCGAGCGGGCGCCTGCCTCAACTGCCGCTTCCAGTCGGCCTGATCGGCGTGCACGCCCGGGACGTAGTGCGACAGACAGGCATGTCGCAGTGCCCAGTCGAACCCCTCCCGGAGGATCTCGACGGCGAGGACGGTCCGCTGCCCCTCCTTCGTCCCCCACCCGCAGCGATACATCATCCACAGGAACGACGGCTTGACCCAGGTCATCCGATCCCGCTTCCAGGCCCCGGGAAACCGCCCCTCCCGCACGGCGGGCAGACCGATGGCGGGGTCGTACGCCTGGTAGACGGTGACGGTGGACGCGGTGTACAGGGCCCGGATCTCCTGGCGGGGTCGCTCACTCATCCCCCTACCCTGCGCCGCCCCGGGCGGCGGGGCCAGTGGTTAAACGACCGCCTTCCTCAAGGCCACTTGTTCGAGTCGCAGGGCAACGACTAACGCTGCATTCGCTTTCGCGAACACGAAGGCGCGCTGCCTGGGGGTAGGGATGACGTTGGTGATGGCGGCGGCGGCCGCGTGGGGTGTGCTGCAGTTATGCGCCCTGTCGTGGCCGGCGCGCTCGGTGCGGTTGTCGACGGTGCTGTTGGCCGTCGCGGTGGGGGTGTACGGCTGCGGTGTGGCGACGGCTTTGCTGGAGCTGGCGTACACCCGTGTCTATGCCGAGCAGTCGGGGCAGTCCTTGACCGATGTGGTGCACAGCACCAGCTATACAGTGGCGCCCTGGGTGGAGGAACTGCTCAAGGTGTCCCCGCTGTTGCTTGCCGACTGAAGGCGGTACGGGCCCGGGCCTCCGGGCGGAAGTGGCTGCTGCTCATCCCCTGCGTCCTCATGCTCCCTTCACTGCTGTTCCTCGGCGTCGGCTCGTTCACTTCCACCGCCGGTGTCCAGAGGTTCTTCAGCACCGGTTCGGGCCCGACGATCCTCATGGGATTCACCATCGCCGCACTGGCCTGGATCGCCTGGCAGCTGGTCACTCTGCTCCGCAGTCGGCGGGCGGCTTCGGCCCAACCACTCGGCGAGCTGGTGGCCGTTCACCGCTTCCGCCTCGGCACCGCCCTGGGCGCGGCCACCACCGGCACGCTCCTGCTCTGGCGCGGCCTCGGAAGCGCCGGACCCGGCGGGAACGCGATCGCCACCTTCCACCTGCTCGAAGCCCTCGACACCTTCCTGGTCCACCTCGGCTTCGCTCTCCTCCTGCTCTCCCTCCTCGCCCTGTTCCCACCCGGCGGACTCGCGCTCGCCGGCGGCGGAGCGGTCGGCGCGATCACGGCCGGAGCCGCCGCCGACGCGGCGCTCCTCGGCACCGCCGGCATCGTCTTCATGGCGGCGGGCACCCAGGGGGCGAGTACAAGCGGGCCGAGTGGTGGAAGGCGGGCGACCCCGCCGTGGGTACGGGCCAGACGGAAAGCGGGACAGCAATTCAACAAGGACAATTGGCACCGCTACCCCGCCAACGAGATCTACCTGAAGAACGGGAAGTTCCTGGACTCCTACCGCCCCGGAAAAATCAAGAAGGCAACGTTCAGAAAATACCTGAACGAAATACGGCGCAAGTACGCGCGGGGGACCAGGATTCCGGACACCAGGAAGGCCCGCAGGGAGTACCCGGACCTCATCGGGAAACCCTTGAAGGGTAAGTACTACTTGGAAGTTCCGCCCCAGGCCGAACCAGTGCCGGAGTGGTCGCTCAGGGAAGCAGCCAGCAAGGGTGTGACGATTCGAGATAGCAATGGCTACATCTACCGACTCCCGAAGCGATAGGCTGTGTAACCATGATCTGGACTTACTCCCGCCAGTGGAACAACCTCAACGAATGCCCTATGGATCCACTGACGGCCGAGGCAGCTCAAGCCCGCCACCTCTCCGAAGAGCTGTACACCGCCGTCCCGCCCTACGATGGGAGGCCCTCGCCGGAGTTTCGGGTAGAAATCCGCTGGGAAACCGAGTACGCCGCCGTGGTCTTCATGGATGAATACGGGCGCGACGAATTGGACTACTCATTCTCCGTCCTTGACGGCTCCCTCTTTCTCGACACAATAATGATCTACGACTATGGAACGTCACAAGAGCGCGGTGGGTACGCCGACGCCGAGTGCGTGGAGACCTTCAGCTTCTCCCCCGACGGCATCATGCATAGAACCGTCGACATCAACGACAACATCACCCGCGAAAGCAGGTCCGGCGTCGACGTCTCTCTCAACTGGGAGCCCATTCCGGAATTCGGCGCCTACGATTCGCTGATCCGGCGCGACCGCGACCGCCCCTGAGACGGCGATCGGCCCGTACGGCTGCTGCCGTACGGGCCGAAGCGGAGAAACCCCCGTCAGTGGTTGCGCGGGAAGCCCAGGTCCACGCCGGCCGGGGCGTCCGAGGGGTCCGGCCAGCGGGTGGTGACGACCTTGCCCCGGGTGTAGAAGTGGATGCCGTCGTTGCCGTAGATGTGGTGGTCGCCGAAGAGCGAGTCCTTCCAGCCACCGAAGGAGTGGTAGCCCACCGGCACCGGGATCGGGACGTTCACGCCGACCATGCCCGCCTGGATCTCCAGCTGGAAGCGGCGGGCCGCGCCGCCGTCACGGGTGAAGATGGCGGTGCCGTTGCCGAACGGCGAGGCGTTGATGAGGGCGACGCCCTCCTCGTACGTCTCGGTGCGCAGCACGCACAGGACCGGGCCGAAGATCTCGTCCTGGTACGCCTTCGCCGAAGTGGGGACGCGGTCCAGCAGTGAGAGGCCGATCCAGTGGCCGTCCTCGAAGCCGTCCACCGTGTAGCCGGTGCCGTCGAGGACGACCTCGCAGCCCTCGGCCGCCGCGCCCGCGACGTAGGAGGCGACCTTGTCGCGGTGGGCCGCGGTGATCAGCGGGCCCATCTCGGACGCCGGGTCGTCGCCGGGGCCGATCTTGATCTTCTCGGCACGCTCGCGGATCTTCTCGACGAGCTCGTCGGCGATCGAGCCGACGGCGACGACCGCCGAGATCGCCATGCAGCGCTCGCCCGCGGAGCCGTACGCCGCCGAGACCGCCGCGTCGGCCGCCGCGTCCAGGTCCGCGTCCGGGAGGACGAGCATGTGGTTCTTGGCCCCGCCGAGCGCCTGGACCCGCTTGCCGTTGGCCGAGGCGGTGGCGTGGATGTGGCGGGCGATCGGCGTGGAGCCGACGAAGGAGACGGCCGCGACATCGGGGTGCGCGAGCAGCGCGTCGACCGCGACCTTGTCGCCGTGCAGCACGTTCAGTACGCCGTCGGGCAGCCCCGCCTCGGACGCCAGCTCGGCGAGGAGGTTCGCGGCCGAGGGGTCCTTCTCGCTGGGCTTCAGGACGAACGTGTTGCCGCAGGCGATGGCCAGCGGGAACATCCACATCGGCACCATCGCCGGGAAGTTGAACGGGGTGATGCCCGCGACGACGCCCAGCGACTGCCGGATCGCCGACACGTCGACGCGGTTGGAGACCTGGGTCGACAGCTCGCCCTTCAGCTGCGTGGTGATCCCGCACGCCAGCTCGACGATCTCCAGACCGCGGGCGACCTCGCCCAGCGCGTCCGAGTGGACCTTGCCGTGCTCGGCGGTGATCAGCGCGGCGATCTCGTCGCGGTGCGCGTCGAGCAGGGCGCGGTACGTGAAGAGGATGCCGGTGCGCTGGGCGAGCGAGGACGTGCCCCAGGTCTCGTACGCGGCCTTGGCGGAGGCGACGGCGGCGTCGACCTCCTCGGCCGAGGCCAGGGCGACGCGCGTGGTGACGGCACCGGTGGCCGGGTCGGTGACCGGGCCCCAGTTGCCCGACGTGCCCTCGACGGACTTGCCACCGATCCAGTGGTTGACGCTCTTCGTCATGACGTACGTACTCCTTCTACCTACAGGTGGCGGCGTCGGGCTACGACTTGCCGGTCGTACTCCTCCCGGGCCTTGACCGCCGACGGGCGGGTCGCGATCTCGGCCACGGGCACATCCCACCACGCCTGGGCGGGGGGCGCGCCCGACACTGTGTCTGCCGTTTCGGTCTCGACGTAGACACATGTGGGGACGGTCGCCGCCCGCGCGGCGGCGAGGGCTTCTCGCAGGTCACTGATGGTGTGGGCACGCAGCACCCGCATACCGAGGGACGCCGCGTTGGCGGCGAGGTCCACGGGCAGCGGATCGCCCGTGAAGCCGCCGTCGGGGGCCCTTCGCCGGTAGGCGGTGCCGAACCGCTCGGCGCCGACCGCCTCGGAGAGGCCTCCGATGGAGGCGTACCCGTGGTTCTGGAGGATCACCACCTTGAGAGGGATGTTCTCCTGCACGGCTGTCACGATTTCGGTGGGATTCATCAAGTATGTACCGTCCCCGACGAGCGCCCAGACCGGGCGGCCCGGCGCGGCGAGCGCGACCCCGATGGCGGCCGGGATCTCGTAGCCCATGCAGGAGTACCCGTACTCGACGTGGTACTGGTCCACGGACCGGGTCCGCCAGAGCTTGTGGAGGTCACCCGGGAGCGAGCCGGCCGCGTTGATCACAATGTCGGCATCGGTGACCAGAGTGTCGAGTACCCCGAGGACCTGTGGCTGTGTCGGGCGGGCGCCCTCGTCCGGGGCGGCGTAGGCGGCGTCGACCCGCGCCTCCCAGGCGGCCTTGGCTCCGGCCCATGACAGCTCGGTGCGATGTCCGCCGAGCGCGTCCGCCAGCGCGTCGATGCCTTCGCGCGCGTCCGCGACCAGCGGCAGCGCGCCCTGCTTGTGCGCGTCGAATCCGGTGATGTTGAGGTTGACGAACCGGACGTCCGGGTGGGCGAAGAGCGTCCCCGACGCCGTGGTGAAGTCGGTGAACCGGGTGCCGATACCGATGACCAGGTCGGCGTCGGCGGCGAGCTCGTCGGCGACGCCCGTCCCCGTGTGGCCGATGCCGCCGACGTCGCAGGGGTGGTCGTACGGCAGCGACCCCTTGCCCGCCTGAGTGGACGCGACGGGAATGCGGGTCCGCTCGGCGAGCGCGCCCAGCGCCGCCTCGGCGCGGCTGTGGTGGACGCCGCCGCCGGCCACGATCAGCGGCCGCCGGGACTGCCGTACTGCCCCTACGGCGTCGGCGAGTTCCCGTGTGTCCGGCCGGGGGCGGCGGACCCGCCACGCCCGCTCGGCGAGGAACTCCTGCGGCCAGTCGTACGCCTCCGCCTGCACGTCCTGCGGCAGCGCCAGGGTCACGGCCCCGGTCTGCGCCGGGTCGGACAGGACCCGCATCGCGGCGAGCGCGGCCGGGATCAGGGCCTCGGGGCGGGTGATCCGGTCGAAGTACCGGGAGACCGGCCGCAGACAGTCGTTGACGGAGACGTCCCCCGCCCAGGGGACCTCCAGCTGCTGGAGCACCGGGTCCGCGGGGCGGGTCGCGAAGGTGTCGCCGGGGAGCAGCAGCACGGGCAGATGGTTGATGGTGGCGAGGGCCGCGCCGGTGACCAGGTTGGTGGCACCGGGCCCGATGGAGGTGGTGACGGCGTGGGCGGTGAGCCGGCCCGCCTGGCGGGCGTGGCCGACGGCCGCGTGCACCATGGCCTGTTCGTTGCGGCCCTGGAAGTACGGCATGTCGTCGGCGTACTCGACGAGGGCCTGGCCGACCCCGGCGACGTTCCCGTGGCCGAAGATCCCCCAGGTGGCGCCGATCAACCGCTGTCGGACGCCGTCCCGTTCGGAGTACTGGCGGGACAGGAACCGCACCAGCGCCTGTGCGACGGTCAGCCTCATCGGTAGCCCTCCGTGTGGTCGGGGTGGAAGCGGATCCGCCACTCCCGCTCGGCTCCGGGGCCGGCCATCACATTGAGGTAGTACATGTCATGGCCGGGTTCGGCGATGGACGGTCCGTGCCAGCCGTCGGGGACGAGGACGGCGTCGCCGCCCCGGACCTCGGCGAGGAGATCGGCGCCGCCGGGCCTCGACGGGGACACCCGCTGGTAGCCGGCGCCGCCCCCGTCGATCTCGAAGTAGTAGATCTCCTCGAGTGCGGCCTCCCGGCCGGGCACGTCCTCGTCGTGCTTGTGGGGCGGGTAGGACGACCAGTGGCCGCCAGGGGTGATCACTTCGACGGCGATCAACCGGTCGCAGTCGAAGACCCCGGCGGCGGCGAAGTTGCGCACTTCGCGGGCCTGGACGCCGGTGCCGCGTGCCTCGACGGGAACCTCCGGCGCGGGACCGTAGCGAGCGGGGAGTCGTCGCTCGCACTTCGCTCCTGCCAGGGCGAAGCGGCCTCCAGCGCCGGAGGCGATCTGTGCGTGGGCGTCGCGCGGCACATAGGCGAAGTCACCGACTCCGCTGAACACACTTGCCCGCCCCAGCAGTTCGAAGGATTCTCCGTCCACCTGAACCGTACAGCCGCCGGTCAGCGGAAGCACGATCCATTCGCTGTCTCCTGTCGCGAGGAGGTGGGTGTCACCCGGCCCGAGGTCGAGCACGCGGAGCGCGGAGTAGCTCCAGCCCGCCCTCTTGGGGTCGATGTGGACGGCGTACGGCCCGTGGGCGGCACGGCCGGCCGGGAGATGCAGGTCGTTCATGGTCCCTCCCTACCCCTTCAGAGCAGTCCGACAGCGGTGTCGACCGCGCCGGCCACGTCGCCGTCGGCCGGATAGAGCAGCGAGCGTCCGACGACGAGCCCCTGCACGGTGGGCAGTTGCAGGGCGCCGCGCCACTTCTCGTACGCGGTGTCCGGGTCGGGCCCTATGTCGCCGCCGAGGAGCACGGCGGGCAGGGTCGAGGCTGCCATCACCCGGTCCATGTCGTCGGGGTTCTCGGTCACGGGGACCTTGAGCCAGGTGTACGCGGAGGTCCCGGCGAGTCCGGAGGCGATGGCCAGGGAGGTGGTGACCGCCTCGGCGGACAGGTCGGTGCGGAGGCGTCCTCCCGGATCGCGCCGGCAGCGGAAGGGCTCCACGAAGACGGGCAGCCGCAGGGCGGCCATCTCGTCGATGGCGCGGGCGGCGGCCTGGAGGGTGTCGAGGGAGCCCGGGTCGTCGTAGTCGAGGCGCAGCAGCAGCTTGCCGGCGTCGAAGCCGAGGCGGTGGAGGTCCTGGGGGCGGTGGCCGGTGAAGCGGTCGTCCAGCTCGAAGGCGGCGCCGGCGAGCCCGCCGCGGTTCATGGACCCCATGGCGACCTTGTCGTCGAGGGCGCCGAGCAGGAGCAGGTCGTCGAGGATGTCGGCGGAGGCGAGGACGCCGTCGACACCGGGGCGGGAGAGGGCCAGGCAGAGCCGGCTCAGCAGGTCGAGGCGGTTGGCCATGGCGTAGGGGCGGTCGCCGACGGCGAGGGCGCCGCGGGCCGGGTGGTCGGCGGCGATGATCATCAGTCGGCCGCTGTCCCCGACGAGGGGGCGTCTGCGGCGCCGGGCGGCCGCCTCGGCGACGGCTTCGGGGTGCCGGGTCCGCACGGCGACGAGCTGGGCGAGGTCGACGGCGTTCGCCGCGTTCACGGCCATACGCCTCCCTCGAGCACGGCCTCGACCTCCGCGGGGAAGGGCATCGCCGAGGAGCAGGCGACCCTGGAGGCGACAAGGGCGCCGGCGGCGTTGGCGTACTGGAGGGTCCGCTCCAGGTCCCAGCCCGCGAGGAGCCCGTGGCAGAGGGCTCCGCCGAACGCGTCCCCTGCGCCGAGCCCGTTGACGACCTCGACGGGGATGGGCGGGACCTCCGCGCTGCGGCCGTCGGCCGTCAGACCCAGGACGCCCTTGGGGCCCTGTTTGACGACGGCGAGGGCGACCCCGGCGTCGAGCAGGGCGCGGGCGGCGGCGTACGGATCGCGCTCGCCGGTGGCAATCTCGCACTCGTCGACGTTTCCGACGGCGACGGTGGCGTGGCGCAGTGCCTCGCGGTAGTGGCGGCCGGCCGCGTCGGGCCCTTCCCCGGCCATGGCCCAGAGGTTCGGCCGCCAGTCGAGGTCGAAGACGGTGAACGCGGCCGGTCCGCCTCGGGCCGCCGAGCGCGCGGCGAGGGCGTCGAGGGTCGCGGTTCGGCTCGGCTCGGCGCTCAGCCCGGTTCCGGTCATCCAGAAGATCCGGGCCGAGGCGATCGCCCCGAGGTCCAGCTCACGGCTGTGGATCTCCAGGTCGGGGGCCTTGGGATGCCGGTAGAAGTAGAGCGGGAAGTCGTCCGGCGGGAAGATCTCGCAGAAGGTGAGGGGGGTCGGGTACGCCTCGACGGGGGTCACCCAGCGGTCGTCGACGCCGAACGCCCGCAGCTCCTGGTGGAGGTAGTCCCCGAACGGGTCGGCGCCGGTGCGGGTGATCAGCGCGGTACGGCGTCCGAGGCGGGCGGCTGCGACGGCGACGTTCGACGGCGAGCCGCCGAGGAACTTGCCGAACGTGTCCACGTCGGCCAGCCGGACCCCGGTCCGGAGGGGATAGAGGTCCACCCCGATCCGCCCCATGGTGATCAGGTCGTACGGATCGGTCTCCATCCGGGATCCCTTCGCAAGCGATGACCTCGTCGGCGACGGCCTCGTCGCACCGACGGCTTCGCACGGGGTCGGCCTCGCGCATCGGCGGCGCGGGGCCGACCACCCCAGGTCTAGTAGCCCCCGCGCGACCCTGTCAACATTTTGTCCTTACATTCGGACGAATACCTTGACACCTCTTGACGACGGCCGGAAAGCTGACGCCCATGACCTCGCCGTCCCCCTTGTCCCGCATCCGGATCGGCTCCGCCCCCGACTCGTGGGGCGTGTGGTTCCCCGACGATCCCCGCCAGGTCCCCTGGGACCGCTTCCTCGACGAAGTGGCCCGTGCCGGATACGAGTGGATCGAGCTCGGTCCGTACGGCTATCTGCCCACCGATCCGCCCCGGCTCACCGAGGAGACCGCGCGACGCGGCCTGAAGGTGTCGGCGGGCACGGTCTTCACCGGGCTGCACCACGGGCCGGACGTCTGGGAGAAGACCTGGGCGCACGTCGCCGACAACGCGGCCCTGGCCCAGGCCGTGGGCGCGGGCCATCTGGTCGTCATCCCGTCCTTCTGGCGCGACGACAAGACCGGCGAGGTCCTGGAGGAGCCCACCCTCACGCCCGCGCAGTGGCGTGATCTCACCAGCCTGACCGAGCGGCTCGGCCGCGAGGTGCGGGAGCGGTTCGGGCTGCGGATCGTCGTCCATCCCCATGCGGACACGCACATCGACAGCGAGGAGAACGTCACCCGTTTCCTGGACGCCACCGACCCGGACCTGGTCTCGCTCTGTCTGGACACCGGGCACTACGCGTACTGCGGCGGCGACAGCGTCAGGCTGATCGAGACGTACGGGGAGCGCATCGGCTACCTCCACCTCAAGCAGGTCGACCCGGAGGTCCTGGCCGACGTCGTCGCGCGGGGAACACCGTTCGGACCGGCCGTGGCGCAGGGGGTGATGTGCGAGCCGCCGGCCGGCGTGCCCGCGCTGGAGCCGGTCCTGGCGGCTGCGGGGGCGCTGGACGCCGACCTGTTCGCGATCGTCGAACAGGACATGTACCCGTGCCCGCCGGACAAGCCGTTCCCGATCGCGGCCCGCACCCGCCGCTTCCTGCGCTCCTGCGGGGCGTAGGCGGACGGGGCGACAGAACCCTGCGGCGCGTCAGGCGTCGGCGGTCGAGCGCGGCCACTGCGCGAGGGTGATGTGCAGTGCCTCCAGGGCCCGCTCCCAGGAGGCCCGTACGTCCCTCGGGTGCCCGAAGCCGCCTCCTGCCTCCAGATGGACATAGCCATGGAAGGTGGAGCGCAACAGCCGTCCGGCGTCGGTGAGATCGGGCTCGGCGAGGTCGTAGCCGCGGAGCATTCCATAGGTGAGTTCGATGCTGCGCCGGCACGCCGGGGAGTCCGCGACGACGGCCGGGTCCAACGGGATCTGGGTCGCCGCGTACCGGCCGGGGTGCTCCAGGGCGTAGTCGCGGTAGGCGTGGGCGAAGGCGATCATGGCCTCCTTCCCCGCCCGGCCGGCCACCGCGGCGGAGATCCGGTCGGCCAGTTCGCCGGTGGCGAGAAGGGCGACCCGGGTGCGGAGGTCGGCGAGGTTCCTGACGTGGGAGTAGAGGCTCGCGTCCTTCACGCCGAAGCCGCGGGCCAGCGCGGACACGGTGACCCTGTCGAAGCCGATGTCGTCCGCGAGGTCGGCGGCGGCTTCGGTCACCCTCGCCGCCGTGAGTCCGATGCGGGCCATGCGCCACCTCCGGCAGAGCGAAAACAGACCCCCTAGGTTACGGCTCCGTCCACGACCGCCCGAGCATGAGCCGCTTCGGTCCGGTGCCCCCCCTTTCGTCACATCGGTCCCTTTGCTGTCACGCATATGACCGTTACGCGGGTGTTCCGTCACAGCCGGTCCACAACCCCTCTCCCTCGGTCACCAGTTGCCGTTCAGGTGGGCACAGGCTCAGGGGATCGCCAACGATCACCAGCGTCCGCGTCACAGCTCCCCCGAACGGCACTCCGGCCGCCGCTGCGACGCGCGCAGGGAGGTGTCACACATGCCGGACAGAAGGCTCTGGTCGTACAAGGACATTGCGGCGCACATCCGGGTTCAGCCCGACACGGTCCGCTCCTACCGGAAGCACGGACTGCTGCCGCCCCCCGACCATGTGGAAGCGGGAAAGCCCTACTGGTACGTGGAGACGATCCGCACCTGGGTGGCCAATCGCCCGGGGAACCGGGGCCGCCGGGAATGACCCCGCCGCTCAGCTCTGCGGACGGATCACCGTCACGCCCGCTCCCGGCGCCGACCCCATCTCGGCGAGCGCGGCGGGGGCCGCCGCCAGCGGGATCTGCTGGGTGACCAGCAGATCGGGGCGCAGGGCGCCCGAGCGGACCAGTTCCATCATCGGCCCGTAGGCGCGCGCGGCCATGCCGTGGCTGCCGAGGATCTCCAGTTCCAGGCCGATCACCCGGGCCATCGGGACCACCGGGTCACCGGCGGCCGTGGGCAGCAGCCCGACCTGGACGTGGCGGCCGCGCCGGCGCAGGCTCGCCACCGAGGCGGCGCAGGTGGCCGGTGAGCCGAGCGCGTCGAGGGACACATGGACACCGCCGCCGGTCAGTTCGCGGATGGCCGCGGCCGTGTCGCCATCGGGCAGGGCGGAGGCGTCGATGCACTGGTCCGCACCGAAGGTGCGGGCCAGCTCCAGGGCGCGCGGGGCGACGTCGACGGCGACGACCCGCGCCCCGCAGGCGGCCGCGATCATCACGGCCGAGAGGCCGACGCCGCCGCAGCCGTGGACCGCGACCCAGTCGCCGGGCGCGACCCGGCCCTGTGCGACGACCGCGCGGAAGGCGGTGGCGAACCGGCAGCCGAGGCCGGCGGCCGTCGTGTACATCAGCTCGTCGGGCACCGCGACCAGATTGATGTCGGCGTGCTCCAGGGCCACGTACTCGGCGAAGGACCCCCAGTGGGTGAACCCGGGCTGGGTCTGGCGCTCGCACACCTGCTGGTCCCCGGCGGCGCAGGAGGGACAGCTGCCGCAGGCGCATATGAAGGGCACGGTGACCCGGTCGCCGGCCCGCCAGTTGGCCACATCGGCGCCCACCGCCTCGACCACGCCCGCGAGTTCGTGTCCGGGCACGTGCGGCAGGCTGATGTCGGGGTCGTGGCCCATCCAGCCGTGCCAGTCGCTGCGGCACAGACCGGTGGCCTCGACGCGGACGACGACACCGTGGGGCGACGGGGCGGGGTCGGGCACGTCCCGTACGCGCGCGTCCTGTCCGTACTCCTCGAACACCACAGCCCTCATCGGCCCGGCCCTTCGCTCGACTGCACCTGAATCTAGGGGATGCACCACTCCTGGGGGAATGTCCGATCACACGTTCACACCCTGGCGCTCCACCGTGGGGGCGGCGCGGCGCAGGTTGACCTCAATACCCCCTAGGGGTATAAAGTGGGGTCCCTACCGGATCAGCAATGCCCGATGAGGAGAGCGCCATGACGACCGCCGAGACGAAGACCGAGCTGCCCCAGGCCACCGGCTCCTGCTGCTCGTCGACCGGCTCCTGCCACGACGGCGCGGCCGACGCCCAGGCCGCCGGTGTCACCACGGTCTACCAGGTCAAGGGGATGACCTGCGGGCACTGCGAGGGTGCCGTGTCGAGCGAGATCGCCGAGATCGCCGGCGTCTCCTCGGTGAAGGCCGTGGCCTCCACCGGTCAGGTCACCGTCGTCTCCGAGGCCACGCCGGACGAGGCCGCCGTGCGCGCCGCCGTGGACGAGGCGGGCTACGAGCTCATCGGTCTCGCCTGAGGCCGCGCACCGGGCATCACGAGCGGGGTCGTAACGTTGCCAACGGTAGGGCCCCGCTCCCCTTTGGAACCCCACATGACATCCCCCGCGACATCCACCACCACGACCGAGCTCACCATCGGCGGGATGACCTGCGCCTCGTGCGCGGCACGCGTCGAGAAGAAGCTCAACCGCATGGACGGCGTCACCGCCACGGTCAACTACGCGACGGAGAAGGCGAAGGTCTCGTACCCGGAGGGCATCGAGGTCGCCGATCTGATCGCGACGGTGGTCAAGGCCGGCTACACCGCCGAGGAACCCCCGCCGCCGGAGCCCGCCGACGAGGACGAGAACCCCGCAGGTGCCACCGGCGACGAGGCGGACGCGTTGCGCCGGCGGCTGATCGTCTCCTCCGCCCTCGCCGCGCCGGTCGTGGCGACGGCGATGGTCCCGGCCCTTCAGTTCGACGGCTGGCAGTGGCTCTCGCTCGTGCTCGCCACGCCCGTCGTGGTCTGGGGCGGACTGCCCTTCCACCGGGCGACCTGGACCAATCTGCGGCATGGCGCCGCCACCATGGACACGCTCGTCTCTGTGGGCACCCTCGCCGCCTTCGGCTGGTCGCTGTGGGCCCTGTTCCTCGGTGAAGCGGGGACGCCCGGGATGCGCCACGGCTTCGACTTCTCCGTCTCCCGCACCGACGCCGCGTCCACGACCTATCTCGAAGTCGCGGCCGGAGTGATCACTTTCATCCTGCTCGGCCGCTTCCTGGAGGCCCGCGCCAAGCGGAGGGCGGGCTCGGCGCTGCGCGCGCTGATGGATCTGGGCGCCAAGGACGTCGCCGTCCTGCGGGCGGGCCGTGAGGTGCGCGTCCCGGTGGACGCCCTGCGGGCCGGGGAGTTCTTCGTCGTACGCCCCGGAGAGAAGATCGCCACCGACGGCACCGTCACCGAGGGCGCGTCCGCCGTCGACGCGTCCATGCTCACCGGCGAGTCCGTACCGGTGGAGGTCACCGCCGGCGACCCGGTCACCGGAGGGTGCGTGAACACCTCGGGACGGCTGGTCGTCGAGGCCACCCGCGTCGGCGCCGACACCCGGCTCGCCCGGATGGCACGGCTCGTCGAGGACGCCCAGAACGGCAAGGCGCGGGTGCAGCGGCTCGCCGACCGGGTCTCCGCCGTCTTCGTCCCCGTCGTCCTGCTGCTCGCGCTCGGCACGCTGGCGCTCTGGCTGGCGGCCACGGGCGACGCGACGGCGTCCTTCACCGCCGCCGTCGCCGTCCTGATCATCGCCTGCCCCTGCGCCCTGGGGCTCGCCACGCCGACCGCGCTGATGGTGGGCACCGGCCGGGGAGCCCAGCTCGGCATCCTGATCAAGGGCCCCGAGGTCCTGGAGTCGACGCGCCGCGTCGACACCGTCGTCCTCGACAAGACGGGCACGGTCACCACCGGCCGGATGACGCTCCGGAAGGTGTACGCCTACGAGGGCGTGGACGAGTCCGAGCTGGTGCGGCTCGCGGGCGCCCTGGAACACGCCTCCGAGCACCCGGTGGCCCGGGCCGTCACGGCGGGCGCGCTCGAACGCGGCGACCTGCCGCCCGTCGACGGCTTCGAGAGCGTCCCGGGTCTCGGCGTACGCGGCACGGTCGAGGGCCGCGAGGTGCTGGCCGGCCGCGCCGCCCTGCTCGCGGACGCCGGAATCACCGTGCCCCCCACCCCCGACGACCTGGGCGGGAGCACCGCCGTCCATGTCGCCTGGGACGGCGCGGCACGCGGGGTCCTCACCGTCGCCGACGCCGTCAAGGAGACCAGCGCGGAGGCCGTCCGGCTGCTGCGCGCACTCGGCCTGACGCCGGTGCTGCTGACCGGCGACCAGCGGGCCGTGGCCGTGGCCGTCGCCGCCGAGGTGGCCATCGACGAGGTGTACGCGGAGGTCCTGCCGGAGGACAAGGCGGACGTGGTCCGCAGGCTCCAGGGCGAGGGGCGCACCGTCGCCATGGTCGGCGACGGCGTCAATGACGCGGCCGCCCTGGCCACGGCCGACCTGGGCCTCGCGGTGGGCACGGGCACCGACGCGGCGATCGAGGCCGCCGACCTCACCCTCGTACGGGGAGACCTGCGGGTGGCCGCGGACGCGATCCGGCTGTCACGGCGCACCCTGGCCACGATCAGGGGCAACCTCTGCTGGGCCTTCGGCTACAACGTCGCCGCGCTGCCGCTCGCGGCGGCCGGTCTGCTGAACCCGATGATCGCCGGCCTGGCCATGGCCTTTTCGTCCGTTTTTGTCGTGACCAACAGCCTGCGACTCCGGGCGTTTACGTGAATTCACGTTCACGTGACGCACAGGACCTTCACAAAGAGACCTAGATCACAGATATTTGGGGGTAACCATTCGGGCTGTTCGCGAGTCTAAGTGGGCGATGCCAAGGAACGTCTTGGGGGACGTTCATGGGATGTCTTGGGGGACGTCCCAGGCAAGCGTTGGCCGGGGCACGTGCACCGGGGAGCTTTGAGCGGCCCTCCCGTACGTACGTACCCCGGCAGACCGCGCAGACCTGCGAAAGCTTCTGCTGACCGACCAGGACGGCAGACGCCCGGCCCGGATCCCGTGGGGGGAATCCGCACCGGGGATATGGGAAGCGCCCCGCTCGTCGACCCGTGGGGGGATCGGCGGCGGGGCGCTTTTCTTCGTTTCGGCACGGGCCCGGCGGCGGGCCCGGGCAGTGGGGTCAGCGACCCTCGACCGGGACGAAGTCGCGGAGGACCTCGCCGGTGTAGATCTGGCGCGGACGGCCGATGCGGGAGCCGGGCTCCTTGATCATCTCGTGCCACTGGGCGATCCAGCCGGGAAGGCGGCCGAGCGCGAAGAGCACGGTGAACATCTCGGTGGGGAAGCCCATCGCCCGGTAGATCAGACCCGTGTAGAAGTCGACGTTCGGGTAGAGGTTGCGCGAGACGAAGTAGTCGTCGGAGAGCGCGTGCTCCTCGAGCTTCAGCGCGATGTCGAGCAGCTCGTCGGACTTGCCGAGCGCGGACAGGACATCGTGCGCGGCGGCCTTGATGATCTTGGCGCGCGGGTCGAAGCTCTTGTAGACCCGGTGGCCGAAGCCCATCAGACGGACGCCGTCCTCCTTGTTCTTCACCTTGCGGATGAAGGAGTCGACATCGCCGCCGTTGGCCTGGATGCCCTCGAGCATCTCCAGGACCGACTGGTTGGCGCCACCGTGCAGGGGACCCCACAGGGCCGAGATGCCGGCGGAGATCGAGGCGAACATGTTCGCCTGCGAGGAACCGACCAGACGCACGGTTGACGTGGAACAGTTCTGCTCGTGGTCCGCGTGCAGGATCAGCAGCTTGTCGAGCGCGGAGACCACGACCGGGTCGAGCTCGTACTCCTGGGCGGGGACCGAGAAGGTCATGCGCAGGAAGTTCTCGACGTACCCGAGGTCGTTGCGCGGGTAGACGAAGGGGTGGCCGATCGACTTCTTGTACGCGTACGCCGCGATCGTCGGCAGCTTGGCGAGCAGCCGGATCGTGGAGAGGTGGCGCTGCTTCTCGTCGAACGGGTTGTGGCTGTCCTGGTAGAACGTGGACAGCGCGCTGACCACGGACGACAGCATGGCCATGGGATGGGCGTCGCGCGGGAAGCCGTCGAAGAACCGCTTGACGTCCTCGTGCAGCAGCGTGTGCTGGGTGATCTCGTTCTTGAAGGTCGAGAGCTCGTCGACCTTGGGAAGCTCACCGTTGATCAGCAGGTAGGCGACCTCGAGGAACGTCGAGCGCTCCGCCAGCTGCTCGATGGGGTAGCCGCGGTACCGCAGAATGCCCTGCTCACCGTCGAGGTAGGTGATCGCGGATTTATAGGCGGCGGTGTTGCCGTATCCGCTGTCCAGGGTGACCAGACCCGTCTGGGCTCGGAGCTTCCCGATGTCGAAGCCCTTGTCACCGACGGTGCTGTCAACCACCGGGTAGGTGTATTCACCGTCCGCGTACCGCAGTACTACAGAGTTGTCGCTCACGTCATCCCTCACCGACGTAGTGCCTCTTCTTCGAGGTGCCCTGACTGTCTCTACCATCCCCCATTTGGCTCAGGAGAGTGCACTCGGGGTCGACCATTGGGCCAATCGGCGGCACTCAGTGCCGCCAACCTGCTCATCCTGCCCCCTTCGCCCCGGTTCCGGTAGTCGGGGGTGGGGTTTCCCACGTCCGGGTGTCCTGAAGATCGATCCCATGGATCAGGACTGGGCGGACAGCCTTCCGGACAGTCGGTGATCCAGCGCGGTAAAGCGTCTGCCTGCGGAAACAGTGCGGACGGCCTGCCCGATCGCCTTGCGGGAACCGACGAGGACGACCAGCTTCCTGGCCCGCGTGACGGCCGTGTAGAGCAGGTTCCGCTGCAGCATCATCCAGGCTCCGGTGGTGACGGGGATCACCACGGCGGGGTACTCGCTGCCCTGGGAACGGTGGATCGTCACGGCGTACGCGTGGGCCAGCTCGTCGAGTTCGTCGAAGTCGTACCCCACCTCCTCGTCCTCGTCCGTCAGCACCGTCAGGCGCTGGTCGTCCAGGCTGAGCCCGGTGACCACGCCGACCGTGCCGTTGAAGACCCCGTTCTCTCCCTTGTCGTAATTGTTGCGAATCTGGGTGACCTTGTCCCCCACCCGGAAGACCCTTCCACCGAATCTCTTCTCGGGCAGGTCCGGGCGCGAGGGGGTGATGGCCTGCTGGAGCAGTCCGTTCAGCGTGCCCGCCCCCGCCGGTCCCCGGTGCATGGGGGCGAGAACCTGCACGTCGCGGCGCGGGTCGAGACCGAATTTGGCGGGAATCCGCCGTGCGGCCACATCGACGGCAACCCGGCCGGCGTCCTCGGTCTCTTCCTCGCTGAAGAGGAAGAAGTCCGGCAGGCCCGTGGTGATAGGCGGCACGCCGGAATTGATCCGGTGCGCGTTGGTGACCACGCCGGACTGCTGGGCCTGGCGGAAGATGCGGGTGAGCCGGACGGCGGGGACGGGGCTGTCCGGGGCCAGCAGGTCGCTGAGCACCTCTCCGGCGCCCACCGAGGGCAGCTGGTCCACATCGCCGACGAGCAGCAGATGGGCGCCGGGCGCGACGGCCTTCACCAGCTTGTTGGCGAGCAGGAGGTCCAGCATGGAGGCCTCGTCGACCACCACCAGATCGGCGTCCAGCGGCCGGTCCCGGTCGTACGCGGCGTCGCCGCCCGGCTTGAGCTCCAGCAGCCGGTGGACGGTGGACGCCTCCGCGCCGGTGAGCTCGGCCAGGCGCTTGGCCGCCCTGCCCGTCGGCGCGGCCAGGACCACCTTGGCCTTCTTGGCGCGGGCCAGCTCCACGATCGAGCGGACGGTGAAGGACTTGCCGCAGCCGGGCCCGCCGGTGAGCACGGCGACCTTCTCGGTGAGTGCCAGCCGGACGGCCTGCTCCTGTTCGGGCGCCAGTTCGGCGCCCGTTCGCGTCGCGAGCCAGGCGAGCGCCTTGTCCCAGGCCACGTCCCGGAAGGCCGGCATCCGGTCCTGGCCCGCGCGCAGCAGGCGCTGGAGCTGGGCGGCCAGGGACAGTTCGGCGCGGTGGAAGGGGATCAGGTAGACCGCCGTGACCGGCTGCCCGTCGACGCCCGGCACCCGCTCCCGTACGACACCCGGCTCGCCGTCCTCGCCGGGTGCCGCCAGCTCGGCGAGGCACTCGATGACCAGCCCGGTGTCGACCTGGAGCAGCTTGACCGCGTCAGTGATCAGCTGCTCCTCGGGCAGGAAGCAGTGCCCCTGGTCGGTGGACTGGGACAGGGCGTACTGCAGGCCGGCCTTGACCCGCTCCGGGCTGTCGTGCGGAATGCCGACGGCCTGGGCGATACGGTCGGCCGTGAGGAAGCCGATGCCCCAGACGTCCGCCGCCAGCCGGTAGGGCTGGTTCTTCACGACGGAGATCGAGGCGTCGCCGTACTTCTTGTAGATCCGCACGGCGATGGAGGTCGAGACTCCGACCCCCTGAAGGAAGATCATGACTTCCTTGATCGCCTTCTGCTCCTCCCAGGCGGCGCCGATGAGCCGGGTGCGCTTGGGGCCGAGGCCCGGGACTTCGACGAGCTTCTCGGGCTGCCGCTCGATGATGTCGAGGGTGTCGGTGCCGAAGTGGTCCACGATCCGCTCGGCGATCCTCGGGCCGATGCCCTTGATCAGACCGGAGCCGAGATAGCGGCGGATGCCCTGGATGGTGGCCGGGAGGACGGTCGTGTAGTTCTCGACGGTGAACTGCTTGCCGTACTGCGGATGGGAGCCCCAGCGGCCCTCCATGCGCAGCGACTCGCCCGGTTGCGCGCCGAGCAGCGAGCCGACCACCGTGAGGAGGTCCCCGGGGCCGCGACCGGTGTCGACACGGGCGACCGTGTAACCGCTCTCCTCATTGGCGTAGGTGATCCGCTCAAGAACACCTTCGACCACTGCCTGACTGGGACTGGACATGATCCGAAGGTAGCGCCGGGCTCGGACAGCGCGTGCGGCCTGTGGACAACTTTGCCGCAGCCCCAGACCTGCGTTACGAGTCGGGGCGGCCGGAATCCGGTCGGGCCAGCCGAGCGCCCCGGCTCTCCGCGACCCGTTTGACGTCCCGCAAGGACTCACTGAGCCGACTGGTGAGGTAGCGCAGTTCGCCACTGGTCACCCGGTGGTCCGCCAGAAGGTCGGTGGCGTGGCCGAGAAGGTCGCCGGCCATACCGAGTTGGACGCTCTCGATGTCGTCCGCGAGCCGCGACACATAACCGGTGCCGTCTCCCTCCACGAAACAGGGTTTACCCTCCGCGCCCGTCCAGGGCAGCAGCCGTACCGCGCGCCGCTCGTACCAGTCGTCGCTCACGCGGCGACCTCGACTCCGTGGGGCAGCAGGTGCCGAAGACCGGCCCCCCGCGCGACGACTCGCAACGTACGCCGCCGCGCCAACCGCCGCTCGTGCGCCAGGAGGTACGGACGGACCAGCGGACTGTCCTCACCGCGCGGCGGGCGATCGCCGGTGCTGTAGACGGTCGGGCCTCCGACGTACTCGCAGGAATACGGATACGTGAACACGGCGTACCCGGGCGGGCCCGTGTGTCGCCGCCCGCCGGGGGCGAGGCATCGCCTCAGCCGGGCGGAGAGCCTGGCGAAGAAGTCCCTCATGTCAACCTGCTTTCCTCAAGTGCTGCGACCGTCACGTTCTGTGCCGAGTCACTCACAGCATGCGGCCGGAACTGTCACGCTTTCCAGAGTCAGAGGCTTGACAGCACGCCCGTCAGGTTGGGGAGTTGGATGCATGGAGAAGAGCCGTAAGCCGCGAACGCAGCGAGAGAAGTACGGGGAAGAGCTGAGACTTCGCCGGACGGCGGCGGGGCTGACCCAGGAGGCCCTGGGGGATCAGGTCGTCTGCTCGCCGACGCTGATCAGCCACTTCGAGGCGGGGAGGCGGCTGCCGAACCACGATGACGCACAGCGGATCGACCGGGCGCTCGGGACGGACGGGTTCTTCGCCCGCTGGCTGGAGGACCTGGAATCGAAGTGGAACCACTACTTCGCGGCCGTGGCCGAGCTGGAGCAACAGTCGAAGGTGATCCAGCAGTTCGCGCTCTCCCTGGTGCCCGGCCTGCTCCAGACGGACGGCTACGCGCGCGCCCTGTTCCGCGCCTACCGGCCGAATCACACACAGGAGGAACTTGACGAAGCCGTTGTCATTCGAACAAAGCGTTCCCGGATCCTCGACGGGCCGTTGAGCCCGGTTCTGTGGACGCTGCTTGACGAAGGCGTGCTCCGGCGCCGGGTCGGCGGACCTCAGGTCATGGCAGAACAGCTGCGCAAGATCGCTGACATGGCCGAGGCCGGGCGGCTGCGGATGCATGTACTGCCGTTCGGGGCCGGGGCGCACGCGCTCCTGGAGAGCCTGCTCACCCTCATGAGCTTTGAGGACTCGCCCCCGGTGGCCTACGTCGAAGGCTTTCTCACCGGGCACTTAATGGACGATCCGGCCCTGGTGAGCGCCAGCCAGACGGCCTACGCTCTTGCGCTGAGCGACGCCATGTCGCAGCAGGAGTCACTGGCCCTCGTCAGGGCGGCAGCAGAGGAACACGAACATGGTCAGCAATGAGCACACCGTCTCCGACTCGTCCGGCCTCACCGGGTGGTTCAAGTCCAGCTACAGCGGCGGCAGCCAGGGTGAGTGCCTTGAGGTCGCGCGTGGCCACGCCGGCGTGCCCGTACGGGACAGCAAGGCCGTCCACGGCCCGGCGCTGATCTTCTCGGCGGAGGGCTGGTCGTCGTTCGTCACCGCGGTCAGGGACGGCCGCATCGGCGCCTGACGCGTACGCCCGTCACGGGCCCGGACCGCGCGGCATGGGCCATGACGAGAAACTCAGGCCCGGTCGAGCAGGCCGGACAGGCCCACGACAGGACGCGCACCGGGCATGAGCAAGACCGCACTGGTCACCGCCCTGGAGGAGCATCCTGCCCTCCGTGAAGTCGTCGACGTCGAGGGGCCGTTCGCCTGCGTCGTCCACGTCTGCGGATATTCCGACGACAGCCGGGGCGCCTACGTCCATGCCCATTCCAGGACGGTCGAGCCGCAGACTATGACGTGGGGCCGAGCGGGGAGTCGAGCGCGCCGGGGCTGATGCGGTTCCACCTCGAGAACGGCTCCGTACCAGGACGCGCCGAATCACAGGAGCGGAAACCGGTGACGGTGTCCACACCGCCGGCATCGAGTTCCTGGCAGCTGCACAGAGGGGCCCGGTCCGCGGACCGGGCCCCACACCTTCCCCACCCAACCAAGGCCTCGCCGATCCCCCCGGATCCCTCCCCGGAGGCCTTGATGCCAGATACGACCGCCGTCACCCACAAAGGGTTGTACGGATGCGCTCAGTTATTTTTCGGCGGTCACGGCGAGGTACCGCGCGACCGTCTCCTCCAGGACCTCCACCCCCTCCCTCCTCCACAGCTCCTCGTTGAAGAGCTCCACCTCGATCGGGCCCTCGTACCCCGCCGCGTCGACCAGGCGCCGCCACTCCCCCAGGTCGATCACTCCGTCCCACAGCTGTCCCCGGCCGTTCAGGACTCCCGCCGGCAAGGGCGTGATCCAGTCGGCGAGTTGGAAAGAGTGGATACGGCCGCACGCGCCCGCGCGCGCGACCGCCGCCGGGGCCCGCTCGTCCCACCAGACGTGGTACGTGTCCACGACCACCCCGACCTGTTCGGCGGGGAAGCGCTCGGCGATGGCGAGCGCCTGGTCGAGGGTGGAGATCGCGCACCGGTCCGCCGCGTACATCGGGTGCAGCGGCTCGATGGCGAGCCGCACCCCCCGCTCGGCCGCGTACGGCGCGAGGGCGCCGATTGCCTCGGCGATCGTGGCGCGCGCCCCGGCCAGGTCCTTGGAACCCGGCGGGAGCCCGCCCGAGACGAGGACCAGGGTGTCCGTGCCGAGGGCCGCCGCCTCGTCGATCGCGGCCCGGTTGTCGTCCAGGTCGGTGGCCGTGGTGAAGAAACCGCCCCGGCAGAGGGTGGTGACGGTCAGGCCCGCGTCCCGCACGAGCCGGGCCGTCGCCTCGATCCCGTACGCGCGCACGGGATCGCGCCACAGCCCCACCCCCGGGATGCCCAGTCGTACGCACGCGGCGACGAGCTCCGGCAGCGGGAGCCTCTTCACGGTCATCTGGTTGATGCTGAGACGGGACAGGGTCACTGGTCCACTCCGTACACAGTGAGCAGGGACTTCATCCGCGCCTGCGCGAGCTCGGGATCGGGGAACAGACCGAGCCCGTCGGCGAGTTCGTACGCCCGCGCCAAGTGCGGCAGCGAGCGCGCGGACTGGAGGCCGCCGACCATCGTGAAGTGGTCCTGGTGTCCGGCCAGCCAGGCCAGCAGCACGACACCCGTCTTGTAGAAGCGGGTCGGCGGCGCGAAGAGATGACGTGACAACGGGACGGTCGGGTCGAGGAGTTCGCGAAAGCCCCGTACGTCCCCGGTGTCGAGGACGCGCACGGCCCGCGCGGCCAGCGGGGCGAGCGGGTCGAAGATTCCGAGAAGGGCGTGGCTGAAGCCGCGTTCGTCGCCCGCGATCAGCTCGGGGTAGTGGAAGTCGTCGCCGGTGTAGCAGCGCACACCCTCGGGGAGGCGGCGTCGCAACCCGCTCTCGCGTCCCGCGTCCAGCAGGGAGACCTTGACCCCGTCGACCTTGTCCGGATGCGCGGCGATGATCTTCAGGAAGGTCTCGGTCGCGGCGTCCAGGTCGGCGGAGCCCCAGTACCCCTCGAGGGCCGGGTCGAACATCGGGCCGAGCCAGTGCAGGATCACCGGCTCCGACGCCTGCCGCAGCAGATGGCCGTACACCTGCGCGAAGTCCTCGGGACCGCGTGCGGCGGCGGCGAGCGCCCGGGAGGCCATGAGGACGGTCTGCGCGCCGGCCTCCTCGACGAGCGCCAGCTGCTCCTCGTAGGCCCGGGTCACGGCCGGCAGGTCCGCGGGGACGGTGAGCTGGTCGGTTCCGACGCCGCAGGCGATACGGCCGCCGACCGCCTTCGCCTCGGCCGCCGAGCGGCGGATCAACTCCGCCGCGCCCGCCCAGTCGAGGCCCATCCCGCGCTGCGCGGTGTCCATGGCCTCGGCGACACCGAGGCCATGGGCCCACAGATGGCGGCGGAAGGCGAGGGTGGCGTCCCAGTCGACGGCGGCCGGGGAGTCCGGGTGGGTGTCCGCGTACGGGTCGGCGACGACATGGGCGGCGGAGAAGACCGTACGGGAGACGAGGGGGCCGCCCGGCGGGAGGATCAGCGGCTCGGTCCGGGGCTCGTACGTGCCGTACGGCAGGCGGACGGTCACAGCGTGAGCTCCGGCACGTCGTAACGGCGGCCCTCGGCCGACGACTTGATGCCGAGCTCGGCGAGCTGGACTCCGCGGGCGCCGGCCAGCAGGTCCCAGTGGTACGGCTCGTCCAGGGCGATGTGGCGCAGGAACAGTTCCCACTGGACCTTGAAGCCGTTGTCGAACTCGGCGTTGTCCGGCACTTCCTGCCACTGGTCGCGGAAGGAGTGCGTGACGGGCAGGTCCGGGTTCCAGACCGGCTTGGGGGTCGCGGACCGGTGCTGTACGCGGCAGTCGCGCAGGCCCGCGACGGCGGAGCCGTAGGTGCCGTCGACCTGGAACTCGACGAGTTCGTCGCGGTGGACGCGCACCGCCCAGGAGGAGTTGATCTGTGCGACGGCTCCGCCCTCGAGCTGGAAGATGCCGTACGCGGAGTCGTCGGCGGTCGCCGCGTACGGCTTGCCGCGCTCGTCCCAGCGCTGGGGGACGTGGGTGGTGATGTGCGCGTTCACACTGGTCACGCGGCCGAACAGCTCGTGCAGTACGTACTCCCAGTGCGGGAACATGTCGACGGTGATGCCGCCGCCGTCCTCGGCGCGGTAGTTCCAGGAGGGGCGCTGGGCCTCCTGCCAGTCGCCCTCGAAGACCCAGTAGCCGAACTCGCCGCGCACGGACAGGATCTCGCCGAAGAACCCGCCGTCGACGAGGCGCTTCAGCTTCCGCAGACCCGGCAGGAAGATCTTGTCCTGGACGACGCCGTGCTTGACCCCGGCGGCGCGGGCGAGCCGGGCGAGCTCAAGGGCGCCGGTCACGTCCGTGGCGGTGGGCTTCTCGGTGTAGATGTGCTTGCCGGCGGCGACGGCCTTCGTGATCGCGTCGACACGGGCGGAGGTGACCTGCGCGTCGAAGTACACCTCGACGGTTTCGTCCGCGAGTACGGCATCGAGGTCGGTCGACCACTCGGCGAGGCCGTGGCGCTCGGCGAGTTCGCGCAGCGCGTGCTCACGGCGGCCGACGAGGACGGGCTCGGGCCACAGGACGTCCCCGTCCCCGAGGTCCAGGCCCCCCTGCTCGCGCAGCGCCAGGATCGAGCGCACCAGGTGCTGCCGGTATCCCATCCGTCCCGTGACGCCGTTCATGGCGATCCGGACTGTCCTGCGTGTCACGAGAGTCCCTCCGTGCTGCCTCGTTACCGGATAGCAAGCGCTTTCTACGGGGCAGGACGCTAGCCTGCCGACAGCGCCCCGGACAAGGGGCTCGCCCGACTCTCCTCGGAGGAACGCGATGACCGTCACGCTGGCCGATGTGGCCGCACGCGCGCGGGTCTCCCCGGCCACCGTCTCCCGGGTGCTGAACGGCAATTACCCGGTAGCCGCGGCCACCCGGGAGCGGGTGCTGCGCGCGGTCGACGAGCTGGACTACGTCCTGAACGGCCCCGCGAGCTCGCTCGCCGCGGCCACCTCCGATCTCGTCGGCATCCTGGTGAACGACATCGCCGACCCCTTCTTCGGGATCATGGCCGGGGCCGCCCAGAGCGCCATCGGCGAGAGCGCGCTCGGCCGCGCGGGCGGCGAGAAGCTGGCCGTCGTCTGCAACACCGGCGGCTCCCCGGAGCGCGAGCTCACCTATCTCACGCTGCTCCAGCGGCAGCGCGCGGCGGCCGTGGTCCTGACCGGCGGAGCGCTGGAGGACCCGGACCACATCGCCGCGACGGCCGCCAAGCTGGCGAAGCTCGCGGACGCGGGGACCCGGGTGGTGCTGTGCGGCCGGCCGCCGCTGCCCGGCTGTGACGCCGTCGTGGCGGCGCTGGCCTTCGACAACCGGGGCGGCGGGCGGCGGCTCACCGAGCATCTGCTCGCGCTCGGCCACCGTCGGATCGGCTATGTCGCGGGCCCGGCCGAGCGCACGACGACGCGGCACCGCCTGGAGGGCCACCGCGAGGCGATGGCGGCGGCGGGGCTGGCGGAGGGCCAGGAGCGGGTGACCGTGCACGGGCCGTACGACCGCCGCTCCGGCTACGACGCCACCCTCGAACTCCTGCGCCGCGCCCCGGACCTGACGGCGATCGTGGCCGCCAACGACACGGTCGCCCTCGGCGCCTGCGCGGCCCTGCGCGACCAGGGCCTGCGCGTCCCCGAGGACATCTCGGTGGCGGGCTTCGACGACCTGCCGTTCTCGGTGGACGCGGTCCCCGCGCTCACGACCGTACGGCTGCCGCTGTACGAGGCGGGGGCGCGGGCGGGCCGGCTCGCGATGGGCACGGAGTCACCACCGCCGGGCGGCATCGCGACGGTCCCGGCGGAGCTGATGGCGAGGGGGTCGACGGCCCGGCCGCGGGGGTGAGGGGCTCTCGCCCAAGTGCTCCGAGCCGGCCGACGCCGTGGCCCTCGCCGTGGGTGCGCGGTGAGCGACACCGAGAGCACCCGCCGGACGGCCGCGCGGCCCACTCCTCCCGGTGGCAGCCCATCGTCTGCCTGTGGGAGGCCTGCGCCGGCGCCGCCACCGCGCCGACGTGGCCGTACCCACCCTCGCCAAGGCACTCGGCGACACCAACGCCGACGTCCGCAAGGCAGCCGTACCGACCCTGCTCCGCCCCGAGCACGAGGACGCTCGGGCCGTCCTGCAGAAGGCCATGAGCGATGCGGACGCCGACGTACGGGCCTGTACGGCCTGGAGCGTCACCACTGCTCGGCCAGCCTGAGCACCAGGACCAGCACCGCTGACGCCAGCGCGAACAGGACCCAGGCCGCGGCCCACGGCCGGCGTCCGTTCACCAGGTGCCCGACGGCCCCGGTGATCTCGACGGCGGCGCCGATCACCCCCAGGACGCCGATGACCGCCGCGGTCCAGTAGGCCCAGGCGTGCTCGCCGAGGTACCTCAGCAGCAGGAGGGCCGGAAGCAGGAGCACCGCCGGCCAGGTGTCGGCGCTGCCCGGAGTCCGGCGCTGTTCCGTCTGAGTTGCTGGAGCTTCCACGATGTCCCCCTGTATCCACGATCAAGGCCCGGCGCCCTGGAGGACGCCGGACCTTGATCGCGGGTTGCGAGCTCCCCCGGGGCGCCCGTCCAGGCGCCCCCGGGCGCGCCGATCAGACTGTCGCCGCCCCGTCCAGGCCCGTCGCCGACAGGACCGCGTCCACGGTTTCCTCCACCGACAGTTCGGCGTTGTTCACCCAGACCCCCTCCCCGAGCAGTTCCTCCTGCATCGCCTCGTCCAGCGCCGACCAGTCCGTCGAAAGGCGCTTGTCCCGCGCGAGGTTGCGCTCCCAGGCCGTCTTGGGGCCCGGCGCGAGGATGACGAGGTGCACCGGTCCGCTGCCGACGGGGAGCGTGGCGCGGTAGAAGTCCAGGTGGGACCGGCGTGCGACCACGTCGTCGATGACAGGGAGAAAGCCGGCGGCGGCGAAACTGCCCGCCAGGAGGCAGGCGTTGCGGGCGCGGAGGAAGATCTGCCGGTCCGCCTCCTGGTCCCCGGCGGGGTCCGGCCACCGCCCGCCCCGGACGATCAGCTCCTGGAGGCGGTCGACTTCGAGGTGCGCGGAGTGCGCGAAGCGGGCCGCGAACGCGGCGGCGACGGTCGACTTGCCGCTGCCGGGGATGCCGCTGAGGAGGACGACTCCGGGGGCCGGTTCACGATCGATGGGGACAAGATCCATGCCGGGACGATAGCGCGGACCGGCAGCGACGTCAGGGCCACCCCGGCCACCAACAGCGCCGCGGCGCACCACCTCAGGGGGCTGATCGCCTCGTCCAGGACCAGGGCCGCCGAGGTCATGCCCGCGACCGGGACCAGGAGCGAGAACGGGGCCACCGACGAGGCGGGGTACTGCCGGAGCAGGAAACCCCACGCCCCGAAGCCGAAGAGGGTGGTGATCCAGGCGACGTAGAGGATGACGCCCGCACCCGTCCAGTCCAGCGACCTCAGGGCGTCGAGGTCCCGCGACGGGCCTTCCGTCAGCAACGACAGGGCGAGCAGCGGGAGTACGGGCACGACGCTCACCCAGACCATGAAGTTGAGCATGTCCGGCGGGGCGGCCTTGCGGGTGAGGACGTTGGAGACGCCCCAGCAGGCCGCCGCGGCGACGCAGAGGGCGAAGCCGAGCAGCGGCCCGGTGGCGCCCTCGTCGACGGCCGCGACCCCGATGCCCGCGAGGGCGATCGCCATTCCCAACACCCGTATGCCGCTCGGTCGTTCGCCGAGGGCGAGGAAGGCGAAGAGGGTCGTGAAGACTGCCTGGACCTGGAGGATCAGCGAGGACAGGCCGGCCGGTGCACCCCGGTCCATGCCTGTGAACAGCAGGCCGAACTTGGCCACGCCGAGCACCAGCCCGACCCCGACGATCCACTTCCAGGCCACCTTCGGGCGGCCCACGAGGAAGACGGCGGGCAGCGCGGCGGCGAGGAAGCGCAGTGCGGAGAAGAGCAGCGGCGGGAAGTGGTCGAGGCCGATCTCGATGACGACGAAGTTGATGCCCCAGACGGCGGCGACCAGGGTGGCGAGGGCGATGTGGACGGGACGCATGGCTCGAGCATCGCCGCGCCACACCATGTAGCACCAGCGCCAATGTCTTCATGGTTGGATGAAGCGGCACTAATGAATGAGGGAGAGGGGCGGACATGCTCGATCTCGGACGGCTCCGCGCACTGCACGCCGTCTCCGTCCACGGTTCCGTCGGCGCCGCGGCGGCCGCCCTCGGCTACACCCCCTCCGCCGTCTCCCAGCAGATCGCCAAGCTGGAGCGCGAGACCCGCACGGTCCTGCTCGAACGCCAGGGGCGTGGCGTCCGCCTGACCGACGAGGCCCATCAACTCGCCAGTACCGCCCAGCAGTTGATGTCGATCGTGGAGGAGGCGGAGGTGCGGCTCGAAGAGCGCCGCGGGCTGCCCGCCGGGCGCCTGGCCATCGGCTGTTTCGCCAGCGCCGCCCGCGGCCTGATGCCCCGTGCCCTCGCCGAGCTGGCCCGCCGGCATCCCTCCCTCGACGCCCGCCTCTCCGAGGTCGATCCGCATCTGTCCATCGAACTCGTCGCCCGCGGCGCGATCGATCTGGCCGTGGCGCACGACTGGGACATCGCGCCGATGCCCGCGCCGCCCGGTGTCGAGCAGGCCGTCATCGGCGACGACCTGTGCGATGTGCTGGTACCGGCGGGGCATCCGCTGGCCTCCGCCGTGTCCGTACGCCGCGAGGAGCTGGCGGAGGAGCGGTGGATCTCGCAGCCGCCCGGGACGGTCTGCCACGACTGGCTGATGCGCACGCTCCGGGCGGCGGGCTGTGAGCCCCGCATCGTCCACCAGGCCGAGGAGAACCACACCCAGGTCGCGCTCGTCGCCGCCGGGCTCGGCGTGGCGCTCGTGCCCCGGCTGGGACGCGGAACGCTGCCTGCCGAGGTGGCGGCCGTGCGGCTGGACCCGGTGCCCAGGCGGCGACTGTCGGCGCTGTGGCGTGCGGGCGCGGCCCGCCGGCCCGCGATCACGGAGACCGTACGGACGCTGCAGGAGCTCTGGCCTTCGGTGGCCGGAGCCGAGAGCCGTTAGCCCGGCCCGCCGCGCCGCATCCTCGCCGCGACCACTCGGCCTTCCCCGCCGCTCATCGAGTGGTCTTTCTTGTGCGATCCCTTGACCTGGCAGTTAGTTTCCGACTATCCGTGACACCTTGGAAGTTTCCTTCACCACCCCCGTCCCCGTACGGCCGGAAGGAGCACCAGTGCACGATCGCCCCACCTCCAGACGCGCCCTGCTCACCGCCACCGCCGCCGTGGCCGCCGCCGCGGCAACCGGAGTCCTCACCCCCGCGACCGCCTCGGCCGCACCCCCCGACCTGCACCGCCTCCGCCGGCTCATCTCCCGGATGAGCCTGGAGGAGAAGGTCGGCCAGCTCTTCGTCATGCGGGTGTACGGCCACTCCGCCACCGCCCCCGACCAGGCCGACATCGACGCCAACCTCAAGGAGATCGGGGTCCGTACGGCCGCCGAGCTCATCGCCACGTACCACGTCGGCGGCATCATCTACTTCTCCTGGGCCCACAACACCCGCGACCCGCACCAGATCGCCGCCCTCTCCAACGGAATCCAGCGGGCCGGTCTCGCCCAGCCCACGCCGCTCCCCCTGCTGATCTCCACCGACCAGGAGCACGGCATCGTCACCCGCGTCGGCAAGCCCGCGACGCTGCTGCCCGGCGCGATGGCGCTCGGGGCGGGGGGTTCGCGCACGGACGCGCGCCGTGCGGCCCGGATCGCCGGCGCCGAGCTCGCCGCGATGGGCATCCGGCAGAACTACGCGCCCGTCGCCGACGTCAACGTCAACCCCGCCAACCCGGTCATCGGCGTACGGTCCTTCGGCGCCGACCCGCAGGCTGTCGCCGGCCTCGTCGCCGCCCAGGTGAGGGGGTACCAGGGCGCCGGGGTCGCGGCGACCTGCAAGCACTTTCCCGGCCACGGCGACACCGCGACCGACAGCCACTACGGGCTGCCGACCATCACCCACACGCGCGAGCAGTGGGCGGAGCTGGACGCGCCGCCGTTCCGGAGCGCGATCGCCTCCGGAGTCGACTCGATCATGACCGCGCACATCGTGGTCCCGGCGCTCGACCCGAGCGGGGACCCGGCGACGCTCTCCCGCCCCATCCTCACCGGCATCCTGCGTGAACAGCTGGGCTACGACGGTGTGGTGGTGACGGACTCGCTCGGTATGGAGGGCGTCCGCACCAAGTACGGCGACGACCGCGTTCCGGTGCTCGCCCTGAAGGCCGGTGCCGACCAGCTCCTCAACCCGCCGAAACTGGACGTCGCCTGGAAGGCCGTGCTGGAGGCCGTCAAGGACGGCGAGCTCACCGAGGAGCGCCTCGACGAATCGATCCTGCGCATTCTTCGGCTGAAGGCCGGGCTGGGTCTCTTCCACGACCCCTACGTCTCCGACCGGGACGTGGACCGGACCGTCGGAACCCGCGCGCACCTGGCGGCGGCCGACGACATCGCCGAGGCGACGACCACCGTGCTGCGCAACGAGGGCGGGCTGCTGCCGCTCGACCCGCGCACCCGGCCGAACCTGCTCGTCGTCGGAGCGGATCCCGCCTCGCCGACCGGCACCACCGGTCCACCCACCGCCACACTCGCCAAGGCCTTCGCCGAACTGGGCTTCACCGCGACGGCGTTGGCCACCGGGTCGGTCCCTGCCCCCGCGAAGATCGACGAGGCGTTGGCAGCGGCGGCCGGCAAGGACGTGATCGTCGTCGGCACGTACAACGTCAGCGCGGTCAGTACCCAGCGCACCCTGGTGACACGGCTGGCAGCCACCGGCGTGCCGGTCGTCACGGTCGCGATCCGCAATCCGTACGACATCGCCCAGCTCACCGGGCAGCGGGCGACCGTGGCGAGCTACTCCTGGACGGATGTCGAACTGCGCGCGGCCGCCCGCGTCATCGCGGGCCGCGCGGATCCCCGCGGCCGGCTGCCGGTCGCCATACAGCGCGCGGACGACCCGGCCAAGGAGCTGTACCCGGTCGGCTACGGCCTGAGGTACTAGCGTTCTGAGTCAGGAATTCTGTTCAGATAACCGGCGAGGGGGTGTGCGCGCCCGTTCCGAGCGGCGCGCACAGCCCCTCCCGCGTCAGCGGTCCCGCGGCCTTTCCCGCTTACGGGCGCAGGGTCTGCGCGCGCTCCACGCTCTTCTTGTCCAGGCGCTTGTCGAACGGCGCCAGCGGCTTCGCCTTCGCCGGGTCGGCCTGGACGGCCGCCGGAGCGACACCCGCCCACTGGAGGATCCGGGCCGTGGCCTTGGTGCGCTCGGCCTCGACCAGACCCGCCACGTTGGCGCCGTGGTTGGCGCCGGGGGCGGCGTAGACATAGCTGTCACGGGCGCCCTTGCCGAGACGGAACCGCTCGGCTCCCCACGGGTCGTTGGCGCCGTACACGAAGAGCATGTGGGTGGCGTGGTGCCGGACCCAGCTGTCGACGTCCCGCATGACCTGCGGCTTGGCCTTCATGGGGATGGCGGCCGGCACGAAGTTCCGCGGCGGCTGGTACCCGTACCGGCTCAGACCGGCCAGGTGCGGCAGCGTGATGGTGGGCGAGCCCAGCTCGGTGCCGGCCTGGTAGTAGTACGGCGTGTAGGGCTCGAGGCCCTGGTCGGTGTAGAAGGAGAAGCCGGAGATCGCGTCGACGCTGTCCCAGATCTGCTGGTCGGACGCGGTGGCCGCGTCCGGGACCGACGCGCAGTCGGCGAGCAGGCTGTACTGCCAGAAGGCCCAGACGTAGTCGAGGACGACGGCTTCGTACGCCTTGTCCAGGCTGCCGACGGTGGCGAAGGTGTAGCCGTTCTCGGCCGCGTACTGGGTGTACTTGGCCTCCAGCGGCTCCCGGCGGACGAGCGCCTCGCGCTGCACGGCGTTCAGCTTGTCGCGGCACTCCTTGGTGCCGACCTTCTCGAAGAACCGGTCGTAGGCCGAGTCCTCCTTGTTCACCACGTCGTTGGGCGCCACATAGGCGACGACGCCGTCCATGTCGCGGGGGTAGAAGCGCTCGAAGTAGGTGGCGGTCATGCCGCCCTTGGACGCGCCGGTGGCGATCCAGTTCTTGGTGTAGATCTGCTTCAGCGCGGTGTGGATGCGGTGCTGGTCGGTGGCGGCCTGCCAGATGTTCAGCTGCGACCAGTCGGCCGGCTGGGGCCGGGACGGGGTGAAGAACCGATACTCCATGGAGACCTGGTTGCCGTCGATGATGGCCGTCGGCTCACTGCGGCGCGGAGTGGTGCTGACGTGGTAGCCGGAGGTGAAGAAGACGGTCGGGCGGCTGGTGTCCTTGTGCAGCAGGGTGATGCGCTGCTGGAAGGTGCCCTTTCGCGGGTCCCGGTGGTCCACCGGCTGGGTGTAGTTGAGGACGAAGAAGCGGTAGCCGGTGTAGGGCTTCTCCTCGATCAGGGTCATCCCGGGAATCGCCAGGATGCGGTCCTTGATGTCCGTGGCCTCGGCCGTCGGTGTGGCCGTGCCGGTGGCTGTGCCGGTGGCCGGTTCTGCGGCGGTGGCCGCACCGGCCGCACTCACGGTGCCGATGAGCACCACGAGTGACAGCAGCCACCTCAGCGTCTTGCGCATTCATCCTCCCCTGTGGTCACGACGTTCGCCGTGAACCTAGCGGGATGAACGCGCCCGTCGCCAGACCCAGTTGGACCAGTCGGCCGGACGGACCGTCAGCACAGCACCCAGCCGGTGGACGCGCTCCGGCCGGCGACCGTGCCCGTGGCCCGTACACAGCGGTTGAGCGCGTGGACGGTGACGGGACCCGCCTGCCGGGTGAACCGGCCGCTGTCGACGACGGCGCGGCCGCCTCGCGGCTGGAGCGAGACGGACATGTCACGCCGCGCGCCGGGGGACTTGGCGAGCGTCAGCGCGCAGACGTACTGCCTGCTCTTGTAGAGACGCAGCTCGCCGGTGGCGAACTGGACGGTCTTGGTCGGCCGGCCGTTGCACAGCGAGGCAGCCCCGGCCCCCGAGACGCCCGGTCCGGCGAGCGTGAGGGCCGCCGCCGCGATCACCACGGCCAGCAGGTGCGTCAGCAGTCGGCGGGTCCTGGCCCCGGCCCCGGTCGCCATCCTGAACACACGCGCCCCCCGGCTCGTCTGAAGTACGTACATGCGTACGACGCAGCAGGAGCGCGTACGGTTGCGCGCTCCCCCGCCCGCCCCTCCGGCCTCAGGCCGTGGCCGGCTCCTCCTCGCCGATGAAGGTGCGCCACAGCATGGCGTACTGCCCGCCGCGCGCCAGCAGCTCCTCGTGGGTCCCGTCCTCCGCGACCCGGCCGTCGGCCATGACGACCACCCGGTCCGCCCGGGCGGCCGTGGTGAGCCGGTGGGCGACGATCAAGGTGGTGCGCGGGTGAGCGCTCGATGAGGGGTGGTGGTCGGGCGACGGGCCGGCTGTGCGGCGCCCGGCGATCCGGTCGGTGGCCTGGTTGACCTGCGCCTCGGTGGCCAGGTCGAGGGCGGCCGTCGCCTCGTCGAGGAGCAGGATGTCCGGGTCGACGAGCTCGGCGCGGGCCAGGGCGATCAGCTGGCGCTGCCCGGCGGAGAGGTTGCGGCCGCGCTCGGCGACCTCGTGCAGGTAGCCGCCGTCGAGCGTGGCGATCATGTCGTGGGCGCCGACCGCTCGGGCGGCCGCCTCGACGTCGGCGTCGGTCGCGTCGGGGCGTCCGTACGCGATGGCGTCGCGGACCGTACCGGCGAAGAGGTACGCCTCCTGCGGTACGACTCCGAGCCGGTGGCGATACGCCGTCAGGTCGAGGTCCCGCAGATCCGCGCCGTCGGCGGTGACCCGGCCGGAAGTGGGGTCGTAGAACCGGGCGACCAGCTTGACCAGAGTCGACTTGCCCGCCCCGGTCTCGCCGACGAAGGCGACCGTCTGACCGGCCGGGATGCGCAGGTCGATGCCGGCCAGCGCCTCCTCCTTGTCGTTGTACGCGAAGGACACGTCCTCGAAGGCGATCTCGCCCCGCAGCGACAGGACCTCGAGCGGATCGGGCGCCACCTTGGTGGAGGTCGGCTCCTGGAGCAGTTCCTGCATCCGCTTCAGCGAGACAGCCGCTTGCTGGTAGCCGTCGAAGACCTGCGAGAGCTGCTGCACGGGCGCGAAGAAAAGGTCGATGTAGAGGAGATAGGCGACCAGCGCGCCGGTGGTGAGCGTGCCCGCCTCGACCCGGCCGGCGCCGACGATCAGTACGGCCGCCGCGGCCACCGACGACAGCAGCTGGACGAAGGGGAAGTAGACGGAGATCAGCCACTGGCCGCGGACGCGTGCCTGGCGGTAGTGGTCGCTGCGCTCGGCGAACCGGGCGGAGCCGGAGCGCTCGCGGCGGAAGGCCTGCACGATGCGCAGACCGGCGACGGACTCCTGGAGGTCGGCGTTGACGACGCTGATCCGCTCACGGGCCAGTTCGTACGCCTTCACGCTGGAGCGCCGGAAGAAGTACGTGCCGACGATGAGCACCGGGAGGGTCGCGAAGACCACCAGCGCCAGCTGCGCGTCGATGACGACGAGGGCGGCCATGATGCCGAAGAAGGTGACGACCGAGACGAACGCGGTGACCAGACCCGTCTGGAGGAAGGTGGAGAGCGCGTCCACGTCCGTGGTCATCCGGGTCATGATGCGGCCGGTGAGCTCGCGCTCGTAGTAGTCGAGGCCCAGACGCTGGAGCTGCGCGAAGATCTTCAGTCGCAGCGCGTAGAGGACCCGCTCGCCGGTGCGGCCGGTCATCCGGGTCTCGCCGGTCTGGGCGACCCACTGCACGAGGACGGTCAGCAGCGCGAGCGCGGACGCGGCCCAGACGGCGCCGATGGCGAGCTGGGTGACGCCCTCGTCGATGCCGTGCCGGATCAGGATCGGCAGCAGCAGGCCCATGCCCGCGTCGGTGGCGACCAGCAGCAGGCTGACGAGCAGCGGGAGGCCGAAGCCGTGCAGCAGCCGGCGCAGTCCGTAGGACTCCTCCGGCCGGACGGCACGGGCCTCGTCGACGGCCGGGGTGTCGGTGGCGGGCGGCAGGGCCTCGACCTGGGCGAGCAGTTCGGGTGTGGCGCCGGGAGCGGTCGTCTCCGTCGACTCCTCGTCGCGCACCCACAGGGCCGGGGTGATGCCGCGCTCGGCGTCGAACTCGGCGTCCAGCTCCTCGCGTACGGTGCGGTCCTCGGGCACCTCGACGGGCACGGCCCGGCCCGGCGACACCCCGCCCAGCTCGTCCGGGTCGGTCAGCAGCCGCCGGTAGAGCGCGGAGCGTTCCTGCAGCTCCTCGTGGGTGCCGATGTCGGAGAGCCGGCCGTCGTCGAGGACCGCGATCCGGTCGGCGAGGCCCAGGGTCGAGCGGCGGTGGGCGATGAGCAGGGTGGTCCGGCCCGCCATGACCTGCTTGAGGGCTTCATGGATCTCGTGCTCGACGCGCGCGTCCACGGCGGAGGTGGCGTCGTCGAGGAGGAGCAGCCGTGGGTCGGTGAGGATCGCCCGGGCCAGCGCGATGCGCTGGCGCTGACCGCCGGAGAGGGTGAGGCCGTGCTCGCCGACCGTCGTGTCGTAGCCGTCGGGCAGTTCGGCGATGAACCGGTCCGCCTGTGCGGCGCGAGCGGCGGTCTCGATCTCCTCCTGGGTGGCGCCGGGCTTGCCGTAGGCGATGTTGGCGCGGACGGTGTCGGAGAAGAGGAAGCTGTCCTCCGGTACGAGTCCGATGGCGGCGCGCAGCGAGTCGAGGGTGAGCTCGCGGACGTCGTGGCCGCCGACGAGGACGGCGCCCCGGGTCACGTCGTAGAAGCGGGGCAGGAGCAGCGAGACGGTGGACTTGCCACTGCCGGAGGATCCGACGACGGCGACGGTCTCGCCGGGCCGGATCTCCAGGGAGAAGCCGTCGAGGACGGTCCGTCCGTCCTGGTAGGAGAAGCTCACGTCGTCGAACTCGACGCTCGCGGGGGCGCTCGCCGGAAGCTCCTTGGTGCCGTCGGCGATCGCGGGCTCGGTGTCGATCAGCTCCAGGACGCGCTCGACGCCGGCGCGGGCCTGCTGCCCGACGGTCAGGACCATGGCGAGCATCCGGACGGGTCCGACGAGCTGGGCGAGATAGGTCGAGAAGGCGACGAAGGTACCGAGGGTGATCTGGCCCCGGGTGGCGAGCCAGCCGCCGAGGGCGAGCATGGCGACCTGCCCGAGGGCGGGCACGGCCTGGAGGGCCGGCGTGTACTTCGAGTTCAGCCGGATGGTGCGCATCCGGCCGGCGAAGAGCTTGCGGCTGGCGTCCCGGATCTTGCCGGTCTCCTGGTCCTCCTGGCCGAAGCCCTTGACGACACGGACGCCGGTGACGGACCCGTCGACGACCCCGGCGACGGCGGCGGCCTGCGCCTGGGCGTACCAGGTGGCGGGGTGGAGGCGGGTGCGGCTGCGCTTGGCGATGAACCAGAGGGCGGGGGCGACGGCGAGGGCGACGAGGGTGAGGGGGACCGACAGCCACGCCATGATCACGAGGGAGATCAGGAAGAGCAGGATGTTGCCGATCGTCATCGGCAGCATGAAGAGCAGCCCCTGGATCAGCTGGAGGTCGCTCGTGGCCCGTCCGACGACCTGCCCGGTGGACAGCTCGTCCTGGCGCCGCCCGTCGAGGCGGCTGATCGTGCCGTACATCTCGGTACGGAGGTCGTGCTGGACGTCGAGGGCGAGGCGGCCGCCGTAGTAGCGGCGGACGTACGTCAGGACATAGACGACGGCGGCGGCGGCGATGAGGGCGCCGGTCCAGGTCATGAGCGAGCGGGTCTCGCTGCCGATCACGTCGTCGATGACGACCTTGGTGATCAGCGGGACGAGGGCCATGACGGCCATGCCCGCGAGAGAGGAGCCGAGCGCGAGCATGACGTTCCGCCGGTACCGCCATGCGTACCCGGCGAGCCGCCGGGCCCAGCCGTCCTCTTGTCGAGCCGCCGCCGCCACGTGGTGCCTCCCGTTCGTCCTGCTCTACCGGAAGGCACCAACGCGGCCATCGGCCGATTTCATCCCGCCGTAACAAAGTAGGGCCTTTGGTCCTAGGACTGCGGCGGCGCCGTGACCATGGACCTGGCCGGAGCCTCGGGCACGGCCGGGACGGCCTCCTGCGGGGCGACGGGCGGCTGCACGGCTCCGGAGAAGGACTCGGTGGGGTTGAGGTCCTTGTGGACGACGCGGGCGATGGCCTGAATGGTGTTCACGCCGTCGTTCATGGTCGCGTTGTCCTGGGTCAGGACGTTCATGTGGTACGCCGGGCGGCCGGCCTTGCCCGTGAAGGCGCCGATGCTGTGGACCCGCCAGCCGTGCGTGGCCCGCGGCAGCCAGCCGTTCTTGACCTGCACGGCGACGGAGGCGGGTGCGCCGGCAGGGGTGCCCCAGCGCTGCGACGCGATGACGGCCCGCATCAGATACAGCTCGTACTGGCGGGACTCCTCGGTGAGGATCCCGTTGTTGGCGGTGATGAGCATCCCGAGCAGCCGGGCCTCGTCACGTGCCGTTATCTGCGTGAGCCCCCAGTAACCGCCGGAACCGGGCACGGTCTGCGTCATGCCGACGGCGGTGAGGAAGGCCTTGACCTTCGTGATGCCGAGCTGGCGCCACAGCGTGCTGGTGGCGTCGTTGTCCGACTTGGTGATCATGGCGCTGGCGAGGTTCTTCTCGGTCGCGGTCAGGGACCGCCGCTGCTTCTGCGCGTCCAGCAGCAGCGCGCCGAGCACGGTCGCCTTCACGACGCTCGCGGAGTCGTACGTCACATACGGCCGGTACGAGCAGCTGGTGCCGGTCTTCCGGTCGTACAGCGCGAGCGAGGTAGAGGCGGAGCGCCCGCGCAGGGCGACACCGAGATCCGCGCTCAGCTTGGCGGCGAGCCCGGGCGTGACGGAGGTGCAGGCCACGACGGGGTCGGCGGCCGCGGCGGGGGTGGCGACGGCAGCGGTCGGCAGGAGGACGCCCACGGCGAGCGCCACTCCGAGGGCGCTGCGCGAGCGGCGGGAGACGGGGCGGGAAGTGAGGTGTTGGGTCACGCCTCTGACGACTCCTCAGTGGGGGGAAGGTTGTACGGAGCGGGGGGCTCCGTGGGGTGTGATGTGCCCGATGCTGCCACGGGAACCCGGCGGAACGGACGAAATGACCCTTCTGCACGGCGGCGCCCCGGCCATCGGGGGGATGGCCGGGGCGCCGGAGTACCGCGTCCGTGCCAGGCGTACCGCGTCGGAGCCGTGTCGGCACCGGCGTCCTGTCAGAGGTGCGTCGGTTCGAACATCCTCAGGAGGGCCGGGAGGACCACCACCGACGGGCCCGGGGCCGACAGGGACTTGGTGAGGTCCTCCGTCAGGGACTCCGGGGTCGTGAGGGTCGCCGGGACGCCGAAGGACTCCGCGAGGGCGACGAAGTCCGGGCGGGACAGTTCCGTGGCCGTCGCCTCGCCGAAGGCGCCCGTCATGTACTCGCGCAGGATGCCGTAGCCCCCGTCGTCCACGATCAGCCAGGTGACCGGGAGGTCGTACTGCCGGGCCGTCGCCAGCTCCGCGATCGAGTACATCGCACCGCCGTCGCCGGAGACCGCGAGCACCGGGCGCGCCGGGTCCGCCGCGGCCGCGCCGAGGGCCGCCGGGAAGCCGTAGCCGAGGCCGCCGGCGCCCTGCGCGGAGTGCATGGTGTTGGGGTGGCGGGCGTCGAAGGCGGACCAGGCCCAGTACGCGAGGATCGTCATGTCCCAGAAGCTCGGGGACGTGTCCGGCAGGGCCGCCCGCACGGACGCCACGACCTCCTGCTCCAGGGTCAGGTCCTGCGCCGCGATCCGGGACCTGACCTTCGCCAGGACCTCGGCGACCCGGCCGGCGGCCGAGGCGTCCTCGCGGGGCTTCACCGTCTCCAGCAGCGCCTGCAGGCCGAGCCGCGCGTCCGCGTGGATGCCGAGCGCCGGGTGGTTCGACTCCAGCTTGCCCGCGTCCGCCTCGATCTGGACGACCCGGCCGCGCGGCTTGAACGTGTGGTAGTTCGAGGAGAGTTCGCCGAGGCCCGAGCCGACCACCAGCAGGACGTCCGCGTCCTCCAGGAAGTCCGTCGTGTGACGGTCCTCCAGCCAGGACTGGAGCGACAGCGGGTGCTCCCAGGGGAACGCGCCCTTGCCGCCGAAGGTGGTGACGACCGGTGCGTTCAGCTTCTCGGCGAGGGCCAGGAGCTTGCCCGACGCGTCGGCGCGCACGACCCCGCCGCCCGCGATGACCGCCGGGCGGGCCGCGCCGGAGAGCAGTGCCGCCGCGACGGCCGTCAGCTCCGGGCGCGGCGCGACCTCCTCGGGCGTCGCGTCCATCGCGGTCACGACGGGCAGGGTGGTCTCCGCGAGGAGGACGTCCTGCGGGATCTCCACCCACACCGGGCCGTGCGGCGCCGTCAGCGCGGACTCCCAGGCCGCCGCGATCGCGGACGGGATCTGGGACTGCGTACGGACGGTGTGGACCGACTTCACGATGTCCCGGAAGGAGGCCTGCTGGTCGCGCAGTTCGTGCAGATAGCCGTGACGGCCGCCGCCGAGACCCGCGACCGGGACCTGGCTGCCGATCGCCAGCACGGGCGCCGAGGCCGCCGCCGCCTCCTGGAGCGCGGCCAGGGACATGAGCGCGCCGGGGCCGGTGGAGAGCAGCAGCGGGGCCGCCTCGCCGGTGATCCGGCCGTACGCGTCCGCCGCGAAACCCGCGTTGTTCTCGACGCGCAGTCCCACGTACGAGAGCGAGGAGCGGCGCAGCGCGTCGAACATGCCGAGCGCGTGCTGGCCGGGCAGACCGAAGACCGTCGTCGCGCCGAGACCGGAGAGGGTCTCGACGACGAGGTCGCCGCCGTTGCGCCCGGGCGGCGGGTTCAGCGCGGCCCGCGTCTGTGCCTCCGTGGGGCGCAGGACGAGGTCGTGGTCGTGGGTCACTTGGAGGTCCGGGAGGCCGCGATCTGGCGGGACATGATCGTGGTCAGTTCGTACGCGGTGTGCGAGGCGGCCACGGAGGTGATCTCGGCGTGGTCGTAGGCCGGGGCGACCTCGACGACGTCGGCGGAGACCAGGTTGCAGGAGGACAGGCCGCGCAGGATCTCCAGGAGTTCGCGGGAGGTCATGCCGCCCGCCTCCGGGGTGCCGGTGCCGGGCGCGTGGGCCGGATCGAGGCAGTCGATGTCGATGGAGATGTAGAGCGGGCGGTCGCCGATGCGCTGGCGGAGCTGGTCGGCGACCTCGTCGGCGCCGCGGCGGTAGACGTCGGAGGAGGTGACGATGCCGAAGCCCATCTTCTCGTCGTCGGTCAGGTCCTGCTTGCCGTACAGCGGGCCGCGCGTGCCGACGTGGGAGAGCGCCTCGGTGTCGAGGATGCCCTCCTCGACGGCCCGGCGGAACGGCGTGCCGTGGGTGTACTCGGCGCCGAAGTAGGTGTCCCAGGTGTCGAGGTGCGCGTCGAAGTGGAGCAGCGCGACCGGGCCGTGCTTCTTCGCCACCGACCTCAGCAGCGGCAGCGCGATGGTGTGGTCGCCGCCGAGGGTCATCATGCGGGCGCCGGTGCCGAGGAGGTCGTCGGCCGCGGCTTCGATCGTCTCGACGGCCTCGTGGATGTTGAACGGGTTGGCGGCGATGTCACCGGCGTCCGCGACCTGAGCGAGGGCGAACGGCGAGGCGTCCTGGGCCGGGTTGTAGGGCCGCAGCAGACGGGACGCCTCGCGGATCGCGTTGCCGCCGAAGCGGGCGCCGGGCCGGTACGAGACGCCGGAGTCGAAGGGCACACCGACGACGGCGACATCGGCGGTGCCGACCTCGTCGAGGCGCGGCAGCCGCGCGAACGTCGCCGGTCCGGCGTACCGCGGGATGCGGGACGAGTCGATGGGGCCGCGCGGCGTCTCGTTGCTGCTCATGTGAATGCCTTCTTTCCAGCGTTTCAATACGGTTTGAGTTTAATTGACCCCGGGAGCCACGGGGGCCACGGGGACGGGCTCCTCGGCCACCTCGGGCACCCGGCCGGCGAGCCGGTCGCGCCAGGCGGCGAGGACGGCGGCGTCGGTCGGCGTGGTCGCCAGGGAGACGATCACATAGGCCGCCAGGGACAGCAGCAGGCCGTAGTAGACGGGCTCGTTGGCGAGGATGCCGTAGGTCGCCATGAGGCCGATGACGGCCAGACCACCGACGACCACCGAGGAGAGCGCGCCCTGGACCGTGCCCCGGCGCCACAGCAGACCGCCGAGGATCGGGACGAGCAGACCGCCGACGAGCAGGTTGTACGCCACGGTCAGCGCCTGGACGACGTCGTTGAGGGCGATGGCGATGCAGATGACCGCGACACCCATCAGCAGGATGAAGGCGCGGTTGCCCTTCACCTCGTCGTGGGCCTCGCCGTCGTCGCGGGACACCGCGCCCCGCAGCCGCGACCAGATGTCGTTGTTCGCGACCGTCGCACAGGCGATCAGGGCGCCGGACGAGGTCGACATGACCGCCGCGAGGGCGGCCGCGAGCACCAGTCCCCGCACGCCCATGGGCAGTTCGTCCTTCACGATCGTCGCGAAGGCGTCGTCGGCGCTCGGCAGCTTGGGGTACAGCACCTTGGCGGCGGTACCGATCACCGCTCCGGCGAGGGCGTAGACCAGGCAGTACGTACCGGCGACCGTGCCGCCCCAGCGCGCCACCCGGTCGGTGCGGGCGGTGAAGACCCGCTGCCAGATGTCCTGACCGATGAGCATGCCGAAGGTGTAGATGAGGACATAGGTGAAGATCGTCTCGCCGCCGATGCCCAGGGGCTCGAAGTACTCGGTCGGCAGCTGTGCCTTCATCTGGGCGAAGCCGCCCGCCTTGATGACGGCGATCGGCAGCAGCAGGATCAGCACACCGATGGTCTTGACGACGAACTGCACCATGTCGGTGAGCGTGATCGACCACATGCCGCCGAGCGTGGAGTACGCGACGACGATCGCGCCGCCGAGGATGATCGACAGGGTCCGGTTCAGGTCGAAGAGGACGTCGAAGATCGTGGCGTACGCGATGGTCGAGGTGACCGCGAGCATCAGCGTGTACGCCCACATCACGACACCGGAGATCACTCCGGCCCGGCCGCCGTAGCGCAGGTCGAGCATCTCGGAGACGGTGTAGACCTTCAGGCGCGCGATGCGGGCGGAGAAGAAGACGGAGAGCGCGAGCAGTCCGAGGCCGATGGTGAAGACCATCCAGGCGCCGGAGAGTCCGTACTTGTAGCCGAGACCGACGCCACCGATGGTGGACGCGCCGCCGAGGACGATGGCCGCCATGGTGCCGGAGTACATCCAGGGCCCGAGCCGGCGACCCGCCACCAGGAACTCGCTCTTGGACTTGGCGCGGCGCATGCCCCACCAGCCCATGGCCAACATGCCGGCCAGATAGACGACGATCACTGTGTAGTCGACGGCCATGGGGCCCTCCTTCGCTCACTTCGGTGGCGTGTCGTGCGGGTGGAGTGCTCCGGAGGCTGTTCACGGGGACATCCGCCCGTACCCGTGGCCTCTGGATGGGTCGACAGTAAGTGGCTGGAAAGCGACGCTGAAGTGTACGTTTCCTCCACTGTTCACACGCTCGATGGATGGAGTGTCCATGCCGGAGCCGATGGCCGCCCCTCCCACCCCTCCCATCACCCTGGTTTCGCTGCTGGCGCGCGAGGAGCTGGGGCTCGTCCTGATCGCGGGTCCCGACGACGCGGACATCCACTGGGTGCACACCTCGGAGATGGCCGACCCCTATCCGTACCTTCTCGGCGGGGAGCTGCTGATGACGGCGGGCGTACAGCTCACCGACCCCGAGCGGTACGTCTCCCGGCTCGTCGAGGCGGGCGCGGCGGCGCTGGCGTTCGGGGTGGCCCCGGTGTACGACACCGTGCCCCGGGAGCTGGTGGACGCCTGCGCCCGCCACGGGCTGCCCCTGCTCGAAGTACCGCCGCGGACCCCGTTCACGACGGTGGCCCGAGCCGTCTGGCGGCTGATGGCGCAGGCCCGCCACCACGAACTGCGCCGGGTGACCGAGGCCCAGCAGTCCCTGGCCACGGCGGCGGCCCGGCCGGACCCGGTCCCGGCGGTGCTCCGTGCGCTCGCGGCACGGCTGGGCGGCTGGGCGGCGCTGTACGGCCCCGGGGGTGCGCCGTTCGCCGAGTCCGGACGGGAGCCCGCCCCAGACGCCCGCACGGCACTGGCCGCGCTCGTCCGTGTCGTCACCGGATCGGGGAGCGAGCAGCCCGGGCCGGGTGGCACCCCTGCCGCATCCGCGCGCCCCGCTCCGGCCTCGGCCACCGACACCGTCCCCGGGGCCCATCTCGCCGCGTATGCCTTCGGCGGCGCCCAGGGCCTCGCGCTCGGGATCGCCGCCGAGCGGCGCGAGCCCGGCGACCACACCATCGCCGGGGTCGCGGTCGTCCTGCTCTCCCTGCTCACCGCGCCCCACCAGGGCGCCGACGAGGCGGACCGCTCCGCCGCGCTGGTCAGGCTCCTGCTGGGCGCCTCCCCCGCCGAAGTGGCGCCGCTGCTCGGCGGCGGGCCGTGGGCCGTGGTCCACGCGCGCGGCGAGGGGTCCCCGCCTCCGTTCGGCAGCCCGTTGACCGATGCGACCGGTGACGGGGTACGCGTCCTGCTGCCGGCCGACCGCGAGGTGACCGCGCATCCCGGCTGGATCCTCGGGGTCAGCGCCCCCGCCACCGCCGAGGGCCTCCCCGAGGCGGCCCTCCAGGCGGCGAGGGCCGTCCGCCGCGCCGAGGCCACCCACACCCCGCTCGCCCGGCACCGCGAGGCCGGGCTCGCCGGCCTGGTCGGCGCCGAGGAGGCGGCCACCCACGCCCGCCGGGTCCTCGCGGCCGTGGCGGACTCCCCCGCGCTCGTGGAGACCCTGCGTGCCTGGCTGTCCCTGCACGGGAGCTGGGACCGCACGGCGACGGCGCTGGGCGTCCACCGCAACACGGTCCGCCAGCGGATCGCCCGCTGCGCGGCGCTGCTGGAGGCGGATCTGGACGACGCGGACGTGCGGATGGAGCTGTGGTTCGCGCTGAAGTCGCTCGAGTCGCCGTGAGAGCGGCGCGGGTGCCGCGGCGCCCGATCTCGCGGCAGCCGTCCGGGCAGGCGTCGCGGAAGTCGCCATGGCAGTCGTTGTGAGATGAACGACCCGCTCTGGACAGCGCCGGTGACTGGTAGGTAACTTAGGCCTGAGCAAGCGCTTAGACAATCGCGTACCAGACTCCGGAGGAGGCGGCTCGATGCGCCGTACCGTATTCGACGAGGACCACGAGGCGTTCCGGGAGACCATCCGGGCCTTCATCGAGTCCGAGGTCGTCCCCGTCTACGACGAGTGGTTCGCGGCGGGCCAGGCGCCTCGCGACTTCTACTACAAGCTCGGCGAGCTGGGCGTCTTCGGGATCAACGTCCCCGAGGAGTTCGGTGGCGCGGGTCTGGACACGCACAAGTTCGAGGCCGTCCTCTACGAGGAGACCTCGCGCGCGGGCGTCAACTTCGGCGGCTCCGGCGTGCACGTCCTGCTCGCCCTGCCGTACATCAAGATGCTCGCCGACGACGAGCAGAAGAAGCGCTACCTGCCGAAGTTCGTCTCCGGCGAGGAGATGTGGGCGCTGGCGATGACCGAGCCGGGCACCGGCTCCGACGTCGCGGGCATGAAGACCACCGCCAAGCTCTCCGAGGACGGCACGCACTACGTCCTCAACGGCTCCAAGACCTTCATCACCGGCGGTGTGCACGCCGACCGTGTGATCGTCTGCGCCCGCACCTCCGCCCCGAGCGCCGAGGACCGCCGCTTCGGCATCTCCCTCTTCGCGGTGGACACCAAGTCCGAGGGCTACTCCATCGGCCGCAAGCTGGACAAGCTCGGTCTGCGCACCTCCGACACCGCCGAGCTCGCATTCGTCGACGTCAAGGTGCCCGTCGAGGACCTCCTCGGCGAGGAGAACAAGGGCTTCTACTACCTCGGCCAGAACCTGCCGTCCGAGCGCTGGGGCATCGCCTTCGGCGCGTACGCGCAGGCCAAGGCCGCCATCCGGTTCGCCCAGCAGTACGTGAGCGAGCGCACCGTCTTCGGCAAGCCGGTCGCCTCCTTCCAGAACACCAAGTTCGAACTGGCCGCCTGCCAGGCCGAGGTGGACGCGGCAGAGGCCGTCGCCGACCGCGCCCTGGAGGCCCTGGACGCGGGCGAGCTCACCGCCGCCGAGGCCGCCTCGGCGAAGCTGTTCTGCACCGAGGTCGCGCACCGCGTCATCGACCGCTGCCTCCAGCTGCACGGCGGCTACGGCTACATGAACGAGTACCCGATCGCGCGCCTCTACGCCGACAACCGCGTCAACCGCATCTACGGCGGCACCAGCGAGGTCATGAAGTCGATCATCGCCAAGTCGATGGGCCTGTAGGGCCTGTGACCGAGGCGCTCGACAGCCTGCTCGATCTGCTCGACCTGGAGCAGATCGAGCAGGACTACTTCCGGGGCCGGTCGCGTTCGGCGATCGTGCCCCGAGTGTTCGGCGGACAGGTCGCGGCCCAGGCTCTGGTCGCGGCCGGCCGCACGGTCCCCCGGGACCGCACCGCGCACTCGCTGCACGCGTACTTCCTGCGCATGGGCGACCCGGGCGCGCCGATCGTCTACACGGTCGACCGCATCCGGGACGGCCGCTCCTTCACCACCCGCCGGGTCGTCGCCGTCCAGCACGGGCAGCCGATCTTCCATCTCTCCGCGTCGTTCCAGACGTACGAGGAAGGGCTGGAGCACCAGGCGGACATGCCGGCGGCGCCCGACCCCGAGTCGCTTCCGACGGCGGCGCAGACGCTGCCGCTGCACGCGGACCGGTTCATCCGTCCGGAGACGGCGGAGCGACTGCTGGAGGCGCGGGCCGCGGTCGATCTGCGGTACGTGGACGCGCCGCCGTACGCCACGGCCGGGCAGCCGCGCGAGCCGCGCTCCCAGGTCTGGTTCCGTACGAACGGCAAGCTGGCCGACGACCCCCTGCTGCACGTCTGCCTCGCCACGTACGTCTCCGACATGACACTGCTCGACTCGGTGCTCCTGGCACACGGGCGCGGCGGCTGGGCGGTCGGCGATGTCGTCGGCGCGTCGCTGGACCACGCGATGTGGTTCCACCGGCCGTTCCGCGCGGACGAATGGCTGCTGTACGACCAGGAGTCGCCGTCGGCGTCCGGCGGGCGCGGTCTCGGCCAGGCCCGGATCTACACGCAGGACGGGCGGCTGGCCGTCACGGTCATCCAGGAAGGCGTGGTGCGCGTCCCGCACTGACGCGCACCACGTTCCGGCCCCGCCCCAGCGCCACGCGCCCGTCCGCGCTGATGCAGCCCGCCGCGATCGGACATACCGTCAGTCGCATGGCGGAGCAGGGTGACAGCGTGGTGACCGTGATCGTCGCGGCGGTGGCGAACCTGGGGATCGCCGCCGCCAAGGCCGCCGCGGGCGTCGTCAGCGGATCGAGCGCGATGCTCTCCGAGGCCGCCCACTCGGTCGCCGACACCGTCACCGAGCTGCTGCTCCTCACCTCGCTCAAGCGGAGCGTGAAGCCCGCCGACGAGGAGCATCCGCTGGGCTACGGCCCCGAGCGCTACATCTGGGCGCTGCTCGCGTCGGTCGCGACCTTCGTCGGCGGCGCGGTCTTCTCCGTCTACGACGGCGTCCGCACCCTCGTCCGGGGCGAGGAGCTCGGCGACCCGCTCGTGTCGTATCTCGTGCTGGGCGTCGCCTTCCTCCTGGAGGGCTACTCGCTGCGTACCGGCATCCGGCAGCTCCGCGGCGAGGCCGAGCGCTTCGAGGCGCCGCTGGGCACCTATCTGCGTCACACGCCCGACACCGCGGTCAAGGCAGTGGTCCTGGAGGACTCGGCGGCCCTGGCCGGGCTGATGCTGGCGGCCGGCGGCCTCGCGGGTGCGGAGATCACCGGCTCGGGCGTGTGGGACGGCGTCGCCTCGATCCTGATCGGCGCGCTGCTCGTGTACGTGGCGTGGGTGCTGGGCCGCTCCAACGCGGAGCTGCTGATCGGGCGCCCGCTGCCGCGGCCGATGCGCGAGGCAGTGGTCGAGGAGATCCTGTCCGTGCCGCACATCACCGGCGTACTGGAGCTGACGACGCTGATCCAGGGCCCGGACGAGGTCCTGATCGCCGCGAAGGTCGACTTCCGCGACGTGGCGTCGGCGGAGCAGGTGGAGTGGGCCTGCGACGAGGCGGAGGCCCAGCTCCGCGAGCGCTTTCCGGCGGTCCGAAGGGTGTATCTGGATCCGACCCCAGGGGTGGCCGGCAGAGGGCCCGCGGAAGGGTGAGCGCTGCGGGGGATCCGGGCGCAGCCCGGATCCGCGGCCGGCGGGAGCGTCCCGCCGGGGCCCCCGCCGCTCCCGTCAGAGCAGCCCGGCCGCGTCCAGCAGGTAGTCCGTCATGGGCTCGTAGTAGCGCGGGTCCACGACATGGTCGTCGAGCGGGATGGTGACCTGCAGGGTGCCCTCCGCCTCGGCGAGGAAGAGCGCCGGGTCGTTGCTGTCCGCGTACCCCATGGAGTCGATGCCCCGCTGGCCCGCGCGCCCCGCCCAGCCGTGGTCGGCGACGACCAGGTCGGGCTGCACGTCGAGGTGGTCGAGGATCGCGTTCATCGGTTCGGGTGAATGCGTGTGCCAGAGGGAGGCGCCGCGCTCGAAGACGGCGACGTCGGCGAACTGCACGACGTACCCCTCGTCGGCGGTCAGTCCGCCCGGGATCCGCACGATGTCGCACCCGGCGGCCCGCAGCGCGGAGGCGGTTCTGCTGTGGACGTCGATCAGCGCGCCCGGGTGCCCGGTCGCGAACAGCACCCGCTGCTTCCCGGCGGCGGCCTTGCGCAGCCGCGCGGCCATCCGGTCGAGGGCGTCGACGGTCAGCTCGGGGTCGATGGTGTCCTGCCCGGCGCGGTGCGCGGGGTCGTCGTTGACGCCGCACCGTTCGGCCATGACGGCGAGCACGTCCTGCTCGTCGGTCCAGCGGTCGCCCAGTTCGAGGCCCAGCCAGTAGTGGCGGTCGCCGTTGGCGAGCTTGCGGTAGTGGGAGAGGTTGTTGTCGCGGGGGGTGGCGACGTCTCCGGCGATACGGGTGCGGACGAGGTGCTCGACAAGGGCTGCGCGGCTGGGTATCGGCATGGTCCCCATTCTGCCGGGCCGTTGGGCGCGCGGCAGCGATGTTCCGCCTCGTGGACGACGGGCCGGGGCGCTCAGCCGGCCGCCAGGGCCCCGAACGCCCCGTGCGCCAGACGCTGGAGCACCCCTTCGGTGACGCCCCGCCCGGCCCCGAGGTGCGGCGTCGAGTTGAGCAGTCCGAACACGGCGTGCACCGCCGCTCTGGCCTCCGCCTCCGAGGGCGCCGGGTACAGCTCCCGCACCACTGTCACCCACAGCTCGACGTACTGCCGCTGGAGCTGCCGGACGCGCTTGCGGTCCGCGTCCCGCAGGCGGTCCAGCTCGCGGTCGTGCAGGGTGATGAGGGGGCGGTCGTCGAGCGCGAAGTCGATGTGTCCGTCGATCAGCGCGGCGAGGAGGGCGTGCGGGTCCCCGTCCGACTCCTCCACCCGGCGGCGGCCCCCGTCGAGCAACCGCTCGCTGATGCCCACCAGCAGCTCCGCGAGCATCGCGTCCTTGCCGGGGAAGTGCCGGTAGAGCCCGGGGCCGCTGATGCCGACCGCTGCCCCTATCTCGTCGACGCCCACTCCGTGGAAGCCGCGCTCGGCGAAGAGACGGGCGGCCTCCTTGAGGATCTGCTCGCGGCGGGTGGGTGCGTCGGTACGGGTGCTCATGGGACTGATTCTAGACAACGCGGTTAGCGCTCGTTAACCTGGAGGAAATGCGTTAACGCTCATTAACAAGGGAGCGCTTCAGAATGCAGCAGGCACCTGTGCTGGCGAGCGCGGCCGATCCCGCGTCGGACGCCTGGCAGGCCAATGAGGCGGCACACCGCGAGCTGGCCGACACGCTGCGCGCGAAGCTCGCCGCGGCCCGCCTCGGCGGCGGCGAGAAGGCCCGCGCCCGGCACACCGCGCGCGGGAAGCTGCTGCCGCGGGACCGCGTGGACACCCTCCTGGATCCCGGATCACCGTTCCTGGAACTGGCGCCGCTCGCGGCGGAGGGGATGTACGGCGGGCAGGCACCGGCCGCCGGCGTCATCGCGGGTATCGGCCGGGTGAGCGGCCGGGAGGTCGTGGTCGTCGCCAATGACGCGACCGTCAAGGGCGGCACGTACTACCCCATGACGGTCAAGAAGCACCTCCGTGCCCAGGAGGTCGCCCTGGAGAACCGCCTCCCCTGTGTCTATCTGGTCGACTCGGGAGGCGCCTTCCTGCCCATGCAGGACGAGGTCTTCCCGGACCGTGAGCACTTCGGCCGGATCTTCTACAACCAGGCCCGGATGTCCGGCGCGGGAATCCCGCAGATCGCCGCCGTCCTCGGCTCGTGCACGGCCGGCGGCGCCTATGTGCCCGCGATGAGCGACGAGGCCGTGATCGTCCGCAACCAGGGCACGATCTTCCTCGGCGGCCCGCCGCTGGTGAAGGCCGCGACCGGTGAGGTCGTCACGGCCGAGGAGCTGGGCGGCGGCGAGGTCCACTCCCGTACGTCCGGTGTCACCGACCATCTCGCGGAGGACGACGCGCACGCCCTGCGGATCGTCCGCACCATCGTCTCGACCCTCCCCGCGCGCGGCCCGCTGCCGTGGTCCGTGCAGCCGGTCGAGGAGCCCAAGGTGGACCCGGCCGGGCTGTACGGCGCGGTGCCGGTCGACTCCCGGACGCCGTACGACGCGCGAGAGGTCATCTCCCGGATCACCGACGGCTCCCGGTTCGCCGAGTTCAAGGCGGAGTTCGGGCAGACGCTGGTCACCGGCTTCGCCCGGATCCACGGCCACCCGGTGGGGATCGTCGCCAACAACGGCATCCTGTTCTCCGAATCCGCCCAGAAGGGCGCCCACTTCATCGAGCTGTGCGACCAGCGCGGCATTCCGCTGCTCTTCCTGCAGAACATCTCCGGCTTCATGGTGGGGCGGGACTATGAGGCAGGGGGCATCGCCAAGCACGGCGCCAAGATGGTGACGGCCGTGGCGTGCACGCGCGTGCCGAAGCTGACGGTGGTGGTCGGCGGGTCGTACGGCGCGGGCAACTACTCGATGTGCGGCCGGGCCTACTCGCCCCGCTTCCTGTGGATGTGGCCCAACGCCAAGATCTCGGTGATGGGCGGCGAGCAGGCGGCCTCGGTCCTCGCGACGGTCAAGCGCGACCAGCTGGAGGCGCGCGGCGAGACCTGGCCCGCCGAGGACGAGGACGCCTTCAAGGCGCCGATCCGCGAGCAGTACGAGCACCAGGGCAATGCCTACTACGCCACGGCCCGCCTGTGGGACGACGGCGTGATCGATCCGCTGGAGACCCGGCAGGTGCTGGGCCTGGCTCTGACCGCCTGTGCCAACGCGCCGCTGGAAGCCGCCGGCTTCGGCGTCTTCCGGATGTGAGGGGATCCATGTTCGACACAGTCCTTGTGGCCAACCGGGGCGAGATCGCGGTCCGCGTCATCCGCACACTGCGGGCCCTGGGCGTGCGGTCGGTCGCCGTCTTCAGTGACGCGGACGCCGACGCCCGGCACGTCAGGGAGGCGGACACCGCGGTGCGGATCGGCCCGCCGCCCGCGGGTGAGAGCTATCTGTCCGTCGAGCGGCTCCTCGACGCCGCGGCGCGCTCGGGCGCGCAGGCGGTCCACCCGGGGTACGGCTTCCTCGCCGAGAACGCGGTCTTCGCGCAGGCGTGCGCGGACGCCGGTCTGGCCTTCATCGGCCCGCCCGCGCCGGCGATCTCGCTGATGGGTGACAAGATCCGGGCGAAGGAGACGGTGAAGGCGGCCGGGGTTCCGGTCGTCCCGGGCTCCTCCGGATCCGGTCTGACGGACGACCAACTGGCCGAGGCCGCCCGCGAGATCGGTATGCCGGTGCTGCTGAAGCCCTCGGCGGGCGGCGGCGGCAAGGGCATGCGGCTCACCCGCGTCGAGTCGGAACTGCTGGACGAGATCGCGGCGGCCCGCCGCGAGGCCCGGTCGTCCTTCGGCGACGACACCCTCCTCGTCGAGCGGTGGATCGACCGCCCGCGCCACATCGAGATCCAGGTCCTGGCCGACGGGCTGGGGAACGTCCTGCATCTGGGCGAGCGCGAGTGCTCCCTCCAGCGCCGCCACCAGAAGATCATCGAGGAGGCGCCGTCGGTCCTGCTGGACGAGAAGACCCGGGCGGCGATGGGTGAGGCGGCCGTGCAGGCGGCCCGCTCGTGCGGGTATGTGGGCGCGGGGACGGTGGAGTTCATCGTCCCGGGCAACGACCCGTCCTCGTACTACTTCATGGAGATGAACACCCGGCTCCAGGTCGAGCACCCGGTGACCGAGCTCGTCACCGGCCTGGACCTGGTGGAGTGGCAGCTGCGGGTCGCCTCCGGTGAGCGGTTGCCGTTCACCCAGGAGGACATCGCGCTCACCGGCCACGCCATCGAGGCGCGGATCTGCGCCGAGGACCCCTCCCGGGGGTTCCTGCCGTCGGGCGGCACGGTGCTGTCCCTGCGCGAGCCGCAGGGCGACGGCGTCCGCACCGACTCCGGCCTGGCCGAGGGCACGGAGGTCGGCAGCCTCTACGACCCGATGCTGTCGAAGGTCATCGCCTACGGCCCCGACCGCGCGACCGCCCTGCGCAAGCTCCGCGCGGCCCTGGCGTCGACGGTCACGCTCGGCGTCCCGACCAACGCGGGCTTCCTGCGCAGGCTGCTGGCCCACCCCGCGGTCGTCTCGGGCGACCTGGACACGGGCCTGGTCGAGCGCGAGGCGGACGCCCTGGTGCCGGACGGCGTACCGCCCGAGGTGTACGCCGCGGCGGCGGCGGTCCGCGAGGCGGCCCTCGCCCCGGCCGCGGTCGACGGCTGGACCGACCCCTTCTCGGTGCCGAACGGCTGGCGTACGGGCGGTGAACCGGCGCCGCTGGTCCACTGGTTCCGCGTGCCGGGCCTCGAACCCGTCACGCACCAGGGCCCGGTGCGCAAGGCCGATGTGGAGGCGGACCGGGTCACCGTCCATCTGGACGGTGTCGTCCACTCCTTCCACAAGGCCGCATCGCCGGACGGCGTATGGCTCGGGCGGGACGGCGACTCCTGGCACGTCCAGGACCACGATCCGGTCGCCGCTTCCCTCACCGGCGCCGCCCACGCGGGCGCCGACACGCTCGCGGCGCCCATGCCCGGCACCGTGACGGTCGTGAAGGTGGCGGTCGGCGACGAGGTCGCCGCCGGGCAGAGCCTGCTGGTGGTGGAGGCGATGAAGATGGAGCACGTCATCTCCGCGCCGCACGCCGGGACCGTCACCGAGCTGGACGTCACGCCCGGCAGCACCGTCGCCATGGACCAGATCCTCGCCGTGGTGACCCCGAGTGATCCGACGGAGGAAGCATGACCACCGGCCTCGGACTTCCCATGACCGTGCCCGCCCCGGGGCTGCCGGCCCGTGTCCGTATCCACGAGGTCGGCGCCCGGGACGGTCTGCAGAACGAGAAGACGGTCGTCCCGACCGAGGTGAAGGCCGAGTTCGTCCGGCGCCTCGCCGACGCGGGCCTGACGACCGTGGAGGCGACGAGCTTCGTCCACCCCAAGTGGGTGCCCCAGCTCGCCGACGCCGAGCAGCTGTTCCCGCTGCTCGATCCGGTGCGGCGGCTCGGTGTGCGGCTGCCCGTCCTCGTGCCCAACGAGCGCGGGCTGGACCGGGCGCTGGCTCTCGGCGCCCGTGAGGTGGCCGTGTTCGCCAGCGCCACCGAGTCGTTCGCCAAGGCCAATCTCAACCGGACCGTCGACGAGGCGCTCGCCATGTTCGAGCCGGTCGTCACGCGGGCCGTAGAGCAGGGTCTGACCGTGCGGGGCTATCTGTCGATGTGCTTCGGCGACCCCTGGGAGGGCGCGGTCCCGGTGGAGCAGGTCGTCCGGGTCACCAGGGCGCTCGCCGAGATGGGCTGCGACGAGCTGAGCCTCGGCGACACCATCGGCGTGGCGACCCCCGGTCATGTCGAGAGCCTGCTCTCCGCGCTGAACGAGGCGGGGGTCGCGACCTCCCGTCTCGCCGTGCACTTCCACGACACCTATGGCCAGGCCCTCTCCAACACCCTCACGGCGCTCCGGCACGGCGTGACCACCGTGGACGCCTCCGCGGGCGGCCTCGGCGGCTGCCCGTACGCGAAGAGCGCCACCGGGAACCTCGCCACCGAAGACCTCGTGTGGATGCTCCAGGGCCTCGGCATCGACACCGGTGTCGACCTCGGCCGGCTCACCGCCACCAGCGTGTGGATGGCCGAACAACTGGGCCGACCCAGCCCCTCCCGCACCGTCCGCGCCCTCGCGGCGGACTCTCACAAGGAGTGACCGTCCCATGTCCCTGGACCACCGGCTCTCGTCCGAGCACGAGGAACTGCGCCGTACCGTCGAGGAGTTCGCCCACGACGTGATCGCGCCGAAGATCGGCGACTTCTACGAGCGGCACGAGTTCCCGTACGAGATCATCCGCGAAATGGGCCGCATGGGCCTGTTCGGCCTGCCCTTCCCGGAGGAGTACGGCGGCATGGGCGGTGACTATCTCGCCCTCGGCATCGCCCTGGAGGAGCTCGCCCGGGTCGACTCGTCCGTCGCCATCACCCTGGAGGCCGGGGTCTCGCTGGGCGCCATGCCGGTCTACCGCTTCGGCACGGAGGAGCAGAAGCGGGAGTGGCTGCCGCGGATGTGCTCCGGGGAGATCCTGGGCGCGTTCGGTCTGACCGAGCCGGGAGCGGGCTCCGACGCGGGCGGCACGCGGACGACGGCCGTGCGCGACGAGGCGACCGGAGAGTGGGTGATCAACGGCTCGAAGTGCTTCATCACCAACTCGGGCACGGACATCACCGGTCTGGTCACGGTCACCGCCGTCACCGGCCGCAAGGCGGACGGCCGCCCGCTGATCTCCTCGATCATCGTGCCGTCCGGCACCCCCGGGTTCACGGTCGCCGCCCCGTACTCCAAGGTGGGGTGGAACGCGTCGGACACCCGCGAGCTGTCCTTCGACGACGTCCGCGTGCCGGGCGAGAACCTGCTCGGCGAGGAGGGCCGGGGCTATGCCCAGTTCCTCCGGATTCTCGACGAGGGCCGGATCGCGATCTCGGCGCTGGCGACGGGTCTCGCGCAGGGCTGCGTGGACGAGTCGGTGAAGTACGCCAAGGAGCGTCACGCCTTCGGGCGTCCGATCGGCGACAACCAGGCCATCCAGTTCAAGATCGCCGACATGGAGATGCGGGCGCACATGGCCCGGGTCGGCTGGCGGGACGCGGCCTCGCGTCTGGTGCTCGGCGAGCCGTTCAAGAAGGAGGCCGCCCTGGCGAAGCTGTACTCGTCGACGGTCGCCGTGGACAACGCCCGTGACGCCACGCAGATCCACGGCGGCTACGGCTTCATGAACGAGTACCCGGTGGCCCGGATGTGGCGCGACTCCAAGATCCTGGAGATCGGCGAGGGAACGAGTGAGGTGCAGCGGATGCTGATCGCCCGCGAGTTGGGGCTGCCTTCCTGACGCCCACCGCGTTTTCGCGACGCACGCGTGTGCCCGCCGCCCCTCGGGGCGGCGGGCACTTCCGCGTTCGGGCCCAGCACGAGCCCCGGCAGTGGGGGCGTCCCACCCCTACTGATCCACGTGAGGTTAGGCTAACCTACCTTCGACTTGCCCAGGCCGGCCACGGCTCGTACCGAAAGCGACTCCGTCATGCCCAGCAACGCCCGAGCCACCCACCTCACCCGACGCGGCCTGCTCGCCGCGGGCAGCGCCCTCGGGCTCGGTGCCGCGCTCACCGCCTGCGGAAGCAAGGACGCCGAGGACGGCGCCGCCGCCGGCGAGAAGACCGGCCCGTGGAAGTTCACCGACGACCGCGGCAAGGCCGTCGAGGCCAAGTCCGTCCCGAAGAACATCGTCGCCTTCACCGGCACCGCCGCCGCCCTGTACGACTACGGCATCGAGGTCAAGGGCGTCTTCGGACCGACGACCGTCAAGGACGCCAAGACCGGCGAGGTGAAGCCGGACATCCAGGCCGGCGACCTCGATGTGAAGAAGGTCAAGGTCCTCGGCAACGCCTGGGGCGAGTTCAACATCGAGGAGTACGTCAAGCTCGAGCCGGAGCTGCTGGTCTCGGCGCTCTGGGAGCCCAACAAGCTGTGGTACGTGCCGGACCAGTCCGCCGCCAAGATCCTCAAGCTCGCGCCGAGCGTCGGCCTGTGGGCCGTCAACGTCACCGTCCCGAAGGCCCTCGAGCGCCACGCACAGCTGGCCGAGTCCCTCGGCGCGGACCTCAAGGACAAGAAGACCGTCGAGGCCAAGGCCCGCTTCGAGAAGGCCGCCGCGCGGCTGCGCGCGGCCGCCAAGTCGAAGCCGGAGATCAAGGTCATGATCGGTTCCGCCAGCCAGGAGCTGTTCTACGTCTCGCTCGCCAAGATGTCCGCGGACACCCAGTACTTCGCGGAGCTCGGCGTGAAGTTCGTGACCCCGAAGGTGAACGCGCAGGGCTTCTTCGAGGAGCTGAGCTGGGAGAACATCGACAAGTACCCGGCCGACATCATCATGATGGACAACCGGAGCGTCGCCATCCAGCCCGCCGACCTCACGGGCAAGCCGACCTGGGCCCAGCTCCCCGCCGTCAAGGCCGGGCAGGTCGTGCCGCGTGTCACCGAGCCCATCTACTCGTACGCCAAGTGCGCCCCGATCCTCGAGGACCTCGCCAAGGCCATCGAGAACGCCAAGAAGGTTGCCTGACAGATGACGACTGCCGTGACCGCCCCGTTCCGCTTCTTCGCCCTGCAGGTCGACCGGACGAGGCGGCTCGGCCCGTCGCTGGTCCGGATCACCTTCACCGGCGAGGACCTCAAGGACTTCGTCTCCGGGGGCCGCGACCAGAGCCTCTCCCTCTTCCTGCCCCATCCCGGCCAGAGCGACCCGGTCCTTCCGCCCATCGACTACGACGACCTGTACGGCGTCCTGGGCGCCTGGCGCGCGATGCCGGACGACGTGCGGGCCGTGATGCGCTCGTACACCGTGCGGGAGCAGCGCGCCGAGTCCGGGGAGGTCGACATCGACTTCGCCCTCCACGAGGACGGCGGCCCGGCCTGCCGCTGGGCCCAGCAGGCCTCGAAGGGCAACCGGGTGGTGGTTCTCGGACCGGCGGTCGCGGAGAACACCGGCGTGCGTTTCCACCTGCCCGAGGATGCCGACTCCGTGGTGATCTGGGCGGACGAGACGGCGCTTCCGGCCGCTTCCGCGATCCTGGAATGGCTGCCGGCCGAGACCCGGGCGCAGGTCTTCCTCGAAGTCCCGTACGCCGAGGACCGCGTGGAGCTCGCCACCGAGGCCGACGCCACTGTCACCTGGCTGGTCCGCGAGGAGGGCGCCCCCAGCGCCGTGGACGCGGTGAGCGTCGCGCGACTGCCGGGCGCGGCTCCGTACGTATGGATCGCCGGCGAGTCGGGCTCGGTGAAGGCGCTGCGCCGCCACTTCGTGCGGGAGCGTCAACTGGACCGCCGCCGGGTGACGTTCGTGGGCTACTGGCGCAAAGGACTGAGCGAGGACGTCCTGCGCGAGACGCCCGAGGACGACTCGTAGGAGTCGGCGAGCACCGCCGAACAGCTGTGCCCCCGAGGGGGCGAGGGGTCATTGCCGGTCGAAGTTAGGTTAGGCTAACCTTACTTCGTAAGCCCCCCTCGCCCCCTCTTCCTGTCCGGAGGAGCGGCCCCGTCCCCGTCCCCAGGAGGACCGTGCATGCGCTCGCACCTGCTCAATGACACGACGGCGGAGAGCTACCGGCGCTCCGTCACCGAAGGCGTCGAGCGGGTGGCGAACAAACTCGCCTCGACCCGGCGGCCGTTCACCGGAATCACGCCCGCCGAGCTGGCGCCCGTCGTCTCCGCCGTCGACCTCGACCAGCCGCTCGGCGACACCTCCGCCGCCCTCGACGAGCTGGAGCGCGTCTATCTGCGGGACGCCGTGTACTTCCACCACCCCCGCTACCTGGGACACCTCAACTGCCCGGTCGTCATCCCCGCCGTCCTCGGCGAGGCGGTCCTCTCCGCGGTCAACTCCTCGCTCGACACCTGGGACCAGAGCGCGGGCGGCACGCTGATCGAGCGCAAGTTGATCGACTGGACCGCCGGGCGCATCGGCCTCGGCAGCGCGGCCGACGGCATCTTCACCAGCGGCGGCACCCAGTCCAACCTCCATGCGCTGCTGCTCGCCCGCGAGGAGGCCAAGACGGACGACCTGTCGAGACTGCGGATCTTCTCCTCCGAGTGCAGCCACTTCAGCGTCCAGAAGTCCGCGACGCTCCTCGGACTCGGCCGCCAGGCCGTCGTCTCCATCCCCTGCGACCGCGACAAGCGCATGCAGTCCGTCGTCCTCGCCGCCGAGCTGGCGCGCTGCCGCGCCGAGGGCCTGGTCCCGATGGCGATCGTCGCCACGGCGGGCACCACCGACTTCGGCTCCATCGACCCGCTGCCGGAGATCGCCGCGCTGGCCGCCGAGTACGGCGCCTGGATGCATGTGGACGCCGCCTACGGCTGCGGACTGCTCGCCTCCCGCACCCGCCGGCACCTTCTGGACGGCATCGAGCGCGCCGACTCGGTCACGGTCGACTACCACAAGTCCTTCTTCCAGCCAGTGAGTTCGTCGGCCGTGCTGGTACGGGACGGGGCGACGCTGAGGCACGCCACCTACCACGCGGACTACCTCAACCCGCGCCGCGCGGTCACGGAGCAGATCCCCAACCAGGTCGACAAGTCCCTGCAGACCACCCGCCGCTTCGACGCCCTCAAGCTGTGGATGACGCTGCGCGTGATGGGCGCCGACGGTGTCGGACAGCTCTTCGACGAGGTCTGCGACCTGGCCGGGGCCGGCTGGGACGTCCTCGCCGCCGACCCGCGCTACGACGTGGTCGTCCGTCCGTCGCTGTCGACCCTGGTCTTCCGCTACATCCCCGAGGACGTCACCTCGCCCGCCGAGATCGACCGCGCCAACCTCCACGCCCGCAAGGCGCTGTTCGCGTCCGGCGAGGCCGTCGTGGCGGGCACCAAGGTCGACGGCCGCCAATACCTGAAGTTCACCCTGCTCAACCCCGAGACGACCGTGCACGACATCACCGCCGTCCTCGATCTGATAGCCGGCCACGCCGAGCAGTACCTGGGAGAGACCCTTGTCCACGCCTCTTGATTTCATCGGCATCGGCCTCGGGCCGTTCAACCTCGGCCTCGCCTGCCTCACCGAGCCGATCGACGAGCTCAACGGTCTCTTCCTGGAGTCCAAGCCGGACTTCGAATGGCACGCGGGCATGTTCCTCGAAGGCGCCCACCTCCAGACGCCGTTCATGTCGGACCTGGTCACGCTCGCCGACCCGACGTCCCCGTACTCCTTCCTCAGCTACCTGAAGGAGAAGGGCCGCCTGTACTCCTTCTACATCCGCGAGAACTTCTATCCCCTGCGGACCGAGTACAACGACTACTGCCGCTGGGCCGCCGCCAAACTGAGCTGCGTCCGCTTCTCGACCACGGTCACGGCCGTGACGTACGACGAGACGGACGAGCTCTACACGGTCGCCACCGAGGGTGGCGAATCGTTCCGGGCGCCGCGACTGGTGCTGGGCACCGGCACCCCGCCGTACATCCCCGACGCGTGCCGGGACCTCGGCGGCGACTTCCTGCACAACTCCCGCTACCTCCAGTGGAAGGACGCCCTCCAGGCCAAGGAGTCGATCACCCTGGTCGGCAGCGGCCAGAGCGCCGCGGAGATCTACTACGACCTGCTCTCCGAGATCGACGTCCACGGCTACCGGCTGAACTGGGTCACCCGCTCGCCGCGCTTCTTCCCGCTGGAGTACACCAAGCTCACCCTGGAGATGACCTCGCCCGAGTACGTGGACTATTTCCACGCCCTCCCCGAGGCCACCCGCTACCGCCTGGAGACCCAGCAGAAGGGCCTCTTCAAGGGCATCGACGGCGAACTGATCGACGCCATCTTCGACCTGCTCTACCAGAAGAACCTCGGCGGCCCCGTCCCCACCCGGCTGCTCACCAACTCCGCGCTGCACACCGCCTCGTACGACAACGGCACCTACACCCTGGGACTCCGCCAGGAGGAGCAGGGCAAGGACTTCGAGATCCAGACCGAGGGCCTGATCCTCGCCACCGGCTACAAGTACGCCACGCCCGCCTTCCTGGAGCCGGTCCGCGACCGGCTCAGATGGGACGCCCAGGGGCGCTTCGACGTGGCCCGCAACTACTCGATCGACGAGACGGGCCGCGGCGTCTTCCTGCAGAACGCCGGCGTGCACACGCACTCGATCACCTCGCCCGACCTGGGCATGGGCGCCTACCGCAACGCCTACATCATCCGTGAGCTGCTGGGCTCCGAGTACTACCCCGTAGAGAAGTCGATCGCGTTCCAGGAGTTCGCCGTATGAGCACCACCACCCTCGGGACCTTCGCGGTCCGGCCCCTCGACCCGCTCACCGACGCCGAGCTGATCCACCCGTGGGTCACGCACCCCAAGGCCTCCTTCTGGATGATGCAGGGCGCCGCGCTCCAGGACGTCGAGCGGGAGTACATGGCGATAGCGGCCCACCCCCACCACGACGCCTTCATCGGTCTCCACGACGGCGAGCCCGCCTTCCTCATGGAGCGCTACGACCCGGCCGAGGTGGAGCTGGCCGGGCTGTACGAGAAGCGGCAGGGCGATGTCGGCATGCACTTCCTGGTCGCGCCGACCGACACTCCCGTGCACGGCTTCACCCGCGGCGTGATCACCGCCGTGATGACCGAGCTCTTCGCGGACCCGGCGACCGAGCGGATCGTCGTCGAGCCGGACGTACGGAACACCGCCGTGCACGCGCTCAACGAGGCCGTCGGTTTCGTCCCCGAGCGCGAGATCCAGAAGCCGGAGAAGAAGGCCCTGCTCAGCTTCTGTACCCGCGCCGCGTTCGAGGCGGCCGTGGGGGTGACCCGGTGAACCCCGTCGCGCACCTCACGCCCGAGCGCTGGGCCACCGCCACCCGGCAGCTGATCCGCAAGGGCCTCGCCGAGTTCGCCCATGAGCGGCTGCTGACGCCCGAGCCGCTGGGCGAGGACCGCTACCGGGTGGTGAGCGACGACGGCTCGACCGAGTACCGCTTCAGCGCCGCCCGGTTCGCCCTGGACCACTGGCAGGTCCACCCGGAGTCGATCAGCCGCCACCGGGGCAGCGAGCGCCTCCCCCTGGACGCGCTGCAGTTCATCATCGAGCTGCGCGGCGCCCTGGGCCTGTCCGACGAGGTCCTGCCGGTCTATCTGGAGGAGATCTCCTCCACCCTCGCCGGCACCGCCTACAAGGCGACCAAGGCGCCCGTCCCCTCCGCCGAGCTCGCCCGGGCGGACTTCCAGGCCGTCGAGACCGGCATGACCGAGGGCCACCCCTGCTTCGTCGCCAACAACGGCCGGCTCGGTTTCGGCGTCGACGAGTACCGCGCATACGCCCCCGAGACGGCGACGGAGATCCGGCTGATCTGGCTGGCCGCCCGCCGTGAGCGCACCACCTTCACCGCCGGCGCCGGGATCGAGTACGAGAGCTTCATCCGGGCCGAACTCGGCGACGGGGCCGTGGACGGCTTCGCCGGTACGCTCGCCGAGCGGGGCCTGGACCTCGCCGACTACCTGCTCGTGCCCGTGCACCCCTGGCAGTGGTGGAACAAGCTGTCGGTCACCTTCGCCGCCGAGGTCGCCCAGCAGCGCCTGGTCTTCCTGGGCGAGGGCGACGACGCCTATCTGGCCCAGCAGTCGATCCGGACTTTCTTCAACACGAGCGATCCGGCCAAGCACTACGTCAAAACGGCGCTGTCGGTGCTCAACATGGGCTTCATGCGCGGCCTTTCGGCGGCCTACATGGAGGCGACGCCCGCCATCAACGACTGGCTGGCCACGCTGATCGAGCGCGACGGCATTCTTGGGGCCGCACGCTTCTCGATCATCCGCGAGCGCGCGGCGGTCGGTTACCGCCACCTCGAGTACGAAGCCGCCACCGACCGGTACTCGCCGTACCGCAAGATGCTCGCCGCGCTGTGGCGCGAGAGCCCCGTCCCGTCCCTCAAGGACGGCGAGCGGCTCGCCACCATGGCCTCCCTGCTCCATGTCGACCACGACGGCGCCTCGTTCGCGGGCGCGCTGGTCAAGGAGTCGGGCCTGGACCCCGCCGCGTGGCTGCGCCGATATCTGGACGCCTATCTGCTGCCGGTGCTGCACTGCTTCTACGCGTACGACCTGGTCTTCATGCCGCACGGCGAGAACGTGATCCTGGTCCTCGACGAGCAGGGCGCGGTGGCCCGGGCGATCTTCAAGGACATCGCCGAGGAGATCTGCGTGATGGACCCCGACGCGGTCCTGCCGCCGTCGGTGGAGCGCATCCGCGCCGAGGTCCCCGAGGACATGAAGCTCCTGTCGGTCCTCACCGACGTCTTCGACTGTTTCTTCCGCTTCCTTGCGGCGACGCTCGCCTCGGAGGGCGTCCTCGACGAGCACAGCTTCTGGGAGACCGTCGCCGAGTGCGTCACCTCGTACCAGCGGGCGGTGCCGGAGCTGGCGGAGAAGTTCGCGCGGTACGACATGTTCACCGAGGAGTTCGCGCTGTCCTGCCTGAACCGGCTCCAGCTGCGGAACAACAAGCAGATGGTGGACCTGGCCGACCCGTCCGGCGCGCTCCAGCTCGTCGGCACCCTGGCGAACCCGATCGCCCGGTTCGCCCGCTAGACCGGGCGCCCGGCGGAGTACGGTCCTCCGCCGGGCCCCCATCGGCGCCTATCGAACGGCCCACGGCACCTGCGGCGAGCGGTAGAAACCGATCCCCAGCGCCTCGAACCTCGGCCCCTGGGCCCCCAGGCGCACCTTGTACGCCTCCCAGTCGTGCGTGGATGCCGGTGACCAGCCCAGCTCCGCGACCCCGGGCAGGCGCGGGAAGGCCATGTACTCGATGTGCGCGCTGGTCGAGAGGGTCTCCGACCAGAGCGGCGCTTCGACTCCCTCGACCGCCGACGCGGGCGCGCCGGGCAGATAGGTCGCGGGGTCCCAGTCGTAGGACTTCCGCACCTCGACGTATCCGGCCCAGGCCAGACCCAACGGGGTGTCCTTGGTGTACTTCATGTCGAGGTAGACCCGGTCGGCGGGCGACAGGATCAGTCCGGTGCCGTTCTGCGCGGCCTTCGCGACCTGCGCCTTCTCCGCCGCGCTGGTGCCGTCCAGACCCCAGTACTGCGCGAGCGCGCCCTTGGCCGGTGTCGCCCCGGTGAGCTGGTGCCAGCCGACGACGGTCTTGCCGTACTTCGCGACGATCGGCTGGACCCTGTCCATGAAGGCGGCGTAGTCCTCGTGGCTGGTGGAGTGCGCCTCGTCGCCGCCGATGTGGAGGTACCGGCCGGGGGTGAGCGCGGCCAGCTCACGGATGACGTCGTCGACGAAGTCGTAGGTGACCGGCTTCGGGACGCACAGCGAGCTGAAGCCCACCTCGGTGCCCGTGTAGAGGGGAGGGGCGACGCCGTCGCAGTTCAGCTCGGCGTACGAGGCGAGGGCGGCGTTGGTGTGGCCCGGCAGGTCGATCTCCGGGACGACCTCCAGGTGGCGGGAGGCGGCGTACCGCAGGATCTCCTTGTAGTCGGCCTTGGTGTAGAAGCCGCCGGGGCCGCCGCCGACCTGGGTGGAGCCGCCGTGGGTGGCGAGCCGGGGCCAGGAGTCGACGGCGATCCGCCAGCCCTGGTCGTCGCTCAGATGCAGATGCAGCTTGTTGAGCTTGTAGAGCGCCAGCTGGTCGATGTAGCGCTTGACCTGTCCGACGGTGAAGAAGTGCCGGGAGACGTCGAGCATGGCGCCCCGGTAGGCGAAGCGCGGGACGTCGGTGATCGTGCCGCCCGCGACCGTCCAGGGGCCGGGCTGGCGGCTGTCCTTCTCGACGGACGCGGGCAGCTGCTGGCGGAGGGTCTGGACGCCGTGGAAGAGGCCCGCGGGTTCGCGGGCGGTGATGGTCACCCCGCGCGGCCCGGACTCCAGCCGGTAGCCCTCGTCACCCAGCGCCTTCTCGCGGCCGCTGAGCCGCAGCCGGATGCCGTCCCGGCCGTCGTCGTCGGTGACGGGCAGCGGGTAGCCGGTGGAGGGCCGCAGCACCTGGGCGAGGTGGCCGGCGATCGCGCGGGTCTCACCGCTGTCGTCGTCGACGCGGATACGGGTCGCGGCCGTGAGGGTGTACGGGGATCCACCGGGGCTCACGGCGGACGGCGCGGGCACGACCTGCCCGAGGGGCCGGGTGGCGGGCACCCCGGAGGCGGCGGGCCCGGACGGGGCGGCTCCGACGGCGAAGACGCCGGCCGCCGCGACGAGCAGCAGCGAACCGAAGAGGCGGGGGAACGTTCTGTGCTGTCTCACAAGCTGGGTCCCTTTCCACGGGCGTCACAACTGTGGGCTTGCGCAACCGAACGGTCACCATCCGTACCGTGCGTCACACGGTGGGTCAAGGGTGTAGACCAATTCAGACCTTCGAAGGCCCATACCTTTCCAGAGCCCTGCCCGGAATCGGGCAGAATTCTTGCAAAGCGCGCCACCTACACCTCAGTATCTACGGGTGCTCGAACGCCGCCCGTCGCATGACGACCTCGTCGACCACCTGGTGCGCAGCACCGCGCTCCAGCGCGGTGAGGCCGCCCGGGTGGTGCTCGACGTGCTGGCGTACTTCGACGAGACGACCGAGGAGTTCGTCCGCCGCCGCCACCGCGAGCTGCAGTCCGGCGGCGATGTGAACGCCTCGATCTTCGAGCGGATCGCGGCCGAGCTGCCGCACCGCGCCGTGGCGCCCCCGGAGCTCTCGCTCCGGCAGCTGCGCCGCATCGTCTACGGCTGAGCACACACCCAAGAACTCGGAGGGGCAAAGACTCTATGTGCGGAATCGTCGGTTACATCGGCAAGCGTGATGTGGCTCCGCTGCTGCTGGAAGGCCTGCAGCGGCTGGAGTACCGGGGTTACGACTCCGCGGGCGTGGTGATCACCAGCCCCAAGTCGACCGGCCTGAAGATGGTCAAGGCCAAGGGCCGGGTCCGCGACCTGGAGGCCCGTGTCCCCAAGCGCTTCACCGGCACCACCGGCATCGCGCACACCCGCTGGGCCACCCACGGCGCCCCGAGCGACGAGAACGCGCACCCGCACCTCTCCGGCGACAACAAGGTCGCCGTGGTGCACAACGGCATCATCGACAACGCCTCCGAGCTGCGCGTGAAGCTAGAGGCCGAGGGGACCGTCTTCCTCTCCGAGACCGACACCGAGGTCCTGACCCACCTCATCGCCCGCTCGCAGGCCGAGACGCTGGAGGAGAAGGTCCGCGAGGCCCTCCGCCACGTCGAGGGCACGTACGGCCTCGCGGTGATGCACGCCGACTTCAACGACCGCATCGTCGTCGCCCGCAACGGCTCGCCGGTCGTCCTCGGCATCGGCGAGAAGGAGATGTTCGTCGCCTCCGACGTCGCCGCCCTGGTCACCCACACCCGCCAGGTCGTCACCCTCGAGGACGGCGAGATGGCGACCCTCAAGGCCGACGACTTCCGTACGTACACCACCGAGGGCTCCCGCACGACGGCGACGCCGACCACCGTGGAGTGGGAGGCCGAGTCGTACGACATGGGCGGCCACGACACGTACATGCACAAGGAGATCTCGGAGCAGCCCGACGCCGTGGACCGCGTCCTGCGCGGCCGCATCGACGACCGCTTCTCCACCGTGCACCTGGGCGGCCTGAACCTGGACGCCCGCGAGGCGCGCGGCATCCGCCGGGTCAAGATCCTCGGCTGTGGCACCTCGTACCACGCCGGCCAGATCGGCGCCCAGATGATCGAGGAGCTGGCCCGCATCCCCGCGGACGCCGAGCCGGCCTCCGAGTTCCGCTACCGCAACCCGGTCGTGGACCCCGACACCCTCTACATCGCCGTCTCCCAGTCCGGTGAGACCTATGACGTGCTGGCGGCCGTCCAGGAGCTCAAGCGCAAGGGCGCCCGCGTCCTGGGTGTCGTGAACGTGGTGGGCTCCGCCATCGCCCGCGAGACCGACGGCGGCGTGTACGTCCACGCCGGCCCCGAGGTCTGCGTCGTCTCCACCAAGTGCTTCACCAACACGGTCGTCGCCTTCGGCCTGCTCGCCCTGCACCTCGGCCGCATCCGCGACCTGTCGGTGGCCGACGGCAAGCGGATCATCGCCGGTCTGCGCAAGCTGCCGGGCCAGATCACCGAGATGCTGGAGAACGAGGCCGAGATCCAGAAGCTGGCCGAGCTCTACGCCGGCGCCAACTCGATGATGTTCATCGGCCGGGTGCGCGGTTACCCGGTGGCCCGTGAGGCGTCGCTGAAGCTCAAGGAGATCAGCTACATCCACGCGGAGGCCTACCCGGCCTCCGAGCTCAAGCACGGCCCCCTCGCACTGATCGAGCCCGCGCTGCCGACCGTCGCGATCGTGCCGGACGACGACCTGCTGGAGAAGAACCGCGCGGCGCTGGAGGAGATCAAGGCCCGCAGCGGCCGGATCCTCGCCGTCGCCCACCAGGTCCAGGAGAAGGCCGACCACACCATCGTCGTCCCGAAGAACGAGGACGAGCTGGACCCGATCCTGATGGGCATCCCGCTCCAGCTCTTCGCCTACCACACGGCCAAGGCCATGGGCCGTGACATCGACAAGCCGCGGAACCTCGCGAAGTCCGTCACGGTCGAGTAGGACCCCCGGCCGGCGGTCGAAACGGACCTCCGGTGGCTCCCCGGCCTGTCCCCGGGAAGCCGAGCGGCCCTCCGGCCTGTCCCCGGAGGGCCGGACCGGACACAAAGCGGTCCCTGTGCGTGCCACCTACGCACAGGGACCGCTTTTCCGTACGGCCGGCGCCGCCCAATGCGCCGGCCTCATGGCCTTCTCCGGGCCCCCCTTCGGGGCCTGGTCGGGGGCCTGCTCAGCCGGTGGCCGCCGCCCGACGGCGGCCGACCCGCCCGAGGGACGTGGGCCACTTGGCGACGGCCGCCGTCGCGCCGTACCAGGCCGCGAGGCCCGCCACCGCCCCGACCCAGCCGCCGGCCTTGGCCAGCCCGCCGTTGTCCACCAGGGACCCGACGCCGAGGAGCAGCAGCGAGACGAACAGCAGGCCGTACACGCCCTGTCCGAACACTCCGCTGCCCGCCGACGCGGCGGTCAGGGTGAGCGCGAGGAGCGCCCACAGCAGCAGGAACAGTCCGCTCGCCTCGGCCGACGCGTGGGCGCCGACGCCGGTGCCCCAGGTGAACCAGAAGGCGCCGAGGCCCGAATAGGCCGTACCCGTACCGCCGTTGCCCGCGCGGAACTCCAGCAGGCCGGCTATGAACAGCGCGACCCCGCCGACCCAGGTCGCGAGAGCGGCGGCGTCGGACGCCGCTACTCCGTCGAGGACACCGGTGGTGCCGATGCCGAATGCCAACAGGGTCAGTCCGAGCGCGAGGTGTCCGAGGGTGGAGGTGGTGTTCCCCGCAGAGACGTCGTTGTCCACGGCGGGCTCCCTTCATCTGCAGTTGTGCTGCTCCTGTGCTGCTTCCCAGCGACCCTTATGTACCCTTCACAAACGCACAATCCACCTCTACGCGCGAGTAGATTGGCCTGCTGCGCAAAGGAATTGACGGTCTCTCACCTGCGAGGACGCTCAAACCACCGCAGGATGACAAGACGGATACGGAACGGCCGCCACGGGATTACGGGAGGGGCGGTCGACCGCCGCGGGGGCTACGGAACGCGGGGGCTACGGAACGCGGGGGCTACGGAACGCGGGGGCTACGGAATGACGACGACCGGGCGCTTCGCGCGCCGCGCGAGCCGCCCGGCCACCGAGCCGAAGATCCGGCCGACGATCCCGTGCGTGGAGCCGACCACGATCGCGTCGGCCGAGTACTCCCGGCCGACCTCCTCCAGCTCGTGACAGATGTCGCCGCCGCGCTCCACGAGGATCCACGGCACTTCGGCGAGATAGTCCGCGCAGGCGAGTTCGAGCCCGAGGACCTCCGTGCGGTGATCCGGGACGTCGACGAAGACCGGCGGCTCGCAGCCCGCCCAGACGGTGGTGGGCAGCCGATTGGCCACATGCACGATGATCAGGCCGGAGCCGGACCTGCGGGCCATGCCGATGGCATAGGCGAGCGCGCGCTCACTGGACGTCGAGCCGTCGAAGCCGACGACCACTCCGTGCCGGAACGCCGGATCGCAGGAGTGACGTGTCTGTTCCGCCGCGAGGGGGTCCACCGTGGGATCGGCGACCTGCCTGCGGTCCGCGGGTTCGAAGAATTCGTGACCGGCCATCGGTGTCTCGGCGAAGAAGATCCTCGTGGGAAGGGAAAGGCGGAAGGGCAGAACAACGGTTGGCGGCGGAGCGGTGTCCGGGAATCATCTTCCCAACCCCATACCCCCAAGGGTACGGCGGCACTCCTCGCCCGCACAGGGCGTCCCAGGGAGCATGCACGAGCCCGCCCGGGATGGCAATGCCGGTTGTGCCCTACAGGCGTCCCCGCAGGGCTCACGAGGGGGTGCCGCAGGGGTAGGGCACCCCGGCACGGTACCGATAACCGATGAATAGGTGACGCATAGTGACAAGAAGGACCAAACGGCCGCCCGCTCAGTGACCGGAACGTTTCACCCCTCGTTGGCCATGGCCCGCGCACCGAACCGAACCAGGTCACTACCCAGGGAGACGCCCCCGTGCCCGCATCACCGACCGCCCCGCCCACGCCCGCGTACGCCGCGTCCGAGTCGGCGGGTGACGTCGTGCGCTGGGGAGCGTTCAGCTGCGGAGTGGTCCCGGTCGTCCTCGTCGTCTACGGGACCTCCGTCGGCGGGGCGACCGTGACGGCACTCGGTCTCGCCGCCGTGACCGCGGTCTGCCGGCTGCTGCTGCGCCGCTCCGAGCGCGGGTCCGCGCGGCTGCTCGCCGACCCTCCGGCCGGGCCCGCCGAGCCGCCCGGGTCGCGCACCCGGCATTCCCGTACGGGCCCCGGGGCGCATCGGGGAGCTCGCCACGGCACCGGGAACGCCCCCGGAGCGCGTCAGGAGACTGACAGCTTCGTACACACGCACCCGTAGGTTTTCAGCCAAGTTCAGGACATCGGCGCGTCCTTGCCGAAACGGCCCGTCAACCCCCGTGCGACCAGGCAATAAAGCCCTGAGGCGGTCCTTCGCACCCTACGGGGACGGGCCATGCGCGAAACGCCCACTTCCCTGGGCGCCCCGGGAGTGGAACGCTTCGTGATCGAATGCTTCGCGCCAAGTTGCCTTGTCGACAATGTGCCGGTTGCTGAACTTGTCACGCCGGCGCCATCGGACGCAGTAGATTCGATCATGAGTATCGAAGACTGGGGTCTCGTGCAAAACCGAGGGGAAACGTGCAGGAGCGACAGGACCAGGGAGACGCGAACACCGAGGGGGGCTTAGCGTCATGAGCCAGGACTCCGCCGCACCGGAGGCCGTCCGGAAATTGTCCGGACGCCGCCGTCGCGAAGTCGTCGCAGTGCTGCTGTTCAGCGGTGGCCCCATTTTTGAGAGCTCCATCCCGCTCTCGGTGTTCGGAATCGACCGGCAGGACGCGGGAGTTCCCCGCTATCGGCTGCTGGTGTGCGCCGGTGAAGAGGGCCCGCTGCGGACCACAGGGGGCCTCGAACTCACCGCGCCGTACGGCCTCGAGGCGATCGGCCGGGCCGGCACTGTCGTCGTACCGGCATGGCGGTCGATCACCTCGCCGCCACCGCCGGAGGCGCTCGACGCGCTGCGCCGGGCGCATGAAGAGGGCGCCCGCATCGTCGGGCTGTGCACCGGCGCTTTCGTGCTCGCCGCCGCGGGACTGCTCGACGGCCGCCCGGCGACGACGCACTGGATGTACGCGCCGACCCTCGCCAAGCGCTATCCGTCGGTCCATGTGGACCCGCGGGAGCTCTTCGTCGACGACGGGGACGTGCTGACCTCCGCCGGCACCGCGGCCGGAATCGATCTCTGTCTGCACATCGTGCGGACCGACCACGGCACGGAGGCCGCGGGCGCCCTGGCGCGCCGGCTGGTCGTCCCGCCGCGGCGCAGTGGCGGTCAGGAGCGCTATCTCGACAGGTCTTTACCAGAAGAGATCGGCGCCGACCCGCTGGCCGAGGTCGTCGCCTGGGCGCTGGAGCACCTCCACGAGCAATTCGACGTGGAGACCCTGGCCGCGCGCGCGTACATGTCCCGGCGCACGTTCGACCGCCGCTTCCGCTCGCTGACGGGATCCGCCCCGCTCCAGTGGCTGATCACCCAGCGGGTGCTGCAGGCGCAGCGACTCCTGGAGACGTCCGACTACTCGGTGGACGAGGTGGCGGGCCGGTGCGGCTTCCGCTCCCCCGTCGCGCTGCGCGGGCACTTCCGGCGCCAGCTGGGCTCCTCGCCCGCGGCCTACCGGGCCGCCTACCGGGCCAGGCGCCCGCAGGGCGAGCCCACGGGCTCGGGGCTGACGGAGCCGATCGTGCCGCCGCAGGTCTCGCCCGCGGCGAGGCGCGCGGCCGCGGCGCTCCCGGCGGGCCCGGGCGGGGGCGTCCTGACGTCCTCGGAGCCGGGCAAGCCGCACGCGGACCTGTACGCCTCCGGCCGGTCGGGCCTGCCCGGCCAGCGGAGCGCGACATAGGGCCTGTCTTGTGGATCGGGCCGGGCGCGGGTCCGGCGTGAGATGTACCGGCGGTCGGGGGCGGCGCCCCCGGCCGCCGGTCGGCCTAAGGTAGGACGCATGAACGACCGCATGGTGTGGATCGACTGCGAGATGACCGGGCTCTCGCTGACGGACGACGCACTCATCGAGGTGGCCGCACTGGTCACCGACTCGGACCTGAACGTGCTCGGCGAAGGCGTGGACATCGTGATCCGCCCGCCGGAGCGAGCACTGGAAACGATGCCCGACGTGGTGCGCCAGATGCACACCGCCTCGGGCCTCCTCGACGTGCTGGCGGGAGGCACCACGCTCGCCGACGCCGAGGCCCAGGTCCTGGCGTACGTACGTGAACACGTCAAGGAGCCCGGCAAGGCCCCGCTGTGCGGGAACTCGGTCGGCACCGACCGCGGCTTCCTCACCCGGGACATGCCGGCGCTGGAGGAGTACCTCCACTACCGGATCGTCGATGTCTCCTCGGTCAAGGAGCTGGCCCGCCGCTGGTACCCGAGGGCGTACTTCAACAGTCCGGAGAAGAACGGCAACCACCGGGCCCTGGCCGACATCCGCGAATCCATCGCCGAGCTGCGCTACTACCGTGAGGCGATCTTCGTGCCGCAGCCCGGCCCCGACTCGGAGACCGCGAAGGGAATCGCGGCCCGGCACGTCCTGCCCACCGAGTGAGGGCCACTCGCGCCCGCACCAATGCGGGCGCGAGCACCCTCTCGGACCCTGTACACTTTTTCTCGGCCGGTCAGGAAAAAGACCGGTCGTGGTGGGTATAGCTCAGCTGGTAGAGCACCTGGTTGTGGTCCAGGATGTCGCGGGTTCGAGTCCCGTTACTCACCCTGAACGATCATGCCCCTGACCTGGGAAGACAGGTCAGGGGCATGATTTTTTGTTTTCTGCGGGGGTCCCATGGGGTTCCCGACCCCCAGGAACGCCCTTCCCTTCTCCGTCACGGCATACATCCAACGGCGCCCCCAGAGGAACGGGGCCAGCACCTCCAGGTTCGATGGATCGAGGGAGGTGGCCGTACGCGCGAGAAGGCGTCGGAGCGCTTTGAAGACGAAGCCTCTGCCGAAGCGTTCAAGGGCTCGTCAACACCCATGGGCAGCACTGGCCTTACGGCTCGGTGAAGGGGCGGGGGTCAGTGATGGAGCCTGACGAGACCCCAGGCGACATGCCGCTCGTGGCCTACGCCACCCGCCATGTGGATGGACTCACCGGCATTGACGACCGCACCTCCCTGCCTACGTCCCTCACCATGGCATCCCAGTCCACCAGCACGATCAATACCGGCTGGGGCTCCCAGTGGTACGGCGTCTCCTGACTCAGCACAACGCCCCTCTCGCCTACGGGCGGGAGGGGGCGCTTTCGCCATGTCCGGATCCGCCCCTTGTCCGGCCAGCGTCGGGCTGCTGCATTTTCGAGAAATGTCAGCGAGAGGGGCGCGGCCTGACTGCCCTTGAGACGTGGCGGAAGCTCGCCGCCGACGGGCCCGCGGACGGGCCGCTGGGCACCTGGTCCTACGCCCACCACCTCGCGCAGGCCGCGCGGGACATGCTGCGGGAGATCCAGGGACACCGCGCTCAGCAGCGCGAGGCCGCGTTCGTCGGCCGGCCCGGGCTGCCACCCCTGACGCCCGGGCCTGTTCGCCCCGACGCCCGATGAGCGACTGGCAGCACGAAGCCATGTACCTCGGGATCGTCGCCGCCGTGCTCGTTCTTCTCGCCGTCGGCATCACCCGCTGGCCCCTTCTGGAGAACACCATGACCTGCCCCAACTGTGGAGCGGCCACCTACGAGGACAACCTCGGCCGGTGGTTCGGCTCCATGGCCTGCGGCTGGAACAGCGGATACACCTACACGCACACAACTGGAGGATCACATGCAGTGTCCAAGCTGCGGCGCCAGCACACAGCAGACCCCCACTGGCGGATGGCTGTGCGGCAACTGTGGATGGATGACCGGGGTCGCCCCGGAGCCCACCCGGGTAACCTGCGGGCATGAACACCCGCCGACCCAGCCCCACTCCTGAGATGAAAGCGGTAGTACAGCCGGTAGACCCGCCGATGGTCGACTTGATGCCGGACATCACGGAGACCGACTGCGCACAGTGCGGCACGCGCATCGCCGGGCTCAGCGGCCGCTATGCGTGCGGCGTGTGCGGCTGGGTGAACCACTGGAGCGCCGGCTACACCGACCTCCCCAGTGGTGCGGACGATCCCGACTACCGCCACTGACTGACCGCCCCGGCCGACACCCCCCGCCGGCCGGGGCGCTCCCAGTCCAGCCCCCCAGGCTTCGGGAGACGCCAGGCGCGCCCCCACCTGCCCAGTCGAAGGTGCCTTGGCGCAGGAGCGCGTCCGCCAGCCGCTTACCGGTATCGGGGCGAGCCGGCCCCGGCTGTTGTCGATCCACCGTCGGGCGTACTCGGCGGCCTCGACCGGATCTCAGGACGACTCCCGCACCACCAGCTCCGTCGGCAGCACCAGCTGCGGCGGGAGGGCCGAGCGTGATCCGATTTCCTGGAGGAGCGTGCGGGCCATCGTGCGGCCCATCTCCTCGATCGGCTGGCGGACGCTGGTCAGCGGCGGATCCATGTGGCGGGCCACCGCGGAGTCGTCGACGCCGACCACGGCCACGTCGTCGGGGACCCGGCGGCCCGCCTCCCGCAGCACCGAGCGGGCGCCCGCCGCCATCACGTCGGAGGCCGCGAAGACCGCGTCCAGACGGGGACGGCGGGCGAGCAGCTCGCGCATGGCCCGGCGGCCGCCCTCCTCCGTGAAGTCCGCCACCGCGACCAGACCGTCGTCCGGCGCCAGGCCCGCGGCCTCGACGCCCCGGCGGTAACCGTCGAGGCGGCAGCGGGCGGCGTACATGTCGGTCGGGCCCGTGATGGTGGCGATCCCACGCCGCCCCCGCCCGGCCAGGTGGTCCACGGCCGAGCGGCCCGCTCCCGTGTTGTCGGAGTCGACGTAGGCCAGCCTCTCCGCCTCCGACCGGCGCCCATTGAGCACCGCGGGCAGCCGGAGTTCCTCCACCAGGTCCGGCAGTGGATCGTCGCCATGGACGGAGACCAGCAGGACGCCGTCGACCCGGTGGGCGGCGAGGTACTGCGCGAACCGCCGGCGCTCCTTTTCCGTACGGATCAGCGTCAGCAGCAACTGTTTGTCCGCGTCGGAGAGTTCGGCGGCGACACCGCGGATGATGTCCAGGAAGTACGGCTCGGCGAAGAGCCGGGCCTCGGTCTCGGGGATGACCAGCGCGATGGCGTCCGTACGGCTGCCGGCGAGCGCCCGGGCCGCCCGGTTCGGCACGTACCCCAGCTCGGTGACGGCTCGCTCCACGGCGGCTCTCGCGTGTGCGCTCACCCTGGGAGAGCCGTTGATCACGCGGGAGACCGTGCCGCGGCCGACCCCCGCCCTGATCGCGACCTCCTCCAGCGTGGGCATGCCGGTGCGCCGTCCGCTCATCGCCTCGGCCTCCCGTCGGATGTGGTGATGGTCCGGCCAAACGTAGAGGCTGTGACCGCTTTTCAGGAAGTGACCCCAACGGGCGCCCGGCAGCACGGGGTTGACCCGGGCCGGTCGGCGCGCAACGAATCCGTCCGCTCGTCTTGACAGCCCCTCCGCCAGACAGCACCCTTCCGGCAGATGGCGTGGGAGCGCTCCCATGACACCTTGCCCGTACAGAATCGGCACATTCGGTACTAGGAGGATGCGATGCGCACACGTACCCGCACAGCACGCCGGGGGGTGGTCATCGCGGTCGTCGCGGCGCTCGGGGCCGGGCTGCTGGCCGGCTGCGCCGAGGACGCGGACGACCCCTCCGCGCGGGCTCCGCAGGGAAGCGGTGACAGCACCGGAAAGGTCACCCTCACCGTCGGCGTCTTCGGTGCCTTCGGCCTCAAGGAGGCCGGCCTCTACGACGCGTACATGAAGCTCAACAAGAACGTCGTGATCAAGCAGACCTCCATCGAGCGCAACGAGAACTACTACCCGCAGCTGCTCACCCATCTCGGCAGCGGCAGCGGCCTCGCCGACATCCAGGCCGTCGAGGTCAACAACATCGCGGAGATCACCGCCACCCAGGCCGGCAAACTGGAGGACCTCTCCAAGGCCGAGGGGGTGCGGAAGGACGGCTTCCTTCCGTGGAAGTGGGCACAGGCAACCACCAGGGACGGCAGGACCGTCGGCCTCGGCACCGACATCGGCCCCCAGGGCATCTGCTACCGCAAGGACCTCTTCGCCAAGGCGGGGCTGCCCACCGACCGTGAGGCGGTCGGCAGACTGTGGGCCGGCGACTGGACGAAGTATCTCGAGGCCGGCAAGCGCTACCGGGAGAAGGCCCCCGAGGGCACGGCGTTCGTGGACTCCGCGTCCGGTGTGATGGCGGCGATCACCGGAAGCAGCGCACGGCGGTTCTACGACGAGGACGGCACGGTCGTCTACAAGACCAATCCCGCCGTGAAGCAGGCCTGGAACATCGCGGCGTCCTTCGCCACCGAGGGGCTGACCGGCAAACTCCAGCAGTTCACCCCGACGTGGGACCAGGGCTACGCGAACGGGACCTTCGCCACCGTCTCCTGCCCGGCCTGGATGCTCGGCTACATCCAGGACAAGACGGGGCCGGCCGGCAAGGACAAGTGGGACGTGGCGTCCGCTCCCCGGCCCAGCAACTGGGGCGGTTCCTTCCTCGTGGTCCCGTCGGCCGGGAAGAACAAGGCGGAGGCGGCGAAGCTCGCGGCCTGGCTGACGGCGCCCGAGCAGCAGGCGAAGCTCTTCGCGGCACGCGGGAGCTTCCCGAGCGCGTCCGCCGCCTACGACCTTCCGGCCGTCTCCGGCGCCCAGCACGCGTACTTCGGCAACGCGCCGATCGGCCGGATCTTCTCGAAGGCCGCCGAGGGCATCCCGGTGACCGTCGTCGGCCCCAAGGACCTGGTCATCGCCCAGAATCTGGCGGACATCGGGATGCTCCAGGTCGACCAGAAGGGCAGGTCCCCCGAGGACGGCTGGAACGCCGCGGTGAAGGCGATCGACAACGCGCTGGACCGGTGAGCGGCGGCCGGCGGCCGGAGCCGCCCGACGATCGGAGAACGCCATGGCCGACGTGACCGATGTGACGGACGCGGGCGAGGTGGCGACGGACGCGGGCAGCGCCGGCATGGCGAGTGACGCCGCGGCGCCTTCCCTCAAGGGGGAGGGCGCGGCGGGCGACCGGGCGGCCGAAGAGCGGCGGCGGGCCCGGCGCAGCCGCTGGTACCGGCGCGACATGCGCTGGAGTCCGTACGCCCTCGTCGCTCCCTTCTTCCTCTTCTTCGCGGCCTTCGGGCTGTTCCCGCTCCTCTACACGGGCTGGGCCTCCCTGCACAGGGTGGAGCTCACCGCGCCGACCGACATGGAGTGGGTGGGGCTGCGGAACTTCTCCCGGCTCCTCGAGGACGAGTTCTTCTGGAACGCGCTGACCAACACGGTCACCATCGGGCTGCTCTCCACCGTGCCGCAGCTGCTGATGGCCCTGGGCATCGCGCATCTGCTCAACTTCAAGCTGCGCGGCTCGACGTTCTTCCGGGTCGCGGTCCTCACTCCGTACGCCACCTCGGTCGCCGCCGCGACGCTCGTGTTCGTGCTGCTCTTCGGGCGCGACTACGGGATGGTCAACTGGGGCCTCGGGCTGGTCGGTCTGGACGCCGTCGACTGGCAGAACGGTCGCTGGACCTCGCAGATCGCGGTGTCCACGATCGTCGTGTGGCGCTGGACGGGATACAACGCGCTGATCTATCTGGCGGCGATGCAGGCGATCCCGAACGATCTGTACGAGTCGGCCGCCCTGGACGGCGCGTCCCGTTTCCAGCAGTTCAGACATGTCACCCTCCCCTCGCTGCGGCCGACGATCCTCTTCACCTGTGTCGTCTCGACGATCGGCGCGACCCAGCTGTTCGGCGAGCCGCTGCTGTTCAACGGCAGCGCGGGCGCGACCGGTGGCTCCGAGCACCAGTTCCAGACGCTCGGGCTGTATCTGTACGAGCAGGGCTGGGTGAACCTCCACCTGGGCCGGGCCTCCGCGATCGCCTGGGCGATGTTCCTGATCCTGCTGCTGGTGGGGGCGGTCAACTGGCTGATAGGCCGCCGTCTGCGCACGAGTTCCCAGGGGGTCTGACGAGATGCTGCACACCAAGCGCGCCGGCCGTCAGCTGTACGCCGGCCGCCTCACCTACGCCGTACTGATCGTCGTCACCGCCGGCTCCCTTCTTCCCCTGGTGTGGACGGCGATCGCTGCCTCCCGGACGAACACCCGGCTCGCCCAGACCCCGCCGCCGTTCTGGTTCGGCGGGAACCTCTTCAAGAACCTCGGTACCGCCTGGACCGACGCCAGCATGGGCACGGCCCTGCTCAACACCACGGTGGTGGCGACCTCGGTCGCGGCGGGGACGGTTCTCTTCTCGACGCTGGCCGGTTTCGCCTTCGCCAAGCTGCGCTTCCGCCTCAAGAACCTCCTTCTGCTGATGGTGATCGGCACGATGATGGTGCCGCCGCAGCTCAGCGTCGTACCGCTCTACATGCTGATCGCCGAACTCTCCTGGACGGACCGGCTGCAGTCGGTCGTCCTGCCGACCCTGGTGAGCGCGTTCGGCGTGTTCTTCATGCGGCAGTACCTGGTGGAGGCGCTGCCGACCGAGCTGATCGAGGCTGCCCGCATGGACGGCGCGAGCAGCTGGCGCGTGGTGTGGCATGTGGTGTTTCCCGTGGCCCGCCCGGCGATGGCGGTCCTCGGCATGCTCGCCTTCGTCATGGCCTGGAACGACTTCTTCTGGCCGATCATCGCGCTCACCCAGAACGGCAGTCCGACCGTGCAGGTGGCGCTGACCGGTCTGGGCCGGGGGTACATCCCCGACCAGTCGGTGATCATGGCCGGCGCGCTGCTCGGCACGCTGCCGCTGCTCATCGCCTTCGTGATCTTCGGCAAGCAGATCGTCGGCGGCATCATGCAGGGCGCGGTCAAGGGCTGACCCCGCCGCTCCCGTCGCCGACTGCCTTCGCCGTCCTTCCGGGCTCCGGACTCACCTCAACCTCAGGTCACCTCACCTCCCCAGTCATTCCTCCATTCCTTCATCCCTCTCGCGTTGGGAGTCGACGACCATGCCCGTCAGCTTTCCGGACGGCTTTCTTTGGGGCACCGCCACCGCCGCGTACCAGGTCGAAGGCGCGGTGGCCGAAGGCGGGCGCACGCCCTCCATCTGGGACACCTTCAGTCACACGCCCGGCAGGACCGAGAACGGCGACACCGGCGACCTCGCCACCGACCACTTCCACCGCCGTGCCGACGACGTCCGGCTGATGGCGGATCTCGGCCTCAACGCCTACCGCTTCTCGGTGTCCTGGCCGCGCGTCCAGCCCACCGGCCGGGGCCCTGCCCAGCAGCGCGGCCTGGACTTCTACCGGGCCCTCGTCGACGATCTGCTCGCACACTCCATCGAGCCGGTTCTCACCCTCTACCACTGGGACCTGCCCCAGGAGCTGGAGTCGGCCGGCGGCTGGCCGGAGCGGGAGACCGCGTGCCGCTTCGCCGACTACGCCGGTATCGTCGCCGACGCCCTCGGCGACCGCGTCCAGCGCTGGACCACCCTCAACGAGCCCTGGTGCAGCGCCTTTCTCGGATACGGCTCCGGCGTCCACGCCCCCGGCCGCACCGACCCGGTCGCGGCCCTGCGCGCCGCCCACCATTTGAACCTGGGCCACGGTCTGGCCGCCCAGACGCTCCGCTCGGCGCTCCCCTCCGGCGCCCAGCTCTCCATCAGCCTCAACCCCAGTGCCGTCAGGGCCAGGACCCAGAGTCCGGCGGACCTGGACGCCCAGCGCCGTATCGACGCGCTCGCGAACCGGATCTTCACCGGCCCGCTGCTCCACGGCGCGTACCCCGAGGACCTGATCGAGGACACCGCACGCCTCACCGACTGGTCCTTCGTCCACGACGACGATCCGGCCGTCATCCGACACCCCCTGGACTCGCTCGGCATCAACTACTACGCACCGTCAGTTGTATCGGCCGCCAGTGACAACGAGCCCGCGGACCGTCATGACGGCCACGGCTCGTCCGACCATTCGCCCTGGCCGGCCGCCGGGTCAGTGGCCTTCCACCAACCGCCGGGCGACGTCACCGACATGGGCTGGAGCATCGACCCCAGCGGCCTGTACGACCTGCTGCTGCGCTACACCCTGGAGGCGCCGGGCCTGCCGCTGGTGATCACCGAGAACGGCGCCGCGTATCCCGACAAGCCGTCCGCCGACGGCACGGTCCACGACCCCGACCGGATCCGCTATGTGCACGCCCATCTGGCCGCCGTTCACCGGGCCATGGCGGAGGGCGCGGACGTCCGCGGCTACTTCCTCTGGTCGCTGTTGGACAACTTCGAATGGTCCTACGGCTACGGCAAGCGCTTCGGCGCGGTCCATGTCGACTACGCCACCCAGGCCCGCACACCGAAGTCGAGCGCCCACTGGTACGCGCGGCTCGCGCGCTCGGGCGTGCTGCCGGAGCCGCCCACGGAGTGAGAATGCTTTATGTAGTGGCCGTTATGAAATCTGATACGGTCATTCCATAACGGTCACTACAGATTTCTGGGGGATCCATGTCCACCTCTGCCCTCCTCCTCGCCCATGGCGCCGGCGGCGATCTCGCCGCCAACTACGGCCCGATCCTGGAGACCCTGTCCGACGGACGGCGCGTCGCGGGCGTCGACCATCCGGGCTCCGGAGACGCGCCCCGCTCCCCCGTGCCCCTCGGACTCGACGAGCTCGCGGACCGGTTGGTCGCCGCGGCCGACGCCGAAGGCCTGGGCCGGTTCGCACTCTCGGGTTACTCGCTCGGCAGCGCGGTCGCCGTCCGGGTCGCCACCCGTCACCCCGAGCGCGTCACCGCCCTCGTCCTGACCGCGCCCTTCGCGTACGCCGACCACACCCTGCGCCAGGCCGCCCTCGTATGGCGGGACCTGTTCGCCACGGGACAGTACGAACTCCTGGGCCGGTTCATGGTCCCGCTCTGCCTGAGCGCCGGAGTACTGGAGTCGCTGCCCGCCGACGTCTTGGAGGACACCATCCGCGCCACGGGCGAGACCGCCCCGCCGGGCACCGCCGAGCAGGTCGACCTGGTCACCCGGGCCGACGTACGCGAGGACCTCGCCAGCATCGGTGTACCCACCCTGGTGATCTCCACGACCGAGGACCGGCTCGTGCCCCCGGCCAGGCACCGCGAGGTGGCGGCCGGCATCCCCGGCGCACGACTGACCGAACTGGCCACCGGGCACCTGCCGTTCGCGGAGAACCCGGACCAGTGGGGGAAGCTGATCACCGACTTCCTGCGGGAGGTCGAGAACTGATCCCGGCGCCCCGGCCACCGCGAGGGGGAACGGGGGCGTGCCCCGGCCGGGTGGGGGGTGGGCTCGGCCGGGGCACGCGGTGTGGGGGGCGCGAGGGTCTCGAACCGCGCGGCGCTCTACTTGTAGGCGGCGAACGCCTTCGTGAAGGCCTGCGGCTGCTGGAGGATCGAACTGCAGGTGGCGTCCGCGTGGTTCACCGCGCCTCCCGCGCACTGCTTGTCCCGCGTCGAGGACCACATCGACAGCCAGCCCAGCCCCTTCGACTTCGCGAAGTCGACCAGCTGCGTCGCGTCCTCGACCTTGAAGACCTCGGTCGTGACGTCGTTCACGCCGATCATCGGAGTCACCGCGACGGCCTTCCAGGCGGCCGCGTCGGACAGACCGAGGACCCCCTTGATCTGTGCCTGGGTGGCTGTCGCCGCCTGGATGGCGTACGTGCCCATGTCACCGCTGTACGCCGGCCCGTAGTCCATGGCCATGATGTTGACGGCGGCGATCTTCACGCCGTTCTTCTTGGCATCGGCGAGCAGGTCCACGCCGGGCTGCGTCAGGCCCTCGGGCATCACCGGCAGCGTGAAGGAGACGTCCAGCCCCGGGTGGGACTTCTGGAGCTGCGCGATGGCCTGCGAGCGGCGGGTGTTGGCGGCGGCGTCGGGCAGCGCCGCGCCCTCGATGTCGAAGTCCACCTTGGTGAGGTCGTACTGGTCGACGACCTTGCCGTACGCCTTCGCCAGGTCGTCGGCGGACGCGCAGTTCAGGGCCAGTTCGTGACCCGCGGCGCCACCGAACGAGACGCGGACGTCACCGCCCTTGGCGCGCAGTGCGCCTATCTGGGCCGCGACCTTGTCGCTCCCCAGGTCGGTGACCCCGCCCCACAGCGGGGCGCAGGAGCCACCGGAGGTGATGAAGGCGAGGTTGAACTCCTTCACACCCGTGGCGGCGGCGGTGGCGACCATGTCGTACGCCGGGTACAGCGAGGTGTCGATGTACGGGGCGAACCCGGCACCGCCGGAGGCGGGCGGTGTCGTCGGAGCCGTGGGGGTCGGCGTGGCGGTGGCCGTCGCGGTGGGGGTCGGGGTCGGCTTGGCCGTCGGCTTCGAGGTGGGCGTGGGCGTGGCGGTCGGCTTCTCGGTGGGGCGGCCGCTGGGCTGCGGGGTGCCGCCCTCGTCGACCGAGCAGGCGGCCTTGTTGATGAGACAGCCGGACGGGTCGCCCGCCGCGCCGGAGGCCGAGGTCACGAACCCGACGGTGACGGACGCGCCGGGTGCGAGCTGCTTGTTCCAGCTCGCGGGCTTCACGGTCACATGCCGCCCTGAGACGGTGTGCTCACCGTTCCAAAGAGAGCCGATGGTCGTGCCGGCCGGCAGGTCGAATTCCAGCGTCCAGTCCGACTGGGCCTTGTCCGTCTCATTGGTGATGACGTACTGACCGGTGTAGCCGCCGGTCCAGGAGCTGGTCTTCGTGTACGCGGCGCCGACGGCCGCGGCCTGCGCGGTACCGGTGAGCGCGAACGCCGCGCCGCCGATCACCGCGGCCGCCACGACCGCGCCGACCGCCTTCGTCCTGCCGCTCGTCCTGCGCCGGTGCGAACTCGTGCCGGTCCTGGTGCCCATCGGTGCCCTGCCTCTGCGTTACGGGGGTGGGGGGTTGAACGGGCAGCACGCTAGCGACAGCGAAACGGACAAAAGGCCGCTTCGGGGCGGCGGTTGGGAAGCTTAGGGTCCGCTTAAGGGAGCCATCGGGACCGATTAATGGTTCAGACCTCTGCGACGGACCGGGCGCCGCCCGACCCGGTGCCCGCGCCGCCCCTCGGTACCCTGCCGCCCGTCAGACCCCAGGCCGATCCAGATCCGCACCTCCGTACCGCCGAGCACCGAGTGCCCGATCCGTACGTCTCCGCCGGTCGACTCGGCGACCCGGCGCACTATGTCCAGGCCGAGACCCGTCGAGCCGTCCCTGGCCCCGCTGTTGCCGCGCGTCATGGCGGCCTCCGGGTCGGCGATGCCCGGCCCCGCGTCCGAGACGAGGACGATCACGGCGTCGTCGCCGTTGTGGACGTCGACCGCGAAGGCGGTGCCCTCGGGGGTGTGGCGGAAGACGTTGCCGAGCAACGCGTCGATGGCGGCGACCAGTTCGGGCCGGGCGACCGGGATGCGTACCGGGCGGTCGATGCCCGCGACCCGCACCTTGCGGCCCTCGTCCTCGGCGAGCGCGGACCAGAAGTCCATGCGCTCCCGTACGACTTCGGAGACGTCGCAGCCGGCGCCGGGCCCCGTCGGCTGGGGCATCCCCGACGCGGTCAGGGGACGGGTCTGCGGCTTCGCCTCGCGCGCGGTGCGGATGATCGTGTCGACTTCCCGCTCCAGCTGTTCGACGGCGGCGCGCGTCTGGTCGGCGGCCGGCCCTTCCCCCAGCGAGGCGGCATTCAGCCGCAGCACGGTCAGCGGGGTGCGCAGCCGGTGCGAGAGGTCCGCCGCCAGCTCCCGTTCGTTCGCGAGCAGCTGGACGACCTGGTCGGCCATGGAGTTGAAGGCGATCGCGGCCGACCGCAGCTCCGGCGGCCCCTCCTCGGGGACGCGCGCCCCGAGCCTGCCCTCGCCGAGGTCGTGGGCGGCGCCCGCGAGCCGTTGGGCGGGCTGGACCATTCGTACGCCGAGCCGGTCGGCGACCGCCACGGAGCCGACGATCAGCGCGACACCGACGCCGGCGAGGACCAGCCAGGCGGTGGCCACCCCGTTGGAGACCTCACCCTCGGGCACGAAGACCTCGACGATCGCGATCTGGCCGCTGCCGAGCGCGATCGGCTGGAGCAGCGCGGAGCCGCCCTCCACCTCCGTGATCGACGCCCGAGGGAGCCGCTGCACGGTCTCCAGGTCCTTCGGCGCGGCCCGGCCCGTGCCGATCTCCAGCGCCTGGCCTCCCGGCTCGTCCGGCGCCGGAATGTGCACCGCCATCCGCCCGGCGGCCCCGGCCGCGGTGGAGGCGACGGCCCGGTCCAGCTGGCCGCGGTCGGTGGTGATGGAGAGGCTGGGGCCGATGGCGGCGGCCTGCCGTTCGGCGTTGGTGACGGCCCGGTCACGGGCCATCTCCTTGATGACGAGCCCGAGCGGCACGGCGAAGGCCACGACGACCATCGCGGTGACGGCGAGGGCCACCTTGACCAGCGCCCACCTCATCGCGGACTCCCGGCCGGCGGTTCCAGCTTCACTCCCACTCCCCTCAGGGTATGTAGATAACGGGGCTTGGCCGCCGTTTCCCCCAATTTCCGGCGCAGCCATGACAGATGGACATCGATGGTCTGGTCGTCGCCGTACGACTGCTGCCACACCTCGGCGAGCAGCTCCTTGCGCGGCACCACCACGCCGGGCCGCCCCGCCAGGAACGCCAGCAGGTCGAACTCGCGCCGGGTCAGGTCCAGTCGTACCCCGTCCAGTTCGGCCTGGCGCCGCAGCGGATCGATGGAGAGCCCGCCGACCTGGATCACCCGCGACGGCGGTACGTCACCGGTGGCAACCCGGGACCTGCGCAGCACCGCGGCCATCCGCGCGGACAGATGCTCCACCGAGAAGGGCTTGGTGAGGTAGTCGTCAGCGCCGTCGTTCAACAGCCGTACGATCTCCGCCTCGTCGTCCCGCGCGGTCGCGATGATCACGGGTACGTCGGTGATTCCGCGCAGCATCTTGAGCGCCTCGGCCCCGTCCAGGTCGGGCAGACCGAGGTCGAGGATGACCACGTCGAAACGGAAATGGGCCACCTCGCGCAGCGCCTCGAGGGCCGTGCCGACGCTCCGTACGGTGTGGGATTCCCCCGGAAGCGCGGTCAAGTGCCGGATGAGGGCGGAGCGCACGAACTGGTCGTCCTCGACCACGAGCACACTTGCCATGGGCGGCACCGTACGCCATACGGGGGATGCGGAACCCCCTGGGACGCCGATGTGACCCGTGGTGCACTATGGCCCGGATGCGTAGAGGACTTGTTCACGTCTTGGCGTGGTCGCTCGCCACGGGCGCGGCGGTCACGCTCTCGTGGTGGGGTGTCCACACCGTGATGTCGGGCACCGCGTACGACCCGCCCACCGCCCTGCCGATCACGGCCGACAGCCCGACCTCCCAGGGCGCGCGCCCGCTGTCGTCCTCCACCCGGCGGCCCCGGCCCCCCGAGTCCACACCCGCGAAGTCCCCCTCGGGCACGCCGTCGGCGAAGCCGGGCAGAAGCCGCAAGCCGTCCGCCTCGCCCTCCCCGTCGCACAAGCCGTCCCGTGGCGCGGACGCGACCCCGTCGAGCGGCGGTGAGGTGAAGAGCTACACCGTCGACGGCGGCCGGGTGGTCTTCGACATGGGGACGCGGGCGGCCGAGTTGGTCTCGGCGACGCCCTCCTCCGGGTGGCAGATGCAGGTCTGGAAGCAGCCGACGTGGATCCGGGTGACCTTCACCCAGGACGGCCGGGAGATCTCGGTCTTCTGCGTCTGGCACGACACCGCGCCGAGGGTCGAGATCGACGAGCGCTGAGTGCCGGCGCTGGGCGGGGCCGGCCGGCCGTCGTCAGCGGAAGGCCGAGTCGGGCGGTACGGGCGAGGGCTTGGCACTCGCGTCGGTGACCACGCTCGCACCGCCGGTGAAGTCGCTGAGCGCCCGCCCGTGTTCGACCCGTCCGGCGTGCGGATCGCTGGCGACCCTGCGCGTCAGCTCGGCGACCGGAAGCGGAACATCGGAGGCGAGCAGGACGGCGTTGCCGAAGCGACGGCCTCGCAGGACGGTCGGGTCGGCGGCCAGGGCGAGTTCGGGGAAGACGGCCGCGGCGGTGGCGATCTGGCCGCGAAGGTGGGCGAGCGGCGGGCCGTCGGCGAGGTTGGCCGCATAGTGCCCGCCGGGCTTCAGTACGCGGCGGACCTCGGCCAGGAACTCCGTACTGGTCAGATGCGCGGGGGTACGGGCCCCGCTGAACACGTCGGCGATGACGAGATCCGCCCAGCCGTCCTGGATCCGGCCGAGCCCGTCGCGGGCGTCCCCGGAGCGCACCCTGACCCGGGCGGCGGAGTCCAGGGGCAGCCTGCGCCGGACCAGCTGGACCAGGGCGCCGTCCACCTCGACGATCTGCTGGGTGGAGCGGGGCCGGGTGGCGGCGACGTACCGGGCGAGCGTGAAGGCACCGCCGCCGAGATGGACGACCTGCAGGGGCCGGCCGGGCGGGGCCACGAGGTCGGCGATGTGGCCGAGGCGGCGCTGGTACGCGAATTCGAGATGGGCGGGATCGTCGAGGTCGACATGGGACTGCGGGGCGCCGTCGATGAGCAGGGTCCAGCCACGGGGCCGCTCGCGGTCGGGTATGAGTTCGGCGAGCCCGCCGTCCACGGTCTCGACGACCGACTCGACGGCCGCCGCCCGGCCACGCTGCTTGTTCCTTGCCACGTGCCCATTATCGGCCCGTGAGCCACGGGGGCGCGCCGCCGGAGATTCAGCGGCAGTTGTCGGCGGCTTCGATCATGCGGGCGGCCTCGTCCAGTGCCTCGCGCAGGACCACCGGGTCCGTCACCGCCCCGGTGTCGTCGGGCGGCAGCAGCCAGCCGGACGCCTCGGACGTGGCGGGCGTCCCGGGGCCTTCCGGAAGGTCCGGCAGGTCGGGGATCCGCAGGCCGCGGCCCGAGGTCTGGGTGCAGGCGCTGCCCGGCACGTCCCAGCCCTCGGCGGTGCCGGGCGGCACCAGAAAGCCGAGGGTGTCGCAGGCCCCGTCGTGGAGCACCGGGCCGACGGCGGGAGCGCCGCCCCGGCGCAGGATGTCGACGGCCTCCAGGCCCTGGCGGGCCGGGACCGTCACCAGGTCACAGGGCTCGCCCTCGGCACCGGCCGGCGACGCGGACGCGTCCGGAGTGGGCCAGTGCTGGGCAGTCGTACGCGATCCGCCATCGGTTCGCGGGCTGGTCTCCATGCCGACCTCCAACAAGGGATCCCCTCCTCGCTTGATGGAGACACGTTCCGTCTCTCCACATGGTTCAACGTTCGGGGGCGTCAACAGCTACGGCGGCACGCCGCCGCAAAGGATGGCAGTTCATGGCAGATCGCGGGTGAGATATCCCGTTTGTAGCTAAACACTGCGTGAGCATTCGGTCACAGCAGGTACGTTCTTGCCCGCCGGAACACCGGCAGCACAGGAGAGGGCTCGGCCATGGCGATGTCACGGGCAGTTCCCAATCTCGCCTTTCGCAGACTGCGCGGGCAGCACTCCCCGGCGGAGTTCGCCGCGGTGGTCCGCCGCGCCGCCCGGGAGATCGGCGAGCAGGTCGCCTGCGACGCCCGTTACATCGGACGCGTGGAGGCGGGCGAAATCCGCTGTCCCAACTACGCGTACGAGCGGGTGTTCCTGCATATGTTCCCCGGTCTGACCCTGGCGGACCTGGGCTTCTCGGCGCGGGAGACCGTACGCGGCCGCGGTGCGCGCACCACGGCCGCCGCGCCGCCCCCTTCGATCCGGAACGATGAGGAGAGCGACGTGCTGCGTCGCGCATTCATGACGAGTGGGACCGCCACCGTGGCGGCGGCCTCGCTGGGGTTCGGCGGCATCCTCGCCGCCGGCTCCGCCCAGTTCACCGGCCAGATCCCGGCCCAGCGCAGAATCGGCGAGGCGGAGGTGGACGCCGTCGAGGAGGCGGTGCGCCAGATCCGGCTGCTCGACGACCGCCATGGCGCCGAAGGCCTGTACCGGAGGGCCGCGGAGCCCCTGCGGGCCGCGTACGCACTGCTCGACGCGGGCACCACGACCCGCCGTTCGACGGCCGACCGGCTTCACGCCGGCGCGGGGGAACTGGCCATCTCCGTAGGGTGGCTCGCCCATGACTCGGGCCGCTTCGAAGACGCCCGCTCGCACTACGCGGAGGCCCTGGCCACCGCGCGCATGGCCGGTGATCCGGCTCTTGAGGCGCATGCTTTCTGCAATACGTCGTTCCTGGCCAGGGACGCGGGCCGGTACCGGGAGGCGGTGCGGGCCGCGCAGGCCGGGCAGCGGGCGGCCCGGCACCTGCCGTCGGCCCGGCTGCTGTCGCTGCTGTCCCTGCGGGAGGCCGGCGCGTGGGCGGGCCTCGGTGACCGGAGCGCCTGCGAGCAGGCGTTGGGCCGGGCGCACACGCTGTTCGAGCGGGGCGCCGACGACGCGGACCCCGAGTGGATGTCGTTCTTCGGCGAGCCCGAGCTGGAGGCACTGGAGGCGCAGTGCTGGTCGAAGCTGGGCGAGTGGGGCCGCGCGGCCCGGCACGCCCATCGGGCGACGGTCCTGCAGAACCCCCACTTCGCCCGCAACCTCGCGCTGTACCGCGCCCAGCTCGCGGCGGACCTCGCCCGCGGCGGTTCCCCCGAGGAGGCGGCGGTGGCGGGCCACCGTGTCCTGGACCTGCTGGACGAGGTCCAGTCCAGCCGCATCCGCGCGATGCTCTCGGACACGGTCGAGGTCCTGTCGGCCCAACGCGGCGCCCCGGGCGTGTCCTCGTTCCTGGACCGCCGGGCGTCGATCGACGCGTAGCGGTCGGGGCGGGTGGTTACTGGACCGGGCGCGCCCGGGGTGACCGACGCCGCTTCGGGCCGGGGCCCTGACGCCGACGACGCCGTCGGCCAGACGCCCGGCGGGCGCAGGGAGCGCACGTGCGTCCCGGCGGTGCCGTCGCGAGGCAGTGTGCCGAGGCGGCACCGTGGCCGCGATCGCCGTGCCGGGTCCCGCCCGTGCCGGCTGCCCGAGGCCACGCAGGCGGCGCGCGTGCGCAGCGCGCGCGGCGGCACTACGCCTGGGCGGCGCTCGGCCAACGGGAGGGATCCCACCGGGGATTCATGGCCGGGCAGCCGTAGCGGCGCTCGCCCGGACCATGCGGCGCGGTACGAAGCCGTTCGGGCTCCCGTAGGCAACCCGGGGGAGCCGGTGCGCGGGTGCGCGGGTGCGCGGGTGCGCGGCAGGGTGCCCAGGCGGCACCGCGGCCGCGCACGCCGCGCCGGTGCCCGCCCGGGGGCTATCCCTCCAGGTGGCCCGTGTCGTTCCAGCGTTCGATCGCCGGGGCGCCGTAGGCCCAGCTCAGGATGGAGAGGCTCGTGGGGTCCAGTCGGATGCGGGAGGCGAAGGAGACGTCCTCGCCGAGCCAGCGCGCGGCGATGGAGCGGAGGATGTGGCCGTGGGCGAAGACCAGGAGGTCGCGGCCGTCGCGCTCGGCTGAGCGGGCCCAGGTCACGACCTCGTCGGCGCGGGCCGACAGCTCGGCCATGGTCTCGCCGTCCGGGACCCCGTCGCGCCAGATCAGCCAGCCCGGGCGGATCGCGTGGATCTCGTCGGGGGCCATCCCCTCGTACGCGCCGTAGTCCCACTCCATCAGCGCGTCCCAGTCCTCGGCCCGGTCGCCGAAACCGGCCAGCTCGCAGGTGACACGGGCCCGGGACAGGGGGCTGGTGCGGACCTCGACGTCGGGCAGGCCGTCCCAGGGCGCCCGGTGCAGCCGCTCGCCAAGGAGCTTGGCGCCGCGGCGGCCCTCGTCAAGGAGGGGAATGTCGGTCCTGCCGGTGTGTTTTCCGAGCAGCGACCACTCGGTCTGGCCGTGCCGGGCGAGCAGGATGCGCGGTGCCATGGAGGCTCTCCCTGAGGTTCACATTCGGTGCCCGTCCATCATCGCGCACGCATCGCGCACGTAAACGACGGGCATCCACGGGCAACCTGAGCGAAGATCTCTGCGTCCCTCAGGGGGCCAGGGCCGCATGAGCAACTCGTTGGGGGAACGTCCGGATGCCACAGCCTGCGACAGCGCCCGCATCCTCGTCAGCCCCCGCGCTCGCGCTCGCGCGGTTCCGCCCCCGCTGGTGGGCCGAACTGCTGCTCATAGCCGTCGTGTACGCGGCGTACTCGTGCGGCCGGCTGCTGGCCCGGGGCGACGTCTCCACGGCCGTGGACAACGGCCTGGCGATCCTGCGCGTGGAGAAGAGCCTCCACCTCAACGCCGAGCATCCGCTCAACCGGCTCTTCACCGGCACCCCGGCCCTCGGTATACCCGCCGACTTCGCCTACGCCTCCCTGCACTATCTGGTCACCCCGGCCATCCTGATCTGGCTCTTCCGCCGCCGCCCCACCCGCTACCGGGCCGCCCGCACCTGGCTGATGCTCTCCACCCTCTGCGGCCTCGTCGGCTTCACCCTGCTCCCCACCTGTCCTCCCCGCCTCCTCGCCGCCGGCCATGGATTCGTCGACACCATGGCCCAGTTCAGCGCCTACGGCTGGTGGGGTGGCGAGGCGAGCGCCCCGCGCGGTCTCGGCGGCATGACCAACCAGTACGCGGCGATGCCGAGCCTGCACGTCGGCTGGGCGCTGTGGTGCGGGGTGATGCTGTGGCGGTACGGGAGGACGCCGCTGTTCAAAGGCCTCGGCGTCACCTACCCGCTGCTGACCGTGATTGTGGTCATGGGCACGGCGAACCACTACTTCCTGGACGCGGTCGCGGGCGTCGCCGTCATGGGGCTCGGACTGCTGCTGGCCGGGCCCGTGACCCGGCTCGTGGACCGGGTGCGGACCCGCGTGCCGGGTGGCCGTGTGACGGTGGCGTCCCCGATTGTCAGTGCCGGATGCGAGACTTCCGCGGGTGAGCGAATCCCTGGGCAGCGGACCTCGTCCTCCGCGGACGACAGTGCCGCCGCAGACGACTCTCCGGCATGGGGCCTCCCCAGCTCAGGCGAAGCCGAGAGCGTGGGGAAGGCTCGCTGAGCTGCGCGGCCCCGCCGCCGTCCCGCATCCGCTGGACGCCCGCGCGCTGGCGGCGCTCGCCGCCAACCCCGGATGCCGGCGGCGCGCCCTGCTCGACGGGGCGGGTGTCGACAAGTCGGCGCTGGCCGAGGCGCTCGGTTCGCCGGGGGCCTTCGGACAGTCCCAGTTCGCGTTCATGCGCGGCAACGCCTTCGAGGCCAGAGTGAAGGCGGACGGCGGCCGGGAGCTGCTGCGGCTGCTCGGCCCCGAGGATCCGGGCGACGTCGCCGTGCCGGATCTGACGGCGGCCGGACCGGAGGGCCGCGCGGCCCGGACGGCGCTGGCGCTGCGCGAGGCCACGGCGGCCGGCGGCTGGGCGCTGCTCGACCACCCGATGCTGGCCCTGGAGGTGGCGGGCTCCCCCGCCTATCTGGAGCCGGACGCGGTGGTGGTGCGTCCGGACGGCCGCTGGACGGTCGTGGAGATCAAGTCGTTCCCGATGATCGACGGGTCGGCTGACGCGTCGAAGGTGGGCGCGGCTGCCCGCCAGGCCGCGGTGTACGTCCTGGCCCTGGAGCGGGTCGCCGCCCTGACGGAGGGCGCGACGGTGGGGCACTCGGTGCTGCTGGTGTGCCCCAAGGACTTCTCCAACCTGCCGACCGCCTCGGTCGTCGACGTGCGCAAGCAGTTGTCGGTGACCCGTCGGCAGCTGGCCCGGCTGACGAGGGTCGAGGACATCGCCGACGCGCTGCCGCCCGGGACGACGTTCGATCTGGAGGCGTGTTCGGCCGACGAACTGACGGCCGCGGTCGAGTCGGTGCCGCACTCCTACGCGCCGGAGTGCCTGTCCGCCTGCGAGCTGGCGTTCCACTGCCGCGACCGGGCGCGTGCGGCGGGCGCGGTGGAGACCCTCGGCCGGTCGGTCCGTGCCGAGCTGGGCGGGCTGACGACCGTGGGCGCGGTGCTCTCCGCCGCGCGCGGCGAGGCCGGGGACCCGGACGACCCGGCGGTGGCGGCGCTGCGCCGGGCGGCGGGCCTGCGGGCCGAGGCCCTGGCGGACGCACCGGCGCGGACACCGAAGGAGACGGTCGAATGCCCGTGCTGACCGAGGCTTCCCGAACTCCCGTGGAGGTGCGCGCATGTCGCTGATCGGAACCCTGGCGCGACTTGAGGCCGTCGAGTCGGGACGGGCACAGCCGCTGACCACGGTCCGCCACCGACATCTGTCGGACCGGCCCCTGGTGTTCGTACCGCTGACCACGGCCGGTGAGGCCGGGGCGCCGCTGGGCGCGCTGGTCGGGACCGACCGTGAGGCGCCCCGGTTCCTCGCCGTGGCGCAGCCGCGCGACCGGGATCTGCGGTTCGCGTTCCTGGCGGATCTCGCGGAGGAGGTCCTGCCGTACATCGACGGGTACGGCGACGACGTGGAGGCAGCCGAGAGGGCCGAGACGGACCCGGAGACGGGCAAGAAGGTCAAGGTCGAGGTCGAGCTGTGCGCGGACGCGCCGCAGTTGATCGTGCCGAGCCGTGCGGGCGTCGAATACGTACGGCTGCTGGGCCGCTCGATGCGGTTCCGGCGGACGGCCGAGCAGGACCCGGACACGCCCTACCCGGCGCCGCCGCGCGTGCCGCTGCTCGGGCGCTGGCTGACGCACTTCGGGGAGCGGGCGCGTGTGCCGGGCTCGTCGCTGCTGCTGTCGGCGACGGATCTGCTCAACCGGCACTGGGCGACGGGGCAGTCGTCGCTGGAGGACCAGCATCTGGGGGCGCTGCTCGCCTGGATCGACGCGGCCGAGGACGAGTCGGGGGCCGAGGCGGCGCTGCGGGCGGAGCTCGGCCGGGACCGGCACGGCCAGTTGGTGTGCCCGCCGGCCGGTCCGGCGACGGACCCGGCGTTCGACAACCGGCTGCTCGCGCCCGCGATCGAGCGGTACGACCGGGCCCGGCAGGCGCTGGCCGCCGCCGAGGACGGTCTGGAGGGGGACCGGTCTCTGGGCGAACTGTCGGCGGCCGAGCGGGAGATCCGCCGTCTGCTGATGACCCAGCTCAGGCCCACCTGGGACGCGGTGTGGCGGGGTCTGGACCTGCTGCGCGCGCTTCCGGCGGGGGCTCGGGTGGCTGACCGGTGGACCCGGGACCGGTGGTCGTTCACCGGCCACCGCGACCGGGTCCTCGCCGGTGAGCCGCCGCAGCCGCGACGCGACGACGCGGTGACGGCCGCTCGGAAGCTGGCGTCGCGCGAGGCGGCGCAGGCGCAGTTGGAGGCCCAGGAGGCGCTGGACGATCCGCTGGTGCTGGCCGGGCGCAGGCTGTCAGGCGAGGCGTTCCTCGCGGAGGTCGTCGAGGTGACGATGGCGTGGACGGAGTCGAAGCGCCCCTCGCCGCGGCCGCTGCTGACCGTGCGCACGGACGACCAGCCGCATCTGGGTCCTTCGGTGAAGGTGTACCGCTCGCTGGACGGGAAGCCGCAGACGGCGGAGTTCGTCCGGTGGGACGAGGACGGTGCTCCGGTGCTGCGGCTGCTCGACCGGATGGGCCGGTCAAGGGACCCGGCGGAAGGGACGGTTCCGGAGAAGGGCGAGCGGCTCGCCTGGACGCTGTTCGAGCACGACCAGCGCGGTGGCCCGAAGCTTCCGGAGCCGGAGGAGACGCCCTGGACGCACGGCGGCCCTCCCTCCGGCTCCGACGCCGGCGAGAGCCCCGACCCCGTGACCCCGGAGGACCTGCTGTGACGTTCGATCCCGGCGCGGAGGCTGCGCGGGCCACCGCCGAGATTCTCGAGAACACCCTGCGCGGGAGTGCCCGGGGCGTCGTCGTCGACTCCCCGCCCGGCGCCGGCAAGTCGACGCTCGTGGTGCGGGCCGCGCTCGAACTGGCCGACGCGGGACGCCCGCTGATGGTGATCGCGCAGACCAACGCCCAGGTGGACGACCTGGTCCTGCGGCTTGCCGAGAAGCGGCCCGGGCTACCGATCGGGCGGCTGCACAGCAATGACTCCGACCCGTACGACAAAGCCCTCGACGACCTGGAGAACGTACGGAAGTCCGCGAAGGCCGGTGATCTCGGCGGGCTGGGCGTGGTGATCTCGACCGCCGCCAAGTGGGCCCATGTGAAGGGCGTGGATCCCTGGCCGCACGCGATCGTCGACGAGGCGTACCAGATGCGCTCGGACGCGCTGCTCGCGGTGGCCGGGCTGTTCGAGCGGGCGCTGTTCGTGGGCGACCCGGGCCAGCTGGACCCCTTCAGCGTGGTGGGCGCCGACCAGTGGGCGGGGCTCTCCTACAATCCGTCCGCCAGCGCGGTCTCCACGCTGCTCGCCCACAATCCGGAGCTGCCGCAGCACCGGCTGCCGGTGTCCTGGCGGCTTCCGGCGTCGGCGGCGCAGCTCGTCTCCGACGCGTTCTACCCGTACACGCCCTTCCGCAGCGGGACGGACCACGGCGACCGGCGTCTGTCCTTCGGTGTTCCTTCGGACGGCTCGGGCCCGGACCGGGTGATCGACGAGGCGGCCGAGGCGGGCTGGGGCCTGCTGGAGCTGCCCGCCCGGCACACCCCGCGTACGGACCCCGAAGCGGTCCGGGCGGTGGCCCTGGTGGTGCGCCGCCTCCTGGACCGTGGCGGAGCGGCCACCAGTGAGCGTTCCCCGGACCCCGCACCCCTCACGCCGGACCGGATCGCGGTCGGCACGGCCCACCGCGACCAGGCGGCGGCGGTACGGGCCGCGCTCGCGGAACTGGGCGTGACGGGTGTGACGGTGGACACCGCCAACCGTCTCCAGGGCAGGGAGTACGACGTCACCGTCGTCCTCCACCCGCTCTCCGGGCGCCCGGACGCGACGGCGTTCCACCTGGAGACGGGCCGACTGTGCGTCCTGGCCTCGCGCCACCGCCACGCCTGCATCGTGGTGTGCCGCGCCGGCGTCGCGGACCTGCTCGACGAGCACCCGTCGACGGAGCCGGTGCAGCTGGGTGTGACCGTGAAGTTCCCGGACGGCTGGGAGGCGAACCACGCGGTGCTGTCCCGTCTGGCGGAGCACCGCGTGAGCTGGGCGCCATGAGCGTGACGCCCGCTTGAGCTGGACGCCTTGAGCGGGACGCCCGCGTGAACCGGGAGGCGTGCGCCCCCTGAAGCTGGGCCCCCCTTGCGCAGCAAGGGACAATGGAGGGTGGTCCGGACCTCGGGCCGTGTCGTGCGAGGAGGAGCTTGAGATGGCGGAACCCGAGCGGAGCGAGCAGCGGCGACTGAAACCCGCGCCGCTGATCTTCGAGCCTGCCGAGGCCACCGCCGACCCCGAGCACTTCTTCGACCTGGAGTCGATCGAGGACCCGCGCGAGCTGCTGGCCAGGGCGACCGAGCTGACGCTGGCGTTCCGCGCGGCGACGGACCGGGCGACGGAGTTCCAGGCCATGGCGGCGGCGCAGCTGGGCGACCCGCGCCGGTTCGACCGGCTGACCCCGGCGGACATCGCCGAGCGGGCGGAGTGGACCGAGGACTACGCCCGGAAGATGATCGAGTTCGGCCAGGACCTGCTCGGCGGCGACCGGCCCGACGAGCGCTAGCCGGTCCCGGCCCGGCCGGTTCCTCGCCAGTGGACAAGTGTTCTGGCATATGCCGGGGCGAAAGATACTCCTCCGCACCTCGCCGTGTCCGGGTTTTCGTCAACTCTACGAAACGGTGCTGTCACTCCCGGTACATGTAAATGCCATGAGCGCATGGCTGCGAGACGAATCCCCCCTGAGCCCGGCCCACGGCGACACCGACGAGCGACGACGGCTGGACGTCTTCCGGCTGCTCCGCGAGGAGGGCCGGCACCACACCGAGCAGGTCACGGCCGCCGGCGCCGACTGGCTCGCGTCCGCCTCGTCCCACCCCCGCTCCACCCTGACCCTGTGGGAGAACCGGCCCGGCACCCCCACGGTCCTGCCCTGCGGCACGGCCTTCGACGTGGTGAACGTGGAGTCGATCTTCGGCCGCCGGATGCTGGACCGGCTCTGGTCGGAAGGCCCCGGGTCCGGCCCGGTCGCCCTCCACCGCGGCCGGATGCTGCTCTTCGCCGCCCCGGGAACGGCCCAGCGGTTACCGTCCCTCCTCCACTGGGAGGAGTGGGGCGAAGCCGTACCGCCGATCCTCTGCCACGGGACCGGGGACGCCGTGACCATCCCGTCGCTGACGCCCCGCACCCCGGCCGAGCCGCGCTGGGTGGTCGCCCCCGACACCCGCCATCCCTGGCTTCCGGGACCCGAGGTGGTGCTCTGGGCCTGCGTCCGGGCCGTCCGTGCGGCGTCCGCCGCCGACGTGCGGATATCGATTTTTCCTCCCGCCGATCAGGATGCTAAGGTCTACGACGTCAGCAGGCGCCGCTAGCTCAGTTGGTTAGAGCAGCTGACTCTTAATCAGCGGGTCCGGGGTTCGAGTCCCTGGCGGCGCACAGACGGAAAAGGCCCCTCGCGGAAGCGGGGGGCTTTTTCGTACCCGCTCGATCTCGAGGTCGGACCGGTGACCCTCTCGGGTCAGTCCTGGACCGTGATCTTGACGGTCCAGGCCCCGGTCGCCGTCCGGTCCGCCACCTCCACCCGTGTCCGGGTCCCCGGCACCGTGAACGTCTCCCCCTCGGCCAGCGGCGCGTCGGCGAGCGGCGGATACACCGAGCGGTCCCAGCAGGCCTCGGTCCTCGGATGCGTGTCGACCACCTGGATCGGCCCCTCGCCGGACGCGGTCTCGTTGCGGACGCGGTAGATCAGTACGCCCTCGGTGCAGGTCTCCTCGTCGTTGCCGGTCGAGCCGCGCGCCTCGATGGCCAGGGCGCTGCCCGCCCCGGTCCGCACCACGGCCATCCTGGTGCCGACCGAGCCGCCGGGCGCGGGGGCGGCCGCCAGCGGCTCCAGGGTGAACATGCTGGTGCCTGCCCTCTGGACGCAGCGGACCTGGCGCCGGTCCAGCCAGCCCAGCTTCCACTTGTGCCAGCCGAAGAGATCCGGGGCGAGCCCGAACTGGCTGCCCATGACGTCCCAGTCCCCCACGTGGGTGTCCCAGTCGCCCTTGCCGTCCGTCGGCCGGTGGTAGAGGTCCGGCAGGTCGAAGACGTGCCCGGTCTCGTGCGCGAGGACATTGCGGTCCGGGGGGTGCCGCTCGAAGACGGTGACGACCCGCCGCAGATCCGTACCGTCCGCGCTGAGCGGCCGGTCGAGGTTCACGACCTTCGTGGCGTCGGAGTCGACGCCGGGCGCGTCGGGGTCGGCGACCAGGTACACGACGTCGTAGCGGGAGAAGTCGACCTTCGGGTCGGCGGCCGCCACGGCGTCGCGGAGATAGGTGGTCCGCCGCTCCAGCGACCAGTCGCGCTGTATGTCGTAGGCGGTGGAGGCCTTCGGCATCCGGATCCACTCCGCCCGCGGATGCGGGCGCAGGGCGAACCGGCCGTAGGACGCGCGCAGGAAGAAGCGGCTGGTCTCCGGGAAGTAGTCGGCGACGAGCTCCTTGGGAGAGATCATCGGGGTCGAGTCCGGGAAGGACAGGAAGATCATGACCGCGTTGAGGGTCCGGGCGGGCTTGGCGTAGGACGTGTTCCAGGTGTCCACACCCAGCGAGTGGTGGGCCGGGGTGCGCGGCAGGGCACAGGGCCCCGCCGACGCGGCGCCCTCCGCGGGGCCCGCGACCAGGCCGGTCGCGGCGAGCGCGATCAAGGAGGTGAAGGCCGCCGCGCCCGCACGCAGACGCGGTCGGTCCACTCCCTCGGGTGTCTGCTGTCCCTCCACGTAGACCTCCGGCTGCCGAATGCGGGGCTCGCCACCCACCTTGTGATGGTTTGTGGTGTTACGCCCTGTTCCGCTGCCCCACTCGGGTGAGGACGCGACACGACGTGGCACAGCAACAGCTCACGGAAAGTCACAATCGGTCAGCCTGGTACCGAGCCCGGGCCACACCCGTGCAGAAACGATCGGCCGGGTTCCCTCGGATGGCCCTTCGGGCCGTCCGCCCCGCTCCCCCGCCGCGATGGAGCTGGAATGGCCGCCGGGGCAGCCTCTATGATCGGCACACTTTCCTTGGCCGACCATTCCGACCACATCCGTACGACCCAACTGCACTGCGGGAGCGAGTGGTGAGCGGAACCTTCGAAGGACCGGGACCCGCGGCCGTTCCCGCGGCCGGAACGCCCCCCGGCGCCACCCTGCCGACGGTTACGGAGCGTCATGAACCGTCCGTGCGGGAGAGGGTGGGCCGCAGCGCCGCCGAACTGCGTGACTACGGCGCCGCCTTCCGCGCCGCGCACCTCGCCATGGCCGTGATCGACCAGGACGGAGTCGTGGTCGCCGCGAACGACGCGCTCGCCACGCTCCTGGGCACCGAACCCGCCTCGCTCCACGAGCAGGCCGCCGCCGACCTCGTCGACCTCGCCTCGGACGGCCGGACCTGGCACGCGTACCGCGAAGTGCTCCGGGGCCGGCGCTCCCGGTTCCGCTGCACGCGCCGGCTCAAGCACCCCGACGGGCGGTCGCTGTGGGCGGAGATCACAGTGGCGCCCGTACCGGACAGCCGCCGGGTGCTGCTGTCGATCACGGACATCAGCGACCGCCGCGAACTCCAGGCCAGGCTGCGCCACTTGCAGATGCACGACCCGGTGACCCGGCTGCCGAACCGGACGCTGTTCTTCGAGCGCCTCACGGCCGCGCTGGAGAACTGCCAGTCGCGCCGGCCCGGCCGGCCGGACCTGGCAGCGCAGTCGGGAGACCCGGGGCAGCCGCCCCGGCCCGACGCATCGCATCAGTCGTACGGGCATGGCGGAACAGGGCGGATCGGCCTGTGCTATCTCGATCTCGACGGCTTCAAGGCGGTCAACGACACCCTCGGCCACCGCGTGGGCGACCGGCTGCTCGCCGCCGTCGCCGCCCGGCTCGCCGAGTGCGCCGACAGCGACGGATACGCCCGCAGCGGCGGGGGCCATCTGGTGGCGCGCCTGGGCGGCGACGAATTCGCCATCCTCGTCGAGGACTCGACGGGCACGGAACAGGTCGCGGATCTCGCGCAGTCAGTGCTCTGCGCGCTCCAGCGGCCGTTCGACCTGGCCGGGCAGCGCCTGTCGGTGTCGGCGTCCATCGGTGTGGTGGAAAGGGATGCGAGCGGGACGACCGCGACGGGGCTGATGCAGGCCGCGGACACCACGCTGTACTGGGCGAAGGCGGACGGGAAGGCCCGCTGGACACTCTTCGACCCCGAGCGCAACGCACACCGCATGACCCGGCAGGCGCTGTCCTCCACGCTGCGACCGGCAGTGGAGCGTGGGGAGTTCGCGCTGGAGTACCAGCCGCTGGTGGGGATGGCGGACGGTTCGGTACGGGGCGTCGAGGCGCTGGTCCGGTGGAACCACCCGCAGTTCGGAACGCTTGCGCCGAATCGGTTCATCGGAATTGCTGAAGAGGACGGGTCGATCGTCCAGCTCGGCCGCTGGGTTCTGCGGACGGCGTGCCGCCAGGCCCGCCAGTGGCAGCAGGACCACCCGGGCGACCGGCCGATCTTCGTGAGCGTCAACGTGGCCGTACGCCAGGTGTGGGACTCCGACCTGGTGGCGGACGTCGCCGGCATCCTGGCCGAGACGGGCCTCGCGCCGCATCTGCTGCAGCTGGAGCTCACCGAGTCCGCGGTGATGGGCTCGGCCGGCCGGCCGCTCCAGGCGCTCCAGGCGCTGAGCGACATGGGCGTCCAGATCGCCATCGACGACTTCGGCACGGGTTACTCGAACCTTGCCTATCTGAGCCGTCTGCCGGTCTCGGTCCTCAAGCTCGACGGCTCGTTCGTCCGCGGTTTCCAGGACGAGGCGCACGCGAACCCGGCGGACGAGCTGATCGTGGAGGCCCTGGTGCAGCTGGCCCACCGGCTGGGCCTGACCGTCACGGCGGAGTGCGTCGAGACCTCGGGCCAGGCGACCCGGCTGCGCCGCATCGGCTGCGACACGGGCCAGGGCTGGCTCTACTCACGCGCGGTCGCCCCGGAGCGGATCGCGGGCATGATCGGGGTCTGTCCGCTGTCGGTGTGACCGCACGGCGTACGGCACCGAGCGCCGGCGGCAGCGGCAGCGGCAGCGGCAGCGGCAGCGGCAGCGGCAGCGGCGAAGGCGATCGCATGGAACTGCCCCCGGCCGGAAGGTGATTCCGGGCGGGGGCAGTGGTCATGCGGGGGCGTTCCCGCGTGCGGCGGTCACGGGTGGGACAGGGGCTCCACGCACGGCCGCGTCAGCAGGCGCCGAGGTCCAGCCAGACTCCCCATTCGCCGGTCGTCCCGGGCTCCTCGTTCTGGGTCCACCACTTGGCCTTCCAGGTGTGGCCCTTGTGGGAAACCTGGTTGCCGTTGTTGTAGACCGTGCCGGCCACGTACGCCGGGGCCGTGCAGCCCGTCGTCGGAGGAGTGGTCGGGGGTGTCGTCGGAGGCGTGGTGGGCGGAGTGGTCGGCGGGGTCGTGGGCGGGGTGGTCGGGTCCGTCGGGGAGGAGCCGACCGCCGTCACGATGTCGTTGAGCAGCGTCGTGTTGGCATCCAGACCGAGCAGCGAGTACATCATCGCGCCCGCCAGACCGCGCTGGTGGGCATAGTCCGCCCGGGCCTGGATGGCGCGCTTGTCGAGACCGGTGAAGAACTCGCCGTCCTTGTAGAAGTAGGACGCCTTGGCGTCGTCGTCCCAGAAGGTGGTGGCCGTGTTGTCGACGATGCCGCCGAGCTCCTTGTAGTGCGCGATGCCCGCCTGCTGGCTGACCGGGCGGACCGCCGACGCGCCGGTGGCGGGCTGGGCCAGGCCGTTCTTCGTGCCGGCCGGGACGCCCTTCCAGCCGCGGTAGTAGAACTCGTACCCGAGGGTCAGCTTGTTGGCCGGGAAGCCGCCCGCGATGCCGTACGCCGGCTTGCCGTCGATCCACGCGTCGATCGCGTTGTCGATGGAGTACTTCTCGGTGCCGGGAGCGATCGGGTCGGTCGGGTCGTTCGCGCCCGAGTAGAGCGGCGACTGGTGGTACGTCGGCCCGTCACCGTCCCAGGCGCCGTGCATGTCGTACGTCATGATGTTCGCGTAGTCGAGGTACGCGCCGATCTTGTCCGTCTCGATGTACTTGATCTTGTCCTGGCCGGCCGGGAGGGCCGCCGTCAGCAGGTACTTCTTGCCGCCGTTGGCGGTTCCGTACGCGTCGAGCTGCTTGCGGAACTCGGCGAGGAGCAGGGTGAAGTTCTGCTTGTCCTCGGGCGCGTAGTGGTTGCCGAGGTGGCCGCCGCTCGACCCCGGGTACTCCCAGTCGATGTCGATGCCGTCGAAGATCCCCGCCGCGCTGCCCGCGCCGCCGTAGCCGCCCTCGACCGGCAGGTCGCCGGCGATGTACTGCTTGACGCAGGAGGCGACGAACTTCTTGCGGCTCGCGTCCGTCTTCGCCGCGTCGGAGAAGTACTTGGAGTAGGTCCAGCCGCCCAGCGAGATGTTGATCTTCAGCTTGGGGTACTTCGCCTTCAGCTCCTTGAACTGGTTGAAGACACCCACGATCGGCTGGTCCCACTTGTCGGCGACGCCGTCGACGCTGTCCGCCGCCGAGAAGGACTTCTGGTAGTCGGCGTACGAGTCACCCGCGCCGTCACCGGCGTTGGGGTTGTTGTCGTCGCCGGCCGCCTTGTTCGCCTCGAAGCAGGTCAGGTCCGTGGGGTGGATGTTGCCGAACGAGTAGTTGATGACGTCCAGCTTGCCCGCGATGCCCCGGGTGTCGAGGTGCTTGGGGTAGAAGGCGTTGCCGTACACGCTCCACTGGTCGTAGTAGGCGATCTTGACGCCCCCGGACGTGGATGCGGTGGCGGCCGCCTGGGCGGGGCCGATGCCGGCGAAGGCGGCCAGCGCGCCGGCGGCGAGTGCCGTGGTGGCGAGCGCGGCGGTGAGGGGTCTGCGGCGGTGCACGAGCGGCCTCCGAAGGGGGATGCGCGGTACAGGAGTTGGAGAAGTGATAGCCGTCGGACGAACACCCGGTCAATGGTCTGAACCAAAATGAGGACTAGACCAATTTGCGCAAGAAAGCCCTTGTCAGAGAGGTGCGGAGGCACCGAGGCACACAAAAGAACCGCCCGCCACCATCGGTGACGAGCGGTTTAAGGCTCCCTTAGGGATCTTGTGCGGGGCAATTCAGGACTGGACCACTCCGGGCAAGTCATAGGCGTCGGCGATGAGTTCGTAGGAACGTACACGGGCCTCGGAGCCGTGTGCGTTCGCCGTGATCATCAGCTCGTCCGCGCCCGTCCGCTTCTGCAGCTCGTCCAGGCCGGCGCGGACCGCGTCCGCCGTGCCGTGCACGATGTTCTTCAGCCAGCCGTCCACGAACTCCCGCTCCAGGGAGGTGAAGGCGTACGCCTCGGTCTCCTCCGGTGTCGGCACCAGACCCGGCCGGCCCGTCCGCAGCCGGATCATCGACAGGGCGCCGGTCATCACCTGCCGACGGGCCTCCTTCTCGTCGTCCGACGCAAGCGCCGAGACGCCGATCAGTGCGTACGGCGCGTCCAGTACGGCCGAGGGCCGGAAGGAGTCCCGGTAAAGGTCGAGCGCCGGAACGGTGTTCTGCGCCGAGAAGTGGTGCGCGAAGGCGAAGGGCAGACCGAGGACACCGGCCAGCCGGGCGCTGAAGCCGGACGAGCCCAGCAGCCAGATCGGCGGACGGCCCGACGGCCCCTGGACCGGCCCGGGCACCGCGTGGATCCGGGCGTACGGATGCCCGTCCGGGAAGTCGTCGTCCAGGAACCGGGTCAGCTCCGCGAGCTGCTCGGGAAAGTCGTCGGCGCCTTCGTGCGGACGGTCCGTGCGGCGCAGCGCGGCAGCCGTCGCGCCGTCCGTCCCGGGCGCGCGGCCCAGGCCCAGGTCGATCCGGCCCGGGGCGAGCGCCTCGAGCGTGCCGAACTGCTCGGCGATCACCAGCGGGGCGTGGTTGGGCAGCATCACCCCGCCCGAGCCGAGCCGGATGCGCTCGGTGTGGGCGGCCAGGTGCGCCAGGATCACGGCCGGCGAGGAGGAGGCGACGCCCGGCATGGAGTGGTGCTCGGCGACCCAGTGACGGTGAAAGCCGCGCCGCTCGGCGAGCCGGGCGATCTCGACGCTGGTGGCCAGCGCCTGGGTGGCGGTCCGTCCGCTGCCGACGGTGACCAGGTCCAGTACGGACAGGGGAACGGGTGCGGTGCCGTTCGCCGTGCCTCGAATCGCGTCGCTCACCGGTGAAGACCTTCCTGCGCATGAAGTACGTACAACGTCCGACAACAGGAGGGTGTCTCCGTTTATTCCTGGCATGGTCCGCCGACCCCCGGGTAGCCGCGCGCCCATGGCTCGAACAGCTCGTACGAGAACGACGCACCACCTCCAGCGCCGCACGCTGCTCCTCGGCACGGCCGCCGCGATCGGCGCGGCCGGATGTTCCCGGGTCGCCTCCGGTGACGCGCTCGACCGGCTCAGATCGCAGCGCACGGTGCGCCTGGGCATAGCCGGGGAGGTCCCCTACGGATATGTCGACGCCCAGGGTGCCTTCACCGGGGAGGCGCCGGAACTGGCCAAGGTCGTCTTCCAGAGACTCGGCATCACCCGTGTCCAGCCGGTGGCCACCGACTTCGCCTCACTGATACCCGGCCTGAACTCCCAGCAGTTCGACGTCGTGTCGGCCGGGATGTACATCAACAAGCAGCGCTGCGAGCAGGTGATCTTCTCCGATCCCGAGTACCAGATGCTCGACTCCTTCATCGTCCGCAAGGGCAACCCGAAGAACCTGCGCTCGTACGAGGACGTGGTCCGCAGCGGGGCGAGGTTCGCCACCGGCAGCGGATACGCGGAGATCGAGTACGCCATGGCCGCCGGATACCCCGAGAAGGACATCGTCATCCTCCAGGACCAGGTCGCCGGCCTGAACGCGGTCGAGACCGGCCGGGTCGACGTCTTCGCCGGGACCGCGCTCACCACCCGCGAGGTGGTGCGCAAGAGCAGCCGGGCCGAGGCCACCGAGCCCTTCGCCGCCGTCGTCGACGGGAAGAAGAAGATCGACGGCGGCGGCTTCGCCTTCCGCCCGACCGACACCGCCCTCCGCGACGCCTTCAACGCCGAGATCCACCGGATGAAGAAGAGCGGCGAACTCTTCCGGATCCTGCGCAGGTTCGGCTTCACCCAGGCAGAGATGACCACGCTCACCGCCGAGGAGCTGTGCCGATGACCGCCGGACTCTGGCAGAACTGGATCCTCCCCGGCATCTGGATCACCCTCCAGCTGCTCGTCGGCAGCGCCGCCCTCGCCGCGCTCGTCGCCTTCACGGTCGGCATCGCCCGCACTCACAGCTCGCGCGCCGTCCGCTTCGCCGCGGGCCTCTACACCGAGATCTTCCGCGGCACCTCCGCGCTGATCCTGATGTTCTGGCTGTTCTTCGTCGTGCCGCCGCTCCTGGGCTGGCAGCTCGTCCCGATGTGGGCGGCGATCCTCGCGCTCGGCCTGTCGTACGGGGCGTACGGCGCCGAGGTCGTCCGCGGCGCCCTGAAGTCCGTACCCCAGGCCCAGCGGGAGGCGGGTGTCGCGCTCAGCTTCACGCCCTGGCAGCGGATGCGGCTGGTCCTGCTGCCGCAGGCCGTGCCCGAGATGATCCCGCCCTTCTGCAACCTGCTGGTCGAGCTGCTCAAGGGCACGGCGCTGGTGTCGCTGCTCGGCGTCGGCGATGTGTCCTTCGCCGCCTATCTGGTGCGGCTCGCCACCCAGGAGAGCGCCGGTATCTACACGGTGACCCTGGTGATCTACTTCGTGATCGCGTTCGTCCTCACACGCTCGATGAAGGCCCTCGAACGGAAGACCAAGGCCAACCTGGGGGTGGTGGCGAAGTGAACTGGGACTGGTCCGCGGTGGCGGACTTCATGCCACGTTTCTGGGACGGCGTCCAGGTCACGCTTCAGGTCCTGGTGCTCGGCTCGCTCATCTCGTTCACGCTCGGGCTGGTCTGGGCGCTCGGCTTCCGGGCTCCGTCCCGGTTCGTGCGGTGGCCGATTCATGTCGCCACCGAGTTCATCCGCACCACCCCCCTGCTGGTGCAGCTCTTCTTCCTCTTCTTCGTCCTGCCGGAGTGGGGCGTGCAGTTCTCCGCGCTGACGACCGGCACCCTCGCCATCGGCCTGCACTACTCGACCTACACCGCGCAGGTCTACCGCGCCGGCATCGACGCCGTACCTGTCGGGCAGTGGGAGGCCGCACGGGCACTGAGCCTGCCCCTGCACCGCACCTGGCTCGGGGTGATCCTGCCGCAGGCCCTGCGCCGGATCGCGCCCGCGCTCGGCAACTACGTGATCGCCATGCTGAAGGACACGCCGCTGCTCGCCGGGATCAGCGTGCTGGAAATGCTCCAGCAGTCCCGGCTGGAGTCCGCCGCCACCTTCCAGTACACCGAGCCGCTCACGGTCGTCGGTATCGCATTCGTCCTGATCGCCTACCCGGCTTCTCTGCTCGTCCGAACCCTGGAGCGCCGCCTTGTCCGCTGACCCGACCCACGACCTGATCCGATTCGAGAACGTCACCAAGCGTTTCGGGGAGAACACCGTCCTCGACGATCTGTGTTTCTCGGTGAATCCCGGGCGGCATGTCACGCTGATCGGACCTTCCGGTTCCGGAAAGACGACGATCCTGCGGCTGCTGATGACCCTGGAAAAGCCCGACGCGGGCACGATCCGGGTGAACGGCGGGCAGCTCTATCCGGCCGACGAGAAACACCGCCGTGAGACGCGCAAGAAGATCGGAATGGTCTTCCAGCACTTCAATCTCTTTCCCCATATGTCTGTTCTGCGGAACATCACCGAGGCGCCGGTACGGGCGCTCGGCCGGAGCCGCGACGAGGCCGAGCAGCGCGGGCGCGAGCTGCTCGATCTGGTCGGGCTGGCCGACAAGTGCGAGGCCAAGCCCGCGCAACTGTCCGGCGGACAGCAGCAGCGGGTCGCGATCGCCCGGGCCCTGGCGATGGAGCCCAAGGTGCTCCTGCTCGACGAGGTCACCTCGGCACTCGACCCGGAGCTGGTGGCCGGCGTGCTCGATCTTCTCCGCGACATCGCCCGCTCCACGGACATCACCATGCTCTGCGTCACGCACGAGATGGGATTCGCCCGTGACATCTCGGACGAGGTGCTGATGTTCGACTCCGGGAAGGTGATCGAGTCCGGTTCTCCGGAAAAAATCTTCGGAGACCCGGCGCGGGAACGTACCCGCGAGTTCCTCGGTGCGGTGCTCTGACCTCTCCTTCTATCGGTCAGTTGTGACTCTGGCATATGCCATCGTCGCGCGCCCCAGCGTATGGCGCTGGGGCGCCGCATCAATCTCGCCAACAGCCGCCCCCGAAACGGCCCTTGGCGGCTATCGTGGTACGGAAGCTTGCGGTCACAACCTGCTAGGGGGAAACCGTGGCGCTGAAGCCCGAGCCCACCGCGCCGTTCCATTCGGTGCAGTACGCCCTTCGCGTCCTCGAGACGGTCTCAAGGCACGGCGGCGGAGTGACCGACGCCCAGATCGCCCGCGAGACCGGTCTTCCGGTCGCCCATCTCTCCTCGATGCTGCTCATGCTGCGTCGCGAGGGGTACGTGGAGCAGGTCGCCGACGGCGCCTATGTGATCGGTGACTCCCTCGTCCTGCTCGGTTCCGGCGCCACGCGCCGCGAGGCCCTGGAGAGCAAGCTCCAGGAGACCCTCACGGAGCTGCGGGACACGGTGGGCGCCGCCGTCTACATCAGCCGGTACATCGACGGCGAGGTGAAGATCACCCAGGTCGCGGACGGCCCGCGCACGCCCAAGGTCAACGAGTGGGTCGACTTCCGCTCGGCCGCGCACGCCAGCGCGGTCGGCAAGTGTCTGCTGACCCAGCTCGACCAGAACGGCCGCCGGGACCACCTCTCGCGTCACAAGATCGCCCGCCTGACCTCGCGGACGATCACCAACGAGAAGGTGCTCTTCTCCAAGCTGGACAGCCAGCCGCCGACCGTCCCGGTGCTCGATCTCCAGGAGTACGCGGTGGGGACGGTCTGCGCGGCGGTGCCGCTGACGGCCGGGTCCGCGGTCGGATGCCTGGCCCTGTCCCTCCCCATCGAGCACGCCCACCGGCTCCGCTCGGCGGCGGACGCGCTGAACCGGCGGGCGGCTCCGGTGGTGCTCTCCCTGGCGATCTAGCCGCCGGGCGGGCGCCGCGCCGGGCCACTGCGGGACCTGCGCGGGGGTGGTCAGGAGCACCCCCGGACAGCAGGTAGTATTAACGCTGTCAGCAGGCGCCGCTAGCTCAGTTGGTTAGAGCAGCTGACTCTTAATCAGCGGGTCCGGGGTTCGAGTCCCTGGCGGCGCACAGACGGAAGAAGCCCCTCGCGGACGCGGGGGGCCTTTTCGTTGTGCCCGCAGGTGGGAGAGGGCGGCGAGGCGGAGCAGCGGCAGCCCGACGACCAGCACGGAGTTCGCCGGGCAGGGTTCACCGAACGGTGACCTCAAATCCGTTGACCTGATCATTACAAGCCCATACGTTCTCCCCCTGGCTCGATCCATCTGGACGGGTCCACACACCGTCCATCGGGGGGAATCCCATGAACTGGTACGTAGACGTACTCAAGAAGTACGCGGTGTTCAGCGGTCGCGCGCGCCGCCAGGAGTACTGGATGTTCACGCTGATCAGCTCGGTGATCAGCATCGTCCTGCTCGTCCTCGACAGGATGCTCGGCACCGGCCAGGTGCTCCAGCTGATCTACACGGTCGCCGTGTTCCTGCCGAGCCTGGGCGTTCTCGTCCGCCGTCTGCACGACACCGACCGCTCCGGCTGGTGGTTCCTGATCGGCCTGATCCCGCTCGTCGGCTTCATCATCCTGATCGTCTTCCTCGCCTCGGACAGCAAGCCGGGCCAGAACCAGTACGGCCCGAACCCCAAGCAGGTCGGCGCCTACTAGTCGTTCGCACGGGAGCCCGGGCAGGCCGTCAGCGGTCCGCCCGGGCTTCCGTCGTTCACCGGCCGAGCAGATCCGCCCTGCCGCTCGCCGCGTACTCGGCTTCGAGCGCCGCGCGGTCCCCGGCCGTCAGGCGGCGGTAGGGCCCGCCGTCGGGTGACCACCAGACGGTGTCGTCGCAGCGGAAACCCTCGCGCCGGAGCGCGACCCGGTGGACCTTGTTCGTCGCCGTCACCGGCATCGCGGGGACCAGACGTATGAAGCGCGGGGCCATCTTGGTGCCGAGGTCGCGCTGCTCGCCCAGGAAGGCCGCGAACGACTCCGGGGTGAAGGACGCGCCCTCGCGCAGCGCGATCGCGGCCATGACCTGGTCGCCCGCGACCGGATCGGGCACCGCGTAGACGGCGACGGCGGCGGCCGCGTCCCAGCGGGTCAGGATGCCTTCGATCATCGCGGCCGCCAGGTTCTCGCTGTCGACCCGCAGCCGGTCGTCCGTACGTCCGGCGAAGTAGAGAAAACCCTCCGCGTCGCGGAAGAAGAGGTCCCCGGTCCAGTACCAGCCGGCACGCACCCGGGCCGCGTCCGCCTCGGGGTTGCGCCAGTAGCCCTCGAAGGGGCTGCGGCCGCGGTTGACGAGTTCGCCGATCGCCTCGTCGCCGTTCAGCAGCCGCCCCGCGCCGTCCAGTTCGGCCGGCGGCCGTTCCTCGCCGGTCTCCGGGTCCACCACCGCCAGATCGTCGCCGGGGGCCGCCCGGCCGATCGCCCGCACCGGGGTGCCGGGGGTCCGCTGGACGGCCGCGCCGCCCTCCGAGGAGCCGTAGCCCTCCACCAGCCGTACGCCGAAGCGCGCCTCGAAGCGGGCGGCGTCCACGGCGCCCGCCTCCGTGCCGAAGCCGAGCCGCAGCGGGTGCTGGCGGTCGCCGGGATCCTCCGGGGTGGCCAGCAGGTACTGCACCGCCCGGCCGACGTAGGTGAAGTAGGTCGCTCCGAACTCGCGCACGTCGGGCAGGAAACGGGATGCCGAGAAGCGGCGGCGCAGGGCCACCGAGGCGCCGGCGGCCAGCGCGGGCGCCCAGTCGGCGATGACCGCGTTCCCGTGGAACATCGGCATGCAGATGTAGTGCACGTCGTCGGGGCGCACGCCGAAGTGCGCGACCAGCGACCGGCCCGCCGCGGCCAGCCTGCCCTGGCTGCAGATCGCCGCCTTGGGCGCGCCGGTGGACCCGGAGGTGAAGTAGAGCAGCATCCGGCTGCCGGGCCCGACCGGTCCCACCACCGCCTCACCCGGCTTCGCGCCCTCGTACGGGGCGAGCAGCCGCGCGTACGCCTCCGTGTCGGTCACCAGCACCCGCACGCCCGGCAGTTCGAGACCGTCGAGCAGGGGAAGGTGCGCGCGCTCGGTGACGAGGACACGGCAGTCGGTGTGCAGGATGTCGCGCGCGAGTTCGGCGCCGCGGCGGGTGGGGTTGATGCCGGCGACGGCGGCCCCGGAGAGGGCCGCCGCGCTCAGCCACAGCGGGAACTCGGGTGTGTTGTCGAGCAGTACCCCGAGGTGCGGCTCTGCGCCCCGGGGCAGCAGCTCCACGAGCAGCGCGGCCCGCGCGGCGGCGCCCGCGGCGACCTGGTGATGACTCAGCGCGAGGTCGTGGCTCCTCAACCCCGCCCTGTGGTCGCCCCATTGCCGCTGTACGAGCTCCGCCACGGTGTCCGCGCTCCGCATGGGGCGGAGGCTAGCTGACTGTCCGTCAGAACTGAACGTCCGAGCAGGCGTAGAACGCGTTCGCCGTGTCGGCGATCGTCCAGACGGCCAGGATCAGGTGCTTGCCGGACTTCCCGCCGGGGATCGTGCCGGAGTGCGACAGCGTGGCGGGCGGCTGCTGGCTGTTGTAGGGGACGGTGAGGAACGGCTGTGACTCAAGGGCCGCCCGGGTCAGCTTCTGGCTCGGGTTCCAGCCGTTCTTGGTGATGTAGTACTTGAAGTCGGTGGTGCGGTGCCGTGCGGTGAACTGCCAGCGGAAGGTGTAGCTCTGGCCGGACGACACCCTGGTGGCGGGCCAGGAGCCGCCGCGCGGGTCGTCGAGCTGGGCGAACTGCCCGTTGCCGCCGGAACAGATCGTGCCGTCGGCGGGGCCGGCGGCCGGGAAGCCCTTGGGGCCCTCGACCGACTGCGGCTCCCATTGGATGTTGCCGCAGTTGGTCACCGTGCCGTTGGCGCAGAGCTTCTGGCGGCTGATCGGGGAGTCGGTGTACCCGTGACTGCTGGCGCTGCTGGTGGCGAGGAGGGAGGCCCCGGCAACGCCGAGGGCCACCACCGCCGTACCTATCTTGTGTCGCATGCTGTCCGCTCCAGAGAACGTGGGGGAGTTCCAGTGACCCGTGCTGCACGCGTGCGGTAGAGCTGATTCCGGTCTAGACCAAGTTCCAATGTAGGAGCGGGGGTTGGCGGTGTCCAGACAATCGGAGGAACGGGTCCAGACCAATTACGGGACCTCGACCGGACCACTGCGGCCCGTGTAGAACGCCACCGTCAGGTCCTTGACCAGGCCCTTGCGTTCGTAGTCGTCCAACTCGACCAGACCACGTGTGGTCAGCCGGTGGACCATGTCGTCGACGGCGTCCACGACGGACGTCAGCACACTGTCCCGGTGCTTGGCGTCGATCGCCGCGATCCTGCGGCGCTGCATCGCGGCCGCGATCTCCGGCGCGTACTCGATCCCGGTCGGCTGGGCCGAGAACACCTCGATGCCCACGGGTGCGCACTCCGCCGACAGCATCCGGGTCAGCGCCTCGCCGACGACTTCCGCGTCGCGCAGCGTCGGAGCGTCCTCGTGGAACGCGTCGGCGGGCAGCTGCGACAGCACCCGCGCCATCGCCGCCTCCACCTGCTCGCGCAGGTAGTCCTCGTGGTCCTCGACGCTGAGCGCCGCGCGGACCGTGTCGCGGACCCGCCACACCACCAGCACGACCACCCGGAGCGCCGTGCCCTTGGCGTCGACGGCGGGCAGCGGCTCGCTGCGCCAGTGGCGCAGCCGTACGTCGACGCGACGGCGCAGCAGAAGCGGGCTCACCCAGACCAGGCCGGTCCGCCGCACACTCCCCCGGTACTCACCGAAGAGCGTGAGCACCCAGGCGTATCCGACCCGGCCGCGCCCGAGGCCGCCCAGGGCGAAGAGGGCGATGATCACGCCGAGCGCGAGCAGGACCCACTGGCCCAGGTGGACGCCCTGGTACGGATTGGAGGGCAGCCCGAGCCGCTGGGTCACCGCCTGGGGCACCGCCCCGGCGCCCCACAGCACCAGCGCGCACCCGCCGAGCGCGGCGGCCCCTGCCACGAGCCCGGTCCACCCGGGCAACACCGGCCCGGGCCGCTCCCTGAGCCTCGGCTCGACGATCGGCACGGCCCGTGCGGAGTTCCGTGACCTGGCCCCAAGCGACCGCCCGGCCGCCGCCCCGGTCCGTCGTACGGCGGTGGCCCCGCCGGGGCGTCCGTTGGCGGCAGGAGCGGAGGGCATCGGCTGGGAATCGGTGGTGGGCGGGGGCGGGGAGGGGGTCGGGTCGGCGGGAGACGTCGGCTGAAGGTCGGCCGCGTGCGGGAGCGGACCGGCCAGAAGCGCGGACCGGGGATCCACCGAGTTCACGGGTGATCCCGGCGGAGGCGCCAGGCGGTGGTCCGTCGCCTTGCGCAACGAGTCGTCCAGAGCGGCGCCCTCCGCGGTCTCGTACCGGGACGCCGCGGGGGCGGCGCCGGTCGCCGGCCCTGGCGGAGAGAGAGGGAATCCGTCGTCCTCTGCGTCGGAGGCGCGTCCCGAGGAGTCGGGAGCCGGGGCGGGCGGGTCGAGGGGGAACTCTTCCCCGGTCCCGCCGGGGGCGACCCCGACCGAGCCGAGCCCGGTCACGAAGCGCACCTCGGGCGCGGGCTCCGTGGGCCGGGCCGAACCGGTCACCGTCGCGTCGTCCGCGGCCCCCGACGCGGCGGGGGCGAGCGGGGGCTCCCAGGAGTCTTCGGCGGATGCGCCTTCCGTCGGCTCGGGAGCCGCCTCGGACGATCCGACCGCCGACGGCGGGGGCGCGTCGCCGCCGCGACCGTCCATGCTCACCGAGCGCGGGTCCGCCGGGTACGAGGCCGACGGTTCCCAGGTTCCAACCGCCGTCGCCTCGGGGGCGGCGTTCCACCCGGCCGGCGGTTCCGGCGTGCCGACCGCCGTCGCCTCGGGGGCAGTGCTCCACCCGGGCGACAAATCCGGCGTTCCAACCGCGGGCGCTACGGGGGCAGTGCTCCACCCGGCCGACGGTTCCGGCGTGCCAACCGCTGGCGCCACGGAGGCCACAGCCGACCCGGCGTAGCCGCCCGGCGCCTCGGCCCTCACCGAACCCGGCGACTCCACCGGACGCTCGCCCGACGGATCCCACGTTCCAACCGCCGTCGCCACGGGGGCAGTGCTCCACCCGCCCGACGGATCCGGCGTGCCAACCGCCGTCGCCACGGAGGCCACAGCCGACCCGACATAGCCGCCCGGCGCCTCGGCCCTCACCGGACCCGGCGACTCCACCGGACGCTCGCCCGACGGATCCGGCGCACTCAGCGCCATCGCCTCGGGAGCCGTGCTCCACCCGTCCGACAGATCCGGCAGACCGACCGCCCTCGCCGCACGAGCCGCACCCTCAGACCCGGCACACCGGCCCGACGCCTTCGCCCTCGCCGACCTCGCCAACTCGACCTGCCACCCGCCCGACAGTTCCGGCGCCCCGATCGCCCTCGACCCGAGGGCAGCACCCCCCGGCCCGGCGTACGTGCCCCAGCCGATCGCCGTCGCCGCCCGAACGGTCCTCCCCCGCCCGGCGTACGGGCCCGACCCGGTCGGCCTCGCTCCCGCGTACCGGCCCCGATCGACCGTCCTCGCCGAGCTCGGCGGATCCGCCGGGCCTGCCACGCGGACGACGTGGGCTTCCCGCACCGGCTTCGCGTAGCCGCCCGACGGGTCCGACGCGGCGGCTGCCCGTACGAACGGGGCCGCCCCAGCCGCCGGCGCGTCGTCCTCCGTCGGGTCCAGGGGCGGCATTGGCTCCGTCGCCGGGCCGCCGTCGTCTTCGTCGTCCTTGTCCGCCGGCCGGGAGGACCGGGGCGCGGACGCCGACAGCATGGTCGGCCCGGACATGCCGGAGGCCGACCTTCCCTCGTCCCGGAACAGCAGATGGACAGGGATCGTCCCGGTCGTCTCGGATCCGATCACCGGGATGCGCCGCACCCCGGTGTCCGACGGTCCCGGGGTGTCCGGCTCCGACGTCGCCATGCTCATGGCTCCCACCTCACGCTCTCACTCGATCAAGGTCAGCGGAACAGCCGGCGCCAGGTCTCGGGGCCGGGATAGCCGTCGGCCGCGCCGCCGCGCCATCCCTGCGCCCTCTGGAACGCCTCGACATTGCGCCGGTCCGCCTCGCTCCAGCGCGGGCCAGGACCGGCCAGGTAGTACTTCCCGAAGCCACGCTTCACCAGCTGGCGGCCGAGCTTCTCGACATGCGGGCTGGAGCGGCCGGGGCGGAAGTAACCGCGGCCGGGGTAGGCGGGCGCGGAGGTCTGGGGGCCCGTGGCGGGCGGGGATCCGGGTGAGCCGGACGCCGCGGCCGGGATGCCCTTGCCCAGCTTGTTCACCAGGAGGCGCCAGGTCTGCGGCCCCGGCAGCCCGTCCGCTTCCGCGCCGCTCCAGCCCTGCGCCTTCTGGAACGCCTGGGTGGCCAGCCGGTCCGCCCCTCCCCAACGGGGCCCCGGGCCCTCCTTGTAGAAACGCTTGCCGCCGCGCTCGACGAGCATCTGGCCGAGACGGGCCACATGGGCGTTGGCGGCTCCGGGCCCGAAGAAGCCGGCGCCGGGGAACGCGGTCGTCTCCGGCCCGCTGCCGCCCGCGCCGGCGCCGCCGACGAGGCCGTTGTAGCGGTAGGCGGTGTAGCGGGCGGAGTTGCTCCAGTACGCCATCGGCGTGGGCTGCTTACGGGCGCGCGGCGGTGCCTGCTCGTAGGCGATGTAGTAGGTGTGCGTGTAGTCGGCCCAGCCGCCGAAGATCGTGACGTGCGATCCCTTGCTCGGGTTGGCGGGGTTGTGGAAGAGCAGGATGTCGCCGGGCTCCAGATCCGCACGGCTCAGCTTCGTCCCATACCGCGCGAGGGTCCCCGTCCACTCGTTGCCGCGCAGGTTCCACGCCATGGAGACGAATCCGGAGCAGTCCTGGCGGTACCCGTCCGACCAGTACTTCGACATCGAGTACGGCACTTTCGCGTCGATCCAGCGCTTGGCGCGGGTGATGATGGTGGCGCGGGTGGTCTGCCTCAGCGACTGTGTGGGCGTGTCGATCCGACTGGCCGTCGACGTGACGGCGGGGGCGGGGATGTCCTGGGGTCCGGCCGAGGGCCGGCCGTGCAGGGGGCCGGTGCCGCCCTGTGGCGTGTCGGGTTCCGGGTCGGCCGCCTCGGGCATGACGGCCCGCTCGGGTCCGGCCGGCGCGAACGGTCCGGCCGGCCGCGCCACGGCGCTCGCGCACTGCGCCCCTCCCCCGCCGAGTACCACGCCCGCGGCCGTGACCAGCACGAGCGCGCGGCGGGCACCGTGCGCCGCCGGGTGGCCGCCGGCTCGCACGGGCAGTCCGAGCGCGAGATCCCGGCGCTCCCTGGCGCATCCGGGGCAGGCGCAGTCGGCGGTGGGCTCGTACTCCTCGAAGACCGGCACGCTCATGCGTTTCCCCTCCGCACTCGTCACGATCTCTTGGCGCTTCCACACGGGCGCCACCGTCTCAACTGTCCAGACGTATGGCATTTTGACTGATTGAAGGTAAAAAGCGACTATCCGACAGGCCGAAGCGGACGGGTATTGGTCGGAACCACCCCGGAGCATCGGGTAAAGTTCTCCAGGTCAGCAGGCGCCGCTAGCTCAGTTGGTTAGAGCAGCTGACTCTTAATCAGCGGGTCCGGGGTTCGAGTCCCTGGCGGCGCACGCAGAGTCGAGGCCCCCTCACCATCGGTGAGGGGGCCTCGGTCGTGCGGCGGGGGATGCGCCGGCTACGCGCTCTCGGTCCGGGCGCCGGCCACGCCGGTGAGATACGCGGAGACCACCACGTTCGCGGTGTACGCGCCCGCCTCCCGGTCGAAGGTGCCGCCACATGTGATCAGCCGCAGCTCCGCGCGGTGCGCCTGCCGGTGGCCGTAGACCTTCTTCGGGTCGAACCGGTCCTTGCTGACGACCTGCACGTCGTCGATGGTGAACTCGGCGACCGTTCCGTCCGCCCGCGTCACCTCGACCTTCTCTCCGGGGCGGGCCGCGCTGAGCCCGTAGAAGACGGCGGGCCGCGTCCGGGTGTCGACATGCCCGACGAGGAGCGCGGCGCCGGTCGCCCCCGGCTGCGTACCCGCGTCGAACCAGCCCACCGTCTGCGGCGTCTCGAACGGCGGCGGGTCGATCGCTCCCCGGGCGTCGAGGCCGCGCGGGATCACGGGGGCGCTGACCCCTATCGACGGGATGTCCACCCGGTACGGCTTCGAGGGGGCCAGCGGTTCGTGGGCCGGAGGCAGGGCGACGCCGAGCGGCCTGCCGACGGCCGCGACGTCACCCGTGGTCGGTGCGGAGCTGCCGCCCGAGCCGCCCGTCGCCTCCTTGCCCCACAGCCACAGACCGAGCAGGAGAACTGCCCAGGCCACCCCGGTGAACAGCCGCTCGGTGCCGGCCGAGCGTTCGCCGGACGGCATGTCAGTCGGTGCCGCTGCGGCGGCGGCGCACACCGCGCACGGCGACGAGCACGGCCGCCACGGCGGCGAGGATCAGGCCGATCACGGTGTGCGGAGTGCCGGGGCCCTGCCCTTCCCCATGGGGAGGCGCGGGAGGGGCGTCGGCGGCCAGAGCGGCCGTCCCCCCGCCGCCGGCGCGCACCGGGGCGACGGGGGTGTGGACCGCCTGCGGCCGCTCGGCCTGCTCGCGGTCCGGCTCCGGGCCCAGGTCCGGGCCCAGGTCCGTGTCAAGATCCGGGTCCTGCCGCGGGGACTGATGCTCCGGCCGCTCATGGTCCTGCCGCGGGGACTGCTGATGGTCTTGCGGCTCAGGGTCCGGCCGCTCCGGGTCCTGCCGGCGGTCCTGATCCGGTTGGGAACCCCTTTGCGCGACTCCGATCCTGAGGGACCCGGCGTCCGCGTGGTCGTGTCCGTCGCAGGTGACACTCACCGGGTACGTGCCCGCTCTGACGGTGGACCTGATGGAGGTGTCCCCGAACAACGGACGACCCTTGCCGTCGCGCCCGGAGAGTTCCACGTCGGCCACGAAAGCCGGGGACTTCACCGCCCCGGTGGTGCCCGTACAGCCCTGGACACGGACGTCCACATCGGCGCCGGCCGTGAGCGGCGCCGGGGTGACCGTGACCTTCACACCGTCGTGGGCGTACGCCGGGGCGGCCGACGCGAGCATCAGTACGGCGGCCGCCCCCACGGACCGAAGGGCAGAGGAGCGGAGAGCACGGGAACGGAGAGCGAACGGGCCTGGACTCATCGTGAACCTCCCAAGGGCAGGTTCCCCCCGTTCCCCGCGTTCCGCATCCGCAAGGCGGCCGGTCGGGCGTTTCCTCAGACGCGGTCGACCAGATCCGCGATCGATTCGACGATCTTGGAGGGCCGGTACGGGTACCGGTCCACCTCGGCCGGTGTCGTCAGACCCGTCAGGACCAGGAAGGTCTCCATCCCGGCCTCCAGACCCGCCAGCACGTCGGTGTCCATCCGGTCGCCGATCATCGCGCTGGTCTCGGAGTGCGCGCCGATGGCGTTCAGGCCGGTGCGCATCATCAGCGGGTTCGGCTTGCCCGCGAAGTACGGGGCCTTGCCGGTGGCCTTGGTGATCAGCGCGGCGACCGACCCGGTGGCCGGGAGCGGGCCCTCGGCGGAGGGGCCGGTCTCGTCGGGGTTGGTGCAGATGAACCGGGCGCCGGCGTTGATCAGCCGGATCGCCTTGGTGAGGGCCTCGAAGCTGTACGTACGGGTCTCGCCGAGGACCACGTAGTCCGGGTCGTGGTCGGTGAGGACATAGCCGATGTCGTGCAGGGCCGTGGTGAGCCCGGCCTCGCCGATGACGTACGCCGTGCCGCCGGGGCGCTGGTCGTCCAGGAACCGCGCGGTCGCCAGCGCCGACGTCCAGATGTTCTCCACGGGGACGTCGAGCCCCATGCGGGCGAGACGCGCGTGCAGGTCGCGGGCCGTGTAGATGGAGTTGTTGGTGAGCACCAGGAAGGGCTTCCCGGTCTCCCGGAGCTTCTTGATGAAGGAGTCGGCGCCGGGGATCGGTACGCCCTCGTGGATGAGGACACCGTCCATGTCGGTGAGCCAGGATTCGATCGGCTTGCGCTCTGCCATGGGGCGGGACTCCTGCCGTACAGGTACATGCGTGCTGGGGACGCCGCGACAGCGCTGTGGCGACGCCCCCAGGGTAGTCAGGATGTCTGGATCTTGACCCCAGGGCGGTGTACGTACCTTTGGCGGGCTGACAGGGGGTCAGCGCCTGCGGCGGCGGGCCACGACGACCAACACCGTGCCGGTGCCCACCAGGAGCGCCGCGCCGGTGGCCGGAATCGTCGTCTCCACCGGCCTGGGGCCCGTCCTGGCCATCTCCGGGGGTGGTACCGGCTGGGGCGACCGCGGGCTGGACGGGACACGTGAGGTGGGCGGGGCGAGAGTGAACCGGTACTCGTCGGACTCACCGATCCAGTCGCCGTCGTCGCCCCTGCGCTGCACGACCGCCGCGGTGACGGCCACCTCGTTCGGCGCGGCGTCCGGGGTGAAGGCAAGACGCACAGGCACGGCGAGGGTCTTTCCGGGGGCCAGGGCGAAGCCGGGGAAGCCGTCGTCGAAGACGCCGACGTTCTCGTCCTCCTCAGTCGCTTCGAAGGCGACGGGCCGCCAGCGGCGGGCCTGGCCGTCGTAGAACTCCATCCGGATCTGCGCGGGCTTGAGGACCCGGTCCCGGTCGGTGAGGGCCACCACGGGGTGAACCCCCCGGCAGGGCTCGCGCGTGGTGTTCCTCAGCTCGACGTGCCAGGTGCGGTACTCCTCACCGGGCCGGTACTCGACGGCCCCGCCCCGCAGCCGTGTCCCGATGGGAAAGGCGGTGTCGTCCACCTCACCGCAGGTGGGCGGCCGGGCGACGCCGGGCGCGCGCTGAGGGACGCCGGGGGGAGCGGCGAGCGTGGGGCGAACGGCAGAACGGGCTGTACGGGCTGTACGGGCAGTGGGGCGGTCGGCGACCGGGCGGGCGAGGGGAGTCTGGGCGGCGGCCGGGCGGTCGGCGACCGGGCGGGCGAGGGGAGTCTGGGCGGTGGCCGGGTGGGCGGCGGCCGGGGACAAGCCGTTGAGGACCACCGCCGTCCCCACGGTCGCCGCGGCGACGCCGATGGCGAGGGCAGTGCGCAGTCGCATGACGGGCCTTTGCTGCTCGCGAGCGGTCGTAGGCCCGAACCTGCCACGGCCGGCCGCCCCCCGCCGCGAGAGGGACCCCTCCTACCGCCGGACGGAGCCGAAGTCCCCTCCATCAGCCTATTTTCGGGCCGGCGAAGAGAGGACGGAGGATCAGCTGCGCCGCGCCCTCCGCTACCGGATCGGTGCCGCCCCCGGCGAGGGCCACCGGGACCGGCCGCGGGTCGCCGGCCCGGCGGGCGCGTTCGGCGAGGACGCCGGCCACTCCCCGTACGAACGCGTCCGGCGCCCCCGCCACGGCCCGCCCTCCGAGGAGGACGCGGTCGATGTCGAGGAGCCCCACGAGGTTCGCGGCCCCGGTCCCGAGGATCCTGGCCGCCTCCGCGAGGTCGCCCCGGGCGACGGCCGCGAGGCAGAGGGCCTCCAGACAACCCCGCCCGCCGCAGCCGCAGAGGGGCCCGTCGAGCTGGATCGTCTGGTGCCCGAACTCCCCCGCCCCGGTCCGCGCGCCGCGGTGCAGCGCGCCGCCGAGGACGAGCCCGGCGCCGAGCCCCGTACCGAGATGGACGTACGCGAAGGATTCGACGCCGCGGCCGAGGGCGAGGCCGAGGGCGGCGGCGTTGGTGTCCTTGTCGAGGACGACGGGCAGCCCGAGCCGCCGGGCCAGGGTGTCGCGCAACGGGAAGCCGTCCCACTGCGGGAAGCCGGTGACGCGGTGCGGGACGCCGGTGGCGTGGTCGAGCGGCCCCGGCATGGCGAGCCCGACTCCGAGGATGCCTCCCCCACCGGCCCGGCCCCCCTCGCCCGGACCGCGCGCACCCCGGCCGCCCCCTCCCCGGCCATCCACACTCCGGCCGTCTGCGCCCGGGCTGTCTGCACCCGGGCTGTCTGCACCCTTCCCGTCTACACCCTTCCCGTCTACAGCCCGGCCGTCCTCACCCGAGCCGTCCTCGCCCCGGCCGTCCTCACCCGGGCCGTCCTCACCCCGGCTCCTGGCACCCCGGCCGCCGTGACCGCCGCGGCTCCCCGTACTCCGGCCGCCAAACCCGGCGATCAGCGCCTCCACCTCCGTCGCCGCCGCTTCCACGACCGCCTCCGCGCCTGCGCCCAGGTCCAGCGGCAGCACCCGGGAGGCGGCCGGCGCGCCGGCCAGGTCCACCAGTACCGCCGTCAGTTCGTCGCGGTCCAAGTGCAGGCCCACGGCATGGGCGGCGCCCGGGACGAGACGCAGGACGGTCGCGGGCTTGCCGCCCGTCGACGCGCGGCGGCCCGCCTCCTGCGCGAAGCCCTCTGCCCGCAGCCGGGCGGTGATCTTGCTGACGGCCTGTGGGGTGAGAGCGGTGCGCGCGGCGAGTTCCAGCCTGCTGATGCCGGTGTCGCCGGCCGTGCGCAGCAGGTCGAGGACGAGCGCGGCGTTGTGGCTGCGCAGGGCCGGCAGATTGAACCCCGTGGGAGAAGGCTGGCTGTTCACCACCCCATTGTCGCGTGCGCTTGCACTTTGGCAACAGCGTTGCTTAAGTGGAGGGCATGACTGGCACCGGCTCCCCCCTCCGCGTCGCACTCGTCGGCTACGGCCTCGCGGGCTCCGTCTTCCACGCTCCGCTGATCGCCGGCACCGAGGGCCTGACCCTCGACACGATCACCACCGGCAGCGAGGAGCGGCGGGAGCAGGCCCGCCAGGAGTTCCCGGACGTGCGCTTCGCGGCCTCTCCGGAAGAGCTGTGGGAGCGCGCCGACACACTCGACCTCGTCGTGATCGCCTCCCCCAACAAGACACACGTCCCCGTCGCGACCGCCGCCCTGACGGCCGGCCTCCCGGTCGTCGTGGACAAGCCGCTGGCCGGTACCGCCGCCGAGGCACGTGAGCTGGCCGCCCTCGCGCAGGAGCGCGGGCTGCTCCTCTCCGTCTTCCAGAACCGCCGCTGGGACAACGACTTCCTGACGCTCCGCAAGATCCTCGCGGACGGTGACCTCGGCGAGGTGCAGCGCTTCGAGTCCCGCTTCGAGCGGTGGCGGCCGCAGCTCAAGGGCGGCTGGCGCGAGTCGGGCGCCCCGGAGGAGATCGGCGGCCTGCTGTACGACCTCGGCAGCCATGTCGTCGACCAGGCCCTGGTGCTCTTCGGGCCGGCGGTGCGGGTGTACGCCGAGTCGGACGCACGCCGGCCCGGCGCCGAGACCGACGACGACACCTTCATCGCGATCACGCACGCCGGCGGTGTGCGCTCGCACCTCCATGTCAGCGCCACCACGGCCCAGCTCGGCCCCCGCTTCCGGGTCCTGGGATCGAGCGCCGGATTCGTGAAGTACGGCCTCGACCCCCAGGAGGCCGCCCTGCGCGAGGGGCTGCGCCCCGCCCCGGACGAGCCGTGGGGCGTGGAGCCCGCCTCGATGTGGGGCACGATCGGCGCCGGGGAGTCACCGCTGACCGGCGGCGGCACGCCGGTGGAGACCGCGCCGGGCGACTACCCGGCGTTCTACGAGCGGATCGCCGCCGCCCTGCGCGGGACGGGCGAGAACCCGGTCACCGCCCTGGAGGCGGCCGCGGCCCTGGACGTACTGGAGGCGGCCCGGCGGTCCGCCCGCGAGGGAATCACGGTGACGCTGTGACCGCCGCCGAGACGCCGGACATCCCAGAACTGGAAGCGCAGGAGGCCCGGCTGACACTGCGCCGGTTCACATACGAGGACGCCTGGGCTCTGGGTTCCCTGCTCGTCGAGATGGCGCGGCTGCGCTCCGCGCCGGTGGCGATCGACATCCGCCGCGGCGCACAGCAGCTCTTCCACTGCGCGCTGCCGGGCTCCAGCGCGGACAACGACGCCTGGATCGACCGCAAGCGCCGGGTCGTCGAACGGTACGGCGAGAGCTCGTACCTCGTCGGCAGCCGCTTCCGCGCGAAGGGCAAGACGTTCGAGAGCGACTCGCGCCTCGACCCCGACCGGTACGCCGCGCACAGCGGCGCGTTCCCGATCGCGGTCGAGGGCGTGGGCGTCGTCGGCACGGTCACGGTCTCGGGGCTGCCGCAGCTGGAGGACCACGCTCTGGTGGTGGAAGCGCTGGAGCGGTTCGCGGGCCCCCGCTGAACCGCTCCCCCTGAACCGCACCCGCTGAATCGCAGCCGCAGCCGTCGCCAGGTGGCCCGCCCGCAGGCGTCCCCGCGGTCGTCGCCTTGCAGCCCGCCCCGGGTACGCCTTCCCCAGCCACCGCCCGGGCTACGCGTCCTTGAGCTCCTGGCGCTGGCGTCCGAGGCCCTCGACCTCGAGCTCGACCACGTCGCCTGCCCTCAGGAACGGCTTGGGCTCCGGCTGCCCCATGGCGACACCCGCCGGCGTACCGGTGTTGATGATGTCGCCCGGGTACAGCGTCATGAACTGGCTGACGTACCGGACCACCTCGGCGACCGGGAAGATCTGGTTCGCGGTCGAGCCGTCCTGCTTGAGTTCGCCATTGACCCAGAGCTTGAGCGAGAGCGCCTGCGGGTCGGGGATCTCGTCCGCCGTGACCAGCCAGGGGCCGAGCGGATTGAAGGTCTCGCAGTTCTTGCCCTTGTCCCAGGTGCCGCCGCGCTCGATCTGCCACTCGCGCTCGGAGACGTCGTGCGAGACCGCGTACCCGGCCACGTGCGCGAGCGCCTGCTCGTCGGACTCCAGATAGCGGGCGGTGCGCCCGATGACGATCGCGAGCTCGACCTCCCAGTCGGTCTTCACGCTGCGGCGCGGCACGAGCACGGTGTCGTTCGGGCCGACGACCGTGTCCGCGGCCTTGAAGAAGACGACCGGCTCGGCGGGCGTCGGCGCCCCGGTCTCGGCGGCGTGGTCGTGGTAGTTCAGCCCGATGCACACGACCTTGCCGATCCGGCCGACCGGCGGACCGATCCGCAGGCCGGTGGCGTCCAGTTCCGGCAGCACACTGGCGCCCAGCGCGGCCCGGACGCGGTCCAGCGCGGACGCGTCCGCGAGCAGCCCTCCGTCGATGTCGTCGACCACGGCGGACAGATCCCTGAGGGTCCCGTCCTGGTCGAGCAGCGCGGGTCGCTCCGCCCCTGCGGTACCTACGCGCAGCAGCTTCATGGTCTTCTCCGAGTCGTCGAGATGAGGCACCCCGCGACGGGTTGCGGCCATCGGAGGGTTGGAAGATCCTCCAAGACGCGAGACCACTCCGCAAGACCCCGTTCACAACCTGGACCGTTACGCGGCAGTAGCAAGCACCCCGGCGGCCGGCGCGTCACGGTAGAGAAAGGCCCGCTCGACGGCCGTCCAGGTCGTACTGGTGACGATGTAGAGCCCGGCGGCGAGCGGGACCACGGCCACGGTGATCAGGGTGGCGAAGGAAAGCAGCGGCATGACCTTTGTCATGGCGCCCATGACCCCGGCCCCGGGCATGTCGCTGGGCGTGGCCGGGGGCGCGCTCGCCATCTGCCGCTTCGTACGCAGGTAGGTGTACGTGGCGACGGCGGCGACGATGCCGAACAGAGCCAGGTAGACGAGCCCGGCCGCCCCGAAGACCCCGCCGTCGCCGAGGGCGCCGGTCCAGTGTCCGCCCAGGGGGGCGGAGAGGAGCGTGTGGCCGGCCATCCTGCCGCTGGAGAACAGGTGGTACATCAGGAAGAACGCGGGCATCTGGAGCAGGCTCGGCAGGCAGCCGGCCAGAGGCGACACCTTCTCCTTGGCGTGCAGCTCCAGCACCGCCTTCTGCAGGCGCTCGGGGTTCTTGCCGTGCTTCGCGCGCAGCTCTGCCATTCGCGGGGCGAGCCGGGTACGGGCCTTCTGGCCCCGGGCCGCGGCGCGCGAGAGCGGGTGGACCGCGAGCCGTACGAGCAGGGTGAAGAGAACGATCGCGGCGGCGGTGGCGCCGGTGTGGAACAACGGCTGAAGCAGGTCGGCGAGCTGCTCGACCAGGGTGGCGAAAACGGACATGGGGAGCCCTCCGGGGGTCTCGTCGTGCCGGGGGCGCGTACGAGGACGCGCGGTAGTGACGTACGGATCGGCGTGACGGAACCGCGCAGGGGCGGGTCGGGGCTTCCGGGATGACTGGCGGGCGAGCCCTGCTGGGCAACGCGGCTGCTCGGCCACGAGCCTGGTCGGCTGCTCGGCACTCGGCACTCGGCACTCGGCCACTCGGCCACGAGCCTGGTCGGCCGGCTGGATGCTCGGCTGCTCGGCTACCGGAAGGAGGGAACGCGCCCCTGGACGGCCGTCGGGACGAGCAGCCCGGGGGCTCGGGGCCGCCTGCGACCCGAGGCGTCGGGGTCGCGTTGCGGAAGGAAGGCGGTGCGTTGCTCGCGGTCGCGGATGGCCGTCCGTACGCGCGTGGGCGGCACGGCCTGGGCGCTGCGGGCGCCGAGAAGGGCGCAGGCGGCAGCCGTGGCGGCGGCGGTCGCGACGGCGGCGACCGTGGCGACGGCGGCGGAGAGTCCTGCGCCGTCGGCGAGCAGGACGCCGGTGAGGGCGAGGAGGAAGAGCAGCAGGGCGACGGGCCGCGTAGCGACGGTCCTGATCATCCCGCTCCTTCCCTAGCCCGGTGTTCGATTACCTCCAGCCGTTATACACGATGGTCACCGCTGATCGGTGTGCTCGGCGCCGAGCGGCACCAGAAGTCGGCGCGGGCGCAACAGGGCCCGGGCGACCGGGTCCTGGGGGTCCGGGTCCAGGCCGGGACCTGGCCTCATCTCGATGTCCTGCGGCGGTACGCCGACCCCGCACGCCGGGCATTCGCCGTACGGGCCGAGCTCCGTACCGCAGCGGATGTGATGGAAGTGACGCATGGGGCCGCTGCCGGGGGTGTGCTCGCTCCCCCAGAGGGAGAGCGCGCGCAGAGCGGGCCAGAGGGCGAGACCCCGGTCGGTCAGGACGTACTCGTCGCGCGGCGGCGACTGCTGATAGCGGCACTTCTCCAGAACCCCGGCCTCGGTGAGGGCCTGGAGCCGGGAGGCGAGAACGGCGCGCGGGGCGCCGAGATGCGCGAGGAAGTCACTGTAGCGGCGCACGCCGTAGAAGGCGTCGCGCACCACGAGCAGGGTCCAGCGTTCGCCGACGACCTCCAGGGCGCGGGCGATGGAGCACTGCTGCGCCGCGTAGTCCTTGCCGAGAGCCATGGCGCCAGCCTAGCGAGTATCGGTTCAATGACCGAACCAACCCTGGTAGGTTCGTTCACTGAACCCACTCGCTCTCGGGGCGGAGGCCCGGCATGACCCAGCGCGTACAGGCTCCTCCTCCCACACCGGCGACGACGGCCGCGCCGCCGCACCCGGCCGCCACCCTCGCCGTCACCAGCGCCGCGACCACCCTCGCGCTGATGAACTACACCGCCCCGATGCTCACCCTCCCCGGCATGGTCGAGTCCTTCGCGACTCCGCTCTCCGCCCAGGCCTGGCTGCTCAACGGCGCCCCGCTCGGCCTCGCCGTCGTCCTCCTGGTGGCGGGCAGCCTCGCCGACGACCACGGCAGGCGCCGGGTCTTCCTCGCCGGGACGGTCGCACTCGGCGTCACCGCCGGCCTCGGCGCGTTCGCGAGCTCGACGCTCACCTTCACACTGGCCCGCGTCGCCCAGGGCGCGGCGAGCGCGGCGATCCTGGCGAGCAGCCTCGGACTGCTCGTCCACGCCTACCCGGCGGGACCGGCCCGCCTCAGGGCGACCGGGGTGTGGGGCGCGTTCGTGAGCGCGGGGATCGCCCTCGGCCCGCTCCTGGCCGGCGCACTGGCCGCCGTCGACTGGCGGCTGACGTACGACGTCCTGGCCGTGGCCGCCCTGCTGACCGCCCTCCCCGCCTTCCGTACGCTCACCGAGTCCCGCGCGCCGCGCGGCGGCCGCCCCGACGCGGTGGGCGCGCTCGCCCTCGGCCTGTCCCTCGCCGCCCTGCTCACCGCCCTCACCCTCGGCCGGGACGGCTGGCTGCGCGCGCCGGTGGGGCTGCTCCTGCTGGCCTCGCTGGCGCTGGGAGCCCTGTTCACCGCGGTCGAGCGCCGCAGCCGTACGCCCATGATCGACCTGGGGCTGCTGCGCCGTCCGGCGTTCGTCGCGGCGTCGGCGGGCGCGCTCTTCACCGGTCTTTCGGTCATCGGCATGTTCAGCTATCTGCCGACGCTGCTCCAGCGCACGGTGGGCATGTCCCCCTTGGGCGCCGCCTGGCTGTTCGTCCTGTGGTCCGGTACGGCGTTCCTGGTCGCCCTGCAGTCCAAGCACCTGGCCGGCCGGCTCACGGCACGCCGCCAACTGGCTCTCGGTTTCGTCCTCTCGGCGGCCGGCGTCCTGGCCCTGCTCGGCGGGATCACCCCGTCCGGGTCCTGGGCCCGGCTGCTGCCCGGCCTGTTGGTCGCCGGCGCGGGCAGCGGCCTCCTGAACGCCGCACTCCCGCGCCTCTCCGTCGAGTCGGTCCCGGCCGAGCGGGCGGCCATGGGCTCCGGCGCCAACAACACCGCCCGCTACATCGGCTCATCGGCGGGTGTGGCCCTGGCGATCGCCACCTCGACGGCGGGCGCGAACGCGGCACTGCTGGTATCGGCGGGGCTGGCCGGGGTGGGGGCGGTGAGCGTGCTCGCAGGGGGCGCCGGCAAAGGGGGGAGCGGTGAGGGTTGAGGGGTGAACGGGCGAACGTCACATGGCGCGCGTGGCCCGGGACGCCTCGCGGTCAGCGTGCCCGTACGAGATCCGCGCCCGCGTCGGTGAACTCCTCGCGGGCCAGTACGTCCTCGTCCGCCCGGGCGTCACCGTCGGCCGGCCGGACGAGGGTGAGTGCCAGCGCGACGGCGAGATTCGCGGCGAGGGCGACGATACCGGCGTTCATCCCCCACACCGGATCGTTCCCGCTGAAGACCAGCGCGGAGACGACAGCCACTCCCACCACCAGCCCGCCGACGGCCCCGAGGAGGGTGAGCCGCCGCCAGACCAGGCCGAGCAGCAGCATCGGCAGCAGCTGCGCCATCCCCTCGTACGAGAGAAGCGACAACCGTACGAGCGTGTTGGGCGCGGTGTACGTCAGCAGGAGCGCGAGGCCTCCGGCGGTGACCACGACGATCTGCGACGCGCTCTTCTCCCGCCGGCTCCACCGGGGTACGAGGGAGAGGACACTGCGGCCCCACATGGTCCCGATGACCAGCATGAAGACCGCCATCGGCACGATCGAGGACAGTGCGGCGGCGACGCCGATGACCGCGACGCCCCAGGCGGGCAGGGAGTCCACGACCAGCCGGAACAGCGCGAGGTTGGACTCGGCCCCGATCAGGCCCGGCACGACGAAGAGGGCCGCCATGCCGAGGAGCATCGGGACGAAGAGCAGGACGTTGTAGGCGGGCAGGTACATCGCGTTCCGCCGCAGGGCGTCGGCGTCGCGGGCGCCGAGGTACCCGGCGACGGTCGTCGGGAAGATGACGACGGTGAGCGAGTTGAGGACCGTGGTGGTCGCGAACCACGCCGTCCCGAAGCCGCCCCCGCCGTGCCCGGGCAGGGTCAGCCACTCCCGCTTCTCGGTGACGATCCGGTCGAGGAACTCCCCGTAGCCGCCGAAGTAGTGCAGGGGCACATAGACGGCGAGGAAGCCAAGGGTGGCGATGACCAGGACGTCCTTGAGGACGGAGACCCATGCGCTGCCACGCAGGCCGCTGACCACGACGAAACCGGTGGTGACGGCGAAGGCGAGGAAATATCCCCAGTTGAGGGAAATCGCCCCGTACGAGATCGTCGACACGACCACGCCCATGCCGGTGATCTGGAGCTGGATGTACGGGAGAAGGAACACCGTCGCCAGCACCGCCACCGCCGCTCCGAGCCACGGCTTCCCGTACCGGTGGGCGACCATGTCGGTGATCCCCACAAGGCCGTGCTTTCTCGCATAGCCCCACAACATGGGTCCGACGACGTATCCGACGGCATAGCCGCAGGACATGTAGGCGACCACATAGAGGACGGGGGCGCCGTAGTTGTAGCCCCACCCGGCAGCGCCGAGATAGCTGAAGCTCGTATAGCCCTCGCCGGCCATCAGGACCCAGATGAAGACGGGCCCGAGACTGCGCCCGCCGACGGACCACTCGGCGAGCCCGCCCCCGCCTCCCCCTGCGGCGCCGTCGCCGGCGGCGCCCCCGCCGCGTACGGCGAGGAGCCCGAGAGCGACGGTGGCGATCATGAAGGCGGCGAAGACGGAGGTGGCGACGGCGGCGTTCACCGGCGGTCCCCCCGTCGGGCGAGCGCCACGGCGAGGGGCGTCAGGAGGGTGGCACCGAGCAGCCAGGGGAAGAGCAGATGCACGCGGTTCACCAGCGGCAGGGCGACGACGAAGAGTGCGTACGGAAGCAACAGCCACCACAGGTGAGGCCTACGACTGATCACCTCCAGGACCCTAGCGCGGACCGGGAACCGGTCTTCGGCCCGCCGTCCGACCTCGTCCCCTTCAGGACATGGGGCTCGCGCATGTGGCCCATGCACATGGCTCGTGCCCTGGGGCTCAGCGCGAACGGGTTCCGGTGAGCTTCGCCCACACGACGAGCCGGTAGGTGGACGTGAACTCGGGGGTGCAGGTGGTCAGCGTCAGATAGGAGCCGGGTTCGCTGTACCCGTGGCCGGGCTCGGCCAGAGACCTGGGGATCTCCGCGATGACGCCGCTGTCGCGCGGGGAGGTCTGCGGGAGTGTCCGGTCGACGACGTAGGAGTAGACCTTCTCGCGGGTCTCGACCCGGATGAGGTCCCCGCCGCGCAGCCGGTCGATGCGGCGGAAGGGCTCGCCATGGGTGTTGCGGTGCCCGGCGAGGGCGAAGTTCCCGGTGGCGCCGGGCTGGGCGGTCCCCGGATAGTGCCCGACGTAGCCCTTGTCGAGGACGTTCCTCTTGCCGATGCCCTGCGCCACCGGGGCGGTGACGCCGATCTTCGGAATGCGCAGGATCGCGTAGGCGCGGTCCCAGCGAGGGGTGGAACGGTCCGCTTCGGGGGCCGGAGGAGTGGATGTGCCGCCGCTCTCGGCGGGCGGGGCGGACGGGAGGCCGGCCTCCTCGGTGGGGGCCGGCTGGACGGGCGGTGGGGAGGACCACTCCTCCTCCAGGGAGCGCACGGTCCGGTCGGCGTCGGCGCGGGCCTGCTGGTTGGTCCACCACAGCTGGTGGACGACGAGAAGGAGTACGACGAGGCCGAAGGTGACGGCGAGCTCGGCGCCGACCCACAGCCCACGCCCGACGGCCGCGCGCCGCCGTGACGCCCGCCCCTGCACCACTACCGGTACGCGCACCCGCTCCCGCACGGGGCGCACGATAGGCGTTCGCACCTCAACTCACCAGACCACCAGGGGCGCCACGCGCCCCCCGTACAGCAGTACGGTGTCATGCATGCGCCCCGACACGCCTGCCGATCACACGACCGAAGCCGAGCGCCTGCTGCGCACCGCGGCGCAGTACCCCGAGGACCACGAACCACTCCTCCTCCAGGCCGCGGCCCACCTCGAACTGTCCGGCGCCCGCCCCCGGGCCACCACCCTGTACGACAGCCTCCTCGCGACCTCCCCGGAGAACCCGCACCTGATCAAGGCCCTGAAGGCGGCCAACCTGTGGGAGTACGGCCACGAGGCCGAGGCCCGCGCGATCATCGAGGGCATCCGGGCGTCGACTCCGACGGACCCGTCACCGTGGGAGATCGTCACGGAGACCCTGGAGGCCCACGACGAACTGGAGACGGCGGAGGCCACGGCGACGGCTGCCCTGGCCGTCCTGCTGCCGGCCCCGGGTTCGTCCGAGCAGATCTCCTTCCCGACCCAGTCCCTCATGACGACGCGCCACCGCGTGCGCCGCCTCCTGGCCCTCCCCCACGACACCTGGGACACCCTGGCGGACGACCTCCACCCCGCGGAGGTCCCCCTGGACGAACTCCACGACCCGAAGCGCCTGTGGTCCCTCGGCTCCTCGGACCCGGCGGAACTCCAGGCCGAGATCATCCGCCTCCGCAGCGAACTGGGCTCCTACCGCACGGCCCTCTCCCGCCCCTTCCCGGTGGCGGTCCTCCACTGGCCGGAACCGGAACTGGACGAACTCGTCGCCGCGTACCCCGAGTTGGAGTCCGAGTACCCGACGTACGAGGCCCACCTGACCGACATCGAGGCCTCCCTCCGCGAACTCTCCGCAGCGGGCACCCCCAACCTCGGCATCGTCCCGGCGACGGTCCCCTCCTACGAGGCCTTCGCCGCCTCCGAATCCTCCTCCCCCTCCAACGCGGACCTCCTCCCCCAGTACGCCACCACCCTGGCAGCCAGAGGCCGCGCCACCCCGTGGCCGCCGGCAAGGTCGGCGCTGTGCTGGTGCGGGAGGGGGAGGACGTACGGGGAGTGCCATGGGGAGGACTGACCCGATACGCCGGTGCCGTGTTCAGATTGTCAGTGCCGCCTGATATCTCTGGGCAGGTCTGAACGGGGAGGGATGACCATGACCGGTTCGATCAATGCCGACCAGCCGATCTCTGGGTTGTACGAGCAGCTGATTACGTTGCGTCTTGAGAACCAACTCAAAGGCTTGGCAACTGATGGCTGGCATGCGATCGACGACGTGGTGGGGGCAGAGTCGTCGCCCCAGGTCATCGCACGGCATGTAGCGGACACGATGCGTCGTGTCCTGGAGAGGCTGCCAGCGGCGGAACGGGTCCATGCGGCCAACCACATCTTGGAGTCGATGAACACCATCGACGGCGCGCGTGAGTGGGTAGACCTCGTCGCTGACGGCCCACGGCAGCTACTTGCCATAGCCGAGCAGGAGGCCAAAGGCGTCTACTCGATCAGACCTGCGACTCCACTCTCCGAAACTGCGCTCATCACCAACTCCCCTGAGGATCCAAGCCTCGGCTTTGAGTTGCGTGCTGAACTTGCGACGGCCGATCGCGTGGACCTGCTCTGCGCCTTCGTAAAGTGGCACGGCCTTCGCGTCATAGAGCAGTCCCTCGAAGCTGCCCATGCGCGAGAGGTTCCCATTCGCGTCATCACCACGACGTACATCGGCGCCACCGAGCGCCGGGCCTTGGACCGTCTGGTACGGAAGTTCAATGCCGAGGTGAAGGTCAACTACGAGCTGCGCTCTACGCGACTCCACGCCAAGGCATGGCTCTTTCGGCGCAATAGCGGCTATGACACCGCGTATGTGGGCAGCTCCAACCTGTCGAAGGCAGCGCTCCTCGACGGCCTGGAGTGGAACGTCCGCCTCTCCTCCATCGCTACTCCCAATGTCCTCCGTAAGTTTGAAGCGACGTTCGACTCCTACTGGAGCGAGTCAGCCTTCGAGTCGTACGACCCGGACCGGGACGCCACGCGCCTGGATGAGGCCCTTCACCTGGCGGGGCGCGGCACCAGCACTGTTGAAGGTCGTCGCATCACCCTGTCCGGGCTGGAAGTCCGTCCGTATCCTCACCAGCGCGACATGCTGGAGCGCCTTGAGGTCGAGCGCGAAGTCCACGACCGCCACAGGAACTTGCTGGTAGCGGCCACTGGCACGGGCAAGACCGTTATGGCCGCGCTCGACTACAAGCGTCTGCGGCAGAGGTACGGACGTGATCTGCGGCTGCTGTTCGTAGCCCACCGGCAGGAAATCCTCCGCCAGTCCCTTCGCACCTACCAAGACGTCCTGGTGGACGCCAACTTCGGCGAAGAGCTGCACAGCAACCTCGTGCCTGAGGAGTGGAAGCACGTTTTCGCCAGCGTCCAGTCCCTCAATGCCCGCTCCCTTGAACGATTCGCTCCCGACCACTTCGATGTCGTCGTCATCGATGAGTTCCACCACGGTGTGTCGCCGACCTACCGGAAGATCATCGATCACTTCGCACCTCTTGAGATACTCGGCCTCACCGCCACCCCGGAACGGATGGACGGTCGCAACGTCCAGGACGAGTTCTTCGACGGCCGTATCGCGGCGGAGATGCGCCTGTGGGAAGCCCTTGAGAACGACCTTTTGAGCCCCTTCCACTACTTCGGCGTGACCGACAACACCGACATGAGCGCCATTGCGTGGAAGCGAGGGTCTTACGACGCCTCGGCTCTCAGCAATCTCTTCACCGGCAACGACGCCCGTGCCCGTCTCGTCGTACAGGCAGTTGTGGACAAGGTCACAGACCCAGGCTCCATGCGTGCCCTTGGGTTCTGCGTCTCCGTTTCGCACGCCCATTTCATGGCCGACTTCTTCCGCCGGGCCGGCCTCAACGCTGTCGCGCTCTCAGGCGAGACGCCTCGAGAGGAACGCAAAGCGGCTCTCGAATCTCTTCGCTCCGGAGAGCTCCAGGTCATCTTCTCGGTAGACCTCTTTAACGAGGGCCTGGACATCCCAGACGTGGACACGCTGCTGCTGCTCCGCCCGACATCGAGCGCCACCATCTTCCTTCAGCAGTTGGGCCGAGGGCTTCGACGTAGTGAAGGAAAAGCGGTGCTCACCGTCTTGGACTTCATAGGCCAGCATCGGAAGGAGTTCCGCTTCGAGGAACAGTTCCGCGCCCTGACGAACCTGACGCGGAACCGTCTACTAGCGAACATTGAGCACGACTTCCCGCAGCTGCCTTCCGGCTGCCAGATCATCCTTGAGTCAAAAGCCAAGGAACTGATCATCAATAACATCCGTAGCCAGATCAGCGTCAATGTCTCACAGCTGGCTCGTGAGGTAGGCCAGTACGGCGAGCCAAAGCTCGCGGCTTATCTCGAGGAAAGCGGACGCGAGCTGAAGGAAATCTATCGAGGCAATGGCAACTCATGGACGGGCCTCCTTCGCCGTTCCATGTTGCTGCCTAGCGTCGGCCCAGATGGCGAGGATGCGCTCCTCAAGCGCGTCTCCGCGTTCCTCCACATCGATGACCCCAGGCGCATCGCGGCGTACACACACCTCCTTGAGGACGACGCCCCGAATTATGACGAACTCGGGGAACTCGAGCAGGCCTACGCACGCATGCTCTACTTCTCTCTCTGGCCCCTGGGCGGCTTCTCCACATACCAGGAGGCATTGGACTCACTGCGCCCGCAGCACGCCTTCCGCAATGAACTCCGCCAGGTGCTGGCCTACGCCCTGGACCGCACCGACCACGTGCCTGTCCCCCTCGTCGGAAGCCTGGCCAGTCTGCCCCTGACGATCCACGCTTCCTACAGCCGCGAAGAGATCCTCCCTGCCCTGGGTCAGTCCTTCATCGGCGGATTCATGCCTGGTCATTTCCGCGAGGGCGTGAGGTGGTGCGAGAGCATACAGACTGACGCTCTCATGATCACCCTAGATAAGGACGAGAAGGACTTCTCGCCGCAGACCCGTTATCGGGATTACGCGTTGAACGACTCCCTCTTCCACTGGGAGTCCCAGAACACAACCTCGGAGACATCCCCCACGGGTGTCCGATACCAGACGCACAAGGAGAACGGCAGCCACGTCCTCCTCTTCGTTCGCCGCTACAAGAAGACAGACATCGGTGGGCCTCAGCCCTGGATGCTCCTCGGTCCGGCTGAGTATGCGGAGCACAAGGGCAGCAAGCCGATGGGAATCACGTGGAAGCTTCGACACGAGATCCCGGCGGATGTGTGGACCTACTCGGCCATCGCTGCTGGTTAGCGGTCTCAGGTCATGCCGCTCCCGTTACCTCCGCCTCGAATTGGATTTGAGCCGCGTCCAACGCCCCATCCGGGTCACAACCACGCACCCGAAGCCAGTGGAGCAGGTCAATGAACACGTCGATAACGGCCTCCTCCGCAACGGCGATGGCCAACGGTGTCGAACTTGGGATGCTGGGGAAGTTGGCTGCGCCGTAGAGAGAAATCACCGCCTCAGCCCGCGCCATTCGAACGTTCCAGCTGCCGCGATCTTCTGGCCTGCCCCCGGTAGCGATCTCACACCACGTCACTTTGCGGTCGGCGTACAGGTGCACGCCCCAGCGGTCAGCCAGAGTGTTGACCATGGCCATGCCTCGCCCGGACTCACAGTCCGGGCCCGCCTGGATCAGAGTCGGCGTTGCCCGGGTGTCAGGGTCATGTACCTCGAGGCGTAGGTATGTGCCGCTCATGGACACGGAGATCGTCGTAGGCGTACCGACTCCCACGTGAGTAATGACGTTGGCGACCATCTCACTCAAGCACACCTGGGCGGTATCGATCTGATCTGGGAGCCCCCAAAGCCCCAGGTGCATCCTCAGGATGTTGCGCAAGCCGGACAGTTCCTCCGGTTCCGCCAGGAACGGCAGTTCCCAGGGCTTTCGCGGAACCCCACAGTCGTACTCATCCATACTGATCACCCCTTGGGTCGCAGCGGAGCGCAGTTGCGTCAACACCTAGAGTTGCAGTGAAACTTCCAAAATGGAACTCTCAAAAACGGGACTTGGTAGCACGCCCTCAGCGGTCGCGCCCCCAGCGCACGCCGCCTTGCCGCTCGATCCATCGTTCGTGCACCCTCGGCAGAGATCTCAGCGGAAAGGGCCACACATGCCGGTCGGACCCACCACTCGTAGGCGCCAATTGGGGGCCGACCTGCGACGCCTTCGCGAGGGCGTAGGCCTGACGCTTGAAGAAGCGGGTGCCCGCGTGGGGATCTCCAAGGCGACGCTCAGCCGCTACGAGACCAAGGAAGGTTCCGTCAAGTGGCCGGCGGTGGACGCACTTTGCCGTGAATACGGCGCCACCGACGAGGAGAGGACCGCCCTCGTCGAGCTCGCCAAAGGGGCCAAGATCCAGGGGTGGTGGCGGTCGCTGGCAGACTCAATCCCTGAGTCGATGAACCTGATGCTCACCTTGGAGGACGAAGTCGTACGCGAGGACCACTACGCCTGCATGTACATCCCAGGCTTGCTCCAAACTCGCACCTACGCCGAGGCCGTACACCGTGCCTCAGAGATGCGTTGCGACGAGGACGAGGTCCAACGCATGGTCGACATTCGAATGAAGCGCCAGGAACTGCTGCACCGAGACGAGCCTCCGCACATCTGGGCTGTGATCGACGAGGCGGTGATACGGCGGCTCGTAGGCGGCCGTGGCACGATGCGAGAGCAGCTCCACCACCTCCTTGAACTATCCAAGCTCTCTCATGTAACTCTCCAGGTGCTGCCCTTCTCTACCGGCGCCCACGCGGCGGCAGTTGGGAGCTTCGTCATCCTGGGTGGCCCTACACCCGAGTTGGATGTGATCTACGCGGACCTGCTCGGCGGTGGCTTGTTTATGGAGAAGCCGAAAGAACTAGAGCGCTATAAATTGGCGTTCGACTACCTCCGCGCGCAGGCGCTCGACCTCACAGCCTCCGCGGAGTTCATTGAGCGTGTGTGCGAGGAGCATTGATGGCAGCGCGACCCAACCTCCGTTGGTTCAAGTCTTCGTACAGCGGCGGCAGCGGTACAGAGTGCGTTGAGTGCGCCTGGAACGATCAGGGTGCCCTGGTACGGGACTCAAAGCGGCCCGAGAGCTCCGTTATTGCGGTGGGCGGGGAGGCGTGGCAGGCGTTCGTCCAGGCCGCGGGGTCCTTCTGATCAGAGGCTCCTAGGGAGGAACCACGCGATCGCCACGTTCAGTGCCGTTGGTTGGTCCACGTGGACGTCATGGCGCGCGTCGGCGATGACGTGGTGGGTGATGGAGGGGCGGGACTCGCGCGCCACGGTGCAGTTCCTCATCGGAGGAGGAGTAGCAGACACGGTCCGGCCACCATCTGGACACATTTTCCTCACAACCGGACCCGGCCCGACCATTCCGTCCCGCTGAGAGCCCTGCCGTGCCAGCATCAGGCGCTCCAACTCCGCGATGACTTGGGGGGCTTATGCGAACCGGAGCGACACGCAGACGCAGAGGGCTGATCGTCGCGTCAGCCGCACTCTCGATGGCTCTCACCGGGTGCGAGGGCGGGGCGGCCGACGGTACGGGCGCCAAGAACAAGGTCGTCGAGACGGTCTCGGCGAGTCCGTCCGTGACGGTCGGGGCGACGACCGTGCTCGTGGACGACGAGGAGAGCGCCCACGCGGGGAAGCCTCTGGTCATCGCCGTACTCGACAACGACACCGCCACAACGGCTGGTTCGGCAGTTTCTCAACCGCTGACCGAGGTGCTCAAGGAGACCGAGTACCGCCTCACGGTGGGCTCCGCGCCCAGTCACGGCACCGCGGAGTTCAAGGGTGCTCAGGTCACCTATACACCGACAGCCGGGTACAGCGGCGAGGACCAGTTCACGTACCGGCTGAGCCCCACGGAGCCGGGGGCGGTGGGTGGCACCGCCATTGTGCGCATCACCGTCACCGCGCCGAAGCCGAAGCCCACGCCCACGCCCACGCCGGTTGCGTCGAAGAAGCCCGTCGCTCCGAAGCATGAGGTGTACTACCGCAATTGTGACGCGGCCCGAGCGGCGGGCGCCGCGCCCGTGCGACGGGGTGACGAGGGGTACGGGAGCCACCTCGACCGCGACGGGGACGGGATCGGCTGCGAGCCCTACTCCGGTGGCGGCGACAGCGGGGGCAGCAGTACGAGCGGGGGCGGCGGAGACAGCGGCGGGAGCGGAGGCGGTGGCAGTACGTACTACGCGAACTGCTCTGCCGCACGTGCCGCCGGCGCCGCGCCCGTACATCGTGGGGACCCCGGGTACGGAAGGCATCTCGACCGCGATGGGGACGGGGTCGGCTGCGAGTGATCCAGGGCTGACCCGAAGTCACCTAAGGGTCGGCATCAGGGTGTTGTCGTGGTGATCACCCATAGTGACGAGGGCCGGGTGAGCGGCACGCTTGAGTCATGACAGATCGAGCAGCGCTCACCCGGTTCTCCTTCATCGCCGCACCCGTCCTCCTCATCACCTACGGCTCCATCCGGCTGCTGGTCGAGGGGTCCAAGGCCCCCGGGGTCGGCTGGACCACCGGGCACATCGCCTTCTTCGTGAGTGTGCTGTTCTTCGGGGCTGCCTGCGTGGGACTGCGTCGGATGGCAGCCGACTCCGGCGGCCCGGTACGGCGGCGCGTCGCGTCGGCCGGGCTGATAGCCGCATGTGTGGGTGTGGGCGCGGCGCTCGCCCAGGCGGGGATCGACCTCGTCGTGGGCCTCCGGGCGGCCGACAAGCCCGAGATGAGGGAGATGTTCGCGCAGGTGCAGGACATACCCGGCGTGATGCCGGTGGTGTACACCGTGGGACCTGTCTTCCTGTACATAGGGATCATCGCTCTCCTCGCCGCACTCACCGGCCGCGATGCCGTCCGCTCGCTCATCCTCGTCGTACTCGGCACGGTCGCGATGGCGGCCAGCCTGGACCTGATGCCGGTCGGCGGCCTCTGCTACCTGCTCGCTCTCGCCCCGCTGGGGCGCCGCGTCGGCGGTGCGCGGGGCGCGCGTACCGTGGCGGTCGGCAGCACCACAGCGTGAGTGAACGTCAGTGAAGGGGTACGACGATGGCGAAGATTCCTGCGGCGGTCGTGGCGGCGAGCGGACTCGTCGGCGGGTACGGCGTGGCCCGGTGGACGAAGAAGCGGCCCCTCGGAGGCATCGCCCTCGCCGCCGCCGGGGCGGTCGCGGCGCGGGACTGGCAGCGGCAGGCGGGAAACAAGGCCGCCGTCGGGCTGAGCGCCGCGTACGTAGCGGCCTTCGCCGGGTCGCATCCGCTGGCCAAGAAGGTCGGCGCCTGGCCCGCCGTGTTCACCGTGGCCGGGGCGGTCGCGGTGGCCTCCTGGGCCGTCACCCGCGACGACCACCGCTGAGCGAAGTGTCCGGCTGCGTGAGGTTGTCCGGTCGGGGCTGAACGCGGCGGCCCCGCCGTCCGTACTGAAGAGCGCCTCCCCACAGTGGCCGGGCGGGTGAACGGGAAGGGCAGGGCCCGTTCACCCGCCCTCGCCCACCGGCCCGCCCCGCGCCGCACCACGGGCCCCTGGGGCCATGAGCTTCTTCAGGGCCCCGCCCCCGGCCCACCGGCCCAGCACCCCACGACGCGCTGCCCGGCAAGGCGGTACCTCCAACCCGGCCGACTCACCCGCCCAGCGCGTGCGAGACCGTGTAGATCAGCAGGCCCGCCAGCGCACCGACAACCGTGCCGTTGATCCTGATGAACTGCAGGTCCCGGCCGATATTGGCCTCGATCTTCTTCGAGGTCTGGTCGGCGTCCCAGCCGGCGATCGTGTCGCTGATCAGGGAGGTGATCTCACCGCGGTACGTCGTGACGACATACGACGCCGCGTCCTCGACCCACGCGTCCACCTTCGACTGGAGACGGCCGTCGGTCACCAGCCGGCCACCGAGCGAGATGAGCGAGGCGCGGGCCCGCAGGCGCAGTTCGCTGCGCTCGTCCTCCGCCGCCGAGATGATCATGCCTCGGATCGATGCCCAGGCCGACGCGATGATGTCCTGGATCTCGGGCCTGGCCAGCAGCTCCGACTTCAGGCGCTCGACCCGCGTGCGGGTGTCCGTGTCGGCCTGGAGGTCGGCGGCGAAGTCGGTCAGGAAGCGGTCGATCGCGCCGCGTGCCGGGTGGCCCGTCATGTCGCGCATCTCTGTGACGAAGCGCAGGAGTTCCTTGTAGACCCGCTCGCCGACCCGCTTGTCGACGAAGCGGGGCGTCCAGCCCGGGGCGCCGCCCTCGACCGCGTCCATCACCGAGTCGCGGTGCTCCACCAGCCAGTCGTGGGCGCGCCCGCAGACCAGGTCGACGGCGCGGTGGTGGGCGCCGTCCGCGACGATCCGTTCCAGGGTCTTGCCCATGCCCGGCGCGACCTCCGCCGCGTCCGCACGCCGCGTGATCGCCTCGCCGACGACGGCCTGGACATCGGAGTCGCGCAGGACGGTGAGCGCGCCGCGCAGGGCCGTGGCGAGTTCGGCGGTGACGCGGTCGGCGTGGACCGGCTCGGCGAGCCAGGCGCCGAGGCGGCCGGCGATGCCGAAGGCGCTGAGCCGGCCGCGTACGACCTCCGAGGAAAGGAAGTTCTCCCCCACGAACGAGCCGAGGGTCTTCCCCAGCTGGTCCTTCTTCGTCGGAATGATGGCGGTGTGCGGAATCGGCAGGCCCAGGGGGCGGCGGAACAGCGCCGTGACCGCGAACCAGTCCGCCAGCGCGCCCACCATCCCCGCCTCGGCCGCCGCCGCGACATAGGGGGGCCAGCCGCCCAGGTCCGCGTTGTCCGCCCAGGTGGCCAGGACGTAGATCAGGGCGACCAGGAGGAGCATGCCGGTGGCCGTCGTCTTCATACGGCGGACGCCGCGCTGTCGCTCCTCGTCCGCGGCGGTGTAGGCGAACGCGACGAGCGGCGGACGGGCCCTCACGCCAACGCCTGCCGCCCCCTCCGCCCCGCCGAGGCCCGTCCCGCCGAGGTCCGACCCGTCAAGGTCCGACCCGCCGAGTGCCGCCTTACTGACGCCCGACCCGGTCTGGCCCTGCCCGGCCTGGCCAGACCCGGTTTCGCCCGCCGCGCTCTCGCCCGACGCGTTCTGGCCGGGCTTGTTGGGGTCGTCGCTGTGGTCCGTACGGTCCATCCACTCCACCCGTCCGCGTGTGCCGCGTACATATACGTATTGTCCCTACCTGAGGTACTCCCGGGGCGCACATCGAGTTCCCGGCACCACGACACCGGGGGATGGATGTGCCATGACCACACGACGCCACAGCGCCGCCCTGATCGGCGTACTCCTCGCCGTCATCGCCGCCGTCGCCTGCGGCGCCGTGGGCGATGCCTCGCCCGACGGGGCGACGAAGGGCCACGGGCAGGAGCGCCGAGTCGAGCGGCACCGGGCCGAGAAGCGCTGGGTCGGGACCTGGGCCGCCGCCCCCGTCGATTCCACCAAGGCCCCCTCCACCCCCCGCTCCGTCCGCAACGTCGTCCACACCAGCATCGGCGGTACCCACGCCCGGCTCACCCTCTCCAACCTCTTCGGCCGGGAGACACTCCACGTCGAGCACGTGTCCCTGGCCGTACGGGCGCAGGGCGCCGCCGCCGTTCCCGGCACCCTGCGGGCCGTGACTTTCGCCGGTCACCCGTCGGTGGCCGTGCCCGCCCACGGAGAGGCCGTCAGCGACCCGCTCGCCTTCCGCGTCCCCGACGACGGGGATCTCCTCGTCACCGTCTACGCGCCGCACGGACCGGCCACCCGTCACACCCGAGCGCAGCAGACCTCGTACCTCGCCGACGGCGACCGTACTCAGGACCCCGCACCCGGCGCGTATACCCGGCGGACCACCTCATGGCACCACCTCACCGCCGTCGACGTACTCAATCCCGACTCCCCCGGTGCGATCACCGCCATCGGGGACTCGATCACGGCGGGCACCGGTTCCACCCCGGGTACCAACCGCCGCTGGCCCGATGTCCTTGCCGACCGGCTGCGCCGGGCCTCTCAGCCGTACGGTGTGCTCAACGCCGGCATCGGCGGCAATCGGCTGCTGCTCGACGGCAAGGGCCCGAGCGGCGTCTCACGCTTCGCGCGCGACGTGCTGGACCGCCGGGGTACCAGGACCGTCGTCATCGCCCTCGGAGTCAACGACATCCTGCGCGGGCCGCACCAGCACGACCCCGGCCGGATCGCCGAGGGCCTCGCCGCGCTGGCCGGGCAGGCCAGGGCGCGCGGGCTGCACGTCGTGGGGGCGACGCTGCCACCGTTCGGCGGCCGGCGCGGGGACATGAGTGACCTGGAGCCGGTACGGAAGGCGGTCAACGAGAGGATCCGGAGCGGCGGCCTTTTCGACGACGTACTGGACTTCGACCGGGTGCTGCGCGATCCGCGGGTGCCCGAGCGGCTCAGCCCCGCCTACGACTCCGGGGACGGGCTCCATCCGAACGACGCGGGGTACCGCCGGATGGGTGCGTACATCCCACTGGAAGCGCTGCTCCCCCGGGCCGGGCGAGGCCCTGCCACACCGGCCCCGACCCTCACCTCATAGGGCCTCTCCGGCCCCGGGCCCCCCGCCCACCCCCGTTCAAGTCCCACCAGCCTCACAAGCCCCCAGCCCCCAGTCCCGCAGCCCAGCCCCTCAGCCCAGCTCCTTCCGGCGCCGCTCATCCTCGAGCCGACGCTCCTCCTTCTGCCGCAGCTTGTCCGCCTTCCGCAACTTCCGTACCACCCCGACGCCGCCCATCAGCGCGAATCCGGTGATCCGCACCCGCGGTGAGCCCGGCGTGCCCTCCCCGGCCCCCCGGTGGTCGAAGCCGCCCATGAAACCGAAGCCCGTGACCTCGACATGCAGATCCGGCGGTACGACCACCTCGATCCCGCCCATGACCGTCACGCACCGGATGACGACGTCGCGGTCCTCGAAGTTCGCCTCGCGCAGATCGATCTCGCCGCCCGCCTGGAACACCGCGGCGTTGAAGATCCGGGGAACGGTCCATGTGCCGCCCCGCCCGAAGCCTCCCCAGAACGCGAACGCGCCCTTCGACGTGGGCTGCTTGCCGATACGTGAGGACCAGTCGCCCGGGCCTGTCGCCACGGCCGATCCCGCCATCCCGCCCGGGGCAACGGCACTGCCCGTGTCCAACGCACCGCCCGGCGCGGGGAGGTCACGGACCAGCGGCTCCAACTCGCCCCGGGTACGCGCCTTGAAGGCCGCGTCCAGCCGCTCCTCGAACTCCTCCATGTCGAGCCGACCCTCCGCGACCGCGTCACGCAACCGCTCGGCGATCCTCTCCCGCTCGGCATCCGACGCTCGCATCTCAGGGAGTTCACTCGTCATACGATCAGCCTAGTGCGCGGAGGTCAGGACCTCTCGGCGTACATCTTCGCGATCACCGATTCGATGTCCGGCTCCCTCACCGAAAGATCCACCAGGGGGTACTTCGCGGCGATCGCCGCCACGAGCGGCGCCGCCGACTCCGCCGCCGGGAACGCCAGCCACTGCCGCGGCCCCTCCACCTTGACCACCCGTACGCCGTCGAGCGCGATCGGTTCGCTCTCCCGTTCGAGATCGACCACCAGCGTGCGCTCGCTCTCCCCCACTTCATGGAGCCCGGCCAGCGCACCGTCGTACATCAGGCGCCCGTGATCGATCACCATGACGCGCTTGCACAACTGCTCGATGTCGGTGAGGTCATGGGTCGTCAGCAGTACGGTCGTGCCCCTCTCCTCGTTCAAGTCCTTCAGGAAGTCACGGACCTTCGCCTTCGAGATGACGTCGAGGCCGATCGTCGGCTCATCGAGGTAGAGCACATCCGGGTCGTGCAGCAGCGCCGCCGCGATGTCGCCGCGCATCCGCTGGCCCAGCGAGAGCTGTCGCACGGGGACGTCCAACAGCTCGCCGAGGTCAAGTAGTTCGACGCAGCGGTCCAGGTTCTCCCGGTAGCGGGCATCCGGGATCCGGTACATCCGGTGGACCAGGCGGTACGAGTCGCGCAGCGGCAGGTCCCACCAGAGCGTGGTGCGCTGCCCGAAGACCACGCCGATCCGCCGCGCCAGCCGGGTGCGCTCCCGTGACGGATCGATGCCGGCGACGCGCAGCCGGCCACCGCTCGGGGTGAGGATGCCGGTCAGCATCTTGATGGTGGTGGACTTGCCGGCGCCATTGGGGCCGATGTAGCCGACCATCTCCCCGCGCTCGACCCGGAAGCTGATCCCGTCGACGGCCCTGACCTGGTGTTTCTCCCGGCGCAGCCGACTGCCGGCGACCCGGCGCCGTACGTCGAAGACCTTCTCGACCCCGTCAAGCTGGATGAACCCTTCCCCCGCGCGGTCCGGTTCCACGAACCCCGACTCCCTGCCACCCGGTTCGACGAGCTCCGACGCCTCGCCACCTGGTTCGACGAGCCCCGGCACCTCGCCACCCGGTGCGACGAGCCCCGACCCCTCGCCGCCCAGCTCCGCCACGTCCGATTCCCTGCCGTCCATGTTCAGCTCCCCGTACTCCGGTACGAACGCAGTCCCACGCGCCACGCCACTCCCGCCAGTCCACAGCACACCGCCGCCACCACCGGCGGCAGGAAGGCCAGCCACTCCGGCAGCTCCAGCGGATACGGCCGGCCCAGCACGTACAGCGCGGGCAGCCAGTTCACGAAGGCGAGCGGGACCACGAACGTCACCCCGCGCACCAGGTCCTTCGCGAAGATCGACGGCGGGTACTGAAGGAGGGTGTTCCCGCCGTACGTGAACGCGTTCTGCACCTCCGCCGCGTCCTGCGCCACGAACTGGAACGCCCCGCCCGCCACGAACAACGACGAGAAGATCGCCGCGCCGCTCAGCAGCGCGAGCGGCACCATCAGCACTTTCAGCGGCGACCAGTCGATGTCCAGGACCACCAGGGCGTATCCGAGGACCAGCAGCCCCTGCGCGATCCGGCCGAGCCGGCGCAGCGCGAACCGGTCGGCCGCCACCTGGGCGAGCACCGGTACCGGCCGTACGAGGAGCGTGTCCAGGGTGCCGTCGCGCACCCGCCGGCCCAGCCGGTCCATGGAGCCCATCAAGAGGTCGGCCAGCCCGAAGGCCGTGCCGGACAGGCCGTACAGGAACGCGATCTCGGCGAGGCCGTAACCGCCGAGTGCCTTCGTGTGCGTGAACATCAGCATGATCGTCACGAAATCGAAGGCGGTCGCCGTGAAGTTCCCGAACACGGTCATCGCGAAGGAGGCGCGGTACGCCATCGTCGAGCGGATCCACATCATGGCGATCAGCCCGTACGCGCCGAGCCCCGCCCACAGCACGGCGAGACGACCGGACCCGCCGACCGCCCCGGACCCGCTGACCACTCCTGCCCCGCCCGCCTCAACCACCCCGGACCGACCTGCCTCGACCACCCCCGGCTCAGCCACCCTGCACCACCACCCTCCGCGTCGCGAGCGACTGCAGCAACCGCCCCGCGCCGAGCAGCGTCACCGCCCACCCGGCCTGGAAGGCGTACGCCCCCACCAGCCCCCACCCCGTGTGCTTGCCGAGGAAGACATCCGCCGGCACCTGGAGCAGCGACGACCAGGGAAGCACCCGTGCCACCTCGCCCAGCACGCCGGGGAACAGCGTCAGCGGCAGCAGCATCCCGGAGAAGAACAGCCCGGCCAGCGACGCGATGTGAGTCACGCCCGAGCCGTCCATCAGCCAGAACGCCGACAGCGCCACCAGATAGCGCACCCCGAAGCTCACCACCACGCCCAGCGCCACCGACGCCAGAAAGGCGAGCCAGGTCAGCGGATCGGCGGGCAGGACCAGGTCGAAGGCGAGCGCGCCCAGGACCAGCGGGAGCAGTCCCCGTCCCAGGAAGTGAAAGGCCGCCCGGCCCAGGTCGCCCGCCAGCCACCACAGTTGAAGGTCGGCGGGGCGGTACAGGTCGATGGCGATGTCACCCGTACGGATGCGCTCGACCAGTTCGTCACTGAACCCACCACCCAGCATCGCGCAGGTCATCAACAGCACCTGGCCGAGCCACACATAGGTCAGCGCCTCGGACTGGTCGTAGCCGCCCAGCCGCGGGCGCTCGTCCCAGAGGGCTATATACGTGTACGCCATGATGAAACCGAAGACGGTGTTGGTGAACACCCCCGCCGCCGTCGCCGTCCGGTACGTCGCATAGCGCCGGAACCCACCCGCCGCGACGACCGCGTATAGCCGCACGTCATGCCCCTCTCCGCAGCGGACACCAAAGCCCACGAGCCTACTCACCCGCCCGGACGCCCGCGACCGATTTGGGAGCCGAGTTGTTCCAGGGGTGATCACCCGAAGAAGTGCACTATGGGGCGATCACGGTAATCACCCGATACGACGCCGTTATGCCGGAGAGCGAATGCCGACCGCGCCCGAGGAGTCTCCACAGTCATGAGCGACGAGCCGCAGCAGCAGGGCTGGGAACCCCGCGACCCCACCGTCCCGGACCCCGCCCCTGCCCCGCGGGGCCCGAAGGCACGCAAGGGCGGGAAGCGCCCCCGGCGCACCGGCCGGCGCCGCGCGCTGCCGACCTGGCGGACGACGCTCGGCACGTTCCTGTTCCTCACACTGCTGCTGGTCGGCGGCTTCGTCGCCGGCTACATGCTCGTCCACATCCCGCCCGCCAACGCCACCGCGACCGCGCAGTCCAACCAGTACCTCTACAGGGACGGCAGCCAGATCGTCCGCGACGGCGAGGTGAACCGCGAGAACGTCCGGCTCGGCCGGATCCCCAAGAGCATCCAGCACGCCGTACTCGCCGCCGAGGACCGCGACTTCTACACCGAGCGCGCCGTCGACCCCAAGGCGATGATCCGCGCCGCCTGGAACACCGTGACCGGGAAGGGCAAGCAGTCCGGCTCCACCATCACCCAGCAGTACGTCAAGAACTACTACCTGGGACAGGAACAGACCGTCACCCGAAAGGTGAAGGAGTTCTTCATCGCGATCAAGCTCAACCGCGAGAAGAGCAAGGACGAGATCTTCGAGGGATACCTCAACACCAGCTACTTCGGCCGCAACGCCTACGGCATCCAGGCCGCCGCCCGCGCCTACTACGGCAAGGACGTCGCCGCCCTCGACACCGCGCAGGGGGCCTACCTCGCCTCTCTGCTCAACGCCCCCAGCGCGTACGACATCGCCACCCACCCCGAGAACAGGACCGAGGCGCTCGCCCGCTGGCACTACGTACTCGACGGCATGGTCAAGGAGAAGTGGCTCACCCACGCCGACCGCTCCCGGACGGCCTTCCCGCCCCCGCAGAAGGCCAGGCCCGCGATCGGCCTGTCCGGACAGCGCGGCTATGTCGTCCAGGCCGTCGAGGACTACCTCACCAGCAACGACATCATCGACGAGAACACCCTGGCCGGCGGCGGCTTCCGGATCACCACCACCCTGGAGCGGTCGAAGCAGGACGCCTTCGTCCAGGCCGTCGACGACCAGGTGATGTCCAAGCTGAACAGGGGCGGGGGCATCGACCGGAACGTACGGGTCGGCGGAGCCGCCATCGAGCCGGCCACCGGCAAGGTCGTCGCGATGTACGGCGGCATCGACTACACCAAGCAGTACGTCAACAACGCCACGCGCCGCGACTACCAAGTGGGTTCCACCTTCAAGCCGTTCGTCTTCACCGCCGCCGTCGAGCACGGCTCGGTGACGCAGGACGGCCTGCGGATCACCCCGAACACGATCTACGACGGCTCCGACAAGCGGCCCGTCCAGGGCTGGAGCGGCGGCGAGTACGCCCCCTCCAACGAGGACGACGCCGGCTACGGCCTCGTCACCGTCCGCGCCGCCACCGACAGCTCGGTCAACTCCGTGTACGCGCAGATGGCGGTGGACGTCGGCCCCGACAAGGTCAAGCAGACCGCCGTCGCCCTCGGTCTGCCCGCGTCGACCCCCGACCTCGGCGCCTACCCCTCGATCGCGCTCGGCCCCGCCACCGCGAGCGCCCTCGACATGGCCGAGGCGTACGCGACCCTCGCCAACCACGGCAGACACGGCACATACAGCCTCGTCGAGAAGATGACCAAGGACGGCGCGGACGTCGAACTCCCGGCGGCCGGCATGAAGCAGGTCGTCAGCCGCGAGGCCGCCGACACCACCACCGCGATGCTGCGGAGCGTCGTCGAAGGCGGCTCCGGCACCGCCGCGCTGTCGGCCGGACGGCCCGCCGCCGGGAAGACCGGCACGGCGGAGGACGACAAGGCGGCCTGGTTCGCCGGCTACACCCCGGACCTCGCCACCGTCGTCACGGTGATGGGCCAGGACCCTGACACCGGAACGCAGATGCCGCTGTACGGGGCGATGGGAGTGGAGCGGGTCAACGGGGGCGGGGCGCCGGCGGAGATCTGGGGCCAGTTCACCAGGGACGCGCTCGACGGCACCCCCGTCCAGGACTTCGACCTCCAGCTGGCAGAAGGTGCGGAGGAGATGCCGGACCCGGACCAGCGCCCGGGTCCGCACAACCCCCACCACCCCGGCCGGGACGGCGGCGCGGAGGGCGGACAGGGACTCGGAGGACAGGTGCCCGGCACGCCCACGTCCGGCGGCGCGGCGCGGGGCGGTCCGACGACAGGCGGGCCGATCACCGGCGGCCAGACCCAGGGCGGTCCGATCACCGGGGGGCCCGTCGCGGGCGGCCAGACCCAGGGCGGGCCGGCCACCGGCGGGCCCGCGACGGGCGGGTCACCGGCCGGGGGCACGGACACGGGCGGGCCCGGCACCGGCGGGCTGACACCCGGCACACCGACGAGCGGCGGAGCCGAAGGGGCCGGCGGGCCCGGTGGGAATGGTGGGAATGGCGAGACTGGCGGGCCGGGCGGGCCGGGCGGGCCTGGTGGATCGCCCGGCGGCGGGGACGGGGACGGGGCGAACCCGGGAGGCCGACCTCCGGGCACCTAGGGCGCAGCCCGCAGGCCACGGACAGCAGCCGGGGACCGCAGCCGGGGACCGCAGCCGATGGCAGGTCCGCCGAGTCCCCGGCAGGCCCGGCCCTCCAAAGCTCACGGCAGTCCCAGGCCCACGCCCCAGCGGCCAGTGGGCTGTGGCTAGTGGCCCGAGGTCGCCTTCAGCCCCACCACGGCCACCAGCAGCAGACAGACGAAGAAGATCCGGGCGGCGCTCGCCGGCTCCCCCAGCACGACCATCCCCAGCACCGCCGCACCGGCCGCGCCAATACCGACCCACACGCCGTACGCCGTACCGATCGGCAGCGTCTTGGCCGCGTGCGACAGCAGCATCATCGAGGCGACGATCCCGAGACCGGTGAACACGCTGGGCCACAGCCGGGTGAAACCGTCGGTGTACTTCATCCCGATCGACCAGCCGACTTCGAGCAGACCGGCGACAACGAGCAGAACCCAGGCCATGACGGCACCTCCGAGAGACGGAACAACAGCGGTGCGTCGTCTTTGCGTCAGCCCGGTACGGCGCGTCTCGTCGGGGTCCCCCCAACGTAACAAAGGGCGCGGCAGCGCAAAGGCCTGGTGACCATGGTCACCAGGCCTCAGCCTTCCGGCCCGCCCTACTACGGATCTTCTGGGATCCTCTGGAGATCCCCTAAGAGATCCTTCAGAGATACAGACCGGTCGAGTCCTCGGATCCCTGGAACCGGTCGGCGGCGACAGCGTGCAGATCGCGCTCCCGCATCAGTACGTACGCCACGCCCCGTACCTCGACCTCGGCGCGGTCCTCGGGGTCGTACAGCACACGGTCCCCGGTCTCGACCGTCCGTACGTTCTGGCCGACCGCGACCACCTCGGCCCAGGCCAGCCGTCGCCCGACGGCGGCGGTCGCCGGAATCAGGATCCCGCCGCCGGAGCGCCGCTCACCCTCGGGGGAGTCGGTCCTGACCAGCACACGGTCATGGAGCATCCGGATGGGCAGCTTGTCGTGGGTGTTCTCGCTCACGCCACGAACCTACACGCCCGCCGGGTCATGCTCCGGTCAGCCCTTGCGCTTACGGGAGGTCTTACGGGACGGCTTACGGGAGGAGAGAGCCAGCGCACCGACGATTCCGACCACGACCAGGGCCACGGGAACGACGCGCTCCAGACGGGGGGCGCCGTCCTCGTGGGTGAAGCGGGACTTCACATCGGAGAGGGTCCGGTTCACGGCGACGAACGCCCGGCCGGCGGTCTGGTCGACGGTCGAGGCCACCCGGGCCCTGGCGTCCCCGATGATCGTCTTCGGGTGCATCCGCACACCGATCTCGTCGAGGGTGACGGCGAGCTGCTCGCGCCGGCGGACGATGTCCGCCTCGATCTGCGCAGGGGTCCTGGCATCCGACACTGCGCTGCCTCCGGTCGTCGCTTCGGTCTCTGAACGGTCTCTTGTGGACAGTCTGTCAGCTCAGTGGCCCGCAGGTTGTCACAGACCCCCATTAGGCTCGTGCGGCGTACGTGCGAATCCCTGAGGAGAGTCATGAGCGAGCGACTGCAGCCCGGCGACACCGCCCCCGCCTTCACCCTTCCCGACGCGGACGGCAACGACGTCTCGCTCGCGGACCACAAGGGCCGCAAGGTCATCGTCTACTTCTACCCGGCGGCACTTACCCCGGGCTGCACGAAGCAGGCCTGCGACTTCACGGACAACCTGGAGCTGCTGGCGGGCGCGGGGTACGACGTGATCGGCGTGTCTCCGGACAAGCCGGAGAAGCTGGCGAAGTTCCGTGAGAAGGAGTCCCTGAAGGTCACGCTGGTCGGCGACCCGTCGAAGGCGACGTTGGAGGCGTACGGCGCGTTCGGCGAGAAGAAGCTGTACGGGAAGACGGTGACGGGTGTGATCCGCTCGACGATCGTGGTCGACGAGGAGGGCAAGGTCGAGCGTGCGCTGTACAACGTGAAGGCGACCGGCCACGTGGCCAAGATCATCAAGGACCTGGGCGTCTGAGACGCCGCTCCCCGGGCTCCGGGCTCCGGGCTCCGGGCTCCGGGCTCCGGGGAGAGATTCCACCGTCCCGGAAGGGCCTCCACCGCCGAGCGGTGGAGGCCCTTCCGCATGTCGGACGTGACCATCCGATATTCGGTTCGTTACTCCGTGCGAGGTCGCGAACAGACGACCGGACGGAGGGGCACGATGAGGAGTCGTCATGCATAACCGCTACGAGCGCGGTGAACTCGCCGCGGCCGTTGCCGCATCCCATGGGTGGGCCGACCTGATGCGGCGGCTGGGCCTCAGGCCGAGCGGTGGCCGGCGTCGCGTCCTGCAACAGCAGGTCGCCGAGCATGGCTTGGACACCGGACACTTCAAGCAGCGCAGCCCCTGGCTCAAGTATCCGGATGCCGCGATAGCCCGGGCGGTAGCCTCCTCCACCACGCTCCGCGAGGTCGTCTCCAAGCTCGGTGCGCCTCCCGCCACGGGCACGCTCTCGCACATCAGGCGCCGCATCGCCGCTGCCGGGATCGACATCAGCCACTTTCCCGGTGTGAACCGTGAGCGGATCGAATTGCCGTTCACCGCCGACGAACTCACGAGCGCCGTCGCATCGGCGAACAGCATCCGGGGCGTGGCCCGCACACTCGGCGTCCCCGAGGACGGCCGGTCACGCGCCGCACTGGGCCGGATGCTCAATGAGCAGGGAATCGACACGAGCCACTTCCGCAACTCACGCGTCACCACTCCCGAGGATGCATTGCGCGCCGCGGTGCCACAGGCCACGAGCTACGCGGACGTCATGCGCGTCCTCGGCCTCGCCGTGAACGACACGAACCACCGTCGCGTACAGCGCCGGGTGGCGCAACTCCAGCTCGACACCGCCCACTTCAAGCGGCGTACCTCGCGCTCCACAAGGGGTGCGGCGCCGCGGAAGCAGGCTGCGGACACGCTGGTGCCCCTCCCTGAGGGCTCCCCTCGGACGAACCGGGCTCGCCTCCATCGGGCCCTGCAGGAGATCGGTGTGCCCTATCGCTGCACCTCGTGCGGGAATCCGGGCGAATGGCTGGGACGACCGGTCACGCTCCAGATCGACCACATCAGCGGGGACTGGCTGGACAATCGCCCCGAGAATCTCCGCTACCTGTGCCCGAACTGTCACGCCCTCACCGACGCCTGGTGTCGTAACCGGCGTGGGGCGCGCACCGTCCCGTAGACCTCTGCGCGCTTTCGGCGGCGCCTTGTAGGATGCCGGCAGGCGCGAGTGCTGGAATTGGTGAGACAGGCTGGTTTTAGGTACCAGTGCCCTAGCGGCGTGAGGGTTCGAGTCCCTCCTCGCGCACCGAAACTTACAGAGGGCGCGACACCGCATGGTGTCGCGCCCTTCGGCTTGTGCGGGTCTCAGCCCAGGAGTTCCCGCACCACCGGCACCAGCGCCCTGAACGCCTCCCCCCGGTGGCTGATCGCGTTCTTCTCCTCCGACGTCAGTTGCGCGCACGTCACGTCGTAGCCGTCCGGCTGGAGGATCGGGTCGTAGCCGAAGCCGTTCGCGCCCACCGGCTCCTGGCGCAGGACGCCCCGCAGGCGGCCCTCGACCACCCTTTCCGTGCCGTCCGGGAGGGCCAGGGCCGCCGCGCAGGCGAAGTGGGCGCCGCGGTGTTCGGGGGCGATGTCGGCGAGTTGGGCCAGGAGGAGGTCGAGGTTGGCGCGGTCGTTGCCGTGGGCGCCGGACCAGCGGGCGGAGAAGATGCCGGGGGCGCCGCCGAGGACGTCGACGCACAGGCCCGAGTCGTCGGCGACGGCCGGGAGGCCGGTGGCGCGGGCGAGGGTGTGGGCCTTGAGGAGGGCGTTCTCGGCGAAGGTGACGCCGGTTTCCTTGACGTCGGGGATCTCCGGGAAGGCGTCCGCGCCGACGAGCTCATGGGTGAGCCCTGCGTCGGCGAGGATCGCGTGCAGTTCGGTGATCTTTCCGGCGTTGCGGGTGGCGAGGATCAGACGGGTCATGCGCCGATTATCCGGGAGTGCAGACCTTGCCGATCTCGGTGGCCGCGTCGGTGACCGGCTTGAGGTCGGGGGTGTTGTCGCCGTTCTTGACGGCGGTGCGGACGCTCTCGACGCCCTTGCCGAGGTCGTCGACGGCCTTCGACAGGTCGGCGTTGTCGGTGGTGTTCTTGAGGTTGCCCAGCTCGGTGGTGATGTCGTTGAGGGCTTCGTTGAGCTGCGTGGGGTCGTTGGAGGCGTTGGAGACGGCCTGTTGGAGCTTGTCGACGCTGGTGGCTATCGCGTCGGCGGTCTGGACGCAGTCCATGGCCTTGTCGAGGGCGCCGCAGCCGACGGCGCCGGTGAGGGCGAGTACGACGGTGGCGGTGGCGAGTGCGGCGGTACGGCGACGGCGCATGGGACGGGTCCTCCCCCAGGAGTGCACGGATGTACGGACGCGCGGCAGTGCGCGGGTGTACGGACGGGCGTACGGTTCGGCCCGTACGCCCGTGTCGTGTGGGACGCCGCGGCGGGCGTCCGTGGTTGCTACAGGGTGGTGTCGAGCGCCTTGCGCTGGATCTCGGCGAGGTCGGCGCAGCCGCCGGTGGCCAGGTCGAGGAGCGCGTTGAGTTCCTTGCGGTCGAAGGGCTCGGCCTCGGCGGTGCCCTGGACCTCGACGAAGCGGCCGTCGCCGGTGACGACGACGTTCATGTCGGTCTCGGCGCGGACGTCCTCCTCGTAGCAGAGGTCGAGCAGCGGGGTGCCGTCGACGATGCCGACGGAGACGGCGGCGACGGTGCCGGTGAGGGGTTTGCGGCCGGCCTTGACGAGCTTCTTGCCCTGGGCCCAGGCGACGGCGTCGGCGAGGGCGACGTAGGCGCCGGTGATGGCGGCGGTGCGGGTGCCGCCGTCGGCCTGGAGGACGTCACAGTCGAGGACGATGGTGTTCTCGCCCAGGGCCTTGTAGTCGATGACGGCGCGCAGCGAGCGGCCGATCAGCCGGCTGATCTCGTGCGTACGGCCGCCGATCTTGCCGCGGACGGATTCGCGGTCGCCCCGGGTGTTGGTGGAGCGGGGCAGCATCGAGTACTCGGCGGTGACCCAGCCTTCGCCGCTGCCCTTGCGCCAGCGCGGGACACCTTCGGTGACGGAGGCGGTGCAGAAGACCTTGGTGTCGCCGAAGGAGATGAGGACGGAGCCCTCGGCGTGCTTGCTCCATCCGCGTTCGATGGTGACCGGGCGGAGCTGTTCGGGGGTGCGGCCGTCGATTCGAGACATGGTGCTGAGCCTAGTCGTAGGTACGCGAAGGGCCCGTCCCGGTGTCGGGGCGGGCCCTTGCGGAGGTGTGCCGGGGTCAGCTCACATCATGTCTTCGATGTCGGCGGCGATGGGGTCCGCGTCGGTGCCGATGACGACCTGGATCGCGGTGCCCATCTTGACGACGCCATGGGCGCCTGCGGCCTTCAGCGCGGCTTCGTCGACCTTGCCCGGGTCGATGACCTCGGTGCGGAGGCGGGTGATGCAGCCCTCGACCTCTTCGATGTTGTCGATGCCGCCGAGGCCGGCGACGATCTTCTCAGCCTTGCTGGCCATGTCTTTCTCCCTGTCCTTCGAAGCGCAGTCAAAGAGCGCAGTCTCGGCGCACCGTAGGTCCGCTTTGTCACGGTAACGCACGGTTGGCCCATCTTCGCGAGCGGTATTCCAGGGCGTCCCGAATGATGACGATCACCGGAGTCCTGCCCGCGGCCGGGCTCCGAGAGCCTATCGCAACTGGTCTACACCAGTTGCCCCGCCGGCCAGACTGGCTTGTTCCGGGAGGATGCGATGAGTTCCGAGAGCGCCGCCGCCGTGCCGGAGAAGAGGTGGTGGCAGGGCCTGTTCCAGGGGCTGCAGAAGATGGGCCGCAGCCTGCAGCTTCCCATCGCGGTCCTGCCGGCCGCCGGCATCCTCAACCGGCTCGGCCAGCCGGACGTCTTCGGCAAGGACGGGCTCGGCTGGACCGACGTCGCGAAGGTGATGGCGGGCGCCGGTGGGGCGCTCCTCGACGCGGACCTCGGGCTGCCCCTGCTGTTCTGCATCGGCGTGGCGATCGGCATGGCGAAGAAGGCGGACGGTTCCACCGCCCTCGCGGCCGTGGCCGGATTCCTTGTCTACCGGGGCGTTCTGCATGCCTTCCCCAAGGACTGCCCGGAGGGTACGAAGGACGTCGGGGGCGGCTGCCTGGGACAGGCCGACACCTTCGCCGGCTACACGTACCAGAACCCCGGCGTCTTCGGCGGCATCATCATGGGCCTGCTCGCGGCCTGGTTCTGGCAGCGCTACCACCGGGTGAAGCTGGTGGACTGGCTCGGCTTCTTCAACGGCCGGCGGCTCGTCCCGATCATCATGTCGTTCGTCGCCATCGCCTTCGCCGCGCTCTGCCTGTGGATCTGGCCGCCGGTCGGCGACGCGCTGGAGAGCTTCAGCGACTGGCTGGTGGGCCTCGGGGCGTGGGGCGCCGGAGTCTTCGGCGTCGCCAACCGCGCCCTTCTCGTCATCGGGCTCCACCAGTTCCTCAACGTGCCGGTGTGGTTCCAGTTCGGCAGCTACACCAAGCCGGACGGCCAGGTCGTGCACGGTGACATCAACATGTTCCTGGCGGGCGACCCGAACGCCGGCCAGTTCACCACCGGCTTCTTCCCCATCATGATGTTCGCCCTCCCGGCGGCCGCCCTGGCGATCGCCCACTGCGCCAGGCCGCACCGGCGCAAGGAGGTCAGCGGCATGATGCTTTCGGTCGGCCTGACCTCGCTCGTCACCGGCATCACCGAGCCGATCGAGTACTCGTTCCTCTTCATCGCCCCGGTCCTGTACGCGATCCACGCGGTACTGACGGGTGTCTCGATGGCGGTGACCTGGGCGTTCGGCGTCAAGGACGGTTTCAGCTTCTCGGCCGGCCTGATCGACTACGTCATCAACTGGGGCCTGGCGACGAAGCCCTGGCTCATCATTCCGATCGGCCTCGCCTTCGCCGTCGTCTACTACGCGATCTTCAGATTCGCGATCACCAAATTCGACATCCCCACTCCGGGACGCGAGCCGGAGGAAGAAGGGGAGGCGTTCGAGCGGGACAACGTCAAGGCGTAGGCCGCCTCCCGCAAGGCTCCGAAAGACGTCGGAAAGGCCCCCGGACCCGTCGGTCCGGGGGCCTTTCCGCATGCCCCGGCGGGCGGGCACGGGGCGTAGGGAACGGGTGACGGATTTGAAGGTTCCTTATCTAAGTCTCACGTGCTAAAACTGGTCTACACCACTCATTGGTGTAGACCACGCGGTCCAGTCCACCGCGTTCTTCTGAGACGCCGCCGTCCCCCGTAGATCATGCCCCGGGCGGCGCCTTGCCTACTGGAGGAAGTTGATGAGTACGGCCACCGCCCAGGCCGCCGCACCCGCCAAGAAGCGGGGATCCGGCCTGTTCCAGGGCCTGCAGAAGGTCGGTCGCAGCCTGCAGCTGCCGATCGCCGTACTGCCGGCCGCGGGTATTCTGCTCCGTCTCGGCCAGCCCGATGTGTTCGGCAAGGACGGTCTCGGCTGGGACAAGGTTGCGTCCGTCTTCGCCACCGCCGGCGGCGCGGTCTTCGACAACCTGCCGCTGCTGTTCTGCATAGGCGTGGCCATCGGCTTCGCCAAGAAGGCCGACGGCTCCACCGCTCTCGCGGCCCTCGTCGGATTCCTGGTCTACAGCAACGTTCTCAAGGCCTTCCCGGTCTCCGAGGCCGTCATCCAGGCCGGCGAGGACACCCCCGCCAAGTTCAACAACCCCGGTGTCCTCGGCGGCATCATCATGGGCCTGATCGCGGCGGTGCTGTGGCAGAAGTTCCACCGCACCAAGCTGGTCGACTGGCTCGGCTTCTTCAACGGCCGCCGCCTGGTCCCGATCATCATGGCCTTCGTCGGCACTCTCGTCGGTGTGGTGTTCGGCCTGGTCTGGGAGCCCATCGGCAACGGCATCAGCAGCTTCGGCGAGTGGATGACCGGCCTCGGCGCCGTCGGCGCGGGCCTGTTCGGCCTGATCAACCGCGCGCTGATCCCGGTCGGCATGCACCAGTTCGTGAACACGGTCTCCTGGTTCCAGCTCGGTGACTTCACCGACGCCGCGGGCAAGGTCGTCCACGGCGACCTGAACCGCTTCTTCGCCCACGACCCGACCGCCGGCCAGTTCATGTCGGGCTTCTTCCCGATCATGATGTTCGGTCTCCCGGCCGCCGCGCTCGCCATCGCGCACGCTGCCCGCCCCGAGCGCCGCAAGGCCGTGATGGGCATGATGGTGTCGCTCGCGCTGACCTCCTTCGTCACCGGTATCACCGAGCCGATCGAGTTCACGTTCATGTTCATCGCGCCGCTCCTGTACGTGATCCACGCGGTGCTGACCGCCATCTCGATGGCCGTCACCTGGGCGCTGGGCGTCCACGCCGGCTTCACCTTCTCCGCCGGCTTCATCGACTACGCCCTGAACTGGAACCTGGCCACCAAGCCGTGGCTGATCATCCCGATCGGCCTTGTCTTCGCCGCCATCTACTACGCCGTCTTCCGCTTCGCGATCACCAAGTTCAACCTCCCCACCCCGGGCCGCGAGCCCGAGGAGGAGATCGAGGACCTCACCAAGGCGTGAGTCCCCAAGAGCGACGGGAAGGCCCCGGAACCGTACGGTTCCGGGGCCTTCCCCATGCTTGTGGCCCCATGCTCGTGGCCGCGCTCAGATCTCGTACACCGCGCCCGGGTACGCCAGCTCCGCCGGCCCCTCGTAGACCGCCCGCGCGTCGGCCAGGTTCTGGGCGCCGTCCGTCCAGGGCGGGATGTGGGTCAGCACCAGGCGGCCGACGTCCGCGCGCCGCGCGTGCGCGCCGGCCTCGCGGCCGTTGAGATGGAGCGCCGGGATGTCTTCCTTGCCGTGGGTGAAGGACGCCTCGCACAGGAAGAGGTCGCTCCCGGCGGCCAGTTCGTCCAGCGCGTCGCAGACGCCGGTGTCGCCGGAGTACGTGAGCGCCTTCCCGCCGTGCTCGATCCGGATGCCGTACGCCTCGACCGGGTGGCAGACCTTCTCCGTACGGACCTGGAAGGGCCCGATGTCGAAGGTGCCGGACTTGAGGGAGTGGAAGGCGAAGACCTCGCTCATCGAGGTGGGCGACGGGGTGTCCGCGTACGCCGTGGTCAGGCGCTGTTCGGCACCTTCCGGGGCGTAGACCGGGAGCGCGTCGCAGCGGCCGCCCTCGTGGCGGTAGTAGCGGGCCACGAAGTAGCCGCACATGTCGATGCAGTGATCGGCGTGCAGGTGGCTGAGGAAGATGGCATCGAGGTCGTACAGACCGATGTGGCGCTGCAGCTCACCCAGGGCGCCGTTGCCCATGTCGAGGAGCAGCCGGAAGCCGTCGGCCTCTACGAGGTAGCTCGAACAGGCCGATTCCGCGGACGGGAACGACCCGGAGCAGCCGACGACGGTGAGCTTCATGGAGCGAGAACCTCCGTGGACGGGAGCGGGGCGGTCGCTGGGGGAGGGAGGTCGTGCGATCTGTCGAGCGTAAGGCGCGGCGGGGGCGGCCGCTCCTCAGTGGTGGCCCGTTGTGGGGGAACTCACCTGCGCTGTCACCGGTTCGGATGGACCCGGGGCCCGCGCGGGGCGGGCGGGCGTGGCGCGGCGCGCGCCGGTAACGTCCTGGGGTATGGACACGTCCTGGTGGCCGGCGCTGGCCGGGGTGGTGGTGATCGCACTGGTGGTCGCGGTCGCCGACGGCCGTCGGCGCGGTGACCGGCGTCCCGGGGGCCGCTCCTCCCGCGGCCGCTCTTCCGGGGGCGGGCGTCCCAAGGAGGTGACCCGGCCTCCCGGGAAGCCCTCCGGCCCACGGCGCGCGCCCGCGCGGGCGCCCCGGCCGGGGGAGATCTGGTGGGCGCGAGTGCCCTATGAGGACGGGCCCGGCGCGAAGGACCGGCCCTGTCTGGTGATGGCCGTACGGGGTGACAGCGCCCTCGTCGCCAAGATCACCAGCAAGTACCGCGACGAGCGGCGCGGGGTGGTCGCCCTGCCGCCGGGGTCGGTGGGTGACACGCGGGGGCGGGCCAGTTTCCTGGAGACGGACGAGCTGCGGGACGTTCCGGTGTGGGAGTTCCGCAGGCGGGCGGGGGTGGTGGACCCGGTGGTCTGGGACCAGGTCCGCCACCTCGCCTCGTAGCGTGCTCGTGCTTGTGCTCGTGGGGTCTTACGCCCAGAGCTGGCCCTGCAGCGTCTCGATGGCCTCTTCCGTGGTGGCGGCGGTGTAGACGCCGGTGGAGAGGTACTTCCAGCCGCCGTCGGCGACGACGAAGACGATGTCGGCGCTCTCGCCGGCCTTGACGGCCTTGTTGCCGACGCCGATCGCGGCGTGCAGCGCCGCGCCGGTGGAGACGCCCGCGAAGATGCCCTCCTGCTGGAGCAGTTCCCGGGTGCGGGTCACCGCGTCGGCCGAGCCGACCGAGAAGCGGGTGGTGAGGACGGAGGCGTCGTACAGCTCGGGCACGAAGCCCTCGTCCAGGTTGCGCAGGCCGTAGACGAGGTCGTCGTAGCGCGGCTCGGCGGCGACGATCCTGACGTCGGGCTTGTGCTCGCGCAGATAGCGGCCGACGCCCATGAGGGTGCCGGTGGTGCCGAGGCCCGCGACGAAGTGCGTGATGGACGGGAGGTCGGTGAGGATCTCCGGTCCGGTGGTGGCGTAGTGGGCTCCCGCGTTGTCGGGGTTCCCGTACTGGTAGAGCATCACCCAGCTGGGGTTCTGCTCGGCCAGCTCCTTGGCGACGCGGACGGCCGTGTTCGAGCCGCCGGCGGCGGGGCTGGAGATGATCTCGGCGCCCCACATGGCGAGCAGCTGGCGGCGCTCCTCGCTGGTGTTCTCCGGCATGACGCAGACGATCTTGTAGCCCTTGAGCTTCGCCGCCATGGCCAGGGAGATCCCCGTGTTGCCCGACGTCGGTTCGAGGATCGTGCAGCCCGGCGTCAGCCGGCCCGACTTCTCCGCCTGCTCGATCATGTGCAGGGCGGGGCGGTCCTTGACCGAGCCGGTCGGGTTGCGGTCCTCCAGCTTGGCCCAGATGCGGACGTCGTCCGACGGGGACAGCCGGGGGAGGCGGACCAGGGGCGTGTTGCCGACGGCCGCCAGCGGGGAGTCGTAGCGCATGTCAGACCATGCCGCCGGCCACGGCCGGGAGGATCGTGACGTTGTCGCCGTCGGTGAGCTTGGTGTTGATGCCGTCCAGGAAGCGGACGTCCTCGTCGTTCAGGTAGACGTTGACGAAGCGGCGCAGCTGCTCGCCGTTCGCCTTGTCGATGAGTCGGTCCTGGATGCCCGTGTGGCGGGTCTCGAGGTCGGCGAAGAGCTCGGCGATGGTCTCACCGCTGCCGTCGACGGCCTTGGCGCCGTCGGTGTAGGTGCGGAGGATGGTCGGAATGCGGACCTCGATGGCCATGACGTGGGCTCCTGTCGGGAGTGGCGAGAAGGGCGCGCGGCTCTTTGCCCCCGCGCGGGTGGGGTGGTGCGGTGGTGGTGCGTGTTGACTGTGCTCAGGCCGTGGTCAGAGCGAGGCGCGGGACGGACACATCGCGCTGGCGAGGCGGCACAGGTCGACGTGCAGCCGCGCCGATCCACATCCGAAGGCTCCCAGGAAGAGAGTGGAGGCGGAGCGCAGCGGAGCGGGCAGCGAGGTGCCCGGCATCTGTTCGCTCACGTCGTGGGAAACCATGCGCACATCGTATCGATTCCCGGTCCGGGTTCCGGAATGTGATCTCACATGCCGGATGGTGAGCGTTCAGCTCTTGGACTGCCCGTGGAGCGGGCGGCCGGTGCGCCGCCCGCCCCAGGGGCCTGACCTCGATCGGAGCGTCGGCTACGCCTCGACGACCTCGACCTCTTCCTCGGTGATCACACCGTCCACGATCCGGTACGAGCGGAACTGGAAGGGGCCCGTGCCGTCGGTGTCCGCCGTGGAGACCAGGACGTAGTGCGCGCCGGGCTCGTTCGCGTACGAGACGTCCGTGCGGGAGGGGTAGGCCTCCGTCGCCGTGTGCGAGTGGTAGATGATCACCGGCTCTTCGTCTCGGTCGTCCATCTCGCGGTACAGCTTCAGCAGGTCGCCGGAGTCGAACTCGTAGAAGGTGGGCGAGCGGGCGGCGTTCAGCATCGGGATGAAGCGCTCGGGGCGGCCGGTGCCCGCCGGGCCCGCGACCACGCCGCAGGCCTCGTCGGGGTGGTCCGCGCGGGAGTGCTCGACGATCTGGTCGTACAGGGCGCGGGTGATGGTCAGCATGTCCGACAGGATAAGCAAAGGGGCCGTCCCGTACCGAGGAGTGGTACGGGACGGCCCGAATGCTGGACAGCACCCAGAAGCGCGCCGTGCGGCGGGGCTACGGAGCGGGCGCTACGAGCGCTTGGCGAAGGCCGCGCCCTCCGGGTTGCGGGACTTCAGCACCAGGTACGAGACGCCGAGGATCAGGCCCCACAGCGGCGCGCAGTACAGCGAGATCCGCGCGTCCTTGTCGATGCCCATCATCACGATGACCATGCCGATGAACAGCAGGGCGAACCAGCTGGTCCACGGGGCGCCGGGCGCCTTGAACTCGGACTCGGGCAGCTCGCCGCGGTTGGCCTTGGCGCGGTAGCGGATCTGGCAGACCAGGATCATGATCCAGGCCCACATGCCGGAGATCGTCGCGAAGGAGACGACGTAGTTGAACGCCTCGCCCGGCCACTGGTAGTTGATCCAGACGCCGACGAGCATCAGCAGGGCCGAGAAGGTGGTGCCGACGAGCGGGGTGCCGCTCTTCGTCAGCTTGGTGAAGATCTTCGGGCCCTGGCTGTTGAGCGCCAGGTCACGCAGCATGCGACCGGTGGAGTACATGCCGGAGTTGCAGGACGACAGCGCCGCGGTCAGCACCACGAAGTTGACGATGCCGGCGCCGGCGGCGAGGCCCATCTTCTCGAAGGCGGCCACGAAGGGGCTGATGCCGGGCTGGAAGGAGGTCCACGGGACGACCGACAGGATCATGATCAGCGCGCCGACGTAGAAGACGGCGATCCGCCACGGCACGGTGTTGATGGCCTTGGGCAGGACGGTCTTGGGGTCCTTGGACTCGCCGGCGGTGACGCCGACCAGCTCGACCGCGAGGAAGGCGAACATCACGATCTGCAGGGTCATCAGCGTGCCGCCGATGCCCTTGGGGAAGAAGCCGCCGTCGGCCCACAGGTGGGTGACGGAGGCGGTGTCCCCGGCGTCGGAGAAGCCGATGGTGAGGATGCCGGCGCAGATGAGGATCATGCCGATGATCGCGGTGACCTTGACCATCGAGAACCAGAACTCGAGCTCACCGAAGAGCTTCACGGAGATCAGGTTCGCGCCGTAGAGGATGACCGTGAAGATCAGCGCGGACACCCATTGCGGGATGTCGAACCAGTACGTCATGTACGTGGCGGCCGCGGTGACCTCGGTGATGCCGGTGACGACCCAGAAGAGCCAGTACGTCCAGCCGGTGACGAACCCCGCGAAGGGGCCGACGAACTCACGGGCGTACTCCGAGAAGGAGCCCGACACGGGGCGGTACATGAGCAGTTCGCCCAGCGCCCGCATGATGAAGAAGATGACCAGGCCTGCGATGGCGTAGGCCAGGATGAGGCTCGGGCCGGCCTTCGCGATGGCCTTGCCCGCGCCGAGGAAGAGGCCGGTGCCGATGGCGCCGCCGATCGCGATCATCTGGATCTGGCGTGCGCCGAGGCCCCGCTGATAACCCTCGCCGGCGGACTCGCTGGCCTCATTGCCGTCGTGCTGCTTGTCGACCTGCACTGAGGTCATGGTGGTGCGCCTTTCTCCATGCTGACCCGCGCCGACTGCTGCGGCTGCGGATCAGGTCCTGATCCCCCCGGATACGGATGGAGTGCTACCGGCGGTCAGCCGGTCAAAGCGCCCCCGGGGACATGGGTGGCGTCCCCGGGCGGTCGTGAAGATTTATCACGACGGAAACAGTGATCGATGCGGGCGATTGTGACGCACACCACAATAAGAACCGGACAAACGGAATATCGGCGGGCCAACTAGGGCGCTTGGGTGACGGGATCGTTATCCGGATTTGAGTGTCCGTTGAGCGAACATCGGCGGATGATCACATGTCGCGACTTCGCCGGGTCCGGTCGGAGTGCGCGCCGGGCCGGCGTCGGAGCACGCGGTCCGGCGCCAAGGTGAGCGCCGGGGCCGGCGTCAGGGCATCAGCGTTTCGACGAGCGTCTCCTGCAGTGCGCCCAGCCAGAGGTAGGCCATCACCATCGGCTTGCGGGGATCGGAGTCGGGCAGCCGGTAGAGGTCGCCGGTCTCGTCCTCGTCCGTGACCTCCAGGCGGGTGCCGATGGTCAGCCGGAGGTCGTTGAGCGCGCCGAGCCACTGACGGGACTCGTCGGCGGTCAGCTTGAGGATCGCCCCGCCCTCCCCCACGGCGGAGAGCCCGTCCAGGCTCCGTACGACGGCGAGGGCGTCCTCGCGCTTGCGGGCGCGCAGATCGTTCTCGGTGAAGCGCCGGAACTCGGCGGCGGCCGCGCGCAGTTCCTCGTCGTCGTCCGCGTAGGCGTCCGGAAACAGCCTGGCCAGCGCCGGGTCGGAGGGCGGCTCACTGGGCCCTTCGGCGAACAGCGCGGCCAGCGGGTCCTCGCCCTTGGCCGGCTCGTCGCCGGGCCCGATCAGCTCCATGAGCTGGACGGCCAGCGAGCGGAGGATGGAGATCTCGACCTCGTCGAGCGCGACGGCGGCGCCGCCACCCGGCAGCGCCTCGAAGTTCCCGGCCATCAGCCGCGGTCCTGCGACATCGTCGCCCACAGCCCGTACCCGTGCATCGCCTGCACGTCCCGCTCCATCTCCTCACGGCTACCGCTGGAGACCACCGCCCGGCCCTTGTGGTGCACATCGAGCATCAGTTTGTGTGCCTTGTCCTTGGAGTAGCCGAAGTACGCCTGGAAGACGTAGGTCACATAGCTCATCAGATTGACCGGATCGTTGTGCACGATCGTCACCCAGGGCACGTCGGGTTCCACGACGGGGAGGCTCTCCTCCGCCGATTCCGGACGTTCGATCTCAACCGGTGCGACACTCACTTACCCCATGCTGCCACCCAGGGAGGGCCCCCGCACAAACGGGCCCCTAGAAATCGTCACTCTGACGAGTATTCGGGGTAGCATCCGGCCTATGAACACTGCGGACCTCGGGCTGCCGGTGGACGTGCCATCGACAGCGCTCTTCACCGACCAGTACGAGCTGACGATGCTCCAGGCGGCCCTGCGCGGCGGCACGGCCGACCGCCGTTCCGTCTTCGAGGTCTTCACCCGGCGGCTGCCCGAGGGGCGGCGCTACGGCGTCGTGGCGGGCATCGGCCGCGTGCTGGACGCCGTGGAGAACTTCCGCTTCGACGCGGGCGTCCTGGGCTTCCTGCGCGAGCGCGGGATCGTCGACGAACCGACACTCCAATGGCTCGCGTCCTACCGGTTCACCGGGGACATCTGGGGCTACCCCGAGGGCGAGGTGTACTTCCCCGGCTCGCCCCTCCTGCGGGTCGAGGGCTCCTTCGCCGAGTGCGTGCTCCTGGAGACCGTGGTCCTCTCCATCCTCAACCACGACTCGGCGATCGCCGCGGCCGCGTCCCGGATGTCCGCCGCGGCGGGCGGCCGGCGGCTCATCGAGATGGGCGCCCGGCGCACCCACGAGCTGGCCGCGGTGGCGTCCGCGCGCGCCGCGTACGTCGGCGGCTTCGACTCCACCTCCGACCTGGCCGCCGGCTTCCGCTACTCCATTCCGACCGTCGGCACCTCCGCCCACGCCTTCACCCTGCTGCACGACAGCGAGCGCGACGCGTTCCGGGCCCAGATCGACTCCCTCGGCAGCGGTACGACACTGCTCGTCGACACCTACGACGTGGCCGAGGCCGTGCGGACCGCGGTGGAGATCGCCGGGCCCGGCCTCGGAGCCGTCCGCATCGACTCGGGCGACCTGCTGCTCGTCGCCCACCGGGTGCGCCAGCAGCTCGACGAGCTCGGCGCCACCGAGACCAGGATCGTGGTGACCTCGGACCTGGACGAGTACGCCATCGCCTCGCTGGCCGCCGCCCCCGTGGACGCCTACGGGGTGGGCACCCAGCTCGTCACCGGCAGCGGCCACCCCACCTGCTCGATGGTCTACAAGCTGGTCGCCCGCGCCCAGTCCGCCGACCCCAAGGCCCCGCTTCACCCGGTGGCCAAGAAGTCGCTGGGCGGCAAGGCGTCCGTCGGCGGCCGCAAGTGGGCCGCCCGCCGGGTGGACGCGGAGGGCGTGGCCGAGGCGGAGGTCATCGGCACCGGACCGGTCCCGACCGAGCTCGCGGACCGGCAGCTGCTGGTGGAGCTGGTCAAGGGCGGCGAGATCGTGGCCCGCGAACCGCTGGACGCGGCGCGGGAGCGGCACATAGCCGTACGGGCCGGGCTGCCGCTGTCGGCGATCCAGCTGTCGCGCGGCGAGCCGGTGATCCCGACCGAGTACATCTGAGGCGGGCGCCCCGAGGGCGGACAGACGGGGGCAGGCGCGGCCGCGGGGCACCTCGCGGCCGCCCGGGAACGCACGGGGACGCGCGGAACACACGGGGACGCGCGGATGCGTGTGTGGAGCAGGCTCATGCCCCCTCCCGCACCGACCGTGAAGTCTCTAGGCTCGTTGTCATCCTCCGACCACCGCTCACCCCCACCGAAGGACACCCGTCATGCACCGCGCATTGATCGTCGTGGACGTTCAGAACGACTTCTGCGAGGGCGGCAGCCTCGCGGTGGCGGGGGGCGCGGACGTCGCCGCCGCCATCACGGACCTGGTGGGCGAGGCCGCCGGGGCCGTCTACCGGCATGTGGTCGCCACCCGCGACCACCACGTAGACCCGGGTGAGCACTTCTCCGAGCGTCCCGACTACGTGTCCTCCTGGCCGGTGCACTGCGTCGCCGGCACGGAGGGCGTCGGCTTCCACCCGAACTTCGCCCCGGCGGTCGCCTGCGGCGCGATCGACGCCGTCTTCGACAAGGGCGCGTACGAGGCGGCGTACAGCGGCTTCGAGGGCGCCGACGAGAACGGCGCGACCCTCGCCCAGTGGCTGCGGGAGCGGGACGTGACCGAGGTGGACGTGGTGGGGATCGCCACCGACCACTGTGTCCGCGCGACGGCCCTGGACGCCGCCCGGGAGGGCTTCACCACGCATGTGCTGCTGGATCTGACGGCGGGCGTCGCGAAGGAGACGACGGACCGGGCGCTGGAGGAGCTGCGCGAGGCCGGCGTGGAGCTGAGCGGCAAGCCGGTGGTCTAGCGGCGGTGCGGCGGTCGGGCCGACGGGTCAGGGTCTGCCCAGGGCGCGTATGGGGTGCCAGAGCTCCGCGTCGCGGACGGGTGCCGTGCGCCAGAGCAGGCCGTCCGGGTGGTGGAGCACGGCGGTGATCTCGTCCGGCGTCGGGGGCTCGGCGTTGCCCCGCAGATAGACGGCCCGCAGCCCGAGGTTCCGCAGCCTGGTCAGGGCGCGGGACCGGTTGACGGCATGGACCAGATAGCGGGCCGTACCGCCGTCCTGCGCCGGGCTGGGCAGGCTCAGCGCGACGACCACACTGCCGTTCGGCAACTTGCAAAACCCTCCGCCGGGCATGCTGAACCACTCCCCCGTGAGTTGGTGTGTCAATAAGACTCTCGTCAGACGCACCTAAACACGATCGGCCGCCGCCCGCTAGAGGGCGACGGCCGATCATGCTTTGACCTGCGATTATGCGAATTACTTGGTCGAGGGACCGACCTGAACCGTGATCGTCTGGCCGTCGCGCGGCTCCTTGACGATCGCGATCTTGGTGTTGGTGTCAGTTACCTGAACACTGCCCTGCGGGTTCTCGGCGTACCAGTAGACACCCTTGTGGTCGTCGAAGACCGGGTTGCCGGCCTGCGGCTTGATCCGCAGCGGAACGCCCGCGTTGTGGAGCGTGAACCCGTCCGTGGCGTACCGGCTGAACGGCGCGTCGAACGGCTGGATCTTGTTGCGCAGCAGCGCGCCGTTCGTCCACTTCATGGGCTTGGCGTGGGCGTCGATCGGAAGGATCAGACCCTTGCCGTGGTGGACGGCGGTGTTGTTGTCCTTCTGGGAGGTGTCCCACAGCCAGACGAGAAGACCGTTCTGGTACGGGTAGTGCTCGACCCAGCTGGCCTTGTCACCGGTGAAGCCGAAGTTGTACGGGCCGACCTTGAGGGTCGCGTCGTACGACACGTACTGCCGGTTCTCCGCGAGGTAGTACTGGTCGTACTCCTTCGTGAAGCCCTTGCCGATCCGCGAGAAGCCCTTCGCGGTCCAGCCGTTGTCACCGCCCTCGGCGTTGTCCGAGAAGACGGTGGCGCCGTCGGCGGTGATGCTGATGGCGTCGGCCGCGAAGCCCTTGCCGCCCGCGCCGCCGTCGGTCTGGTAGCGGAAGCGGAGGTCGAACTTCTTGCCCGCGTAGGCGTCCAGCGAGTAGACGAGCTTCTTGTAGGCGCCCGAGACGTCGGTCAGCGCCGGAGTGCCGCTCGCGTCCCTCGGGATGGCCTTGCCGTCGGCGGTGCCGTCCAGCGCGGTCCACTTGGCGCCGCCGTCCGTCGACACCTCGGCGTAGAGGTAGTCGTAGTCCAGCTCGATGTCCCACCAGCCGCTGAGCGCGAGTTCGGCCTTGGACTTGCCGGTGAGGTCGACGGAGCGGGTGAGGGTGTTCTTGAGGTCGTCACCCATGTCGCTCCACCACTGGGTGGCACCCTCGGCGGGGGCGACGACGTCGGTGGTGACGCCCTTCTTCGGCAGCTCGACGACGAGCGCCTGCGGGTTCTTGGTGTTGTACTCGGCCACACCCAGCTTGTGGGTGGACTTCTTCGAGCGCTGGCCGTCGGCGACCTTGGTGTAGTTCAGCCAGCCGAGCTGCAGCTTGTCCCAGGCGTTCATGTCGCCGGGCAGATCACCGATCGAGTCCTTGCCGGTGCCGAGCCAGGAGCCGGCCGACATCAGGGACCAGAAGCCGACCGAGTTCTCGGCGCCCTTCTTGCCCGAGGTGTCGTACAGGTCCGGCAGGCCCAGGTCGTGGCCGTACTCGTGCGCGAAGACACCGAGGCCGCCGTTCTCGGGCTGCATCGTGTAGTCGCCGACCCAGATGCCGGTGTTGCCGATCTGGGTGCCGCCGGCCTGGTTGTTCGCCGGGCCGGTCTTGCCCGCGTCGGTGCCGTACGCGTACCAGCGGTGGGCCCACAGCGCGTCGCCGCCCTGGTCGCCGCCGCCCGCCGACTCGTCCTCGCCCGCGTGGACGAGCTGGAAGTGGTCGATGTACCCGTCGGGCTCGTTGAAGTTGCCGTCGCCGTCGAAGTCGTAGCGGTCCCACAGGTCGTACTGGGCCATGTCGGCCTTGATCTGGGCGTCCGTGCGGCCCTTGGCCTTCTGGTCGGCGGCCCAGGCGGTGACACCGTCGCGGACCGCGTCCCACACGTTGGCGCAGTTGGTGCTGCCGCAGTAGTTGGAGCCGTAGCGGGCCTCGTTGTAGTCGACCTTGACCCAGTCGGCGACGTTGCCGTCGACCGAGTAGCGGCCGGACGAGGTGCGCTCGTAGTAGGTCTTCAGGGACTGCTTCGGCTTGCCCTTCTTGTCCTTGCCGGTGCCGAAGTACAGGTCCTGGAAGTGCTGCCGGTTGTAGTCCGCCTGCCAGGCGGTGGAGTTGTCCACCGCGCGGTCGGGCTTGGCTATCTTGTTGTGCAGCGGGCCGGGCGTACCACCGAACTTGGGCTTCGGGTCCGTGGTGTCGTCGTCGGCGCGGTCGACCATCGTCGTGTTGTCGACCTTGTCGCCGAACTCGACCAGGATCGTGAAGATCTTGTCGGTCTTCTCCCGGCCCAGCTCGACGTACTTCTTGGCATCGAGCTTGACGACCTGGGAACCGCCGCGGCGCTCGACCTTCGCGTCGCCGGCCAGCACCTGCTCCAGGGCCGCCTTGCGCTGCGCTTCCTGCTGCTTGCTGAAGGGACCTTCGAGGTCGTGGTCGACCGTCGTTTTGTCCTGGTTCACGCCCGGCGCCGCAGCGTGGCGCTCAATGGCGGCCGCCCCCGAAGCGCGATTTCCGGCCTGAGCGGTGGTGAAGGCCGAGGCCGTCGCGGCGGTGGCCGCAAGGGCCACGACGACCGCGGACGCTCTGATCGCCCGTCGTCTGTTGCTCACTTGATGTTGTCCTCCCCGGCGCCCGCGACCACGGACCGAGGGTGGGGTGGTGTCCGCGTGCGGTGTCGCGCGTCACAAGTGACGACATTCGACCGGAGTTTCGACAGAAAAGACAGACCTTGACTTGAACAGGCCAACTGCACTATGCAGTAGCCCGCTTCCGATATCCGGACGGTCCCCCAGGCTGTGCGACCACGCAACGGGCGCACCCGCCGGTCGGGTTGACGGGTTCAGTGACTCCATGCGCCCCCCTTGCTCCGGCACCGTGGGTTAGGTCACGCTTACTAGCGGTTCCTCTCGGGCATTCACCGTCGTAGAGTCGCTTGACAGTGCGACCCAGGTGCGAGTTACCCCCATTCGATGCCCCGAGGACGGAAACCGTCATGCCGCGTCCGACTGCCGCACAGCTCGCCTACGGTTCGGCCACCGTCGTCTTCTCGACCGTCGCCATGCTTCTGCTCTCCCGCACCACGACGGGTGTGGGGATCGCGGTCATCGGCGTCGCCGCTCTTCTCCTGGGACTTCTGGTCGCGATGACCGTGCCGGTTCCCGCCGGCAGGAAGGCGGCGCACCCGGCCCGTACCGCACCGGCCCACGCCGCCGCCCCGCCCGCCTCGTCCGCCGCCTCCGCCTCTGGCGAGGGGCCGGAAAGCCGGGTGCCGGCCACCCGGGCCCATGCGGCCGCGGGTGCCGACACCCGTATGAGCGAGCACTCACTGCGTCGTTGACACCACCACCGTCTTGGCCGCCTTGTCGTGCAGACCCTGCTTGTAGGGCTTGTCGACGAGGATGAGGATCAGGATGAGCAGGGGCCACAGACAGGCGCAGCAGATCAGTGCCGGCAGCCACAGCACGAGCGCGCGGACCAGAGAGGCGTTCATCGGCGGGGTGGAACCGTCGTTGAGCATCGCGACGCGCAGTTTCATCAGCTTCTTGCCCACGGTCTGGCCGTTCCGCGCGGTCATCACGGTGTCGTAGGCCACGTACGCCACGATCGTGATGAGCTGGAACACCAGCTGACTGCCGCCGTTGTACTGGCTGATGGCGTCACCGAAGTCGTCGGTGTTGTCCGTCGCCCGGTCGTAGATGTCGAACGGGATACCGATGAGCGCCAGCGGGATGGCGATGATCAGCCAGTCGATGATGCGGGCCAGGACGCGCCGGCCGGTGTCGGCGAGCGGGGGCATCCCGGAGAGCGGATCGGTCCCGCCGTAGCCGCCGGGGCCATAGCCGCCGTACGGGGGAGGCGGAGCGTTGTCGTACGGAGAGCCGTACGGGGAGCCGGGGGGCGGGGGGCCTCCCGGAGGGGGCTCTTCGGGGGGAGGCCCTCCCGGGGGCGGACCTCCCGGGGGCGGACCTCCCGGGGGCCCCTGCGGCGGACCCGCCGACGGCGGCGGGGGTTCCTGCGGCTTCTTGAGGAACGGATCGTCCTCGGGCGGCTGGCCTGGCGTCGGCTGGTCGTTGCTCATGGGGGCAGTGCATCCCGACGGGCAGGGCCCCGCAACGGCTCATATGCCGTTCGGGGGACCCCTGCGAGCGGACGTGCGGGAGACGACGCGGCCCGGAACGCTACCCCGCCACGAAGGTGCGCGCGGCCTTGTCGTGCCAGCACTGGCGCCACGGCCGGTCGAACAGGCACCACAGGACATTGACGACACCGACCACCAGAAGTCCCAGCACGCTGTAGACGAGCCAGCGGCGCAGCGCCGCGCCGAAGGACGGCGGCTCCAGCGCCTCGATGTCCCGCACGTCGAGCCCGCAGAGCTTCTTGCCCAGGGTGCGGCCCCACTTGGCGGTGGGCAGCGCTTCGTACAGCACGCCGAGGACGAGCAGGGCGCCGAGGGCGATGCCGAAGTTGACGGCGGTGGTGGAGTCGAGCAGCCAGACGGTGACGGTCTCACCCGACTGCTTGGCCTCCTCGATCTTCCCGTCGATGTGGTCGAGGGCCTTGGTGACGAACGGCAGGGAGACGGCTCCGGCGACCGCGCCGAGGACGAGGGTGTCGATGAGCCGGGCCAGCAGACGCTTGCCGAGTGGGGCGGGACGGGCGGCGGCCTGTGCCCGGGCGGCCTTGAGGAAGGGGTCCTCGACTGGCGGCTTCCAGGGGACGACCGGCTGCTGCGGCTGCTGCGACGGCTGCTGGTGGGGAAGCGGGGCCGGCTCCGGCCGGGCGAGCTGGTGCACCTGTTGGGCCCAGGACGCCGCACCGCCACCGGGGCCCTGCGCGAGGGGCGTCCGCGTCTCCGCCGACTGGGGCTGCGCGGGCACCTGGGGACTCTGCGGGGCCTGCGTCGGCTGCGGGGCGCGCGGCGGCTGGGCCGCCTGGGGCGCCGCGGACGCCTGGGCCGCCGGGGGTTGAGCAGCAGGGGGTTGAGCCGGGGGGGCCTGAGAAGCCGGGGCCTGAGGCGCCGGGGCGCCGAGCGCGCGGATCGTCATCGTGCCCTCGGCCTGCTCCGGCAGGGGCTGCTGCGGAGGGGTCGCGCGGATGGTGACCGTGCGGTCCTTCGGCGGCTCGCTCCCGGGGCGCGCCTCCACCTGCCGTACGCCGGGCAGCGCGCCGCCCGTCGGGTCGGCCGGCTTCGGGTCGGTCGCCGGGGTCCGGGGCTGGGCGGGCCGGCGCGGGTCCGGGCGGGGGTCCGTGGACCCCTGCCCGTCGGACGTGCTCCCCCACGACACCTTGCGGTCGCGGTCGCCGCCGAAGCCGGTCTGGCGAGAGGCGTCGGCCTGCCAGGCGGACGCCGGCTCCTGACGCGCCTCGGTGACCGGGTCCTCGTCCAGGAACACCGGTCCCGTCTCCTCGACGGCGGCAGGGGGCGGGACGGGCACCGGGGCGAGCGCGGGCCCCCCGGCAGGCGCGGGGAACGAGGAGGTCGGCGGCAGAGGCATCGCCTCTCCGCTCTTCGGTTCGGGCCGGCTCGTCCCGGGGACCCAGGCGGCTCCGTTCCAGTACCGGACATATCCGGGGATGGACGGGTCCGGGTAGTACCCCTCCCGGGGTACGTTCCCGCCGTCACCAGGAGGCGTAGCCACTGCCCCAACTCCGTTCACTCACGCGATGCGTCTCCGCCGGGCCAAGGAGGACAGTAACGAAGAACCCGGGCCAGGCAACAAGGAGAGCCGCAGAAAGACCGCGTATGAGCGACAGAACCGGGGGCGCGGAAGCGAAGCGTGAAGGTCGGGGGTGAGGTTTGGCGCCCGCGCGAAGGCCGGACACCGAGGTGCGGCCCGGGGTGTGACACCCGCACGACAGTTCGGTGGTGTGGGCCGGTGATGCCGGGGAAAACGGGCGAAAAAACTTTGCGCAAGTCGCGTCATAACCGGCGTGCAGCCCGCTCTTCCTGAGTACGGGCCCGCTCCGGGGCCCCGTACTGGAGAGGAAGGCTCGCATGGAGCACACCGTGGTGGAGCGCGAACTGGAACTGAGGCTGGTGCTCTCACCGGAGCGCAGCATCCCCGTTCCGGCCCTGCTCTCCTACCGGACGGCCGACCCCTACGCCGTGCACATCACGTTCCACATCGGCTCCCAGCACCCCGTGAACTGGACCTTCGCCCGCGAACTGCTCGCCGAAGGGGTCTTCAGAGCGTGCGGGCACGGGGACGTACGGATCTGGCCCAGCAAGGTCGACGGAGCGGGGGTCGTCCTGATGGCGCTCTCCTCCCCCGACGGCGACGCACTCCTGGAGGCATCCGCCACGCAGGTCTCGGCGTGGCTGGAGCGGACGCTGCGCGCGGTGCCGCCGGGCACCGAGTCGGACCGGCTCGGGATCGACGACGGCCTGGCCCGGCTGCTGGCGCCGACGGCCGCCGACGATCTGTGGCTGAGCGACCCGTGGCCGTCGGACGAGTCGCAGGAGGGTGAGGCGTGAGGCGCGGGCGCCGGTTCTCGTGAATCTCAGAACAGCTTTCCCGGGTTGAGGATGCCCAGCGGGTCGAAGGTCTGTTTGATGCCTCGCTGCAACTCCAGCGCCACCGGTCCCAGTTCGCGCGCAAGCCACTCCTTCTTCAGGGTGCCGACGCCGTGCTCACCGGTGATCGTGCCGCCGAGTTCCAGGCCCAGCGCCATGATCTCGTCGAACGACTCGCGGGCCCGGCGCGATTCGTCGGGGTCGGCGTGGTCGAAGCAGACGACGGGATGCGTGTTGCCGTCGCCCGCGTGGGCGCAGACACCGATGGTGAGGTCGTACTTCTCGGCGATGGCGGCGGTGCCGTCGATCATCGCGGCGAGCCGGGAGCGCGGTACGCACACGTCGTCGATCATCGTCGCGGGCTTCAGGGCCTCCAGCGCGGTGAGTGACAACCGCCGGGCCTGGAGCAGCAGTTCGGATTCGGCGGCATCGTCGGCCGGGACGACCCGAGTGGCTCCGTACGCCGTGCACAGCTCACCGACGGCGGCCAGGTCGGCGGTCGGGTCCGGGGTGTCGAAGGCGGCGAGCAGGAGGGCCTCCGTCGCGTCCGGAAGGCCCATGTGGGCGAGTTGGTTGACGGCACGGACGGTCGTGCGGTCCATGATCTCCAGGAGTGAGGGCGTGTGGCCGCGCTCCATGATCGCGCAGACGGCGTCGCAGGCGGCGGCCGCGGACGGGAACTCCGCGGCCAGGACCAACTGCCGCGGGGGTTTCGGCCGCAACGCCAGGACCGCTCTGACAACGATGCCCAGACTGCCTTCCGACCCGACGAAGAGCCTGGTCAGGTCGTAGCCGGCGACACCCTTGGCGGTGCGGCGGCCGGTGGACATCAGACGGCCGTCGGCCAGGACGACGTCCAGCCCGAGGACGTACTCGGCGGTGACGCCGTACTTGACGCAGCACAGGCCGCCCGAGGCGGTGCCGATGTTCCCGCCGATCGTGCACATCTCCCAGCTGGAGGGGTCCGGCGGGTAGTAGAGGCCCTGTTCGCCGACGGCCCGGGAGAGGACGGCGTTGATGACTCCGGGTTCGACGACGGCGATCCGGTCGACCGGGCTGATTTCCAGGATGCGGTCCATCTTGACCAGGGACAGGACGATGCAGCCGTCGGACGCGTTGGCGGCGCCGGACAGACCGGTGCGGGCGCCCTGCGGGACGACCGGGACGCGCAGCGCGGTCGCGGTGCGCATCACGTGCTGGACCTGCTCGACCGTCCGGGGCAGGACCACGACGGCGGGAGTGCCCGCCGGGCAGAAGCTCGCCATGTCGTTGGCGTAGGAAACGGTGACGTCCGGGTCGGTGATCAGGGCCTCGGCCGGAAGGCCCGCGCGGAGCCGTTCGTGGAGCTGCGCCAGAAGATCGTCCATGAACCCAGCGTGGCACTCGGGGCCATCGGTGTGAACCCGTCCGCCGATCCGCTTCGCCGGGCGGAGTGTGGCCCTCGTGTGCTCTTCGTACTGGCGCACAGTGAGCGCCATGAAGACGGAAACGGTCACAAGGACGGTGCTGGCCTCGGGAGTGGGCGCCGTGCTGGTGGGGGCGGCTCTGCTGTGCGTGCCCGGGAGGGCGGAGAAGGAACCGCCGCCGGCTCCCGGTCCGGCCGCGCGGGCCCTCACCGCGGTCACCGCCGGCTCGCAGGCGTCGCTGCCGGAACTGTCCGCGCTCATCGGCGAGCGCCGGAAGTGGCTGCGCGAGCACCCGGATGACGACGAGTCATGGGCCGTACTGGGGGCCGCGTACACGGAACGGGCCACCCGTGCCGGGGAGGCGGTGGCCTACCGGCGGGCCGAACAGGCGCTGCGGCGGTCGGTCGCGGCGCTCCCGGTGAACCGGGGCAACGTCGAGGCGCAGGTCGGGCTGGGGGTGCTCGCCGCGGCGCGAGGGGACTACGTGGCGGCGCGGAACTGGGGCGAGGGGGTGCGCGAGCAGCGGCCGAGGCGCTGGTCGGCGTACCCCGTGCTGATCGACGCGTACACCGGCATGGGGGATCTCAAGTCGGCCCAGAAGGCGCTGGACCGTCTCCAGAAGCTGCACTCGGGGACGCCGGTGCTGATCCGAACGGCCCGGATGTACTGGGCGCGCGGCTGGCGCGAGGACGCGGCGGCGACGGCGGCCGAGGCGGCGGCGCGGGCCCGCACGCCGCAGGAGAAGGCGATGTGTCTGCACCGGCTCGGTGAGCTGGCGTGGGAGCGGGGCGAGCCGGAAGAGGCGATCGCCGAGTACGACGCGGCGCTGCGGGTCTCGCCGGATCACGCGCCGTCGCTGGCCGGTCGGGCGCGGGCACTGGCCGCCCTGGAGCGGACGGGCGAGGCGTTCCGGGACTACCAGGTGGCGCTGTCCAAGCTGCCGCTGCCCGAGTACGCCCTGGAGGCGGGCGAGTTGTACGAGTCGCTGGGCCTCGACGGGGACGCGAGGACGCAGTACGCCGCGATGCGCGCGCGGGCGGCGGAGGCGTCCACCAACGGGGTGAACGAGGCCGTGGTCCTCGGCCGCTTCGAGGCGGACCACGGGGACCCCGAGGCGGCGGTGGTACGGCTGCGCGCCGAGTGGTCGCGGGCGCACCGGTCGGTGGAGGTGGCGGACGCGCTGGCGTGGGCGCTCTACCGGGCGGGCGAGCCCGTGGAGGCGCTGGACTACGCGAAGAGGGCGCTGGAGACGGGGGTGCGCAGTGCGCTGTTCACGTACCACCAGGGCGAGATCGAGCGGGCCCTGGGCGACTACGGGCCGGCGCGCCGCCATCTGACGGAGGCGCTGCGGATCAACCCGAAGTTCTCGCCGCTGCTGGCGCCGAAGGCCGAGGAGTCGCTGGACGCCATTGGCGAGCCGCCGGAGGGCGGTCCGCGCCAGATGTTTCCGCGGCGGTCCTCGTCGAAACGCGACAAGGCCTCTCGGGAGGAGAGCGCCTGGACCCCTGCCAGAGGCGGTCGACCGCGGACGCCTCAGAGGCAGCCGTCGTCCTCCCCGTGGAAGCCCGCGCCCACCTGGAAACCGGCTCGCTGACGCCGGCGCTCCCGTCCCGGCGCCCATGGACACAGGAGAACCCGGCGGCCCGGGCACGGGGAGCGCCGGGGGCGGCGGGACGCGTCGGGGCTGAGGCGAGCGGGCGCGAGCCGGGCCGGGACCGGGACGAGCGGATGGGGCCGGGGGAGCCGGGGAGCCGGTGGGGCCGGGGCCCGGAACCCGTACGGGCCCAGGCCCCCGGCCGGTGCGCGTCAGAGGTTGCCGCGCTTCTCCTGCTCGCGCTCGATCGCCTCGAACAGGGCCTTGAAGTTGCCCTTTCCGAAGCCCATCGAGCCGTGGCGCTCGATCATCTCGAAGAAGACGGTCGGGCGGTCCTGGACCGGCTTGGTGAAGATCTGCAGCAGGTAGCCGTCCTCGTCACGGTCGACGAGGATCTTCAGCTCCCGCAGCGTCTCCACGGGGACGCGCGTCTCGCCCGCCCACTCGCCGAGCGTGTCGTAGTACGAGTCGGGGGTGTCCAGGAACTGCACACCCGCCGCCCGCATCGAGCGGACCGTCGCGACGATGTCGTTCGTGGCCAGCGCGATGTGCTGGACGCCCGCACCGCCGTAGAACTCCAGGTACTCGTCGATCTGCGACTTCTTCTTCGCGATCGCCGGCTCGTTGATCGGGAACTTCACCTTCAGGGTGCCGTCCGCGACCACCTTCGACATCAGCGCCGAGTACTCGGTGGCGATGTCGTCGCCCACGAACTCCTTCATGTTCGTGAAGCCCATGACCTTGTTGTAGAAGGCCACCCACTCGTTCATCTTTCCGAGCTCGACGTTGCCCACGCAGTGGTCGATGGCCTGGAAGGTGCGCTTGGCCGGCGGCTCCACGATCGGGGAGGCGGCGACGTACCCGGGCAGGTACGGGCCGTCGTAGCCGGAGCGCTCGACGAGCGTGTGGCGGGTCTTGCCGTACGTGGCGATCGCGGCCAGCACGACCGTGCCGTTCTCGTCCTTGACCTCGTACGGCTCGGTGATCCCTCGGGCGCCGTGCTCGACGGCGTACGCGTAGGCGGCACGCGCGTCCGGCACCTCGATGGCGAGGTCCACGACGCCGTCACCGTGCTCGGCGACGTGGTCGGTGAGGAACCGGCCCCACTCCGTGGCCACCTTGATGACGGAGGTGAACACGAAGCGGGCGGCGCCGTTCGTCAGGACGTAACTCGCGGTCTCGCGGCTGCCGTTCTCCGGTCCGGAGTAGGCGACGAGCTTCATGCCGAAGGCCGTGGAGTAGTAGTGCGCGGCCTGCTTGGCATTGCCGACGGCGAAGACGACCGCGTCCATTCCCTTCACCGGGAAGGGGTCTGCCTGCCGGGCGGTTTCGGGGGTGGTGTGGAGGGTCTCAGTCATGGCGGCAGACTCTCTCCGATCGGCAAGCTGCGCAATAGTTCGTACTTCCACTGGTCAATCTGACCAGCAGAGTGGGAGGATAGGCGGACTATCTGTACAGGATGACCATCGGGAGGCCTTGATGGCGATCGATCATCTGGACGGCCGGCTCATCGTGCTCCTCGCCCGTGAGCCCCGCATCGGCGTACTGGAGGCCTCGCGCCGTCTCGGAGTGGCCCGCGGCACGGTCCAGGCGCGGCTCGACCGGCTTCAGTCGAACGGCGTCATCCGCGGCTTCGGCCCCCAGGTCGACCCGGCGGCCCTCGGCTATCCGGTCACCGCCTTCGCGACGCTGGAGATCAAGCAGGGCCAGGGAGCCGACGTCCGCGCGCACCTGTCGGGCGTCCCCGAGGTACTGGAGCTCCACACCACCACGGGCCACGGGGACATGCTCTGCCGCCTGGTGGCCCGCTCCAACGCCGACCTCCAGCGGGTGATCGACCGGGTGGTCGGCTTCGAGGGCATCGTGCGGGCCTCCACGGCGATCGTCATGGAAAACCCCGTACCCCTGCGGATCATCCCGCTGGTGGAACAGGCGGCGGAGGACCAGCCGCTGCGATGAGCGCAGGGCGTTGGGCGTTGGGCGGTGAGCGCGGAGGGCGGGGGCGGGTGACCGGGGCCGTCAGCAGCTGGGGACCGGGCCGCCCTTGTCGAGGGCGCGCAGGGACACGATGGCGTCCTTGAGGGTGGTGACCGGGATCAGCCGCATCCCCTTGGGCAGCTCCGACTGCGCGTCCGCGCACTCCGCCTTCGGTACGAGGAAGACTGTCGCCCCGTCCCGTCCAGCGGCCTGGGTCTTCAGGGACACCCCGCCGACGGCTCCGACGGTCCCGTCCGCCTCGATCGTCCCCGTACCGGCGATGTTCTTCCCCCCGGTCAGATCCCGGCCCGCGCCGTCCCCGTCCAGCTTGTCGATGATCCCGAGAGAGAAGAGGAACCCGGCGCTGGGGCCACCGATGTCCGCGAGGTGGAGGGAGACCTTCACCTTCTTCGGGTCCATGTCCAGATAGCGGAGCGCGGCGGCGACGGCCGCGTCCTGCGACTGCGTCATCTGGTCCAGGTTGTGCCGGGAGATCTCCTCCTCCGACTCCCCGGAGGGGTAGACGGAGTCGCGCGGCAGCACGGCACGATCGGTCTTGAACCAGCCGTCGACCACATCGCCGAGATCGATGTCCACGGAGGGCCCGGTCGCCACGATGGTTGTCATCCGCAGCTGGCCGGTGGTCGGCCGGGTGGGCGCCCCGGAGATCGTGATCACCGGCGTGCCCTCGTCGGCCCCGAGGACGTCCGCGGTCGGACCGGGCTGCGCGACGGAGTACGGCAGCGGCGCGAACCCGACGACGGCGAAGAGCGCGGCGACGGGCAGGGCGCACAGGGCGAGCGCGCGGCCGCGCGAGAGGCTGGAGAACACCCGGCCAATCTATCGGCCCGCTCCCGGGGCCCTCGCGGCACCCGCCGTCCCCCGCGCCTCCCCGTTCCGTCCCGCGTTCCTCCCGCGTTCCGTCTTCCGCGCGGCGCCGCCTGTCTGCCGCTACCTCAGGGCGTCCGCGACCTCGCGGGCCGCGTCCAGGACACGAGGCCCGACGCGTTCGGGAACCGCGTCCGCCAGCATCACGACACCGACGCTTCCCTCGATCCCGGTCACTCCGACGAGCGGCGCGGCGGCGCCACTGGCGCCCGCCTCCAGTTCGCCGTGGGTGAGGGTGAAGCCCGGGTCGGTCTGCCCGCCGGCCTGACGGGCGGCGAGTATCGCCCGGCCGGCGGCGCCCCGGTCCAGGGGGTGACGGAAGCCGGCCCGGTACGCCACGTGGTAGTCGGTCCAGGTCGGTTCGACGACCGCGACGGCGAGCGCCTCTGCCCCGTCGACCAGGGTGAGGTGGGCGGTGGCGCCTATGTCCTCCGCGAGCGAGCGGAGCGCGGGCAGCGCCGCTTCGCGTACGAGCGGATGGACCTGGCGGCCGAGTCTGAGCACGCCGAGCCCGACTCGGGCGCGGCCGCCCAGGTCACGGCGGACGAGGGCGTGCTGTTCGAGCGTGGCGAGCAGACGGTAGACGACGGTCCGGTTGACACCGAGTTTGTTGGACAACTCGGTGACCGTCAGGCCGTGGTCGGTGTCGGCGAGCAGTTTGAGGACACGCAGTCCCCGGTCGAGCGTCTGGGAAGTCTCCGCTGTCACGACGCCCTCTCCTTCGGAGTGAGTAACGGCGGACACTCTCGCGGGGCTACGACACCGGTCCCAGCGGCGACGCACGGAGAGGCCGCCGGCAGGCCATGGCACACCGGCTGCGCTCCGCGGCGGCGCTGCCACGGGGCGTATGCATTGCGGGGACAGTAGCGACCGGCTCCGCTCAGCGGAAGCCCTCGTCCAGAATCCGGGCGCCGCCGGGTACTTACTGCCCGTTCGGTAACCAATCCGCGAGGACGCGGGACTTTGGAGGTCAGGACGAACTTTGTCCCTGGGCCGACGGGGTGCGGAGTCACGGCGCCGAGTCAAGGCCTTTTGGCGCTTTGGCCGCCCCGGCGAGCGCGGCCCGGGCGCACCGCGGCCGCGCCCAGGCGCTCACCGCATTCGGGTGGCCCACTCCTGCACCTTCTTGATCCGCTCCCGGATCTGTCCGGCCGTCGCCTCCGCGCTCGGCGGGCCGCCGCACACCCGGCGGAGCTCGGTGTGGATCACGCCGTGCGGCTTGCCGCTCTGGTGGACGTACGCGCCGACCATGGTGTTCAGCTGCTTGCGCAGTTCGAGGAGCTCCTTGTGGGAGACGACCGGTCGCCGCTCGGCCGGCAGCTCCAGGAGATCGGCCTCCTCGTCGGGCTTCTTGCGGCTGTGCGCGATCTGCCGGGCCTGCCGCTTCTGGAGCAGGAGCTGCACCTGGTCGGGTTCGAGGAGCCCGGGAATGCCGAGGTAGTCCTGCTCCTCCTCGCTGCCCGGGTGGGCCTGCATGCCGAACTCGGCGCCGTCGTAGAGCACCCGGTCGAAGACCGCGTCGGACTCCAGCGCCTCGAAGGGCAGCATGTCCTGTTCGCCGGTGTCCTCGTCCTGCTCCTTGTTCGCCTCGTCCATCTCCTTCTCGGACTCGGCGTACGGGTCCTCGTCCCCGTCCTTCTTCGGCTTGTCGAGGACGTGGTCGCGCTCGACCTCCATCTCGTTGGCGAAGCCGAGAAGATTGGGAATCGTAGGAAGGAACACGGACGCGGTCTCGCCGCGCCTGCGGGATCGCACGAAGCGGCCGACGGCCTGGGCGAAGAAGAGGGGCGTGGAGATCGTGGTCGCGTAGACGCCGACGGCGAGGCGGGGCACGTCGACGCCCTCGGAGACCATGCGGACGGCGACCATCCAGCGGTCCTCGTTCTCGCTGAACTCGTCGATCCGCTTGGACGCCTCCGCCTCGTCCGACAGCACGAGCGTCGCGCCGGTGCCGGTGATCTCGCGGATCAGCTTGGCGTAAGCGCGGGCCGATTCCTGGTCGGAGGCGATGACGAGGCCACCGGCGTCCGGGATGGACTTGCGTACCTCCGTCAGCCGCTGGTCGGCGGCGCGCAGCACGTTCGGCATCCAGTCGCCGCGCGGGTCGAGCGCCGTCCGCCAGGCCTGCGAGATGGCGTCCTTGGTCATCGGCTCGCCCAGGCGGGCGGCGATCTCGTCACCGGCCTTGGTGCGCCAGCGCATGTTGCCGCTGTAGCTGAGGAAGATCACGGGCCGGACGACGCCGTCGCCCAGCGCGTTCCCGTAGCCGTAGGTGTAGTCGGCGGAGGAGCGCCGGATTCCGTCGTTCCCCTCTTCATAGGTCACGAAGGGGATCGGATTCGTGTCCGACCGGAAGGGCGTACCGGTGAGCGCGAGGCGGCGGGTCGCCGGGTCGAAGGCCTCCAGGCACGCCTCACCCCAGGACTTGGAGTCACCGGCGTGGTGGATCTCGTCGAGGATGACGAGCGTCTTGCGCTGCTCGCAGCGGTTGCGGTGCAGCATGGGGCGCACGCCGACGCCGGCGTAGGTCAGGGCGACGCCGTGGTACTCCTTGCTCAGCGGCCCGGCGCTGTAGTCCGGGTCCAGCTTGATCCCTATGCGCGCGGCGGCCGCGGCCCACTGCTTCTTGAGGTGCTCGGTGGGCGCGACGACGGTGATCTGCTGCACCACGTGGTGGTGCAGCAGCCAGGACGCGAGGGTCAGCGCGAAGGTGGTCTTGCCGGCGCCGGGGGTTGCGACCGCGAGGAAGTCACGCGGCTGCTCCTGGATGTACTTCTCCATGGCGCCCTGCTGCCAGGCGCGCAGCTTGTTGGCGGTGCCCCAGGGGGCGCGGCCGGGGAAGGCGGGTGAGAGGTGATGGGAGGCGGTAGTAGTCACGGTCTCCGATTCGGCTCTCGTGGGTACTGCTTACGTACGACAACCGGGCCACCCTACCGGGGGGACTCCCGCCTCCCGCCGGAACGGGGCCGGGACGGCGGCCGTTGAGACCTGGCTCACAGCCGCCGCGGTACGTCCCGGACGGCGCGGGTACGGGACGGCTCACCGGGGGCGACGGCGATGAGCAGGTCGTATGCGGCGTCCTGGTCAGCGGGTGCGGGGGGGCGCCCCCGGTTTCCCGGTTTCGGTCGGCGCGCGAGGCAGGCCGGGGTGCGGGTCAGGCAGGGGTGCGGGTCAGACAGGGCGGAGCCACCCCTTGCGCTCGGGCTCGCCGGATTACGGGTGGACCGGGTGAGTACGCAGGCGCGTCGCCACCCACGCGCCCACCAGGGCCACGCCCGCCATCGGCAGGAACACCGCCGCGAAGGCCGAGGGATGGGAACCGGCCGTCGCCGTCACCCCGTGGGCGGCCACCGCTCCCCCGCCCAGCGCCGCGAACGCGGCCCCTCCGCCGGCGAGCAACAGCACGTTGGAGAGGGCGTCCGAGATCTGGAGCGCGGCCGAGTTGGCTCCCGCCTCCTCCGGCGCCGACAGGGTGAGCAGCAGGACGCTGGTCGACGCGATCACCAGGCCCATGCCGAGGCAGCCGAACCCCCATGCCACCGCCACCACCCACACCGGCACCGCAGGGATCAGCACGCTCGGCGCTGCCGCGATCGCCGCCGCGACGAGCACCATGCCGAGTACGACCAACCGCTCGCGGTACGGCTCCACCCTCGGCCGCGACTGGAGGTACGACCCGAGCGTCCAGGTCGCGCCGCCGACCGCGAGCGACATCCCGGCCAGCGTGGGACTCAGCCCCCGCTCGGTGACCAGCATCAGCGGTACGAAGGACTCCGCCGCTATGAACGACCCGGCCGCGATCCCGCGCAACAGGACGACCGAGGGCAGCCCACGGCCCGATCGGAACGTTCCGCGCGGCAGCAGCCCCAGCGCCGACGGCACGAGCAGTGCCGCACCGGCCACGGCCGGGACCAGGGACAGCCAGCGGAGCTCCTGCCCGGCGTACTGAAGGAGACCCGCCCCCGACGAGATACCGAGCGCCAGCCGGATCCGCCGCGCGTCGAAGGGCGTCACCGGCGCGTCGGGGTCGGCGGGCCCGGACGCGGTGCGCCGGATCGCGGGCAACGCGAGCACCAGTGGCAGCACGACGAGGACGGGGATGCCGACGAAGACCCAGCGCCATCCGAGGTGTTCGGTGACGGCTCCGGAGGCGAGGGGCCCGACGATGGACGGGACGATCCAACTGGCTGCGAAGGCCGCCATGATGGCCGGGCGCAGCTCTTCGGAGTAGGCCCGGCTGATGACGACGTACAACGCCACGATCAGCAGTCCGCCGCCGAGACCCTGGACCGCCCGGCCGGCGATGAAGAGCCACATGCTGCCGGCCGTACCGGACAGCAGCAGACCGGCGGCGAAGGCGGAGATGCCGGTGGTGAGCGGCGCGAGAGGCCCGCTGCGGTCGGACCACTGCCCGGAGAGCACCATCGCGAAGAGGCTGGTGGTGAAGTACGCCGAGAAGGCGAAGGCGTAGAGGGGGACGCCGTTCAGCTCCCGGGCGGCGACGGGCATGGCCGTGCCGACCGCGGTCGCCTCGAAGGCGATCAGCAGGACGACGGAGACCATGCCGACACTGAGGGCACGATGGGCCCGGTCCAGAACCCGGGCGGCGCCCCCGGGCCGCTCCTCTTGGGCGGGCGGGGTGGCGCGAGTGACATCCGTGTCACGTGGTTCCAGGGGGGCCATGACCACCAGCGTAAGGGGCGTCCCTCCAGTTGGACCCTGTCCCGAGACGGGCACGCTGCGCGCCTTTGGTCGTACGACCAGCGTGAACGCAACATGGCAGTCATGTTGCAGGGCGGCCGGGGCCCTTGAGACCCCGGGCGGCGCGGGCCTACGGTCATGACATCGAAAAGCACACGGCCGTGTGCCCGAGTGGCTTAGGGACTCGCCTGCAAAGCGGGTTACGTCGGTTCGATTCCGATCACGGCCTCCAGAGGATCTTCACAACCCCGGTAGGGGTGTGCCAGAGTCCGCGCATGACCGCACAAGGCAGACGCAAGCTCGGCGCGCTCGTCGGAGTGTGCCTCGCCGGAACGCTGTTGCCCGGCATCACACTGGGCCCGTCCGGCGAAGAAGCGGTCTTCTCCCTCGCCGTCGCGTTCATCGTGGTCGCACTGCTCACCCAGCTCATCTTCATAGGCCCGTCCGCGCCCGTCCCCGCCCCGGCGCTACTGGCCTTCGCGGCGGCCGGGTACGTGCAGGACGCCCTCATCTGGTGGCTGCTCTCCTGGCTGGGCGGCGAGATCGCGGACCTCCAGGTCGACGGCTTCGGCCCGATCCTCCTCGCGGCGCTGATCACCCGCGCGTCGATCCTCGCCGCGTCCCTGCTCCTCCCGCCCGGCTCCGACCCGGAGCCGGCCGCCGACTGAGCCCGTCAGGTGCGGCGCCGACGGGACCGGACGAGAGGGACGGCGACGCCGAGAACGAGTACGGCGATGCCGACTCCCACCCCCACCCCCACCCCCAGGCCGACTCCGCGCGCGGCCGGGGCGGTGGTGGAGGCGGAGGGCGAAGTCCGCGGCACGGGGGCGAGATCCGGAAGCGGATACACGTCGGCGGGCCCGGGGTCCCCCGGCTCCACCAGAGCAACCCTCGGCCGCACGGCGCCGTACCCGACGTGATCGTCCCGCTTGGCGGCGCTCTTGGTGCCACCGGCCGTACGAAGAAGGACACGGAGGACCTGATTGTTGGTCCAGTCGGGATGAGCGGCCCAGAGCAGAGCGGCGGAGGCGGAGACGAGGGCGGTGGCGTCGCTTGTGCCGCTGGTCTTACATACGCCGGTCTTGCCGTTGCAGGCGGCGACGATGTCCCAACCGGGGGCCACGAGGTCGACTTGGGGACCGTGCTGGGCTTCGACGGTCCTCTTCCCATCCCGCCCGACTGCGCCGACGCCGACGACGCCGGGGGTGGCGGCGGGGTACATGGGGGCGTTGCCCGTATCACCGTCGTTGCCCACGCCGGCGAAGATGAGTGATCCCTTACGAAGTGCGTATCGGACGGCGGCCGTCAGCTGTGGGGACCCTTCGGGGACGGCCTGGGAGATGTTGATGACTCTGGCACCGGAGTCCGCGGCGTAACGAATCGCATCATCGATCAGCGCGTTGTAGTTGCGATTCACTTCCGCCTGATTCTTCGAGCCCTCGGAGTTCGGCATACGTACCGGCAAGATCTTGACGCCGGGTGCCAGGCCGAAGGCGCCGTCCCCACCTCGTTGTCGACCTGTCCCAGCAATGAGCGCAGCCATCCCGGTCCCGTGCCCCCGATAGTCGGTTTGCGCATCACCGCGCTCACCCGTGGCAAGGTCCCTACCTTCGAAGACTTGACCCTTCAGGTCGGGATGCGCCGCATTCACACCCGTGTCGATCACGGCGACCGTAATCCCCAGGCCGGTACTCGTCTTCCACATCTCTTCGGCATGCATAGCGTCAAGGTGCCACTGACCCGAGCGGATGGAATCCGCGATCGCCGGGACACCAGCTGCGCCAACTACCAGGAATGCCAGCGCGAGGGCCAGAGCTGGCCGGCTCAGGCTTCTACCAATACCGATGCTGCGCATCTGCTTCCTTAGCCCAGTTCCGTGATCGCGATCATTCGATGACCGGTGGCACGACCCGACGCCCACCCAAGCGCCAAGTCTCCTCGTCCTCGGTGAGGTAGTCCGGTCGCGTGCTCCTGCGGGCCTGGTTACCTGACACGCCTCCATGACCGCCGGGTCCGATAGCGCCGCCAATGGTGGTGTGGTGGGGCGAGTCGCTGAGAGCGGGTGAGGCGGTAATACGACGGCTGCCCGCCACACCGCTATGAGGGCTGCCGGGATCAGCCGTTTCTGGGCCGCCAATACCCCGGCTCGACGGAGTACGAGCATGCGTCCCCTCCACTCCGATCACGGTGCCCCGCGGAATCCCACCAGCAGTCCGTCCGGGCTCGCGCAGTACAGGGCGCCCGCCCACGATGCCTTCGTCTTGCGGGACTGTTGGAAGTTGGCCCACCTCGGACATCCTTATGGCGTCGGGGATTCCTGTCAGGTTGCCTGTTAGCCGAGTTAGCCCGCGAGAGGGCACGACGGCAGGTACGAACCCGCCTCCGTCCGCTCTTCCCAGGCTGGGGACGCCGCTATCGGCAACAGGAACCGAACTTTGCTGCAACGGAGTGGCGCCGCCGTCAAGTTCGAACCGTGGGTTGTGCTCCGAATCCGCGAAGCTTGGTTGCGACGGAGTATGAGCAGTCCATGGCACCGCGGAAGCAATGCCACTGCCTCCCGCAGGCAAACCGCCGGATCCATAATCCTGTCGACGGGCGCCGACGTCCTCCAACCCCGCCGGCACAAACTCCCCCGGCGGCGCCGGAAACCGAGGTACCTCCAACGCGTTCAGCCCGCTCGCCGCCCACGCGTACGCCCCCGCGAGCTTCCGCATCTGGCGGATCGCCGCCTGGCGGAGGCCCTCGTCCGCCACCAGGGTCGTTCGGGCCGCCCAGGCCGCGGTCGCCGGGTCCTGGCTGTTCGGGTGGGAGAGGGCGGAGGCGAGGTTGGCCTTCGGGGAGCCCTTGTCGTAGGGCATCGCGCTCTTGACCTCGGCGATCGTTTCGGAGGCGATCGACAGCCACTTCGCCGCGCCCGCGCTGTAGTTCGCCAGGCGGGCCGTCGCGTTGGCCGTGTCCGTGCCCCAGGTGCGGAAGGCGTCGCCCGCCTCGCCCTGCCAGCCGACGCGGCTCATGTGGGCCTTGAGGTCGGCGGAGATCGCGTGCATGGTCCGCGCGGCCGCGGTCAGGCGGTCGGCGATCGCGGTCACCGCGTCGCTGCTGGCCGGGTGCAGCCAGGCCCGGAGTTGGTCGTGGGTCATGGTCTCGAAGGGTGTCGAGACCCCGTGCCCGCCCGTGTTCGTACCCATGTCGCGCCTCCCGGTCGTCGGCGTCGTCAGAATTCCGTGCCCCGGGAGGGGCTGCTCTTCGGAGTGCCCGCCGGAGGGTGGGCCTGGGCCCAGCGGCGGGTGTTCCGGTCGAGGGCCGCCAGGCGCCGGCGTACGTCCTCGTCGATCGCGTCGTAGCCCGCCTGGGACGCGTGGACGGCGATGCTCAGCCCCTCGATCGAGTCGGACAGCATGGTGGAGAGCTGCTTGAGCTGGGTCACGACGGTCTCGTACGCACCGAAGAGATCCTCCGCCTCGGCGAAGTGACCGTTTCCGCCGCCCAGTTGGCCGCGCGCGATGCGTTCGTCGGCGAGGCGGCCGGGCGCGGTCGGGGAGCCGAGGAGTTTGGTGAGGGCCTCGTCGGTCCGGTGCCGGAACTTCCGGAGGGTGTCGGCCTCGACCAGCATCGCCTTGCTCGGAGCATCCCTCCAGAGCTTGTCCGTCTCGGCCTGCGACGGCCGCTCCCGGCCCGTCCCACCGCCCGCAGTCACCATGCCGCCGCCCCTCCCCCGGTCCCACCCGTACGCGTCGCGAAAAAGCGTCGGGACACACTGTAGTCACTGACAGTGACACGGTGCATCCCGAGCGTACGGAAGGGATCGGTTCAGGCCGTCACTGGACGGGCGCCGCCACCGCCGCCTGGGGTCTTATCGGGAGGCGGTTGACGGGCCGCCCGGTCGCCGCGCGGACCGCCGAGGCCACCGCCGCCGGGGAGGTCACCACGGGCACCGCGCTCGCCGCCTTCGCGCCGAAGGGGGCGACCACGTCGCGTTCCTCGACGAGCTTGACGATGCGGATGTCCGGGGCGTCCAGCGAGGTGGGGAGGGCGTAGCCGGTGAAGTCGGGGTGACGGACGACACCGCGGGTGGTGCGGAGGTTCTCCGTGAGGGCGGCGCCGACGCCCTGGGTGACGCCCGCCTCGATACGGGTGGCCAGTTGGGCGGGGTTGAGGACGCGGCCGACGTCCTGGGCGACGGCCATTTCGACGACGCGGACCGAACCGAGTTCGATGTCCACGTCGACGACCGCGCGGATCGCGCAGAAGGCGAGGCCGACGAAGGCGTCACCCTGGCCCGCCTCGTCGAGGGGCTCGGTGGGGTGGGGGCGGCACTGGGCGGTGGCCCAGAGTTCCTTGCCGTCCATGGCTTCCGTGACCGTCGTCGAGAGGACGCCGTCGTACGACGTGATCTTGCCGTCGGTGATCTGGAGCAGCTCGGTGGACATGCCGAACTTGTGGGCCAGCGGCTGGAGGAGCTGAGTGCGCACCATCTTCGCGGCGCGTTCGACGGCTCCGCCGGAGACCCAGGTGTGGCGGCCGTGGGTGGCCGGCCCCGCCGGGGGCTGGTCGGTGTCGACGGAGGCCACGTGGACCTCGTCGATGCCCAGGGTTTCCTGCACGATCTGGCGGGCCAGCGTGGTGAAGCCCTGGCCGGTGTCGACGGCCGCGCAGATGACGGTCGCGACGCCGTCGTGCACCTTGACGGTGGCGGTCGACACCTCGTCCGTGCCCTCGGCGCCGAGCATGTGGACCATGCCGAGGGCGTAGCCGACCCCTCGGCGCACGGCGCCCGGTTCGCCCGCGCCCTCCGGGCCGCCGGGGAGGAGCCAGTCGTCCTCCGGGGCGTCCACGGGGAGAGCGGGCAGGGGGAAGTCGCGTACGGACTGAAGGAGTTCGGCCACGGGGGCGGGGCAGGTGACGGTCTGGCCGGTGGGCAGGATGTCGCCCGTCGCCAGCACGTTGCGCAGCCTCAGCTCGGTGGGCTCGATACCGAGTTTGGCGGACAGTTTGTCCATCTGCGCTTCGTACGCGGCGCAGACCTGCATCGCGCCCTCGCCCCGCACATGGCCGGACGGGGGGTTGTTCGTACGGACGGCCCAGCCCTCGATGAAGGCGTGCGGCACGACGTACGGGCCGCAGGCGAAGGCGACCGCCGCGGCCAGCGACTCGGACGAGGCGTCCGCGTAGGCACCCGCGTCGAGGAGGATCTGGGCCTCGACCTTCAGCAGCCGGCCCTCGGCGTCCGCGTGGTGGCGGTAGCGCAGCAGGGTGGGGTGGCGGTGGGCGTGGCCGAGGAAGGACTCCTCGCGGGTGGCCGTGAGTTTGACGGGGCAGCCGGTGCGCAGGGCCAGCAGGCCGAGCGGGATCTGGAAGCCGGGGTCGTCGCGGTCGCCCGTCGCGCCGGGGACGCCGGTGACGACGATCTTGACCCGGTCGGCTTCGAGGCCGAAGCAGGCCGCCGCGAGGTCGCGGTCGGTGTGCGGGTCGGTGGACGCGGTGTAGATCTCGACGCCGCCGTCGGGGCGCGGCACGGCGAGGCCGGCCTCCGCGCCGACGGTGGCCGGGTCCTGGCGGCCGATGCGGTAGAGGCCCTCGACGATCACGTCACCGGTGACGTCCGGGTCTCCGTAGCGCAGCGGGATGTGGCGGATCAGGTTGCCGTCGGGGTGCAGCGGTTCGGCCGCGAACGCCTTCTCGGGGTCGGTGACCGGGTCGAGGAGCTCGTACTCGACGGCGATGGCCGCGGCGGCGAGGCGGGCCGTGTCGGGGTGGTCGGCGGCGACGGCGGCGATGGCCTCGCCGTGGTGGCGCACGAGGTCGGTGGCGAAGACGGGACGGTCGGCGACGGTACGGCCGTAGGCCGGGTCGCCCGGGACGTCGGCGTGCGTCACCACGGCCCGTACGCCCGGCATCTCGGCGGCGGCCGTGGTGTCGATCGACACGATCCGCGCGTGCGCGTGCGGCGAGCGCAGGATCGCGGCCCAGAGCAGTCCCTCGGCCCACAGGTCGGAGGCGTACGGGAACGTGCCCTCGGTCTTGGCCCGGGTGTCGGCCGCGGGGAGCGACGCGCCGAGGCCGTGGGCCGGCGGTTCCTGCTGGGGTCCGTCGACCGCCATGGTGGCGGTGGCCGCGTCGTTGCTCACGCCATGCCTCCGTCGTGCGGGTGGGGAACCTGGTGCGGGATGCGGAGCTCGTCGCCGGCGCCCTGGGCCGGCGCGTGCGGTGGGTGCGCCGCGCGGGCGGTACCGGCGGCTGCGCTCGCGGAGGCCGCGGCGCTCGCCTCGCGCTCGGCGACCACTTCCTGGACGGCGTCGACGATGCCCCGGTAGCCGGAGCAGCGGCAGAGGTTGCCGCAGAGCGCCTGGCGTGTCTCCAGCTCGCTGGGGGCGTGGTTGCCCTCCAGGAGGTCGTGGACGGTCATCGCCATGCCGGGGATGCAGAAGCCGCACTGGACGGCTCCGCACTTGGCGAGGGCGCGCTGGACGTCGGACGGTTCGCCGTCGACGGCCAGGCCCTCGACCGTACGGACCTCGCTGCCGGCGGCGGTGGCCGCGGGCACCAGGCAGGAGGCGACGAGCCGCCCGTCGACCTGGACGTTGCACGCGCCGCACTCGCCCTGGGAGCAGCCGTCCTTGGCCCCGGCGAGGCCGAGGCGCTCGCGCAGGACGTAGAGCAGCGACTCGCCGATCCAGGAGTCGGTGACGGGACGGTCGGTGCCGTTGACGCGCAGGACGTAGGAGCCGTGGGGGTGTTCGTCGCTGTCACTGCTGCTCGTGGCGATGACGGCGGGAGCCTCGGCCGCGGGCTGCCCCACGGGCTCCGTGAACGGCTCCGGGGGCTGCTCCACGGGCTGTGCGGGCCCGTGTGCGCTCTCCACCGGCTCCAGGGGTTCCTGGGGCTCCACGGGAGCGACGGCGTCCTCGGCAGCGGGCTCCGCGCCGGCGGCCTCTCCGGCGTCCGGCGCGGCGGCCGCGGCCGCCTCGGTCGCCCACGGCGCGGGTGCGCCACCGGGCAGGGTCGGCGGGCCGGTGACCGGCCCGCCCGCCGTCGCGTAGGACGCGTGGCCCTCCTCGGGCTCGGGCGCCGGCTCGGGGTGCTGTGGCACGGCGGGCGTGGCCCAGGGCGCGGGCGCGCCGCCGGGCAGCGTGGCCGGCGGGGCCCCGCCCGCCCACTGGGACATCAGGGCCGACGTGGTGAACTCGCCCGACTCGTCCGGAAGATCCCCCTGGGCGACCGGGATCGTCCATTGCCCCGTCAGCTCCGAGGGGGCCGGGCCGCCGGGCCCGCCCTCCGCCGCCTCGGGGAAGGTCCACTGTCCTGTCGCCCGCGGGTCGTGCGCCGCCTCGTGCACCGCGCCCGGCTCCGGCCAGGTCACCTGCTCGCCCGAAGGCTCCGCGGCGGGGTCCGGGACGGACCCGGGCGTCTGGACGACCCAGGTGCCCGTCGCGGCCGGGTCGGTGCCGGCGGCCGGCGTCAACGGCACGATCGAGGGCGGCGTGAACTGCGGCGGCACGTAACCGTGGCCCGGTGCGGCCAGCGGCGCCCCGTCCAGCAGGTCGCCCGGCGGCAGCTGTACGAACGCGGTGGCCTCGGCGTCGTACTCGCCGCCGTGCGGGACCGGCTGCCAGCCGCCCTGCTGCGGCCCCGGCCGCTGGTTCTCGTTCTCGTTCTCGTCGGTGCTCACGACAGCGCCCTCCCCAGTGCCCGTCGGGACAGCGCGGCGACCGTGCGCCGCAGATGCAGTACGGCGGGCGGCAGTGCGGGCGGCTCCTCGCCGTCGACGGCCACCGGGTCCGGAATGCAGGCGGCGGCGACGTACTCGCCGAACGCCGTCAGCGCCTCCGGTGCCAGCCCCCGCTCACCGTCCCAGTCGATCAGCGAGGCGATCCAGCGCTCCGCCTCCAGCGGGCGCAGCGGCATGGGCGCGATCGCGCCGACCGCGCAGCGCACGCCGCGCCGCGCCGGGTCGAGGACGACCGCGACGGAGGCCGTGGCCCGCCCGGGGCCGGTGCGGCCCGTCGCCTTGAAGAAGACCTGGGGGGCGTGCAGGAGCGGCACCCGCACGAAGCCGATGAGTTCGCCGGGGCCGAGCATCTCCCGGCCGGCCAGCAGATGGGAGACGGGGATCTCGCGCGTGCCGGCCGGGCCCGAAATCAGCAGGTCCGCCTCCAGGGCGGCCAGGACGGGCAGGGAGTCTCCGGTCGGGGCGGCGGTGACGATGTTGCCCCCTAGCGTTCCGGCGTTGCGGATCTGCGGCGGGCCGGCCGCGCGCGCGGCCGCGGCGAGCGCGGGGATGAGGGCGGCGAAGTCGGGGCGGCCCATACGGGCGTGGGTGAGGCCGGCGCCGAGGAGGGCGTTGCCGTCCTGGTACTGCCAGCCGCGCGTCTCGTTGATCCGGCCGAGGCCGACGAGTCCGGCCGGGCGCAATTGACCTCTGTTGACGGCCGCCATCAGATCGGTGCCGCCCGCGACGGGCACGGCGGCGGGCATGGCGCTCAGCGCCGCCACGGCCTCGTCGAGCGAGGTCGGCAGCATCACGGACTGCGCCGCCTGCGGTGCGTGCGTGGTCAACCCAGCTGCCCCTTCCCGGTGTCCCGGCTGTCCCGGCTGTCCCGCCTGTGAGGCCGTACGGTACGTGCTCACAGCCCGGACGTGGCAACTCTGGCACATCTTCCGAGCCGACCGACGAGAGGGTCCGCGAAGGATGCTTCCGTCCCTGACGTCCGTTGACCAGGGAGATGGCCCGATTTGCCACAGGATTGGCGTCACATGCGGATTGCTGTCCTTCGGCGAACCTTGGGCGACTTGTTCTTGACGGTTCCGACCGGTCCGGCGGCGCCCGGGCCCACGCGGCTCCCCGGGGCGCCGACGGGCCTCCGCCGTCCCGGGCGGAGGGGCGCGGGACGGCCGCCTGCCCACCGGGCTCACACGTTCGGGGGCGCCCCCTCGATCGGGCGACCGACGACGCCGGGCCGCAGGTGCCGCGGCAAGGGGCCGGTCGGGGGCCGGTAGTCGACGCCGAGCGCGTCAAGGCGCCGGTAGTGGACGGTCATTCGCCTCTCGAAATCAGCGAAGTCGCGTTCGGCGGGTGCGGGCAGCGCGGACCAGGCGACCTCCGCGAAAGCCACCAGACGCGGGAAGACCTGGTAGTCGACGCGGGCGCGGTTCTCCATGACCTCGGTCCAGACATTGGCCTGGGTGCCGAGGATATGGGCGGCCGCCCCGGCGGAGAGCCCCGGCGGTACGGGCTCGAAGCGGTACACGTCCTGGAGGGTGCGGACGTATCCGATGGGCATCGGCTCGTCGTCACCCGGCGCCTGGCGGTGGTCCAAGTAGACCTGCTGCTCGGGGCACATGACGACGTCGTGACCGGCCTCGGCGGCGGCGATGCCGCCCGCGTACCCACGCCAGGAGGAGACGGCGGCGCCGGGCGCGAGGCCGCCCTCCAGGATCTCGTCCCAGCCGATCAGGCGACGGCCGCGCGCGGTCAGCCAGTTGTCGAAGTGCCTGATGAACCAGGACTGGAGCTCGTCCTCGTCCTTGAGGCCCAGCTCCCGGATCCGCGCCTGGGCGGTCGGCGACTGCTTCCACTGGTCCTTGGGGCACTCGTCGCCGCCGATGTGGACGAAGGGAGACGTCTCGGCCGGGAAGAGTTCCAGCACCTCCTCCAGGACGCCCTCGTAGAACCGGAGGGTGTTGTCAGTGGGGGCGAGTACGTTCGGGTTGACGCCCCAGGTGTCCCAGACGGTGAGGGAGGTCGTGTCGATGACATCGGTGTTGCCGAGTTCCGGATACGCGGCGATTGCGGCCTGCGAGTGGCCGGGAATGTCGATCTCGGGGATCACGCCGATATGCCGCTCGGCGGCGTAGGCGACGATCTCGCGGATGTCGTCCTGCGTGTAGTGACCGCCGTGCGGGACCTCGCTCCACAGCGGTGAGGCGCGGTGCCCCCATTTCGTACGCGAACGCCAGGCGCCGACCTCGGTGAGCCTCGGGTGGCGCTTGATCTCGATGCGCCAGCCCTGGTCGTCGGTGAGGTGGAAGTGGAAGACGTTGAGCTTGTGCGCGGCGAGGAGGTCGAGATGGCGCAGGACGTCGTCCTTGGGCACGAAGTGCCGTGAGACGTCGAGCATGAGGCCGCGCCAGGAGAAGCGGGGGGCGTCTTCGACCGTGACCTCGGGGAGGTCCCAGTCACGGCCCGGCGGGCCGACGGGCGCCTTGCGGTACGCGTCGGGGCCCAGCAGCTGCCGCAGTGTCTGGGCTCCCCAGAACACTCCGGCGGCGCTGCCGCCCTCGATGAGGACGGCGACGTCCTCGACCGACCCGTCGGTCGACAGCCGGTAGCCCTCCGGGCCCAGCTCGCGTCCCACCGCGTCGCTGAGCCGCAGGCGGACACCGCGCGGCCCGGGCCCTTCCGCGAACGGGAGCCCGGTGGCGGCCCCGAGCGTGGCACGCAGCCATCGCGCCACTCCCTCGGTGCCCGGACCGGCATCGAGCGTGGTCCGTTCGTCGAGCGAGAAGGAGCCGCCTGCCCCGCCGTGGCGGACTGCACGCGGAGCGGGGATCAGGTCCGTTGGGGACATGGCGGGTCAGTCCTTCACCGCGCCGCCGAGGCCCGAGACCAGGCGGCGCTGTACGAGTACGAAGAAGACGAGCACGGGGATCGTCATCACGGTCGACGCGGCCATGATCCCGCCCCAGTCGTTCTCGTCCGGCTTGAAGAAGACAAGCAGGGCCATGGGGAGGGTGGACTGCGAGGTGTCGCTGATGAGGAAGGACTTGGCGAAGAGGAAGTCGTTCCACGTCGAGATGAAGGAGAAGACACTCGTCGCGACCAGGCCGGGGAACACCAGCGGGAAGAGGATCTGCCAGAGGAAGCGGGTGCGGCTCGCCCCGTCGATGTACGCCGCCTCCTCCAGGGCCTCGGGGACCGCCTTGACGAAGCCGCGCAGCATCCAGATCGCGAAGGGCAGCGAGAAGGCGATGTGCGGCAGGATCAGCGACCCCAGGGTGTTGAGCCGGCCGAGGTCCCGCATGAGGAAGAAGAGCGGGATCGTCAGCGCCTCGATCGGCACCATCTGCGCGCCCAGGAACATGATCAGCAGGGTCGTGCGGAGCCGGAAGCGGAAGCGGGTCACGGCCGTCGCCGCCAGAAAGGCGATGAGGGCGGAGGCGACGACCACCGAGCCCGCGACGATCAGACTGTTGACGAAATAACGGCCGAAATCCTGCTGCTCGAAGACGCGGCGGAAGGAATCCAGGGACGGGGACAGGGTCCATGGGCGCGCCTCGGTCGACTGGATCTCCCCGGCCGGCTTGAGGGCCGAGAGGACCATCCAGTACAGCGGGAAGGCGACGACGGCGGCGACGAGGAGGGCGAGGGCCTCGGCGGCGAGGCGCCCGGGGCGGCGGACACGCGGGAGGGGACGGCGGACACGGGCGGCGGGGCGCGGGAGGCTCACAGTTCTTCTCCCTGGCGTCGCAGCAGACGGAGATGGACCAGCGTGACCGCCAGCAGGATCAGCAGCATCACGACGCCGATCGCCGAGCCCAGGCTGTACTGGGACGACGCGAAGGCCTTCTGGTAGGCGTACACATTGAGGACGAGGTTCTGGCCGGCGATACCGCCGCCGCCGGTCATCACATAGATCTGGGTGAACACCTTGAAGTCCCAGATGATCGACTGGATCGTGACGACGACGAGGATCGGCCGCAGGATGGGTGCGGTGACCGACCGCCAGGTGCGCCACTGGGAGGCACCGTCGAGCGACGCGGCCTCCAGGACCTCGCCCGGGACGGCCTTGATGCCCGCGTACACGGTCACCATCACGAACGGGAACGAACACCACACGACCTCGAAGAGGACGAGCGCGAAGGCGCTGTAGCGCCCGTACGTCCAGGAGAAGTCGCCGAGCCCCAGAACCCTGTTGACGGGTCCGAAGTCCGGGTCGAAGAGGAACACCCAGACGGTGGACCCGGTGATGGCGGGCGTCGCCCAGGCGCCGAGCGCGGCCAGCATGAGCGCGAGGCGGGGAACGGCGCGGATCCGGGTGAGGAGCACGGCGAGCGCGCAGCCCACGGCGAGGGTGGCGACGACACAGGCGGCGGCGAAGAGCAGGGTGGCGAGCAGGACCTGCCAGAACTGGCTGTCGGAGAAGAGGGCGGAGTAGTTGCCGAGGCCCTGGAAGGAGGTCGGCTCGCCGCCACTGACCTGGGCCTGCGTGTACTCCAGGAAGGAGATCAGGCCCAGTTGGTAGATGGGGTACACCAGGAGCCCGCCGAGCACGACGAGCGCGGGGGCGAGATAGAGCCAGGGCGTCCAGCCGCCCCGGCGACCGGGGCCACCGGAGGCTTTGGGGCCGGAAGCCCTGCGGGGGCCGCGCGCCCCGACGGCGCTCCCCGCCGCCGGCGCCGCCTCCGGCCCGGCGGCGCGCGTCTTCGTACCGTCGATCACCGGGTCAGCCCGCCGCGGCGAACGCCGCGTCCATCTTCTTCGCCGCGTCGTCCGACGCGGCCGCCACGTCCTTACGGCCGCTCACGATCTCCTGGAACATCGTCGGCAGCACCAGTGACGCGTCGATCTGCCCCCAGCCCGGGGACGCCGGCACGAACTTCGCCCCCGCGCCCAGCGAGTCGACGAATGGCTTCACGAACGGCTCCCTTTTCGCCACGTCCGCCCGCACGTCCGTGTACGTCGGCAGGAATCCCATCGCGTCGAAGAGCTTGCCCTGGGTCTCCTTCCCGGCCAGGGACTTCATCAGGTCGACGGCCAGCGTCCGGTGCGAACTGCTCTTCAGTACCCCGATGTTGTTGCCGCCGGCGAAGGGTGGGGCGATCGAGCCCGCCGCCACACCCGGCAGCGGCACCACCGCGTACTTTCCCCTCACCGCACCCGCCTCGACCGCCGCGTGGCTGAAGTCGCCACCGATCGCCATCGCCGCCCTGCCCGAGGCGAAGGCGGTGACGGTCGCGTTGCCGCCCATCGAGGCGCACTTGGCGGCGGGACAATTGTCGTCACCGAAGAGCGAGGTGTACGAGGTGATGCCCCTGCGCGCCGCCTCGCTGTTGATCGCGGCCTTGTACGCGCCACCACTCCCGGTGGCGAGTTCGCCGCCGTTCGCCCAGATGAACGGCATCGCGCCATAGGTGTACGCGCCGCCGACGGCAAGGCCGTACAGCTCCGGCTTCGCCTTGTGGATCCTCTTCGCGGTGTCGATCAGCTCGGCCTGCGACTTCGGCGCCGCGAGCCCCATCTCCCGGAAGACGTCGGTGCGGTAGTACAGAGCGCGCACCCCCACGAACAGCGGCGCGCCGTACACCTTCCCGTCCACCGTGACCGAGGTCCGTGCCGTCGGGTCGGTGTCCTTCGCCTCCGGCCACGCCCCGAACTCGGCGCTGATGTCGGCGAGTCCACCGTCCTTCACGTACCCGGCGGTGTCGGTGTTGCCGTACTCGACCAGGTCCGGCGCGCTCTTGGGATCGTTGAAGGCGGCCTTGATGCGCTGGGCGCGGGTGTCGACCGGGATGTACTCCACTTCGGCACTCACCCCCTTGTGCCGCTTCTGGAACGCGGCGACGGCGGCCTCGACCACCTGCTCCTTGGGCTTGTTGTTGACCTCCTGGAAGAGCCAGACGCGCAAGGTGCCGCTCGTCTCGTCCTTCTTCGCGCCGGTGTCGGAGGTCTGCGGGGCGCACCCGGCGGTGGCAGCGAGGCCGGCGAGCGCGAGGGCGGCAATCGGGGCGGTGATTCGGGCAGGAAGCTTCATACGGGATCCCCTCCGATGGCGTTGCAGCATACGCAACGAACGTTTCGTGCTGCACAACACGCGTGAGGTTAGGCCCGCGCGAAGAGCACGACAAGTGGTCTCGACCACTCTGTGACCAGCGGTTGCACGCCCTGCAACGCGAACACCCCCACGGCGCCGCGCACCCATGCGAACGGCCCCCGGCGCGCGTACCCGAGTACGCGCGCCGGGGGCCGTCCCCTGCGAAAAGAACCCCGCTGCAGGCGGTCCCTACTTCTTGTCCTTGCCGCCCTTGTCCTTGTCCCCGCCACCGGCGCCCATGGACTCGTAGATCTCCTTGCACATCGGACAGACCGGGTACTTCTTGGGGTCACGCCCCGGCACCCAGACCTTGCCGCACAGTGCCACCACGGGAGTGCCGTCGAGGGCACTCGCCATGATCTTGTCCTTCTGAACGTAATGGGCGTAGCGCTCGTGGTCGCCGTCACCGTGGGACACCTGTGGCGTCGGCTCCACGAGGGTTCCCGTACCTGCCCCGCGCTCGGGCTCGAGAGTGCTCATAAATGCCAAGGGTACTGAAAGCCGGGCGGGTCAGTTCAGCGACGGGTCGTCCGGGTACGTGGCGACCATCGCGAGTTCGTTGCGCTGGCGTCTCAGGACCGCGCGCCACAAGCCCTCCGGGCGCGGGGAGGAGACGTCCCCCGGTTCCGACTCGACGACGTACCAGGCGCCCTGGGTGAGCTCCTCCTCCAGCTGGCCGGGGCCCCAGCCCGCGTAGCCGGCGAAGATCCGCAGGGAGCCGAGGGCCTCCGCGAGGAGTTCCGGTGGGGTTTCCAGGTCCACCAGGCCGATCGCGCCGTAGACCCGCCGCCAGCCAAGGGGGCCCTCGTCACCGGGGATCACCGCGAGGCCCAGGGCCGCGTCCAGGGAGACGGGGCCGCCCTGGAAGACCACGCCCGGCTCGCCGGTGAGAGGGGACCACTGCTCCAGGATCTCCACCACGCCGACCGGGGTCGGACGGTTGAGGACCACGCCGAGGGAGCCCTCGTCGTCGTGGTCGAGGAGGAGCACCACCGCGCGGTCGAAATTCGGGTCCACCAGCGTGGGGGTGGCGACGAGCAGCCGTCCTGTGAGCGAGGACACCTCGGTCATGCGAGACATGATCCCGCATCTTCGGCCTTCGCGGGGGTTGTACGGCGGGCCCCGGTGGTGTGCGATTGCTACGCAGTACACAGGGGACGGCGCACGCACCCGCACCCCTCCCCTCGAACAAACGGACGGTAACGCTCCGCGAGGCTTGCGGGACAGATAGTGCTGTACCCAATTCATTACAGGCCCGAGGCCCCCTTGGCCTTACAGAACGGGGGTAGAAGCGCCGTACCCTTTTCCCTGGCCCCCTGCCCACCTCTCCGGAACGCGAGATTCATGACCGGCACAGACGATGTACTGCTTGTCCACGGCGGAACCCCGCTCGAGGGCGAGATCCGCGTCCGCGGCGCGAAGAACCTCGTGCCCAAGGCGATGGTCGCCGCACTCCTCGGCAGCGGGCCGAGCCGACTGCGCAATGTGCCCGACATCCGTGACGTCCGCGTCGTCCGCGGGCTCCTGCAGCTGCACGGTGTGACGGTCAGGCCGGGCGACGAGCCCGGCGAGCTGATCCTCGACCCGTCCCACGTCGAGTCGGCCAACGTCGCCGACATCGATGCCCACGCCGGCTCGTCCCGCATCCCGATCCTCTTCTGCGGTCCGCTGCTGCACCGCCTCGGCCACGCCTTCATCCCGGGCCTGGGCGGCTGCGACATCGGCGGCCGGCCGATCGACTTCCACTTCGAGGTGCTGCGGCAGTTCGGCGCGACGATCGAGAAGCGCGCGGACGGCCAGTACCTGGAGGCCCCGCAGCGACTGCGCGGCACGAAGATCCGGCTGCCGTACCCCTCGGTCGGCTCGACCGAACAGGTGCTCCTGACGGCCGTGCTCGCGGAGGGCGTGACCGAGCTCTCCAACGCGGCCGTGGAGCCGGAGATCGAGGACCTGATCTGCGTCCTGCAGAAGATGGGCGCGATCATCTCGATGGACACCGACCGCACGATCCGGATCACCGGCGTCGACAGCCTCGGCGGTTACACCCACCGGGCGCTCCCGGACCGCCTGGAGGCGGCCTCCTGGGCGTCGGCGGCGCTGGCGACCGAGGGCAACATCTATGTGCGCGGCGCCCAGCAGCGCTCGATGATGACCTTCCTCAACACGTACCGGAAGGTCGGCGGCGCCTTCGAGATCGACGACGAGGGCATCCGCTTCTGGCACCCGGGTGGCTCGCTCAACGCGATCGCCCTGGAGACGGACGTGCACCCCGGTTTCCAGACCGACTGGCAGCAGCCGCTGGTGGTGGCCCTGACCCAGGCGGCGGGGCTCTCCATCGTCCACGAGACGGTCTACGAGTCGCGGCTGGGCTTCACCTCCGCGCTGAACCAGATGGGTGCCCACATCCAGCTGTACCGCGAGTGCCTGGGTGGTTCGGACTGCCGCTTCGGCCAGCGGAACTTCCTGCACTCGGCGGTCGTGTCCGGCCCCACGAAGCTCCAGGGCGCCGACCTGGTCATCCCGGACCTCCGGGGTGGATTCTCGTACCTGATCGCGGCCCTGGCGGCCCAGGGGACGTCCCGTGTCCACGGCATCGACCTGATCAACCGCGGCTACGAGAACTTCATGGAGAAGCTCGTCGAGCTCGGCGCGAAGGTCGAACTCCCGGGCAGGGCGCTCGTCTGACCCGGCGAAGGACGACAGCCCCCGCTTCGGCGGGGGCTGTTTTCGTGCCGCCTCCCTGACGGGACCCCTGACACGCAGGTGTGCGCAACGGCGAAGGGCGGCCACCCCCTGACAGGGTGACCGCCCTCCTCCGTTGCCTCGGGGTGTTACTTGCCCTTGGCGGCTTCCTTGAGCTTGGAGCCCGCGGAGACCTTCACGCTGTAACCGGCCGGGATGTTGATCGGGTCGCCGGTCTGCGGGTTACGAGCGGTGCGAGCGGCACGGTGGGTGCGCTCGAAGGTCAGGAAGCCGGGGATGGTGACCTTCTCGTCGCCCTTGGCGACGATCTCACCGACGGTCTCGGCGAGAGCGGCCAGCACGGCGTCGGCGTCCTTGCGAGTCACCTCGGCGCGGTCGGCCAGGGCGGCCACCAGCTCACTGCGGTTCATGTTGTTACTCCCGTGTTCTTCTTGCCTGTGAGGCGTGAGATCGAAGCCGATGCTGCCAGGGCCCTCGGACAGTCCCCGGACCCGGGTCTGCCGTCAGACCCGCCGCGCCGGTGGGGTTCCCCCTGGGGCGCAGGCCCTCAATGGAGCATCCTGCCCCCACCAGCGGCGGGAAAGCCAATCCGGCACCCCCCGGAGTCACACGAAAAGCGCCACTGCCTCGTCATCGTGACGTTCCGTCGACTCCGCGGGGACTCCACGGAGCCGAATCGCCACCCTAAAGGTGGGTTTACGGCCCCGGTGCCCGCGACGCGCCGTAGGTCAGGCGGACGTGGGGCCCGTCACAGCGGGGCCCGCGGCCTTCGCTGCGTTGCGGACGGCGCCCGCGACCGCGCCCGCGACCTTGTCGTTGAAGACGGACGGGATGATGTAGTTCGGGTTCAGCTCCTCGTCGGTGACGACGTCGGCGAGGGCGGCGGCGGCCGCGAGCATCATCTCGGTGTTGACGGTCCGGGACTGCGCGTCGAGCAGACCGCGGAAGACGCCGGGGAAGACCAGCACGTTGTTGATCTGGTTGGGGAAGTCCGAGCGGCCGGTGGCCACAACTGCCGCCGTCTGGCGGGCGATTGCGGGATCCACTTCGGGATCCGGGTTCGCGAGCGCGAACACGATCGCGCCGTCCGCCATCGCCGCGACGTCGTCGCCGCCCAGGACGTTCGGGGCGGAGACGCCGATGAAGACGTCGGCGTCGACGACGGCCTCCTTGAGGGTGCCGGTGACGCCCTCGGGGTTGGTGTTGTCGGCGATCCAGCGCAGCGGCGTCCCGGGCGCGGCGTCGACCAGGTCCTCGCGGCCGGCGTGGACGACGCCGTGGATGTCGGCGACGACGGCGTGCTTTACACCGGCGGCGATCAGCAGCTTGAGGATGGCCGTACCGGCCGCTCCGGCGCCGGACATGACGACCCGTACGTCACCGATGGCCTTGCCGACCACGCGCAGCGCGTTGGTGAGCGAGGCCAGGACGACGATCGCGGTGCCGTGCTGGTCGTCGTGGAAGACGGGGATGTCCAGGGCCTCGCGCAGGCGCGCCTCGATCTCGAAGCAGCGCGGTGCGGAGATGTCCTCGAGGTTGATGCCGGCGAAGCCCGGGGCGATGGCCTTGACGATCTCGACGATCGCGTCGGTGTCCTGGGTGTCGAGGCAGATCGGCCAGGCGTCGATGCCGGCGAAGCGCTTGAAGAGGGCCGCCTTGCCCTCCATCACGGGCAGCGCGGCCATCGGGCCGATGTTGCCGAGACCGAGGACGGCGGAGCCGTCCGTCACGACCGCGACGGAGTTGCGCTTGATGGTGAGGCGGCGGGCGTCCTCGGGGTTCTCGGCGATCGCCATGCAGACCCGGGCGACACCCGGGGTGTAGATCATGGAGAGGTCGTCACGGTTGCGGATGGGGTGCTTCGACGCCATCTCGATCTTGCCGCCGAGGTGCATCAGGAACGTACGGTCGGAGACCTTGCCGAGGGTGACGCCCTCGATGCCGCTGAGCTTCTCGACGATCTCGTCCGCGTGGGTGGTCGAGGTCGCCGCGATGGTGACGTCGATCCGCAGCTTCTCGTGGCCTGAGGCGGTCACATCGAGGCCGGTGACGGAGCCGCCGGAGGACTCCACGGCCGTGGTGAGCTGGGAGACCGCCGTTCCGCTGGCGGGCACCTCCAGCCGGACCGTCATCGAGTACGAGACGCTGGGCGCCGTTGCCATGACCGGGTTCCTCTGCTTTCCCTAGCTTCGTTGCTACGCCGCCACGGCTGGTTGCCCGGCGGCGCCCTCCGATGGTCGCACCTACCTGCGGGTAGCAGGTAATGCGGTCATTTTGTTTTCGGAAACTGTTTTCCACCATACGAGAAGTGATGGTGAAACAGAAGAGGTCCGCGTCACCGGAGCGGTGACGCGGACCTCTTCTGTATGTACGTACCAAGTGGCACCGACCCGCCATGCTCGCCTCGCGGCAAGTGGTCGCTCTGAGCGACGAAGGTTGGGCCCGGGGGCTTGGATCGAGCCGGTGCCACCTACAGGCTAACAAACCACCCCGGTAAGTGATTCCTCCTTGACGAGTTGACTCGCCGTCCTGACGCGAAGACCCGGAACCGGAGCCGTCGAAGCTCCCCGGGATCAGTCCCTGAGCAGGTCCGGAACCCCGTCCGCGTCCGGCTCGTCGCGCGGCCCCGAGACGACCGTCAACTGCTGTGTCGCGCGGGTCAGCGCCACGTACAGCACCCGAAGACCGGCCGGCGACTCGTCCGCGATCTCCGCCGGCGAGACGACGACCGTGGCGTCGTACTCCAGCCCCTTCGCCTCCAGGCTGCCGAGCGCGACCACCCGTTCTCCCAGACCGGCGAGCCAGCGCGCCGCCTGCTCGCGGCGGTTCATGGCCACGACGACGCCCACCGTGCCGTCCACCCGGTCCAGGAGGCGCTGTGCCTCCGCGCGGACCAGCTCGGCGAGGTCCCCGCCACTCGTGGCCACGAACCGAGGCTCCACGCCCGTGGAGCGGACCGCGCGCGGCGACTCCTTGCCGGGCATCGCCAGGGCCAGCACCTTGGCCGCGAGCTCGGCGATCTCGGCCGGGTTGCGGTAGTTCACCGTGAGCTCGAAACGGCGCCGGGGACGGCTGCCGAGGGCCTCGTCACGGGCCTCGGCGGCCTCGTCCGGCGTCGACCACGACGACTGGGCCGGATCGCCGACCACGGTCCAGGTGGCCTGGCGGCCGCGCCGGCCGACCATGCGCCACTGCATCGGCGTCAGGTCCTGCGCCTCGTCGACGATGACATGGGCGTATTCGGTGCGCTCCTGCGCCAGCCGCTCGGCCCGCTCGCGCTGTGTCTCCTCGCGTACGGGCATCAGCTCCTCCAGACCCGTCAGCTGGTCCATCGGGTCCAGTTCGCGCCGCTTGCGGGGCCGGGCCGGGGCGCCGAGGAGCAGCTCCAGCTCGTCCAGGATCGCCACGTCGTGGACCGACAGGGCGTCGCGGCGCAGCGAGCGGGCCACCCGGCGCACCTCACCCGGGTTGAGGATCCGGCGGGCCCAGCGGCCGAGCCGCCTCTCGTCGGCCATCGCGGTGAGCACCTGTCGGGGTGTGAGCTCCGGCCACCAGGCGTCGAGGAAGGCGATGAAGCTGTCCTCGGAGGTGATGTCCTCGTCGAAGGAGGAGCGGAGTTCGGCGGCGAGTTCCGGATCCGTGTGGCGGGTGCCGGCGCCGGACTTGGCGTACAGCGCGTCGAGGAGCAGCCTGCGGGCGCGCGGGCGCAGCAGGTTGACGGGGGCGGAGCCGCCGAGGACGTTGTGGCGGATGCGCTGGAGTTCGTCGTTCTCCAGCTCCAGGCGGCGGCCGAAGGCGACGACCCGCAGCCGGGTGGGGGTGCCGGGGGCGCCCTGGGGCTCCTCGTCCTCGCCGAGGGCGAGCTGTCCGGTGCGTCTTGGGGGCGGTGTCTCCAGCGCCCCGCGGACGGCCTTGCGCAGCACTTTCAGCATCCGGGAGGAGCCCTTGACGCGGGCCACGGCCGGATCGTCGTACGCGGTGGCCTCGACGCCGTCGACCAGGGAACCGACCGCGCGGATCGCGACCTGCCCCTCCTCGCCGAGGGACGGCAGGACGCCCTCGGTGTACGACACCAGCAGTGGCGTCGGCGAGACGATCAGGATGCCGCCGGCGTACCGCCGCCGGTCCTGGTAGAGCAGGTAGGCGGCCCGGTGCAGGGCGACGGCGGTCTTGCCGGTGCCGGGGCCGCCCTCGACGTAGGTCACCGAGGCGGCGGGCGCCCGGATGACCATGTCCTGCTCCGCCTGGATGGAGGCGACGATGTCGCGCATGGTGTGGCCGCGGGCCTGGCCGAGGGCGGCCATCAGGGCGCCGTCGCCGATCACCGGGAGGTCCCGGCCGCCGAGGGTGGCCTTCAGCTCCGGGCGCATCAGGTCGTCCTCGACGCCGAGGACCTTGCGGCCCTTGGAGCGGATGACCCGGCGGCGTACCACCCGGCCCGGATCGACCGGGGTGGAGCGGTAGAAGGGCGCCGCGGCGGGTGCGCGCCAGTCGATGACCAGCGGCGAGTAGTCGGAGTCCAGGACGCCGATGCGGCCGATGTGGAGGGTCTCCGCGATCTCGGCGGTGTTGTCCCCCGCCACGGCGTCCTCGGCGGGCTCGACCGAGGTGTACGCCCCGTCCGGGCCCTTCTGGCCGTCCTTGCCGCGCAGCAGGTCGATCCTGCCGAAGAGGAAGTCCTCGAATTCGTTGTTGAGCCGGTTCAGATGGATACCGGCCCGGAACACCTGCGCGTCGCGTTCGGCGAGCGCGCCGGGCGTGCCGACCTGGCCGCGCTTGGCGGCGTCGTTCATGAGGAACTCCGCCTCGTGGATCTTCTCCTCGAGGCGGCGGTACACCTGGTCGAGATGGTCCTGCTCGACACTGATCTCGCGGTCCCGGACCGTATCGACCACACCGTCGGCTTCCTGCGTGGCCACCGAGGCCCCCTTCTGACGTGCACTGGGCAGCCGTCGAGCGTACGCGAAGGGGGCGGCTCTGTCAGGCTCCGTCTCAGGCGTCGACCTCCACGAGGCGTTTGCCGTCGAATGTACGCACTTCGAAGTGGTCGATGTCGTTGCGGTCCATCGCCGCGCCGCCGTGGACGTACAGCGGGTTCCTGGCCATCTCCTCGGAGGCTCCGGGGATGCCGTAGCCCCACTTCGGGACCGCCCAGGAGGTGACGACCTCCTCCTCGCCGTTCTTGGAAACGGCGACGAGATTGCACTTCAGGGGGCCCTTGACGTTCTTGAGCTCCAGGACGGCGTGCGTGCCCCAGCCCTTCTTCTCCATGCCGACGGTGGCGCTGACCTTGGTGGTCGCGTCCGTGGCCCGGACCTTCTCGTCCATGTGGTTGAAGAAGGCGTCCTCGGCGGGGCTGGTGGGGTGCGGGTCGGCGCCCGCCCGGTTCTCCGTACCGCCTCCGGACGTGGCGACCACGGCGACGGCGGGACCGCCGATGATCAGGGCCGCGGCGGCCGCGACGAGGAACCTGGTGCGGCGGCGGCGCTGGGCGCGCTTGACGGCGACCTCGTCCACGAGCCTGTCGAGGAGCGGCGGGCCGGAGGTGGGTGCGGGCGCGACGGGACGTACGACCGGCGGCGGACCGGAGGCGTCCGCGAGCATGGCCAGCATCGGTTCGATACCGGCGAATTCGTCCAGGTGTGCCGCGCAGAGCTCGCATCCCGCCAGATGCGCCTCGAAGACGGCGGCGTCGGCGGCGTCCAGAATGCCGAGTACATACGCACCCGCCGCGTCGTGGACCGATTCGTGTTCGTACGTCGTCATGCCGAGACCCCCCTCTCCTCCAGCGCCAGCTTCATGGAACGCAGTGCGTAGAACACGCGGGACCGGACGGTCCCGCTGGGTATGCCGAGCGTCTCGGCTGCCTCATTGACCGTACGCCCCTTGAAGTACGTCTCGACCAACACTTCCCGGTGGGCCGGGGTCAAATCGTCGAGCGCATCAGAGAGCGTCATGAGCCACAACGCCTTGTCGATCTCGTCCTCCGCGGGCATGACCTCGAGCGGCGACGGATCGACCTCCTGCGGCCGGGCCTGCCGGCTGCGGTGGCCGTCGATGACGATGCGACGGGCGACCGTCACCAGCCAAGGTCGGACAGAGCCGGTGGCCCGGTTGAGCTGACCGGCGTTCTTCCAGGCACGGATGAGCGTCTCCTGTACGACGTCCTCGGCGCGTTGGCGGTCGCCGGCGACGAGTCGGAGTACGTAGGCGAGCAAAGGGCCGGCGTGTTCGCGGTAGAGCTCACGCATCAACTCCTCGTCGGGGACGGAGGGGTCGAAGCGTGATGCCTGACTGCGATGCCGGGCCCTGTGCGGACGGTCATCGGCCACGGCGGCATCCTTGCGCACCTGAACCTCCTGGTCGAGACCCTGTCTGACTGCTTGTCCCCCATCACTACGGAGACGGACGGGAATCGACTCAACGGGCGCGAGGCTTTTTTTTCGAAGACCGGCGCCGGGGCCGGCGGACGCCGCCGCCGTCGGCGCTCAGGCCCGCGCCGGAACGGCGCCGTGCCGCCGGCGGTGGCGGGCGACGCGCTCGCGGTTTCCACACACCTCGCTGGAGCACCAGCGGCGGCGGAGCCCGCGGGACATGTCGAGGTAGCAGCGGCGGCAGTTGTCCCCTTCGCACTGCCGCAGACGCCCGCGCGCGACGGGGTCGGTGAGCAGGTCGACGGCGTCACGGGCGACGGCGGCGAGCAGGGCGAGGCAGTCGGGCTCACCGCTCAGCACCCGTACGAGCAGGCCTGATTCCGTACGGACGGCACGGGGCGCGGGCGGCGCAGCGGCCGCGGCCAGGGTGTTGAGCCGCTCCAGGGCGGCGTCGGCGCACCTGTCCTCGATCTGCGCCCGGACCAACTCGCCTATGCAGTCCCGCAGTTCCCGGAAACGCGTGACCCAGCAGGCGTCGAGGGCGCGGAGCGGGGTGGTGGCGGGAACGAGTCCGGCCGCCCTGAGCCACTGGTCGAGCGTGTCGGTACGGTCGAGCTCTTCCGCCGCCAGATCCAGGCAGATCCGCCCGGAATCGAAAGTCAGCGCCATGTACCTGTCACCGCCTCGGGGTCACCGTCGGGTGTACCGAACAGAGTGCCCGCCGGGGGCGGCGACCGGAACCCCCGCTACCCGAGCGGCGGCGGGTCGTCGTGCAGGATCCGCTGGAAGAGGTGGTGATCGCGCCACTCGCCGTCGATGTGCAGATAGCGGGGCGCTGTTCCGTACCGCTCGAATCCGCTCTTGGCCAGGACCCGTTGGGAGGCCGTGTTGTGGAGCACGGTCCCGGCTTCCAGGCGGTGCAGGCCGAGTTCCTCGCGTGCGGCGCGGCACACCTCCCCGACGATCCGGGTGGCGAGGCCGCGGCCGGTGTACTCGGCGTCGACCCAGTAGCCAAGGCTCGCGCTGCGGAACGGGCCGAGGGCGATGCCGGAGAGGGTGGCCGCGCCGACGATCGCCTCCCCGTCGACGGCGAACCAGCGCACGGAGGCGTCGGCGAGGCGGACGGCCTGTCCCTCGGCGGTGAAGTAGGCCTCGGGCCGGTGCGGCTCCCAGGGGCGCATGTGGGCCCGGTTGCGGGCCAGGGCCTCGGCGAGGGCGGGCGCGTCGGACGGGCGGGCGCCGCGGATCTGAACGGTCATCCGGTCACGCTATGCGCCCCGCAGTCGTGCCGGCCCACAGGCCTGGACGCAGACGTATGCGCCTGCGACGCTCGCCCATGGTCGCGGTCCGCCGCCACCGGTTGACTGAGCTCATGACAAAGACGGCGATGACACGGACCACGAACGCGGTACTCGCGGCGGCGACGGTGACGACGGGACTGACGGCGGGCGTCTGGTTCGCCTACGCGTGCTCCGTGATGCCCGCCCTGGGCCGAAGCGACGACCGGGTCTTCATCGAGGTGATGCAGAACATCAACGACGTGATCCAGAACCCGGTCTTCTTCGCCGTCTTCTTCGGCGCCCTCGTCCTGTCGGCGGTGGCGGCCTGGCAGCTCCGCGCGACCCCGGCGACCCGCTGGACCCTGGCGGCGCTGCTGCTCTCCGTCGCGGTCGTGGTGGTCACCTCGGCCGTGAACGTGCCGCTCAACGACGCACTGGCCGCGGCCGGCCCTCCCGCCTCGATCGCCGACCCGGCGGGCATACGGGACCGCTTCGAGGCCCCCTGGACGGCCTGGAACACGGTACGGGGCGTCCTGTCGACGGCGGCACTGCTGTGCCTGCTGCGGGTGCCCGGGCGGCTGCGCGGGGCGTGACCCGGCCGGGGCTGCGAGCGGGCGGCGCCGGGCCTGACCGGCCGGGGCCGTTCAGGCGCCCGCGCCCGAGTCCGTCTCCAGGTCCGCGTACTTCGTGTCCGCCGCCTGGTCCAGGGCCAGCCGGTACCCCCGTTTGACCACCGTCTGGATCAGCTTCGGCGCCCCCAGCGCCGAACGCAGCCGGGCCATCGCCGTCTCCACCGCGTGCTCGTCGCGCCCCGCGCCCGGCAGCGCCCGGAGCAGGTCCCCCCGGGAAACCACCCAGCCGGGCCGCCGAGCCAGCGCGTTGAGCAGCGCCATCCCGGCCGGTGGCACCGGTCGCAGCTCCCCGTCCACCAGGACGGCATGGCCCCGGATCTCCACCTTCCGCCCGGCCACGGGGAAGGTCCGCGCCCTGGCCGGCAGTTCCTGGCACAGCACCTGCACCAGGGGCCCCAGCCGGAAGCGCTCCGGCTGAAGCGTGTCGACGCCATGGGCCTGGAGCGGCAGGGCCGTGACCGGCCCCACGCAGACCGCCAGCACGTCGTGGCGCAGCGCGTCGAGCAGCTCCGGCAGGACCCCGCGGTTCTCCGCCCGGGAGAGCAGCGAGGCGGCCGCCGGCGCGCTGGTGAAGGTGACCGCGTCCAGCGACCGCGACAGCGTGGCGTCGAGGAGCCGGTCCAGCGGGCCGAGCTCCTCAGGAGGCATCCACCGGTAGACGGGGACGCCCACGACGTCGGCGCCGCCCGCCCGGAGCGCCTCGACGAAGCCCGGCAGCGGCTCGCCGTGCAGCTGGAGGGCGATGCGGCGGCCCGCCACGCCCTCCCCGAGCAGCCGGTCGAGCACCTCGGCCATGGACTCCGAGGACGGCGACCACGCCTCCGTCAGCCCGGCCGCCCTGACGGCGCCCTTGACCTTGGGGCCCCGGGCGAGCAGCTCGACCCCGCGCAGGCAGTCGAGGAGCTCCTCGCCGTACCCCCAGCCGTCGGCCGCCTCGACCCAGCCCCGGAAGCCGATCGCGGTGGTCGCGACGACGACGTCCGGGGCCCGGTCGATGAGTTCCTTCGTGGCGGCGAGCAGTTCGGTGTCGTCCGCGAGTGGCACGATCCGCAGCGCCGGACCGTGGACGACGGCCGAGCCGCGGCGCCGCAGGAGCGCGCCCAGCTCGTCCGCGCGCCGCGCCGCCGTGACTCCGACGGTGAACCCCGCGAGGGGACCCTGCTCTTGCTCGTACATGAGAGCCGAGCCTGCCGGTGACACGTGACAGATTCGGTTCGTCTGTATTTCTCCGCCGTTACGGACCACTCCCGATCACACCTCGGCGTAACCGAGCTGCGGCTTTTCCTCCGCCGCGGCCGCCGTGGGGGGCACCTCGGCGGGCCGCCGAAGGTATACCGCGTAGGTGACGGCGATGCACGCCGCGTAGAAGGCGAGGAAGGCCACGAAGGCGGAAGTTCCCGTTCCGGCGGTCTGGAAGGACTGGCGGAAGGCGAGGTTGATCCCCAGTCCGCCGAGCGCGCCGACCGCCCCGATGAGACCCATCGCGGCCCCCGAGAGCCTGCGGCCGTACGCCTCGGCCTCCTCGCCCGCGAGCCCCTTGCGGTGCCCCTGGGCCAGGAAGATGGCCGGGATCATCTTGTACGTGGAGCCGTTGCCGAGCCCGCTCAGGATGAACAGTCCGATGAAGCCCACGAGGAAGACGCCCAGCGACTCGATGACGGACGCGTAGACCACCACACCGGTCGCCGCGGCCATCGCGGCGAAGGTCCACACGGTGATGCGGGCGCCGCCGTACCGGTCGGCCAGCGAGCCGCCGACGGGCCGGATCAGCGAGCCGAGCAGCGGCCCGATGAAGGTCAGCGAGGCGGCCTGCAGCGGGGTGCGCCCGAACTGGGTCTGCAGCACGAGCCCGAAGGCGAAGCTGTAGCCGATGAAGGACCCGAAGGTGCCGATGTACAGGAACGCCATGATCCAGGTGTGCCGGGACTTCACGGCCTGCCGGGCGGCGCCGGTGTCGTTCTTGACCGGCGCGAGGTTGTCCATGAAGAGCGCGGAGCAGAGCGCGGCGACGACGACCAGCGGGATGTAGACGCCGAGGATGATCCGGGGATGGGTCGCTCCGGCGGTGCTGATCACCAGCAGTCCCACGAGCTGTACGACGGGCACGCCGATGTTGCCGCCGCCCGCGTTGAGCCCGAGCGCCCAGCCCTTCTTCCGCAGCGGGAAGAAGGCGTTGATGTTGGTCATGGAGGAGGCGAAGTTGCCGCCGCCGACACCGGTGAGCGCGGCCACCACGAGGAACGTGGTGTACGACGTGCCGGGCTCCATCACGGTGTACGCGGCCCCGGTCGGCAGGAGCAGCATCAGGGCGCTGAAGATCGTCCAGTTCCGGCCGCCGAACCGCGCGACGGCGAAGGTGTACGGCACCCGGACGACCGCGCCGACCACGGTCGCCGTGGCGATCAGGAAGAACTTCCCCGCCGGATCGATGCCGTACTGCGGTCCCATGAACAGGACCATCACGGACCACAGGCTCCAGACGGAGAACCCGATGTGCTCGGAGAGCACGGAGAAGAGCAGATTGCGCTTGGCGATCCGCTCTCCCTTTTCACGCCAGAAGGTCTCGTCCTCCGGCTCCCACCGTTCGATCCACCGGCCGCCCATCAGGTACCTCCACGGTGTCGGGCCCGGAGCGTGCAGAGCTCCGGACCTTCTGGAACCTCGTGGCACCGACGCTAGGGATGCCTCGTTTCAGCCCGGTGGCAGGAAGTGACCCCTGCGCAACCTTGCTCTCACCCGCGGCCGGGCGCGGCTGTGAGACCGGGATCGTCCGCCGGCAGCCAGGCGTCCGGCGGGATGCGCAGCCAGCCCTCGCGGGCGCCGAGCTCCGCGGCCGCCGCGCGCAGGGCATCGAGCCCGGGGTGGCGCAGGCCCCGGCGCCAGACCAGGAAGACCGGGGAGAGGGGTACGGGGTCGGTGAGCGGCCGCAGCACGGACCCGGGGAGTTCGGGGAAGTCGACCGTGGCGAGGACCGGGCTGCGGGTCTTGGCCATCACCCGCCGGAACTCCTCCTTGCCGATCGCCACCGGCGCCGGAGGGGCGATGGCGATCCCCCGCCCCTCGAAGAGCCGGGCCGCCAGACCGGTCCACTCCAGCGTGGCGGGGTTCCCGGCGCCCGCGTAGATCGACTCACCGGCGAGCGCGTCCAGCGGCACCTCGGCGCGGCCGGCGAGCGGATGGTCCTCGGGCAGCAGCACGGCCAGCGGTTCGTACCGTACGGGCTGGTGCCCGAGCCCGGCCCGTACTGCGGCGTCCAGGCCGCCCGCGTATCCGAAGGAGACGTCGAGCCGCCCGGCGAGTATCCCGGCGGCGGCGCCGGTGAGCCCGCTCTCGAAGCGGGCCATCAGCTCGCACTGCGGCGCGAGCTCCCGCGCGCGGGCGAGGACCCGGCCGGAGATCATGCCCTCGGTGTTGAGGTCGACGAGCAGCGGCCGCGAGGCGTCGGCGAAGGCGGCGCCCAGCTCGTCGTGCGCGTCCAGCACGCGCCGGGCGTACGGGACGAGCCGCTCACCGTCGGCCGTGAGGGACACCTGCCGGGTGGTCCGTACGAACAACTCGGTGCCCAACTCCCGCTCCAGCCGCCGGACGTCCCGGCTGAGCGCCTGCTGGGCGATGTAGAGGCGCGCGGCGGCGCGGGTGAAGTGCAACTCGTCGGCGACGGCGAGGAAGGCGCGCAGAAGGCGCGGATCGGTGTCGGAGGCCACCGACGCATTCAACAGCGTGGGCTTTGACAACGCGAGTGCGTCAATGGCGAGGCCGCAGGTGTTGGACCCGCGGGTACCCCGGCGCCGAGTCTTGATCCATGCCGCAGACGACCACCTCACGCATGACCACCACGGGCGGGACCCTCGTCCTGGCCCCCCGCTTCGAGGCGGCCGCCCTGCCCCGCAGGCGGGCCGCCGCCCGCCCCCCGCGGCTCCCGGGCCCCTACGGGCGGCTGTTCTCCGCGCCGGGAGCCCGCGCCTTCACGCTGGGGAACCTCATCGCCCGGATCCCCATGGGGATGTTCAGCGTCAGCGCCGTCATCATGATCGCCGGGGCGTACGGCTCGTACGCGCTGGCCGGGGCGGTCACCGCCACCGGGCTCGCCGCCACCGCGCTCGTCGCGCCGTGGACCGCGCGCCAGGTGGACCGGTACGGGCAGGCCCGCGTCGCCGTGCCCGCCACGGCGGTCGCGGCACTCGGATCGCTCGCGCTGCTGCTGTGCGTGCACTACGAAGCACCCGCGTGGACGCTGTTCGCCGCGTACGCCGCGACCGCGACGACCCCGAACACCGGCGGCATGTCCCGCGCCCGCTGGGCCCACCTCCACCGGGGCGACCCGGCGGCCCTGCACACCGCGAACGCCTTCGAGCAGGCCGTCGACGAACTGTGCTTCATGCTCGGCCCGGTGCTCGCGGCCTTCCTCTGTGCCGCCCTGTTCCCGGAGGCCGGCACGCTGGCCGGCGCGGCTCTCCTGCTCACCGGTGTCGTGGTCTTCGCCGCGCAGCGCTCGACCGAGCCGCCCGTCGCACCCCGCGCCTCCAAGTCCTCGCCGCTGCGCGTTCCGGGGATGCCCGCGATGCTCGCGGTGTTCCTCACGACCGGCGCGGTCTTCGGGTCGACGGAGGTCGTCACGATCGCCTTCGCCGACGGCCCGGCGGCCGGCCCGGTGCTGGCCCTGCAGGCGGCCGGTTCATGTGGGGCGGGCCTCGTCTACGGCCGGGCCCGGCGCGGCGCCCGGCTGCGGACCTGCCTCGCCGCGATGACGGTACTGATGGCCCTGCCGCTCCTCGCCGCCGCCACGGGTTCCCTGCTCGCGGTGGCCGGCGGTCTGCTGCTCGCCGGGATGGCGACCGCCCCGACGATGGTCACGGCCATGACGGCGGTTCAGCGGCTCACCCCCCAGGGGCAGTTGAACGAGGGCATGACGCTCGCGGTCACCGCCATCCTCGGCGGCATCGCGGTGGGCTCGGTGACCGGCGGCTGGACGGTCGAGCACGCCGGCCCGGCGTACGGCTATCTGGTCCCGGTGTCGGCCGCGGCCCTGGCGCTCGTCCTGGCCGCACTTGCCCTCCCCCGCCGCGGATGAGGGTCCCACGGGGGCGGTACGCTGCACCGCCCCCAAGCGGGGGCGATCATTCCGCTCTTTCCCGTCCCCACCCTTACTCCGCTCATTGGAGGGCCCATGGCCGTCAAGAAGGCCACCATCCAGCAGCAGGTCGCCGCCGCCATCGCGCAGGCCAACCCGGCCGACCGCCCGGTCGTCACGATCCAGGCCATCGCCGGCCCCAGTGTCTGGCTGATGAGCATGCTCGGCCTGATCGGCCAGGCGTTCCTCACGTACTACTTCATCACCGTGACCGAGAAGGCCGTCGTCATCCACAAGGCGGACCGGCTCAGCAACCGCCCGAAGGAGATCGCGTACGCGCTCACCTTCGACCAGGTCACGGGCGCCGTCGGCGACATACGCCGCAACGCCGTCTGGAGCTCCTTCCGTCTCCAGCTGCCCGGGCAGGCCGAACCGGCCCGGATGAACGTGCACCGGCAGTGGCGCGGCGAGATGGACGAGCTGCTCACACTGCTGACGGGCCGGCCGCAGAGCGTCTGACCTGCGCCGCAGAGTGCTTGACCTGCTCCGGCGGGCATGACGAAGGCCCGGCTGCCATGACGGCTGCCGGGCCTTCGTCAACGCTATTCAATTGGAACATGGGATGAGTGGAGATGGCGGGAATCGAACCCGCGTCCAACGGTGCAGAAGCAGGGCTTCTCCGAGCGCAGTCCGCTGCGATTTTCTCGGCCCCGGAGATCACGCGGACAAGTCTCCGACGGGCTCAGTCACTGTTTGATTTCCCTCCAGCCCCCGTGACCGGAGCTAGAGGTTTAGATCCCTGAATGACGCCAGGAACCGGGACGGGATCAAGCCCGGGCTGACGCTCCTCACAGAGGCTTCTGTTCGTTACCTAAAATTAGGCAGCGAGGGCGAAGCGGGAGTTATCGCTCTTGGAGTTGGCGATTATTGGTTGCGACACGTGGTTAACGAGATCATTGCCGCTTCCTCGGCTCGCTTCCCCTGCATCGACATCCGCTGTCGAAACCGATCATCCCCATGTTGTTTTTTCAAAGCAGTGCACCCGCTGTGAGGTGCAGGACCCATCGTACGTGACCAACGGACGACGGTGCCAGCGTATTCCCGCCGGGGTGGCGGGCTAGGCGCTCCGCTGCTTGCGCTTGACGGCGGCGATCGCCCGGTTCGTCTCCCGCAGGTCCTGCTTCTCGCGCAGCGTCTGGCGCTTGTCGTACTCCTTCTTACCCTTGGCCAGTGCGATCTCGATCTTCGCCCGGCCCTCCTTGAAGTACAGCACCAGGGGCACGATCGTGTGACCCGACTCCTGGGCCTTCGACTCCAGCTTGTCGATCTCGGCGCGGTGCATCAGCAGCTTCCGCTTGCGCCGCGCGGAGTGGTTGGTCCAGGTGCCCTGCGCGTACTCCGGCACGTGCACGTTGTGCAGCCACGCCTCGTTGCCGTCGATCTGGACGAAGCCGTCCACCAGCGAGGCCCGCCCCTGGCGCAGCGACTTCACCTCGGTACCCGTGAGCACGAGACCGCACTCGTAGGTGTCCAGGATGAGGTAGTCGTGCCGCGCCTTCTTGTTCTGCGCGATGATCTTGCGCCCTGTGTCCTTTTCCTTAGCCATAGTGCGGTCATTTTCGCACTACGACCGGCCCCCGAGGCCACTCAATACTGTCCGGGCCCGCGCCTCGGCCCGTCCGCTCACCACCAGGTCGGGTGTGATGCCCCGGCCGTCGACGCTGTGGCCTGCGGGGGTGCGGTAGTGGCCGACGGTCAGCTCGGCGACCGAGCCGTCGGGGAGCTGGCTCGGCATCTGCACGGATCCCTTGCCGAAGGTGCGGGAGCCGACGGTGACGGCCCGGCCGCGGTCCTGGAGAGCCCCGGTGAGCAACTCGGCGGCGCTCATCGTGCCGCCGTCGACGAGCGTGACCACGGGCCGGCCGGTGTCCCCGCCCGCGTCCGCGTACAGGGCCCGCTGCTCGCCGTCGATGTCGTACGTGGCGACCAGACCGCCGTCGAGGAACGCGGAGGCGGCCACGGCGGCCTCGGCGACCAGTCCACCGCCGTTGCCCCGGAGGTCGAGGAGGACACCGGCGCCGGGCGGGGCTCCGCGCACCGCGTCCCGCACCCGCTCTCCCGCGCCCTTGGTGAACGCCGCCACCTTGATCACCACGGCGTCGCCGTCGAGGCTCCGAACGGTGACGGGTTCGGTGGTGAGCCTTGCCCGGCGCAGCGTCTCGGTCCAGGCGTGCCGGCCGCGCTCGACGCCGAGGACGACGGACGAGCCGGGCGCGGCGGTCGTACCGCCCTTGTCGCCGCGCAGCAGGGCGACCACCTCGGATACGGGCCGTCCGTCCACGCAGCGGCCGTCGACGGTACGGATGCGGTCACCGGGCCGCAGCCCCGCCCTGGCGGCCGGGCCGCCGCTCTGGACCCCGGCCACTTCCACGCGTCCGCCGTCGCCCTTGCGGGCGGAGAGCCCGACGCCGGTGTAGGCGCCGCCGAGGGCCTGCTCGAACTCCTCGTACTCACTGGGGGCGTACACCGCGCCCCAGCGGTCACCGCTGCGGCTGACGAACTCCTCGGCCGCCTTCGTACCGGACTTCCCGTCCGCGACGGCGTCGGCCGCTGCACGCGCGAGTGCCTCGCGGTCGACCGTCGCACCGGTGACCCGCGCGGGGGCCAGACGCGCGGCCGTGGGCTCTTGACGGGGCAGGCAGTTGGTGACGGCGGCCGTCGCGAGGACGCCGGCGAAGACCAACGTGAGAAGAGCCCCGCGGCGGGCACCGCGGGGCCGCATACAGGAGTCGGGACCCGGCATGTCGCCCACTGTAGGACAAGCGAAAGGCGCCGTACGGTCGTTGACCGTACGGCGCCCGGGGCGCATGTCACACCTTGAGGTACTTGCGCAACGCGATGAACGCGGCCATGGCGGGCATCAGCAGACCGATCGCGATCACCAACGGCAGCTTGGCCAGCACGGCGTCCCAGCCGATGAAGTTGACGAGCTGCATCTTGTCGGCGAGCGCCAGACCGTGGTCGATCAGGAAGTACCGGCCGACCAGCAGCATGGCGCAGGCGACGGCGCCACCCAGGAGGCCCGCGAAGGCGGCCTCCATGATGAACGGCATCTGGATGTAGAAGCTGGACGCGCCGACCAGCCGCATGATGCCGGTCTCACGGCGCCGGCTGAACGCCGACACTCTCACCGTGTTGACGATCAGCATCAGCGCGATCACCAGCATCAGCGCCATCACCCCCAGCGCGGCCACATTCATGCCGTTCATCAGGGAGAAGAGGTTCTCCAGGATGTTCCGCTGGTCCTGGACCGACTGCACGCCGTCGCGGCCCGCGAAGGCGGTGGCGACCACCTTGTACTTCGACGGGTCCTTCAGCTTCACCCGGAACGACTCCTGCATCTGGTCCGGGGTGATGGTGGAGGCGATCGGGGTGTCGCCGTACTGCTCCCGGTAGTGCTTGTACGCCTCGTCGGCGGACTCGTGGGTCACCGTCTCGACGATGGTCATCTTCTTCAGGTCGGCCTCGATCTGCTCCTTCTGCTGACCGGTGACCGCGCCCTTGGCGCACTTGGGCGTGGTGCCCGCGTCACTCTTGTTGCAGAGGAAGATGGAGACGTTGACCTTGTCGTACCAGTAGTCCTTCATCGTGCTGACCTGCTCGCGCATCAGCAGCGCGCCGCCGAAGAGGGCGAGCGAGAGGGCCACGGAGACGATGACGGCGAACGTCATCGTGAGATTGCGGCGGAGACCGACGCCGATCTCGGACAGTACGAACTGAGCGCGCATGCGACTCTTTCAGCCTTTCCTCTACAGCTCAGTGCTGGTAGCCGTAGACGCCGCGCGCCTGGTCGCGTACGAGACGGCCCTTTTCGAGCTCGATGACGCGCTTGCGCATCTGGTCGACGATGTTCTGGTCGTGGGTCGCCATCACCACGGTGGTGCCGGTGCGGTTGATCCGGTCCAGCAGCTTCATGATGCCGACGGACGTCTGCGGGTCGAGGTTGCCGGTCGGCTCGTCCGCGATCAGGAGCATCGGCCGGTTGACGAACGCGCGGGCGATGGCGACGCGCTGCTGCTCGCCACCGGACAGCTCGCCCGGCCGGCGGTCCTCCTTGCCACCGAGACCGACCAGGTCGAGGACCTGCGGTACGGCCTTGCGGATCTCACCGCGGGGCTTTCCGATGACCTCCTGGGCGAACGCCACGTTCTCCGCGACGGTCTTGTTGGGGAGGAGCCGGAAGTCCTGGAAGACGGTGCCCAGCTGGCGGCGCATGTGCGGCACCTTCCAGTTGGAGAGCCGCGCCAGATCCTTGCCGAGGACGTGCACCATGCCGTGGCTGGCGCGCTCCTCCCGAAGGATCAGCCGGAGAAAGGTGGACTTTCCGGAGCCGGAGGAGCCCACCAGGAAGACGAACTCGCCCTTCTCGATCTCCAGGGAGACATCCCTGAGCGCGGGGCGGTTCTGCTTCGGATAGGACTTGGAGACGTTGTCGAATCGGATCACGGGTGCACCACGGTCGGCCGGGAGTAGGTGTGCGTGACCATACGCGAACGGGGATGACCCGCGCAGTCGCCGTCCGCGCTTGCGTGCTTTATCCTTTATGACCCCCGGAACGGAACGGGCGTAATCCGGCGGGGCGCGCCGAAACCCGTGGGAGCTGGCACAGTGGTAGGGGGAACGGTTGCGTTGCCCTGAGCGTTGTGCGGACGGAACCGCCACGCGGGAGGAGGAAAGCGCATGACCTATGACCGATTGGTATGCGCCAACTGTGCGGCCCCGGTCGCCGAGGGCCGCTGCCGTGTGTGCAGGGCGAACCGTGAGCGCCTTCAGCAGCAGGGGCCGCTGGGCGGCCTGTCCCCCGCGACACTGCTGATGCTTCTGGTGGTGCTGGTCGCGGCGGTTGCACTGCTGGCGACCCACCAGACCGCGTAGATCCGGACAGACGCAAGGGCCCGGGCCGCCGAACGGCGACCCGGGCCCTCACATGCGCTGTTTCCGCCCGATCAGGCGGCGGTACGACCGCCGGCGACGAGGCGCGGCAGCATCCGGAAGCCGATGCCCCCGGCGATCATCGTCGCGGCCCCGATGAGCAGGAACGAGGTCTCGGCGGCGCCGGTCTCCGCCAGCTCCTCCTTGGCCTTGCCCTGCTCGACCGGCTGAGAGCCGGCGTTGTTGGGTCCGGGGTTGTTGTCGACGCACTCGGCACCATCGAGGTCGACGGTGCAGGTGCCGGGGTTACCGGTGGTGCCGTTGGAGCCGCCGGTGGCGGAGGAGCCACCCGTGGCCGTGGAGCCACCGGTCGAGCTTCCACCGGTCGCGGTGGTCCCGCCCGTGGCGGTGGTGCCACCGGTGGCCGTGGAGCCGCCCGTGGTCGAGCCACCGGTCGTGGTCGAACCACCCGTGGTCGAACCACCGGTCGCGGTGGTACCGCCCGTGGTGGAACCGCCGGTCGTGCTCGAACCGCCGGTCGTGGTCGAGCCACCGGTGGTGGTCTCGCCCGTCGTCGAACCACCGGTCGTGGTCGAACCACCGGTCGTCGTGGTGGAACCACCGGTGGTGGTGTCGCCCGTGGTGGAGCCACCGGTCGTGGTGTCACCCGTGGTCGAACCACCGGTGGTGGTGTCGCCCGTGGTGGAGCCACCGGTCGTGGTGTCACCCGTCGTCGAACCACCGGTCGCGGTCGAACCGCCCGCGATCTGACCGAGCGTGTCACCGCCGCCGGTGGTGTCGAAGGCGTCGACCTCGACGCTGGCCTCGATGCCACCGATACCGACGTTGACGCCCACAGCCTGAGCAGCGCCCGCGGCGGTCAGGGACGCGCCGGCAGCGATCACCGCGCCGGCCGCTATCCGCACCACGCGCACGCGCGTCTTATTCATCATTTGCCTGCTACCCCCAGTAGCTGATCTCGTCATGGAGCAGCGCTCTGGGCGACAGCCGCTGGGGGTCTCAGCTCAACCCGCCCCCGTCACAAGCGCCCCAGAAATGCGCATGCCAAGCGCCACCATTGCGAGTTTCCGCAGGCCAGTCAAGGTCGTTGCGCGTGCGATGCCCGAAATCACCGCACTTGCCTGGCGTGCGGGGATGCAACTGTGACGAAAACGCGGAACTTCCGCCTCGCCAAGGCCAGTTCCCTTGTCGACAAAGCGAGCCGCAAATCAACTTTCCCCTTGCGCCAGCGAATTCACCCCATCCACACGAACGGCGTCGAAACTCCCCAAGGGAGCCCGACGCCGTTCGGACGCGTAAAGCGGGTGCTGCTGCCCCTACTTCGCCTACCTACTTCTCCTGCTTACTTCTCCTGCTGCTTGCGCCAGCGGATTCCCGCCTCCAGGAAGCCGTCGATCTCGCCGTCCAGCACCGCCTGCGGGTTGCCGACCTCGAACTCCGTCCGCAGGTCCTTCACCATCTGGTACGGGTGCAGGACGTACGAACGCATCTGGTTGCCCCAGGAGTTGCCGCCGTCACCCTTGAGGGAGTCCATCAGGGCCTGCTCCTCCTGGCGGCGGCGCTCGAGGAGCTTGGCCTGGAGGACGTTCATCGCGCTGGCCTTGTTCTGGATCTGCGAGCGCTCGTTCTGGCAGGAGACCACGATGCCGGTCGGCAGGTGCGTGATGCGGACCGCGGAGTCCGTGGTGTTGACGCCCTGGCCGCCGGGGCCCGACGCGCGGTAGACGTCGATGCGCAGCTCGGTCTCGTCGATCTCGACGTGGTCGGACTGCTCGACGACAGGGAGGACCTCGACGCCGGCGAAGGAGGTCTGGCGGCGGCCCTGGTTGTCGAAGGGGGAGATGCGCACCAGGCGGTGCGTGCCCTGCTCGACCGAGAGCGTGCCGTAGGCGTAGGGCGCCTTGACGACGAAGGTGGTCGACTTGATGCCGGCCTCTTCCGCGTACGACGTCTCGTACACCTCGGTGCCGTAGCCGTGCCGCTCGGCCCAGCGCAGGTACATGCGCTGGAGCTGCTCGGCGAAGTCGGCGGCGTCGACGCCACCGGCCTCGGCCCGGATGTTCACGAGCGCCTCGCGCTCGTCGTAGTCACCGGAGAGGAGCGTGCGGACTTCCATCTCGTCCAGCGCCTTGCGCACCGAGACGAGCTCGGACTCGGCCTCCGCAAGGGCGTCGGCGTCGTCCTCGGCCTCGGCGAGCTCGAAGAGGATCGCGAGATCGTCGATACGGCCCCGGAGCGCCTCTGCCTTGCGGACCTCGGCCTGGAGGTGCGAGAGCTTGCTGGTGATCTTCTGCGCCGCCTCCGGGTCGTCCCAGAGGGACGGGGCCGCGGCCTGCTCCTCGAGCACGGCGATGTCTGCCCTCAACTTGTCGAGGTCCAGTACGGCCTCGATCGACCCCATGGTCGAGGAGAGGGACTTCAGCTCTTCGGATACATCGACGACTGCCACGCGTCCAGCGTAACGGACGGGTGGCGGGTCCCAGATTCCCCGGCCGGTGGGACTGGAGCGCTCGATGGCGACCGGCGATCGTGCCTCCTGGACCCCGCAGCGCCCAGGAGGCACGTGGATCACGATGTGCTGCCGGGCATGGAATCCGGTTTCAGCACGGCGACGCCGAAGGCGTTGGCCACCGCTTGATGGCCATTGCGGGTGAGATTGACGTGATCGCCCACGTCGTAATCGCCCGGCGCGGGCCCTGCCCCGAGACGCAATGTCTGAGGATTCAGGGTGCTCGCCGGGTCGGCCACAGCCACGGCGGACTCCGTGTCGACGTAGTCGACGTAGGGCGCGGTGTAGTCCTGCTGCTCCGACACCCAGCTGTTGACATCCAGCCGATTGGAATCGTCAGCGAGTGAGCACGGAGCGTAGCCATAGCAGGGCGTCAGGGTCGTGAAGACGGCTTTGATTCCCCATGCCCTGAGTTGATCGCGCAGAGAGGCATAAGAGTCGGTGAGACTCAGATCATCGGTCCCCATCACCACATCGCGAAGCCCTACGTAGATCACCGCCGTCTTCACACCCGCCACCGAGAGGACATCTCGATCGAGTCTCGTCAGAACCGCGTCGCCGCCTGATTCCTGGTCGACGGCCATACGGTTGTCCCTGATCCCAGCCGCCACGACGCCCAGGCCGGCCCCAGCCGCATAGGTCTTGTCCACCAGCCACTCCGTCAGTCTGGGCATGATTGCCGGCACCGGCGCTCCGCTGGTGATCGGGTCCACCAAGCCATCACCCAGCACCGCTACTGCAGCCTTTCCGTCGACGGCAAGCACATCGAGTCCGGTCAGGATGTTGGTGAAGCGACCCCATTTCACGCCACTCGCAGCGAATGCGGTGTCGTCTGCCGTCGCCGTGTGGTCGCCTGAGCCGGGCGGTGTGACCCACATGATGCTCGAGCTACCGGTCCAGCTGTGCTGGGGAAGAAAGGCCACTGGATTGGCCAGGTGGAGACTGGCTATGAGCGCCCTGGAGGGATCTACGCCGACCTGCACCGGGTCCGTATGGACCTCACCGCCCACAGGGATGGTTGTCGTCCGCTTACCGCCGTCGAAGGTGACGTCGGCCGGCGGCCCGGTCGTCTTGGCGCCGTCGGCCTGGGTGCCGAGTGTCGCGTGGTCGATCACGAGCGGGGCCACACCGTGCGCGTTCGACAGTCGCAAGCGTGCCCCAGTGCCGCCGACGCTGGGGGCGATGGCGAATCTGAACGTCTGGTCCCGGTAGTCGGCGCCATCGTTGTAATTGAAGCCGGCTTCGACAGGGGCTCCCCAAGCGCCCTTCCAGGACGACCCACCCGTCGCCTTGCCGGTGTCCCGCACCGCCATACCGAAGATGTGCAGTCCCGGGATTCCCAGCGTCGCCCTGTCGTTCACATCCGGCAGCGTCACGGAGTCGACGGCCACCCCCGGCCGCAGCGGCACGGAGAAGGTGTAGATCTTGACCGGTCTCGCCTCCTGGCCGCCTGCGGGCCTGTTCCTGTGCGGCAGGGTGACCGTCGCGAGGGTTCCCGGGCCGGTCGACCAGTCCGGGACCGAGAGGTAGTACGGAGACGGGGACGGCGACCCGCTGTAGGTGATGGCTCCCGTTGCCGCTTCGCAGTCGGTCGGCAGGCCGTTCGTCAGGACGCAGTTGGCGCCCGCTCCCGTCGTGCCGTCCGGTACGACCGGGCTCGTGGCGTCCGCCGGGTTGCGGTCCAGCGCCGTGCGCGCCTGGGTGGCGGTGGCGAGGAAGACCAGGGCATTGCCCGTGGCGCCGTTCATCCGGATCGTCTGGTTCGCGGCCATGACGTTGTCGGGTGCGCCCGTGCCGAATGCCGGCAGTGTGAAGGTGGCACCGTTCACAGTGATCTTCTCGCCCGGCTTCCAGCCGGCCGCCTGCAGGTCCTGCAGCGAGAAGCTGTTGCCGTAGCTGTCGCTGTTCGCCGGCGCGGGATTGCTGTCGGAGGAGACCGCCGTGTTGTTGAAGGCGTCCTTCAGGCTGGCGTACGTACGGGGAGCATGACCGAGGGCGATGAACTCGTAGGGATACATCTCCGAGGCGTTGCCGGCCGCGTCGAGGGCGTACACCCACAGGGTGTGCGTTCCGGGGGCCGGTGGCCGGACCTTGTACGAAGCGCTGTTGTTGACCGCCGCGACCACCTGGGAAGCCGGCGGGTTGGAGGTCGGGGGCTTCACGTCGAGACCGAAGACGAACTTCGCCGCGGTGTTGTTGGTCGATCCGGGCGCGACACGCGCCACGAATGTCCCTTCCGTGCCCGCCGCGGCGCCCTGGTCACGCTCGGGGAAGACCAGCCCCTGGGACTCCACGGCGGGCTTGGCGGGCGCGCGCTGGTCGACGGTGAAACGGCAGACGGACGGGTTGGTGGCGGTGTCCTTGCCGTCGGTGGCAAGGACTTGCCAGGCGACGGTACTGCCGTCCTTCAAGCCGGAGACGAAGGAGGCGGGAAGCTGGACCTGGACCCGCTTGCCGCTCGCGACATCCGGAGAGGTCAGTGTCGCCTTGGTGGTGCTGCCGTCCACCCAGTAGGTGAACTTCGCGGCGAGGGCGTCCCGGTCCGCGTCTCCCACCACCGCGGTGAGCATCGGCGGGGTCGTGGCGACGGTCTTGCCGATGACCGGGTAGGGAGCGGCGACGTCACAGCCGTACGAGGCCGTGTTGACGGTGGCCGCAAGCCCGCTCGGCACGTAGGGCACGTGGTTGTACGTGATGCTCACCGTGGGGCTGGGCGAGAAGCGCTTCATGTAGACGCCGCTGGACTCATTGCCGTTGAGCAGCGCGAAGGTCCAGCTGCCGGCGCGGCCCGCAGCGGCCTTGGCTATCGCTGAGGTCACCGCGTATCCGCCGGACACATAGCTGCTGCACGCCGGGCCGAAGGTGCGGGAACCCAGGGCGGTGACCAGTCCGGGGCGGCTGCTCCAGGACGTGTTCGCGCTGAACGCGTTCGCCGTGTAGAGAGTCACCGAGGACGACTCACCGCAGCTCGACGATGACGTCTCCTGGACGTTGGCGACAGCGGAGACGATGTGCGTCTTCCAGATGGCGGAGGGAATGCCGATCTGGAAGTAGGCCCTCTCCCGGCCGATGCAGCCGGACCACGAGTTCATGCCGACGCCGGGGTTTCCGTACGTCGTCGAGTCGTAGTTCTTCGCCGTCGGACAACCCTCCTGAACGCCGACGAAGTGCTGCCTGGACCCGTTCGCCGGGTGCGGGTTCCACGACGGGTCGATGTACACGGGGTACCGGGTGGACGTGGCCCTGAGCAGCTTCGCGTCCGGTACGAGGGTCAGGGCCGAGGCACTGACGTCCACCCGGACGCGGGCGGACTTGGCCCCACCGGCCGGGCCCTGCCGGCTGGACAGGAGCGCGGGAGCGGCCGCCTTCGCGGTCGCCCCCGAAGCCGTCGTCGAGGCCGTCGACGAGTCCCACATGTGCGGCTGCGGCGCACTGAAGACCACTCGGCCGTCGGGTGACTTCGCCCGCAGGTTGTCGTCCTTGTCCTCCGCCAGCTTCACTCCCGTCGCCCGGACGCCCAGCTTCAGGGAGGCCATGCCGGGGTGGGCGGCGGCGGCCGCGGACTTGACCACGAGCACCTGGGTGAATCCGCCCCGGGTGTTCGCGGTGAGCACGAGGTCGACGCCCGGAAGTACCTCGGGATAGGTGATGTCCGGTCCGGACGTCTTCGGCGTCGGCAGCGACGTGGGCCAGGACAGGCCGAGGGTGGCCTTGCCGTCCTTCATCCTCACGAGCGGTCCGTCACCTCCGCCGGAGAAGGTCAGCGATCCGGTCGATGCCGTCGGGCTGTACGAGCCGTCGGCGTTCTCGCGGAGTGTGCTGTCCAGCCGCGTCCAGACACCGTTCTTGCGTACGCGCTCGGGGAGCACGCTCGTCGTCCAGGTGACCGTGCCTCCCGGGTTCGCCGTGACCGTGTCCGTCTCATTGGTCAGCGTGTCGACCGGGGCCGGCTTGCCCGTGGTCTCGGCCCTGCTCTGAGCGGTGGCGAGGGTCTGCTCCTGGGGCCGGGTGAGTCCGGACGGCTCGCTGTCCTTCATCCGCCCCAGCGGGCCCTTGTACGGCGGATTCTGTGGGACGGGCGCGGGTTTCCCCGGTGAGACGAGCGGCGGTGGCAGGTCGTGGGACGCCACAGCGACGGCGGCGCCCGGCGCGGCCGTCGATACGAGCGCGGCGCACAACAGCGTGACGATATGGCGTTTATGCATGGACGCACGACGGCCCCACATGCAGCCCCCCTGGACATGTCGGCAGTTTCACTTCGGCTCGCGGACGATAGTCATTTCAACGCGAAACGAACAAGTAAATATTTGACAAAGGTGCACGGCATTGTTCGGACTTGCGCCATTTATCCCTCGAAATGGAATTCACCGTTCAGTGATTCACCCACTACCGCCCGTCAGACTCAATAGAACCCCAAATCTGGACAGATAGGCGCCTCGTGACCTCGTGCATTACCCAATCTTTACTTCCGCTTTTTCTCGTCCATAAGTTTCAGTAATTCAAACCCTGCTAAGTTCCGCTGGCCGTTATACGGAACTGGGGGGTTTCATGACTGGTCGATCCAGGGTCGGAACAGTTTTCCGCCACCGTGGCCGGATTACCGCAGGCACGTCACTCGCAGCCTTCGCGTCCGCGCTGCTCATGGTGGTGACAAGTGCTGATCCAGCCGCTGCGACGGCGCCTTTCGGCAACGAGAGGCGTTCTTACGCCGTCACGCCGGAGAAGGCAGATCCGGTCCCGGTCACACCAGTGCCCAAACGGCCGGTTCCGCGCCCGAAGACTCCTTCCTGGGATCCGGCCGGTGCCAAGAGGACCTGGCCCCGGGGCGGGGCCGCCGATACGCCCGTACCCTCCTCCTCCGCCGTACGGGCCGGCGCGCTCCCGGTCTGGGTCTCGGCACCCACCGGCAAGGCGAAGGCCCGCTCCGCGGCCTCCCCCGTCCGGAAGGTGCGAATCCGGCTGAGCGACCGCTCGACCGCCGACCGTGCCGGTGTCACGGGCGTCGTGGGCTCGGTCCAGCGGACCGAGCCCGGCGCGGCCGGCAGCATCCATGTCGAGCTGGACTACCGCCCGTTCGCCCAGGCGTACGGCGGTGACTGGTCCTCCCGACTGCGCCTGGTCCAGTTGCCCGCCTGCGCACTGACCACTCCCGCGAAGGACGTCTGCCGCAAGCAGACGCCGCTGGCCTCCGCGAACGACGCGAAGAACGGCCGTGTGTCGGCGAACGTGTCCGTGGCCGCGAGTTCGCCGGGGCGGGTGGCGCAACCGGTCGTCTTCGCCGCCACGGCTTCCGCCTCCGGCGGCGGCGGAAGCTACTCCGCCACGTCCCTCGCCCCCTCCGGGCAGTGGACGGCGGGTGGGTCGACCGGTGGCTTCTCATGGTCGTATCCGATAGGCCTGCCCGACGTTCCAGGTGGCTTCAAGCCCAACGTCTCCCTGGACTACAGCTCCCAGAGCGTGGACGGTCGCACGTCGTCGACCAACGGCCAGTCCGGCTGGGTCGGCGACGGCTGGGACTTCTCCCCCGGGTTCATCGAACGCTCCTACCTGCCCTGCTCGGACGACACGGCAGGCGGTAGCCCCAAGACCGGTGACCAGTGCTGGTCGGACGCCGCCGACACACTCACGCTCTCACTGAACGGTGCGTCTAACACCCTCGTCTTCGACGGAACGTCCAAGACGTGGCGCCCGCAGAACGACAACGGCGAGAAGATCTCGGTCCGTACGGACACCGTGAACACCGACAACGACCATGAGTACTGGGTCGTGACCACTGCCGACGGCACCGAGTACCAATTCGGACGGAACCGGCTCCCCGGCTGGACCACAGGCAGTCCGGTGACCAACTCGGTCGCGACCACCCCGGTCTTCGGTAACGACGCGGGGGAACCCTGCCACGCATCGACGTTCGCGGCGTCTTCCTGCCAGCAGGCCTACCGCTGGAGCCTCGACTACGTCGTGGACCCTCACGACAACGCGATGAGCTACTGGTACACCCCGGAGACCGGCTACTACGGCGTGAACAACGCCAGTACCCCGACGGCGTACACCCGCTCCAGCTACCTCTCGAAGATCCAGTACGGCCAGCGCAAGGGCAAGGTCTACGACACCGCGTCGCCCGCGGCCGGCCAGGTCTTCTTCACCACGGCTGAGCGCTGCCTGCCCAACGCCTCCTTCGACTGCGCCGAAGCCAAGCGGACGCCCGCCAACAACTCCCACTGGCCCGACGTCCCCCTGGACCAGAACTGCGCCGCCACCGGGACGTGTGCCAACCACGGCCCCTCGTTCTGGTCCACGAAACGCCTTACCGCGATCCGTACGCAGGTACTCGTCGACAAGACCTACGCCGACGTCGACGCCTGGGCACTGACGCACACCTATCCGGCCACCGGCGACACCACCACGCCCACGCTGTGGCTGTCGTCGATCGTGCGTACGGGCATGGCCGGCAGCAGCACCGAGTCACTGCCATCGGTGTACTTCGACGGCCAGCCGATGGCCAACCGCGTGGACGGACTCGACGGCTACCAGCCGATCACCCGACGCCGCATGATGACCATCACGACGGAGTCCGGCAAGGTCATCACCGTCAACTACCTGGCGGCCCAGTGCCATCGCAAGGGCACCGTCGTCCTGCCGTCCAGCCCGCAGACGAACACGATGCGCTGCTACCCGTCGTACTGGACACCGCCGGGCCAGACATCTCCTCAGCTGGACTGGTTCAACAAGTTCGTCGTCAATACGGTCACTGAGCAGGACCCCACCGGCAACGGTCTGCCCGTACAGACCTCGTACCGCTACATGGGCGACCCGTTCTGGGCCTTCAATGACGACTCGCTCTCCCTGGCCAAGTACCGCACGTGGAACCAGTGGCGCGGCTTCGGCCAAGTGGAGGTGCGCACTGGAACCGCACCCGCGAAGATCACGCTCTCGCGCTCCACGTACTTCCGCGGCAAGGGCAACACACTGACCAACTCGGTGGGCGATGTCGAGGTGACCGACTCACCCGCCCTGTCCGGCCAGACCTTCGAGACGCAGAGCTTCGACGGCGACGGGGGCGCCACGCTCGCCTCCACCACCACCGAGCCCTGGCTCGGTCCGGTGACCGCGACCCAGAGCCGTACGAAGGTCGGCCTCGACCCCCTGGAAGCGCGGATCCTCAACACCAAGCGGACGCGGAGCACCACCACGAAGGCCGACGGGAATCCCCGTACGACCGAGACGGTGACCGAGTTCGACAGCGCGACAGGCCTGCCGACCTCCGTGGACGACAAGGGCGACCTGTCGGTCTCGAGCGACGACAAGTGCTCCCGCACCTGGTACGCGAAGAACGCGGCCGGCGACTGGCTTCCCATGCCCCGGCGCATGCAGACCGTCGCCGTCGGCTGCGCCGTGACCCCGCAGTTCCCCAAGCACGCGATCAGCGACGACCTGGCGTTCTTCGACGGGCACACCGACAATCTGGCTGTTCCTGGCATCGGTGACGTGACGATGGTCCAGAAGGCCGACTCCGTCGCAGCAGACGGAACCCCGCACTACGTCACCGTGCTCAAGAACCAGTACGACGCGTACGGGCGCGAGACGAGCGAGACCGACGCGCTGGGCCGGACCACAACCACCGTTTTCACTCCGGCCGTCGGCACGGCACCGCCCAGCGTCCAGGTGACTCAGCCCAAGGTGACAGGCCAGACGGCCGCTTTCACCACCACCACCACGATGGAGCCGGAGCGCGGTCTCCCCGTCAAGACGACTGACGCCGCGGGTTACTCGACGACAAGCGCCTACGACGCGCTCGGCCGGCTGACCGCCGTCTGGCGCCCCGGCTTCTCGACGAGCAACGGACCGAACACCAGGTACACGTACAGCCTTTCCCCGTCGGCGCCTTCCACGGTCACGACTCAGAGCCTCAACGACGACGGCAGTTACCGCACGTCGATCACCCTCTACGACGCGATGCTGCGTGAGCGGGAGACGCAGACTGAGGCGGCCGACGGCGGAAGTGTCATCAGCGACACCGTCTATGACTCTCACAGCTGGGCCGTGAAGTCCGCAGGGCCGTACTACAGCAAGGACAAGCCGTCCGGCACGCTGGTGTACGCGCCCGACAACCAGGTGCCCACCCAGACGGGCACCTTCTACGACGGCGCCGGTCGCCCCACGGTGAGCGTCGCCTACACCCGCGCCTCCGAGACCTGGCGGACGACGACCTCCTACCCCGGCTCCGACCGGACCGATGTCGTCCCACCGCTCGGCGCGACGCCGGCCAGCACCATCATGGACGCCCGGGGCAACACCACCAAGCTGGTGCGCTATCACGGCAGGACCACGACAGGTACCTCGGACGCCGTCACCTACACCTATGACGCCTCCGGCCGCCAGATCGGCCAGGACGACGGTCAAGGCCACACCTGGACCAACACCTACGACCTGCTCGGCCGCAAGACCGCCCAGACCGACCCGGACACCGGGCGCTCCACCACGAAGTACGACGCGTCAGGGCAGACGATCTCCTCCATCGACGCCCGCCAGAAGACGGTCAGCTACACGTACGACGAGTTGGGCCGGAAGACAGGCGCCTACGACACCACGGGCGTGACGGACATCGCGCAGGGCAAGCCGCTGGCCGCATGGACGTACGACTCCGTCAAGAAGGGTCTGCCGACTTCCTCGACCAGCTACCAGGGCGGCGCGGCGTACACGAGCAAGGTCCTCGGATACGACTCGCACGGCTGGCCGACCGCGTCGGCGCTCGTCATCCCGGCGAGCGAGGGCAATCTCCAGGGCACCTACCTCACGCAGAACCGGTACAACCTCACCGGCACGCTGAGCTCCTACACGAACACCGCCGCCGGCCATCTGCCGCAGGAGACGTTCACCTACGACTACGACAGGTTCGGTCGGCAGAAGAGCGTGGGCAGCCCGTCGCTGACCGCGTCCCTCTCCTGGACGCAGTTCGACGAGCCCGAGCAGTTCACCTACGGGACCTCGGGCAATTTCGCGCAGCAGACCCTGAAGTACGACGAGCAGACCCACCGGCTCAACTCGTCCTTCGTCGTCACGGCGTCCGGTGCGCAGGTTTCCGACCGCACCAGTTACAGCTACCAGCCGGCGGGCAACGTCACGAAGATCCGTGACGAGCTCGGCGGCGGCAAGATCGATACCCAGTGCTTCACGCACGACTGGGCGCAGCGTCTGGAGAGTGCCTGGACGGCGACGGACGACTGCGCGAAGAAGCCTGCCGCCGGGGTGGCCACGATGGTGGGCGGTCCAGCGGCGTATTGGCAGTCGTGGACATACGACGGTACGGGCAACCGCGAGACGCAGACCGATCACGATCTCGGCGGTGACGCGACCAAGGACACCGTGTCGACGTACGCGGTTCCGGCGGCCGGCAAGGGCCCTGCCCACGCACTGGAGAGGGTCGACAGGACGGGGCCGGGTGGGGCGGAGGCCAACTCCTCCACCACGTACACGTATGACGCGTCGGGCAACATCCGCACCCGCACCGGCCGGGCGGGCACGGACACCTTCTCGTACAACGCCGTCGGCAAGCTCGAGGAACTGGCCAAGACGGGAACGTCGGCTTCGACGAAGTACGTCTACGACGCCTCCGGCAACCTGCTGATTCGCCGCGACGCGGGCGCGACCGTCCTGTTCACGGGTGATCAGGAGCTCACGCTCAAGGATGGCGCCGCCAAGGCGGAAGGCTCGCGCTATGTCTTGCTCGGCGGCCAGACCATCGCCGTCCAGTCGGCGGACGCACAAGGCGTCCAGGTCGATTACCTCGTCTCCGACCGGCAGAACACGGGGACGCTGGAGATCGACGCCGGCTCGCAGCAGGTCACGCGACGCCAGTACAAGCCGTTCGGCGAGATCCGCACGGCCGCTGCCGGTTGGCAGGGGGCACGCGGCTTCGTCGGGGGGCAGGAGGACAAGGCCACCGGGCTGGTCAACCTGGGTGCTCGTCAGTACGACCCCGTCGTCGGCCGGTTCCTGAATCCCGATCCGCTGATCGTGCCGGGAGAACCCGAAACCTGGAACGCCTACGCGTACGCGGGCAACAACCCGACGACACAGAGCGACCCGAGCGGTCTGTGCTGGGCCGACCTGTGCGGCATCGGCACCCCGAAGGGCGACGGCTCCGGAAAGATCATCACCGAGGGTCCGGTCGACCCCGGCGGGACGAACACGACGACCTGCCACCGAGGCATGTGCTCCGACGGAAACCCGATCGGAGGCAAGGACGGCCGCGGCAACCTCGGCAACTCCACCACCAAGGCCAAGGCCGACGCCTCGGCCGCCGAGCAGGCCGCGAAGACGGCGAGCGCGGTCGCCGTGGCGGCCAAGAAGCAGCAGCAGGGACTCAAGCGGCAGCTGATCAACCTGGTCGCCGACGTGCTCGGCATCACCGACGCGGTCAACTGCTTCACCAAGGGCGACGTGATGGGCTGTTTCAACACAGCCCTGAACGCGGTGCCCTGGGGCAAGCTCGCGAAGGCGATCAAGGCGGGCTACAAGGCGTTCAAGATCTGGCGGGCCTTCAAGAAGGCCGAAGGAATCATCAAGGAGGCGGAGGACCTAGCGCAGGCGGCGAAAGCGACGGCGAAGGCGGCGCGGGCACAGGCGAACGCGCTGGAATCAGCCGGCGCCGCATGCGTGAAACACAGCTTCACCGCCGACACATTGGTGCTTCTCTCCGACGGCACGACAAAACCGATCTCGGAACTGAAGCCCGGTGACGAGGTCACGGCCTCGGACCCGCAGACGAATGTCACCACCGGCGAAGAGGTCGAACGCCAGATCGTCACGGAAGACGACAAGGAGTTCACCGACCTCACGCTTGCTTCGAATTCGGATGCCTCCGGGACGAGGCCGGCCAAGCCGGCGAAGGTGACGACGACCTGGCACCACCCGTTCTGGGACGCGACGCAGAAGCGGTGGGTGGACGCGAAGGACCTGCGCCCGGGCACGGAACTGCGCCAGCCGGACGGCACGACGCTGAGGGTTCTGACGGTCCGGAACTACCGGTGGGCGTCGGTCACGTACGACCTGACGATCGGGAACCTGCATACGTACTATGTGCTGGCGGGGGCCACGCCGGTCCTAGTTCACAATTGCGGCGAGGGTGATGGCTACCTTTACCGCGGAGTCCCGAATGAGCATTACAAGTATGATGACGCCTTGGAGGGGCGTGCTGTCCCGCTTGGTGGGCACTCTGACCCGGGACGTCACGCGGGCGGTAATACTAATAGTGAGTTCACTTCGTGGACTCATGACTACGAGGATGTCGCTCTTGACGCGGCCGAGGAGCTTGGCCCGGGAGGGATCGTAATGCGAATCCCGCACGCCAGCGTCCCGGCCGGCAGAGATGTTCGAATTCACGGGACCGAACATGAAGTGTATGAGGAGTCCGAGCATGCGCTGCGTGGCGTGATTGATGGCGCAGAGATCAGTATCGACAGAGGGCCCTGGCGCAGGCCGGGCGGCGGATAGACCCCTGCTGGGTGCCGTCTGAGACCAAGCGAGTTCACAGATTGGGAGAGTTCCGTGGAAAGAAGCCACCTTGCGCAACTCCTCGCCGGGGCTAGTGAAGTGCGGCTTCTTTCCCGAGCCGCCCTCGGCGAGGGTGTCGATTACAAGGTCTGGCCTGAAGGCGTCGCAACTCAACGTCTCGTCTCCATCTACGAGAGGCGAGAGCGTGGAACTCGCCGCTCTGGCCAGCCTTCGCTTGGCTTCCCTGAAGCACTCGATTCCCTTCGCGCGTATGAGGGTGCCGAGCTTGCAATAGGCTTCATTGATGATCGACGTCGGGGCGGGTACTACTTCCAGCTCTTCCTGAACCTGGAAATTAGTTCGGTCGTCGCTTGCTTTGGAGTGAAATCAACTCGGGATCTTCAGGATTCTTAAGATGGTAGCCTCCAGGTAAGTCGCCTGACTTGATTTCCAGGCAATGGGGCCCTGTGCGGTCGGGCCCGAGAATCCGGTAGTCGGTTTCTCGGGTTCAGGAAGTGCCGACTGTGCTGGGTGGGATTTCAGGGCCGTTGTCCTGGGCGCCGAGGGCGTTGCCGAGGGTGTCGATGGCTGGGCGCTGGAAGGGAAGCCGGACGTGGGCGTAGACGCCGGCGGTGACGCCGATGTGGGCGCGGCCCAACAGTTCCTTGATCACGACGAGGTCCACGCCCTGTTCCAGGAGCAGGGTCGCGGTTGAGTGCCGGAGGCCGTCGTGGAAGCGGATCCGCCGGAGGCCAGCCCAGTCGAGGAAGCTGCGGAAGCGGCGGGTGAGGTTAGCCGGGTCGAGAGGGCCGCCAGTCGGCGCGGTGAAGACGAGTCCGCTGTCCCTCCAAGCTGACCCTGCCATCTCGCTCTCCTTGTCCTGCTGTTGCCTGTGTTCCTTGAGGGAGTGGATGCATTCGGTCGGGAGCGCGATGCGGCGTTCGGATGCCCGGGTCTTGGTAGGCAGGTGGGTGAGGCCGCCGCTCTGGGTGCGTTGGAGTGAGCGGCGGATGCTGGCCGTACCGCTGTCGAAGTCGAGGTCTTCCCAGTGGAGGTTGCTGGCGTATGTCGTCGTGGGGGGCGAGTTCGGCACAGAGGTGCCGGTCACGGTGCAGCCGGTGGGCGAGTCGGACGAAGCGTCGACCGCCCCGCAGAACGAGTTCCCGGCGACTGGCCTCGAAAGCCGCGACGCGGACTGAGGCAGGCACGTGAACGACAGCGTCCCCGAAGGCCGCAGGGTGGCTTTCGGGACGCTTCGCGTGGATCGGTCAGGGCTGGTACTCGTAGCCGATGGTGAACCGGGGTGGCAGACACCATTCCCCGTACTCGATGATCCCTTCCGCGTCCGACCATCGGTGGGCGCCGGCCAGGATCGGGGAGCCGACCGGCAGCCCCAAGGCGCTCGCCTCTCGGGCGTCAGCGGGGCGGGCGTGCATGTCGTCACGGGCGTGCGTGATCGTGCGCCCGGTGGCTTCCAGCACCCGGGCGGACAGTCCGTGATTGCGGCCCGGGGCGGTGTTCAGTAGGTCCGGTACGAGGGCGGCGAGCGGGGCCGGGTACCAGGTGACGGCGAACACGGTCCGGGTCTTGCCCCGTCCGGCCAGCCACTCGCGCCGGACCACCTGATCTCCGGCTTCCAGGTCGAAGATCTCCGCCACGTACAGCGGCGGCGTGATCAGCTCGGCGGCAGTCACCCGGCTCGTCTCGCCCTCCGCTAGGAACGACTTCACCCGCTGGACCCGGGCCAGCCGGTCCCGCGCCGACAGTGTCCAGCGTGGGTCATCGGCAACGTAGGTGCCCCGGGGCGTGGTGCGGATGAAGTTCTCCACCTGAAGGGCCTGCAAGGCACGTGAAACCGTGGCGGCTGCGGCTTGCCATTGCCCGGCGATCTCGCGGTTGGTCGGCAGCTTGGCGCCCGGCGCGAGCTCGCCCGACAGGATGCGCCCCCGGAAGTGATCTGCGATCTTCGTGAACGTCTTGGGACTGGGCATAAGGCGTGCCCCTCCGTTGAGTTGACGTGCTGTCAGGGGGAGGACACTAGTGCACTGCGAACCGTAGCGTGAGTGCTTCGGCCACTCGAATACTGAACTAGAGCACCGGCCTGTCAAGAGATCGGCCATGTGACGTTCGAAAGGTGGCGATGTGCAGTGACGGAGCCGACCAGGTACTCGACCCCGCCGGTCGAACTGCCCTTGAGTCTGGAACTGGAGCCGACGCCCGTCGAGGGCTGCGCGGGCTGTGTCGAGCTGGCCAACGTGCGTGACCGGGCCCGTGCGGTCGGCGACATGACCACCGTCAGCGATTGCAACGTCTACATGCGACGCCACCCGGAGGGCCACCAGTGAGCCCCCGAGCCGTCTACAGGCACGTCACCCACACCATCCGCCATGCACCCGAAGGCGGCATCACCTACGAGGCGTTCTGCGCCGCGCCTGACTGCGGAGCCGAATCCGGCCCACACGCCGATCAGGAAGCCGCACAGGACTGGGCTCTCCGCCACACCGGACGCACCGGTCACGACCTCTTCAGACGCGTCTTCACCGACCACGCCAAGGTCACCCGAGCCGAGTAGCACCACCACCGCCAGCCGGAACAGCACCCACACTCCACAGGCCATCGCACCAGACCAGCAGCCCAGCCAAGCGCTCGATCGACAGCCAGGGCGTACCGCCGAAGCGGGATGCGTCCAAACTTTCTCTACGTCTTCAAGGCGACCCGCTGACGCGGGTCGCGCGCGGCACGGCCGCCCACCCGGCCCGCTCTCGGCTCCGCCACCGCGGGCCGGCCAGTGACCAGGCCGCGCAGAAACACGTAGCGGAGCACCAGAAGCGCGAAGGAAGCCAGCACGGCGAACGCCAGGCCGACGGCGAGGCGACGGCGGGGAGTTGGCCGGGCGCAGGCCCAGAGGTGGGGCCGGTCGGCTCCGTGGGCTTTACCCACCTCCCCGGGCCGGGGCCCGCGTCGGGCAAGGCCAGGGGGCCACTCGTACAAATTCCGGGCAGGATCACGACCTGCCCGAGTTGCCGGGCCAGCGTACGGCCCCCTGACCACGCCCGACCCCAACCCGGGCAGGACACCGGCCAAAGCCCACTCCACCGCCCTCACGCACGTACCGTCCGACGGTAGCGCCGACGGCAACACGGGCGCACAACAGGGCACTTCCACGTACGCCTACGGATTGGCCGGAATGCACTGACCAGCGAAAATGCCGGTGACGCCCGCCCGGCGAGCACACGTACATGTGCTGGCGGGGACGGCGCCGGTCCTTGTTCACAACTGCGACCTAACAGACGATGACGCTGCACCTGGAATTGTCTTCCGGGCGCTGGCGGAGGGTGAAGACCCGGCGCTGGGCCTGACTGCGAGGGCTCCGGATGCGGTCAATGTGACTCCCCTATCGCACGTCGCCGGGAAAAGGAAGAGCCCATGGATTTCCACCACCAAGCTCCCCGGCACAGCCGCGTCAAAGTACAACCAAGGACACGGCGTTGTGGCCATTGATCTGTCCAAGATCTCTGGAAGGATCGAGGATGTCTCGGCCGGCTTCACGGGCAAGGGTCGGATTGATGTTTACGCGAGAAAGGATCAAGAAGTGTTGATCTTCCAACGCATCCCTGCCGAGGCGATTATCGGATTCTGGGGATGAAACATTCGCAACCCGAGGTCCTGGAGGCGCTCGATCTAGCCTGGGATGACGAGTCAGGCTTCTTCGGCCTGTTACGTGCTGGTGAGTTCCACCGAGAAGCAGGTGAAACTTACCTGAGACTGCTCAATTCAATTGAGATCGAAGAAGGAGAGCCCCTTCATCGGGATTTCGTGCGCCTCATTTGGTTCGCCCCCATTTTCATGGAATGGCAAATTGAGCGCGCTGTCGAGCGAGGAGCGGACAAGATAGATCTGGAGAATTTGATCGACCAGATTCGTGAACAGGTAATGGAAATCCTAGGAACGCCGTAACCGCAGGGGGTGGCTCCGCCGACTTGCGACGGGCTCATGCAGGTACCGAATCAGCCGGTCGTTCCTGGAACCTGAAATGAAACGAAGTGCGGCCGCAGGTCTACCGCTCCTGCGGCCGCTTTTCCGGAACGCTCTTCAGGGCCGTTCCGGAGCCGTGTTTCCCGAGTCCTGTGGGGGTGCCTCCCCGTCGCCCGTCGTCGCCAGGTAGCCGCCCACCCCTATCGCCGCCGCCACCGCCACCGCCGCGACGCCCAGGGTGATGCGGCGTTTGCGGACCGCGTCCGCCTTGTGGCGGGCCGAGCCGGGGCGGCGGGCGCCCGAGGGGCGGGGGGCGCGGGCGGTGCCCAGGGGGCCGCCGGAGAGTTCGTCGGGGGCCGGGACGCGCATCGAGGTGTGGGTGTCGCGGTTGGAGTCGGGGGCCGAGCCCGGGACCAGGGGGACCGCGCCGCGGCGGCGGGGTTCCGTGGGAAGGGGCGGGTACTCCGGCTCCTCGTACTGCTGGGTCGGCTCCGCGTCCGGCTCGTCGACGTCCAGGGGCGGTATCCCGGACAGCAGCGGGAGGACATCACGCAGCCGGACGGCCAGCTCCGAGGCGCGCAGCCGGGAGGCGGGGGCCTTCGCCAGGCACTGGACGATCAGCTGCCAGAGCTCCTCGGGGATACCGGGGAGCGGGACGACGGTCTCGGTGACGTGGCGGCGCAGTACGGCCCCGGGGTGGCCGCCGCCGAAGGGGGTGAAGCCGGCCAGGAGTTCGTACAGGACCGTCGCGAGGGCGTAGATGTCGACGGCGGCGCGGGGCGGCAGGCCCTCGACGATCTCGGGGGCGAGGTAGTCCGGGGTGCCGATGATCCGGGTCGCCTTGGTGCGCCGGGGGGTGTCGATGAGCTTGGCGACACCGAAGTCGGTGAGCAGCGCGGGGTGGGCGCCGCCGGGGCCGAGCGGGCCTTCCATGTCCAGCAGGATGTTCTCGGGCTTGACGTCGCGGTGGACGACGCCGGCGGCGTGCGCGGCCGCCAGGCCGTCGGCGATGTCGGCGATGATCGCGACGGCCGCCTCGGGGGCGAGGCGGCGTTCGCGGTCGAGGCGGGTGCGGAGGTCGGTTCCCCGGACCAGGTCCATGACGAGCGCCAGGTCGTTGCCGTCGACGACGAGGTCGCGGACGGCCACCACGCGCGGGTGGTCCAGGCCCAGCAGGGCGGTGCGCTCCTGGACGAAGCGGCCGACGAGCTCCTGGTCGGAGGCCAGGTCCTCGCGCAGCAGCTTGATGGCGACGGGGCCCTCGGGCCCCTCGCCGAGCCACACCGTGCCGGCGCTGCCCCGCCCGAGGATCTGGTGGGCGGTGTACCGGCTGCCGATTTTCCGTGCCAAGACTGCTCCCTCAGCGGCTGGCGTTCGCGACAAAGTTACGCGGCATCAGGCGCTGGTCGTCACTTCCGAAGGGAAATCACCCCTCGGAAGTCGATAAATCGGCAGGGTTACTGCCCCGTACCGCCGGTATCCCCCGTGGTCGCCCCCGGATCGGAGCCGCTGAGCTCGGAGATCCAGCCGGTCACCTTCGAGATGCCGTCGCCGATGGCCTCCCAGTAGCTCTTGCCCTGGGCGATCCAGTCCTGGAGCGGTGTGAGCTCCCAGATGAGCCAGCCGGCCACGACGAACAGCACGATGGTGAACAGACAACCCTTGAGGCAGCCCAGGCCCGGGATCCTCATCGGGTTGGCGCTGCGCTGGCGGGGCTCGCGTGGCGGGCGCTGCTGAGGCGGCTGCTGGGGCGGCGCGTACTGCTGCTGCTGGGGCTGAGGGGCGTACCGCTGCTGGGGCTGAGGCGGGGGAACGTACTGCTGCCGCTGCGGCGGCTGGGCGTACGGCGGCGGCTGCTGCGGCCTCTGCTGCGACTGCGGGGGCCGCTGGGGCTGCTGGGGCTGACGCTGGGGGCGTCGGCGCAGCGGGTCCTGGCTCGGGTCGAGGTACTGGACCTGCGTCTGCTCGTTGCGGTCGCGGGCCGCGCGCAGCTGGCTCTGCCAGGGGTGCGGCTCCTCGGGCTGCGGCGGACCGTCCGCATGCGGGGGTACGGGCGGCATCACGGCGGTAGCGTCGGCGCCCGCACCGGCGGCGGCACCGGCCGCCGGGAGGAAGCTGGTCGCGGCGCCGGGGTCGTACTGGGGCGCGTTGCTGGGGAGCACCTGCGTCGGGTCGGCCGCGCCGGGGGTCTGCGGGACGGACGCGGGCGCCGGGTCGGGCGCGAGCAGCGCACCGACGCCGTCGGCGGCCTCGATCTGGGCGGGCGAGGAGTGGACGCCGATGCCGGCGGCGACCGTCCGCAGGCCACGGGCCAGGTTCTCGGCGCTGGGGCGGTGGTCCGGGTTCTTGCTCAGGCAGCGCTCGATGACCGTCCACAGCGGGCCGGGGACGGTGGAGGGCCGGCGCGGCTCCTCACTGAGGTGGCGGTGCAGGACTTCGAGGGCCGTGCCGCCCGCGAACGGGGGCCGGCCGGTGACGAGCTCGTACAGCAGGATGCCCGCGCCGTAGATGTCGACGGCGGAGGTCTGCGGGCGGCCCTCGGCGGACTCCGGGGCGACGTACGCGGGCGTGCCGACGAATTCGTGCGTACGGGTCAGGCCCGGGGAGTCGGCGAGGCGCGCGATGCCGAAGTCGGTGAGCATCGGGTGCATCCGGCCGTCGAGCTCGGCGAGCAGGACATTGGCCGGCTTGAGGTCGCGGTGGACGACGCCGTCGGCGTGGCTGGCGGCCAGCGCGTCGGCGATCTGGGCCGTCAGGAGCGCGGCGGCGACCGGGGTGAGCGGCCCGTTCTCGCGGATGTAGCGGTGCAGGTCGGGGCCGTCGACCAGGTCCATGACGAGGGCGAGGACATCGCCCTCCACGACCAGGTCGCGGGTCCGCACGATGTTGGGATGGGTGAGGCGGAGCAGCACGGAACGCTCGCGCAGGAAGCGCATCACGATGTCCGCGTCGTTCGCCAGTTCCTCCTTCAGAACCTTGATCGCCACGGTCTCGCCGGGCTGGCCGGGAACGGCCGCCTCGGCGCCCGCCGTCTCCCGCTGGCGGGCTCGCCAGACGGTGCCCGTGGCGCCGCGTCCGAGCGGCTCCTCGAGCAGGTACTTGCTGCCGATTGGCCGCACGTCACGCGCTCCCTGCTGATGGTGGTCCTGAGGAGGTCCGGGTCTGAGGTCCGGGTCTGAGGTCCGTCTGAGGTCCTGTCCCTTGTTCTGTGACCCGCCCGGGTGGTCCGATCTACTTTAGTGCCGCCGAACGGGTCACCGACCGAGTCACGGACGGTCACCTCCTGTCCGGAAACGAGCTCCTTTTGTCCGAAAACAAGACGCGACCAACGCTGAGATGGTTGCCACACCTGATCTGAAGGAGCGACCAACCAGGCACTTTTAGGTCGACAGCCGACCATTCAAGATCACTTACAGGTGGGTCCCGGGCGTGTTGTCAGTGGCAGGTGCGAGGATGCCTCCAGCACGTCGCGTCGTGGGGGCGGGAGCCTCACGATCCGTGCCGACCTGTACCGGACGACGCGTCCGTGCCGGGTGGGGGGCGATCCAGGGCGGTCCCCTGCCGGGCACCCCGCGCAGAAGGGACCGCTGACGGCGATGCAGATCCGGCTGACCGTCCTCGCGCCGCAGAGCGGCCATTCCGCGGCGCGCGCCTGCGATGTGCTCGTCACCGCCCCCGCCGGCACCCCCCTCGCCGCGGTCGCCTCCGGGCTCGCCGCCGCCGTCTCCGGGCCCGACACCTCCGGCGCGATCGTGCTGTACGCGGGCCGGGAGCGGCTCGACGCGCAGCGCTGCGCGCTCGGTGAGCCCCCGCTGATCGACGGCGCGGTGCTCTCCCTCCAGATCCCCGGCGACGACGACAGCCCCGGCGAGGGCGCCGCGGCCCGGCTCCATGTGGTCGCCGGGCCGGACGCGGGCGGGGTCCATCTGCTGCACGGCGGCCAGATCCGGGTCGGCCGCTCCGCCGACGCGGACGTGCCCCTCGACGATCCGGACGTCTCCCGGCTGCACTGCGCGGTGACGGTCTCGGACGACGGGCGGGTCACGGTCGCCGACCTCGGCTCCACGAACGGCACGAGGCTGGACGGCGCGGACGTGGGCGCGCGCCCGGTCCGGCTGTCTCCGGGCGCTCTGCTGCGCGTCGGCGAGTCGGCGCTGCGGCTGGCGGACCCCGGCGGCTGCGGCTCGGACTCCCTGACGACGACCCCGGACGGCGAGGGCCATCTGCGGGTGGACCGGCCTGCCGCGTCGCCGACCGGGACGCCGTCGCCCGCGTACGGCACGCGCGCGGGCGACACCCGGGACGGCGCAAGCGACGGCGTACGAGACGGAGTGCGGGGTGGTCCGGAGCACGGCGGGCGGGACGTGCTGGCTCACGGGGGCGCCCGGGCCGGGGCGCCCACCGGCGCTCCGTCCGGCTTCGCGGGCCACGGCCCGTCCAGCGGCCACGCCAATCGGTACGGCTCCGAAGCCCGTGACACCGCGAGTGGTCGCAGCAGCGAGTCGTACCGCACCGACCCGGGGGCCGACGGCGATCCGCACGGCTCCGGTCCCTGGGGGATCGGCGCGGCCCGTGGCGCCGAGGCGGGTGCCGGTGACCCGCGCGGGCACGCGCGGGCCGGGGAGTACGACGACGGGGACGAGAGCGAAGCCCACAGCCGGACCCGGACGAGCCGCCGCCAGGGGACGCCCGCACGCGGAACCGTGATTCCCGAGGGCGCCGCCCGCAAGCGCGGCATAGGTGCCTGGGCGCGACGCCTCGCCGGGAGCCGCGCGGACCTTCCGTCCGCGCGGGACGCCGACGGGCCTCGCACCCCGGGCGACCGGGGCACGGCCCAGGCACCCGCCCCCGAGAGCTGGCCGGACCCGGCCGCCGTGCTGCTCACCGCGCTCGGCCCGGGCCCCCGGCTCTGGGAGCGCGGCCCCGGACACCCCGAGGCTCTGGTGGTACGGCTCGGTACGGCGGACCGCGCCGATCTGCCCGCCGTCCCGGTCACCGTCGGCCTGCGGGAGGCGGGATCGCTCGGACTCGCGGGGCCCGGCGACCGGCTGCGCGGGCTCACCCGGTCCGTCGTGGCCCAGCTCGCGGCGCTGCACGCACCGGAGGACCTGGAGATCGTGCTGATCAGTGCGGACCGGACGCGTCCGGCGGCCGAACGGCGCCGCGCGTGGTCCTGGCTCGGCTGGCTGCCGCACATGCGGCCCGCGCACGGCCAGGACTGCCGGCTGCTCCTCGCGTACGACCGCGAGCAGGCCCTCGCCCGTACGGCCGAGCTGACGCGTCGGCTGGACGACGGCCCCCTGGGGCCCGGCTGGCCGAGCGCGGACCGCGCGGCGGTCGCCGAGGCCGCGGCGCGGTTCGACGGGACGTACACGGTCGTGATCGTGGACGGCGACCCCGGTTCGGCGGCGCTGCGGGAGACGACAGCCCGGCTCGCCGGAGCGGGAGCGGCCGCCGGTATCCACCTGATCTGTCTGGCCGAGGCCCCCGCGGCCTCGCCCGAGTCACCGGTCGCGGCGACCTATGAGACCGCGTGCGCCCAGTCGCTCGCCTTCCGCGAGTGCGGGGCCGTCGCGCTGCTGAGCGGTGACGTGGCGACGGCGCTGCGGCTGATGCGCACGGCGGGCGGCCGTCCCGCCGGACACGGCACGGTCGCCACCGTGGACGCGGTGTCCCTCGCCTGGGCGGAGCGGTTCGGGCGGGCGCTGGCCCCGCTGCGTACGGAAGGTGCGGTGCCGAGCGGCCGGGTGGCCGCGGCGGTGGCACTGCCCCCGTCGGCGCGGCTCCTGGACGAATTGGGCCTCGCCCGGGCCACACCTGCCTCCCTGATGGCCCGTTGGGCGTCGGCCGTGGACGGGACGCTGGTGCTGGGCGCCGGTCCGCGCGGTCCGGTCGCCGTCGACCTGACCGACGAGGGGCCTCATCTGCTGATCGAGGGACCGGCGGGCAGTGGGCGGACCGAGCTGCTGCGCTCCATCGCCGCCTCGCTGGCCGCCGGGGGCCGCCCCGACCGGCTCGGGCTGCTCCTGGTGGACGGCGCGGGCGGCGAACGCGGCGACGGCCTGGCGCCGTGCACCGAGCTGCCGCATGTCGTCGAGCACGTCGTCGCCTGCGATCCGGTCCGGATGAGGGAGTTCGCCCAGGCGTTGGGCGCCGAGCTGAAGCGCCGCGCCGAACTGCTGGGCAGCGAGGACTTCGCGACCTGGCACACCCGGCGCGAGCTGTCGGAACGGATGGTGGGCCCGCGCACGCCGAGCGGGTCGGAGCAGCGGACGGACCGCACGGCCCGGGCCGCCGAGGAGGTGTACGGCGCGTACGCCTCCGAGGGCGGCCACCCCGGCCAGCCCGGCCCCGGCGAGCGTGGTGATCTGGACTCCCCGTCCAGCGGGACCCTCCGCCTGCGCCCGTCCGCCTCGGCGGCCGCTCGTACGGCCCGCGACTCCCGCGATCAGCCCGCCCACCCCGAGGAGTCCCCGCTCCTGCCCCGTCTGGTCGTCCTCGTCGACGACTTCGACGCCCTGGTCGCCCCGGCGCTCGGCTCCACCGGCCGGCCCGCAGCGGGTTCGGTCGTACGAGCTCTGGAGGCCGTGGCCCGGGGCGGAGAGCGCCTCGGGGTGCATCTGATCGCGACCTCGGCGCGCCCGGACCGTACGGCGGACACCGAGCTGGCCCACGGCGCCCGGCTGCGCGTGGTGCTCGATCCCGCTCCGCCCGTCGGCGGTCCCGACGACCAGGCGCCCGGCCGGGGCAGGCTCGGCCACCCGGACGGCCGAGTGACCCCCTTCCAGGCCGGCCGGGTCACCGGCCGCATCCCCCGCACGGCGACGCTGCGGCCCACGGTCGTCCCGCTGGAGTGGGAGCGGATGGGTGATCCGCCGACCCGCAGACCCGTACGCGAACTGGGCAACGGGCCCACGGATCTCGCGCTCCTGGCCAGCGCGCTGGAGCGGGCCGCCCGCTCGGTCGACGCCATACCCCTGCCGCCCCTGACCGGCGCCACGACCAGCCGCTGAGGGCGCGTCAGGCACCCTGGGGGCACGTCACGACCCCATCACGATGGCGTAGTTGACACCGAAGGCGCTATTGCGACGCCCGGGGACCGGGCGTAGACCTGTCGGCACGGGACGAAATGAGCAGGCGCGGGAAGAGACGGGGCATCGATGCGCACAACTCTTCGTACACGCAGGGCCGCAGTGGCGATCACCGCAGTCACCTCACTCGCACTGGCGCTCGCCGGCTGCGGCGACGACGGCAAGGAATCGGAAGCCGGGCCGGGCGACGCCGAGACCAGCGCGCCGACGCTGCGGCTGCCGCAGCTCAAGGGCGAGAAGATCCAGGTGGCCGCGGTGTGGACCGGCCCCGAGCAGGAGAACTTCACCAAGGTCCTGAAGGAGTTCGAGAAGCGCACGGGGGCCACGGTCACCTTTGTGCCGGCCCAGGACCCGATCGTGAACTTCCTCGGCACGAAGATCGCGGGCGGCAGCCCGCCGGATGTCGCGATGCTCCCCCAGGTGGGTGCGATCCAGCAGGCCGTGGCCCGCAAGTGGATCAAGCCGGTCGGGCCCGAGGCCAAGGCCCAGCTGGCCAAGAACTACGCCAAGGGCTGGCAGGATCTCGGCGCGGTCGACGGCACGCAGTACGGCGTGTACTTCAAGGCCGCCAACAAGTCCCTGATCTGGTACAACAACGCCGTCTTCGAGAATGCCGGCGCGAGTGAGCCGAAGACCTGGAAGGACTTCCTGGCGACGGCCGAGACGATTTCGGCGTCCGGGGTCACCCCGGTCTCGATCGGCGGCGCGGACGGCTGGACGCTCACCGACTGGTTCGAGAACATCTACCTCTCCCAGGCCGGGCCGGAGAAGTACGACCAGCTCGCCAAGCATGAGATCAAGTGGACCGACCCGTCGGTGAAGCAGGCCCTGACCACGCTCGGCGAGCTCTTCGGAAAGCCGAATCTGATCGCGGGCGGGGCGAACGGCGCGCTGCAGACGGAGTTCCCCGCCTCCGTCACCCAGACCTTCACCGGGGGTGACCAGCCCAAGGGTGCGATGGTCTTCGAGGGCGACTTCGCCGCGATCAACATCGCGCAGACCCCGGCCAAGATCGGCAAGGACGCGAAGGTCTTCCCGTTCCCGGCGGTCGGCGGCGAGGCGCCGGTGGTGACCGGTGGCGACGCGGCCGTGGCGCTGAAGGACACCAAGGGGGCCCAGGCCCTGCTGACGTTCCTGGCCTCGGCCGACGCCGCGAAGATCTGGGCGGCGGCAGGCGGCTTCCTCTCCCCGAACAAGTCCCTGGACCTCGCCGCGTACCCCAATGACGTCCAGCGGGAGATCGCCAAGTCCCTGATCGACGCGGGGGACGACTTCCGGTTCGACATGTCGGACCAGATGCCTCAGTCGTTCGGCGGTACCCCCGGCAAGGGTGAGTGGAAGGCCCTGCAGGACTTCCTGAAGAACCCCAAGGACATCGCGGGCACCCAGCAGCGACTGGAGGCCGACGCGGCCAAGGCGTACAAGAGCTGACGCCGTGGTCACCCCCTCGGCACAGGGTGGTACGACCCCGGGAACGATTCCGCCGGCCGGCGCCCCCGTCCGCACCCACGCCAAGAGCGTGACAGGCACCCGCAAGACCATCGCGGTCGGTTTCCTGCTGCCCGCGCTGGTCCTGCTGGGCGCGCTCGTCGTCTACCCGATCGGGTATTCGATCTACCGCTCGTTCTTCGACCAGGAGGGCGGTTCCTTCGCCGGTCTCGGCAACTACGTCGAGATCTTCACCGACGACACCATCTTCACCGCCGTCAAGAACAACGCCGTCTGGGTGGTGTTCGCGCCGACCGTCACCACCGCCCTCGGCCTGATATTCGCCGTTCTCACCGAACGGGTCCGATGGGGAACGGCGTTCAAACTGCTCGTCTTCATGCCGATGGCGATCTCGATGCTCGCCGCCGGCATCATCTTCCGGCTGGTGTACGAGCAGGATCCGGAGCGGGGGGTCGCCAACGCCGTCTGGGTGGGCGTGCACGACACGTTCGCCGAGTCGGCCGGATATCCCAAGGCGCGCCCGCTGCCGGTGCACCCGCTGAAGGCGGCGGGCGGTGGCGCGTTCATCACCAAGGAGCCGGTACGGGCGGGAACCCCCGTACAGCTGCCGCTCGTCGGGGTCCCGCCGGCGAAGATGCCCGGCGACGCCCGGCCCGCCAAGGTCCCCGCCGCGTCACCGGACGGCATCAACGGCACCGCCTGGCTGGACTTCACCAAGGGCGGCGGAGGCAGGCCCAACGTCGTCGACGCCAAGGAGCTTGGACTCAAGGGCCTCACGGTCGAGGCGGTCAAGGACGGCAAGGTGGTCGCCTCCACCAAGGCGGCCGCGGACGGCACGTTCACCCTTCCACCAGCGGCCGACGGAGCTCTGCTCCGGTTGCCCGAGAGCAACTTCAGGGAGCAGTACAACGGCGTCAACTGGCTCGGGCCGTCCCTGGTCACCCCCGCGGTGATCGGCAGTTACGTGTGGATGTGGGCCGGATTCGCGATGGTGCTGATCGCGGCGGGCCTGGCGAGCGTGCCGCGCGAACTGATGGAGGCGGCCCGGGTCGACGGGGCGAACGAGTGGCAGGTCTTCCGCCGGATCACGGTCCCCCTCCTGGCGCCGGTGCTCGCGGTGGTCCTCGTCACCCTGATGATCAACGTGCTGAAGATCTTCGACCTGGTCTTCATCATCGCCCCGGGCTCGGCGCAGGACGACGCCAACGTCCTGGCGCTCCAGCTGTACCGCTCGTCGTTCGGCACGGACGCGGACTTGGGCGTCGGCAGCGCCATCGCCGTTCTCCTGCTCCTGCTGGTGATCCCGGTGATGCTCTTCAACATCCGCAGGATGCGCAAGGAGGCCGGTCGATGAGCGAGGTGTCGAAGACGGGCAGCCGCGGTCTGGGTCCGCGTCTCGCCGCCCGTACCGCCGGCGGCGCCGTGCGTGTCTTCCTGATCCTGGTCGGGCTGTTCTGGCTGCTGCCGACGATCGGCCTGCTGCTCTCGTCGCTGCGCGACCCCGCCGACATCAGCTCCGGCGGCTGGTGGCAGGTGTTCACGGAGCCCGCCCAGCTGACCACGCGGAACTACGCCAACATCCTCTCCAACGACACGATCACCGACTCACTGCTCTCCACGGTCCTGATCACCGTCCCGGCGACCGTGCTGGTGGTGGTGATCGGCTCGCTCGCCGGTTACGCCTTCGCCTGGATGGAGTTTCCGGGCCGGGACTGGTGGTTCCTGGTGGTGGTCGGCCTGCTGGTGGTCCCGGTCCAGGTGGCGCTCGTGCCGGTCTCGAAGCTCTTCGGTGAGATCGGCATCTTCGAGACGACGCTCGGCGTGGTGCTGTTCCATGTGGCGTTCGGCCTGCCGTTCGCCATCTTCCTGCTGCGGAACTTCTTCGCGGAGATTCCGCGGGAGCTGCTGGAGGCGGCGCGGCTCGACGGGGCGGGCGAGATCCTGCTGTTCACGCGGGTCGTGATGCCGCTCGGCGGGCCGGCCATCGCCTCGCTCGGGATCTTCCAGTTCCTGTGGGTGTGGAACGACATGCTCGTCGCCCTGATCTTCGCGGACTCGGAGTCGCCGCCGATCACGGTGGCGCTCCAGCAGCAGGTCCGGCAGTTCGGCAACAACATCGACGTACTGGCGCCGGGCGCGTTCGTCTCGATGGTGATCCCGCTGGCCGTGTTCTTCGCGTTCCAGCGCCAGTTCGTGTCCGGCGTGATGGCGGGCGCGGTGAAGTAGCGGCAAGCGCGTCGGGCCGATCGGACACCGGAAGTGGGGCCGGGCTAAGCGGTGAGCGCCGCCACCGCCGCCCGCGCCAGGTCGTCCAGATACCCCTCGGGCAGATCGGTCCGGACCACGACGAGGCGCCAGTAGAGCGGGCCCACGACCAGGTCGAGCGCGCGGTCCGGGTCCACGCCGGCCGGCAGGTCGCCCCGGCTCACGGCGTCGCGGACGACCTGGGCCACCACGCCCTGCTGGCTGTCCAGCAGTGCGGCCTTGATCGCATCCGAGATCTCGGGGTGCCTGGCCGCCTCCACCAGGAGGTCAGGGATGACCTGTGAGGCGACCGGATGGCGCAGCGCGTGCGAGGCAACTTCGAGCAGGGCGCGCACATCCCCGTACAGCGAGCCGGTCGCCGGGGCGGGCAGACCCTGTGCCGCGAAGGCGCCGACCAGGTCGAGTACGAGAGAGAGCTTGGACTTCCAGCGCCGGTAGACGGCGGTCTTGCCGACGCCCGCGCGCCGGGCGATGCCCTCGATGGACATCCGGGCGAAGCCGACCGCGGCCAGCTCGTCGAACACGGCCGCGCGGATCGCATCGGTGACGTCCTCCCGGAGCACGGCGGCTCCCGCGGGGGCGCGGCGTGGTGTTCCGGTGGGCTCTGGGGTCATGGTCAGGATGATAGCCAAGGCACACGTGACGACGAGACGGTTGCGTTCCGACGTCGAGGGGTCCTAGTCTCACCGTAGCGACGATACGGTCCCGTTCCATCGTCGAGCGCGGTGATGCTCCGCGCCTCCCCACTCGTCGGAAGTGAGCACTGTGCCTGCTGTGGCCACTGAGACCGCCTCGTCCCACCGCGGGAGGCCCCGCTCGTCACGCCGCCGCGCGGCTCCCCCGGGCCCGGCGCGACCCGTGGCCGCCGCCGGCGCCTGCCTGAGCGCCTCCGAGAGCGAGAACCTGCGCCTCCTTGCCCTGCGGCACGGGCTCACCGTCAGTGGCGCCCGCCCGCCCCTCCCCCAGTACGTCCGGCAGCTCTGGTCCCGCCGCCACTTCATCACCGCGTTCGCGACCGCCCGGCTCACCGCCCAGTACAGCCAGGCGAAGCTCGGCCAGGTCTGGCAGGTGATGACCCCCCTGCTCAACGCGGCCGTCTACTACGTCATCTTCGGCGTCCTGATGGACAACAAGCGGAGCATCCCGGACTACATCCCGTTCCTGGTCACCGGCGTCTTCATCTGGACCTTCACCTCTCAGTCGATCATGACCGGTACACGCGCCATCAGCGGCAACATCGGTCTCGTCCGCGCCCTGCACTTCCCGCGCGCGTCGCTTCCGATCGCCCTGGCCCTGCAACAGCTCCAGCAGCTGGTGTTCTCGCTCGGCGCGCTGGCGGTGATCCTCTTCGCCTTCGGCGAGTACCCCACCTGGTCATGGCTGCTGGCCGTCCCCGCTCTGGCCCTGCAGGCGCTGTTCAACACCGGTGTCTCGATGGTCATGGCCCGGGTCGCGGCCCGCACACCCGACATCGCGCAGCTGATGCCTTTCCTGCTGCGCACCTGGATGTACGTCTCCGGCGTGATGTGGAGCATCCAGCACCTGGAGGCGACCAGTCGTCTGCCGCACGCGCTGCTGCGGGTCCTGGAGTGCAATCCGGCGTCCGTCTACATCGATCTCACCCGCTTCGCTCTCGTCGAGAGCTTCACCTCCGCGCAGCTTCCGCCGCATGCGTGGGCCCTGGCCGCGGGCTGGGCGCTGCTCGCCTCCCTGGGCGGCTTCATCTACTTCTGGCGGGCAGAGGAGACGTACGGCCGTGGCTGACCCGAACGCGGAGGGCCCCGAGCCCACTCCGACCGTCGTCGTCGACGGCGTCCACATCACCTACACGGTCCAGGGGGGCCACCGGGGCAAGGGCTCCGCCACCGCCGCCCTCAGCCGGATCGCGTCCCGCCGGGCGACCCCCGGTGTCCGCAAGGTGCACGCCGTCAAGGGCGTCAGTTTCACGGCGTACAGGGGCGAGGCGATCGGCCTGATCGGCTCCAACGGCTCGGGCAAGTCGACCCTCCTCAAGGCGATCGCGGGCCTGCTGCCGACGGACCGGGGCCGGATCTACACCCAGGGCCAGCCCTCACTCCTGGGCGTGAACGCGGCGCTGATGAGCGACCTGACCGGCGAGCGCAATGTCGTCCTGGGCGGCCTCGCGATGGGCATGTCCCGCGAACAGATCAAGGACCGCTACCAGCAGATCGTGGACTTCTCGGGGATCAACGAGAAAGGCGACTTCATCTCGCTGCCGATGCGGACCTACTCCTCCGGCATGGGCGCCCGGCTGCGGTTCTCCATCGCCGCCGCCAAGACCCATGACGTGCTGCTGATCGACGAGGCCCTGTCCACGGGGGACGCGAAGTTCCGCCGCCGGAGCCAGGAGCGGATCAACGAGCTGCGCTCCCACGCGGGCACGGTCTTCCTGGTCAGCCACAGTAATTCGACCATCACCGAGACCTGCGACCGGGCGATCTGGCTGGAGGCCGGGAGCGTGCGGAGGGACGGACCGGCGAAGGACGTCGTCGCGGCCTACGAGGCGTTCACCCGAAGGGGTGGGTTGAAAGAGATACATACGGAATAAAAGTGATCAAAGGTGGATAAATTTCGCCTCGATGAAGACGCCTCGGATTCGCTCCCGCCGCGCCTCCGGCGCCCCGCGCACCCCGCGCGCCTCCGACATGCACTCGTCGGAGGACATGAGTCCCCTGCCCGCGGACATGTCCCCTGTCCATGACGGCTCGCCCGGTTCCCGCTCCGCGCTCGCCTCCCTCGCGCCGGTGGCCCCCGTGCCGTCCCTCACCCGCATCGGGGCGCTCACCGCCCGCGGGGTCGTCGACACCAGGACCGAGCGCCGCGCACGCCTCTCGATCGGTCCCGTCTGGGTCCTCACCCGCGCCGCGATGCTCTGGCTGCTGCTCCACGACAGCCTCGGCGTGCGGGGCGTCGCCCGGGAGGTCCACGTCCTGTACCAGTGGTGGTACGGGCAGCTGATGCAGGGCAGCTTCCCGCTCAACGACGTCACCTGGCAGTACCCGCCCGGCGCCGCGCTCGTGTTCCTCTCGCCGGCCATGCTGCCGTGGCTGACGTACTTCCAGGCCTTCGTCGCCCTCACCCTGCTGGCCGACGCGGCCGTCGCCGCCGCCCTCTTCCGCGCCGGGCTCCGCGGCGGCCGCGCCGGGCTCGAAGGCGCCTGGGTCTGGGTCGGCGGGTTGCCCCTCCTGCTGCACATCCCGCTCGCCCGCTACGACGTCCAGGTCACCGCCATCGCCGTGTTCGCCGTGCTCGCGCTGAAGGCCGGCCTGCCCCGGATCAGCGGCGCGCTCGCCGGGATCGGCGCCATGGTCAAGGGCTGGCCCGCGCTCACGCTCGTGGGCACGCCCCGGGGCCGTAGCACCCGCTCCGCCTGGCTCACCGCCTTCACCACGGCCACCGCGCTGCTGGTCGTCCTCGCGGCCGGCTTCTCACACAGCCTGGGCTTCCTGCGCCAGCAGGGCGACCGGGGCGTACAGATCGAGTCACTCGGCGGCACCGCCCTCGGGATCGCGCGGGCGATGGGGCTCTGGCAGGGCAAGGTCCAGTACCGCTACGGCGCCTTCGAATTCGTCGGTCCCCATGTGTCGGCCGTCGGCCGGTTCTCGCTGCTGCTCACCGCTGCCGCCTTGTGCTGGCTGGTGCTGTGGCGGGTCAGGGCCCGGCAGTGGACGCCCGCCGTCCCGCTGGACTCCGCGCTCGCCGCCGTACTCCTCTTCACCGTCACCAGCCGGGTCATCAGTCCGCAGTACATGATCTGGCTGCTGGGCCTGGCGGCGGTCTGCCTCACCGCCCGGCACACCACCCAGCGGCCGGTGGTCATGCTCCTCCTCCCGGCGACCGCGCTGAGCGCGCTCGCCTACCCCGTGCTGTACGAGGACGTCATCGCCTCCAGCGCGCTCGGGTGCGTGGTCATGGTGCTCCGCAACGGGCTGCTGCTCGCCGCGGCGCTGCTGTCCTGCCGGCGGCTGTGGAGAGCCACCGAATAGTGCCGCGAAGACGCGCTGCGGCCCAGAAAGAGAAGGACGCAGAAGCAGAAAGAGAAGGGCGCCCACCGGACCTGCCGGTGGGCGCCCTTCTTCGTCACTCTCGCGCGCCCGGAAGGCGCTCACGCCCTCAGGCGTGCGACCGCAGCAGCTGCCGCATGGTCCGCATGGCCACGGACAGATTCGCCAGATCGAACGTGTCCGAGCTCTGGATCTCCTCCAGGGTCGTCCGCGCCCGGCCCAGGATCGCCGCGTTCTTCTGCTCCCAGTCCTTGAACCGCTCCTCCGGCGCGGATGCGCCGTTGCCCGCCGACAGCACGTCCGCCGTCAGCGCGGCGTGGGCGGCGTACAGGTCCTCGCGGATGGAGGCACGGGCCATCGACTGCCAGCGGTCGGCCCGCGGCAGCTCGATGATGCGGTCCATCAGCTGGGTGATCCGCAGCCGGTCGGCCAGGTCGTAGTAGACCTCGGCGACCGCCATCGGCTCCTTGCCCGTACGGTCCGCGATCGCGACGATGTCCAGCGTCGGGAAGGCCGAGGAGAACCCGGCGACCCGCAGGGCCAGCTCCTCCGGGACGCCCGCCGAGGTCAGCTCGTCGACGATCGACTGGTACCACTCCAGGTCCGCCCCGCGCAGCATCTGCGCCAGCTCCGACCAGACGTGCTCGACCCGGTCCGCGAAGAACTCGATGGTCTCCGCGAGCTCCAGCGGCTGCGGCCGGTTGCCCAGCAGCCAGCGCGTACCGCGCTCCACCAGCCGGCGCGAGTGCAGCCGGATCCGGGTCTGGACATCGGCCGGAACCTTGTTGTCCAGGGCCTCGACGGCGTCCCACACCTCGCCCAGACCGAAGATGGCACGGGCCGCGGTGTGCGCCCGCACGATCTCCTCGATCGCGGCGCCCGTCTCCTCGCGGAGCCGGTGCAGGAACGTCGAGCCGCCCGTGTTCACCGTGTCGTTGACCAGCACGGTCGTGACGATCTCGCGGCGCAGCGCGTGGCCGTCGATGGCCTCGGGGAACTTCTCGCGCAGCTGGCTCGGGAAGTACGCGTGCAGCAGCCCGCGCAGGTACGGGTCGTCCGGCAGGCCGGTGCCGATCAGCTCGTCCGCCACCGTGATCTTGGTGTAGGCGAGCAGGACGGCGAGCTCCGGCTGGCTCAGTCCCTTGCCGCTGTTGAGCAGCTCGCGGATCTGCCGGTCGTTGGGCAGGAACTCCAGCGCCCGGTCGAGGTGCCCGTCGCGGCCCAGCCGGCGCATGAAGCGCTGGTGGGCGTGGAGCAGCGAGGGCGACTGGGTGACGGCGTTGGCCAGGGCCACGTTCTGCGCGTAGTTGTTGCGCAGGACGAGCGCGCCGACCTCGTCGGTCATCTCGGCAAGGATCCGGTTGCGCTGCTTGACGGTCATGTCACCGTCGGAGACCAGGCCGTTGAGCAGGATCTTGATGTTCACCTCGTGGTCGGAGGTGTCCACGCCGGCGCTGTTGTCGATGGCGTCGGTGTTGACCTTGCCGCCCTGGCCGTCGGGGCCGCCCTTGCGGTCGAACTCGATCCGGCCCAGCTGGGTCAGACCCAGGTTGCCGCCCTCGCCGACGACCTTGACCCGCAGGTTCTCGCCGTTGACGCGGATGGCGTCGTTGGCCTTGTCGCCGACGTCGGCGTTGGACTCGACCGACGACTTCACGTACGTACCGATGCCGCCGTTCCACAGCAGGTCGACCGGTGCGTGGAGGATCGACTGCATCAGCTCGGCCGGGGTCATCTTGGTGATGCCGGACTCGATGCCGAGGGCCGCGCGGACCTGCGCGTTGATCGGGATCGACTTGGCCGTACGCGGGTGGATGCCACCGCCCTGGGACAGCAGGTCCGCGTTGTAGTCGGCCCACGAGCTGCGGGGCAGTTCGAAGAGCCGGCGGCGCTCGGCGTACGAGACGGCCGCGTCCGGGTTCGGGTCGATGAAGATGTGGCGGTGGTCGAAGGCCGCGACCAGCCGGATGTGCTCCGAGAGCAGCATGCCGTTGCCGAACACGTCACCGGACATGTCGCCGACGCCGACGACCGTGAAGTCCTCGGTCTGGGTGTCGTGGCCGAGCTCCCGGAAGTGGCGCTTGACGGACTCCCAGGCGCCGCGGGCGGTGATGCCCATGCCCTTGTGGTCGTAACCGGCGGAGCCGCCGGAGGCGAACGCGTCACCGAGCCAGAAGTTGTAGGCGATCGCGACGTTGTTGGCGATGTCCGAGAAGGTCGCGGTGCCCTTGTCGGCGGCGACCACAAGGTACGTGTCGTCCTCGTCGTGGCGGACCACGTCGGCCGGCGGGACGACCTCGCCCGCGACCAGGTTGTCGGTGATGTCGAGCAGCGCCGAGATGAACGTCTTGTAGCTGGCGATGCCCTCGGCCAGCCAGGCGTCCCGGTCGACGGCCGGGTCCGGCAGCTGCTTGGCGACGAAGCCGCCCTTGGCGCCGACCGGCACGATGACGGTGTTCTTCACCATCTGCGCCTTGACCAGGCCGAGGATCTCCGTACGGAAGTCCTCACGCCGGTCGGACCAGCGCAGACCGCCTCGCGCGACCTTGCCGAAGCGCAGGTGCACACCCTCGACGCGCGGCGAGTAGACCCAGATCTCGAACGCCGGGCGCGGCGCGGGCAGGTCGGGAATCGCCTGCGGGTCGAACTTCATCGACACGTAGTCGTGCGGCTCGCTGCCGTCCGCCTTCTGGAAGAAGTTCGTGCGCAGCGTCGCCTTGATGACCGTGAGGAAGGAGCGCAGGATGCGGTCCTCGTCCAGGCTCGCGACCTGGTCCAGGGCGCCGTCCAGCTCCTCCAGCAGGCCGTCCGTCAGCTCGGTGCCGGCGCGCTGGCGCTCCGGCGACATCCGGGCCTCGAAGAGCGAGACCAGCAGCCGGGTGGTGTGCACGTTGTTGCGGAGGGTGTCCTCCATGTAGTCCTGGCTGAAGGTCGAGCCGGCCTGGCGCAGGTACTTGGCGTACGCGCGCAGCACCATCGCCTGACGCCAGTTCAGCCCGGCGCTCAGGACGAGGGCGTTGAAGCCGTCGTTCTCGGCGCGGCCGGTCCAGGACGCGGCGAAGGCCTCCTGGAATCGCTCCCGGGCGTCGTCGGCGAGGTGGTCGCCGTTGGTCTTCGGCATGCGCAGGCCGAAGTCGTAGATCCAGGCGTGCGTACGGTCGGCGCAGCGCAGCTCGTACGGGCGCTCGTCGATCACCTCGACGCCGAGCCGGTTCAGGACCGGCAGGACGGCGGAGAGGGAGACCTGCTCACCCGTCCGGTAGATCTTGAAGCGGCGCTCGCCGGGTCCGGCGCCGACGGGCTCGTAGAGCGAGAGGGCGAAGTCCTTCTTCGTACGGCTGAGCTGCTCCAGGTGGACCAGGTCGGCGACGGCGGAACGGGGCGAGTGGTCCGCCTTGTAGCCCTCGGGGAAGGCGTGGCCGTAGCGGCGCAGCAGCTCGGCGGCGCGCTCCTCGCCGGTTTCGGCGTTGAGCGCCTCGGCGAAGCCGTCGGACCAGGAGCGGGCGGCCTCGACCAGCCGGGCCTCGATGCGGTCGACGTCGGCGTCGGTGAGTGCGGCGAGCTCGGTGCCCGGCGGGACACGGACGACGAAGTGCAGCCGGGAGAGGATCGACTCCGTGTTCCAGGCGGTGAAGTCGACGCTGGTGCCGCCCAGTTCCTCCTTGAGGATGTCGATGATCCGCAGGCGCACACCGGTGGTGTAACGGTCGCGGGGAAGGTAGACCAGCGCGGAGTAGTAGCGCCCGTACTCGTCCTGGCGCAGGTACAGCCGCAGCCGGCGGCGCTCCTGCAAGTAGAGGACGGAGGTCACGATGGAGCGCAGCTCGTCGACGGGCGTCTGGAAGAGCTCGTCGCGGGGGTACGTCTCCAGAATCTGGAGCAGGTCGCGGCCGTCGTGGCTGTTGGGCGAGAAGCCCGCGCCCTCGAGCACCTCGTCGACCTTGCGGCGGATGACCGGCACCCGGCGCACGGACTCGGTGTAGGCGGCGGACGAGAAGAGACCGAGGAAGCGGCGCTCACCGATGACGTTGCCGTCGGCGTCGAACTTCTTCACGCCGATGTAGTCCAGGTAGGACGGGCGGTGCACGGTGGAGCGGCTGTTGGCCTTGGTGAGGATGAGCAGCTTGTGCTCACGGGCCTTGGCGCGGGCGTCGGCGGGCAGCCGGCTGAAGGACGGCGAGATGGGGTGCGCGTGCGCGTCGTCGCCGCTGTGGTGCGGGTCGGAGCGCAGGATGCCGAGTCCCGTGCCGGGCACGGCGGCGAGCGCGTCACCGTTGACGAGGTCGTACTCGCGGTAGCCGAGGAAGGTGAAGTGATCGGCGGAGAGCCAGCGCAGCAGCTCGCGGGCCTCCTCGACCTCCGTGTCCCGCAGGTCGGAGGCGGTCGGCTCGGTGGGGAGCTCGTCGGCGATGCGCAGCGCGGCGTCGCGCATCTTCTCCCAGTCCTCGACGGTCTCGCGGACGTCGGACAGCACGCGCAGCAGGTCCGTGGTGATCTGCTTGAGGTCGGCGCGGTCGGTCTCGCGGTCGATCTCGACGTGGATCCAGGACTCTGTGAGGGCGTCGTGCGGACGCTCGCCCCTGGCCTCGGAGGTGAACACCTCGATGAGCTTGCCGGTGAGGTCGCGGCGGACGACGACCTGCGGGTGGATCACGACGTGGATGCCGCGGCCCTGGCGGGAGAGCTCGTTGGTGACGGAGTCGACGAGGAAGGGCATGTCGTCCGTGACGACCTCGACGACCGAGTGGCTGCAGGTCCAGCCGTTCTCCTCGACCGTGGGCGTGTGCACGCGGACGTTCGCGGTGCCCTGGGGGCGGTTCTCCGCGAGCCGGTAGTGCGACAGGGCCGCGCCGTACACATCGACCGGGTCGCGGTCCGTGAGGTCCTCGGGTGCCGTGTGCAGGTAGTAGCGCTGGAGGTAGTCGAGCAGGGTGTCCTGGTCGGGACGCTCCCCGCTGTCGGACCCCGTCGGAAGTTGCCCCCCGACCGGGCTGTTCTCAGCTACCCGGGCCGCCCGTGCGAGCAGCTCGGCCTTGGCTTCGTCCAGCTTGGTCTGCATGTCCTCTGGCTCCTGTCGCGCGCCGTTGCGTGACGTAGGGGAAAGAAAAGGCGCAACGCCACGACGCGGGGTGTCCGGTCGCTGTCGACGTTATGCCGCGATGAGAGATGCCCGGGTCGTTATTGGCCAATGTCGGCAGCGGGCCCGGAATGAGAAGATCAACGATCGCCCGGGCGCGGTGGCACTCCGGGCGCAGGCCGGGGGCTTCGCTGCCCCCACGGCGTATCGCGCTGATCACGGCACCAGGCTATCGCCCTCCACCCCCGCCCCGTCATGAGCCTTATGTGTACAAAACAGGGGCGGGAAGTTTGACAGTCTGGACAGCGACACAAGAGACCTTGATGGTCCCGGGTCACAAGGGGGTCGGAATCCGGCCCGTCCGGACGGGTCCGACTTGGCAAACCGTGGCCCCGGATGCACCGTGGCCCCGACACCCAGGCACATACGACACCCGGGGAGCGTCCGTCATGGCAGTCAAGATCCTCATCGTCACCGGCGACGCCGCCGAGTCGCTGGAGGTCCTGTACCCGTACCAGCGCCTGCGCGAGGAGGGGTACGAGGTGCATCTCGCCGCCCCCGCCCGCAAGACCCTGCGATTCGTGGTGCATGACTTCGAACCCGGCTTCGACACGTACACCGAGAAGCCCGGATACACCTGGCCGGCGGATCTGGCCTTCTCCGAAGTTGATCCGGGTCAGTACGCGGCCCTGGTGGTCCCGGGCGGACGGGCGCCCGAGTATCTGCGCAACGACCCCGAACTCCGCAAGATCGTCAAGTCGTTCTTCGACGCGGACAAGCCGGTGGCGCAGATCTGCCACGGCCCGCTGCTGACGGCGTCGATCGACAGTCTGCGGGGCCGGCGGGTGACCGCCTATCCGGCCCTGGAACCGGACATGGAGGCGGCGGGAGCCACGTTCCAGGACACCGAGGCGGTCGTGGACGGCACTCTGGTGTCGTCCCGGGCCTGGCCGGACCACCCGGCCTGGATGCGGGAGTTCCTGAACGTACTGAGGTCGAAGGCACCGGTGGCGTGAGCTGAGGGACGGGCGAGACGCGGCGGGGCGGGTCGTGGCCGACCGCTGGCTGGGCCCGAGCGGGCCCGACGGGTCGCGGCTCGGCCGGAGGGCCGTGCGGGCCGCCGGCCGGCCGGGTCGCGGCTCGGCCGGGGCGTCGCCACCCGCCGGGTTCGCGTTGCGCCGCCAGGCCGTCCACCAGCGGCGGGGCGACGCTAGCCCGCCAGGTCGTCCGCCAGTGCCACCGCCTCGGCCAGCGTGTCCACGACCGGCACGCGCGCCTTCTCCAGGCTCGCCCTGCTGTGCGAGCCGCCGGTGTACAGAACCGCCTTGGCCCCCACATGGGCCGCCGCCACCGCGTCGTCCACGGCGTCGCCGATGACGACGACCTGCTGGGGGGCCACGCCTTCCAGTGCCGTCAGATGGCGCACCATGTGCTCGGCCTTGCCCGCGGTCGAGGTACCTATCCGCCCGTCGACGCGGACGAACCGCTCCTCGATCCCGTGGCGCCGGACGATCGGCAGCAGCAGGTCGTGCGGTGCGAGCGAGAGGAGGGACTGCGTCCGCCCCTCGTTCTGCCGCGCGGCGAGCAGCTCCGCAGCGCCGACCGTGAGCCCGCAGGCGTCCGCCCGTGACCAGTAGTGCTTGTGGAAGGCCGCGTCCATGACGAGCCACTCGTCGTCCGTCGGCAGCCGCCCGAGGAGCCGCTTGTAGAAGAGCGGCACGGGAACGCAGTACAGCTCCCGGTAGCGCGCGAGGGTGATGGGTTCCAGCCCGAGCTCGTGGAACGCGGCGTTCGTCGCACCGATGACGGCGTCGATGTCATCGAGCAGTGTGCCGTTCCAGTCCCAGACCAGATGCGTGCCGTGCTTCGTCATGCCCGTTCCCATACCGACCCCCTGGCGGATGCCCATCCAAAGACGGTACCCGGCCGCTCCGACAACGGCGCCGGAAAAGTGCGGCGGCCGGACCGCGCTCAGCCGATGAGCTGCGGAATCTCCTGCACACCGAACCAGAGCAGCTCGTGGTCCTCGGCCCCGTCCACCGTGAACTGCGCGTCGTCGTCGCCCTGGTCCGCGGCGCCCAGCGCGGCCGCCGCGGCGGACACGTCCGCCTCCGCGTCGTCCGCGTCGGCGTGCACCGCGGCCGCCTTGCCCAGCGGTACGGGGCCGGCGATCCGCACCTCGCCCAGCGAGGAGGCGTCCAGACCGTGCAGGGGGTCGGAGACCGCCGCCCCGTCCGGTACGTCGACGGCGACGACGACACGGCGGCGCTCGGCCTTCGGGTCGACGGCGAGCATCCGCAGCGAGGCGGCGGCGGCCCGGCTGAGCGCGGCGTACTCGAGCTCCTCTATGTCGTCGGAGACGTACCACTCGCGCAGCGCGGGAGTCACGGCGTACGCGGTCACCGGGCCGGGACCCAGTTCGCCCGCCCTGTGCGCCTGAGCCAGACCGGGCAGGGTGAGGGGGACGTACACACGCATGGCTCGCCGCTTTCGTAGTCGGAAACCCCCTCAGGATACGTGTGGAGTCCCCCTTCGGGGCTCTGTGGTCCGGCAGGGGGCCGTCCACCCATGGGCCGCGCTGTACGGCCCCGGGCGCGCGCGCAGGGCCTCTCGTCACCCTGATAGGTGAACCGTCCGGGCCCCGTCGCGCGGGCGCCGCGGCGTTGCGACCGGTTCAGCCACCCCCGTAGAAGATCACCAAACGAAGTTACCGCCCGGTAGAGCGCCGGGGCGGACGGAAACGGGGGCCACCGCCATGAACAGGACCATCACCGCGCAGGACCGTCCGACGAATCCGCCCGCCGCGCGCACGGCCGACGCCGGCACCGGCCTCACCGCCGACCGTGCCGCCGCTTACGAAGCCGGCCCCGGCGCCGCTTCCGAAGCCGGCCTCACCGCCACCTCCCGGGCCGGTCTCGCCGCCGCTCCGACGTCCGCCCCCGCGGTCGCCTCCACCACGGGCCCAGGGCCCACCACCTCCACTGGCCCCGCCTCGGCTTCCGCATCCGCCTCCGCCGCACGCACGGTCGGCCGCCGCGACCGGCGCGGACCCGGCTCGACCCGGCCCCTCCCGCCCCGCCCCAGCAGCCGACCCGGGCCCGGGTCGGGCCCGCTGCGTCGTCCGCTGCCCCCGCACGTCCTCTTCGCACAGCGCCTGCTCGCCGTCCTCAGCGGCGAACGCCCCGTGCACTGGATGCTCGGCCAGACCGTGGGCGAGGCGTACGAGCAGCTGGTCCAGCTCGCCCCCTCGGCACCCTTCCGGGACCGTGGCGTCCGCCCCGTGGTGCACCGCTGCGGCGGGTTCCCGCCGCGCCCCGGAGTCGTGGAGGCCTACGCCACGATCGCGACGGGCGGGCGGCTGCGCGCCATGGCGTACCGGCTGGAGCTCGGCACCGACCGGCGCTGGCGCTGCGCGGTCGTGGAGCTGGACGGCGACCGGGCCGGGGTATGACGAAGGGGCCGGGCACCTTCCCGGTGCCCGGCCCCTGAGTCGTAACGGCCCTACGCAGTCCTATGCGGTCCTACGCGGTTACTTCTTGCGGCGACGGCCGCCGCCACCGCTCTTCTGCGCCTTGCGCCGCTCCGCGCGGGTCAGGCCGCCGTCCCCCGAGGCACTGTCGGAGGCGAAGTCGCCCTCGACGACACCACCCTCGCCATCAACCGTCGGGGCGGAGAAGTGCAGCCGGTCCGGCCGCTGCGGGGCGTCGAGACCCTTGGCGCGGATCTCCGGACGGGACGCGCCCGCGGGGACCGCGTCCTCCTTGGTGAGCGAAGGAGCCCTGTCCTGGACCGGGACCTCCTCGACCTGCTGCTCGACCTGGACCTCCAGGTTGAACAGGTAGCCGACGGACTCCTCCTTGATGCCCTCCATCATGGCGGTGAACATGTCGAAGCCCTCGCGCTGGTACTCGACCAGCGGGTCCTTCTGCGCCATGGCCCGCAGGCCGATGCCCTCCTGGAGGTAGTCCATCTCGTAGAGGTGCTCGCGCCACTTGCGGTCCAGCACAGACAGCACCACGCGCCGCTCCAGCTCGCGCATGATCTCCGAGCCGAGCTGCTTCTCACGGGCGTCGTACTGCTCGTGGATGTCGTCCTTGACGGACTCGGCGATGAACTCGGCGGTGATGCCGGCACGGTCGCCGGCGGCGTCCTCGAGCTCCTCGACGGTGACCTTCACCGGGTAGAGCTGCTTGAACGCGTTCCACAGCCGGTCGAGGTCCCACTCCTCCGCGAAGCCCTCGGCGGTCTCCTGGCGGATGTAGTCGTCGATCGTGTCGTCCATGAAGTGCCGCACCTGCTCGTGCAGGTCCTCGCCCTCCAGGACGCGGCGGCGCTCGCCGTAGATGACCTCACGCTGGCGGTTGAGCACCTCGTCGTACTTCAGGACGTTCTTACGCGTCTCGAAGTTCTGCTGCTCGACCTGCGACTGGGCCGACGCGATCGCGCGCGTCACCATCTTGTTCTCGATCGGGACGTCGTCGGGCACGTTGGCCATGGCCATCACGCGCTCGACCATCTGCGCCTTGAACAGACGCATCAGGTCGTCGCCGAGGGAGAGGTAGAAGCGGGACTCGCCCGGGTCTCCCTGACGGCCGGAACGACCGCGCAGCTGGTTGTCGATACGACGGGACTCGTGGCGCTCGGTGCCGAGGACATAGAGCCCACCGAGCTCCTTGACCTCCTCGAACTCGGCCTTGACCGCCAGCTCGGCGCGCTCCAGCGCGGCGGGCAGGGCCGCGGCCCACTCCTCGACGTGCTCGACCGGGTCCAGACCGCGCTGGCGCAGCTCCGCCTCGGCCAGGTCGTCGGGGTTGCCGCCGAGCTTGATGTCGGTACCACGGCCGGCCATGTTGGTGGCGACCGTGACCGCGCCCTTGCGGCCGGCCTGGGCGACGATCGTCGCCTCACGGTCGTGCTGCTTGGCGTTGAGCACCTCGTGCTGGATGCCGCGCTTGGAGAGCTGCTGCGAGAGGTACTCGGACTTCTCGACCGACGTCGTACCGACGAGGATCGGCTGACCCTTCTCGTGCTTCTCCGCGATGTCGTCGACGACGGCGGCGAACTTGGCGACCTCGGTCCGGTAGATCAGGTCGGACTGGTCCTTGCGGACCATCGGCCTGTTCGTGGGGATCGGGACGACGCCGAGCTTGTAGATCTGGTGGAACTCGGCGGCCTCGGTCATGGCCGTACCGGTCATGCCGGAGAGCTTGTCGTAGAGGCGGAAGAAGTTCTGCAGGGTGATCGTCGCGAGCGTCTGGTTCTCGTCCTTGATGTCCACCCCTTCCTTCGCCTCGATCGCCTGGTGCATGCCCTCGTTGTAGCGGCGGCCGGCGAGGATACGGCCGGTGTGCTCGTCGACGATCATGACTTCGCCGTCGATGACGACGTAGTCCTTGTCCTTCTTGAACAGTTCCTTCGCCTTGATGGCGTTGTTCAGGTACCCGACGAGGGGGGTGTTCACCGACTCGTAGAGGTTGTCGATGCCCAGCCAGTCCTCGACCTTGGCGACGCCGGCCTCGTGGATGGCGACGGTGCGCTTCTTCTCGTCGACCTCGTAGTCGCCGGTCTCCTCGATGCCCTTGAGCTGGTTGCCCGCCTCACCCTTGGTGAGACGCGTGACCAGCTTGGCGAAGTCGCCGTACCACTTGGTGGCCTGGTCGGCCGGGCCGGAGATGATCAGCGGCGTACGGGCCTCGTCGACCAGGATCGAGTCGACCTCGTCGACACAGGCGAAGTTGTGGCCGCGCTGCACGAGCTCGTCCTGGGACCACGCCATGTTGTCGCGCAGGTAGTCGAAGCCGAACTCGTTGTTCGTGCCGTAGGTGATGTCGGCGGCGTACTGCTCACGGCGCTGTGCGGGCGTCATGTTGGCGAGGATGCAGCCGACCTCGAGGCCGAGGAACTTGTGCACCCGGCCCATCATCTCGGAGTCGCGCTCGGCCAGGTAGTCGTTGACCGTGATCAGGTGCACGCCCTTGCCGGAGAGCGCGTTCAGGTACGCGGGCAGCGTGCCGACGAGGGTCTTGCCCTCACCGGTCTTCATCTCGGCGACATAGCCGAGGTGCAGCGCGGCGCCACCCATCAGCTGGACGTCGTAATGGCGCTGGCCGAGGACGCGCTTGGCGGCCTCGCGGACGGTCGCGAAGGCCTCGGGAAGCAGGTCGTCGAGGCTCTCGCCGTCGGCGTAGCGCTGCTTGTACTCCTCGGTGAGCGCCCGCAACTCGGCGTCGGAGAGCTTGACGAAGTCCTCTTCGATGGAGTTGACCTGGTCCGCGATGCGGTGCAGTTTGCGCAGGATCTTGCCTTCGCCTGCACGCATGAGCTTGTTGAAGACGGACACTGAGGCTGGTCTCCTTGCCGGTCGGGCCTGGCACTGGGTCTTGTCATGGACACGGGCGCGGGCGCGGCGAGCGGGCCCCACCGCAACGGCCATCGTAAGCGAGGACCGCACCGCGCCGGGAGGCCTGCCGGGTCCGGGGACCACCACCGCACTGAAAGACAACGCACGGGACGCTCGGAAGGTGCCGCTGTTCCCGAAAAGTGTTCGCCCTTCGCGCGCCGGATCAGCAGAATCCCGTCATGGAGCCCATCACTCTCACGACCGATCGCCTGCGGCTGCGCACCTTCGTCCCCGACGACGCGGACGCCGTGTACGCGGCGTGTCAGGACCCCGACATCCAGCGGTGGACGACGATCCCCTCCCCCTACGAGCGGCAGCACGCCGAGGGCTTTCTTCGGCAGCACGTACCGGACGGGTGGCGCAACGACACCGAGTACACCTTCGCCGTGGAGCCGCGCGACGGCGGCCCGCTGCTCGCGGCGAGCAGCCTCCACCACCCCCGCACGGGCACCTGGGAGGTCGGCTACTGGACCGCGAAGGAGCACCGCGGCAACGGATACATGACCGAGGTCGTGCGCACCCTGGCCCACTGGGCCTTCACCGAGCTGTCCTGCACCCGCCTGGAGTGGCGGGCCGAGGTGGGCAACACCGGTTCCCGCGCGCTCGCCGAGAAGGCCGGCTTCACCGTGGAGGGCATCCTGCGCGCGGGGCTGCTCAACCAGGGCACGCTGAGGGACTGCTGGGTCGGCGCGCTGCTGCCCTCCGACCTCGGCCTGCCCGGCGCCCACGCGTACCTCCCGGCGGGGACCTGAGTGTCAGTGGCCGGCCCTAGTGTGCGAAGCATGACGACCGCGCCGCCTCCCGCCGCCGAACTGTCCGCCGACGAAGCCCGCCGCATCGCGCTGCGCGCCCAGGGCTTCCTGGGCGCCCCCGACCGCCGGCAGGGCGTGCGGGGCGTACTGCGCCGCCTCGGTGCCGTACAGCTCGACACGATTTCGGTGCTGGCCCGCTCGCACGAGCTGATCCCCTACGCACGCCTGGGCGCCGTCGGCCGGACCACGGTCGAGAAGGCGTACTGGACCGGTGCGTCCCCCGGCACGTCCGCGACACGACCCCACGCCTTCGAGTACTGGTCGCACGCGGCCTGCATCCTGCCGGTCGAGGAGTGGCCGCACTTCGCCTTCCGCCGCCGCGCCTACCGCTCCCGCCCGCACTGGTACCACGACCTGCCGGACGGTGCCTACGACGCGGTGATCAAGCAGCTGCGCGCCGAGGGGCCGCTCACCGCCACGGACCTCGGAGGCGCGAAGAACAAGGGCGAGTGGTGGGACTGGTCCGAGTCGAAGGTCGCCGTCGAGCGGGCGCTGATGTACGGCGAGGTGGTGTGCACCGAGCGGCGCGGCTGGAAGCGGGTGTACGACCTGGCAGAGCGCGCCGTCCCGGACGAGCTGCTCCACGACGACCTCGACGACACCGAGTGCCTGCGCCGCCTCGTCCGGCTGGCCGGGCAGGCCCTCGGCGTGGGCACCCGCGCGGACATCGCGGACTACCACCGCCTCAAGGGCGAGCAGTTCGACGCCGTCGTGGCGGACTCCGGTCTGGTGCCGGTGACGGTCGCAGGATGGGGGAAGCCGGCCTGGGCGGATCCGGAGGCCCTGGCGACCGAGCCGCGTGGTCGGCACCGCACGACACTCCTGTCGCCGTTCGACTCACTGATCTGGGAGCGGGCCCGCACGGAGCGGATCTTCGGCTTCACCCACCGGCTGGAGGCCTACGTCCCCAAGCAGAAGCGGGTGCACGGTTACTTCGCCATGCCACTGCTCGCGGGCGGAAAGCTGCTCGGCCGGGTGGACCCGGCGCGCGAGGGGAGCACGCTGGTGGCGAAGCGGGTCTTCCTGGACACCCCGAAGGCCGTGGGCCCGATGGCGCAGGCACTGCGCGAGGCGGCCGAGTGGGTGGGCTGCGACGCGGTCCGGGTCGAGCACGTCGACCGCCACGACCTCACCGCCGAGCTCGTGGCCGCGTTGGGCTGACGGTTCGGGAGTCACTCGCCGGGACCGCCGTGAGGAGCGGTGAGGATCGCGCTTCAGGCGGGACGAGTCGTGGCGAGTTGTGGTGAGTTGCGATCAGTTGTGGCGTCTCACCTGATCTCGAGGATCTTCTCCCGCATCGCATAGACCACGGCCTCCATCCTGGAGTGCAGCTGCAGCTTCTCCAGGATGTTGCGGACGTGGTTCTTCACGGTGTTCTCGGAGATGAACAACTCCTTGGCGATGTCACGGTTGTTCATGCCCGTGGCCACCAGCTTGAGGACCTCCAGCTCGCGGTCGGTCAACCGGGGCGCCGGCACGAGCCGGCGCTCGTCGGTGCGCTGGATCATCGACTTGAACTCGGTCAGCAGCTTGGACGCCATCGACGGGCTGATCTGCGACTGCCCATCGGCCACTGCGCGGATCGCGGTGGACACCTCGTCGGTGGAGATCTCCTTGAGGAGATAGCCGGTCGCGCCCGCCTTGATCGCGTCGTAGAGGTCCGCCTCCTCGTCGCTGATCGTCAGCATGATGATCTTGGCGCTGGGGGCGACCTCCTTGATGGAGGTGCAGGCCTCGATGCCGCCGCGCTTGGGCATCCGTACGTCCATCAGCACGATGTCCGGCAGCAGATCGGCGGCCTTGTCGACGGCCTCCGCGCCGTCCCCGGCCTCACCGACGACCTGAATGTCCTCCTCCTGCGCGAGGACGATCTCCAGACCGCGTCGGAAAAGGGCGTGATCGTCCACCACGAGGACCCGGATCGGCTCTTTTCGGGACTGCCGATCGGCCGAATCCGCTCCCTCGGGAGCGGTCGCGCAATCGGAGTCCCGGCCGCTGTGCACCGGACCGAAGCCGTCCGCCATCGTTCCTCCCCCTGAAGGCCGTGGCCTGAATTCATGTTTTGGTCACCAACCGCACTTCACAGAGCACGGGTTGGCGTGGGACGCCATGATTTCATGCCCGGGCGGCAGCGCGGTGATCCCGTGGTCGCACGAGGGTGCCCCTGGGGGCGCGAAAGGCGCTCCAGGGGCACCATGAGAGACGGTGTCGGCCGCCGTCAGCCGCCGAGCGCACCACCGGCGCCGGCGCCCTCGGTACCGGCGAGCGGGTCGGATTCCAGGTGGATGACGCCATAGTCGTAGGCATGTCGCCGGTAGACCACACTCGGCTGCTTGGTGTCGGAATCGACGAACAGATAGAAGTCGTGCCCGACCAGCTCCATCTCGTAGAGCGCCTGGTCGAGCGTCATCGGGGCAGCGGTGTGGACCTTCTCGCGCACCACCAGCGGTCCCTCGCCCTGCACTTCGAGCGAGCCGATCTTCGTGGTGGGAATGGCACCCGGCTGTTCATCCGTCACGGGTGCGCCGCTGCCGTTGAGCTGGGCCACGCCCGGCACGACGTCGGCGACCTCCGCCGCGGAGAGCCGACCGTTGCCCCGGCGGGTGTGGCGCTTGTCGTGCTGCTTGCGCAGTCGCGCCTCGAGCTTGCCCGTTGCCAGGTCAAGCGCTGCGTACGGGTCGCCGGCGGCCGCCTCTGCCCGGATCACCGGGCCTCGGGAGTGGAGGGTGATCTCCACGCGGTCCGACCGGTCGGCCTGCCGCGGGTTGTGTTCCTTGGACACCTCGACGTCGAGGCTGATCACCTTGCCGTCGAGCTTCTGGATCTTCTCCAGCTTCAGCTTCTCGGCCACGTGCTTGCGGAACCGCTCGGGCACCTCGGTCTTGCGGCCCTTGACGACGATGTCCACGCAGAACTCCGTTCCCGGATCACTCTGACCGGCTCTTGGACCGGCGAGCATCTCCCTTTGCACCAGAACTCCGGTGAGTACCGGAGTCTCGGACTTGGCGACTTTCACCTCCTCCTCCCCAGTCGGCAAGATCCCCACCCCACCGATTTTGAGGTTCGTCCGCCCTGAACTCCCGTCCTTCAGGCGCACCCGTGCATTCGATGAGGTCCTGGCAATCGCCATTCCTCACAACCGAACATAGCTCGCTCGGACGGGTGTCGGCACCCGCTACCAGCACGTACCTCCGATCAGGTGCTTTTGCCGTCTCACTACCTGCAACGTTCCAACTTCCCCGTCAGTTCCGGTTTATTTCCCAGGAGAGCGGCGAAACCGCCACGACCGCGGCCGCCGGGGGCAACGGCCCCGCGAATTGCGGCTGATTCACGGCACTCAGTGCCCTCGCCGCCTCCGCCAGTGACGCCCCCGTCGTCATGAGGTCATCCACGAGCACCACCCGCGCGTCGCCCAGGAGCCGCGCTCCACCGGCGGCGACCTCCAGCGCCCCGGCCATGTTCCTCAGCCGCGCCCTGGCTCCCAGACCGGACTGGTCGAGGACCGCGCGCCGCTGGCGCAGCACCGGGACGACCACGGCCGCGATCCCCGTGCTGCGCAGTTCGGCGGCTGCGGCGCGCGCGATTCGGAGGGCCGGATCATGCCCACGTGCCCGCAGCGCGCGCCGGGAGGAAGGCATCGGCACCAGCGCCAGCGATCCGGCCCCGAAGGCGGCAGGAGGCCCACAGGCAGCCCTGACGGCACCGGCCAGCGCGACGCCGAGCGGCCCAGCGAGCCCGAGCGCGCCACGCTCCTTGTGCGCCAGCAGCACGGCCCGTACGGAGTCGGCGTACGGCGCCGCGGCACAGACCACCGGAAGCCCCTCCGGCTCCGGCACGGGAACGACACGGCGCGCGCCCGCCCCGTACAGCGCCCGGCCGCACTCGGCGCACAGCGGTGTACGAGGACTGCCGCATCCACTACAGGCAACCGGCAGCACCAGCCCGGCGATCTCTCGCCACCACCCCCGCATGCCCTCACTGTGCCCCTGCCAGAGGAACGGGGCCACCCCTGTGGACAACGGGGCGCGACGGGTGACGGGCGGAGGGGCGAAGGGGGCCGCGCGGCGCCGGGAGCACGAACCTGGGCGGGCCCGGGCGCCGCCGGCGCCCCGTGGGCCCGGCGAACAGGGTTGACGCCGCCCGACGCGGCGCCAAGGGCGCACACCACGCGGACCCTGGGTGCCGCACCGGCGACCACGAGCCCGGCGAAGAGGTTGACGCCGCCACCACACTCCCGAGGGCCACACCGCGAGGACTCCGGGTGTCGCCCGGTGGCAAGGGCCGACCGGACGCGCGGCACCGAGGCGCGGTCCGAGAGGAACCGGGCACCGACCGGCGGAAGGCCGACGCCCCCGCGGCGCGGCGGCGCACCCCGCAGGGCCCGGCCACCGCCCGGCGAAGAGGCCGACGCCCACACGGCAGGAGGCGTGAACCGGCGAAATCCCGAGGCCGCCCGGCGACCGTGAGCCCGGCAGAGGGGCCGACACCCAGGCGACACCAGGCCGGGGGCCGCCCGGCGACCGTGGCCCCGGCAGAGGGGCCGACACCCAGGCGCCACCCCGCGAGGCCCCGGCGGAGCGACCGAGCCGGCGTAACACGGCTTCCGCCGGCTCCCCTCCCGATCGAAGGATCTAACCGGGGTAGACCGGCGCCGACCCCGTCTCCACCATCGGCTGCCAGTTCGCGCCGCCGACCAGGCGTGCGATGCCGTCTCCCGAGTCCGCCACCACCGGCGCCCGGTCGTCGTTCGCCGCGGCGACCGCCGTCACTTCGTTCAGCCCCGGCAGGACGCCTCCGGCCGACGTCGACCCGTCCGTACGGATGTACCGCACCTGCTCGACCCCGCCGGCTTCCTTGCCCACCACGACGAGCCGGCTCGGCCCCGCCCAGGACACGGCGGTGACCGTCTCCATCCGGGGCGCCGCGGGCTGGAGGTCCACGACGGACACCGTCTGCCGCGCGCCGGACCCCTGCCGTTCGATCCGCCCGATGTGCAGCGTGCTCAGGCCGTCCTTCTTCAGCAGCAGGGCGATCCGTACGCCGTCGGCGGAAACGCGAAGGCATTCCACCCGGGCGCCCTCGATCCAGGGTGTCTTGACCTCCACCGGAGCGCCGGCGCCGCCGGACAGCATCAACAGGCGTGGCTTCACCGGGTCGCGGTCGGCGACCCACAGGTCACCGCGGCCGTCCCAACTCGGCGTGGAAAGCCGGTCCTCGGGGCGCTTGGCCACGCTCCGCACCAGCGGCTCGGGCGGTTCACCGTCCGACATGATCGACGCCACGCGCAGCTCGCGGCCGCCCTGCGTGACACCTGCGGCGTGCTTCTCGTCCCGCGCCACCGCGACCGTCGACAGCTTCACGACACCGTTGCCGAACGGCCCGAGGACGTTCTCGGGCTTCTCCCTGCCCACGTCCTTCGCACCGGCGTCGAGCAGCGCCAGCTTCCCCTGATCGTCGACGAAGTACGGATTGTCGGGCGTGCCCGAGGCGCGGTCCGCGGCGAACTCCTCGGCCTGTGCCTTGCCCACCACACACAGCTGGGAGCCGTCCTCACGTTGCAACTCCACCTGCTCGACCCGCGCCGAGCGCAGATCTCCCAGTGTGAACAGCAGTTGCGCGGACATCCGGCGGCACTGGTCGTGCCCCACCTGGTCGGCCTTGCCGTTCAGCGGCACCTTCAACGTGCTCTGGTCGTCGGGGGTCAGTGAGGTGACCCCCTCCTTCAGTGCCGTCCCGGTGGGGAAGCGCGAGGTGACCACGGGCTTCAGCCAGTTCGTCGGGCCTTCGAGGAGTGCCTTGACCGTCTGCGCCACCGGGTCCATGCGCGTGACGGGGTCCTGCCGCTGCCGGATGTAGACCGGATCGGCGACGACCCAGTCCTGCCCGGAGGCGAAGTAGTACTTGTTGACGGAACTGTAGTTGCGCTGGAAGTCCGACTCGCTGAGCACCAGCCCGGGCGGCAGGGCGTCGATCCGCCACTCCTTGCCCTTGCCGTCCGCCCGGGCTTCCTGCACCAGATGGACCGTGCCGGTGTACTCGGTGGGCGCGACCGGCTGGTATGCGTGGCGGGCATCGACGGTCGCGACCTTCCGGCCGGTCAGCGGATAGCTGCGGCCCTGGCCGTCGCGCCCGCCGGTGGTCACCGCCTGCTTGCGGTCCGGAGCGGTGGTGAGGACCGTGATCCGCTCCTCCGGCCGCCAGGTCTGCGCCGCCTGCTTGGTCAGATACTTCCTGGCCGTGGCGAAACCAGGGTCGTCACTGGTCATCGCCTCGAGAAAGCCGTCGACGATCTCCTCGGGCTCCGCGCTCTCCCGGGGCTGCACCGCGTACACGCGGACCTGCGAGTCCCCGGGGTTGGAGGCCTTCACATTGCTCACGTCGCCGCTGTCCGGCATCGTCGCGCAGCCGGTCAGCAGCATGCCGCCGACGGCGAGAGAGGTGACCCCCCACGACAGGGTGCGCTCACGCCCCTGTCCCTTGAAACAGGTCCTGCCGATGAAGGAGGTCCTGCTGATGAAAAAGGTCCTGCCGAGAGTCCGATGACCCAGGGGAAGGGTCCGACGGTCAGCGCCCAAGAGTCCTGTCCTCCCACTCCGTGCTCTGTGCCGTCGCATCGCCACCCGATCGCTCCCCCGCCTGCCGGGCCACCACCCGGGAACCACTGCCCGGCAGCGCCGCCGGATCCCCCGCCTCACCCGGTCGCGCCCGCAGGGGCGCACGAGGCGGCACGGGCAGAGCCGGGCGCTCCCCACCGGGCTGTGCCGGCACGCTCCCGAGCCGCTGGTCCGCCTGCTCCTCCGCGGCGGCCCGCTCACGGTTGCGCCGCGAGTCCTCGGGCTCCAGGGGTATCGGTGAACCGCGCAGCGGCTCGTCCGCCGTACGCGGCAGGGTCAGCCGGAACTGCGAACCGCCGCCCGGCTCGCCCCAGGCCTGCAGCCAGCCGCCGTGCAGCCGGGCGTCCTCCACCGCGATGGACAGACCGAGGCCGGTACCGCCGGTGGTACGCGCGCGTGCCGGATCGGCCCGCCAGAACCGGTTGAACACCCGGGTCGCCTCGCCCGGCTTGAGTCCCACGCCGTAGTCCCTCACAGCGACCGCCACCGCGCCGCCGGCCGACGCCATCCGTACGACCACGTCCCGGCCGTCGCCGTGCTCAACGGCGTTGACCACGAGATTGCGCAGGACCCGCTCCACCCTGCGCGCATCGGCCTCGGCGACGACGGGCTGCTCGTCACCGACGACCCGGATCCGGGTTCCCTTGCGCTCGGCCAGCGGCTCGGCCCCGCCGATCACCCGGCGGACGACCTCCCGCAGATCTATCGCCTCGGCCTCCAGGGCCGCAGCGCCCGCGTCGAAGCGGCTGATCTCCAGCAGGTCGGCGAGCAGCGACTCGAACCGGTCCAGCTGGTCCCCGAGCAGCTCCGCCGAGCGGGCCGTCACGGGGTCGAAGTCGCCCCGCGCCTCGTAGATGACATCGGCGGCCATCCGGACCGTCGTCAGCGGCGTACGCAGTTCGTGCGAGACGTCCGAGACGAACCGCCGCTGCATCCGCGACAGCTCCTCCAGCTGCTGGATCTTGAGCTGGAGGTTCTGCGCCATCTTGTTGAAGGCTTCACCGAGGCGCGCGATGTCGTCCTCGCCGGTCACCTTCATCCGCTCCTGGAGACGGCCCGCGGAGAGCCGTTCGGCGATCCCCGCCGCCATCCGTACCGGCGTGACGATCTGCCGTACGACGAGCCAGGCGATCGCGCCCAGCAGCACCACCACGAACAGCCCGGCCGTCGCCAGCGTCCCCTTGACCAGGGCGAGCGAGTCCTCCTCCTGGGTCAGCGGGAAGAGGTAGTACAGCTCGTACTGGGTGCCCGCGGCGTCGTTCAGCCGCTTGCCGAGGACCAGGCCCGGCTCCGACGCCTTGCCGCTCGTGTACTCGATCCGCGTATACGTCTGATAGGTGCCCGTCCCCTGGGCGACGGACGACCGCAGCCCGCTCGGGATGCTCGCGGTCGGGTCGACCTCGCCGGAGGCGCGCGCGCCCCGGCTCGCCGTGCCCTCGGACTCCAGGCTCAGCGCCACCACGTTGAACGCGCTCTGCCCACCACTGGCGAGCTGCTCCACCAGGTCCGACCGCCAGTTCACCGAACTGCCGGACTTGCCCGCCCCGTCCGGCCCGGCGGGGCCGACGGGTGCGCCGGCCCTGTCCTGGGCCGCCGAGAACCCACCGGCGGCCTGGCTCTGCGCCGCCTTCTGTTTGGCGTCCAGCAGGCCGTTCCGCACCTGCCCGATGACGACGAATCCGAGCAGCAGCACCACACCGAGCGACATCAGCAGCGTGCCCGCGACCACCCGCAGCTGGATGTTCCGACGCCACAGCCGCACGGCGGACAGCAGCGGACGGCGCACCCAGCGCACGAAAAGCCGGAGCACGGGACCACCCGGCGCCCCGTCCTGAAGCAGCCGGCCGCCCTGGAGCAGCCGGCCGAGACGCGAAAAATGCCCACGCCTCGGCCCGGCAGCCCGCCCCGTACGGACTCCCGGCTCCCCGGGCTTCGGAGCAGCGCTGCCACCGGTCATATCAGCTCGGCCCGGCCTTGTAACCGACACCGCGGACGGTCACCACGATCTCCGGGCGCTCCGGGTCCTTCTCGACCTTGGAGCGCAACCGCTGCACGTGCACATTGACCAGCCGGGTGTCCGCCGCGTGGCGGTAGCCCCAGACCTGCTCCAGCAGGACCTCACGGGTGAACACCTGCCACGGCTTACGGGCCAGCGCGACCAGCAGATCGAACTCGAGCGGCGTCAGGGCGATGGACTGCCCGTCCCGCTTGACCGAGTGACCCGCCACATCGATGACCAGATCACCTATCGCCAGCTGCTCCGGCGCCGGCTCCTCCGACCTCCTCAGCCGCGCCCGGATCCGGGCGACCAGCTCCTTGGGCTTGAACGGCTTGACGATGTAGTCGTCGGCCCCGGACTCCAGGCCCACCACGACGTCGACGGTGTCGCTCTTGGCCGTGAGCATGACGATGGGCACGCCGGACTCGGCCCTGATGAGCCGGCACACCTCGATGCCGTCCCTTCCGGGCAGCATGAGGTCCAGCAGCACCAGGTCCGGCTTGGCCTCACGGAAAGCGGCGAGTGCCTTGTCGCCGTCCGCTACGAACGACGGATCGAAACCTTCACCCCGCAGCACAATCCCGAGCATCTCGGCCAGTGCGGTGTCGTCATCGACGACAAGGACGCGTCCCTTCATATCGACATCATCCCATTAGCCATTCGTTACCTGTCGTGACCTGGCACACAGCTCCGCCACTCCCTCCCCGGTGACCGGGGACACTGTTCCCACTTCCGTGACGATCGCCGTCACCAACTCCGGCGGTGTGATGTCAAAAGCCGGGTTGTACGCCTGCGTTCCGAGCGGCGCCACCGGCAGCCCCCCTCCTGTGTCGACCCCCGCCCCCGCGACATGCGGGATTGTGAGCTCGGTCACTTCCTGGCCGGAGCGCTGCTCGACCTCGATCGACGCCCCGTCCCGGGTGTCCAGATCGATCGTCGTGCGCGGCGCCACCACGATGAACGGCACATGGTGGTACTTCGCCAACACTGCGAGCGGATAGCTTCCCACCTTGTTGGCCACCGAGCCGTCGGCCGCGATCCGGTCCGCCCCGATCAGTACGGCATCCACCTCGCCCGCGGCGAAGAGGGAACCCGCCGCATTGTCCGTCAGCAAGGTGTACGCCATCCCGTTGCGGGCCGCCTCGTACGCGGTGAGCCGGGCCCCCTGGAACAGCGGCCGGGTCTCGTCCACCCACAGTCTGCGCAGCTTGCCCGCCCGGTGCGCCCTCAGCGCCACGGCGAACGCGGTGCCCTCGCCTCCCGAGATCAGCGCCCCTGTGTTGCAGTGCGTGAGGATCCGGTGGGTGCCGCCCGGCAGCAGCTCGTCCAGGAGTGCCAGCCCGTGGGCCGCCATCCGCGCGCTGCCCTCGGCGTCCTCCCGGTGCAGCTCACGGGCCTGCGCCAAAGCCGCGGAAGCCGCCTGCTCGGAGTCCGCTCCGCCCTTCACCGCGGCCCGGTGGGCCTCCACGGCCCGCCGCACCCCGTACCCGAGGTTCACCGCGGTGGGGCGCGCCTCCGCCAGCCGCTCCGCCGCCTCCTCCACGTCGAAGCCGCGTACGGCGGCGAGCGCGACGCCGTAGGCACCCGCGATCCCCAGCAGCGGCGCGCCCCGCACGGCGAGTGTCTGGATCGCCCGGACCAGGGCGGGCACATCCGTACACACCACCTCGGTCTCCTCGGCGGGCAGCCGCGTCTGGTCGAGAAGCACCAGCACCGGTCCCTCCGGCGGCTCCTCCCAGCGCAGGGCGGGCAGCGTGGGCGGCTCAGTTCCGACCGGGGTTTGTACGTACTGATCAGCCATCCGCCCAGTCTGCCCGGTGAGCCGCCCACAATGAAGGTGCCATGGAGATACGGGCCCAGGCCCACTACGAGGCACCGCGTGGCACGATGGCTGCCAGCCGACCGCCCCGACAGGCGACCGGGCATTGTGACCGAGCCGGCTCGACGAGCCTGCCCTGCGACAAATCCTCGAGGTGGACGACCGTGAACGACACTCCGGGCTGGGCTTCGCCCGGATCTGCTCCCTCCGACGGCCAGGACGACGCCGCGGTCCCCCGGCCCGCGGAGCCCGCCGACACGGACGGTGCCGCATCGAAGTGGTCGAAGGACCAGCCGCCCGCCGGCCAGTGGTCGCCGCCGACCGCACCCGGCCCCGGCCGGGTCCCCCCGCCGGCGTCCACGCCCGGCTGGAGCGGCGGCCCCGGCCACCAGGGCGCCTGGGGACAGCCTCCGGCGGCCAAGCCCGGCGTCATCCCGCTGCGCCCGCTCGGCGTCGGCGAGATCCTCGACGGCGCGGTCTCCACCCTGCGAGCCCACTGGCGCACCGTGCTCGGCATCACCATCACCGTCTCCGTGATCACGCAGATCTGCGAGATCCTCGTGCAGCGCTACCTCGTGCCGACGCCCCCCGAGGTCAGCCCGGACGCGAGCCCGGAGGAGGCGCTGCGCGCGAGCGTCGACAGCCTGCAGGCCTCCCTCGTCGGTCTGGGCCCGACGCTGATCATCACCCTCATCGGCACCCTCGCCACCACGGCGCTGCTCACTGTCGTCGTCAGCCGCTCGGTGCTGGGCCGCCCGGTGAACCTCGGTGACGCCTGGCACGAAGCCCGCCCCAGGCTCCCCCAGCTCCTGGGCCTCACCCTGTTCCTGCCTCTGATCAGCATCGGAATCCTGGCCCTCGGCATCGTCCCCGGAATGCTGATCGGCTCCATCGCCGGCGGCGTACTGATCGCGGTGGGCAGCATGGCCGCCACCGTCGTCATCCTCTGGCTGATGATCCGCTTCAGCCTCGCCTCCCCGGCCCTGATGCTGGAACGCCAAGGCGTGATCGCCTCGATGCGCCGCTCGGCCAAGCTCGTCCAGGGAGCCTGGTGGCGGGTCTTCGGCGTCATGGCCCTCACCCTGCTCCTGACCATGCTGGTCTCGATGATCATCGGCATCCCGTTCACCGTCGCCGCGTTCGCCGTGGAGGGCGACAGCTTCGGCGACCTGATGTCGGGCACCACCCCGGACTTCGGCTGGTCGTTCCTGATCATCACCGGGATCGGCGCGGTGATCGCCTCCTCGATCACCTACCCGATCTCCTCCGGAGTCTCCGTCCTGCTCTACGTGGACCAGCGCATCCGCCGAGAAGCCCTCGACCTCGAACTCGGGCGCGCCGCCGGGCTCCCCGGATACGGACCCGCCTCCCCGGTCGACGACACCTCCAGGAGCTGATGCGGTGTCGACCACGGGGGGAACGACAACGGCGCGGGCGCTGATCCGCGCGAGCAGGGACGTACCGGTGGACACGCCCCGCGGCCCCGCACGGGAGGCGGCGGAGCGGGAACTGTCCAAGCCGATGTACCACGAGAACGACCCGAACCTCCTCCAGCGCGCCCTCGACCGCTTCTGGGAGTGGGTCGGCACGCTCTTCGACGCGGCCTCCGGCGCCACCCCCGGAGGCCCGCTCGGCCTCCTGGCCATCGCCCTGGTCGTTCTGGCCGTCATCGGCGCCCTCTGGTGGCGACTGGGGACCCCGCACCGCACGGCGAGCACCTCGGACTCCCTCTTCGACGACGGTCCCCGCAGCGCCGCCGAGCACCGCACGGCCGCCGAACGGCACGCCGCCGCCGGCCGCTGGAACCAGGCCGTCCAGGAACGGATGCGCGCCATCGTCCGCTCACTCGAAGAGCGCACCCTGCTCGACCCCCGCCCCGGCCGCACCGCCGACGAGGCAGCTGCCGACGCCGGCCGCTCCCTGCCCGGCCACGCCGACGAACTGCGCGCCGCCGCCAGGGAATTCGACGACGTCACATACGGCGGCCGCACCGCCGACCAGAACGCGTACCGGCGCATAGAAGAGCTGGACGTGTCCCTGGAGCGGACCAAGCCCGAACTCGCCACCGCCGCTCCGGGAGCCGCCGAATGAGCGGGCAGCCCACCAGCTCCACCTCCGCCTCCCTCACCACCCGCCAGATCTGGACCCGGACCCGAGGCCTGCTCCTGGCCTTGGTGATCCTCGTCGTGGCCGCCATCGTCATGGCCGCCGTCCGCTCCGGCGACCACCACGGCCGTCTCGACCCGCGCTCCGCCGACCAGTACGGCAGCCGCGCCGTCGCTGAACTCCTCAAGCGCCAGGGCGTCGACCTTCGCGTGGTCACCACGCTCGACGACGCCACCGCCGCCACTGGCCCGGACACCACCCTCCTGGTCACCACCCCGGACCTGCTCACCCCGCAGCAGCAGCACACGCTGCGGTCGGCCTTCGACGGCTCCGGCGGCCGCACCGTCCTGCTCGCCCCCGGGCCGCCTTCGACCGCGACCCTGGCCCCCGGCGTCACCACCCGCAGCAGCACTCCGGTCGAGGCCCGCGACCCGCAGTGCACCCTGCCCGCCGCAGTCCGCGCCGGCAGCGTCGACATCGGCGGCGAGCGCTACGTGACGGACCTCCCCCGCACGGAGGCCTGCTACCTCACCGACGGCCTGCCGACCCTCCTGCGGATCACGGAATCCGAAGGCGACACCGTCCTCGTCGGCTCCCCAGACCTCCTCTACAACGACCGTCTCGACAAGCAGGGCAACGCCTCGCTCGCCCTCCAACTCCTCGGCTCCCGACCCCATCTGGTCTGGTACCTCCCCTCCCTCTCCGATCCCTCCGCCGCCGAAGGCGACGGCACTGACAGCGACGCCGGCGCCGAGAGCGGATTCCTCGACCTGATCCCCTCCGGCTGGCTCTGGGGCACGCTCCAACTCACCGTCGCCGCCGTACTCGCCGCGATCTGGCGAGCCCGCAGGCTCGGCCCCCTCGTCACCGAGCGGCTTCCCGTGGCCATCCGCGCCTCCGAGGCCACCGAGGGACGCGCCCGCCTCTACCGCAAGGCCGGCGCCCGCGACCGCGCCGCCGCCGTCCTGCGCTCGGCGACGCGAAGCCGCCTGGCCCCCCTCCTCGGCGTCCCCCCACGCGACGCCCACTCCCCCGACTCCCTGATCCCGGCGCTGTCCACCCGTCTCCCCGACGGAGCCCCGGACCCCACCGACCTCCTCTTCGGCGCGACACCCGCCGACGACGCCTCCCTCACCCGCCTGGCTGACCAACTCGACGCCCTCGAAAGAGAGGTACGCACCTCATGAGCGCCCCGACCCCCGAGACCGTAGAGAACTCGGACAGCGCACGAGCCTCCCTGGAGGCCCTGCGCACCGAGATCGCGAAGGCCGTGGTCGGCCAGGACCCCGCCGTCACCGGTCTCGTCGTCGCCCTGCTCTGCCGAGGCCACGTCCTCTTGGAAGGCGTCCCCGGAGTCGCCAAGACCCTCCTGGTGCGGGCGCTCGCCGCCTCCCTCGAACTGGACACCAAGCGTGTCCAGTTCACCCCCGACCTGATGCCGAGCGATGTCACCGGCTCCCTCGTCTACGACACCCGCACTGCGGAGTTCTCCTTCCAACAGGGACCGGTCTTCACCAACCTCCTGCTGGCCGACGAGATCAACCGGACTCCTCCCAAGACCCAGTCCTCGCTTCTCGAGGCAATGGAGGAACGGCAGGTCACCGTCGACGGCACACCCCGGCTCCTGCCGGACCCCTTCCTCGTCGCCGCGACACAGAACCCGGTCGAGTACGAGGGCACCTACCCGCTTCCGGAAGCCCAGTTGGACCGCTTCCTCCTCAAACTGACGGTCCCTCTGCCCTCACGCGAAGACGAGATCAGCGTCCTGACCCGCCACGCCGACGGCTTCAACCCCCGCGACCTCCAGGCCGCCGGAGTACGCCCGGTCGCCGGCCCGGCCGACCTCGAGGCCGCGCGCGCGGCCGTCGCCAAGACGTCGGTCTCCGCGGAGATCGCCGGCTACGTCGTCGATATCTGCCGTGCCACTCGTGAATCCCCCTCGCTCACCCTCGGTGTGTCCCCCCGAGGAGCCACCGCGCTCCTGTCGACCGCTCGCGCCTGGGCCTGGCTCACCGGCCGGGACTATGTCATCCCTGACGACGTGAAGGCCCTGGCGCTTCCCACCCTGCGGCACCGCATCCAGCTCCGGCCGGAAGCGGAGATGGAAGGCGTCACCGCCGACTCCGTCATCACATCGATCCTCGCCCACGTCCCCGTCCCCCGCTGAGGCTGAGACCGTGGCCCTCACCGGACGCACCGCGCTCATTGCCGCCCTGGGGTCCCTCCCCGTGGGCATCCTTGCCCCCAGCTGGACGGGGATGCTCGCGGTGAACGCTCCCCTGTCACTAGCAATTCTGTGCGACTACGCCATGGCCGCACCAGTGCGAACGCTCCAATTCACCCGAAGCGGTGATACAACCGTTCGACTGGGTGACGCTGCCGATGTCGACCTCCTGGTCACGAACCCTTCCAAGCGCCGCCTTCGAGCCCAGCTCCGCGACGCATGGCCCCCCAGCAGCTGGCTGCCCGGCACCGAGCAGTCCGCGTCCCGGCACAAGCTGACGATCCCGTCGGGCGAACGCCGCCGCCTCACTACGACACTCCGGCCGACGCGCCGCGGCGACCGTCAGGCAGAGCGCGTCACCATCCGCTCGTACGGCCCGCTCGGCCTCGCCGCCCGCCAGGGCCACCACAAAGTCCCATGGACCGTGCGCGTCCTACCGCCCTTCACCAGCCGCAAGCACCTACCCTCTCGCCTGGCGCGCCTACGGGAACTCGACGGCCGCACCAGCGTGCTGACGCGCGGCGAGGGCACCGAATTCGACAGCCTCCGCGAGTACGTACCCGGCGACGACACCCGATCCATCGACTGGCGCGCCACAGCCCGCCATTCCACGGTGGCGGTACGCACATGGCGTCCCGAGCGGGACCGGCACATCCTCGTCGTCCTTGATACGGGCCGCACCTCCGCCGGCCGCGTCGGCGACGTCCCCCGCCTCAACGCGGCCATGGACGCGGCACTGCTCCTCACCGCCCTGGCCTCCCGGGCCGGTGACAGAGTTGATTTCGTCGCCTACGACCGGCGCCTCCGTGCCCAAGTACAGGGCCGCTCAGCAGGCGATGTCCTACCCGCGTTCGTCAACGCGATGGCCTCGCTCGAACCCGAACTCGTGGAAACCGACGCCCGCGGCCTGGCCGCGACTGCACTGGCCCACGCCCCTCGCCGCTCTCTCCTCGTCCTGCTCACCAGCCTGGACACGGCTCCGGTCGAGGAGGGCCTCCTCCCGATCCTCCCCCAGCTCACCCAACGCCATACGGTCCTCCTGGCCTCAGTCGCCGACCCGCACGCGGTGGCGATGGCCCGGGCACGCGGCACGGTCGAGGCAGTCTACGAAGCCGCCGCCGGCACCCAGACCCAGACACAACGCCGACGCACCGCCGAACAACTCAAAGCCCACGGGGTCACGGTCGTCGATGCCACCCCCGACGACCTCGCGCCAGCGCTGGCCGATGCCTATCTGGCCTTGAAGGCAGCCGGTCGGCTTTAGAGCTGTCCCCTTCCCCGGCCACACCTCGGGCCAGGGAAGGGAGCTTTCCCACACGGGTCGTGAACGCAGAAAAGCCCCGCACCATAAGGTGCGGGGCTTTCCCACAATGATTGTTCGGCGGCGTCCTACTCTCCCACAGGGTCCCCCCTGCAGTACCATCGGCGCTGAAAGGCTTAGCTTCCGGGTTCGGAATGTAACCGGGCGTTTCCCTAACGCTATGACCACCGAAACACTATGAAGATGTCGAACTACAACCGGCAAACGGGAGTTCGTTACTTCAGAACTAACACAGTGGACGCGAGCAACTGAGGACAAGCCCTCGGCCTATTAGTACCAGTCAGCTTCACCCGTTACCGGGCTTCCACATCTGGCCTATCAAC
>NZ_JBVIPQ010000002.1:0-12496 GCF_055577795.1 Streptomyces sp. NPDC033174
CTCCTTTTTTGGCGTGCTCCTTTCTCACCACCACCCCCCCCCCCCCCCCCCCCCCCCCCCCCCTCCCCCCCCCCCCCCCCCCCCCCCCCCCCCCCCCCCCCGGGGTGCCAACGGACTAATTACGGCGTGGTGTCCGTGGAGAGAACACCGGCCTTCGCCGCCGTCAGGGCAGCCGTCGTGGCGCGCCGGGCGTCCGCCTCCGTCAGGGGTTCGCGGCTGATCATGAAGCGGTAGTAGAGGGGCGCGGAGACGGCGCGCAGGACCTCGAGCGGGTCGGTGCCGGCCGGGACCTCGCCGCGGTCGATCGCGCGCGTGACGGCCGGGGCCCATTCGGCGAGGCGGGTCGCGTAGAAGCCGTTCAGCGCCGTCGCGCACGCCTCGTCGCAGGCGGCGGCCGCGATGACGGCGCGGAAGACGGCCGACATCCGGGGGTCGGTCAGCGTCTTGAGCACGAGTCCGGCGTTGGCGGTCAGATCGCCTTCGAGGCTGCCCGTGTCGGAGGACGGCAGCGACTGGTCGGCCATGTCCCGCAGCAGATCCGCGATCAGGCCCACGGAGGAGCCCCACCGCCGGTAGACGGTCGTCTTGCCGACCCCCGCGTCCGCCGCGATCTGATCCATGTTCAGGGCGTGGAAGCCCTGGGTGGCGAGGGCTTCCTGGGTGGCTTCGAGTACAGCGGCACGGACCTTGGCGGTCCGTCCGCCGGGGCGGACGGTGCCGGGCGGGGTCGACTGATCGGCGTTCAAACGGGACTCCTGTTCCATTTAAGGCTCGGACTCTGCTACCGTCCTCTCATCTTAACGGAACGCGAAGCCCATTAGGGCGGAGAGTGGGGTGGGGTCATGACGGTCGTCGACACCGACACCGGCACCGGCGTACGGGAGGGGCGGCGGGGAGGGGCGGACGCCTCTCGCATGGACGGGCGCATGCGGCTGGTCCTCGTGGTGCTGCTCGTCGCCCAGTTCATGCTGGCCGTCGACTTCTCGATCCTGAACGTGGCGCTGCCGGTGATCGGCCGGGGCCTCGGCTTCTCTCTCGCGAACCTCCAGTGGATCGCCACCGCCTTCGCCCTCGCCGCCGCGGGCTTCACCCTCCTCTTCGGCCGGATCGCCGACATCGTCGGTCGCCGCAGGCTCTTCCTCGGAGGCATGGCACTCCTCGGGATCTCCTCCCTCGTCGGGGGGCTGGCCACCGGCCCGGAGATGCTGATGATCGCCCGCGTCGCCCAGGGCCTCGCCACCGCCGCCGTCACCCCTGCCGGGCTCTCCCTGCTCACCTCCTCCTTCCCCGAGGGGCCGCTGCGGGACAAGGCGCTGGGGCTCAACGGCGCGCTGATGTCGGCCGGCTTCACGACCGGCGCCGTTCTCGGCGGCGTCCTCACCGACCTGCTCTCCTGGCGGTGGGCCTTCTTCATCAACGTGCCGGTCGCCCTCGCCGTCGTCGTGGTGGCACCCGCCGTCATCAGGGAACACCGGCCGGCCGAGCGGCCCCGGCTCGACATCCCCGGCGCCGTCGCCGTCACCGGCGGGCTCCTCGCCCTCGTCTACGGCCTCACGGCCGCCGGTGAGCAGGGCTGGGGCGACCCCGTGGCCCTCGCCTCCCTCGCCGTCGGCGCGGCGCTGCTGGCCGCCTTCTGGTACGTCGAGCAGCGGGCCGCCTCGCCCCTGGTGCCCGTACGCATCCTCAAGCGCCGCACCGTCGTCTGGGGCAACCTCGCCGGGCTGATCGCCTTCGTCACCGAGACCTCGCTGGTCTTCCTGATGACGCTCTACCTCCAGCAGGTCCTCGGCTTCTCGCCGCTCGCCGCCGGTCTCTCCTTCGGCGTCCTCGGCGCGGGCACCATCCTGGGCGGGGTCTACGCGGCCCGGATCATCGGCCGGTACGGAAACCGCGCCGCGCTCGTCGCCGGAGGGCTCCTCCAGGCCGTCGCCACGGTGTCCCTCTACGCCCTGGGCGACGACCGCGGCTGGCTGTGGCTGCTGCTGGGCGCCACCTTCGCCGGCGGCATCGGCAACATGCTCGCCATCGTCGGCTTCATGGTCACCGCGACCTCGGGGCTGCCCGACTCCGAGCAGGGCATGGCCACCGGACTGGCCACCATGACGCAGCAGATCGGCATCACCATGGGCACGCCGATCATGAGCGCCGTCGTCGTCACCTCCGGCGCGGTCCTCGACGGCATCGGCCTCGCCGTCCTCGTCAACGCCGGTCTGGTCCTCGCCGGGGCGCTGCTCGCCGGCTTCTTCCTGCGGCCCCGCCGGTAGCGGGGCGGCAAGGAGAAGACGCGAAAGAAGCCGGGCCCCCCGCACACGGGGCCCGGCTTCCTCACGTCGCTACACGGGCCAGTAGGAACGCGCCCACGACCTCGGTCCCGGCCGGGGCCGCGTGCTGCGCGCGATCCGGTCCGGAGCCGACCACTCCTCGGGCACCGGCGGCGCGCCGGCCCCCGCCGACACGGACGCCGCTGCCCGCGCCTGAACCACCGCCAATGCGGCGGCCAGCTCCTCCGGCGTCGGATTTCCTCGTACGACCTTGATCACTACGGCTCCTTAGAGGGGAATGTTGCCGTGCTTCTTCGGGGGCAGACTTTCCCGCTTCGTACGCAGCTGACGCAGGCCCTTCACGACCTGCGCGCGCGTGTCGGACGGCAGGATCACCGCGTCGACGTAGCCGCGCTCGGCGGCCGTGTACGGGTTGAGGAGGGTGTCCTCGTACTCCTGGATCAGCCGCGCCCTGGTCGCCTCGGTCTCCTCGGGGCCGCCGGCCTCCGCGATGGTCCGCCGGTGCAGGATGTTCACCGCGCCCTGCGCGCCCATCACCGCGATCTGCGCGGTCGGCCACGCCAGGTTCAGGTCGGCGCCCAGGTGCTTGGAGCCCATGACGTCGTACGCGCCGCCGAACGCCTTGCGGGTGATCACCGTGATCAGCGGGACCGTCGCCTCGGCGTACGCGTAGATCAGCTTGGCGCCGCGCCGGATGATGCCGCCGTACTCCTGGTCGACGCCGGGCAGGAACCCGGGGACGTCCACGAAGGTCAGCACCGGGATGTTGAAGGCGTCGCAGGTGCGGACGAAACGCGCCGCCTTCTCGGACGCGTTGATGTCCAGGCAGCCGGCGAACTGCATCGGCTGGTTGGCGACGATGCCCACCGGGAAGCCCTCGACCCGGCCGAAGCCGGTGACGATGTTGGGGGCGAACAGCGCCTGGGTCTCGAGGAATTCACCCTCGTCGAGCACGTGCTCGATGACCGTGTGCATGTCGTACGGCTGGTTCGCGGAGTCGGGGATCAGCGTGTCCAGCTCGCGGTCCTCGTCGCTGACCGAGGTGTCCGCCTCCTCCGGGAAGGCCGGCGGCTCGGAGAGGTTGTTCGACGGCAGGTAGGAGAGAAGGGACTTGACGTACTCGATGGCGTCCTTCTCGTCACCCGACATGTGATGCGCCACACCAGAGGTGGTGTTGTGCGTCCGGGCGCCGCCCAGCTCCTCGAAGCCGACGTCCTCGCCCGTCACCGTCTTGATGACATCGGGTCCGGTGATGAACATGTGCGAGGTCTGGTCGACCATCACCGTGAAGTCGGTGATCGCCGGGGAGTAGACCGCGCCACCCGCGCACGGCCCGACGACCAGCGAGATCTGCGGGATGACACCCGACGCGTGGGTGTTGCGGCGGAAGATCTCGCCGTACATGCCGAGGGCCATGACGCCCTCCTGGATGCGGGCGCCGCCGGAGTCGTTGATCCCGACGACCGGGCAGCCGGTCTTCAGCGCGAAGTCCATCACCTTGATGATCTTCTGGCCGTAGACCTCGCCCAGCGCACCGCCGAAGACCGTGAAATCCTGCGAGAAAACGGCGACCGGGCGGCCGTCCACCGTGCCGTAGCCGGTGACGACGCCGTCTCCGTACGGGCGGTTCTTCTCCAGGCCGAAGTTGGTCGACCGGTGCCGGGCGAACTCGTCGAGCTCGACGAACGACCCCTCGTCGAGGAGCAGGTCGATCCGCTCGCGCGCGGTCAGCTTGCCCTTCGCGTGCTGCTTCTCGACGGCACGCTCGGAGCCGGCGTGCGTCGCCTCGTGGATACGGCGCTGCAGATCCGCGATCTTGCCCGCGGTCGTGTGAATGTCGATCTGTTGGGGCATTGCCGGCTCGGACATCGGGATGCGGCTCCCTGCCTGGTCACGGGGTTCGTTGGCTACTGACCCGTAGCGTATCGGCGTGGATACGGTTCGGCAGTGCGGTGTTTGCCACACCTAGGCTGGCTTGCATGACGCCACAGAATGCGCCCGAGAGCCGCTGGTCCGACCTCGACAGGCCGCCGTTGAACGCCTCCGCGCTGCGCCACGCGCTGGTGCGGCCGGACGGACTGTGGAGCTCCCTCGACGTCGTGACCTCGACCGGCTCCACCAATTCCGACCTCGCCGCCCGCGCCCAGGAGCTGCGCCCCGGGGCCGTCCTCGTCGCCGAGGAGCAGACCGAGGGGCGCGGCCGGCTCGACCGCAGCTGGACCGCGCCCGCCCGCTCGGGCCTCTTCGTCTCCGTCCTGCTGAAGCCGGACGCCCCGGTCGACCGCTGGGGATGGCTCCCCCTGCTCACCGGAGTGGCCGCCGCGACGGGCCTCGCGAAGGCCGCCGGCACCGACCTCTCCCTCAAGTGGCCGAACGACCTGCTGGTGAATGTCGGCGGCGAGGAACGCAAGGCCGGCGGCATCCTCGCCGAGCGGGTCGGCGCGGACTCCGTCGTCGTCGGCATGGGCATCAACGTCACCCTTCGGGAGGACGAACTCCCTGTCCCCGGCGCGGGCTCCCTGGCCCTCGCGAACGCCGTCTCCACCGACCGCGACACCCTGCTGCGGGCCGTCCTGCGCTCGCTCGAGCACTGGTACGAGGCGTGGAACGCGGTCGACGGCGACCCCGAGGCCTCCGGGCTCCAGGAGGCGTACGCGGCGGGCTGCGCGACCCTGGGCCGGGCCGTACGGGCCGAGCTGCCGGGCGAGCGGACCCTCGTCGGCGAGGCGGTCGCCCTCGACGGCGACGGACGTCTGGTGGTGGCGACCGAGGGCGGCGGCACGGAGGCGGTCGGCGCCGGCGACATCGTCCATCTGCGGACGGCGGAGGGCGCGGGGACGTGAGCTACGGCACACCTGCCGTATCGTGGACCGCGATCCAGCAACAGATCGGCAGGGCAGTGCGCAGGGAACGGGCAGGAGGCGGCCGGTGACCGTCGACGACACGAATTCGGGCGGGTCCGAGTACCCCACCCCCCACCATGTTGTCGACCACACGGCCGAGCCGAGCGACGACCCCTTGGCGATCCGCCTGGAGCAGCTCATCCTCGGCGCCGACCGCCGCTACACGCCGTTCCAGGCCGCCCGCACCGCCGGCGTCTCCATGGACCTGGCCTCGCGCTTCTGGCGGGCCATGGGCTTCGCCGACATCGGCCAGGCCAAGGCGCTCACCGAGGCGGACGTGCTCGCCCTGCGGCGCCTCGCCGGCCTCGTCGAGGCGGGGCTGCTGAGCGAGCCGATGGCGGTGCAGGTGGCGCGGTCCACCGGACAGACCACCGCCCGGCTGGCGGAATGGCAGATCGACTCCTTCCTGGAGGGGCTGACCGAGCCTCCGGAGCCGGGCATGACCCGCACCGAGGTCACCTATCCGCTGGTCGAGCTGCTCCTGCCCGAGCTGGAGGAGTTCCTCGTCTACGTGTGGCGGCGCCAGCTCGCCGCCGCGACCGGCCGGGTCGTGCAGGCCGCCGACGACGAGGAGATGGTCGACCGGCGTCTCGCCGTCGGCTTCGCCGACCTCGTCGGCTTCACCCGGCTCACCCGCCGCCTGGAGGAGGAGGAACTGGGCGAGCTGGTCGAGGCGTTCGAGACCACCTGCGCCGACCTGGTCGCCGCGCACGGCGGCCGGCTCATCAAGACCCTCGGCGACGAGGTCCTCTACGCGGCGGACGACGCGGGCACGGCGGCGGAGATCGCGCTGCGGCTCATCGAGACGCTCTCCCACGACGAGACGATGCCGGCCCTGCGGGTCGGCATCGCCTTCGGCACGGTCACGACCCGGATGGGCGATGTTTTCGGCACCACCGTGAACCTGGCGAGCAGGCTCACCTCGATAGCGCCCAAGGACGCGGTCCTGGTGGACGGGGCGCTGGCCGAGGAGCTGTCCCGTACGGGCGAGGCGCCGGTGTCGGAGGCGCAGGTCGCGGAGGAGGCGGCGCGCGCGGAGAAGGAGGGCGAGGAGCCTCCGTCGTACCGCTTCGCGCTCCAGCCGATGTGGCAGCGGCCGGTGCGTGGTCTGGGTGTCGTGGAGCCCTGGCTGCTGAAGCGGCGGGAGCCTAAGATCCCCGGATAACGCTCGTTAACCGAGCTCGTTCACCGGGAGGGTCTGAGTCATGTCGGAGCAGCGGTACGGAGAATTCGTCGTCGTCCGGCGCCATGGGGACGGCCATGTCGCGGAGCTGGTGCTCGACCGGCCCAAGGCGATGAACGCGGTCTCCTCCGAGATGGCCCGGTCGATCGGCACGGCGTGCGACGCGCTCGCCGCGGATTCCTCGGTACGGGTCACGGTGCTCACCTCGTCGAGCGAGCGTGCCTTCTGCGTCGGCGCGGACCTCAAGGAGCGCAACTCCTTCTCCGACGCGGAGTTGGTGCGCCAGCGGCCGACCGCGCGCGCCGCGTACACCGGCGTTCTGGAGCTGCCGATGCCGACCGTCGCGGCGGTCCACGGCTTCGCTCTGGGTGGCGGCTTCGAGCTGGCGCTCTCCTGCGATGTGATCGTGGCCGACGCCACGGCGGTCGTCGGACTCCCCGAGGTCTCGGTGGGCGTCATTCCGGGGGGCGGCGGTACGCAGCTGCTGCCGCGCCGGGTCGGTGCGGCCCGGGCGGCCGAGCTGGTCTTCACCGCGCGCCGGGTCGAGGCGGCCGAGGCGCGGGAGTTGGGTCTGGTGGACCAGCTGGCCGAGGACGCCCGGACGGCGGCCCTCGAACTGGCCGGCCGGATCGCGGCGAACTCGCCGGTGGGGCTGCGGGCGGCCAAGCGCGCCATGCGGCTGGGGCACGGGCTCGACCTGCGGGCCGGCCTGGAGGTCGAGGACGCGGCCTGGCGTTCGGTGGCCTTCTCCGGGGACCGCGCCGAGGGTGTGGCGGCGTTCAACGAGAAGCGGAAGCCGCAGTGGCCCGGCGAGTGAGAAGGGGCTGACGAGTAAAAACGGACAAAAGCTCCCTAAGCTAAGGGAATGGGAGAGGACGTCCGGCTGAGGGCCGTGGTGGCGCTGGCGCAGGCGACGGCGGCGGCGCACACCCCGCGAGAGTTCTGGCGGGCCGCGGCGCTCGGGGTCCGGGACGCGCTGGGCGGCAGTTTCGCGGCGCTCTCGGTGTGGGAGCGACAGCTCGGACGGCTCAAGGTGCTGGTCAACGCGGGCGAACGCGCGCCGGGGGAGGAGGAGTTTCCCGACTCCGAGACCTACCCGGTGCACCAGTTTCCGGAGATCACCGAGTTTCTGCACGAGCAGTGGGCGGGGGGCGGTGAGCCCGACGCGTGGGTGGAGACGGCGGAGGGCGATGTCACCGCCGGGGAGAACGGCTACAGCCATCACCGTGTCGCGGCCCTGCGCCGCCGGGGCCGCGGCTGCTGTGTCGTCGCGCCGATCGTGCTGCACGGGCGGGCGTGGGGCGAGCTCTATGTGGCCCGGAGGGCGGGCGAGCCGGTCTTCGACCGGAAGGACGCGGACTTCGCCACCGTCCTGGCGTCGGTGGTGGCGGCCGGGATCGCACAGGCCGAGCGGCTGGAGGAGGTCCGCAGGCTGGCCTTCACCGATCCGCTGACGGGCCTCGCGAACCGTCGGGCCGTCGACACCCGCCTCGACGAGGCGATCGAGCGCTACCGGGCCGACGGCTCGGTGGTCAGCCTCGTCGTGTGCGACCTCAACGGCCTGAAGCGGGTCAATGACACCCTCGGTCACGCGGTCGGCGACCGGCTGCTGGAACGGTTCGGTTCGGTCCTCTCCCGGTGCGGCGCGATGCTTCCGGGGGCTCTGTCGGCCCGGCTCGGCGGGGACGAGTTCTGTCTGCTGTCGGTGGGTCCGTCGTCCGACGAGGTGGTCCGAGTGGCGGACGAACTCTGCGTCAGAGCAGGGGAGTTGGAGCACGGCGAGGGCGTGGCGTGCGGGATCGCCTCGACGGGCGATCCCATCGGTCCGGTCCACTCGGCCCGCCGTCTGTTCCGCCTCGCGGACGCGGCCCAGTACCGCGCGAAGGCGGCCCGCTCCGCGAAGCCCGTCGTTGCGGGCCGCGACGGCGCGGTCATCCGGCTGGCGGACTCCCCGCCCCACCGTGACCGCCGGCGCACCTTCCGTGACGCGCCGCCGCCCCCGGAGATGTGAGCCGGAGCGGTCGTAAGGGTCCGTGGCGCGGAGCACTAGTGACACGTTGGGATTCAGTCCGTACGCTGCTGAATATGGATATGCACACAGTCGTGCTCGGGACGTCCGGCACCACCGCACAGGACGTCATCGCCGTCGCCCGCCACGGCGCCCGGATCGAGCTCTCGCGGGAGGCCGTCGACGCGCTCGCCGCCTCCCGGGCCATCGTCGACGCGCTCGCCGCCAAGCCCGAGCCGGTGTACGGCGTCTCGACCGGCTTCGGGGCGCTCGCCTCCCGGCACATCAGCCATGAGCTGCGCGCCCAGCTCCAGCGCAACATCGTCCGCTCGCACGCCGCCGGCATGGGGCCGCGCGTCGAGCGTGAGGTCGTCCGCGCGCTGATGTTCCTGCGGCTGAAGACCGTGGCGTCCGGCCACACCGGCGTCCGCCCCGCCGTCGCGCAGACCATGGCCGACGTCCTCAACGCCGGGATCACCCCCGTCGTCCACGAGTACGGCTCCCTCGGCTGCTCCGGCGACCTCGCGCCGCTCAGCCACTGCGCGCTGACCCTGATGGGCGAGGGCGACGCGGAGGGCCCCGACGGCACCCTGCGCCCCGCCGGTGAGCTCCTCGCCGAACACGGCATCGAGCCCGTCGAGCTCCGCGAGAAGGAGGGCCTCGCCCTCCTCAACGGCACCGACGGCATGCTCGGAATGCTGATCATGGCGCTGGCCGACCTGGAGAAGCTCTACAAGTCCGCCGACATCACCGCCGCCCTCACCCTGGAGGCGCTCCTCGGCACCGAGAAGGTCCTGCGGCCCGAGCTGCACGCCATCCGCCCCCACCCCGGCCAGGGCGCGTCCGCCGCCAACATGCTCGCCGTGCTGGAGGGCTCCGGTCTCACCGGCCACTTCCAGGAGGAAGAGGCCCCGCGCGTCCAGGACGCGTACTCCGTGCGCTGCGCCCCGCAGGTCGCCGGCGCCGGCCGCGACACCATGGCCCACGCCCGCCTCGTGGCCGACCGCGAGCTGGCCTCCGCCGTCGACAACCCCGTCGTGCTGCCCGACGGCCGCGTCGAGTCCAACGGCAACTTCCACGGCGCCCCGGTCGCCTACGTCCTCGACTTCCTGGCCATCGCCGCCGCCGACCTCGGCTCCATCGCCGAGCGCCGCACCGACCGGCTGCTCGACAAGAACCGCAGCCACGGCCTGCCGCCCTTCCTCGCGGACGACGCCGGCGTCGACTCGGGCCTGATGATCGCCCAGTACACCCAGGCCGCCCTGGTCAGCGAGATGAAGCGGCTCGCCGTCCCGGCCTCCGCCGACTCCATCCCGTCCTCGGCGATGCAGGAGGACCACGTCTCCATGGGCTGGTCCGCCGCCCGCAAGCTGCGCACGACGATCGGCAACCTCAACCGGATCATCGCCGTGGAGCTGTACGCCGCCACCCGCGCCGTCGAGCTGCGCCGCGGGCTGACCCCCGCGCCGGCCACCAAGGCCGCCATCGCGGCGCTCCGCGCGGCCGGCGTTCAGGGCCCCGGCCCGGACCGCTTCCTCGCCCCCGACCTGGAGGCCGCCGACGCCTTCGTCCGGGAAGGGAAGCTGCTCGACGCCGTCGAGCCGGTGACCGGCCCGCTGGCCTGACGCCACGCGAAGACGCGTCCGACACCCTCTGGACGCGCCCCACGCACGAAGGGCCGCCCGCGACACGCGGGCGGCCCTTTCGCGTACGGCTCTCAGCTCTGTCGTCCGGCCCGGCGCATGGCCAGCGTCACGAACCCGGCCCCTACGCCCAGGAACGCCGTCCCGCCGATCAGATACGGAGTCGTGTCCACGTTTCCGGTCTCGGCCAGTCTCAGGCCCTCCACCTGCGCCTCGGCCACCGTTCGCGGCTGTCGCTCACGCTGGGCCTCGTCCGTGGCGTTGGCCGAGGGGACGAACCACAGCGCGCAGAGCAGCGTTCCGGCGGCGGTGGCGGTCAGCAGCGGTCGGCGTGCGGACACAGAATTCGATCCCCTTTGCGGCAACCGGGAATTGGCGTGTCCGCCGATGCTAATGAACACAGCGGGTCGCAGGAAAGTCGCGACCGGAGCGAGAACTACGCTCCGTCGTATGAGCACTTCTGAGACATCACGTTATGTACGACTTCGGGTGGAAGTGGTACTGGAGATCGACGACACCGAAGCACTCACCGAAGCCGCCCTCGGCCGCATCGGCGACGACGAGTACATGCCGGACGACGAACGCGCGCACGCCCGGTCCGCCGTACGCGAGGACGAGGCGGAGGCTCTCGCCTATCTCGTGGAGCCGTTCGACCTCGTCAGCGAGGTGCCCGGCGTCGAGCTCGTTCAGGCGTCGTGGAGCAGCGAGCAGATCGAGTACGACCCCGATGCGCAGGAGTGGGACCTGGACGAGGAAGATGGTGAGACGGACGACACCACCGACGCCGACACCGGCGACGACGGCGGCCCCCACGACGGCGACGGCGAAACCGGCGGCGGCCTCGGGCGGCCCTAGTGCACCGCGCTGACCTGCGCCGGGGCCCCGGGACGCCACCGTCTTGATCGGCGGGGTCCCGGGCCCCCTCCCTCCGGCCACCGTGCGTTACCGGCCCCTTACACCGGGAACCGCCGCCTCGGGTGGTGCGTCGGTCAGTGTTGTTCCCCACATCCGGGACACATGAGGAACCACTCGGGTTGTTATGGGTGTTGTAGGAAGAGTTGGCAGGGAATCGGCGATCATGGAGAAGCGTGTGATGACGGACAGCAAGCGGCGCAGGGCCCTCACGGTCGCGTCCGCACTGCTCGGCGGAGTGCTGGTGCTCTCGGCCTGTGGTGACGGCGACAAGGGCGGCAGCAGCGCCGAAGGCTCGAAGAAGTCACAGGCGCAGATAGACAAGGCCGCCGCGCAGGAGACCTCGAAGGCCCGAATAGTCATCACGCCGAAGAACGGCGCCGACAACACGGGCATCAACAACGACGTCAAGGTCACCGTCACCGAGGGCACGCTGACCCAGGTGACCCTGACCGACGCCGAGGGCAAGTCCGTCAAGGGCGAGATGGCCGCTGACGGCACCAGCTGGAAGCCGAGCGAGCAGCTCGCGCGGGCCACGAGCTACAAGATCGCTGCCACCGCGAAGGACACCGAGGGCCGCGAGGCCCACGAGAACTCCTCCTTCGCCACCGTCTCCAAGGCCAACAGCTTCATCGGGAACTACACCCCCGAGGGCGGCTCCACCGTCGGCGTCGGCATGCCGGTCTCGATCAACTTCAACAAGGTGATCACCGACAAGAAGGCCGTGCAGTCCGCCATCTCGGTCACCTCCAGCAGCGGTCAGGAGGTCGTCGGCCACTGGTTCGGCCAGCAGCGCCTGGACTTCCGCCCCGACCAGTACTGGGTCGAGGGGTCCACGGTCACGCTGAAGCTGAACCTGGACGGCGTCGAGGGCGCCAAGGGCGTCTTCGGTGTCCAGCAGAAGACGGTCACCTTCAAGATCGGCCGCAACCAGGTCTCCACCGTCGACGTCGCCACCAAGACCATGACGGTCACCCAGGACGGCAAGACGATCAAGACCATCCCGATCTCCGCCGGCTCCCCGGAGAACCCGACGTACAACGGTCAGATGGTGATCTCCGAGAAGTTCAAGGAGACCCGGATGAACGGCGCCACCGTCGGCTTCACGGACGACGACGGCAAGGGCGAGTACGACATCAAGGACGTCCCGCACGCCATGCGGCTCTCCACCTCCGGCACGTTCATCCACGGCAACTACTGGGGCCCGGACTCGATCTTCGGCAGCGCCAACACCAGCCACGGCTGCGTGGGCCTGAACGACGTCAAGGGCGCCGGCGACCCGAACCAGATGGCCGCCTGGCTGTTCGACAACTCGATCGTCGGCGACGTCGTGATCGTCAAGAACTCCAAGGACGCCACGATCAAGCCGGACAACGGCCTCAACGGCTGGAACCTCGACTGGGCACAGTGGAAGGCCGGTTCGGCCGTCTGAGGCCTCGGTTCCCACTGATCTGACACGCGCGGCGGGGGGGGGGGGGGGGGGGGGGGGGGGGGGGGGGGGGGGGGGGGGGGGGGGGGGGGGGGGGGGGGGGAGGAGGAGGGGGGGGGGGAGAGAGGGAGAGAAG
>NZ_JBVIPQ010000002.1:12506-142802 GCF_055577795.1 Streptomyces sp. NPDC033174
AACACTCCGACTGGACAAAGTGAATCACCTCCTCTCCCCCCCCCCCCCCCCCCCCCCCCCCCCCCCCCCCCCCCCCCCCCCCCCCCCTCTCCCCCCCCCCCCCCCGCCGCCGTGTGTCACGTACGGGCGCCGCCTCGGCCACGCCCCACGGGATTACCCGGCAGGTAATCGACGGCCTCCCCGCTCCCCGGCAGGATCGAGACATCCGAACAGCCCCTGTACGAGGAGGACTTCATGACCGCCTACGCCCTCGGCAATCTGCACCCGGCCGCCGGGCTCGACGAGGAGGTCTTCGTCTACATGGAGCGCATCCAGGAGACCCTCGACCCCTTCGGCGGACGCTTCCTGGTCCACGGCGCCCCCGAGCGCGAGGTCCGGGAGGGCGAGTGGACCGGGGCGCTGGTGATCATCGGTTTCCCCTCGATGGACCGGGCGCGCGGCTGGTACGACTCCGAGGCCTACCAGGCATTGATACCGCTGCGCACCCGGCACATGAGCGGCGACGTGCTGCTGATCGACGGGGTCCCGCCGGCCTATGACCCGGCGACGACGGCCACCGCGCTACGGGACGCCCAGGGGCGCCTGGGCCAGTAGCGCCCGGCCTGGCAGCCGGGGCTGGTTCCACCGGGAGAATGAGCCGGAGGCTCCTCGGCCGTCACGTTGCCCGCCCAGCTGTCACTGCTCCGTCGGTCGACCGCGGGTGCACGCAGTGTCGTCGTTGAACTTCTTTGGGCCCGTCAGCAGGCCCTGGGGCCCATGCCCGAGCGGTGGCCTCGTGGTCGGATGAGTGGAGTGGCTGAACTGTCGCTGCACGCCGACTGGGTGGGGGGCTTGTCGTGTCTGGCATATGGGGCTTCGCGGGCGCGAGCGGCGGCGGCGAGGGAGCCGTACGTGTCCCAGCAGGCAGGCACTCGCTGCCGCGGCCTTTGCAGGCAGTGCTGTTCATCGTCCGGGCGTTGTTCGTGTTCACGGTTGTGGGCTACGTCGGTGTACTGACCCTCGCCTCATCGCTCGACGCTGTCGACGGCGAGCTGCTCGGACTGTTGCTGTACGCGGCGTTGCCGGGCGTCATCGGGTTCGTCCTGTCTTTTTATGTGCGGACGGGCGGCATCCGGGTCTGGCGCGGGCTCCTGGCCGTACATGTGTGGCTGATCCTCGGCGCTTTCGCGAGTCTGGGCTCTGGCAGCGGGCAGGGTGTGACGCAGCTGGTGATGCCCGTCGCTGTGGTGGTCCTGCTGTTCCGGCCCGGTTCGCGTGACTGGTTCGAGCTGCGACCCGAACAGAGGGCGGAGCACCGGCCGTTCAGTGTCGCGCGGATGATCACGTGGCGCCGGGACGGCGGCCAGACCGCGTTGGAGTACCTGGGTCTGGTGCTGGTCGTCGTGGCGCTCATCGGTGGTCTGGTGGCGACCGGGATCGGGGGGCAGCTGACCGGTGGGATCCGGAGCGCGCTCTGTGAGCTGACCGGAAGCGCGTGCCCCGCACCGGGCGGCGACGACGTGGTGGCTCAGGACGGTGGCGATACCGGCGGCGCGGACTCCAGCGATGGCGGTAGTACGGGTTCCGGCGGGTCGGACGCCGGACGGCCGACAACCGGCGGCGCGGACTCGGGGGGCTCGACAGCGGCGGGCGGATCGGATGCGGGTGGATCGGATTCGGCGGGTTCCGCCTCGGGAGGCTCCACCGGGTCCGGGGGGTCCACTGGGTCCGGCGGTTCGGGGGCAGCCGGTGGGTCAGGAGGAGCGTCCGGTTCCACAGGGGGCAACGGGTCCAGCGGCTCGGCCGACGGGGCTACAGCCATCCAGGTCGATGAGGGCGGCGACGACGTGGACGCCACCGAGGGGACAGACGGCGGCGACGCGGGTGACGGAGACGGAGGCGGAGACGAGAAGGACGACGAGAGCTGCACCTCCGGCTTCGGCGCGTTCCTCTCCTGCGCCGGGCATCAGACGGGCGGCTTCTTCAAGGGGGTGGCCGCTGACGGCTTTTGGGGTGACGTCACCGGCACGTTCGACACGGTCATGCACCCCGTCAAAGCGTGGAACGGGCTGAAGGACTACGGCAAGGGCCTCGGCGACAAGTGGGTCGAGGACTCCAAGGGCGCGTCCGACAAGTGGTCCAGGGGCGATTACTTCGGGGCGGCATGGGACTGGACCACGGCGTCCGGCTCCACCGGGCTGAAGGTCGTGGACGACATGTTCATCGGCGACGAAGTCCGTGACATGTGGAAGGAGGGCAACGAGGGCCAGGCGATCGGCACCGGCCTGTGGAACATCGGGTCGCTCTTCATTCCCGGGTACGGCGAAGCCAAGCTGGTCGGCAAGCTCGGAAAACTCGGCAAGCTCGGGAAGCTCGGCAGGCTGGGCGAGGTGGCCCAGAAGGCTTCGGAAGCCGCGGCCAAGGCGAAGAAGGCCGCCAAGGCCGGCGATGTCGAGGGCGCGGAGAAGGCCGCCAAGGAAGCCCAGGAACACGCGGACGACGCCGCGGACGAGGCAGGGCTGACCGGTTGCACGGTCGCCGGGGGCGGTGGTTTGCGCGTCCCGTACGGCGGTGGCGCGAGCCTGGGCGTCCCGGGCGCCGGCACGGGTGTCGTGGCCGCGGTGCGTACGTCGGTTCCTGTCCTGCTGCTGGAGAAGACGTGCGACGAGGTAGACCCCGAGAAGAAGGCGGCTGCCGAAGAGGCACAGAAGCAGGCCGACGAGGCGAAGAAGGCTGCTGCCGCGGCGAAGCGGAAGAAGGAGTTCGAGCGAGCCAAGAACACCCCGAAGCCGGCGTGGTACAAGGATCTCAAGAACCCGCGGGCAGGTCTCAAGGACAAGGGCGACGGGGCGTGGGCGAAGATAAAGCCGGGCGTCTGGAATTACCCGACCGAAATGGGTGCGCGCTACCAGGAGCAGATTTCCAAGGTGGGGCGTGGGAAGGAATACAGGGTTCCGCTCGACAAGCTCAAGGGTAAGGACGTCGACTTCGACGGATGGGACTCCGCGAGGGGCACCTACCTGGAGGCCAAGTACGGGTACAGGGGCAAGGACTTCTACAACGCCGAAACGGGGGAGCTCACGGAGAAGATCGCCGACCGGTGGGCGGATCAGGCCACCCGGCAACTGGACGCGGCGCGGGGGAAGCCGGTCGAATGGCACCTCTCCGACCCGGACGTCGCCGAGGCGGCGAGGATCATGTTCGAGGAAAGGGGTATCGACGTTAAGGTGATCAACACTCCGGGAGATGTCACTGGCTGATCCCAGAGCGCTGAACGCGGCATGCTGATCGTTGAACAAGGGCGCCTTCGAGAACCCGGCGCCGAAGTCTGAGGAGAACCTCGTGCTCGATGTTGGTGTCAACGGCTTTTGGGCTACTCGGCAAGAGGATGTGCAGTCCATCGCCGAACGATGGTTTGCCACGCTCGAGGGGCTCAACCGTGTTGATAGCGCGACCTTCCATGGTTGGCACGAGGCAGATGACGGCCTTCCTTCCGATCCTCTGGTCCTGCTGTCGGTTCCTGCGCTGACCGAGTACATCGAGCGAAAGAACACCGGGCCGGACCTGGACGTTGTCGGTTATACGACGTCTCTGTGGGCGCACAATCACGGAATGCCAAAGGTTAAGTCGGCAATCCACGCGGGTGGCTCGTCGCCGTACATCACCAACTCGATTTCGATCACATTTCGCTCCCGCACGGTGGACGAATCTGCGGAGGTGATTCGGCGTGCTCCTGAGATCCTGCACGTCATCGCCGATGCGTGGGACGTCGACGCTGGGCAGGCGTACAACAGGTCTCAGTACCGGGCTGTGGCCGATCACTTCGACCTGAAGAACTCCCATCCCCGCTGCGGCCGGGCGGTCTATCTGTCCGCCCGGCGCGCGGAGTTGGCGCCCGCCGGGTTGCCGGGGACGTACACCCGTACCGCGGCGGGTGGGCTGGTCATCGACCTCACGCGGGGTGGTGCGGAGTCACCGACCAATGAAACGATCATCGACGTCAATGCGGAATTGCGGGCGGCCGGGGCACTGGAACCGCTTGCCGTGCCGTTCGACCGGTCCAAGTTCTGACGGGCGGACGGTGAACGGAGCCGTGGCGTCTCCCTCGGATCAGCCCCACGCCGGGGCGGCGAACAGGCTGGCCGCGGTGTATCCCGAGTGGGCATGCGCGGCGGCCCAGTTCGCGGCGTCGGGCTGGGTGCGGGGGAAGTCCGCTGCCACCAGCGTCGCCAGGTCGAAGTAGGCCTGGCGAGTCCGTTCCTTCATCTGCGTCAGGTCGATCTCGGAGCCCGCGGCGAGGTGCTCGTCGAACGGAATCACCACCACGCCCCGGCAGCGGGCACGGAAGTGGTCCAGAACCTCGCTCACCTTCACCAGCTTGCTTGCCCTGCGCGCCTCGGACACGACGGTGATGCTCCGGTCCACGAGGTCCTCGTAGTCGTGGGCGTTGAGCCAGTCCAGGGTGGTGCTGGCGCTCGTCGCGCCGTCCACGCTGGGCGTGGTGACCACGATCAGCTGGTCGGCGAAGTCCAGAATGCCCCGCATCGCGCTGTGGAGCAGCCCGGTGCCGGAGTCGGTCAGGATGATCGGGTAGTGCTGTCCGAGGCAGCCGACGACCTGTCGGTAGTCCTCGTCGTTGAACGCCGTCGACAGGGTCGGGTCCACCTCGTTGGCGAGGATCTCGAGGCCGCTCGGGGACTGGGACGTGAAGCGTCGTACGGCCATGTAGTTCGTGATGTTCGGGATGTCGGCCACCAGGTCGCGGATGGTCGCGCTGGTCTCGCGGCGCACGCGGCGGCTGAGGGTGCCCGCGTCCGGGTTGGCGTCGATCGCCACGACCCGGTCCTGGCGCTCAACGGCGAGCGTGGCGCCCAGGGCTGTCGTGGTGGTCGTCTTGCCGACTCCGCCCTTGAGGCTGATGACGGCGATCTTGTGGCACTCGATCACGGGCGTGCGCAGGATCGCCAGCTTCTCCTGACGCTCCCGGTCGGCGGTCCTGCTGCCGATGCGCAACCAGCCGAGGCCTCGGCGCTCCTTCGACCGGCGGCGCAGCAGGCGTTCGGAGGAGAGTTCGGCGGACGCGCTCTGTCCGAGGGCTCCGCCGCGGCCCCACTCCGGTGCCGGCCGGACCCCGGAACTGTGGTGCGCGGGCGGGCGGGCGTGCGGCGGCATCGCACCGGCGAAGCTGGACAGTTGCGTCCCCCTGACATAGGGAGAGGCGAGGTGTTCCGTGCCGCGGCCGTTCCTCGGGGGCGCCGGTGTGTGGTTCTCCGCCATCTCGTCCCGGGGCATGGCCTCGGCGGCCGCCCGCGCGTCGGTCAGAGGCTCCTCCGGCGTCATGACCCCCGTCGTGACCCCCGTCGTGACCTCCGTCCTGGCCTCGACCCTGGCCTCGCTCCTGGCCTCGACCCTGTCGGGGACGCGCCGGTCCGGCTTGAAGCCGGGCTCGTTGGCGAAACTCCTGCGCCTTGCGGGCGCGGGCCCTCCAGCGCGCTTGCTGCGGTTCTTCTTCACGAGGTGTCCTTTCGGGAGTGAGGGGGAGGGTTCGTCGGACAGAGGGTCGGCGTGACGACGTCCGTACTGGTCTGCGGGGAGGCTCCTGGCCTGCGGCTCGGGCGGTCCGGCGGTTTCCTGGCGGCCGGTATCCCCGTGAGTGGGACGCGCCTGACCGTCGGCGGGGCCGAGGACCGGCCGTCCGCGCCTTCCACCGACGGGAAGGGCGCGTATGTCGCGACCTGGCAGTACAGCCAGGCCCGCACGATGCGACAGGGGCTCGGGGGGAAGGAGCGGATTCGCCTGCGCGGTGAGAGAACTCCGAGGGGTGGCGCGGACCAACCTGCCGGTCTCGTCGAACGACAGGCCGATCGATATGAAGTCCTCCGCTCCCAGGACCATCTTCTCTCCGCGCAGGACGTGCGCCGATGCCTGCCGGGCCCCGGCCCTGCCACCGGCCGGCCCGCCCGGCGCCGCGGAGGTGACGCGGTGGCGCCGGCCGGCCTGCAGCGCCTGCTGGACTTCGGGCGGCACTTCGAGTCGGCTGCGTACGCGGTACTGACCGGGCTTCAGCTTCTCCGACCGCTGCAACTGGACCTTCAGCGGGCCGACGAACGAGTAGCGCTGTTCAACGGCGTACTCGCGCACCTTCTCGACCAACTCCTCGCCGAGCATGACCAGGCACGCACTGTTCAACTCATGGTCGGCCGGGCTGAGTTCGACGACGAAGCCGTTGGGTGCGATGGTGCAGTCCCGGCTCCATATCCGGGCGTTCACGTCGCACTCACGGCGGAGCGCGCCGGCGAACTCCAGCGGTTGGACTGCGGACTTGAACACCTTCGCGAAGGTGCCGTTAACCAAAGTTTCGAATCGCTGTTCGAGCTTGCCCAGCGTTCCCACTACAGCCTCCGGGGCGCTATCTGCCCGTAATACGGACGGATGGGGCGAGGGTATGGCGAATAGTGCATCTATAGCCGTACGTAGCGGAAGGCTGCGGTGTGTCGCCAGAATTCACCGGATTGGCTGCGGTGAGAGACGACGAAGGGGCGGTTCCGAATAGGAACCGCCCCTCGGTGATGCCCTGCGTGACGCCTGAGTGGTGCTCTCTGGATCAGTCCGCCGCCGGTGCCACGCCGATCGGGCACGAGACGCCCGTCCCGCCGATGCCGCAGTAGCCCCCGGGGTTCTTGTCCAGGTACTGCTGGTGATACGGCTCCGCCGGATAGAACACGCGACCCTCGGCCGGGAGGATCTCCGTCGTGATCGTGCCGTGGCCCGCGCCCGTCAGGACCCTCTGGTACGCCTCGCGGGAGGCCGCCGCGGCCGCCGCCTGCTCGGGGGAGTGGGTGTAGAGCGCCGAGCGGTACTGGGTGCCCACGTCGTTGCCCTGGCGGAAGCCCTGGGTCGGGTCGTGGGACTCCCAGAAGAGCTTCAGGAGCCTCTCGTACGAGACGGTCTTCGGGTCGAAGACGACCCTGACCGCCTCGGTGTGGCCGGTCAGGCCCGAGCAGACCTCTTCGTATGCGGGGTTCACGGTGTAGCCGCCCTGGTAGCCGACGAGCGTCGTCCAGACGCCCTCGGTCTGCCAGAACGTGCGCTCCGCGCCCCAGAAACAGCCGAGGCCGAAGTCCGCGATCTCCAGACCCTCCGGGTACGGACCCAGGAGCGGGTTGCCGAGGACCGTGTGGCGGGACGGGACCTGGAATTCGGGGTCGGGACGGCCCTTCAGGGCCTGGTCCGGGGTGGGGAGCACGGGGGTGCGGGACAGGAACATGCGGGGGCTCCTCCTCGGGGAGTGGGTCCGTACGGCACAACGTACGGACCCCGCCCCGCATTCCTGCGGCCCTGGCGCGTCAGCCCGCCTTGGCGACCGCCTTGTCGCGGGCCGTCACACAGGCCGCGGCCGGATCGTTGCGGGTCGGAGCCCTCGGAGCCCTCGGAGCCCTCGGAGCCCTCGGAGCCCTCGGAGCCCTCGCCGACGTCGCCGCCCGCCCCGACGAGGCGGACGCGTTACTGCCCGTACTGGCCCGGCAGCGTCGCCGGGTTCCCGCCGTTCGCCTCGTATCCCGCCACCGCCAGGTTCCGGTAGACCGTGTACTCCGCCGCCGGGTCGCCGTCCAGCGTCCACGGCAGGGCGCCGATGTGGCCGTCGACATGGACCAGTTGCTCCATCGCCTCGGCCCAGCGCTCCGCGCGGACCAGGAAGAGGACCAGCAGGTGGCGTACGTGCGCGAGCATCGGGTCGTCCGTCCGGGCCGACCGGACCGCGTAGAGCGCGCCCTCCATCGCCTTGGTCACCACCGCGCTGCGGTAGAAGCCCTGCACCAGATTGACCTCGGGCAGGTGTTCGTACACCGCGAACAGCGGCAGCGCCGCCAGCAGGGAGCCCTCGGGGGCGCGGGCCGCGGCGGTCGTCGCGAAGTGGTCCGCCTCCTCGCGGGAGCCGTGCCACTTCTCGCACCAGTAGTGCAGGGCCGCGAGATGGGCGCCCATGTGCTGCGGGGCGCGGTCGATGACCTTCGCCCACACCTGGTCGAACCGGTCGGGCGCGTAGCCGAGGCCGCGAGCGACGGCCAGCTCGACGATGTACGGGATGGGGTCGCCGGGGGCCAGGAGGGCGGTCTGCTCGCAGACCGAGCGGGCCTCTTCGAGGATGATCCGGAAGTCGTCGGTGCCGGCCGACGATGAGCGCCAGGCCTGCTGCACCAGGAACTCCGCGTGCACGGCCGCGCCGCCCGCGTCCTTGGGCGCCTCCGCGCGCCAGGCGCGGAGCCACGCCCCGCCGACGCCCGGCCGCTGCTGGAGCTCCAGCGACGCCGCGCCGGCGAACGCCTGCACCCGCTGCCAGCGCACCTCGCCCTCCTTGGGCGTGCCGGCGAGCAGCTGGGACGCGGCCCGCCAGTCCTGGGTGCGCTGCACCACGTCGAGGACATCGAGGAGGTCCTCGTCGGGGCCGGGGAGCCGGACGTCCAGCTCTTCCTGCCGTACGAAGCCGTACGCGTCCGGGTCGGCGGCGTCCGGTGATCCGGGTGCGACCTGGCGGATTCCGCCCCGGTGCCGCACGAACGGAACGACGACCGCCGTCAGCATGGCCATCGCGAGCAGGAACCAGAGAATCTCCATGACGCCATTGTCCCGGACGGTTCGGGGAGCAGCGGTGGCCGGGACTACGCTCAGGCTTCATGAGCGACCAGCACACCCACCAGAGCTTCGAGACCCGCGCGATCCACGCGGGCAACACCGCCGACCCGCTGACCGGCGCGGTCGTCCCGCCCATCTACCAGGTGTCCACGTACAAGCAGGACGGTGTGGGCGGCCTGCGCGGCGGCTACGAGTACAGCCGCAGCGCCAACCCGACCCGGACCGCGCTCGAGGAGAACCTGGCGGCCCTGGAGGGCGGCCGGCGCGGGCTCGCCTTCGCCTCGGGCCTCGCGGCCGAGGACTGCCTCCTGCGTACGCTGCTGGCGCCGGGCGACCACGTGGTCATCCCGAACGACGCCTACGGCGGCACGTTCCGGCTCTTCGCCAAGGTCGTGCAGCGCTGGGGCGTGGACTTTTCCGTCGCGAACAGCTCCGACCCGGAGGCGGTGCGCGCCGCGGCCAACGAGCGCACGAAGGTCATCTGGGTCGAGACGCCCTCGAACCCGCTGCTCGGCATCACCGACATCGCGGCGATCGCCGATGTGGCGCGCACGGTCGGTGCCACGTTCGTCGTCGACAACACCTTCGCGAGCCCGTATCTCCAGCAGCCGCTGTCCCTGGGCGCGGACGTCGTCGTGCACTCGCTGACCAAGTACATGGGGGGCCACTCCGATGTCGTCGGCGGCGCACTGATCGCGGCCGACGAGACGCTCGGCGAGGAGCTGGCCTACCACCAGAACGCGATGGGCGCCGTCGCCGGTCCCTTCGACTCCTGGCTGGTGCTGCGCGGCATCAAGACGCTCGCCGTCCGGATGGACCGGCACAGCGAGAACGCCGGCAAGATCGCCGAGATGCTCACCCAGCACCCGAAGGTCACCAAGGTCCTCTACCCGGGCCTGCCGGAGCACCCGGGTCACGAGATCGCCGCCAAGCAGATGAAGGCGTTCGGCGGCATGATCTCCTTCCAGGTCACGGGCGGCGAGGAGGCGGCGGTCGCGGTGTGCGACCGGTCGCGGCTGTTCACGCTCGGCGAGTCCCTCGGCGGCGTCGAGTCGCTGATCGAGCACCCGGGCCGGATGACGCACGCCAGTGTGGCGGGGTCGGCGCTGGAGGTGCCGGCGGACCTGGTGCGTCTGTCGGTCGGTATCGAGAACGTGGACGACCTGCTGGCGGATCTGCGCCAGGCGCTCGGCTAGAACCTGCCCAAGGACTAGAACCTGCCCAAGGACCGGGACCGACGGCGGTCCGGGTGCTCCCTCGCACGCGCTCTTTCGCGCTCAGGCCGTGAGCGTGTCGTCCTTGAGGGACGCCCGGATCTCCTCGCGGAGTTCGGCGGTGTCCGTGTGGCCGTGCACGGACTGCATGTGCTCGGCCGCGGCCCTGACGACTTCCTCTTCCTCGCCGGAGATGTAGAGCGAGCAGTTGGCGACGCTGGGGGTGTCCCTGCAGTCGGCGTACTTCCTGGTCATGGCTGCTCCTTCGGCTCGAACTGCGTGCCGCTCCCTCCAGGCTACGGCCGCGCCCGCCGCCCTTCGAGCGCTGGACTCACCAGCCTTCGAGCGGGGGCGAGGTCTCGGCCGGCGGCGCCGACCACGGCTCGGTGACCGACGCCCACACCAGGAACGCGACCGCCGCGCACGCCAGGAGCAGCCATCCCGCGCGTCGCAGCGCCCGATGGCGGTGGAGCAGGGTGTTCCCGCGTTCGGCGGCCCGCGCGGCCAGGTCCGCCGGGACCGCGGCATGCGGCCCGTCCAGCATGCGGCGGACCTCGTCCTCCTTGCGGCTCGGCGTCATGGCGTCACCGGCCGGGCGGGGCGCCCCGAGGGCTGCGGGGGCGGGCCGTGCATCGCGGCGACCGAGCGGGCGCAGATGGCCCTCACCCGCTCCACCGGCAGTCCGAGGAGCGCCGCCGTCTGCTCCTCGGCCACACCTTCGTACAGCCGCAGCACCAGAATGAGCCGCTCCTGGGGGGAGAGCCGGGCCAGGACGCCGCCCTGGCCGCGGTGATGGCGCCAGGCCGTGCGGGCGAAGCGGGTGGCCAGTTCCTGACGGGCGCGGTCGTACGGGTCCTCGCCGCGCAGCCGGTCCCAGCCGGCGTAGGTCCGGGCGAGGGCCGTGGTGAGGAGGCGGCGGGCGCGCGGATCGCGGCCGGGCCGCTCGGCGGTGAGCAGGGTCGCGGCATGCAGCAGCCGCCCGGCCGCGCCCGCGACGAAGGCCTCGAACTCCCGGGCGCGGTGGCGCTCTCCAGCTGCCTGCCGCTCTCGCACGTCCTCATATGAGGCCAGTCACGCGGCCCGGGTCAAGAGGTCTGCGGTGCCCATGTCGGGGCGTGGTTTCAGGACGCCGGCGGAGTTTCCGGTTCCGCGGGCGGCAGGCCCGACTGCCGGGCGGAGAGCGCCGAGTTGAAGCGGGTGAGCAGGGTGCAGAACGAGGTGCGCTCCTCCTCGGTCCAGCCGTCGGTCACCTGCGCCATCAGCTCGCGCCGCGAGGAGCGGACCTCCTCGAGCCGGGCCAGGCCACGCGGGGACAGCTGCAGGACGACCGCGCGGCCGTCCTCGGGGTGCGAGGTGCGCTTGACCAGGCCGGTGTCCACGAGCGGGGCCACCTGGCGGGTGACGGTCGAGGAGTCGATCCCCATCCCGGCCGCCAGCGCCTTGACGCCCATCGGGCCCTCCTGGTCCAGCCGGTTCAGGAGCAGGTACGCGGCGCGGTCCATCGAGTTGCGGAGCTGCCCCGTGCCGCCGAGGCGCGTCTGCTCCGCGCGGCGGGCGAAGACGGCCACCTGGTGCTGGAGGGCATCGAGGAGACCGGGGTCAAGCTCAGTCGTCATGTCCTGAGATGTGGGCATGGCTGTGGGGGCTCTCTCGTGCGGTGGTCGGTTGGTGGGGGACAGAGTACGCGGAGCGGCCCGGGTCCGTACCGGCGCTGCGCAAACCCGTGGGATGCCCGGCGGCCGGGCGGCCGCCCGGCCGGTGAGCTGCAAGACTTGATGTCATGACCTTCCGTAGGACTGGCCCCTTGCACCCCCTGATCCTCGATGACGTCCTGGGGGCGCAGAAGATGCTCTCGGGGGTCTCCAGAATCACGGCGATGGAGGGCAGCCGGCATCTGTCGCGGCTGGTGGGAGCGCCCGTCCACTTCAAGTGCGAGAACCTCCAGCGCACCGGTTCGTTCAAGCTGCGCGGGGCGTACGTACGGATCGCGGGGCTGCGCCCCGAGGAGCGGGCGGCCGGTGTCGTCGCCGCGTCCGCGGGCAATCACGCGCAGGGCGTCGCGCTCGCCTCCGCGCTGCTCGGGGTGCGCGCGACCGTCTTCATGCCGGTCGGGGCGCCGCTGCCGAAGGTCGCCGCGACCCGGGAGTACGGCGCCGAGGTGCGGCTGCACGGTCATGTCGTCGACGAGACGCTGGCCGCCGCGCAGGAGTACGCGGACGAGACGGGCGCGGTCTTCATCCACCCCTTCGACCACCCCGACATCATCGCGGGGCAGGGCACGGTCGGCCTGGAGATCCTGGAGCAGTGCCCCGAGGTGCGGACCATCGTCGTCGGGGTCGGGGGCGGCGGTCTCGTCGCCGGTATCGGGGTGGCGGTGAAGTCGCTGCGGCCCGATGTGAAGGTGATCGGCGTCCAGGCGGAGGGCGCGGCCGCCTATCTCCCCTCTCTCAAGGCCGGACATCCGGTGGCGATCTCCTCCCCGCAGACGATGGCGGACGGCATCAAGGTGGGCCGTCCCGGCGATGTTCCCTTCCATCTCGTCGAGGAGTTCGTCGACGAGGTCCGCACCGTCTCGGAGGACGCGCTCTCCTCCGCGCTGCTGCTCTGCCTGGAGCGGGCGAAGATGGTCGTCGAGCCCGCGGGCGCGAGCCCGGTGGCAGCCCTGATGAGCGATCCGCAGGCGTTCCGGGGGCCGGTGGTCGCGGTCCTGTCGGGCGGCAATGTGGACCCGCTGCTGATGCAGCGCATCCTGCGCCACGGCATGGCGGCGGCCGGCCGGTATCTGTCGCTGCGGCTGAGGCTCACGGACCGGCCCGGTGCTCTCGCGACGCTTCTGGGGGTGCTGTCCGCGGCCGACGCCAACGTGCTGGACGTGGGTCATGTGCGGACCGACCCGCGCCTCGGACTGACCGAGGTGGAAGTCGAGTTGCATCTGGAGACCAAGGGTCCGGAGCATTGCGCGGAGGTCGCGGCGGCGTTGCGCGAGGCGGGCTACACGGTCATCGCCTGAGGCGCGACCCCAGCCCCGCGCAACCGCTCGCGGGGCGCACGCCCGGCGTCGAATCTCTTGTAGATCGCGATGTATCGCGTTACCGTCTGGCCCAGCTCGCAAATCCATGGGCGCCGATGCCCTGGCAAATCTAAGCTTTGGGGAGAAAACACCCCGAGAGTCATCAGAAGACAGCACCTGCCACCACTGGGAGAACCCGTATGCCAGGCGCGATCCATGCCGAAGGTCTGGTCAAGACCTTCGGTGACGTAAGGGCTCTGGACGGCGTGGACCTCGATGTCCCCGAGGGCACCGTCCTGGGTCTGCTCGGCCCCAACGGCGCCGGGAAGACGACCACCGTGCGCGTCCTCACGACGCTCCTCCAGCCCGACAGCGGACGGGCCGTCGTCGCCGGAATCGACGTGCTCAAGCACCCCAACGAAGTCCGCCGCTCCATAGGCCTCTCCGGCCAGTTCGCCGCCGTCGACGAGTACTTGACCGGTCGCGAGAACCTCCAGATGGTCGGCCGTCTCTACCAGATGAACGCCAAGGCCGCGAAGAAGAGGGCGGACGAGCTCCTGGAGCGGTTCACCCTCACCGACGCCGCCGACCGCCCGGCGAAGACGTACTCCGGAGGTATGCGCCGCCGGCTCGACCTCGCGGCCGCCCTCGTCGTCTCCCCGCCCGTGATGTTCATGGACGAGCCGACGACCGGCCTCGACCCGCGCAACCGCCAGGCGCTCTGGGGCATCATCCAGGAACTGGTCGCGGGAGGGACGACCCTGCTCCTCACCACGCAGTATCTCGAGGAGGCAGACCACCTGGCCCACGACATCTGCGTCGTCGACCACGGCAAGGTCATCGCCCGCGGCACCTCGGACCAGCTCAAGGCACAGACAGGCGGCGAGCGGGTCGAAGTCGTCGTCCAGGACCGGGAGATGATCGCGCCGGCCCGTGACGTCCTGGCGCGCTACGGCCTCGCGGGCGTCGGCCACGGCGAGGTCTCGGTGGAGAACCACACCCGCAAGCTCACGGTCCCGGTCACCGGCGGGGCCAAGCTCCTCGCGGAGGTCATCCGCGATCTCGACACGGTCGGCGTCGAGATCGACGACATCGGTCTGCGCCGCCCCACCCTCGACGACGTCTTCATCTCGCTGACCGGCCACGCGGCCGAACTCGCGGACGAGGAGAACGGCGAGGCCACGAAGGACGCCACCGGCAAGGACGCGCCCAAGGCCCGTAAGGAGGCGGGGAAGTGACCGCAGTGACGGACACCCCACAGGTCGCGGCGCCGAGGCCGCGCGGGGGCGTGGCCCAGTCGATCAGCGACTCCCTGGTCATCGCCAAACGCAATCTCATCCGGATGACCAGGATCCCGGAGATGGTCATCTTCGGCCTCATCCAACCGGTCATGTTCGTGGTGCTGTTCAGCTACGTCTTCGGCGGATCGATGGTCGTCGACGGCAGTACGAGCCCCCAGCAGTACCGCGAGTTCCTCATGGCCGGCATCTTCGCCCAGACGGTCACCTTCGCGACCGCGGGCGCCGGCGCCGGCATCGCCGACGACATGCACAAGGGCCTCATCGACCGGTTCCGGTCGCTGCCCATGGCCCGCGGCGCCGTCCTCACCGGCCGCACGCTCGCCGATCTCGTACAGACCGCGCTCACACTGGTCGTCCTGGCGATCGTCGCGCTGCTGGTCGGCTGGCGGACGCACACGGATCCGGGCCAGGTGCTCGGCGCGTTCGGGCTGCTCCTTCTGCTGGGCTACGCCTTCTCCTGGATCGGAGCGCTGATCGGGCTCTCGGTGCGCACGCCCGAGGCGGCCACCTCGGGCGGGCTGATCTGGCTCTTCCCGGTCACGTTCATCTCCAACGCGTTCGTGCCGACGGCGGGCATGACCCCGTGGATCCGCCACATCGCCGAGTGGAACCCGTTCAGCGCCACGGTCCAGGCCTGCCGTGTGCTGTTCGGAAACCCGGGTGTCGTCCAGTCCGACGCCTGGCCGATGCAGCATCCTGTCCTGGCCTCGGTGCTCTTCTCCCTGGTGATCCTTCTGTTCTTCAGGACCCTCGCCGTACGCAAGTACCGCTCGGCGACGGCCTGAAGGAGTCGGCCCGAAGGAGTCGGCCCGAAGGAGTCGGCCCGAAGGAGTCGGCCCGAAGGAGTCGGCCCGAACGAGTCGGCGTGAAGGAGACGGGCGCGCGAAGCACGGGCGCGAGGACCACCGGTCAGGGCGCGTAGCCGGAGACCACCAGACCGCCGGAGTGGGAGATGAACAGCGCCCCTCCGGCGGTCAGCGTTTCCACCAGGCCGTCCTCGGAACCGTCCGTGCCCTGCGGCCCCTTCAGACGTGTGCTCCGGTAGCGGAGAGGGTCGGTCGGCGGGTCCTCCAGCGGCAGCGAGACCACCGTGGTGCCGCCCCCCGACAGCAGCCGGTCGCCCGCGAAGTAGAGCAGGTCTCCGGCGTCCGACGCGCTGCGGCGCCACCGCTCACGGCCGGTCTCCAGGTCGTACGTGTACAGCTGGTCACCATCGCTCAGTGCCACGATCCCCCGCCCGTTCACCGCCGGAGCGGCCGTCGGCGACACCCCCGCGCCGATCGTCCGCAGCGGCTTCAGCGTCGTCGCGTCCAGCACGGTGATCCCGCCGCCTGCCGCACCACGGCACAGCACACGCCGCTCGTGGACCACGAGCGACCAGCAGACGTCCTTCTCGGCGCCCTTCGCCCTTTGTCGCCCGGTACGGGCGTCCAGCGCCACCACCACTCCGCCCGCCGGGACGAACACCCGGCCGCCCGCCGCCACCGGAACCTCCGGAAGAGCGTCGAGGGGCGTCTTCCACAGCTCCTTCCCGCCTCCCGCGAGCGCGACGGCCGTGACCAGTCCGGACCTCTCGTCGCGGGTGTTCACATAGGTGCTGTAGAGGACACCGCCGGCCACGTCCGTGCCCTTCACCGCCCAGTCGCCCTGGGGCGCGGGCATGTGCCCGACCTGTTTTCCGTCGGCCGGCCGGTACGCGGTGACGCCGTCCGGTCCCGTGACGAACGCCGTTCCATCGTGGAGGGCCGGGTACTGCGCGGTGAGCCGGGGCTCGGCGCCCCGTCCCGGCTTCGACCACAGCCGCCGGCCGTCCGCCGCCCGCAGCGCGAGGACCCCGCCCCCCGGCTCCGTACAGATCAGGACGTCGCCGCCGAGCACGCACGGACCCACGCCCGGCGCGGCCTTCACCGACCACGGCGACCAGCCGGCCGGGCGCGCGGAGCGTTCGGAGCCGGCCGTGCCGAAGTCGCCGGTGCGCCCCTCGCCGCCGTACGGCAGGACGACACGTTCCACGGCGGCGGGCTTGTCCCCGCCGATGGGGGACGCCGCTCCCGGCCCCGCACCCGTCCGGCCCGTCGAACCACCCTGCCCTCCACGGCTGTTGAGCAGCACGACGCCACCGGCGGCGAGCACCGCCACCGCCACGGCGCCCGCCGCGATCCGCCCCCACGGCCGGCGGCGCGGCCCCGCCCCGGACGGCCCCGCCGCCGGCGGCGAGAAACCGTGCGCCGTCGGCGAGTAGGGCACCTGCGGACCCACCGTCGGCAGATCCGCCACGCCCGCCCCCGAGGCAGCCGCCTCGCCGATGCGCCGTGCGCTGTCGCCGTACTCGGACAGCAGCGACAGGACCCCGCCCGGCCACGGGACGACGGTGGGCGCCCCGGGTCCCAGCAGGTCCGCGAGCTGTGCCGCCGACGGCCGCCCGGCCGGGTCGAGCCGCAGGCAGCGCTCCACCACCGGCCGCAACTCGTCGGGCACACCCTCCAGTTCGGCCTCGGCGCGGCTGATCCGGTAGATCACCGCCGCCATCTCGTCGTCGTGGAAGGGCCCGCGCCCCGACGCCGCGAAGGCGAGCACGGCGCCGAGACAGAACACGTCCGACGCGGGCACCACGGCCCGGCTACCCATCAGATGCTCCGGCGACATGAACCCCGGCGATCCCATGATCATGCCGGTCGACGTCAGCGCCGTCGCCTCGAAGGCCTGGGCGATACCGAAGTCGATGAGCTTGGGGCCCGCGGGCCCCAGAAGAACGTTCGCGGGCTTCAGATCCCGGTGCAGCACCTTCGCCGCGTGCACGGCGTCCAGCGCGGTGGCGAGCGCGGCGCCCAGCGCCCGCACCGCCGCCACGGGCAGCGGCCCGGTCCGGGTCACCGCCTCCGCGAGCGAGGGCCCGGGCACGTACTCCGTCGCCAGCCAGGGCGCCGGGGCGTCCGCGTCCGCGTCGACGAGCAGCGCCGCGTACGGGCTGCTCACCGCCCGCGCCGCCGTGATCTCGCGCCGGAACCGGGCCCGGAAGTCGTCGTCCACCTCCAGGTCCCCCCGGACGGTCTTCACGGCGGCCATCCGGTACGGATCGGCCGTCGGCGCGTCCGCGCGGGAGGCCAGATGCACCTCGCCCATGCCCCCGGCGCCGAGCCGGGCGAGGAGACGGTACGGGCCGACGAGACGCGGCGGCTGCCCGGCGGGCAGGGCTTCCAGCACGGAAGGGTCCTCTCAGTGCGTCACTTGGGCAGCTCTACGGAGACGACGACGCCCTTGTCGTAGACGATGTGGGCGATCCCGCCGATCGGCAGCACCTCGGGTGCGCGCACCCTGCGCGCGAAGGTGTCGCCGAACACGGGGTCGAAACCCTCGCCCGCGCGGGGGCCGGGCGCGCCGGGTACGGGGACGGTCCGCAGCCCGGCGGGCGTGCCGTCCTTGCCGAGCCGCGCGGCGTAGAGCGCGGAGAAGTCGGCGTACACCACCTGGTCACCGGCGAGCAGCGGAGTGGACCAGCCCTGCTCCAGCCCGGCGGGGGTGGCCTTCGCCGGGTACTGCCCGAGCCTCCTGCCGTCCCGGGGGGCGTGGAACCGCAGGCCGCCGTCGAAGGTGATGAGCGTGTTCGGTCCGACGACGTCGGGGCGCAGCTTCTCCACGGGCGCGGGCAGGTCCTTCTTCGACGCGAGCGTGACGGAGTCGAGCACCCGGAGCCGCTCCTGCCCGTCCCGGCTGTAGGAGACGTCCGTGCAGTACGACAGGGCGCCGAGGACCTTCAGCTCCGCGCACGCCTCGGCGTCCTGCCCGACCTGGCCGCGCAGGGCGCCGGTCTTCGCGTCGTAGGCGACGAGACCGCCGTCGCTCAGCGCGAACACCTGGTGCCGGGCGAAGGCCACCGGCTCGAAGGACCGCTTGTCGGAGTTGGGGATCACCGCGTTGGTCAGGGCCTTCGTCCACAGCGGCGTGCCGTCGGCAAGGGAGAACGCGGTCATGCCGACCTGTTCGGAGTCCGTCTCCCCCGCCGTCCTCGTCGCCGCGAACACGACCCCGTCGCCGACGAGCGGCCGGGTGCCCAGGCCCTGGGAGCCCCAGGCTTCCTTCTCCCAGCGGACCGTGCCCGTGCGCGCGTCGCGCACCTGCAGCCTGTCCCCGGAGACGAGGACGACGGCGGTGTCGTGGACGGCGGGGCGCGCCGTGCCGCCGGCGAGGAACACGGCGCCGGTGGGGCCGACGAAGCTCATGTTGTCCCGGGCGTCCTCGACGAGGTCCGCGCTCCACAGTGGCTTTCCGTTCGCGGTGTCCAGCGCTTCGTAGCGCCCGTCCGTCGTCCGGCACACCAGCACGGCCGTCCCGGCCGAGCAGCCGAGCGCGGGCGCCGTCAGCTTCGCCCGCCAGGGTTTCCAGCCCGCGGGGCGCTGGGACGCGCTCTGCGGGACGACCCCGGAGGAGTCGGCCAGGCCCCGGTCGTCGACGCCGGGCACCAGCGGCCCGGATGCGGGCGGGGCGGCCTTGGCCGGGGGTTGCTTCTTCGCGTCCTCCGGCCGCAGCAGTACGTACCCGAGCCCCGCGCCGCCCAGCACGGCGAGGGCCACCACGGCGGCCAGGAGGGCCCGGCGCCCGCGCCGGGGGCCGGGATCCGGCGCCGTGGCAGGGGCGGGCGGCATCGTCGGCAGCTGGTGTACCCCCGGAGCGGGAGCGGGGGCGACCGGCAGCAGCGGCGTCCCGGCCGCCGCCACCCGCGCCAGCTCGGCGCGGTACTCCCCGATGTGCTCCTGGACGCCGGCGGGCCAGGTCACTGCCCGCTCCCCGCCGAGCAGGGCGGCCAGCCGCTCGGGCGTGGGCCGCCGGCCCGGCTCGACGCTCAGGCAGGCGGCGAGGACGTCCCGCAGTCCGTCCTCGGCCGGGACCCGGCTCAGGTCCGCCTCGGCCTGCGAGACCCGGTACAGGACGGCCGCCACCGGCCCGTCCCCGAAGGGGTCCTCACCGGTCACCGCGTAACAGAGCAGGGAACCGAGGCAGAAGACGTCCGACGCCCCGACGACCCGGCGCGCCCCGGCGACGTGCTCGGGGGACATGAAGGCGGGCGTACCCATCATCATTCCGGTGGCCGTCATCGTCGTGGCGCCGTTGCCGCGGGCGATGCCGAAGTCGATCACCCGGGGGCCCGCCGCGTCCAGCATGACGTTTCCGGGTTTGAGGTCCCGGTGGAGCACCCCCGTGGTGTGCAGGTCGCCCAGCGCCCGGGCGAGGCCGGCGCCGAGCGCCCGTACGGTCCCGACGGGCAGGGGCCCGTGCCGGCGCACCGCCTGGGAGAGGCTGGGCCCGGGGATGTACGCGGTCGCGAGCCACGGCACCTCGGCGTCGGCGTCACCGCCGACGGGCGCGGCGGCGTAGACGCTGTCGACGACCCGGGCGACCTTGATCTCGCGGCGGAAGCGGTCGCGGAAGGCGGGATCGCCGGCCAGGTCGCGCCGCACGGTCTTCACGGCGGCGAAGGAGCCGCCCGGCTCCCGGGCCAGGAACACCTCGCCCATGCCGCCGGCGCCGAGCCGGGCCAGGACCTCGTACGGTCCGATCTGCCGTGGCGCCCCCTCGCGCAGCGGTCCCAGCACGCGCCCCATCCCCCTCAAGATCCACCGGTCCGCATCATCGCACGGGCGCCCGGGGGGAGTTGGCATGCGCGAGGGCCGGACCCCGAGGGGTCCGGCCCTTGCGGAAGAAGCGGAAGGAAGGGCCTCAGCCGGTGTAGGGCTTGGCGCCGAGGATCTTGACGGCGGCCTTTTTGCCGTTCGGCAGCTCGTACTCCGCGTCGTCACCGACCTTCTTGCCGCTCACGCCGACGCCGAGCGGCGACTGCGGGGAGTACGTCTCGATGTCGGCGCTCGCGTACTCGCGCGAGGCGAGCAGGAAGGTCATGGCGTCGTCCTCGTCGCCGTCGAAGGCGATGGTGACGACCATGCCGGGTCCGACCACGCCGTCGTCCGCGGGCGCCTCGCCCACCTTGGCGTGCTCCAGGAGCTGGGTCAGCTGGCGGACGCGGAGCTCCTGCTTGCCCTGCTCCTCCTTGGCCGCGTGGTACCCGCCGTTCTCGCGCAGGTCGCCCTCCTCGCGCGCTGCCGCGATCTTGGCGGCGATCTCGGTACGCGCGGGACCAGACAGGTACTCCAGCTCGGCCTTGAGCTGGTTGTACGCCTCCTGGGTGAGCCAGGTGACGTTCTCACTGGTCTGGGTCACAGGTGCTCCTCGTAGGTACTGGATATACAAAGCATCGCCCTACCCAGAAGGATGTGCCTTCCTGGATGGGCGAAACCACGAGCCTAACAATTCCGCGGGCAAAGGGGGAGGACAAAACCCCCGTGATTATCGTCTCCGCAGGTCAGCGGGGTGGCGCGCCCCGCTTCAGTCGGCGGTGCAGCCCACCAGCTCGGCGCTGGTCGCCCTCGCGGTCGTCCGGACGGTGATCACCTGGTCGATGCGGTCGGCGGACTGCTCGAAGCGGGCGTCCTTGCGGCCGACCTCGCTGCCGCTCTCGGACCGGGAGCGCAGGGTGCAGGAACCCTTGACGTGCTTGTCCTTGCGCACCTCCAGGTGCACCCGCACCTCGGTGTCGCTCACCACGTCGAACTTGATCATCTCGGCGCTGATCTTGTTGTCGACGACGTAGTACCAGCCGAACCAGCCCATCAGCGCCAGGAACAGAGCGCCGAGCACCATGCCGGCGATCATGAGTTTGCGGTCGGCGCGCTCGTCCGCCGAGCGGCCGTAGCGGCCCTCGGGCAGCCCCTCGCGCACCGCGCTCATGCTCTTTCCTCTCGTCGTAAGGGCAGGGAATTTTCCGCCCCCCGATTCCGTCACTATAGAAGCCGCCCGACGCGACGAATCACTGAGGATCGAGTCTTGACTGAGCAGCTGCGACTGATGGCCGTTCACGCCCACCCCGACGACGAGTCGAGCAAGGGCGCGGCCACGATGGCCAAGTATGTGTCCGAGGGGGTGGACGTGCTGGTCGTCACCTGCACGGGAGGCGAGCGCGGCTCCATCCTCAACCCCAAGCTCCAGGGCGACGCGTACATCGAGGAGAACATCCACGAGGTGCGCAGGAAGGAGATGGACGAGGCCCGCGCGATCCTGGGCGTCAAGCAGGAGTGGCTCGGCTTCGTCGACTCCGGCCTCCCCGAGGGCGACCCGCTGCCCCCGCTGCCCGAGGGCTGCTTCGCCCTGGAGGACATCGACAAGGCGTCGGGCGAGCTGGTCCGGAAGATCCGCGCCTTCCGCCCGCAGGTCATCACGACCTACGACGAGAACGGCGGGTACCCGCACCCCGACCACATCATGACCCACAAGATCACGATGGTGGCCTTCGAGGGCGCGATGGACCCCGAGAAGTACCCGGAGCAGGAGTTCGGCCCGGTCTGGCAGCCGCTGAAGGTCTACTACAACCAGGGCTTCAACCGTCCGCGCACGGTCGCGCTGCACGAGGCGCTGCTCGAGCGCGGCATGGAGTCGCCCTACGGCGAGTGGCTGGAGCGCTGGAAGGAGTTCCAGCGCGCCGAGCGCACGCTGACCACGTCCGTTCCCTGCGCGGAGTTCTTCGAGACGCGGGACAAGGCCCTGATCGCCCACGCCACGCAGATCGACCCGGACGGCGGCTGGTTCCGCGTGCCGATGGAGATCCAGAAGGAGGTCTGGCCCACGGAGGAGTACGAGCTCGTCAAGTCCCTGGTCGATACCTCCCTCCCCGAGAGCGACCTCTTCGCGGGCATCCGCGACAATGCCTGACATGAGCGCACACGTGGCACTGACCCAGCTCGCCCCGCTGGCCAAGGAGCTCGACGAGAACAAGGTGACCCCCGGGATCCTCGGTTTCGTCGTCTTCGCGGTGATGGCGGTGGGCGTCTGGCTGCTGATGAAGTCGATGAACCGCCACATGGGCAGGGTCACCTTCGAGGAGGCCCCCGACCCGTCGGCCCCGGCCGCGAAGACCGGAGAGCCGGCCGCCCGGAAGTAGCGGCACCGCGCCGCCCGGCTCCATGACGTCCCGCGTCATGGAGCCATGGCGTATGCCCCGGAACGCCTCGTGGGGCGCCGGTAGTACTCTGCCTGTAGTGGTAGGAGGCCGAGCACTTACGGCAGGAGTGGTCCCATGGCCCGCAGGAACGCCGAGCGGCGCGCGGCCCTCGTCGACGCCGCCATCGAGGTACTGGCCAGGGAGGGCGCCCGGGGCCTGACCTTCCGGGCCGTCGACACCGAGGCCGGCGTCCCCACCGGAACGGCGTCCAACTACTTCGCCAACCGTGACGAGCTGCTCACCCAGGCGGGAGCCCGGGTCTACGAACGGCTCCAGCCCGACGAGGCGACCATCGCCCGGCAGCGGGCGAGCGGGCCGGACCGGGAGAGGTACGCGCTGCTGATGCGCGAGCTCGTCGGCCGCGTCAGCGGCTTCCGGACCGGCTATCTGGCGCTGCTCGAACTGCGCCTGGAGGCCACCCGCCGCCCGGAGCTCAGGAAGGTCCTGACCGAGCGGGTCCGCACCGACCTCGAGGCCAATGTGACCTACCACGAGGGCTCGGGCCTGCCCGGTGACGCGACCGCCGTCCGGCTGCTGTACCTGGCGCTGAACTGGCTCATCGTCGAACAGCTCACCCTGCCGGACGTCTTGTCCGAGGCCGAGCGCGATCAGCTCGTCACGGCCGCGGTCGAACGGATCGTCACGACGTCCTGACCCCCGTCACGACGTCCTGAGCCCCGTCACGACGCCCTGCCCGGCTCCGCCCCCACCGGGACGCCCATCACCTCCCGCGCGTGCCGGTTCGGGAACATCCCCAGCTGCCAGGCCTGCCATCCGGCCTCCAGCCGCACACCCCGCTCCAGGACGAGCGCGTACGCCTCCGCGCAGTCCTCCAGTCGGCCGTCCCGGGTCGGGTGCGACTCCTCACGCAGACGGGCCAGTTCCTCCTCGGCCACCACCGTGCCGACCTCCACGCCGCCCGGGGAGGCGTACGGCAGCAGGGTGCAGCGCAGGAAGCGGGCCCAGTCCGCGCCCCGCCGGTCGTCGTACGAGAGGAAGAGGTCCACCGCCTCGTCGCACAGCTCCAGGGCCTGGGGCGCCTTGTTGTTGCCGGCGTCGACGACGGCCAGCTCCAGACAGGTCCAGGCCTCGCCGTGGGCCACCCCGATGCGGTGGAAGTCGGCGCGGGCGTCGACCAGGAGCTGGCGGGCGAACCCGGAGTTGCGCAGGTTCCCGGTCTGGGCGGCGCGCTGGTCGCGGGTGACCCGTCCCGAGTGGTGCCGGGCGCAGGCCAGCCCGTACACGTCCCGCATCCGGGAGAACATCGCGCGCGCCCGCTCCAGCTCCCGTACCGCCTCGTCCCGCTCGCCGCGCTCCTCCAGCGCCTGGCCCAGGTAGTAGAGCGTCCAGGCCTCGCCGCGCGCGTCCTCGTTGTCGCGGTGCCGCGCCAGCGCGCCGGTGAGCTCCTCGACGGCCGCGGCCGGGTCGCCGGCCACCAGCCGGGCCCGCGCCAGCTGGGTCAGCGCCCAGGCCTCCCCGCGCCCGTCGCGGGTGCGGCCGTACTGCTCGAGGGCCTCGGTCAGCTCCGCCTCCGCGCGCACCACATCGCCCATCCGCAGACACACCTGGCCGAGCTGGAAGTGGGCCCACGCCTCGCCGTGCAGGGACTCGTTCTCCCGGTGCAGCGACAGCGCCGTGGCCAGCAGGGTCAGTGCCTCGGCGAGATTGGCCCGGTCCCGCTCGACGGCCGCCAGCGCGTGCAGCGTCCACGCACGGTCGGCGGCCAGGTCGTCGGGGGCCTGGAGCTCCAGAGCCTCCCGCAGCTTCGCCGCCGCCTCCTTGAGATTGCCCTGGTGGTGCAGGGTGATGCCGAGCGAGCACAGGGCCAGCGCCGCGCCCGCGTCCTGATGCGCCTCCTGGTAGAGCGACACAACCGAGGTCAGGGTCGTCCGCGCCTTGTCCAGCTCGCCGAGCTGACGGGCCGCGATGCCGGTGCGCCAGCGCACCGAGCGGACGAGCAGCCCCTGGTCGACCGCCTCGGTCAGCTCGTTGATCTCGCCGAGCCGGTAGAGGTCGCCGCGCAGCAGGCAGTAGTCGCAGAGCGCGCCCAGCAGGTTCAGTACGGTCTGCTGGTCGACGCCCTCGGCGTGGCGCAGGGCGGCCGTGATGAAGCTCGACTCGTCGTCCAGCCAGCGCAGCGCCGCGTCGAGCGAGGTGAAGCCGTGCCCGCCGAACTGCCCGGCCCTCGTGGACATCTTGCCGTCGACCATCCGGATCACCGCGTCGGCCAGCTCCGCGTAGTTCTGGATCAGCCGCTCCTGCGCGGCCGTGATCTCGCCGGCCTCCTCCTCGGCGGTCAGCCGGGCGGAGGCGAAGGACCGTACGGAGTCGTGCAGCCGGTAACGCTCACCGCGCACATGCTCCAGGAGCCCGGCCCGGGCCAGCTCGCGCAGCAGGGGCTGCGCCGCCTGCTCGTCGGGCAGGCCGAGGAGCGCCGCCGCGGCCGCCGCGCCGAGGGAGGCCCGGCCGGCCAGGGCCAGCCGGCGCAGCAGCCGCCGCGCGTCCTCGCCGAGACCGGTGGCGTACCGGAAGGACAGGGCCCGCTCGAGCTGGGGCCCCGGCCCGTCCAGCAGGCCGGCCAGCTCGGCCGTGGACCGGCCGGCGGGTGACGATCCGGCGGCCCGCAGCGCCAGCGGAAGCCCGCCGCACAACTCCCGGATCCGTTCGACCGCTTCGGAGTCGTAGGGGCCCTGGTCCGGCTCCTGGGCGACCGCCCGCAGCAGCTCCTCGGTCCCCGCCGCGTCCAGCCCCGGCACGGGAAGCTGGTGCACCCATGCCGGTACGTCCTCCCCGAGGTCGAGCGGCTCCCGCGAGGTCACCAGGACCAGGCTGTCGGAGCGCTCCGGGATGAGCGTGCGCACCTGCGAGGCGTCGTGCGCGTCGTCCAGGACCACGGTCACGGGCAGCCCGGTCAGCTGCTGGTGATACAACTCGCCGAGCCTGCGGACCTGTTGCTCGGCCGAGGACCGCTCCCGGAACAGCAGCTGCTCGCGCGGCGCGCCCAGCCGGTTCAGCAGGTGCAGCAGCGCCTCCCGGGTCGTCAGGGGCTTCTCGCCCGTGCTGCCGCCGCGCATGTCGACGACGCACGCGCCCCGGAACTGGTCCCGGAGCTGGTGCGCCGCCCGGACCGCCAGCGTGGTGCGCCCGGCGCCCGGCTCCCCGTGCAGCACCACGACCGTCGGCCTGGTCTGTGTCGACGCCCGCGCCGCGTGCACCCACTGGGCGATCTGCGCCAGCTCCTGGCGGCGGCCGGCGAACGGCCCGCCCGGGTCCGGCAGATGACTGAAGGACTGCTCCAGCACATTGCGCCTGCGGGCCGCCGCGCTCTTGTCGCCGCCGCGCAGCTGCGGCACCTTCGGCGCGGGCTTCTTCGCGGCGAGCAGCATCCGCTGCTGGTCGAGGAAGGGACGGACGCCCCGCACGTCCAGAGCCGTCAGCCACTGCAGCCGCAGCTGCTCGGGGCCGCCCGGCTGGCCGAGCGCCCCCGCCCTGCGGTGGGCGGCCGGCCAGTGCGACGCGGTCACCTTGACGACGGTGGCGGCGGCCCCGGCCACCGCGACGACCGCCCCGGCGCCCAGCGCGACGCCGGTCGCCGTGCCCAGCGCGACATCGGCGCCGATCGCGGCGACCGCGGCAACCGCCGTGACCAGAGCGGGTGTTCCCACCGACTGCTTGCTGAACCGCTCGGCCAGCGATCGCTCCCCGGCCTCCGCCTCCTCGAGGGCGTGCAGATACGCCTCGTACTCCTCGGCCGCGCTCGCCGCCATGCCGTCCAGCGCTGCCCGGCCGCGCGCCAGCAGCACCGCGGAGTCCGAGCGGCCACCCGAGCGGCGCACCTCTTCCTCCACGGCCCGCACCAACAGCCGCTCGGCTTCCGCCCGGTGGCCGTCCCGCATATGTCCCCCTACGAGAGCTTCGAATCCGCTTCGGTCGCGGGACAAGTGTCCTGCGTGACGCGCGTCGGCGCGAGGGAGCGAGGCGATCAACCGGGATCAACGGGGGCTGCGGCAGGATGGGCCCATGCCGAACCGACTGGCCCATGAGACGTCCCCGTACCTCCTCCAGCACGCCGACAACCCGGTCGACTGGTGGCCCTGGTCGGCCGAGGCGTTCGAGGAGGCGCGCCGCCGCAACGTCCCCGTACTGCTCAGCGTCGGCTACAGCAGCTGCCACTGGTGCCATGTGATGGCCCACGAGTCCTTCGAGGACGACGCCACCGCGGCCTATGTCAACGAGCACTACGTCGCGGTGAAGGTCGACCGCGAGGAGCGCCCCGACGTGGACGCCGTCTACATGGAGGCCGTGCAGGCGGCGACCGGGCAGGGCGGCTGGCCCATGACGGTCTTCCTGACCCCGGACGCCGAGCCCTTCTACTTCGGTACGTACTTCCCGCCCGAGTCCCGGCACGGGATGCCCTCCTTCGCCCAGGTCCTGGAGGGCGTCTCGACCGCCTGGGCCGACCGCCGCGACGAGGTCGGCGAGGTGGCCGGGAACATTGTCCGCGATCTGGCCGGCCGCTCGCTGTCGTACGGCGGCCAGGGCGTGCCGGGCGAGGAGGACCTGGCGCAGGCGCTGCTCGGGCTGACCAGGGACTACGACGCCCAGCGCGGCGGCTTCGGGGGCGCCCCCAAGTTCCCGCCGTCGATGACGGTGGAGTTCCTGCTGCGCCACTACGCCCGCACCGGCTCCGAGGGCGCGCTCCAGATGGCCGCCGACACCTGCGAGGCGATGGCCCGGGGCGGCATCTACGACCAGCTCGGCGGAGGCTTCGCCCGCTACTCGGTCGACCGCGAATGGGTCGTGCCCCACTTCGAGAAGATGCTGTACGACAACGCCCTGCTGTGCCGCGTCTACGCCCACCTCTGGCGGGCCACCGGCAGCGATCTGGCCCGTCGGGTCGCCCTGGAGACCGCCGACTTCATGGTCCGCGAACTGCGCACCGCCGAGGGCGGCTTCGCCTCCGCGCTGGACGCGGACAGCGAGGACGCGAGCGGCAAGCACGTCGAGGGGGCGTACTACGTGTGGACCCCGGAGCAGCTCGCCGAGGTCCTCGGCGGGGAGGACGCCCGGTACGCCGCCCCGTACTTCGGCGTGACCGAGGAGGGCACCTTCGAAGAGGGCGCGTCCGTCCTCCAGCTGCCACAGGACGAGGGCGTCGCGGACGCCGAGCGGATCGCCTCGATCAAGGCGCGGCTGGTGGCGGCTCGCGACCGCCGCCCGCGCCCCGGCCGCGACGACAAGATCGTCGCCGCCTGGAACGGCCTCGCCATCGCCGCGCTCGCCGAGACCGGCGCGTACTTCGACCGCCCCGACCTGGTCGAGCGCGCGACGGAGGCCGCCGATCTGCTGGTACGGCTCCACATGGACGCCGGCGCGCGCCTCGCCCGTACCTCGAAGGACGGTACGGTGGGCGCGAACGCCGGAGTGCTGGAGGACTACGCCGATGTCGCCGAAGGCTTCCTCGCGCTGGCCGGGGTCACGGGCGAGGGCGTCTGGCTGGAGTTCGCCGGCTTCCTGACGGACATCGTCCTGGACCAGTTCGTCGCCGAGGGCGGGGCGCTGTACGACACCGCGCACGACGCCGAGACGCTGATCCGCCGTCCCCAGGACCCCACCGACAGTGCCACCCCCTCCGGGTGGACGGCGGCCGCCGGCGCGCTTCTCTCGTACGCCGCGCACACCGGGTCCGAGGCCCACCGCGCCGCCGCCGAGGGAGCGCTCGGTGTGGTCAAGGCGCTGGGCCCGCGCGCGCCCCGCTTCATCGGCTGGGGGCTCGCCGTGGCCGAGGCGCTCCTCGACGGTCCGCGCGAGATCGCGGTGGCCGGCGCGCCGGGGGACGCGTCCGCGCGGGAGCTGCACCGCACCGCCCTGCTCGGCACCGCGCCGGGCGCGGTCGTCGCCTTCGGCGAGCCGGACAGCGAGGAGTTCCCGTTGCTGAGGGACCGTCCGCTGGTGAACGGGGCGCCGGCCGCGTACGTCTGCCGCCACTTCACCTGTGACGCGCCGACGACCGACCCCGCCGTACTGGCACGGCAGCTCTCCGTTCCTCTTTCCTGAATACGACGCCGCCGTATGAAGTAATTAAATGAAGTCAATAGGGTGAATGCCCTCGGTCCTGTGTCGGTCGGTTTCCTTTTTCTGGCATGGTCGTGGAAATGTGCAGCGGAGGCGCGGGTCGAAACGACCCGAGATTCACGAAATCCGTGAAACTTCTTCCGCCGCGGAAAGGAACCAGCCGAAATGCTGTGTAAGAAGGCTGCGGTCGCCGTTGCCGGACTCGTCATGGCCCTTGGCGGCGCCGCTCCCGCCATGGCGGACTCGGGTGCCTTCGGCGTGGCCAGTGGAAACGATGGCATCCTGACCGGGAACGTCGTTCAGGTGCCGATCCACGCGCCGATCTGCGTCAGTGGCAACTCCGTCAACTTCATCGGGCTGCTGAACCCGGCGATCGGGAACCGCTGCAAGATCAAGGACTGACGCCACCGCGCCCCCAGGGACGCAACGCACGGGGCCGGCCCCGGAACAGCTCGTCTGTTCCGGGGCCGGCCTTTTTCTGTGCCCCAAGTGGGCGATGAAAGCCCCCAATGGGCTACGCAAAGCTCCGGCCGAGTTCCCGAACGGCTCATTAGGAATACTTTTGGGCCGTGTGATCAACGGATCTCGCCGTCCCGCGAAGGAGCTGACATGCGCTACCGACCTGGCAGATCAACACGTGTGTGGCTGGGGGTGTTCACCGCGGGTCTCCTCGCCTCCGCCCATGTCGCGTCTTCTCCCGGGCACGCCGCCGAGTCGGCCGCGGCGCGGGACCCCGGCCCGCCTCCGACCGGTGCGCTCGGCGCCTATCTCGACTACGGCCCCGAGGGCGTCACGCGCATGGCGCGGCTGGAGAAATGGCTCGGCGGGACGGAACTCCGGGTCGGTCACACCTACCTGCCCGGCGATGTGTGGTCCAACATCGAGGGCGCCCCGCGTTTCCTGGAGAGCTGGGCGCAATGGCGCAACGCGCGGGACGACCGGCTCTTCGTACTGAACGTTCCCATGCTGGAACGCAACGAGGGCCACCTGCCGGACTCCGAGGTGCACCGGCAGCTGCGGCGCGGCGCCCAGGGCGAGTTCGACGGCCACTTCCGGACGCTGGCCGAACGGCTCGTCGATCTGAAGGCGGCCGACACCGTCATCGTCCTCGGCTGGGAGATGAACGGAATCACCTACAGCCACCGCTGCGCTCCCGACCCGGAGGCGTGGAAGCAGTACTGGAAACGCATCGTCACCGCCATGCGCGCCGTCCCCGGTCAGAAGTTCCGATTCGACTTCACACCGAGCCGGGGAAGGGACGCCGTCCCGTGGACGGAGTGCTATCCGGGCGACGACGTCGTCGACATCGTCGGAATGGATTCCTACGACCAGCCGAACGGAATGTCTTTCGACGGACATGTGAGCGAGCCTTATGGGCTGCGCAAGCATGTGGATTTCGCGAAGGAACACGGAAAGGAGATCTCGTACCCCGAGTGGGGTCTCTTCCGGAACGGTGACAATCAGGAGTACATGCGGCGCATGCTCGAATGGATGGACGAGCACAAGCCGCTCTATCACACGATCACCGACTACTGCCCGCACGGCGTCTGGCAGTGCGACGAGAACCCCAAGTCCTCCAAGGTGTTCCGTGCGCTGCTCTTCGGCCGCACGCCGGCGCCGGTCCCGAGCGTTCCGGTCCCGAGCGTTCCAGTCCCGACCGTGCCCGTCCCGACGGACCCGGTGCCCGAGCCGAAGCCGACGACACCTCCCGAGCCGGCGGCGACGCCCACTCCCTCGCCCCGGCCGACGCCCAAGCCGTCGGGCACCCACGACTGCATGCCCGTCGACCTCGGTCCCTGGGTCGAGCAGTGGATCGGCGGCAAGGCCTGCGTGCGCCTCGACTGGTGGGAGAGCCGGCGCTCCTGACGCCGGCACACATCCGCGGCGGCGGAGGAGCTCACTTTCCTCCGCCGCCGCGCAGCCTCCGTACCCACGCCCGGTCCCGGAGCCGGTCCGCCGCCCAGCTCCGGGCCTGCGCGAACGCCGCCCGCACCGCCAGGACCGGGGCCAGACGGGCCCGGGCGAGCAGCAGCCGCCGGTTGCCCACCGCCTCGGGACGCCAGTGCTGTTTGTACGGCTCGCTGCCGCGCAACAGGCTCAGCGTGGCGCGCCCGTCCGCGCAGGTCTCCCGCAACCCGTTGCGCAGCAGCATCGTCGCCACGTCCACCTTCCGGGCACGGAGCACGGGATCGGCGCCGTACAGATAGCCGCCCGCCAGCCGCGGTGACATGAGGGTGAGGTCCGCTGCGACCACCTCGCCGGCCATGCGGAACTCCGTGACCCTCGCGTGCCCCGACTCCACCATCGGCCGTACGGCCCTGGTCAGATGCTCGGAGAACCGTTCGCGGGTGTGCTCGGCGTTCACGGCCCGCCCCTGCCACTGCAGCCGGTGGAGGTCGAGGAGGCGGGTGAGCGCGGCGGGGACGTCCGGGCCCGGCACGACGCGCTCGTCGATGCCGAGCGCGTCGAGCTTGCGCAGCTTGGCCCGGGTCCGCTGGGCCTTCTGCGACGGAAGCCGTGCCAGGAGCGTGTCCATCGGGAGCGCGGGCAGTTCCAGGCAGACCGAGTCCGCGAGACGCCACCGCGGGCCGCGCCAGTGGGCGTGGATCCGCTCGGCGGAGGCCCCCGGCCGTACCTCCCGCAGATCGATGACGGCGTTCCGCGCGACGTCCGCGAGCGCCTCGGCGAGCACGGGCGCCGCGTCGGGACAGTGGTCGTCGAGCAGCACATCGGTGAAGTCGCTGATGGCACCGCCCAGTTGGGTCAGTACGGGCAGTGCACCGGGGGCCCGCATCAGCGGGGCGGCCGCGATCAGGGCCCCGTCACGGCGGACCAGGACGACCCGCAGCGCGCCGGGCCTCCCGTACGACAGCCACCACGAGTACAGCCAGGCATGGCTCTGGAACGGCGTGGCCGTCGAGCATCTTCCGCACAGGCGGGTCCACTCGTCGGCCAGCCGGCCGAACTCGGCGCTGTCCCGGCAGACGGTCACCACGTGGTCGTGCCCCACTCTCACACCGCCTCCGGCTGGGGGGTGGCGGTCGGCGCGTCCCGATTCTCCGCCGGACCCGGGACCGTCGCCCGCACCGCCGCCGTCTCCTGGTCCCGCCGGCCCCGGGGGCGTACGAGCAGGGCGAAGCCGCCGAGCAGCCCGCCCGCGCAGCCGCCGACCAGCGCCGAGAGCGGCGCGGACGGCGACACCGGGCGGGTGGGCTCGGCGGCGCGGGAGAACTGCAGCACCTTCACCCCCGTACTGGGCTGAACATGGGCGCCGTTGACGACCAGCGCCCGGGCCACGCCGTCGGCCATCGCGACCGCGGTGGAGGGGCGCGACGACCGGGCGGTGAGGGAGATCATCGGGGCGTCGGGGGAGGTGGCGGCCTGCACACCGGCGCGCAGGGTGGCGGCCGAGACCCCTGCCCAGACCTGCGCGTCGCCGGTGACGGCGATGTCCGTGGCCACGCGGCCGTACGCGGTGGCGAAGCCGAGCGCGGCCGCGGGGTCCGACTTCTCGGCGGGCACGACGACCACATAGCTCGTCGCCGCGTACTCGGGCGTCTTGAGCAGCCCGTAGCCACCGCCGGCGACCACGCCGAGCAGGGCCGATCCCGGCAGGACCCACCATCGGCGCGTGCGCCAGGTCCTGACGGTGGACAGCAACTGGTTCATGAGCAACTCATCTCGGGGTAAGGGGTGCGCCGTGGACGGCGTTCTCGTACAGGGACATCAACTGCTGTGCGCTGCGGGCGATGTCGTAGCGGTGCGCGGCCGCGGGCTGGGGCAGCCGGGCGAGCCCGGCGCGGCGGATGCCTCGCAGGGCGGAGATCAGTTCGGGGACGGACTCGTTGATCCGGCGTGCGCCGGGGGTGGCGTCCGGCGGGAGGTCGTCGATGGCCGGGCAGGCGACGTACAGCACCGGCAGCCCGGTGGCCAGGGCCTCGACGATCGCCAGGCCGAACGCCTCGTCGGGGGAGGTGGAGACGAAGACGTCCATCGCGGCGAGCAGCGACGGCAGGTCGGGGGAGTCCGTGGTGCCCCCGGCGGGCGGGGGGTCCTCGCAGGCGCCGGTGAGATGGACCCGGTCCGCGGCCCGGTACTCCTGCGCCACCTTCAGCAGAGGCCGGCGCTGGTCGCCCTCGCCCACCAGCAGCAACCGGGCGCCGGGCAGCGACGCCACCGCCCGCACCAGCCGGTCGAAGCGCTTGCCCGCCGTGAGCCGACCCACCCCGCCGACGACGAAGGCGTCCTCCGGCAGGCCGAGGCGCCGCCGCGTCGCGCGCCGGGCCGCAGGGTCGAAGGCGAAGCGGCGGATCTCGATGCCGTTGGGAACGACATGGATGCGGGAGGGCCGCACGCCCCACTCCTCCAGGCGCCTCGCCACGGACGGGGAGACGGCGACCGTCGAGGTCCCCAGGCGCTCCCCGGTCAGATAGAGCGCGCGGGCGCCCGCGGTGAGCGGCCGGCCCTCGATCTGCGCCTCGCCGAGGGAGTGCTCGGTGGCGATGACCGTACGGACACCGGCGAGGCGGGCCGCGATCCGGCCGTAGAGGCAGGCCCGGTAGAGGTGGGTGTGGACCACGTCGTATCCGCCGCCCCTGATGAGGCGGACGAGCCCCGGCAGCACCCCCAGGTCGCGGTTGCCCGTCATGCCCAGATGGGTGACGGGCACGCCGTCGGCCTCGATGCCCCGGGCGACGGGACCCGGGTTGGTGAGGGTGACGACACTGCTCCGGGTCGGCAAGTGGCGCAGCAGGAGCCGCAGTTGCTGCTCGGCGCCACCGATGCCGAGCCCGGTGATGACGTGCAGGGCCTTCATGGGCCGACCCGGGCGCGGCGGGGCCTCGGAAGGTCCACGGGATGTCTGCGGCGCAGGGCGTGCAGACCCCGTTTGGCGTGCAGCCGCCAGGAGGTGTCCTGCTCGCCGATGTGGACGCGCGGGAGCGCGAACACCCCGGTGAGCGATCGCGGGTTGATCGCGCAGGCATAGCGGTAGCCCGCGTCCCGGACGGCGTTCATGGCCCGCGCGTCGACATCGCCGTATGGATAGCAGAAGCCCTCCGGCGCGGTGCCGGTGATCTCGTGGACCAGGTCCCTGCTCTGCTCGATCTCCCGCTGCAGGCCCAGGTCGTCCAGGGCGGGGAGGGAGGTGTGCAGCAGGCCGTGCGAGGCGACCTCCATCCCGGCGGCCGCGGCGGCGCGCATCCCGTCGCGGGTCAACAGCGGCTTGCGCGGTCCGCGTTCGTCCCAGGAGTTGACCTCGCCGAGCCTGCCGGGCAGGACGAAGACGGTGGCCGTGAACCCGTGGCGGCGCAGCAGTGGAACGGCGCTGCCGAGGAAGTCGGCGTAGCCGTCGTCGAAGGTCAGCCCGACCAGGTTGTCCGCCCCGCCCCGGGCGGTGGCGTCCAGCAGCTCCCGCACGGCGACCCCGCGCAAGCCCCGGTCGCTCAGCCAGTGCAGCTGCCGGGCGAAGGTGACCGGCGAGACGGTCACCTGGTACGGGTCATCCGAGGGGTCGGCGATCGAGTGGTACATCGCCACCCACAGGGGCGGCCTCGGCAGCAGACGCCGAGTCCCGCTCCGGGAGCGGGCGGGCGCCGTGGCGGCGGATGTGGCGGACATGCGGGAGCCTCCGTGCGGCGGAGCGGATCAGGGACGGGACCTCCGGCGCCCGGAAGACCCGGGCGAGGAGCGGAAACACGACGGTGACGACCAGACAGACGGCGGCCCCGGCGAGCGACGGCGCCTCGACGCGCGCGGCGCAGAGCCAGGCCGCTGCGCAGGCCCCGGCGGCGGCCGCGGCGAGCCTGGCGAGACCGGCGCACACCCGGCCGGTCCGCAGCGGGATGCCCTGCCTCGGCACGCCGTACAGCAGCAGCGCGGCGGTCAGAGTGATGCCGAGGGCGTTCGCGGCGGCGATCCCGGGCGCTCCCCAGAGGCGAACCCCGGCCGCGCCGGTGAGCGCGGTCGCGGCCAGACCGGTCAGCATGGCGACGACGGGGAACCACAAGGGGCGCGCGGCGGAGAAGTAGCAGCGTACGAGCGCGCCGACCAGGGTCTGTCCGAGCAGGCCGAGCGCGTAGAGCCGCATGACGGCCGCGGTGGCCGCCGTGTCCGCGCTGTCGAACGCGCCCCGCTGGAACAGCACGTCGACGATCTGCGGGGCGCCCGCGATCACCACCGCCGCGCCCATCAGGACGACCACGCCGGCCAGCAGCAGATCGCGCTCGACGCGGCGCCGGGCAAGGGCGGTGTCGCCGGCCGCCGCGGCGCGGGCCACCACCGGGAACGAGACCGTGCACAGCATCAGCGAGAGGACCATCGGCACCTGCGCGACCTTCTGCGCGTAGTTCAGGTGCGAGATCGCACCGGCGGCGAGCGGGGCGGCGAGGAAGCGCTCCACGAGCACCTGGGCCTGCCGGCTCACGGCGAAGACGATGACCGGCGCGACGAGGCCGAGCACGATCAGCCGCCCCTCGCGGCGGCCCGCCGCCTTCCTGAAGGCCGCACCCCGGACCCTCAACGCCGCGAGCAGGGAGGGGATCTGGATGAGCAGCATCAGCACGCCGCCGAAGGCGACTCCGGCCGCCGCGGCGCGTACGCCCCACTGCCGGCACATCAGCACGACCGTGGTGATGATCCCGGCGTTGTACACGGTGTAGATGGCCGCAGGGCCAAGGAACCGGCCGTGCGCGCGAAGGGCCGCGCTGCAGTACCCGGCCAGCGCGAAGCTGAGCACACAGGTCGCCGTCAGCCGGGTGCAGTCGACTGCCAGTCCCGGCGCCGCGAGCCCCGGGGCCAGCGCGCCCACCACCCACGGCGCCCCCGCCGCCACCAGCGCGGCGACCGCCCCCAGCCACAGCGTGATCCGGGGAAGGGTCGAACGCACCAACGCGTGGACCGGATCGAGCGGTTGGTTCTCGGCGCGGCGCGTCAGCGCGCGGCTGAACGCGGGCACCAGGATCAGCGCCATCGCGTCCTCGATCAGCAGCGTCGAGGCGAACTCCGGGACCGTCCAGGCGACCAGGAACGCGTCCGTGTCGGGTCCGGCACCGAAGTAGTGCGCGAGGATCTGGTCCCGTAGGAGACCCAGCAGCGCCCCGGCGGCGGTCAGCGCGGCCGTGACCAGCGCCGCCCGCGCGAGGAACGCGTTCGACGGGGACCAGCCGCGGCGGCGCCCGCCGCGCCCGGCCGGTGTGACCACCGCCGCGCGCGGCGCCGACTCCTGTACGTCAGGCACGGTCCGCCTCCACCCGCTCGCCGTCCGAGGCCAGCGCCCACCAGGCACAGAGCCCCAGCACGACCGCCGTGAGAACCGTGGAGGGGCCGCCGATGTCCGCGTACGCGAAGTCCACCAACTGCCACACCAGCAGCCCCACCGCCACCAGGGCGCAGTCCGCGCCGCGCCCGGCGCGCCGCGCGCCCGGCAGCCGCCGCAGCGCCCCGACCAGGAGCGCCGCCCAACTGCCCACCAGCAGCGCCGCCCCCACCAGGCCCTGCTCGCTGAGGACCAGCAGATACATGTTGTGCGGGGAGAGCAGCTCCTGGCGCTCGAAGGCCCGGCCCGCGCCCGCGGTGTCGCTGCCCGAGGAGAGTGCCAGCGAGGCGTGGCTGTCGCGGTACTGGGGGAAGCCCTTCAGCCCGACACCGGTGACGGGCTCGGCCCGCCACATCGCCCCGGCCGCCGCCCACATCGTGTACCGGTCGGTCACCGACCGGTCGGGCGCCTCGGTGACCTGCGTGATGCTGGCCGCCCGCTCCTTCACCAGCTGTGAGCCGATCCCGAGACCGCCGACCAGCACCACGGCGAGCGCCCCCACGGCGAGGGCGACCCGCACGGCCCGCCGCGCCCCGGAGAGCACCAGCTGCACCGCGCACGCCAGAACCGTCGCGATCCACGAACCGCGGCTGAACGACAGCACCAGCGGGACGAGCAGCAGCCCCGCGCACACCAGGGCGGGCACTCGGGCGGGCCCCGCCGTGCCCAGCCCGACACCGACCGCGATGACGATCCCGAACGCGACCACCGTCGCCATGCCCATCACGTCGGTCGGCCCGAAGGTCCCCACCGCGCGGATGTCCTCACCCATGTACGAGGCGCCCGTACCGGTCAGGTACTGCGCCACTCCGACCGCGCCCTGGACCAGGGCCAGCGCGACCAGGGACCAGGCCACCACGGCGAAGTCCCGCCGGTCGCGGACGGTCAGCACGACGGCGGCCGGCACCAGGACGAAGACCTGGACGTACCGGGCGACCCCCGGAAGGCTGGACGCCGGATCGTGCGAGGTGACCGCCGCGAGACAGATCCCGAACACCGGAAGTGCCAGCACCACCGCCGCCGTGCGGGACAGCGGCCGAGCCCGCTCCCGCAGGATCCGTACCAGGCACACCAGGACCAGGGCCCCCGAGGCCGCGTCGGCGACCGTTCCCGTACCGGACGAGCCGTCACCGGCCGGCGCGCTCAACAGCGCGACGACCGCCAGGACCGGCAGCAGCGGCCCCGTCGCACGGACCCGCTCCCACCGGAGCGCGCTTCGCGCCGGTACCGCGCAGATTCCCCCCGCCATCCTCAGCTCCCCGCCGGTCGGACCAAGGAGGCGGCGGTACGCAGCAGGATGCACACGTCCTGCCAGAGCGACCAGTGGTCGATGTAGTGGTTGTCGAAGCGGCAGCGGTCCTCGATCGAGGTGTCCCCGCGCAGCCCGTGGACCTGCGCCAGCCCGGTCAGCCCGACCGGCATCCGGTGGCGGGCCGCGTAGCCCGCGTGCAGACGGCTGAACTTGGCGACGAAGAAGGGCCGCTCGGGCCGGGGGCCGACCAGGCTCATGTCACCGCGCAGGACGTTCCACAGCTGCGGCAGCTCGTCGAGCGAGCTGCGCCGCAGGAAGCCGCCGACGGCGCTCATCCGCTCGTCGCCGGCGACGCTCCACCGCGTCGCCGACTCCCTCTCGTCGGCCGGGCGGAGCGTGCGGAACTTCAGCAGCGTGAACAACCGCCCGTGCTGGCCGACCCGTTCCTGGCGGAACAGCACACCGGGACCGTCCGCCAGCCGGACCGCCACCGCGCACAGCAGCAGGACGGGAGCGGCGCAGGCCAGCATGAACCCCGCGACGGCGATGTCGAGCAGCCGCTTGGCGGTGTGGCCGCGACGGGCGCGCGGCGGGTCGACGCGCCGGCACTCGTACCCCCACAGGTGCTCGCTCATCGACGTGTCGCCCGCGGCGCCGCCCGCCCGCCACGTGGTGCAGCCGTAGTGCTGGAAGAGGGTCATGAGACCGCTGTCGTCCGTGAGGAACACCGCGTCGCGCACGGTGTTCTGGATGACCGCGCGGTGGATCTCCTCCATGGAGGTCAGCACCGGCAGCGCCGGGACGTCCGCACCGGACGACGGCGGCCCGTCGTGCCGCGCGCCGACGACGCCGACCGGCCGGATGCCGTACTCGGGGTGCTGGGCGAGTGCGGTGGCCAGCCGCTGCGCCGTGGCCTGCGCGCCGATCACCAGCGCCGATCGCGGACGCTCCCTCGCGGCCTGGCGCCGACGTGCGTGCAGGGCGGCGCGGCACAGGCACACGACGGTGAGATGGATGCCGTACGCGCTCGCCAGCGTGAGGAGCCCGATCGCGTCGCCGGGCGCGTACGAGGCGAGGAGTGCGGCGGCCACGCACCAGGCGGCGGCGGCCCGGGCGGCGAGCGCGGGTAGTTCGTCCAGTACGGACATGACGACGCCCGGCCGGTAGAAGCCCGCCGAAGCGTTCAACAACACCAGCAGAAGAGTGAGTTGGGCGAGCAGCCAGACATCTCGCTGCGGTACGGACAGTGGGGCGGCCGCCGCGAGCACCGCGACACAGTCCGCCGCCACCAGCGGAAGGGCGAGGGGCCGCACGGGCGCGGTCCGGCGCGGCGGAAGGGCCAGCCGGTCGGACGCGCTCCGCTGCGGCGCCACGGAGGTGAGGCCGGGAGCGTGCCCTGTTGTCGGCACGGTCCCGGACGAGGAGGGAACACTGGTGCTTTCCGTTGTCACTGGGAAATCGGCTCTCTGAGCTCGGGGCACTGCGAGCCGGCCACCTCGCGGTAGACATCCGCGATGGCCGCGCCGGTGCGCCGCACGTCGAATCTGCTGAGTACGTGCTGGTGGGCCTCGCGGCCCAGGATGTGAAGGAGTTCGGGCCGGCCGAGCAGACCGCCGAGGGCGGCCGCCAGCGCGGCCGGGTCCTCGGCCGGGACCAGACAGCGCTCCTCATGGCCCGGCGGCAGGCTCTCGCGCGCGCCGTCCACATCGGTGACCACCACGGGCCGTCCGCCCGCCATGGCCTCCAGCGGAGCGAGCGCCATGCCCTCCCAGCGGGAGGGAAGGACGAGCAGGTCCGCCGCGCGGTACCAGGGAGCGGTGTCCTCGACGGCTCCGGCGAAGACCACCGAGGCAGGAGCGCAGGCCCGCAGCCGTTCCGCGTCGGGGCCGTCCCCGACCAGCACGAGCCGGGCGTCCGGCACTTCGGCCAGGACCGCCGGCCACGCCTTCAGGAGGACGTCCTGCCCCTTCTGCCGGCACAGCCGCCCGACGCACACCACGGTCGGCGGCCGCGCCTCCTCGCCGACCACGCCGTCGACGGCGCGGTCCCCGGCGTTCGAGGCGAACCGCTCGATGTCGACACCGTTGTGGACGACCGACCACGACGCCCTGATCCCGGCCTTCTCGCCGGTCCGGCGCTCCGCGTCACTGACGCAGACGACCCGCGCGGTCCAGCGCGCGGCCCACCGCTCCCAGCGCCTGGCCAGCGTGGCCGTCGTACCGTCGACGGCCTCGAAGGACCAGGCATGCGGCTGGTACACCGTGGGCGTCCGGCCGCGTACGGCCATGCGGGCGGCGAGCCCGGCCTTGGCGCTGTGCGCGTGGACCACGTCGGGCCGGACGAGCCCGACCAGCTCGGTGACCCTGCGGCACTCCCGGACGAGCCGGGGCCCGGGGTCGCGCAGGGCGCGCCACGCATGGGCCTCACCGCCGTGCTCCCGCACGGCCTCGTCGAGCGGGGTACCGGGAGGGCAGGCCACCGCCACCCGCATCCCGTCCGCGACCTGCGCGCGCACCAGATCCGCCACCACGCGGGCGACTCCACCGTCACCCGGTTGCACCACATGGAGGACGGTGAAATCCGGAATGGTCGTCTCTGCCTCGGGCCCCACGTCAGTTCCGTGAGTCCGCCTGGAGGAAGAGAGCACCGAGCCATACGGTGTCCTTCCGGGTGGTAAGGCCGACATTGACCCGGTCGGCCCCATGACGCAGCGCACCCCGCAGATCGAAGACATCGGAGTCGTATCCCAGAGTGTTCTTGTGCCCGGGGGTTCGCCCGGCCGGACCCCTTCCGAAATCGGTGATGCTGGAGTTCATCACGTCGTCCGGGGAATTGGCCGGGTCGCCGAGTACGGCGCTGCCCCGGCCCGTTTCGACGGTCAGGGAATCGCCCTCGGTTCCCTGGTCCCCGTCATAGGCGACCATGCCGAGCAGGCCCTCCGCGTCCTTCGGAACGGCGAGGCCGCCGAGGCCGACCCGGAGCGGACCGGCGTCCGCGCCGACCGTGTCGAAGCCGTCCCACACCGCCAGACGGCGCAGTGGCTCGTCGCTCTTCTCGTACGCGACGACCAGCGTCCAGCCGGCCCAGGCGCCGACCGGCGAGCGGCCCGTCGCGCCGTTGATCTGCGCCACCGTGTACTGCCCCGGGCCGCCACCGCGGACCAGGCCGGTGACGTCCGCCGAGGCCTGGAAGGCGTCGGCGCCCTCCGCGATCCGATGGCCGACCGTGCTGTCCGCGAGGACCTCCCGGTACGACCCGCCCGGCTCGGCGATCAGTACGCGGCCGTTGTCCTCGGCGGGCCTGTGGTCACCGGCGAGGAGGTTGCCGCCCCAGTAGAGCCGCGCGTAACTCACCCGCGCGCCCTGGGGCATCCGTACCTCGGCGCGGCTGGAGTTGAAGGTGTTCGGGTCGTGGTCGACGTCCACGTGGACCAGGTCGAAGGCGTCGTTGGTCGCCGGGGCGGCACCCTGCCGCGCGGAGGTGCACGGCACCGCCCCGCTGCCCAGCGTCTTGGTGGCGCGGCAGCTCAGGGCCGCGTTGGCGGCACGCACGATCCCGCCGTGCTGGAGCGCGTGATACCGGAGGGCGAACGGCACGCGAGGGGCTTCCTTCGCCCGCGGCGCGGCGTCGGCCGGCAGTACGGCGGACAGAGCCGCGCAGGACAACGCACACAAGAGACCGCGACGCACAGCAAGAACCACTGAATTGCGCATACAGGTTCTCCGCTTTGATGAGTGAGGCGTGGCAACACCCGTGAAGAGACCGGGGAGTGGGAGGAGTGTCAGCCGCTCGGTGGATGTCCGGTCGGAAGGACCGGAAGCAAGGTTTGGGAACTTTATAACCCCAACACGGCGCGATACTAGGCATTAGATGCCCACTCAGGCTAACTTTCTTATCTCTTCGGATCGTTCTCTGCGGCGCGTGTTGCTCCATTCCCCGCCCATCACCCGTTCGGGAGAGCAACCGATGAATAAGTCATGCGTTCTTGATGGAGCCGGGCACATTTCCCGCACTCGCCTCAAGAAATCAATCGATCGAGGAGTACCTCTCCATGTCCCGTATCGCGAAGGCTGCTGTCCTGTCCGCGACCGTTGCCGCCTCTGTCGTGGGTGCCTCCGGTGCGGCCCTCGCCGACGCCGGAGCCCATGGCGCGGCCGTGGAGTCCGGCGGACTCGTCTCCGGCAACGTCGTACAGGTTCCGGTGCACATCCCGATCTGCCTCAGCGGCAACACGGTGAACATCGGCGGGCTGCTGAACCCGGCCATCGGGAACCGCTGCACCATCAAGGGCTGAGGTCAGGGCCCAGCCGCGGCCTCCTCAGACCGGCGCGCCGCCCCCATGGGGTGCGGCGCGCCGGTTTTTTCGGTGTTCGCACCCGTTCGGCGGGGGGACGCGCAGCCGTGCCGTGACCGTAGGAGCGGACGGGCGCCCCTGGTCAGAAGCCCGGTTTCACCCGATGAGCGCAATCACCCAGCGCGACGACCGGTTGCAGAGGGTTGTGGGCCGTTCGATGGTGAAGACACGTTTCCGGCGCATCCCGAAAGGACCCTTGTATGCGTCTCCTGGCACCCAGCCGTGTCGCAGCAGCCGCGATATGTGTTGCCCTCACCATCGGCGCGGCAGGCCCCGCCTTCGCCGACGTCAACGACTCACCCCTCGCGGCGAGATCCCTGGCTGCTCAGGTGTCCCACCCCGACAGCGTCGCGCTCCTCGAGAAGGTGGACTCCCTCTCCGACCTCGGCGAGGCCGTTGACCCGGTGTCCGACCTGATGGAGCGTGCGCTGAAGGCCGAGAACGGCCGCATATCGGCCGCCGAGGCCGAGGAGCTGGAGGCGGACATCGAGGAGGCGCTGGCGGAAATCAGGCGCCACCTTCCCGCCACACCCGCCACTCCGCCCAAGGCGGCACCGGACGCGGCACCCGAAGCCGCGCCCACGGACGTCGTGGACGACGCCCTGGCGGCACTCGAAAAGGCCCTGGACTCTCTGCTCGACGGGTTGCTGAAGGGCGACGCGCTCGGAGTGGTGGACCTCGTGAAGGGCACGCTCGACTCGCTGCTCGACCTCGTCACCGGGGTCGTCGACGGCATCCTGCCCGGAACGGCCCCGGCCGCCCCGGCGACCCCCTCGGTCAAGCCGCCGACCATATAGATCGGCCCCCCGACGCCGTGCCGGCTCAGCCCCGCTGAGCCGGCACGGCCGTGTGTGCTGAATCTGATCGGCAAATACGACTGCCTCTCATCATTCGGGTGCAGTGCCCAGAAATCCTTCCTCCCGGAGTTTCCGCCACGCGCAGGGCTCGTTACAGAAGGCAGAAGGACGTACAGAAGTCTCCAATAGGCCTGTGCGGTAAGTGACTTGCTTCCGCGAGGGAGCACGAGGGAAGGACTCGCTCAATGAAGCCCATGAAGGTTGCCGCGGTCGTCGCCGGTTCTGTGATGGCCATGGGGGTCGCCGCTCCGGCCTTCGCCGCCCCTGCCTCGCCGGTCAGCCTGAACGGTGCACTCGACTCGGTGGGCGGCAAGGCGCTCAAGACCGACGCGCTGACCAGCACGGCCGACGGTTCCGCCGTCGGGTCGGTGACGAAGGCCACGGACAAGCTGAACGCCACGACGAAGGCCACGCAGCTGCTCGGCGGCGTTCCGCTGGGTCACTAGCCACCGGCCGCTCGTCCTCCGGATTCTGTGGTGCCGCGCGTGTCGCAGACCAGTCATTTCTTCATGTCGGCCTCCGCCCTTTCGAGGGTGGGGGCCGACATGTTTTCGAGGGCTCGCGTTGCTGCACATGGGGGAATTTGGCGACTTAACCAGCGGCACGCTCGTTGTAAAGCACAGCAAGGACAGCCTCGTCGAAAAGCTCTTGAAGGACGTGCGCAGTAATGAACCTGCGATCTCAAGCCGGTCTGGGAATTATCGTCTCGTGTCTCGCCTCGGCGGCCCTGGCCTCTCCCGCGGCCGCCGCCCAGGTACCGGTCAACCTCCCGCTGGAGGGACTGGAGGCGGCTTCCCCCGCGCTGGACGCTCCCACCGTGCGCAGCGGTGTGCCGCTGCTGTCGCCGGGAGCGCCCACCGGATTCCAGGAGGGGGTGGGCGCCGGCGTCGTGGGCGCCGCGCTTCCGCAGGTCCCGTTCGCGAGTGAGCTCCCCCAGGCCGCCGTCGACGCTCCGCTGCCGCGCGTGGTCAAGGAGATCAACCCGGGCCGGGCGCTGCTCAGCTCGCCGAGCTCCGACCTGCACACGTCGACCCCGGGCGCCAGGTTCGCCGCGCCGCTCACCGCCCCGCAGGCGGAGCGCCGCGGAATGCCGGACCTGACGCTTCCGAAGTCCTCGGTCCTCACGCCCGAGCTGGCCGGAGACCTGAATTCCAACCTCGGCCTGCAGGCGCCGGAGGTCTGATCCGCGTTCCGGGTGCGGCCGACGAGGCAGGGTGAAGACACGGTTCTTCCCCGTCACCCGAACGATCGTTGCTCGTTACACACAGGGCTTGTCGCATGGCCTCGGCCCGCGAGTCCGTCTGCCCGCCGCCGTTTCCAGCGGTGGCCGCTCATCGGACTTGCGGGCCATCATTTATGCACCGTTGGGGGAATGTCCCCGGCAAGGCCGTTACCGGCTCCCCCTGGGCCGCGTTGAAGAAACATGATGACCGCGAAATTGTGGTCACCTTTCCACGTCCAAGGAGTATTGATGTCTCGTATCGCGAAGGCGGCCGCGGTTCTCGCCGGCACGGGTGCCGTTGCCCTCAGCGGAGCCGGTCTGGCCGTCGCAGACGCTGGTGCTCACGGTGCGGCCGTAAACTCGGGCGGTCTCGCCTCGGGCAACGTCGTTCAGGCCCCGATCCACATCCCGCTCTGCGTCAGCGGTAACACCGTGAACTTCATCGCGCTCCTGAACCCGGCCATCGGCAACCAGTGCGTGATCAGCGACGGTGGCCACGACGGCGGCTACGGCAGCTGATCCGCCTGCCACACGCTCCGCAAGGCCCCCCGGCCCACAGGCCGGGGGGCCTTCGCGTTAATCCGCGTAGCGGTAGATGCGGCTGTGGTCGAGAAGGGACGCCGGAGTGACGTTCCACGGAGGCATCGGCTCATGGAGCGCGACGACCCGGCCGTACTGCGCGGAACCGGGCGCGGGAGGGGTCGCGGGCAGATAGCCGGACCGAGGGTGCCGGCGCCGCCAACGGGACCAGAGGAGGTCGACGAAGGAGTGGTGGAGCCAGAACACGGGGTCGTTGACCGAGGCGCCGCCGAGCATCATGCCGCCGATCCAGCGGTGCACCCTGTTGTGGTTGCGCCAGCTCGCGTTCCCCCTGCCCCGCCCCCAGCCCTCGAGTCTGTTGCGGAACCCCGACGCGCTGGTGGAGTCCCAGGGCGCCACGTCATAGACGGGGTCGTCGGTCGCCTGCCGCAGGTCGGCCGCTGTCGGAAGGGCGAGTGGGTCGCGTGGGCGGCCCAGGTCCCGCGTGAGGAAACGGACATCGGTCATCGAGTGTCTGATCGTCCACCTGCCGCGGGAGTACGCGAACGGCCCGGTCATCACCTGCAGATCACCGCGACGCCCGTTGCCGCCCATGAAGTCCTCGCTCCACAGCGACGCGGCAGGGGTGTTGTCACGGGTCCAGTCCCAGTACGGCACGGTGACCGAGGGATCGACCCGCCGCAGTTCCCGCTCGAAGTCCAGCAGGAACTTGCGGTGCCAGGGAAGAAACGTCGGGGCCATGTGGGCCGCGCGCAGTTCGTCGTCGCCGTCGGCGACATAGAAGTCGATGTGGGTACGGACGAACTCGTCGTAGACACCCGAACGTTTGAGCTCCAGGACGGCGGCGACGAACTTCTTCCGCTCGGCGCTGGTGAGATCGCGCTGGTTCTTACGCGTGTACGCCACGCGGGTTCCCTCCGGTCGGTGCGCCATGACGGGCGGCGGCGGGGGCCGGAAGCGCGGTTCCCAGCGCGTCCACGGCCGTCCGGGCGGCCGCCCGGGGCGTCGGGCAGGATGCGTAGTGGTCGACGGCGCTGAGGTAACTGCCGTCCGCGCGCCGCATCAGATGCAGCGGGCGGCCGTCGACCAGGACATGGACGGCGCCGTGGTGCGGGACCGGTCCGCCCTGGATGCGGCGGCCCCGGTACATCTCGTCGAAGGCGAGGGACGCGTCCGCTTCCCCTTCGAGGGCTCGGTCCCCCTCCGGACGGGGGGTGGTGGCGATTCGGGCGAGGGCGCCGCCCGTGAAGGCGGCGGCGGCCAGGGTGAAGAGTGTGCGCAGTGCGGCCCGGCGCGAAAACATGAGCGACCTCCGTGTCGGTCGTGCCCGGCGTGTGGCGAAGGGCGGCGAACGCCCTCTGGGCACAACGAGCCGGTCCGCCGTTCGTTGCGGACGCACACGCGTTCCAGGGGGGACGTGGACGCATTGCGGCGCGGGATCCGCCGATCGGATGAAGTCGGGTCGGATGACCCCCTGTTGGGCTATTAGCATCCGGAACCATGACCTCACTCACCGCAGGTTCGGCCGACACTCCCTTCGCGAAGGTGCCCGGCGCGAGGGGCGGCGGACCCTCCCCGGGAGAGGACGGCCGGGCCGGGGGCGGACTCGTGGGTGCGAGCCGGGCGCTGGCGTGGCTGTTCGTGGTCACCGGTGCGGCCGGGCTGCTGGCCGCCTGGGTGATCACCATCGACAAGTTCAAGCTCCTCGAGGACCCGAACTTCCGGCCCGGATGCAGTCTGAATCCGGTCGTGTCGTGCGGGAACATCATGAAGAGCGAGCAGGCGTCGGTGTTCGGGTTCCCGAATCCGATGCTGGGGCTGGTCACCTACGGGATGGTGATCGCGATCGGCGTGGGCTTGCTGGCGGGTGCGCGCTATGGCCGGTGGTACTGGCTGGGTCTGAACGCGGGGACTCTGTTCGGTGTCGGTTTCTGCATGTGGCTGATGTATCAGTCGCTGTACGAGATCAATGCGCTGTGCCTGTGGTGCAGCCTGGCGTGGACCGCCACGATCGTCATGTTCTGGTACGTGACCTCGCACAACGTGCGTAAGGGCCTGTTGCCGGCGCCGGGGTGGCTGCGGCGGTTCTTCGGCGAGTTCACCTGGGTGCTGCCCGTGCTGCACATCGGGATCATCGGGATGCTCGTCCTCACCCGCTGGTGGGACTTCTGGACCAGCTGATCCTCAGGGAAGGCTCAGGCCGCCCCTGAGCGTGTCCAGGGTCCGGTCCAGGAGCGGGATCAGGTCGTCGCCCTGGCCGCGTTCCGCCCAGTAGAGCGTCGCCTCGCGCAGCGCGCCGAGGACGGCGGCCGTGAAGACCCGTACCTCCAGGTCGTCGGCTCCCCGGCCGGTGCGGTCGGCGATGGCGCGGGCCAGCAGCAGTGACGTCTGGGCCGTCGTCTCGGTCAGCCGGGCCCGGACGGCGGGGATCTCGACCATCAGACGGGCGCGCAGCCTGGTCTCCTCGGGCTCCCTGGTGAGCGCGGCGCTCACCGCTTCGAGGAGCACGGCCCGCAGCGACTCCAGGGGTTCCTCGCCGGCCGGGCGCGCCCGCAGCCGGGCGTCCATCAGCGCGTCGTCCTCGTCGGTGAGGAGGATGTCCTCCTTGACCGGGAAATAGCGCACGACGGTACTGGGGGAGACCTCGGCGGCCTCGGCGATCTGCTCGATGCCGGTGGCTTCGTACCCCCGCTCGGCGACGAGCCGGTAGGTCGCCCGCCGGATCGCGATCCGGGTCTTGAGCTTCTTCCGCTCGCGCAGCCCCATCACGGGACGGCCTCCGGTACCGGGATCGGCGTCGTGGTCGGCGGCCATGGGGGACATGGACGTCATTGTCCCGGTCAGCCGTGCTTGTAGGCGACCAGGGAGATGCCGACGTAGTGGACGGCGAACGCCGCGAGCGTGAGCGAGTGGAAGACCTCGTGGAAGCCGAAGTAGCGCGGGGAGGGGTTGGGGCGCTTGATGCCGTAGATGACCCCGCCCGCGCTGTAGAGCAGACCGCCGACGACCACGCAGACGAGCACGGCGACTCCGCCCGCGCGCATGAAGTCCGGGAGGAAGAAGACGGCGGCCCAGCCCATCGCTATGTAGCAGGGGGTGTAGAGCCAGCGCGGGGCGCCGACCCAGAAGACCCGGAAGGCGATTCCCCCGACCGCGGCCGTCCAGACCGCCCACAGGAGCGGCCGCCCGGTGGAATCCGGGAGAAGGAGCAGGGTCAGCGGGGTATATGTGCCCGCGATGATCAGAAAAATATTGGCATGGTCGAGCCGCCGCAGGATGGCCTCGCCGCGCGGACCCCAGGTGCCCCGGTGGTAGATCGCGCTGATGCCGAAGAGCAGGCAGGCGGTGAGGACGTAGATACCGCAGGCGATCCGGGCCCGGGGGGATTCCGAGAGCGCGACGAGCACGAGGCCGGCGACGAGGACGGCCGGGAACATGCCCGCGTGCAGCCAGCCGCGCAGCCGTGGCTTTATCTCGGTCACATCGGGAAGCGCTGCAGTCATGGGCCGAATGTTACCTACGCGTCCGTAAGTACTGTGCGGGAGTGGCCATGCTCACGTGGGCGACCCTCTGGACATATGGGCACTTGCGTCGGATGATCAAATGAGTGCGGTCGGCACCGGATGAGCGCCAGGCGGTTAACCCCGTGAAGCATCCGGGTCGCAGCCCCCACGGGGCATACACCTAAAAAACCCCTCAACAAGGAGCAATCGTGGCGCGCGACAACGCGGCTCCCACCACCGTCCCGACCCAGCACCAGGAGCTCGTCTCCTGGGTCGACGAGATCGCAGCAATCACGCAGCCGGACAGGGTCGTCTGGTGTGACGGTTCCGAGGCGGAGTACGAGCGTCTGTGCGAGGAGCTCGTCGCCAAGGGCACGTTCAAGAAGCTGGACCCGACGCTCAGGCCGAACTCGTACTACGCGGCATCCGACCCCTCCGACGTTGCGCGCGTCGAGGACCGGACCTTCATCTGCTCCGAGAAGGAGGAGGACGCGGGCCCCACGAACCACTGGAAGGCCCCGGCCGAGATGAAGGACGTCTTCGCCGGTGAGAAGGGCATCTTCCGCGGCTCGATGAAGGGCCGCACGATGTACGTCGTGCCCTTCTGCATGGGCCCCGTCGGCTCTCCGCTGTCCGCGATCGGCGTCGAGATCACCGACTCCGCCTACGTCGCCGTCTCCATGCGCACCATGACCCGCATGGGCCAGGCCGTCCTCGACGAGCTTGGCACCGACGGGTTCTTCGTCAAGGCCGTCCACACCCTCGGCGCTCCGCTCGCCGAGGGCGAGGCCGACGTGCCGTGGCCCTGCAACTCGACCAAGTACATCTCGCACTTCCCCGAGACCCGGGAGATCTGGTCGTACGGCTCCGGCTACGGCGGCAACGCCCTGCTCGGCAAGAAGTGCTACGCGCTGCGCATCGCCTCCGTGATGGCGCGCGACGAGGGCTGGCTCGCCGAGCACATGCTGATCCTCAAGCTCACCCCACCGCAGGGCGAGTCGAAGTACGTCGCCGCGGCCTTCCCGTCCGCCTGTGGCAAGACGAACCTGGCGATGCTGGAGCCCACGATCTCCGGCTGGACCGTCGAGACCATCGGTGACGACATCGCCTGGATGCGGTTCGGCGAGGACGGCCGGCTGTACGCGATCAACCCCGAGGCCGGCTTCTTCGGTGTCGCGCCCGGCACCGGCGAGCACACCAACGCCAACGCGATGAAGACCCTCTGGGGCAACGCCGTCTTCACCAACGTCGCCCTCACCGACGACAACGACATCTGGTGGGAGGGCATGACGGAGACCGCTCCGGCCCACCTGACGGACTGGAAGGGCAACGACTGGACGCCCGCGTCCGAGACGCCGGCCGCCCACCCCAATGCCCGCTTCACCGTGCCCGCCTCGCAGTGCCCGATCATCGCGCCGGAGTGGGAGGACCCGAAGGGCGTGCCGATCTCGGCGATCCTCTTCGGTGGCCGCCGCGCCTCCGCCGTGCCGCTGGTGACCGAGTCCTTCAACTGGCAGCACGGTGTCTTCCTCGGTGCGAACGTCGCCTCCGAGAAGACCGCCGCCGCCGAGGGCAAGGTCGGCGAGCTGCGCCGCGACCCGTTCGCCATGCTGCCGTTCTGCGGCTACAACATGGGCGACTACATGGCCCACTGGGTCAAGGTCGGCGCCAACGCCGACCAGGCGAAGCTGCCGAAGATCTACTACGTGAACTGGTTCCGCAAGAACGACGCGGGCAAGTTCGTGTGGCCCGGCTTCGGTGAGAACAGCCGTGTCCTGAAGTGGATCGTGGAGCGCCTGGAGGGCAAGGCCGAGGGCGTCGAGACGCCGATCGGCATCCTGCCGACCAAGGAGTCCCTGGACACCGACGGTCTGGACCTGCCCGAGGAGGACCTCGAGTTCCTCCTCAAGGTCGACACGGACGTCTGGCGCGAGGAGGCCGCCCTGGTCCCCGAGCACCTCAACACCTTCGGCGATCACACGCCGAAGGAGCTGTGGGACGAGTACCGCGCCCTGGTCGCCCGTCTGGGCTGATCCTCGCCCGACTTCGCGGCGGGGCAGTCGACATCCGCCCTGACCTGTGGGTCATCTCCTGACCCGTCGCGTTGCACGCCGGCCCCCGGAGCCCCCTCAGGCCCCGGGGGCCGGCGCTTTGCTGCCGAAAAACAAAAAAGGGGACCCCGGCTGCGGCCGGAGTCCTGGGATGGGTGGCACCCGGTCCGCGCGCCTCCCCGGCCCGCGGGACCGGGGCCGTCAGGGGGCGCCGACCAGTCGGGGCGAGGCCAGCGCGGCGGTGTGTGCGTCCATGCGCTCGGCGGCCAGGATGGCCGCGGCGGTGTCCGCCCGGGAGGCGGCGACGACCAGGGCGCGGCCCGCGAGGGCGTGGGCCCGCCTGTGGAGCTCCGGGGTCGCGTCGCCGCTGAGGCCCGCGTGCCGGGCGGGCGGGGCGCCGCGGAGGCGCGCCACCTGCTCGGCGATGCGCTCGCTCGCGGCGGTGTCGCCGATCTCGTCGGTGACGGCGAGCAGCGCGGCCAGATGGCCGGCGAGCTGGATGTCCAGCTCCTCCTCGCGCGAGCGGTGCGGGTACGCGTTCTGGTCGTCGTCGGCCATCCGGTGGACCGACTTGGTGCGGATCGGTTCGTACATGGGGATGGCCTCCTGCAGCAGCTGTGCAGCCATCCTAGCTTAGATTGGTTCTAAAGTTGAGTGATGTCCGGAGCCGCCCGGCCGGAGAGGGGCTACGGCTGGCCGTAGCCCTCCAGGAAGTTCCCGATCCGGGTGATCGCGTCGGCGAGGTCCTTCGCGTTCGGCAGCGTGACGATCCTGAAGTGGTCGGGCTCGTGCCAGTTGAAGCCGGTGCCGTGCACCACCATGATCTTCTCGGCCCGGAGCAGGTCGACGACCATCTGCCGGTCGTCCTTGATCTTGTATACGTCCGGGTCCAGGCGCGGGAAGAGATACAGCGCGCCCTTCGGCTTCACGCACGTCACGCCGGGGATCCTGGTGAGCAGGTCGTACGCCACGTCGCGCTGCTCCAGCAGCCGCCCGCCGGGCAGCACCAGGTCCTCGATCGACTGCCGGCCCTGCAGCGCGGCGGCGACCGCGTGCTGCGCCGGCATGTTGGCGCACAGCCGCATGTTCGCGAGGATCGTCAGACCCTCGATGTACGACGTGGCATGGGCCTTCGGGCCGCAGACCGCGAGCCAGCCGGACCGGAAACCGGCCACCCGGTAGTTCTTGCTCATCCCGTTGAAGGTGAGAACCATCAGGTCGGGGGCGATCGCGGCGGTCGGCGTGTGCGTCGTGCCGTCGTAGAGGATCTTGTCGTAGATCTCGTCGGAGCAGACGACCAGATTGTGCCGCCGGGCGATCTCGGTGATGCCCCGCAGCATCTCGTCGTCGTACACCGCACCCGTCGGATTGTTCGGGTTGATGACGACGATGGCCTTGGTCCGGTCGGTGATCCTGCGCTCGATGTCGGCGAGGTCCGGCATCCAGTCGGCCTGCTCGTCGCAGCGGTAGTGCACCGCCGTGCCTCCGGCGAGGGAGACGGAGGCCGTCCACAGGGGGTAGTCCGGGGCGGGGACGAGGACCTCGTCCCCGTCGTCGAGCAGTGCCTGCATCGACATCTGGATCAGCTCGGAGACGCCGTTGCCGAGGTAGATGTCCTCGACGGAGAGCGGGATGCCCTTGGTCTCGTAGTGGCTCATCACCGCGCGGCGGGCGGACAGCAGGCCCTTGGCGTCGCCGTAGCCGTGCGCGTCGTGCAGATTGCGCAGCACGTCCTCGAGGATCGCGGGCGGGCACTCGAAGCCGAACGCGGCGGGATTTCCGGTGTTGAGCTTGAGGATGCGGTGGCCTGCGGCCTCCAGTCGCATCGCCTCCTCGAGCACCGGACCCCGGATTTCGTAACAGACGTTGGCGAGCTTCGTGGACTGGATCACCTGCATGACGCGAGCTTACGGGGAGCGGCTTCGGCTCGCCTCGTGTTTTGGGACACGTGGGGGGTCACCGCGTGCCGTCGAGGCGGTGCGCGGGACGGAAGAAGGCGTTCGCCGCCGGGTGGAACATGAGCGCCGTCGCCGTCAGGACCGCCGCCAGGTGGATCACCCGACTGGTGGCGAAGACCAGGTCCAGGGCGCCGGCGTCGGCCAGTGCGGCGGTGACCGTGACACCGTCGGCCAGGGCCCGGACCGGCTCGACGACCAGGGAGAGCGTGCCGAGACCGCCGAGGCCGACGGCCAGGGCGATCCGGGCCCAGGCGCGCCCGCGGCGCAGCAGCGCCACCACGGTGAGGGCGACGCGAAGACCACGGTCCGCACGGCGATGCCGGAGGCGAGCTCGCCTCCCGACGCCGAACCGTCGGCCACCGTCCGGCCGACGAGAAGCACCGTCTCGAAGATCCCGGCCCCGATGGCGACGATCCACAGCCGATGGGCCGCGCGGACCGGGGCGGGCAGGACAGGAAGGCGGGCGGGGGCGAGCGCCGGAGCGGCGTGGGTGCGGGACATGGGGGCCTCGTTTCTGGGCGGTCGGTGCGACCTCCCGATCGTCGTCCCCGGCGGGCACCCGGGACACGCCCGCACGCCCCCGGATCCCGCGGGGGAAAACCCCAGGGACCGCCTCGGATAGGTTGACGGGTCATGTGGGTGTTGAGCGCGGCGCGGTGCCGGTGGCTGGGGGCGACCGGGTCGCTCGCCATCGCCCTGGGAGGTCTGGCCGCGGGGACGCTGCCGGCCCGCGAGCCCTGGGGCATCTGGGTTCCGCGGGGCCACGGCACGACCGTCGCCGCCGCTGTTCTCGCGTACCTCGGACTGACCCTGCTGGTCCTCGCGTGGTGGCGGTACGGGCGACTGCTCGCGGACGGTGCCACGCTCGGCGCACGCCGGACGCTGGTCACGCTCGGCTGGTGGACCGCGCCGCTGGCTCTCGCGCCGCCTCTGTACAGCGCCGATGTGTACAGCTACATCGCCCAGGGCGCGATGGTCGTCGAGGGCCACGACGTCTACACGTCCGGCCCCTCCGTCCTGGACCCGGGCGGCGTCGGTGGTGACGCGGCCGCGAGCGTCGGCGGCCACTGGCGCGACACCCCCGCTCCCTACGGCCCGGTCTTCCTTGTCCTCGCCCAGGCCGTCGTCAGGGTCACCGGAGGCGGCATCGTGCCCGCCGTCCTCGGGATGCGGATCCTCTCGCTGGCCGCGCTCGCCCTGATCGTGTGGGGCCTCCTGCGGCTCGCGGCCGCGCGGGGGACCGCCGCGAGCGGGGCCCTGTGGCTCGGCGCGCTCAATCCGCTGCTGCTCGTCCATGTCGTCGGAGGGACGCACAACGACGGACTGATGGCCGGCCTGATGCTGTGCGCGGTCGTCCTCGCGCTGCGCGGGCGCTGGGTGGTCGCCGGCGCCGTCGTCGGCCTGGCGATGATGATCAAGTCGCCGGCCGCCCTGGCGTTGCTCTTCATCGGTGTGATGGTGGTGCGGGCGGCGGACGGCGGGGTGGTCCGGCGGACGGTGAAGGCCTTCGTCCTGCCCGGTCTGGTGGCCTGCGCGGTCGCCGCCGGGGCGACGCTCCTGGCCGGGACCGGCTTCGGATGGCTGCGGACGCAGAGCGTCGCCGGGACCATCCACACCGCGCTCTCCCTCACCAGCGATCTGGGCCTGGGCCTCGGTCACCTCGGGCAGGCGCTCTTCGGCACGGACCCGGACCCCGTGAAGGCGGTGGTCCAGAAGGCCGGCCTGGTGGCCGCACTGGCGGTGATCGCCCATCTGGCGTGGCGGCGGCCCGACCCCGTCCACGCCCTCGGGCTCGCCCTGCTGGTGCTCGTCGCGCTCTCGCCGATGGTGCAGCCCTGGTATCTCCTGTGGGGCATGACGGTGATCGCCGCCACCGCCTGGGACAGCAGGCTGGGCCAGGTGCTGGCGGTCCTGTCGGCGGCGCTGGTGTACGAGACCCAGCCCTCCGGTCACACACCGGCGTACGGGTTCGTGCTGGCCGGGGCCGTGTGCGTACTGGGCGCCCTCTGGATCCGACGGCGGCCGTGGCCCCGGCCGGCCGGGGACCTCATCGCGTCCGGCGAATCGCCTTCCCCGCCAGGACGTCCGTACGCCGGCCGTCCTCGATGACGAACCGTCCGTCGATCAGGACGTGCGGGATGCCCACCGGCAGTGTGCGCGGCGCCTCGAACGTCGAGCCCGCCGCGACCGTGTCGGGGTCGAAGAGCACGAGGTCCGCGCGGTAGCCCTCCCGGATCAGGCCGCGGTCCGGCAGACGCAGGCGGGCCGCCGGACGCGAGGTGAGACGGGCGACGCACTCCTCCAGCGAGAGCACCCCCAACTCCCGTGCGTACCGGCCCAGATAGTGCGGGAACGTGCCGTACGCGCGCGGGTGCGGCTTGTCGCCCTGGAGGATCCCGTCGGAGCCGCCGGTGTGCACCCGGTGGCGCATGATCGCGCGGACGTTCTCCTCGTGACCGACGTGCTGGAGGATCGTCGTGCCGAGCCGGTCGTCGATCAGCAGCCGGCGGGCGGTCACCCAGGGTTCCTCGCCGCGCAGGTCGGCGGAGTACTGGATCGTCCTGCCGACCCGGTCCGCCAGAGCCGGGTCGGACACCCCGGAGATCTCGATGGTGTCCCACTCGATCGGTACGCCGTGGCAGCCGTCCGCGCCGACGACCTCCATGTGGTGGCGGATCCGCTCGGCGGTCGCGTCGTCCCGGAGCCGGGCCAGGACGGCCTCGGGGCCGCCCTCGCCCGCCCAGCTGGGCAGCATCGCCACCAGCGTCGTACACCCCGGCGTGTAGGGGTAGGTGTCCAGGGAGATGTCCGCGCCGGCGTCGAGGGCGTCGTCGAGCAGGGCCAGCAGGTCGGGCGCCCGGCCTTCGTTCACGCCGAAGTTCATGGTGGCGTGGGCGAGATGGAGCGCGCAGCCCGCCTCGCGCGTGAGGGTCACCATCTCCTCGTACGCCCCGAGGGCCCCGGCGCCGTACGAGCGGTGGTGCGGGCAGTAGTAGCCGTCGTAGCGGGCGACGACCCGGCACAGCTCGGTCAGTTCGGCGTCGTCCGCGTACATGCCGGGGGTGTAGGTGAGGCCGGAGGACATCCCCACCGCGCCCTGTTCGAGGCCCTCGGCGACGAGCCGCTTCATGTGGGAGAGCTCGTCGGATGTCGCGGGGCGGTCGTCCCAGCCGACCGCGAGCATCCGGACCGTGCCCTGGGGGATGAGATAGGCGGCGTTGACGGCGATGCCCCGGCCGCCGAAGTTCCGGTCGAGGCGGTCCAGATACTCGCCCACGGTCCGCCAGTCGAAGTCGATGTCGGAGCCGTCGCCGTTCCAGCCGGTGACGGCCCTGCGGACCTCGGCCAGGGTGCGGTCGTCGACGGGGGCGTACGACAGGCCGTCCTGGCCGAGGACTTCGAGGGTCACGCCCTGCGCGGCCTTCGCCTCGTGCGCGGCGTCGCGCAGCAGCGCCAGGTCGCTGTGCGCGTGCATGTCGATGAAGCCGGGGGAGAGGGCGAGTCCCCCGGCGTCCACCATCCGCCGGGCCGTGGGGCGCGGGCAGCCGGCCGTGGCCGCCTCCTTGACGATCGCGGCGATTCGTCCGCCCTCCAGGGCCACGTCGGCGCGGTAGGAGTCCCCACCGGAGCCGTCGATGACGGTGGCGTCGCGCAGGACCAGATCCATGGCCGGGGGCTCCTAGAAGAAGGTGCGGATGTAGTCCGTGACCGTGCCGTCCGCCTCCACGACGGGGATCAGCTGCCACTTGTCGAAGGACGTGCAGGGGTGGGAGAGGCCCATCCCCACCCAGTCGCCGACCTCCAGGTCCGCCTCGGGGGCCGTGCGCAGCCAGCCGTGCTGGTCCGACAGGCCGGTGAGCGTGATGCCCGTCGCCTCGCGGGTCCGGCCGTCGCGGGCGGAGCGGACCACCTGTGCCTCGGGGAGGTCCAGGTCGTGGGCGGCGTCGCGCTTGCCCGCGTTCGTGAACGCCTGCTCGGGCGTGGGGCGGGAGACGACCTGGGCCCAGAGCCGGAACGCGGGCTCGAGCGCGCCCTCGCCGGGTACCCGGTTGAAGGGGGTGAGCCGGCGGTAGTGGCCGGAGTCGTGCGAGACGTAGGCGCCGGACCGCAGCAGCTTGAGCACGGGCCGGGAGAGCGCCGGGATCTCGCCGAAGACGTCCGCGACCGCGTCGAACCAGGCGCTGCCGCCCGCGCTGACCACGATCCGGTCCAGGTCGGCGGAGAAGCGGCCGGCCTTGTCGAAGTCGGTGGCCAGGGAGGTGAGCCGGCGCAGCCAGGCGTGGACCCGCTCGGGCGTGGCGTCGGGGACCTCGCCCTCGTAACCGGCGACGCCCACCAGGCGCAGGGCCGTCGAGGCGGCGACCGCGTCGGCGACGGCCGTGCAGTCGGCATCCGTACGGGCTCCGGTGCGGGCACCCTCGCCCGCGCCGAGCTCGACGACGACGTCCACCCGGCGGGAGGAGCCGGCCAGCGCCGCGTCCATCAGCTCGACGCCGCGCACGGAGTCGACGTAACAGATGAACTCGAAGGAGGGGTCGGCATCCAGCTCTCGGGCGAGCCAGCGCAGGGCGGCCGCGTCGACGATCTCATTGGCGAGGAAGATCCGCCGGATGCCGAACGCGCGGTAGACGCGGGCCTGGTGGGGGACGGCGGCGGTGATGCCCCAGGCGCCGTGTTCCATCTGGCGGTCGAAGAGCTGCGGGGACATCGAGGTCTTGCCGTGCGGGGCGAAGGCGAGGCCGTGGCGGAGCGCGTAGGTCTCCAGGAGCCGCAGATTGTGCTCCAGGGCCTCGGCGGAGAGCGCGAGCACGGGGGTGGTGAAGCCGCCGGTGAAGAGGTCGCGCCGCTCGGCCGCCAGTTCGCCGACGGTGAGACCCTCGGCGTCCGGCGGAAGGCCCTTGAAGCGGTGGTCGACGCGTTCGCTCGCCAGCTGCTCGACCGGGTTCTCGGCGTGCACGGAGCCTCCTCGGGGCGTTTGCGTTGCATTATGTGCAACGACCATTGCGTATATCGCTTGATGCTGTCTAACATCCGGGCCAACGCCGGGTCAATGGACCCGCACGAGCGAAGAGGAGCCCCCCGGGTGAGCGGAACTGGTGCCGTGGACGTCGTCTGCCTCGGCGAATCCATGGTCACGTTCCTGCCCTCCCGCCCGGGCCGCCTCGCCGACGTCCCCTCCTTCGCCCGCACGATCGGCGGCGCCGAGTCCAACGTGGCCTGCGCCCTCGCCGCCGCCGGACACACCGCGAAGTGGGTCAGCCGGGTCGGCGCCGACGGCTTCGGCGACCATCTCACCCGGGCCGTCGCCGCGTACGGCGTCGACGTCTCCGCCGTCGGCCGCGACCCGCACCGGCCCACCGGCGTCTACTTCCGCACCGCCACCGACCGGTCCACCGACGCCCACGAGGTCGTCTACTACCGGAGCGGTTCCGCCGCCTCCGCGATGTCGCCGCGGACCGTCCCCTACGAGGACGTGGCCGGCGGCCGCATCCTCCATCTGTCCGGCATCACGGCCGCGCTCTCCGCCGACTGCCTGGCCCTGATGCGCGAGCTCACCGGCGCCCGGCCCGGCCGCCCGGTCGTCTCCTTCGACGTCAACCACCGGCCCGGTCTGTGGGCGGGGACGTGCGGCGGGCGGATCCTGCTGGACCTCGCGCGCGGCGCCGACCTCGTCTTCGTCGGCGCGGACGAGGCCGAGGACGCCTGGGGGCTGATGGGCCCCGAGGCGATCCGCTCGGCGCTCCCGGAGCCGCGGACGGTGGTGGTCAAGCAGGGCGCGAAGGGCGCGGTGGCGTACACCCGCCGCGCCGGCGCCGGCGACGGCGACGGCGGCCCGGCCGCCGACGACACCGTCACCTTCGTCCCCGCCCCCCGCGTCGACGTCGTCGCCCCCGTCGGCGCCGGTGACGCCTTCGCCGCCGGATTCCTCTCCGCGACCCTGCGCGCCCTGCCCGTCCGCGACCGCATCCGGCACGGACACCTCATGGCCGCCGCCGCACTCACCGTCCCCGGCGACCTCGGCGCCCCGCCCCGCGCCGCACACGCCGACCGGCTGGCGCGGCTCGACGACGACGCCTGGGGGAGACTGCGTCTCGGCCCCGGGTGGACGGGGGACGACCAGGAGGTACGTACACCATGAGCCAGACCGTCGACCGCGCGCTCAGCATCCTGCCGCTGCTCGCCGAGGGACCCGCCGACCTCGGACAGGTCGCCGACCGGCTCGGCGTCCACAAGTCCACCGCGCTGCGGCTGCTGCGCACGCTCCACGAGCACGGACTCGTCTACCGCCAGCAGGACCAGCGCTACCGCCTCGGCGCCCGCCTCTTCGCCCTCGCCCAGGAGGCCGTCGAGAACCTCGACGTCCGTGAGATCGCCCACCCCCACCTCGTAGCCCTCAACGAGAAGATCGGGCACACCGTCCACCTCGCGGTGTACGAGGAGAGCGAAGTCCTCTACATCGACAAGGTCGAGAGCCGCTATCCGGTCCGGATGTACTCGCGGATCGGCAAGCCCGTCGCCATCACCGTCGCGGCCGTGGCGAAGCTGCTTCTCGCCGACCTCACCGAGCCCGAGCGGACCGCCCTCGCCTCGAAGCTCGACTACCCCATGTACACGCCCCGTTCGATCCCGAACGCGTCCGCCTTCCTCAAGGAGCTGGCGACCGTACGCGAACAGGGCTGGGCCACTGACCTCGGTGGCCACGAGGAGTCCATCAACTGCGTCGCGGCCCCCATCCGGGGCGCGGACGGCCGGGTCGTCGCGGCGATGTCGGTGTCCGCGCCGAACGTCGTGGTGACGGCCGAGGAACTCCTCACCCTGCTCCCGCTGGTGCGGCGCACCGCCGACGCCATCAGCCGCGAGTACTCAGGCACCGCCCCGACCAAGGACCAGTGAATGACCGAGAAGACCGCCCTCACCCCCGCCACGCACACGACCCCGCCCGCCAAGTTCTCCCACGGCGTCCGCAAGGGCAACATCCTCCAGGTCGCCGGGCAGGTCGGCTTCCTCCCCGCCGTCGAGGGCCGGGCGCCGACGGTCGCGGGCCCCAGCCTGCGCGAGCAGACGCTCCAGACCTTCGCCAACGTCAAGGCGATCCTCGAAGAGGGCGGCGCGAGCTGGGACGACGTGATGATGATGCGCGTCTACCTCACCGACGTGGACCACTTCGCCGAGATGAACGAGATCTACAACGCGTACTTCGAGGAGCAGGGCCTGAAGGCCCCCGCGTCCGCCCGCACCACGGTCTACGTCGGCCTTCCCGCGGGACTGCTCATCGAGATCGACGCCCTGGCAGTCCTGGACTGATCCCTCTGAATCCCCACCCGCCGTACGGCGCGGCGCTCGTCCCCCGAGCGCCGTGCCGCGATCCCCCCTACCCAAAAACGAGGTCGTCCCCATGCCACCCACGCCGCCCCCGCCCCACACCGGTGGACTGCTCCTGCTCATCGACGGCACCGCCGGTCTGCTGACCGTCGCCGCCCTCGGCATCGCGCTCCTGCTCTTCCTGATCATCAAGGTCCGGCTCCAGCCGTTCGTCGCGCTGCTCGCCGTCTCCATATCCGTCGGCCTCGCCGCCGGCCTGTCCGTCACGGAACTCTTCGGCACGGTCCAGAAGTCCGCCGCGGTCTCCGTCGTCGAGAACGGCATGGGCGGCATCCTCGGCCATGTCGCGATCATCATCGGTCTCGGCACCATGCTCGGCGCGATTCTCGAAGTGTCCGGCGGCGCCGAGGTGCTGAGCACCCGGCTGCTGAACCTCTTCGGCGAGAAACGCGCCCCGCTCGCCATGGGCCTCACCGGCCTGATCTTCGGCATCCCGGTCTTCTTCGACGTCGGCATCTTCGTCCTCGCGCCGATCGTCTACGCCGCCGCCAAGCGGTCCGGCAAGTCGATCCTGCTGTACGCGATGCCGCTGCTGGCCGGCCTGTCCATGACCCATGCCTTCCTGCCGCCGCACCCCGGCCCCGTCGCCGCCGCCGGACTGCTCCATGTCTCGCTCGGCTGGGTCGTCCTCATGGGCATCGTCGTCGGACTGCCCGCGGTCCTGGCGGCCTGGGTGTACGCCGCCTGGATCGGCAAGCGCCTCTTCGTCGACGTCCCGCAGGACATGCTGGAGGCCGCCGAGGACGCCAGGGCGGCTGTCGCCGCCGAACGCACCTCGAGGAACGGCGGCGCGGCCGAGACGCCCGTCGCACTCTCCACCGTCCTGTTCATCATCGGGACGCCCCTGGTCCTCATCCTCGCCGCGACCTTCTCCTCCATCGCGCTGGACGAGTCGACCCTGCGCTCGGTCGTCGAGTTCTTCGGCAGTCCCTTCGTCGCCCTGACGATCGCCCTGCTGCTCGCGTACTACCTGCTCGGCTTCCGCCGCGGCTGGTCCCGCAAGTCCCTTGAGCAGGTGTCCACTTCGTCCCTGAAGCCGGTGGGCAACATCCTGCTGGTCGTCGGGGCGGGCGGTGTCTTCGGCGCGGTGCTCAAGGCGAGCGGTGTGGCCCAGGCCCTGTCGGACACCTTCAACGACGTCGGTCTGCCGGTCGTCGTGCTGGCCTATCTGATCTCGCTGGTCCTGCGCGTGGCGCAGGGCTCGGCGACGGTCGCCATCGTCACCACCGCCGGGATCGTCCTGCCCCTGGTGGAGGGCGGCGACCACTCGCAGGCGTTCCTGGCCCTCGTCATCATGGCGATCTCGGCCGGCTCGATCTTCGCCTCGCACGTCAACGACGGCGGCTTCTGGATCGTCGCCAAGTACTTCGGGATCTCCGAGCGCGACACCCTCAAGTCCTGGACCGTGCTGGAGTCGGTGCTCTCCCTCGCCGGCTTCGCGGTCGCGGCGACGCTGAGCCTGCTCGTCTGACCGGCCGGTGGGAGCGGTGCCCGGCCCGGGCCGTCGTCGCACCCACCGGCGGTGGCCGGGTCAGACCGCCGTCGTGCACAGGACGTTCCTTCCGCCGTCGACCTCGTAGGTCCAGTAGATCCTCCGGTCGCCCTGGGAGCGGGAGCAGTAGCCGTTCGGATACGACGACTGCGCCTTGTGGTAACCGGTGATCTGCAGAATCGTGTTGTAGCCGGAAGGCACCTTGCCCGCGTCGCAGCTCCAGACGGCCATGATCCGCGAAGCGGTGACATTGTTCCGGTCGTCGCGCTTGGCGACGAAACACTCGCCCGTGTGGAACTGCCGCTCCACACACAGGGACGTGGAGAAGTCGTAGCGGGAGCCGGAGTGGTACCAGTACCCGCGGCCGTTCCCGGTCGGGCAGTCGGCGAAGGCGAGCCTCGGGCGGGCGGACGTGACGCGCAGATAGGCGTTGGCGGCGCCGCAGCGGACGACCTGGGGCGTACTGCTGGACCACTGGCCGTACCCGTCGTCGTACGTACTGAGGCAGTCGCCGCTGTTCACGGCCCGGAAGGCCAGGTCCTTCACGTCGGGGGTGGGGCTCGGCGGCGGGGTGTACCGGTAGCCGCCGGTCGACGAGGAACTGCCCGTGGTGGGGGTGGTGTCGTCCGACTTCGTCCCGTTGTAGACGAGGAAGACGACGAGCGCGAGGATCAGCAGCGCCCCGAGGGCGGAACCCACACTGCTCGACGACGACGACGACGACGGAGCGGGCGCGGGTGCGGGCGCCGGTGCGGGCCGGGCGGGCGCAGCGGGCGCGCGCGGAGGCCGGGGCGGCGGAGCGGCCGACCCCGCGCGGGCGCGCTGCTGCCCCTGGGGCCCGGGCTGCCCGGGGGGCCTTCCCGGGCCGCCCCGCGCTCGTCGCCGCTCCTGCTCGGCGCGGGCCCGCTCCGCCTCCTCCCGCGCTGCGCGCGCCCTCTCGGCCATGGCGTTCGCGAACCGCTCCCGCTCGCTGCCGCCGACCTGTGCCTGGTCCGCCGTGTACGGCCGAGTCGGACCGGGTGGCGGTACCGCGCCCGTCCGCTGGTCCAACGTCGGGGCCTCCCGCCCCTGCACGGCGGCCCGCTCGAACTCGCGGCCCTGGTTCTCGTACGCGGCAATCAGTTCCGTCCAGCGCGGCGGCAGCCACCGGCCGCCGCCGGGCGAGTTCGGCAGACCCGAGAGCGAGCTGACGAACTGGTCCATGACATCGTCCGGGCGCGGCCGCCCCTCCGGATCCGCGGCCAGACAGGGAGGGATCAGCGGGGTCAGTTCCTTCGGCAGGCCGGTCAGGTCGAGCTCACCGCGCTGCACCCGGGACAGCAGCCGCAGTGTGTCCCCGTCCTCCGGATAGGGGGGCCGGCCCACCGCGAGGTGGAAGAGGGTCGCGCCCAGCGAGTAGACGTCCGCGGCCGTGGTGGACTCCTCGCCGCGCGCCTGTTCGGGCGAGGTGAACGCGATGGTGCCCAGGGTGAGCTGGGTGCGCGTGATGTCGGTGGCGTGCGAGATGCCGAAGTCGATCAGCCGGGGCCCGCCCAGCGGCAGCAGGATGTTCTGCGGTTTCACGTCCCGGTGCACGATGCCCTGCGCGTGGAGCGTGACCAGCGCCTCCGCGGTCCCGGCGGCCACCCACCGTACGGCCGAGGCCGGCAACACCCCTTCCGAGCGGACCAGTTCCGACAGCGGCGGCGCCGCGATGTACTCGATCGCCATCCACGGCCGGTCGGCCGCGGCGTCGGAGTCCAGTACCCGCGCGGTGAAGATGCTGTTCACCCGCTGGGCGAGCGCCACCTCGCGGGCGAAGCGGCGGCGGTCGGTGTCCCCGACGACGCCCTCGGAGAGCAGGGTCTTGACGGCCACGAGCCGCCCGCCCCTGGTGCGGCCGAGGTAGACCCGGCCCATACCGCCGGAGCCGAGCCGGCCGATCAGCCGGTACTGTCCGAGCCGTTGTGGGTCGTCCCCGCTGAGTGGCTGGACACGTGCTCCTGCCATACGAACGCACCTCCCCCTGGTGCACGAGTGCGTATCCACAGTGCCAGAGCGGGGGCGGACAGACCATGGGTCTCCCCGTCCCGGACAGCACTTGGGACAGCGCTTGGGACAGGGAGACCCGGGGGCCCGAGGTCAGGGCCGGTGCGTCAGCCGGTGCAGTACTGCTGCTCCTTGCCGATGGAGCGGTACATGCAGTCGGCGTTCTCGACGAGCTGGAGCACCGCGTCGCGGTTGCGGCTGGTCTCGCGCTCGATCACCTCGTCGGGCGGGTAGAAACCGCCGCCGCCGAAGCCGGTCGGGTACATCTCGAAGGTGTACGCGAAGATCTTCTGCGCACCCCACAGATAGTCGTCGATCGACCCATCGGTGATGTAGAGGTCGCTCGACTGCTCGGGCGTGTAGCCGTTGCTCGCGGCCATCTTCTTGCCCACGGCGGCGAAGGCGTTGCGGTCGTCCTGGGTCATGCCGGGGCCGGTGTCGGCGTTGGTGTAGCCGAACGGCCACAGGACCAGCTCGCTGTACGTGTGGAAGTCGATGCCCGCCTTGATCTGCTGCTTTCCGCCGACCACCCGGGAGCGGACGAAGTCGGCGACGACCTTCACCTCGGGGGCGGACTCGGCGGCCCTGCCCCGGTACGTCTCGGAGCCGAACGATCCCGAGGAGCCGCCGCAGCAGCCCCACTTGAAGTCCCAGTTGCGGTTCAGGTCCGTACCGACGTACGAGGAACCGGTGTTGGGCTGCCGGTTCTTGCGCCAGCTGCGGTACGAGCCGCTGGCGATGTCGTACTCGCCGCCGTCGGGGTTGAGGTCCGGCACGATCCAGATCTCGCGGTTGTTCACGGCGTTGGTGATCCTGCTGTCGCTGCCGTAGCCCGCGCCGAGCTCACGCAGCAGATAGAGCGCCATCTCGACGGTGAGGTGCTCGCGTGCGTGCTGGTGGTGGGTGAAGAGGATCTCGGGCTCGTTCTCGTCCGTCGCCACATTGTCGCTGATCTTGATGGCGATGAGGTCGCGGCCTTGGTAGCTCTTGCCGATCACGCGCTTGCTCATGATGTTCGGGTACTGCGCGAGACGCTGGTTGATCTCCGTGTTCATCTCGGCGTAGTTGTGATAGCGCGCGTCGGCGGACGGGAAGTCGAACGGCTCGACGGCGCGCGCGCCGGTCCGGGCGGGCGGCGCGGGGAGCGCCTTGGGGGTGTAGCCGAGCGCCTTGAGCCTCTTGAGCTGCGCGGCGTTGGCGCTGACGACGATCGCGCGGGCGTCGACCTCGTCGATCGAGACTCCGGTGGCGGTGACGGCGGTACGGGCGGCGGGCGTGGACGGGCCCTGGATCTCGTACTGCCGGATGACTTCTTCGGCGGCGGCGGTCGGCGCCGGACCTGGTCCGGCGGGCGAGGCGGTAGCGGTGAGGGGCGCTGCCAGGGCGAGCGCCAGGACGGCCGCGAGAGTGGCGGTCCTTGCTCCTCGTGTGCGAAGTCGCATGCTGTCTCCTGGGTGGGGAGCGTGGGGGTCGGCTCAGTGCGACATGACTCCCGGTGGGTGACCGGGTGATGCGGTGTCCGGGTGATGCGGGTTTCCGCGCGGTGTTCGTCTGCGGGTGTTGCGGGTGTCCGCTGGGCGGTGAACGGGCGTGCGGTGTCCGGGCACATGGTGAATGGCTGACATGCCCCGGTCAAGGGTCGAGGTTCGGCCAACCTGCCCACCGGGGCGGCCCGTGGAACCGCTCGGGAGGTACGGCCCCTTGCGCGACCGTCGCCGAGCCGCTTTGGTGACCTGGGCCACAACAGGGGAGAACGGGAAGGCGGCCAGGGATGGCGGACACCACCCGGATCGACGCCGGGGAGAGCGAGAACCACCGCCCGCGCAAGCCGAGTTGGCGCTACATCGGGCCCGGAATCGTCGTCGCGGCGACCGGGGTCGGAGCCGGTGACCTCGTCGCCACACTGATCGCGGGCAGCAAGTTCGGCTACACGCTGCTCTGGGCGGCCGTCATCGGCTGCCTGGTCAAGATCTCCCTCGCCGAGGCCGCCGGACGCTGGCATCTCGCCACCGGCCGCACCCTCTTCGACGGCTGGCGCGGCCTCGGCGCCTGGACCACCGTCTACTTCGTGGGTTACGTCGTCGTGTGGGGCTTCGTCTACGGCGCCGCCGCGATGTCCTCCAGCGCCCTCCCGCTGGCCGCGCTGTTCCCCGGCGTGATGGACCTGAAGGGCTGGGCCGTTCTGTGCGGCCTGGTGGGACTGGGCTTCGTCTGGTTCAACCAGTACGCCGTCTTCGAGAAGGTCATGACGGTCCTGGTCGGCGTGATGTTCGTGGTCACCGTCTATCTCGCGATCCGGGTCACACCCCACCTCGGCGACGCCTTCGCCGGGCTCGCGCCCGTCCTGCCCGACGGTTCGCTGATCTACACGCTCGGACTGATCGGCGGAGTCGGCGGAACGATCACGCTCGCCGCGTACGGCTACTGGGTCAACGCCAAGGGCTGGACGAACGCGGGCTGGATGAAGGTGATGCGCCTCGACAACCGCGTCGCCTACCTCACCACCGGCATCTTCGTCGTGGCGATGCTCTTCGTCGGCGCCGAGCTGCTGCACTCCTCCGGAGTCGCCCTCGCCAAGGGCGACAAGGGCCTGCTCGACCTGAGCGGCGTCCTGGCGGACCGCTACGGAACGGCGACCGCCAAGCTCTTCCTGATCGGATTCTTCGCCACGTCCTTCACATCGCTGATCGGCGTGTGGCACGGGGTGAGCCTGATGTTCGCCGACTTCGTGACCGCGTACCGGCCCTCACTCGTCCCGGCCGACAGGAGCCGCGAGAAGTCCCTGCCCTTCCGGGCGTATCTGCTCTGGCTCACCTTCCCGCCCATCAGCCTGCTCTTCCTGGACCAGCCCTTCGGGCTCGTCATCGTCTACGGGGTGATCGGCGCGTTCTTCATGCCGTTCCTGGCGCTGACGCTGCTGTGGCTGCTCAACACCTCCCGCACCCCGGCCGAGTGGCGCAACGGCCTGCTCAGCAATGTGATGCTGGCCGCGGCCGGGCTGCTGTTCGTGGTGCTGTGCGCGCAGCAGGTGCGGGAACTGCCCTGGTGAGCGAGGCGTCCCGGTGAGCGCGGCGCGTGCCGCGCCGACGCAGCGGCGGGACCGGCGCGGCACGATCCGCAAGACACGACCTAACAGCCGGTGGCGTACGGCCCTCCGCCGCAGACCTGCGTGGCGATCATCCGGTACGAGATGAACAGTCCGAGCGCCACGAAGGCCCCGACGACCAGCACGCCGCCGATCTGGCCGAAGAGCGGAGACCACGCGCCACCCGGCCCGACCACGGTCGCCGTGCCGGCCGGATCGCGCCGCTGGTAGCGGACGGTCGCCTCCTGGCCCTCCGCCATCACCATCACCGACTCCTCGAAGCGGACGGCCTTTCCGGCCGCGTCCGTGAACTCGAAGACGTGCGTCCACTCGCCCGGATCGTTCCGCGTCCCGCTCCGGTAGCGGCGGACGCAGCGCCCCTGAGCGCGCTCGCCGCGCAGCAGGGAACCCAGCTGCCGCGCCAGCCGGCGGGTCAGTGAGAACCACAGCCAGCCGATACCGGCGGTGACGACGAGAACGACGATCGCAGTGAGCATGGCACTACGTTAAGCCGACTTGTCGACTGTTCCGGACCGCGATCTTGGGCCCGGCATGGGTCCACGGGCCCATGACCTGCATATACGCCGCCCTCTAGCGTGTCGGAGGCACCACTGGCACGAGAGGCAAGGCGCGTAAGCGATGAGCGGGGCACCCGGTAGTTGGTCACAGACTGTGCAACATCAGAGAAACGGCCGATCGGGGACATACAGTCCGTCGGACACCCGCCAACCCCGCCTCTTCTTCGCTCTCATGCGTTCCTGGGCCGCCGGAATCGTCGCCCTGTACGGTTCCGGTTACCTGCTCGGCAGGCTGCTCTTCGACACCCTCGCCGACCCGCAGCGCCTGGAGAGCTACGCCTGGCGTCTCGGCCTGATCCACGTCCCCAACGTCCTCAGCGTCACCTTCGCCGTCATGGCCTCGGCCTGGCTGATACGTGAGCCCTTCCGTGAGCGGGCCGTACTCCACCTGACGGCGGCGCTCGCCGTCCCCGTCGCCGCTCTCGTCCGGATGCTCGTCGTCGCCCGGGACATGATCCGGCCCGAGGGCATCGCCATGGCCGCCGCCGCGCTGGTCGCCGGCGGTGCGCTCGGCCTCGTGCTCGACCGGCTGCGCGAGCACCGCGGCGAGGACGACGCCGTGCCCGTCTACCCCCCGCCCACCGCCTCCTACCGGTGGGCCGACCGGGGCGCGACCGCCACCGAGTACATGGGCACGATCGTGGTCGTCACCGCCGTCATCGGCGCGATCATGGCGACGAGCGTCGGCCAGCAGATCACTGCCCAGATCAAGGCCGCCATCTGCCGGCTCACCGGCGGCTCCTGCACGCTCGAGAACCAGGCGGGCAAGAACGCCAAGCCGACGAACGACGCCGACTTCGCCCCGAAGATGTGCAACACGGAGAACTCCTCCTCCACGGCCGGCCAGGAAGTGAAGATCGCCTGGTTCAAGATCGGCAATGAGTACGGCTTCCAGCAGCAGAAGTTCAAGGTCGCGGAGAAGGACAAGGACGGAAAGACGGTCTACAAGGACCGCATTCGTCTGACGTTCAACGAGGCGGGGAAGGCGGGCGTGGCCTGGGAGCCGAAGTTCGGCGCCAAGGTCGGAAAGCTCACCGAGGACGGAAAGTCGACCGTCGAGGTCGGCGGCGGAGTCAAGATCGACGCCGGCGACACCTTCCAGTTCAACACCCAGAAGGAAGCCGACGAATTCCGCGAGAAGTTCGAGCAGCTGGAGAGCGCGAAGGCCGGCTACCAGTACGGGCGTGACTTCCAGTCGATCCGCAGCGCCGAGCGGTACATGAAGCTGAGCAAGGAGATCGACCAGAAGGTCAAGGGCGACCGCATCTCGTCCATGAGCGTCGGCGTCGAGGCCGCCGGTGAGGTCAAGCTGTCCGGCAACGCGACGGAGGAGCTGACCGCCGAGACCGGCGTGAAGGTGAAGGGCTCGTCGACGGCGTCCATCATCGACGACTCCATCAACGGCACCACCTCGAAGTCGTTCGCCTACAAGGTCGAGGGGTCGGGTTCCGCCAAGGGTCAGGCGGGCGGCACCTCCGCCTCCGCCGAGTTCGGCGAGAGCAGCAATGTGGCGCTGACCGTCACCCGCAACAAGGACAAGGACAAGTCCCTGAAGCGGATCGTCATCACCCGCACGGTGGAGACGAGCGACAAGGGCAGCGGCAAGGGCAAGGCAGAGGACGAGGAAAAGGTCGACGACAAGAACAAGAAGGGCAAGGACAACAAGAACGCGGGCAAGTCGAAGCACGGCGCCACCGGAACCGCCGGCTCCAAGGCCACCCAGACCGAGGTCGTCACCAACATGATCGAACTCGACACCCCGGAGAAGCAGCGCATCGCGCAGCAGTGGCTCGACGGCTCGGGCGCGTACACCGCCCCCGTCACGAACCTTTTCACCGACATAGCCCCGACCAAGGCGCCGGGCTCCGGTGACCCGTTCGGGCAGATGATGTTCGACTACGGATCATCCTCGAAAACTGTCTACGACGGCCTGACAAACTCCGCCGAACTCGGGGCGGAATTGAACCTCGGCGCCGCCTCGTTCGGTTACACCCTGAGCCTCGAGGGCAAGCACGAGACGCTGAAGAAGAAGGACGCCACATTCCTGGGGGCGCCGCACGACGGAAAGCGCAGTGATGTTCCCATGTCACTGTGCTCCAAGTGACAGCACACCGCAGGCCTCGGATCCGTGTCTCAGATCCTTGTCCCAGTGTCTCCGAAAGAGAAATGAAGCTCATGCGCAAGACCCTTTCCGCCGCCCTGGCCGCTTCCCTGGCCTCCACGCTGCTGCTGACCGCCTGCGGCAGTGAGGAGAAGGCCACCCCGGCCGGCTGGCAGACGCTGCACGCCAAGAAGGTCGAGGTCGGCTACCCGGAGGGCTACAAGGAACTCCCGGACGGCAAGCGGAGCGGGAACACCGACGCCGAGGCCGTCCTGACGGAGGACGGCAGGGCCGCCGTGCGCATCTCGATCGCCGTTGACTTCGCCGCGACCTCGCGCCTCGACATGGCCGTCCTGGTCGCGGAGAGCGCGTACGAGGTCGGCGGCACGCCCAAGGGGGAGAAGGACGTCGAGATCCCCGGGGCGAAGGAGGCCCGGCAGGTCACCCATGAGTTCGCCTCCAGCGGCCAGGGCGACGCGCCGGCCAAGGGCACCCGGATGACGGCGGTCGACGTGGTCGGCCTGGACGCCGCGGACCACCCGTGGGACGTGCGTGTGATCGCTCCGAAGGGGAAGCTCTCCGACGACGAGCTGCGGAAGATCGTGGACACGATCAAGGTGTCATAGCAGAGGCCCGGACGGAACGCGGGCAGACGGCAGCGCCGCCGGGGAAGTGGCGGCGCTGCTGTCTGTCTCTGTCTCTCCGGCTGTCTGTCTGTTCTGCCTGACGGGCGCTTGGTCAGGGCAGATTGTGGACGTGCGGTCCGACGGCGTTGGACCAGGCGTTCGAGGCGGTCGCGTCCCAGTTGGTGGACCAGGTCATCGCGCCCCGCAGGCCCGGGTAGGTCGTGGCCGGCTTGAAGGAACCGCATCCGGTGCCCCGGGCCAGGCAGTCCAGCGCGTTCTTCACGACGGACGGGTCGACATAGCCACTGCCGGCGCCCCTCGTCGAGGCCGGCACCCCGATCCCGACCTGGGAGGCGGCGAGGCCGCCCTGGAGCTGGATGCAGGCGAGCGCGGTGAGGAAGTCCACCGAGCCCTGCGAGTAGACCTTGCCGTCGCAGCCGAGCATCGAGCCGCTGTTGTAGTACTGCATGTTGACGACCGTGAGGATGTCCTTCACGTTCAGGGCCGTCTTGAAGTACTCGGTCGATGTCGACTGCATGTCGATGGTCTGCGGCGCCATCGTGAGCACCATCCCGGTCCCCGCCTTGGCGGAGAGCTGGCGCAGCGCCTTGGTCAGGTAGGTGGAGTTGATGCCGTGCTCGAGGTCGATGTCGACGCCGTTGAACCCGTACTCCCGCATCAGCGCGTAGGCGCTGTCGGCGAAGGCGGTCGCGGAGGCGTCACTGTTGATGGTGACGTTCCCCTTCTCGCCGCCGACCGAGAGGATGACGGACTTGCCGGCGCTCTTCTTGGCGGCGATGTCCGCCTTGAAGTCGGCGACGGAGGAGTAACCGACCGCCGGGTCGAGCGCGAAGGTGATCTGGCCGGCCGTGGCCGTGGACTCGGCGAACGAGACGGCGATGATGTCGTACTGCGACTGGACGTCCCGCAGCTTCTGCACGGCCGCGCCGTTGTTGAAGTTCTGCCAGTAGCCGGTCAGGGCGTGCTTGGGGACGGCGGGGCCGGGGCCCGGGGTGCCGGTGTCGCTCGTCCTGCCGGACACGGCGGCGGATTTCGCGGACTCGCCGGCCGCGTTGGTCGCGGAGACCTGGAACTGGTAGGTCGTGCCGGCCGCGAGCCCGGTTACGGTCGCCGAACTCGCGGTCACGGACTGGACCTTCGCGCCGTCACGGTAGACGTTGTAGCCGGTGGCGCCGGTCACGGGGCTCCAGCTGAGCGCGACGGACGACGTGGTCACGGCCCCGGCCGCGAGCCCGGCGGGGGTGGCCGGGACGACCGGGTCGGGGTCCTGCCCGCCGCCGCCGTCGGGCCCGAAGACGGACACGTCGTCGACGTAGTAGGCGCTCTGGCCGTACCAGCCGTGGGTGTAGACGGTCACCGAGGTGGTGTTCGCCCCGGTGGTGAAGGTGGTGGTGAGCTGCTTCCACCCGGAGCTGTCGGGCGTCCAGGTCGAGACGTCCGTGGTCCCGGTGCCGCCGGCCCCGAGATACGCGTACCCGCCCTGCACCCAGGCGCTCAGCGTGTACCGCGAGTTGGGCTTCACGGCCACGGCCTGGGTGCACTTGGCATGATCCTGGCCCCCGGGCGTCGCCTTCAGCGCCCCGGCCCCGGTGCGCACGGGCGAGCCCACGACGGCCCCGCTGCCGGCCGAACAGCTCCAGTTGGCGAGCCCCGACTCGAACCCGGGGTTCCTGGCCACGTTGACATCGGCCGCCTGCGCACTGCCGACCCCGCCGACCAGCCCGATCCCGGCCCCGACGGCGAGAGCGAGGACGCTGCCGACCAGCCGCCGTCGGCGTGGGCGAGGTCTGTGTGCCTGTGTGGTGGTGCGGTCCACTGCTGCCTCCGGTGCGGGAGTTGGGGGTGTGGAGGAGTACGGAACGGTGGCCACCGCTGGGGCAACAAGGTGGTCCAGACCAATCGGGTTGTCAAGACCTCTGACGCCGCTCGTCCGGGCCCGGACCTGCCGCCGTAATGGGGGCGAAATTGAGGGCGCGAATTGTAGGAGTGCGTGAAGGTGACGTCCATTCACCTCGCCGCATTAGCGAATCGTTGTAGCTGCACCTTTCGGCGCCGATCTTGGAAAGCGTGAATGTTTGGGAACGTGCTGTCCGATATGTGGCGTTTGGTGACGGTTGGTCGGCGTGCTCTCCTGTGGGATCAAAGGAGGGGTGTTTCACCGGTCAGTAAGTCGCGGATAAGCTGCCGGGGCAGCTGCATCCTGCAGTAAGTGATCTGCGGTTTCCGGGGAGCCGGAGACCGGAGTGAACGGGGAACTCAAAGTGCCGACAGCGATCGCGGTCACCAGCGCTGACCTGGTGCTGCCGCCAACGGATCAACAGACACCGACCGCAGCCGTCTTCCAGTCGACCGACGCCCAGCGTCTGGACGACGCCCTGACGGAGATGCACATCCTGCTGGAACAGCACGGCTATGTGATCGTCGTCTACCCCTCGTCCGTGTCACCGGCGTTGGAGCAACGCCTCTACGCGGTGCGAGGTATGCTCGAAAGCGATCGGATTGCGCTCTTGCGCGCGGATCTGCCGCCGCTCGGTGTCGCCGTGCTGGTCCGCCAGTTGCGGCAGCTGTCCATCTGTGACTTCAGCCCGGGTGTGATCGCCTCCGCCGCGCGGCTGCTCGCCCACTATGTGTACGCGGGCGCGGTGCTGAACTCGGTCGCCAAGCTCGACCGCGTTCCGGTGAGTCTGAAGTCACACGCCAAGTCATGGGTGCCCGGATCACAGTTCGCCGTACTGGCCGGACCGAATCCGCAGCTCATCAAGATCGGCCCCGGATCCGGACCGCTGGCGGGCCCCGAATTCGGCACCCAATTGCTGGTGGCGAAAGGCCAGCTGCAGTCGGACTGGGTCGCGTCGACCCTCGTCCCGTCCTGGCAGGTCCAGGGTGTGCAGGAGGCCGCGCTGCCCTCCGACTCGGCCCGCTGGTGGGGTACGCAGAAGCTGATCGAGTTTGTCGCGTACCTTCCGGACATCTCCGTCCTGTATCAACTCATCGCGTCCGTGCGGCGTGAGAAGTGCCACTGGTGTGGCATGGAGCTGATCGGCGACCGCTGCGGATTCTGCTCGTCACCACTTCCCGGTACCGAGAACCAACCGAGCGCCTCGGGTGTCCTGAATCAAGGGGCTCAGGCGCGTCCCGGGTCCTAGCCCGACCACGCACCGCCCGGGTTCCCCATGTTCCTCCGCTCGCCTGTACGTCAGCGCACGTCACGGCCGATCCATGCCCAACGCACCACCCCTACGCAACCGCGCATCCCCTGTCCGTTCCGCCCCACGCATCCGAACGAGGTTTGTCCGGCCCATGAACTCCCGTCAGCGCCGCGGCGTCATACTCCTGTTGTTGTCCGTCCTGTGCGCGTTCGCCGCCTTCGCCGGCGTGCTCTCGGTGATCAGCGATGTGAACTCGAAGGTCGGCCCCGAGGTCTCGGCGTACGAGCTCAAGTCCGACGTGGCGCCCTATACGGCGTTGAACGCCGGTCAGTTCGAGAAGGTTTCCATGCCGAAGCGGTGGCTTTCGGACAATGCGGTGACCGACATTGCTGAGATCAAGGGCAAGATCGCGGTCACCAATCTCCGCAAGGGGTCGCTCCTGCAGAACGACATGATCGTGAAGCGCCCGGCGCTGCAGCCCGGCGAGCAGGAGATCGCGATCATGATCGACGCGGCGACCGGTGTCGCCGGCAAGATCACCTCCGGCGCGACGGTGAACATCTACGCCACCTTCGCGGGCGAGCGCGACGGCGAGCCGTCCCAGTCGAAGGTCATCGTCTCCAACGCCAAGGTGCTCGATGTCGGCAAGCTCACCGCCCTCGAGCCCGGCAAGGACAGCAAGAACCAGGCCACCGAGGCCGTACCGATCACCTTCGCCCTGAACACCCTGAACACACAGCGCGTCGCCTACGCGGAGTCCTTCGCTCAGCACGTACGCCTCGCGCTGGTCGCTCCCGGCAGCGACACGACCATCCGTCCGAGCGACCGCACGTACACGCTCGACAAGGACAAGTGAGGATTGGATGACCACCAGGATCCTCCCGGCCGTCGGTGACGCCGACGCGGCTCGCTCCGTCACCACGCTGCTCAGCCAGCTCCCCGACGCGGAGCCCGCGTCTCCGGTCGGTGACTCGACGCAGCTCATCGACACCCTGGCGCGCCTCGCCGGGGAGTCGCTCGACGAGCTGCCCGAGGTCGTGCTGGTGCACGAGCGGATCGGCCCGGTGCCGGCACTGGAGCTGATCCGGGAGGTCTCCCTGCGATTCCCCGCCGTGGGAGTCGTCCTGATCACCGCCGACGCCAGCCCCGGCCTCTTCTCGGCCGCCATGGACTCCGGGGCCCGGGGGCTCGTCTCGCTGCCCCTGAGCTACGAGGAACTGGCGAGCCGCGTCCAGACCGCGGCCCAGTGGTCGGTCGGCGTCCGCCGCCACCTGGGAGCCGGTGGAGACGTCTTCACCGGCCCCGGCGGCACGGTCGTCACCGTCACCGGAGCCAAGGGAGGCGTCGGCACCACGGTGACCGCGGTCCAACTGGCCCTCGCCGCACGGGCGTCGGGCCGCAACGTCGCCCTGGTGGACATGGACCTCCAGGCCGGCGACATCGCCTCGTACCTCGATGTGCAGTTCCGGCGCTCCATCGTCGACCTGGCCGCGATCTCGGACATCTCGCCCCGCGTGCTGTCCGACGCCGTGTTCAGCCACTCCACGGGCGTCGCCCTGCTGCTCGCACCGGGCGAGGGCGAACGCGGCGAGGAGGTCAGCGACCGGTCCGCCCGCCAGATCATCAGCGCCCTGCGCTCCCGCTACGAGGTCGTGATCGTCGACTGCGGAAGCCAGATGCACGGTGCCAACGCGGCGGCGATCGAGATGGCGGACATCGCACTGCTGGTGACGACCCCCGACGTGATCGCCGTCCGGGGCGCCAAGCGCGTCGTACGGATGTGGGACCGCCTCCAGATCCGCAAGGCGGAGGAGACGGTCACCCTGGTGAACCGCTACTCCCGCAACACCGAGATCCAGCCGCCCCTGATCCAGAAGATCACGGGCACGCGGCTGGCCGGCACGGCGATCCCCGCGAACTTCAAGGAGCTCCAGGGCGCGGTGGACGCTGGCCGCATGCACGAACTGGACGCGAAGAGTGTCGTCAAGCAGGCCCTGTGGGGCCTGGCAGGGGAGTTGGGTCTTGTGAAGATCCCCGAGGGCGCAGAGAAGAGCGGTAAGTTCCGCAACGACCGAGGCTCGATCGGACCCCGCCGTAGGCGCGGTGGAGAGTCCGGGGGCCGTGGCGACACGGAGGGGGCTCGCTGAGCGATGGCGACCATGGGGGAACGGCTCATAGAGGGGACGGCGGCGATACGGCTGTCCCGGGCGCGACGAGCGACGAGGGATCGCGGGCAGACCGCGATCGAGTTCGTCGGCGTGACACCACTGATCATTCTGCTGCTGGTGGCGCTGTGGCAGTGCGCGCTGATCGGTTACACGTTCAGCTTGGCGAGCAACTCGGCGGATGTGGCGGCGCGCAAGGGAGCGACGTCCAACAGCGTCCGCTGGCTCGAGGAGTGCAAGGAGGCGGCCAAGGAGGACCTCCCGGACGCCTGGGCCAAGAACGCGGACCCGGGGTGCGAGAACACGCACGACGGACTCATCAAGGCCACTGTGCGCCTTTCGGTGCCGGTGTTGATGCCCGGAGCCCTCGACTGGCAGTGGTCGCTCACATCCGAGGCGTCCGCCGTGAGGGAGAGCTGACACATGAAGCACATCGCGCGCGTACGACGGAGTGACCGCGGCCAGGTCGCCGTGGAATACGTGGGCTTCATCCCGCTGCTGCTGATCGTGGCGCTGCTCGCGATCCAGCTGGGGGTGGCGGCGTACACGGCGAACCAGGCCGGTACGGCGGCCCGCGTGGCGGCACGAACGGCAGCCCTGGACAGGACGGAACTGACCCCGAGGCAGGCCGGCAAAGCGGCCATCAGCGACTGGCTGGCCGACGAGTCGGACGTCTACGGCTCACGGGACGGCGACGCGGTGACCTACACCGCCAAGGTCAAGGTTCCCTCGGTCATCCCCGGGCTCGACGGCAAGTGGGGCTGGGCAGAACGCAGTTCCACCATGCCCGTCGACTGATCACAGACACGCACCACCCAGCTCGACCGAGGAGTTGCACACATGAGCCTGCGGGCACGCATCACCGCCCCCGAGGAGAACGGCGGGCGGGAAGACGGCCACATGGTGGCCACCTACCGCGCCAAGCTCCTCGAGGAGATCGACCTCGCGGAGATGTCCTCGCTGGCGGCCGCCGACCGCCGCGCACGGCTGGAGCGGGTGCTCGGGCACATCATCAGCCGTGAGGGCCCGGTCCTCTCGACGATCGAGCGCTCCCAGCTGATCCGCCGGGTCGTCGACGAGGCCCTCGGCCTCGGCATCCTGGAGCCCCTCCTCGAGGATGCCTCGATCACCGAAATCATGGTGAACGGGCCGGACCAGATCTTCGTCGAGCGCAGCGGCAAGGTGGAACAGCTGCCGATGCGCTTCGGCTCCCACGAGCAGCTGATGCAGACCATCGAGCGCATCGTGTCGACCGTCAACAGGCGCGTCGACGAGGCGAATCCCATGGTCGACGCCCGCCTCCCCAGCGGTGAGCGTGTGAACGTGATCATTCCCCCGCTCTCCCTGACGGGCGCCACGCTCACCATCCGACGCTTCCCCCGCGCCTTCACCCTTCAGGAGATGATCGGCTTCGGCTCGATCGACGAGCAGATGCTGATTCTGCTGTCCGGGCTGGTGCAGGCCAAGTGCAACATCATCGTCTCGGGGGCCACCGGTACCGGTAAGACCACCCTGCTGAACGCGCTGTCCGGCCTGATCCCGAACGACGAACGCATCGTCACCATCGAGGACTCGGCCGAACTGCAGCTCCAGCAGTCCCACGTCATCCGCCTCGAGTCCCGTCCGGCCAACGTCGAGGGCAAGGGCCAGATCACCATCCGTGACCTGGTCCGCAACTCCCTGCGTATGCGCCCCGACCGCATCGTCGTCGGTGAGGTCCGTGGCGGCGAGGCGCTCGACATGCTCCAGGCGATGTCCACCGGTCACGACGGTTCGCTCGCCACCGTCCACGCCAACAACACCGAGGACGCACTGATGCGTCTGCAGACCCTGTCCTCGATGTCCGAGATCAAGATCCCGTTCGAGGCGCTGCACGACCAGATCAACAGTGCCCTCGACGTCATCGTGCAGCTGACCCGTCACGCGGACGGATCCCGCAAAGTGACCGAGATCGCGTTTCTGGACTCGCACGGACGCGATGCCTACCGCATCGTGAGCCTCGCTCGCTTCGTACCCCAGCCGATGGCCGCCGACGGCCGGATCTACGGCCAGTTCCACTACCTTCCGCTTCCGCGCCGTCTCGCCGAGCGCCTCTACATGGCCAGTCAGCCCATTCCCCAGGCGTTCGGCGTGGCCGCGTCCGACGAACAGCTCGCAACTCGAGAGGCCAACTAGGTACCGCCCGATGGACAATCTCGCACCACTCACGATCGGCATCACGCTGCTGTGCTGCGTGCTCGGCGTCTGGGGCCTGCAGTCGTACTCGACGGGCAAGGCCGAACGCGAAGCGCTGGTCACCCGGCTCTCGACAACAGGACAGATTCCCGTTGTAGGGCGCCATCGGCGCTTTCAGGGCGTCGACCGCCGGCTGCGCAAGACCGGCCTCGGCCGGAAGATCGAACTGAAGCTCGCCGCCACGGGCATGGACATCACCCCGGGTGAGTTCTTCGTCTACGCGATCGCCGCCACGGCCGGCCTGTGGCTCGTCGCCTCGTCCATCCTGGCCGCCTTCTTCGGCCCCGTGGCCGCGCTCGCCGGCCTCTGGGGAGCGAACACCTTCCTCAACTGGCAGCGCGCCAAGCGCACCGAGCGCTTCATCAACCAGCTGCCCGAGCTCTCCCGCATCCTCGCCAATGCCACACAGGCCGGCCTCGCCCTCCGTACCGCCCTCGGCATGGCGGCGGAGGAGCTGGAGGACCCCGCGGGTGAGGAACTTCGACGGGTCGCCCGCCGGCTCGCGGTCGGCGAATCGCTGGAGGACGCCCTCAGCGAGCTGACCGAGCGCCTGCCCTCGCGAGAGCTCGTCGTCCTGGTCACCACGCTCGTTCTGTCCAACCGGGCAGGCGGTACGGTCGTCAGTTCCCTGCGCAACCTCACCGAGACTCTGGAGGAACGCAAGGAGACCCGGCGCGAGGTCAAGACCCAGCTGTCCCAGGTGACGGTCACCGCATACGCCGTACCGGGCTTCGGCTTCGGCGCCATGCTCCTGATGAACGCCGTGATGCCGGGCGCCCTGGACCGTATGACGGGCGCGCTCATCGGACAGGCGGCGGTCATCGTCTCCCTCGTCCTCTACGCGATCGGATTCCTCGTGATCCGTCGCCTGTCCCGTATCGACGTCTGAGGGGGAGTACGGACATGGACCTGCTGCTTGCGGCCGTATTCGGCCTCGCTCTGTACGGAATCATCCACGGCATCCGCATGTACCGGGCGGATGCCAAGCTTCCCGGTGACCTGGCCATCGCGCTCGAAGTCGGCTCCACTCGAACGAGTGCCGTGGGTTCCGGCATCGACCGGATGGGTATGCGCTGGGCTCCCAGTGTGCTCAAGATGATGGGGCCCAAGGCCGTCAACAAGAAGCGCCGCCAGATCGACCTGGCGGGTAATCCGGGCGGTCTCACCATCGACCGGTACGCCGCGCGGCGCGCGGTCTACGGCGCGCTGGGCCTCTTCGGCGCCCTGTCCACCCTGATGCGTGGTCAGGTCTTCATGACCCTGATCCTGCTCGCCTTTGGGTTCTTCTGGGTGGAGGTCGGCATCTGGTCGGCCATCAGGGTCCGTAAGGAGCACATCGAGCGGACACTCCCCGACTTCCTCGATGTCCTCGCGGTCGTCGTCTCCGCCGGCCTCGGCTTCCGTCAGGCGCTGGAGCGTGTCGCGGAGAAGTACGAGGGCCCCTGGGCCGACGAGCTGCGCATCACCCTGCGCCAGATGGACATGGGCGTCAGCCGCCGACAGGCCTTCGAGGAGCTGCGCAAGCGCAATGACTCCGAGCAGGTGGCGATGTTCGTGACGACGCTCCAGCAGGGCGAGGAGCTGGGCGCCCCGATCGTCGAGACGCTCATCCAGATCGCGAACGACATGCGCCGTACCGACGCGCAGAACGCCCGCCGGAAGGCGGCCAAGGCGGTCCCGAAGGCCACCTTCGCGGTGACGTCCTTCCTGCTGCCCGGAACTCTCGTGATGCTCACCGTCGGCTTCGTGTATGGCGCCAACGTCGACTTCAGCTTCCTGGGTGGATGACGGGGATGAGCAGAGCGGCCTGGGACGGCGGTTGTGACGAGCAGGAGGAGGTGACAGTGCGATGGCATTTCAGCTGGGCGATATTCAGGGCGGTCTGACACCGGAGGCAGCACAGCCTTCGGCGGGCCCCGGATTCCGGCCGGCGTTCACCATCCAGGTCAACGCCCTCCAGGCGATGTGCCGCCAGGTCTTCGGCTTCCGCCTCGCCATGATCGCCGTCGCGGCCCCCTTCGCGCTCGACAACACCGCCGCCGGTCTGGCCATGTGGCTGATCGGCGCGGCCATCCTCGTCACCTTCATGGGTTCGTACGCCCTCTTCCGCGACTGGGAGCGATTCGGCCCCCTGTTGCTGCGCCACCCCTGGCTCCTCGCCGTGGACGCCGTCTTCGGCGCACTGCTGCTCATCACGGGAACGCCCGAGTCGACCCTCGCCTATGTCACCGTCTGCACGCCGCTCCTGGCCGGACTGGTCTACGGCTGGCGCGGAGCGGCCGTCTTCGCGGCACTCCAGACACTGATCGTCTTCCTGATCTACGGCGCCGACAAGACGCTGGAGGCCGACGACGCGACCGTCCTCCTGCTCCCCGGCTTCTGCGTCATCGCGGGCGCGGTCGGCGTCACCCTGCGCAATCTGCTTCTCCGCTTCGGCGCGGCGAGCCAGGCGCTGACCGAGACCCGCGCCCGCCTCGCGGTCAACGACGCCGTTGAGGGCGAAAGGTCCCGGCTCGCCCGCGAGATGCACGACTCAGTGGCCAAGACCCTCCACGGCCTCGCGCTGGCAGCCGACGGCCTGGCCCATTCCGCCGACCGGATGGACCCGCTCACCGTCAAGCACCAAGCCGAGCTGGTCGCCCGGTCCGCCCGGCGGGCCGCGGCCGAGTCCCGGGAGCTCCTGGCCGATCTGCGCCGGGACTCCGGCCTGGACGGTGGCGTCGATATCACCGGCGAACTGTCGGCCAGGGCCACCGACTTCACACGCCGCCACGGGATGCCGGCCAACTTCCGGCACCTCGGCGACACCCCCTTGCCGCCGGTGCCGCAGGTGGTCGCCCGGCAACTGCTCACCATCGCCTCCGAAGCGATGGAGAACGCGCACCGGCACGCGCATCCCACCTACCTCGATGTCTCCGTCGGGGTCGTCGGAGACGTCCTGCGGGTGAGCGTGTACGACGACGGCCGCGGGCTGCCCGTCGGCACGACGCTCGACGAACTCAAGCGGGCCGGCCACTTCGGACTCGTGGGGATGGTCGAGCGCGCAGCCTCGATCGGCGCACGGATCCGGATCGGGCGGGGCCACGCGGCGACGGGCACGGAGGTCCGGCTGGACCTCCCCGTGGCCGCCCTGCTGGCCACCCCGACCGCCGTGCCGGACAGCGCTACCCAGGCACCACAGCTCCATTGACCGCTCCATCGTCCCCAACACCCTGAGAGGAGGCCGCAGAATGCCGGACGACATCTCCCGCGCATCGGGACAGCAGTGGGCCCAGCAGACCCACGTTTCCCAGCACACGTCCTCGCACGGCACCTCGCTCAACTCGGAACACAGCTCAGCCGGTTACCAGCCCGTGCCCCCACCGACCGCGGCACCCGGAGCGATGCCCGCCTTCCCCGCCACGCCCCAGATGCCGGCTCCGACGCCACTGCGGGTCGTCGTGGCAGACGACAACCCGGTGGTGCGGGCCGGTCTGGGGGTACTGCTCTCCGGCCGCCAGGACATCGAAGTCGTGGGCGAGGCCGCCGACGGCCGAGCGGCCTACGAGGCCGCCGTGCGGCACCGGCCGGACGTGGTCCTGCTCGATGTCCGTATGCCCGGCGTGGACGGCATCTCCGCGCTGCCGCATCTGGTGCAGGTCGCACCCGTGATGATGCTGACGTACAGCCGCGAAAGCGAGATCGTGCACGAGGCGCTGCGCCTGGGCGCGGGGGGCTATCTGGTCCACGGTGAGTTCACCGCCGACCAGCTGGTCCAGGCCGTACGGGACATCAAGCTCGGCCGCGCCCACTTCACGGCCACAGCGGCGAACGCCTTGCTGCAGCACATGCGTCAGGGCCCACCCGGTTCGGGAAGCGGCCAGCCCCTCCCCGAGGGGCTCGGCGCCGCACTGACGTCCGGAGTTCCGTACCAGATCCCCGGCTCTGACGTGCACGTTCCCGTGGTCGTTCAGGGGCACGGAGGGCAGTCCCGCAGTCCCCTTCCGGAGATGCCGCGACCCATGGCCGAGCCGGTTCGACAGGCCGAGGGACTTTCGCAACTGCAACCTTTTATGGCACAGTCTTCAACGATGGGGGGCTCGAACCGGGCCCCGAACAAAGATGCCTTCGGGCTGAGTTCACGGGAGGTGGAGGTCATGGAGCTGATTGCATCCGGAATGAGCAACCAGCAGATCGCCGCCACCTGCTTCATCAGTGAGAAGACGGTCAAGAACCACATCAACCGCATCTTCACCAAGCTCCAGAGCGGAAGCCGCAGCGAGGCGATCGCCAGGTGGCTCGGCACGGCGCCGGCCACCGACCAGACGGGCCCCGGCTCGCGAGGGGCTGGTAGCCATGGCTGAGCGGGGCATTCAGGCGGAGAGCCGCGAGCTGGGCCTTGGGGCCCAGTCGGCGGCCGGGCGGGCCCAAGGTTCTCTTTGGGCCCGGGAATGGGTCCTGGGACCCTCTGGTGGGCCGGGTGTTCCGGCGTACGTTTCTCATGTCGAAAGCGGCACCGGCCAGGAGGAAGCCGGTAACGCGGAAGACACAGCAGAGACTTACGCGTCGGCCGACAATCGGTCGGCCGAACCCGGAGGAGATCGCCATGTCGAACAACACCATGCTGAAGGCCGCCGTCAACACCCAGGTCCGCGTCAACGGCTGGGCCAACACCGCGGTCAGCAAGATCCAGAAGCGCTACGAGACCAAGGACCGCGGCCAGACGGCCTTCGAGTACCTCGGCATCATCCTGGTGGTCGTCGCGATCATCGGTGGAATGGTGGCCTCGGGCATCGGCTCGGCGATCACGGACCGCATCAAGGGTCTGGTTGCGACGATCACCGCGGGCAAGTGAGCAAATACGCTCGCAGCGATCGAGGGCAGGCCTTCCCCATCTACATCATGATGGTGGCGGGCCTGCTCTTTCTCGCGTTCGCTTTCTTTACGGTCGGCAAGGCAGCTTCTGTGCGCAACGGCGCTCAGGGCGCTGCGGACGCGGCAGCGCTCGCAGCGGCTCAAGACGCCAGGGACGAGATGGGCCCCGGATTCGTGGCGGCACTCCTCCTTCCCGGTGGGCTCAAAGACTTCCTCGACAATCACTGGATCAGTGGACGTCCGTGTTCCCAGGCGCAGCGCTTCGCAGCAGAGAACCGCTCTGACGTGGTGCCCAACGGATGTCAGCGATCCAGCAGCCCCGGTGTGGATGAGTTTGAGGTCACTGTCGAGACTCGTTACACCGTAGGCGAATCGGTGCTTCCTGGCACAGAGAAGAGGCACGCCAGGGCGACAGCCACGGCTGTCATCGAGTTCCGGTGCACTTGGAAGCCCGACAAGACGGAAGATGAGAAGCCGGGCAAGGGTGACGGTCCTGACAAGGGCAAGGACAAGGACAAGGGCAAGGGCAAGCCCGGGTCTCCCGTGTTCAAATGCGACGGCCGTGACGAGTTCAAGCTTGACCCCACCGATCCCGATATCTGGGAAGAGTTGGCCGAAGTCTTCTTCGCCGTGCACTTGATCGACTCATAGCGAACGACGAACAAAGGAAGCAGTATCCATGAACATTCGGCGTACTACGAGGACTCGAAGGCTAGTGTCAGCTGTCTCCACGGCGGCGGTGTTGGCCCTTGCGGTTTCCGCTTGCGGCGGTGATGACGGCGGCGGCAAGCCCAAGGAGGGCGCCCCGGCCTCGAAGCCTGCGGGTAACCAAGGGTCAAAGCCTGACACGGCAGCAGGGGACAAGGTAGACCCGAATGTGAAACTGGCCGAGATCAAGGGGCAGGTCGGGCTGGTATTGGTTGTCAATCAGGTGAAGCGTGACTCCGGAGGCTTCGTCACGGTCAGCGGTGAGATCAAGAATACCGGCAACCAGTCCCGCAGCATGAATGGGATGGAAGGCTCGGAGCTGGCCATCGTGTCCAAGAATCCCAATTCCGTTGCCGGCGCCATGCTGATCGACAAGGTCGGTAAGAAGCGCTACTACGTCCTGCGTGATACGGATGGCCGTTGCCTGTGCACCACCGCCATGACGCCGGTTGCGGCTGGAGAATCGACTCCCGTGTTCATGCAGTTCCCGGCACCGCCGAGCAGCACCAATGAGGTTGATTTCAACCTTCCGTCGTTTGGCGTCACCTCGCTGAAGATCTCTGGGTGATGGCCGACATGACCCTTCATCGTTCACGGATCAGGTCACAATGGGCGGCGCCAGCGCTCGCAGCCGTTCTGATGACCAGTGCGACCCTCTTCGGTGTTACGGCCGCAGTAGCCGATGACGGCCCCAGCGTCCCCCCAGGCACTGAGGCATCGGCGCAGCCGCCCGTAAAGGTGGACGCTACGGACCCTGACCTCAAGATGGCAGAAGGCGGCACCCTGGCGCCGGCCAAGGTTCTCGACATCATTCAGGTGATCGAGGACGAGGGCGGCGAGGAGCGTCGTGAGGACAGCAACTCCGACGTGAAGTTCGCGCTGCAGGCCGAGGTGCTCTTCGGTAAGGACAGCGCGAAGCTGAGCTCCGCCGCCAACGCGCGAATCTCTGCCATCGCCGCGGAGATCAAGAAGCAGAACGCCACGAAGGTCCGAGTCTTCGGCTTCACGGACAACCTCGGTTCCTCCGCCCACGGTGACGTGCTCTCCAAGCAGCGCGCCGAGGCGGTGCACGGCGTGCTGTCCAAGGAGCTCGGATCGACGATCACGTTCGAGATCCGCGGCTATGGCGAGCAGTACCCAATCGCCGACAACAGCACGGAAGAGGGCCGGAAGAAGAACCGGCGCGTGGAGGTCTCCTTCCCGCGCACTTCGGGCTCCCAGAGCTGACGTGTCCGCGCGAAGGGCCCGGCGCCGCCGACTTGGTCGGGGGTGCCGGGCCCTTCGCATGGGGGCGGGCGGGTGAGCCCCACGGTCGCCGTCGTCACCGATCCACCGCTCTCTGCGATGAGGGTCCAGCGGCGTCGGCGATGAGGGGAAGCCAGCGGCGGGCTCGTGCCGCCCGCTCCGGCGGGTTGCCAGCTCCCTCTGCAGCTCGTCCAGGTGGACGAGCGGGGGTCTGCGGACTCCGGGTACGGTGCGGCGCGCGAGCGCCGAGTCGGCGGCCACGACGGCCTCTTGGCGGGAGCCGCGCCGCATGAGCTCACTCACCGTGCGGGCCGGTGCCGTCGCCCGCAGTCCCCTTCGTGTCGTCCGGCTGTCCTTGTCCGGATCGGCTGAGTCCGTCATGTCGAGGAAGCTCCCGTCGTAGCTCCCCTCGTCGAGGAGTTCGATGCGGTGCAGCAGCGCGGCGGAGCGGTGACTGCAGACCGCGCGGGGGCGCAGCATCTGCAGGGCGCGGGTGCGGCACTCCCAGGTGACGGCTCTGCCGGGGACGGCCCAGGCGCCTCGGCAGAGCCGTTCCCAGCCCTCGGCGCGCAGCCGCCGGTGAAGCCGGCCCTGTGGCCAGCCCGCTTCCCGTGCGCGCGGTGAGGAGCACCCACCTCTCGCAAGCGTCGTCAACTCCCTCATGGAGCAACGGTCTCTGGGACGACCGAGATCGGCATTCCCTGTGGACGACTCTGCGACAGCTCTACGGGTTGGCTCTCCCGTTGTATCCCGAGTGGACCGATCAGGTGTGAAGTACCGCTCAGCGAAGGGGAATTGGAGTAAAGGTCAAGTGCGAGAACTCGCCACTCCGCATTAATGTACGAGCATGAACGGTGCGTACGGGGGATGGGCCGAGTCTGTGGCCCAGGCAGCCAATGCCAGAGCGGCCGGGGTCGCGGGAACGGAAGCGGGCACATGGGGGCCCGGGGGCGGAGTGCCGGGCTACAGGGTGAGCGGTCGTACGCCCTTGCCCCGCGGACTGCTGTGGGTCCAGGTGTTGCAGTGGGCTCAGATCGCGCTGAGCACGTTGTACGTGCTGACGGTGCTGTCGATGATGACCTACTACAACGGCGAGCTGTTCGGGACCCTGCTCTACGACTGCCTGCCGAGCATCCTCGGCATCTGGCTCGCACGGCGCGCCTGGCACGGCGGAGCGCGGACCAGGCGAGGCCTGATCATCGTTCAAGGCTGGCTGCTCTGGCTCTCGTTCGTCTCCCTGCTCCACCTGGACTACCGCGGTCTGACCCAGGCCGCGATCCCGATCGCCGTGATCGTGCTGCTGCGCCGCCCCGACGTGCGCGAGTGGTTCGAGCTGGAGCCCGAGGACCGGGAGCGGCCGCGGGGCTTCCGTATCGAGCGGATGATCCTGTGGCGACGGGACCAGGGTCAGACGGCCATGGAGTATCTCGGCCTGATCCTGGTCGTGGTCGCCGTCATCGGAGCAATGGTGGCCACCGGTATCGGCTCGGACCTGTCGCACCGGATCGGCGCGCAGGTCTGCCGGATCAGCGGCGGCGGTGACTGCGGCGGTTCCGGCGATGGAGGCGGTTCCGGTGGTTCCGGAGGCAGCGGCGGCGATGACGTCGAAGCCGGCGATCCCGCGGAGAACGGAGGCGCGACCGGCGGCAGCGGAGGCAGCGGCGGCACGGGTGGCACGGGCGGCACCGGCTCCGGCGGTACGCAGACCGGCACCGCCGACATCGTCACCATGAGCGACAACGACACCGTTCCCGTCGCCCCCGGCCCCCTCGAGCGCGAGGTCGACAACGACGACTTCAAGGAGGACCCGGACGAGCCGCTCATTCCCGAGGAGCGGAACGACAGGACCCTCTGGGACCACACCCGCGGCTTCTTCGTCGCACCCTTCACCGGCCTGATCAACGACACCTACGCCGTCGCGACCAACCCCAAGAAGGTCGTCACCGACACCGTCGAGGGCATCCGTACCTACACCAAGGACTGGTGGAAGAAGGAAGGCGGCGGCGTCTCCGAGAAGTGGAAGAAGGGCAACTATCTCGGCGCCGGCTGGGAGGCCGCGGACAAGGGCGAGGACTTCGTCATCGACTTCGCGGTCGACATGTTCGTCGACAAGGAGAACTGGAAGAAGGGCAACAAGGGCGCGTCCATCGGTAACACCGCCCTCGGCATCGTCGGCATCTTCACGCCCAAGAGCATCAAGAAGCTGACGCGGATGGGCGACGTCGGCAAGAAGCGCAACTTCCCCAACACGCGCGTGGGCAAGGCCGCCGAGGCGGCGGAGAAGACTCGCGAGTACCTCAAGCGGAACGAGCCCGGCAACGCCAAGAAGTTCGCCGACGAGGCTCAGAAGCACGCCGACGAGGCCGCCGAGAAGGCACGCAAGGACCAGAAGAAGCAGTGCGCGAACCTGGCGATGGCCTCCGGCCGCATGAGTACGGCATCGTCGGCCGCCAAGGTACCGGGCAGGGCCACCGCGGTGACGTACGCAGTGTTCCAGGGCACGGGCGCGTTCCCGACCACGCTTCCCGCCGCCTTGCGTACGGACAACAGCTGCGGCCCCGACGACGATGACGTCAAGGAGGAGCGAGCGGCCCAGCAGGAGGCGCTCAACGCCCGCGAAGCGCTGCTGCGCGACGCCCTGCGCGAAGCCAAGAGGCTGGAGAAGCCGGACAAGGTGAACGTCCAGGACGCGCAGGTGGACCAGTTCCTGTCGCGGGCCAAGGACCGCGAGCTCTGGGACTCGAAGGACTACACCAAGAAGGACGCGGCGGACGCGCTCGACGCCCTGAACAGCCTGGTGCGCGACAAGCGCATCGACGGTCAGAGCCGCGAGATGCTCACCTCCAAGGTGCTGTCCGCCACCAACAAGGACAAGCTCGCCGAGGCGCTGGCCGAGGTCAACACTGTCCGCAGGGTGGCGGAGAACGAGGCGGCCGACGGCACCAGGGTCTACTCCGCCGTGGGTGACGAGGTGGGGAAGACCCCGGACCGCAAGGGCAAGCTGCCCGACGGCAAGGGCGGCGAGATCGACGTCTCCGGTATCCCCGACGCCGATGTGGCTTACCGGGGCAAGGACGGGAAGGTCCACGTCGTCGAGGTCAAGAACAGGGCTCAGGCGACCACTCAGCCGTCGCTCCCACGGCAGGTCGAGCGGCTCGGCAAGTGGCAGAAGGAGCAGCCGGGACGGCAGGCCCGCTACGAGATCGAGAGCACCGACAAGTGGCACCAGATCTTCGACCAGTTCAACTACGAGAAGCAGAGCAAGACGGACAAGAAGCAGGGCAAGCCGAAGGTCCGGCCGCCGGGTAACCCGGCCCTTGAGATGTCCAAGAACGACGTCGGTGTGCGCATCGCCGGGCAGGACGTGTCGCCGGCCCAGCTCAAGCGGATGGAGGCGGTGTGGAACTCCAAGTCCGACACGGAGAAGTACGAGGCCATCCACACGGGCAAGATGAAGGACCCGAAGACGGCCATGGAGTACCTGGGTGTCTCCTGACGAAAAGGCGAGCGGCACGATGACTGAGCGACGGCATCTGGACGAACTGGCCGAGGTGTTCGCCGCACTGCCACCGATCACTTTGGGCTGGACGGAGGAGGTCTGGGAGCTCTACGAGCGGACCGAGCGGGAGTCGGACCTACCGCTCACCGAAGAGCTGCGGGAGAAGTTCGGGTCGCATCGCACCCGTGAAGCGCTCTCCGGCCGTGCGTATCAGGCCTTCCGCTCACTGCGCGAGCAGGTGGAGAAGGAGGGCGGCGCGGAGATCGCGGCCGAGGCGGCGGAGTTGGCCGAGCGGTATGTGCGCGCCGAGGTGGTTGAGACGGATGCCATCTGGCTACTGGACGAACTGGGTGCGCCGTTCGGCGAGGAGGCTCTGCTGCGGCTCGTGGCGGACGACTCGGTGGACGAGTACGCGCGCTTCCTGGCGCGGGAGCGGGTGCGTCTGTTGAGGCGGCCCCGCTACGAGGCACGCGCGGCCCAGCCGGTGACCCCGGACGAGGAGCCGCTGCTGCCCGAGTCCCTCAGGGAGTGGGAGCGGACAGTGCCTGCGACACCGGAGAGCTTCGCGCGGGCCCGCACGGTACTGGAGGATCTGCTCCCGGCCGCGCCGCTGGAGTTCCCCGAGCCTCCGCGTGAGTGGGACGGGGACTATGACGAGGACTGGGACGAGCGTCCGCAGTGGCTCGATGTCCGGCAGGTGATGTGGGCGCTGATGCCTACGGCCGGGCACGTCACCCGCGAGCGTATGGCCGAGGCGCGGCGCGAGTGCGAACTCCACGGTCTGGACGTCCCCGAGGACTTCGCCGAGCGTTGGACGGCGCGGCTCGCGGCCTGGCACACGGAGCAGGTCTTCGACTGGCTGATTAACGACTACGAAGCCTTGATCTCCGGGCCGAGGTGGATCCCCGATATGGCCGAACGCTTCGTACGGAGCAACTTCGCCGCCGAGGCCGCCGTGAAGCTCCTCCGGGTCGCCGACGAGATGCCGGGCAGCAGGGAGGCCCGGGACCGGATCCTCGCCGACGAGGGCGTGCCGCCCGAGATCAGGGAACAGGCGCGGTGACGCGGGCGGGGCCCCGGCTCACGCCGGGCCCCGCCCCCCTCGCGCTCCTCCCTCCGGGGCCCCGCCCTCATCCGCAATCAGACCCATCCCCGCATGGCCACGAATCCGTACAGCAGCACCAGCGTCAGCACACTCAGCACCGCCGCGAACGCCGTCGGCGCCAGCAGCGGACCCCAGGCCCCCGGCCCCGCCACCGTGGCGTGCTTCTCCGGATTCCCCGGGTCGTACGAGACCCTGACCGGCGCCCCCACCTCGAAGCCGAAGGGCCCCGGGGCGTGGTCGGTGAAGCGGATCTCGCGGCCGTCCGGGCCCGGCGTACGGAACGCGAAGACGTACTCGGTGGCGTACGCCCGTTCACTGCCCGGCCCGCGGTCCCGCACCCGGCGCTCCGCGCACCACCCGTCCGCGTGCTCACCGCGCCGTACGAGCCGGAGCACCGTGATGAGGCGCAGCGCGGACCGTACTGCGAAGAGGCCGAGGAACAGCCCGAAGAGCAGGAAGAACGTCGCTTCGCCACCCGGGAGGATCTGCATGGATGTCTCAGCCCCAGTTCTCTGCGCTGCCTGCTGCCTGCTGCCTGCTGCCTGCTGTCGGCTCGGCTACTCGGCTACTCGGCTACTTGACGGTGATGGACTCCACGAACGAGTCGAGCTCGTCCTCCGACAGCGCGCCCTGGACCGCGTTGACCCGGACGAGGAAGGGCACGCCCTTCGAATCCACCCCGGCCACCATGACACCCGTCATCCGGGTCCCCTTCGCGGGGGTGCGCTCCTCGCCGGTCGAGGTGAAGGAGTAGTTGATCCGGCGGGCCTGCGACGCGCTCTCCTCACCGGCGAGCGTCACGTCACTGGACTCCTCCCGGGTCGCCCCGAGCCCGATGACCGCGCCCGCCGCCGTCCCCGCCTCCGCCGCGTCGTCGACGCCGGTCGCGAAGTTCAGCTGGACGGAGACCATGCCCGTGCGCAGGCCGCCCTCCTCCTTCAGCGCGACCGCCGCGTTGTTCTTGCTGCGCTCGGCCGCCGGCTGCTCGGCGTACCCCTTGTCCTTCGGGTAGCCGACCGAGAGGCTCTTGGTGTCGAGCGTGCCCCATCCGCCGGGGACGGCCGCGGCGTCGCCGCCGGTGCCGCAGCCGGTCAGCAGGCCCAGACCGACGGCCGCTGCGACCGCGCCGCCCAGCGCCCTCGAGTGCGTACGGAAGTACGACGTCATCGTTGCTTTCCTTACTTCGCGCAGTAGCTGTACGGCAGGTAGGAGCGCTTGTCGCCCTGCGGAGCGCCGAGGAACTTGGCGTCCGTCAGTGTCTCCTTCTTGTGCTCGTCGGAGATGGAGAACCCAAGACTCATACCCAGCGAGACCTCGAAGCCGAACTCCTCCGCGTCCGTCTCGCCGTTGTAGTTCAGGGTGCTCGACAGACCGTCCTGGAACATCAGCTGCTCGAAGGGGTCCGTTCCCGTCGGCTTCTGGGACAGGGAGTTGTCGCCGAACATGTACTCGAAGGGGGCGGTGTTGTTGCCCGAGCCGTCCAGCCACTTCTCGGCGATGGCCCGCTTGTCCTCCGTGGCCTTGTCCGTCTCCTTGCCGAAGACGATCGAGTTGGTCTCGACCTCGATGCCCGTCGGACCGCCCGACTCCGTGCCGCTGGCCTTGCCGCCGCGCTTGTCCTTCTTCGTCTTGCCGTTGTCGCCCTTGCCCTCGCCCTTGTCGGACGTCGAGGTCTTCTCCACCGTCTGCGTCATGTCGATGCGGACGATCTTGCCGGTCTTCTGGTCGCGGGTGACCGTGATGGCGCCGGTGTGGGTGTCCTTCGCGCCGGCCGTGTAGCCGGGCTTGCCCGCCTCGGCGCTGACCTTGCCCTCGACCTCGAGCTTGGCGGTGTAGGTGTACGACTCGTTGCCGTTGACGTCGTCCTTGGTGATCGTGACGTCCGGGGAGAACTTCGCCTTGCCGCCCAGCTTGGCGCCGAGCTTGGAGTCGTCGCCCGCCTTGATGCCGAGGCCACCGTCCGCCTGGGCGTAGAGGCCGATCGTCGAGTACGAGATCTTCTTCTCGCCGATCTTCTTCTCGATGGCGTCCTTCTTCTTTGCCCACTTGTTGGCGGCGTACCAATTGCCGCCGCCGTACCCGCCACCGTGGGTCATCGAGGTCTCCCACATCTTCATTTCCTCGATGTCGTCCCGCATCTGCTGAGCCTCCTCCTCGCTCTTGAAGACCCAGGTGTCACCGTTGGTGACCTTGATCCCGCCGCCGATGTCCAGGTCGGCCTTGCCGAGCTTGCCCAGCTTGACGCCGGGTGTGCTGGCGTTGACACCGGCGGACGCGGCGTCGGTGAAGGTCATGTAGACCAGCTTGTCGTTGCCGTCGACCTTGCCGTCGCCGTTGACGTCGGTCTTGGCCTGGGCGACCTTCTGCTGGAAGCCGTACTCCTCGCCCCACTCGAACCAGCCGATCTTCACCTTGCCACCGGCCGTGTCGGAGACGTTGGAGACCTGGCACAGCTTGGGCTCGTAGTCGGCGTCGGTCTTGGGCTTCGCGGTGCCGTCCGGGCCGGTGACGCAGCCCCCGCCCCCGCTGCCGGTGAGCGAGGAGATGGCGCAGCGGATGCGCTCGCCGATCGAGCCGCCGATGCCCGCGAGGGAGAGCGCGGAGACCAGCGCGACGACCACCACGATCACGCCCAGGTACTCCATGGCGGTGGCGCCACTGTCCCGCCAGGCATAGGGGTACGGGGCGGGGCCGCTGTCTCCGCGGCCCTCGAGGAGACGGTCCAGGGCCAGGCCGACGGCCCCGCCGGTGACGAGGGAGACGGCCGGCATGTAGATGCCCTCGGCCGCCACGACGTCCCAGGTGACGGCGTAGCCGTAGACGAGAGCGGCGACCGGTACGGCGAAGAGGGCCAGGAGGTACAGGAAACGGGACTCGCGCTGAGCGTCGGGCAGGACCCGGGCGGCGGCCAGCACGGTCAGGACGGTCGTGAGAATGCCGGGCAGGTGCAGCAGGGCCAGCCGCCAGCCGAAGGAGTCGAGCCGATCGGCGGTGGCGAGCGGCTCCAGGAGGGCCTTGGAGAAGACCAGCCCGCAGACGAAGTAGACGATGACGCCGGCGGCCCAGCTGCGCATCAGCGGGAAGAACGGCCCCGGGCTGTCGGGGCTGTGCCCCGGTGCTATGTGACTTCTCCCGCTGGTGCCCCAGCTTCCCCCGCTGCTGCCACCGTTCACGGTCCGACCCCTCTTCTCCCTGATTCCGTGGCGCGAGCGTAGGGGCGATGCGGGGCGCGGGGCGTGGGCCCGTGGACCCCTTGTCGGGCCCAACCGGCGGGCGGGGCGCGGGCGGGCGGGGCGGCCAGGGCATCGACCCTCCGGGGAGCTGGGGCACACTGTCTGTCCCGGACGACCGCCGTAGCCTGGGCGATGGCCGCGCCGAGCGCCTCGCCCTCGGCTTCGGGGCGGTCGCACGCTCTTCCCACCGACCAGGACCGGAGTTCAGATGACGACCACCCCGGGCGTGCAGTTGGTGAAGGATCTCGTGGCGCGCTTTCCGGCTTTCGAGGACGCCTACGAGGCGCATGTGTTCAACGAGCACGGTGTGCTGCCGCATGTCTTCTTCTGGGAGGTGGTGGGCGACACGGTGAGGTCCTACCTCGGGGAGGCTCCCGAGGCCGCGGACTGGCGTGATGTCCTCGACTTCCTGGAGGAACAGAGCCGGCGCGGCGTGGCCGGGATCGACGCGGTGATCGTGACCTCGTTCCTCGAAGACCTGCCCTTTCCCGGGCAGCCCGGCTACGACCTCATCGACCACCTCGGGCCGGTGATGGCGGCGGGGTTCAGGAGGATCCGGCCGTCGGGATGAACGAGCCCGGTTCCGCGCCCCGGCGATCCGTCGAGGAAACCACCGCCCGTGGATGGCCACGCCGGCAGGGGACCGAGGTTGGGTCCGTTGGTGGGCCTGGGGGCCCAAGAAGGTGCCGAAGAAGAAGGGCTGACGCGAATGAGCGCGTGGCGTGTGGCCGCCGCGGCACTACGGGAGCGCCGCGTGCGCGACGTCCTCGTGCCGGGCTGGATCGACCGGGACGACGAGGTGCCCGAGTTCCGGCCCCAGCCGGTGGTGTTGTGGCTGAGGCTGGACGAGGGCCTCCTGCGCCTGACGTCGGAGGGCCAGTACGACCACCTCGGGGCCGAAGTCGTTCCCGGTGCCGGCTGGGACGATGTGAAGCTGCTCGCGGAGGCGGAGGACGAGGTCGTCGTGGCCGCCTGGGGCGAGCAGCTCTTCGGGGACGGCCGGGACGAGCTGCGCTGCACGACACTGCGCGCGTACGTGACGGGTGAGGGCCTCACCACGTGCCTCGGCCTGGACTTCGACGGCGGCCACACGCTCTTCCTCGATCCCACCTGGACCTTCGGCATCAGGACCGGCAACGAGGCGGACGAACGGCGGTGGACGGAGCGGTACGGAAACCGGGCCACCGTGGAGACCGTGGAGCTGAATCCGCGCCCGAATGGGTCCTTGGGCCCATGACCGGCTGCCCTTGGTGCACGTAGCGTTCGGCTCATGTTGCGTATGGGGGTTGTGCGTTCGGTTCGTCGACGGTGGCGCGGGTGTGGTCTCCGTACTGAGGCCCGGTTGTTGGGGTTGCGGAAGTCGCAGCGTGGTCAGGGTGCGTTGGAGTACCTGGGCCTTGTCATGGTTGTCGTGGCGATCGTCGGCGCTCTGGTGGCGACGGGGATCGGTGCGGAGCTGACGGAGAAGATCAGCGCGCAGGTCTGCCGGATCAGCGGTGGTGGTGACTGCGGGGACGGCGGCGGCGGTGACACCCAGGCCCAGGGTCCCGGTTCGGGCAAGCCGGCCTCCGACAACAGTGGTCAGCCCAAGTCTCAGGCGCAGCTTGATTACGAGAAGGCCGTCAAGGATCTCGAGGACGCGCAGAAGGCCGAGAAGTCGGACTCGGACAAGGCGAAGGAAGCCGCCAAGGAGCTGGCGAAGATCCTGGCCGAGGAGCTCGGGATCAAGGATGCCTTCGACTGCATCACCAAGGGCGACATGGGCGCCTGCACCGAGACCCTCATCAACATCCTGACCAGTCTGATCGGTGGTGCGGTCGGGAAGCTGGCGGCGAAGTACGGGGCGCCGTGGAAGTGGAAGAAGGCCGCCGAGCTGATCGGGAAGCTGAAGAAGCACGGCGGGAAGCTCTATGACGGTCTGACGGGTCTGATCAAGAACCGTAAGAAGGTCAAGGACGCCGAGAAGAAGCTCGAGGACGCGAAGAAGAAACTCGACACGGAGAAGAAGGACCCGCCCAAGGAGAAGAAGCCGGACGAGACCACATGCCCGGTCGGTCACAGCTTCCCGCCCGGCACCCGGGTCCTCGTCGCCGGCGGGCTGAGCGTGCCGATCGAGTCCGTACGCCTGGGCGACCAGGTCGTCGCCACCGACCCGGCGAGGGGGCTCACCACGCTCCGCACCGTGACCCGCACCTTCACCACCTACGACGACAAGGACTTCACCCGGCTGACCACCTCGGCCGGTACCGTCACCGCCACTGACACGCATCCCTTCTGGCTCGTCGGCCAAGGGCGCTGGGTGGACGCGGGGGACATTCGCCCCGGTGCCGTGCTCCGGACCCAGCAGGGCAAGGCGCTCGACGTCCTCGCCGTCCACGGCTACACCCAGCGGCAGACCACGCACGATCTGGCCGTCGGCGGACTGCACAGCTACTACGTCGGTGTCGGCTTCAGCAGCGCCCTCGTTCACAACAACGACCCGTGCCCCAAGCCCTCCAAGACGGCTGCCCAGGACCGGAAGAACGCGCTGGCGAAGTGGAAGAGCAAGACCTTCAAGGTGGGCAATGAGAACTTCCAGCTCGACAAGGACGGTATGGACCACTTCCTGAAGCGTCACCACCCCAAGTACTGGGACGGTTCGGTGAAGAAGGACCAGACCTTCTTCGGCAAGAACATGACGGTCGATGACGTGGCGGACGTGGTGCAGCAGATCGTCAATCAGAACCGGGCGGAGCTGGCCCAAAAGGGGACCAACGCCATCTACAACGTCGAAGGTGTGGTCAATGGGGTACGGTACTCGGTCGGCCTGAACCACGGACGTATCGGCCAGCTGTACCCGAAGAAGTAACGAGTGTCATCACTGGAGTGCCGGCAATGGTAGAAGTCCAATCTTTCCTGAAGAGCGGCGACGGGCGGTTCACCGCTGTCCAGGACTGCGTCACGGCTCCCGAAAACCCTCATTACATCGAGGGATGCATTCGACTGGTCGTGGACGGGAAAGAGGTCGTGGGGTTCGAGGAATGGGACCTCGTGGACCAGCTGTGGGCCTACCTGGCGGACCTCGCGGAGCAGCTGGAGGGGGCGTCGGCCAAGGTCTCGACGACGTTCCCCGACCAGCCGCTCGAGTTCTCCATGCAGCGCATGGGCGAGCGAATTCTGGTCGCCTGCGGGGAGAACAAGGCCATGGCTCCTGCTGCTGAGTTGCTGCCCGCCCTGGGGCGGGCGGGCACTCTCTTCTTCGAAGAGCTCGAACGGCTGCTGCCGGGCGAAGCCCATAAGTACACCGCCTACCGAGACCGGCTCGCCGCTCTCTGACTGCGGGGAGAAGCAGTGGTACCGAGCGAATTGCTCACGGCGGACGAGGTCGGACTATTGCGGCGGGCGCTCCTGGAGTGGGGCGGGCCGGCGCGGTGCGGCGATCAGCTTGCCGTCGGCATGGGATTCGCGTCCATGCAGGACCTGCTCGACCAGGGACGGAGACTGCGCGCCGCGCTCGCCGAAGACGCCCCCCTCGCCCCGGTCGACTGGGCCCGCACCCTCCTCGCCACCGAGATCGTCTTCGTCAGCGACCTCGCGGGCACCGGATCCGAATGGCGGACGGCCACCGGGTTCGACGACGCGGGGACCCTCAGCACCCTGCGGTCCATCCAGCGGAAGCTGGGGAAGACCGTCCGGCCCTACTACGGGAAGACCCCGGTCGAATGAGGAGAGGTCGCACCGGCCTGTGCGCGTCTACAACTTCCTGACCGTCCACCGTCCCGCCCCCCGCGCCGTCGCCGAGGCGCTCGCTCTCGCGGTGGGCGTGCCGGTCGACCGGGTCGACGCGGCCGGGCCGGAGGTCGATCCGGAGGAGCGCGACTGGGAGGCGCCCGTCCTGTGTGGCCACCGGCCCGTCACCGGTGATCTCGCTCTGTCCTGGGACGTGTACGTCTCCGATGCCGTACCGGACGCGCCCGACGAGCCGATCGCCGCACTGCTGGTCGCGGCGGCCACCGGGACGACCGTCCTGTATCCGGCGGTGGATGCGCCGGCGCCTTCCGCCTACTGGGCCGCCACCCCCGAGGGGACGGTGACCCGCGCACGGCTGGAGGAGTCGGACGAGGAGGAGCCCGTTCTGACGGTCGAGGCCGTGGGCGCGCCGGTTCCGCAGCTGCCCGGGGCTCGGGTGGTCGCGTTTCCCGAGGGGCGGGGCGGGGCCTGGGTGTGACCCCGACATAATCGACCGTATGTCCCACGACCAGGCACCGAGCCTCCGCCGAGCCGCGCCCGCGCTGTACGGGTACGCCGCGGTGCGGGGTGTCGGGATGGCGGTGTTCGCGGTCGCCGCCGCCGTCGCCGGGAAGGACGGGCTGCGTCTGCTCAAGGGACGCTGGGACTCCGTCTGGTACGTCCGGGTCGCCGAGCACGGATACGGGTACCAGATCACGCTCGCCGACGGCAGCGTCCACTCCGACCTCGCGTTCTTCCCCCTGCTGCCCGCCCTGGAGCGCGGGCTCTCGGAAGTCCTGCGGGTCGACGCCTCGACCGCCGGGCTCCTGGTGTCCTGGGCGGCCTCGCTCGGCGCCGCCTGGGGGATCTACGCGGTGGGCGTCCATGTCGCCGGGCGGCCCGCCGGAGTCGTGCTCGCCGTGCTCTGGGGGGTCGGTCCGACGGCGTTCGTGCAGTCGATGGCGTACACCGAGACCCTCTTCACCGCGCTCGCCGCCTGGTCGCTGTACGCCGTGCTCCGCGCGCGCTGGATCTGGGCCGGAGCCCTCTGCGCCCTGGCCGGTCTCACCCGTCCGTCCGCCGCCGCGCTCATCGCCGCCCTCGGGATCACCGCGCTCGCGACCGTGGTCGAGGAACGCCGGGTCTCCGCGCGGATGGCGGCCGGAGTACTGCTCGCGCCGCTGGGCTGGCTCGCGTACGTGGTCTACGTCGGCGTCCGGCAGGGCAGCCCCACCGCCTACTTCGACGTCCAGGCCGCCTGGGGCAACAGCATCGATGGCGGTGTCGCCCTCGCCCGTTTCATCTGGGGCCTGCCGCCCCTCGCCGCGCTCGGGCTCTGCGCCGCGCTCGCGCTGCTCGTGTGGCTGGTGGTGCTCTGTGCACGGCAGGGGCAGCCGCTACCCGTACTCATCTACACCATCGGCATCGTCGTCATCTCGCTCATCGGCGCCGCCTACTTCGGCTCCCGGCCGCGCCTGATGATGCCCGCCTTCTCCCTGCTGCTGCCCCCGGCGGTGGCGCTGGTACGGCTCCGCCCGCGCGTCCGGCTGCTGGTCCTCGCGGGTCTCGCGCTCGCATCGGGGGCGTACGGGGCGTTCACCCTGCTCGGCTCCGGGCCGCCCTGACGGACCCCCACACGGGGCAGGGCGCGGAGGATGGGTCCGTGGACCCATGCACCGGCGTGAGCACCGCTGTTAGCGTGCCACGTATGACACGACGCATGACCACCATGACGACACGGATCACCACGGCGGTCGTGGCCGTCGCGCTCACCATGGGGCTCACGGCCGGCTGCGAGGACGGGGACGACAAGGAGAACGCCGCCGGTACGAGCGACAGCGGCAAGGGCGCCGCCGAGCGGAAGCCGTCCAGCGCGCCCCCCGCCTCCTCGACACCCCCCGCCGCGGCACCGTCCACGCCGGTGGCCGCTCCCACCGGGAAGCCCCTGACAAAGGCCGAGCTGGAGAAGGCCGTTCTCGCCGCCGCCGACGTGCCCGGCTACACGGTCACGCCCATGGACGGTCCGCCCGGCGAGGGTGAGATCTCCGAGAAGGCCGAGTGCGCGCCGCTCATCGCCGTGCTCAACGGCAAGCCGGAGCCGCTCGCGCAGGCGTCCGCGTACCGGCAGACCGTCGGAGTGAAGAACGGCCGGCCCGCCGTGTCCGAGTTCCTCACCAGCCACGGGCCGAGCGCGGCGACGGTCCTCAGCCGGCTCCGCGCCGCCGCGACGGCGTGCGAGGGAGGCTTCCTCACCCGCGACGGTTCCACCACCTCCACGTACAAGGCCGTGAAGGAACTGCCGCTGCCCAAGGCGGGTGACGACAGCTTCGCGTACCAGCTCACCGCGGACTTCGAGGGTCAGGCCGTGCCGCTGGTCTTCCAGGTCGTCCGCTCGGGACCGACCGTCGCCACCTTCTACACGGCGAACTTCGAGGGCCCGGCCACGCCCGTGATCCCGGTCGCCCTGGTCACCGCGCAGGTCACCAAGCTGAAGAAGTAGCACTCGGTCGGTCCGCCGCAAGCCCAACGCCTTACGGCTCAGGGCTCACGGCTCACGGCTCACGGCTCACGGCTCGATCGTGAGCTGGACGCCCGGCCGCAGGCCCCATTCCGCCATCGCTCCCGCCTCCGCCTCCAGCACATGGCGGGAGCGCAGCCGGATCATGCCGAGCCTGCCCGGCTTCATCGTGACGACGCCGAGGACCCGCAAGTCCTTGTCCAGGTAGGCCACATCGATGGTGAAGCCCATCCGGAAGGTGTGCACGCTGTTGCACGGGGTCAGCATGATCGCCCCGTCGATCCCGTCACGGCCCAGCAGGCCCCGGGTGCGGGCCCGGTAGGACGCCGCGATCTCCACCTTCACCGGCTCGTCCCGTCCCGGAACGGTCATCGTGCCCATGCCATTGCGCCAAGTACCCATGGGTGATGAAGGTAGCGGGTCCGGTCGGAAGCTCTGGGCCCCGGTCCGCGGGGAGTGGGCCCCTGGGCCCATGACCTGCGGTGCGACCCCGTCTAGGGTCGGTCATGTGTACGTCTCGCTGATCGCCGCCGCCGCCCTGTGGGGCGCCGCCACCGGGCTGCTCGTTCCCCGCGCCGCGTACCGGCTCTCCGTCGAGCCGGAGGACCGGTGGCGGGACACGTGCCCCGCCGGGCATCCGTTCGCGGGGCCCGCGCGCGGCTGGCTCGGCCGCGCGCGCTGCGCGTGCTGCGAGGCCACCGCGCCGGTCACCGCCCCGGTCCCGGCCGGCGCACCGGCGACCCCGGCCACCGCGGGGGAGACCCGGGCGACGCACGCCGTGGCGGCCGACGCCTCCAAGACGCACACCCCCGAGGCGCACACCCCCACGACCCGCGCAGCCGCGCCGAGCCCTCCCGAGGGCCCTGCTCCCGAGGCCCTCGCGCCGGACGCCCCCGCCGCGACGGTCACCACGCCGGACCCGGCCGCCCCCGAGGCCATGCCGGACACCGCGGCCCCCGCCCCCGAGGCCGCCCTCACCCCCTCCCTTCTCATCCCGCTCGTCACCGCACTGGCCTGCGCCGCCCTCGCCGCCGCCACCGGGCCCCGCCCCGAGCTGGCCGTCTGGCTGCTGCTGGCGCCCTTCGCCGTGCTGCTCGCCGTGATCGACCGCCGCGTCCACCGGCTGCCCGACCAGCTCACGCTCCCGCTCGCCGTCGCCGCCCCCGCACTCCTCGGTGCGACCGAACTGCTGCCGGCCGAGGCCGGATCGTGGGTGCACGCGCTGCTCGGCGGACTCGCCCTGGGCGGTGCCTACTTCGTGCTCTTCCTGATCAACCCCAACGGCATGGGCTTCGGCGACGTCAAGCTCGCCCTCTCGCTGGGCGCGGTACTGGGCTGGTACGGCTGGGGCATCCTCTTCGTCGGCGCCTTCGCGGGGTTCGTGTTCGGTTCCGTGTACGGGCTCGGCCTGGTCCTGCTGCGCCGGGCGAACCGCAAGAGCGCGATCCCCTTCGGGCCCTTCATGCTCGGCGGGGCGCTGGCCGGGCTGCTCCTCGGCGCCTTCTCGGCGCTCCCCTCCGCGTAGCCCGCGCGGGAAATTCCCGCGACGTCCGGCGTTGCCCCGGGGCAGGATCGGATCATGGACACCAAGCCCGTGAACCTCGCCGAAGCCCTCGCCACGTTCGACGACATCTACAGCCCGCGCATCGTCGCCAGGATGAACGACTACGACGTGCGGGTCGCGCACGCCAAGGGCGACCACCTCTGGCATGTCCACGAGGACACCGACGAGTTCTTCCTCGTCCTCGACGGCCGCTTCGACATCGCGCTGCGCGCCGCCGACGGCACGGAGACCTCCGTGAGCCTCCACAAGGGTGACACCTTCGTCGTACCGAAGGGCACCGAGCACAAGCCGTCCGCCCCGGAAGGCGCCTCCATCCTGATGTTCGAACCGTCCGGGACGGTGTCCACCGGGGACCGCCACGAGGGGGAGATTCCGACCAATGTGGACAGCACCACGGGACATGAACTGATCTGAGGGAGCCGCCCGCATAGCATCGGGGCGTATGCGGACATTTACTGACAAAGAGGCGGAACCGAGCGGGGCGGTCGTCACAGCGCCCGCCCCGCGCTCCCCCTCGAAGCGTCCGGGCGCCCGCCTCTCCTCGGCCCTCCTCCCCTGGGGATGGGCCGCCCTGCTCTTCGCGCTGTACGCGACCGTCGCCGTACGCCGCCACCTCCTGCTCAGAACCACCGGCTACGACCTCGGCATCTTCGAGCAGGCCGTGCGCGCCTACTCTCAACTCCGCGCGCCCGTCGTCCCGTTGCGCGGCGACGGATTCAATCTCCTCGGCGACCACTTCCACCCTCTGCTGGCGGTTCTCGCTCCGCTCTACCGCGTCTGGCCGTCCCCGCTCTGTCTCCTCACCGCCCAGTCCGCGCTGTTCGCCGTGGCCGTCGTCCCGCTCGCCCGCTGGGCCGCCCGGGTACTCGGCCGCCGCGCCGCCCACGCCGTCGCCGCCGGGTACGGACTGAGCTGGGGCATCGCCTCGGCCGTCGCCTTCGACTTCCACGAGGTGGCCCTCGCGGTACCCCTCGTCGCCTTCGCCCTCGAAGCGCTCGGCCGGCAGCGGTGGGGGCGCGCCGTCGCCTGGGCGGCGCCGCTCCTTCTCGTCAAGGAGGACCTGGGGCTGACCCTTGCCGCCATCGGGGTCTACATCGCCTTGAAGGCGGGCGGTCCCGCACGCCGGCCCGGCGGGCCCAAGGGTCCCCGCCTGCTGGGCATCGCGACCGCCGTCGCCGGCCTGCTCGGCTCACTCGTGGAGATCGAGCTCCTGCTGCCCGCCTTCAACCCCGGTGGTTCGTACGCCCACGGCGAGAACCTCTCCGACCACTACGGCTCGTTCCTGAGCATGGTGGCCCACGCCCCGCTGGACGCGCTCCGCCCCGACATCAAGGCCATGACCCTGGTACTGGTGTTCGCCCCGTCCGCGCTGCTCGCGCTGCGCTCACCGCTCTCCCTGATCGCGATCCCCACCCTCGGCTGGCGCATGGTGTCGCAGAACGCCTTCCACTGGGGCACGGCCTTCCACTACAGCGCGATCCTCATGCCCATCGTCTTCGCGGGGCTCATCGACGCGCTGAGCGGATGGCGCCGCACCCGTCATCCGCTCGCCGTCCGTCACATCCGCGCCTCGCTCGCCACGGTCCTCGGCGTCACGCTGGTCACGCTGCCGTCGTTCCCGCTGGCCCAGCTCGCCCAGCGGGCCACCTGGCGCACCACCCCGCACATCGTGGCGGCCCGCGCGCTGCTGGCGAAGATCCCCGACGGGGCGAGCGTTGCTGCCTCCAACCACCTGGTGCCGCAGCTGACTTCGCGCTGCACGGTGGTCGTCTTCCCGACCTTCCCGGTCGACAGCAAGCTCTACCGCTACGACCTCAAGCAGTTCCCGCCGCCGACCACCGAGTGGATCGTCCACGACCGGGAGGCCCCGGAAGCCTGGCCGTACAGAACCGGGCACTGGCCCTACCCGATCGAGCGGCAGGAGGCGGAGCTCGCCGCCGCCCGCCACAAGTACGGCTACCGGGTCGTCGCCCGCCGCGACGGCATCACCCTGCTCCGGCGCACCGCCCGCTGAGCGCCGCCCGGCCCGGCACCCGCCCGTACCCCGGCGCCCTCCATGGAGCCTGCGTCGTACGCCCACCCGCTGCCGTACTGTCGATTCGGTAAGCGCATTCGCACACAGGGGAGTTGAGGATGGCGAAGGGCAAGGTCGCGTACACATGCGGTCTCGACGCGGCGGTCGATGTCGTCGGCGGCAAGTGGAAGCCGATGATCCTGTGGGTGCTGCACACCGGCACGATGCGCTTCGGTGAGCTGCGGCGGCACATGACCGGGGTCAGCGAGAAGATGCTGATCCAGCAGCTGCGGGAGCTGGAGGCCGACGGTGTCGTGCACCGCGAGGTCTACCGGGAGGTCCCGCCCCGCGTCGAGTACTCCCTGACCGAGCTGGGCGAGGCGCTCAACAGGGCCCTGGAGCCGCTCGGCCTGTGGGGCGACACCTTCATGGCCGAGATCATCGCGGCGAAGCAGAAGGAGCAGGTCGCCGAGCCGGTGCTCTGAGGTATCCGGCCGTCAACAGCGCGCCCATCGCGGCGGGTCCCTCTTGGGAGGTACGAACGGCCCGCCACGCCCGGCGCGGGTCCCTCTTCCAGGCCCGGAACGCCTTGTGCGCAGGGGCCCGTGCCCCAACCAGAGCGTATTGACGGCGCACGGTGGCACGCAGCATCACTTATGAAGGGTTATGGTGGAAACCCCCCCTCGGGCCGGTCCGTATCCCCCCCACGGACCGGCCCGTTTTCTGTCTTCAGCCGCGTCCGGCCCAGATGTTGGTGCCGGCCGTGTCCACCGCGAAGGAATCGATCTCCTTCAACTCCTCGGCGGTGAGCGGCGGTCCGGCGAGCGCCGCCACGTTCTCCTCGAGCTGGCGCACGCTCGACGCCCCGATCAGCGCCGATGTCATCCGCTCGTCGCGCAGCACCCAGGTGAGCGCCAGCTGCGCCAGCGACTGGCCCCGGCGCTGCGCGATCTCGCCGAGGCCGCGCAGCCTGCGCAGCACCTCGTCCGAGAGCAGGTTCGGGTCGAGGGACTTGCCCTGGGTGGCCCGCGAGCCCTCCGGGATGCCCTCGAGGTACTTGTTGGTCAGCAGCCCCTGGGCGAGGGGCACGAAGGAGATGCAGCCCATGCCGGCCTCCTCCAGGGTGTCGAGCAGGCCGTCGTCCTCGGTCCAGCGGTTGATCATCGAGTACGAGGGCTGGTGGATGAGGGGCCGCACGCCCATGTCCATCAGCAGCCGGGCCGCCTCGGCGGTCTGCTCGCTGTTGTACGAGGACACACCCACGTACAGCGCCTTGCCCTGCTGGACGGCGGAGGCCAGCGCACCCATCGTCTCCTCGAGGGGAGTGTGGGGGTCGAAGCGGTGCGAGTAGAAGATGTCGACGTAGTCGACGCCCATGCGCTTGAGGGAGGCGTCGAGGGAGGACATCAGATACTTGCGGGATCCCCACTCGCCGTACGGCCCGGCGTGCATCAGATAGCCGGCCTTGGTCGAAAGAACCAGCTCGTCCCGGTATGCGGCGAAGTCCTGGGCGAAGATCTTGCCGAAGTTCAGCTCGGCCGACCCGGGCGGCGGTCCGTAGTTGTTCGCCAGGTCGAAGTGGGTCACCCCGAGGTCGAACGCCCGGCGCAGGATCGCGCGCTGCGAGTCGAGCGTGCGGTCGTCGCCGAAGTTGTGCCAGAGGCCGAGAGAGATGGCGGGCAGCTTGAGCCCGCTGCGGCCGCTGCGGCGGTACTCCATGGAGTCGTAGCGGTCGGCGGCGGCGCGGTACGAAGGGGAATCAGTCACGCAACCCTGCTTATCACGGACTTGTGACAGGCCGGGTTGGGTGGCTGCCGCCCCTGCGCAGTAATGTGGCGGCTTCGGGGACTGCAGCGGCATATGAGGGGCCGGACCAGTGCCGCATCCCCCCGAGGGCACGATGCAGCCCACCATCGCGTGGCGGACCCGATGCCCGGCAGGGGGCGGGGCGGGCCCGCACGGACCGAGAGGTGAACTCAGTGAACTTGCGCGACCTGGTGTACGGGCTCTACGCACGCCGGGTGGAGAGCCGCCTGGATCACGCCCAGGTGCCCAAGCACATCGGCGTCATCCTCGACGGCAACCGCCGCTGGGCGAAGGCCTCCGGCGGCACCCCCGAGCAGGGACACAAGGCCGGCGCGAGCAAGATCCAGGAGCTTCTCGGCTGGTGCGCCGAGACGGACGTCGAGGTCGTCACCCTCTGGATGCTCTCCACGGACAACCTGAACCGGCCCGAGGCGCAGCTGGTGCCCCTGCTCGGCATCATCGAGGACGCCGTGCGCGCCCTGGCCTCCGACGGCCGCTGGCGCGTGCACCACGTCGGCACCCTGGACCTGCTGCCGGCCCGCACGCAGTCCGTACTGAAGGAAGCCGAGCAGTCCACGCGCGGCAACACCGGGATACTCGTCAATGTCGCCGTGGGCTACGGCGGCCGCCAGGAGATCGCGGACGCGGTCCGCTCACTGCTGCTGGAGCACGCGGAGAAGGGGACGAGCTTCGAGGAGCTCGCCGAGATCGTGGACGTCGACCGGATCTCGGAGCACCTCTACACGCGCGGCCAGCCCGACCCGGACCTGGTGATCCGCACCAGCGGTGAGCAGCGGCTGTCCGGATTCATGCTGTGGCAGAGCGCGCATTCGGAGTATTACTTCTGTGAGGTCCACTGGCCGGCCTTCCGTAAGGTCGACTTCCTGCGTGCCCTGCGCGACTACGCCGCCCGCCACCGCCGCTACGGCACCTGACAGCCCCCGGCGCACCACTGCCACCACCGTTACCACCGGTCACCATCGGAACCGCCGTCACCACCGGCACGACCGCCTCCACGGGCCCCGGAGCGTCCCCCGCGGCGCAGGTCACCGTCCGTTCACCAACGCGTCGTCATATGCCATGGCATGGCGGAGCTCGTTCGAGGGAATACCCCTTCCAGAGTGAGCGGCACGGAGTCCGCCCACCCGGGAGGCCCTTTGCACCAGGACGACCGTGCAGGACATGTACGGATGAAGCGGAGGGCCGGCGCCCGGCCCGCGCATCGTGGCCCGAGCCCGGCCCCATCCCCCTGCGACACCGTCGCAGTCGCAGCACGACCTCAGCGCCTCTATCAGAGGGGGTCTGTCCTTCCGTGGTGACCAGCACAAAGCGCCGCATGCCCGACAGGCGCACCTACGTTCTCGACACCAGCGTCCTGCTGGCCGACCCCAATGCGATGGCCCGCTTCGACGAGCACGAGGTCGTGCTCCCGATCGTCGTGGTCACCGAGTTGGAGGCCAAGAGGCACCATCCGGAGCTCGGATACTTCGCCCGGCAGGCACTGCGCCTGCTGGACGACTTCCGGATCCGGTTCGGCCGCCTCGACGCCCCCCTCCCCATCGGGGACCTGGGCGGGACCCTGCGCGTCGAACTCAACCATTCCGATCCCGGCGTCCTCCCCGCCGGCTACCGGTTGGGGGACAACGACTCACGGATTCTGGCGGTAGCGCGCAATCTCCAGGCCGAGGGGTACGACGTCACGGTCGTCTCCAAGGACCTGCCTCTGCGGATCAAGGCCTCGTCCGTCGGCCTCCTCGCCGAGGAGTACCGCGCCGAGCTCGCCATCACGGACTCCGGCTGGACCGGTATGTCCGAGCTGGCCCTGTCCGCCGATCAGGTGGACATCCTCTACGACCAGGAGACGCTGTACGTCCCCGAGGCCGCCGAGCTTCCCGTGCACACGGGTCTGGTGCTCCAGTCCGAGCGCGGCAAGGCCCTCGGACGGATCACCCCCGAGGGGAACGTCCGGCTGGTGCGGGGCGACCGCGAGGCCTTCGGCATCCATGGCCGCAGCGCCGAGCAGCGCATCGCGCTCGATCTGCTCCTCGACCCGGACGTCGGCATCGTCTCGATGGGCGGCCGGGCCGGCACCGGCAAGTCCGCGCTGGCGCTCTGCGCCGGCCTGGAGGCGGTCCTGGAGCGCCGGCAGCACCAGAAGGTGATGGTCTTCAGACCGCTGTACGCGGTCGGCGGCCAGGAGCTCGGCTATCTGCCGGGTACCGAGGCCGAGAAGATGAGCCCCTGGGCCCAGGCGGTCTTCGACACGCTGTCCGCCGTGGCGGGCCGTGAAGTGATCGAGGAGGTGCTCGGCCGCGGGATGCTGGAGGTGCTGCCGCTCACCCACATCCGGGGCCGCTCGCTGCACGACGCGTTCGTCATCGTCGATGAGGCGCAGTCACTGGAGCGGAACGTGCTGCTGACCGTGTTGTCCCGGATCGGGGCCAATTCCCGGGTCGTTCTGACCCACGACGTGGCCCAGCGTGACAACCTCCGGGTCGGCCGGTACGACGGCGTCGTCGCCGTCGTGGAGAAGCTGAAGGGACATCCGCTCTTCGCGCATGTCACCCTCACCCGCTCCGAGCGCTCGCAGATCGCCGCGCTCGTGACCGAAATGCTGGAGGACGTCACCGGCTGACGGATATCACCCGGTCCGACAGGGCAAGCCCGCTATGGGAGTTGGCGCCGCCCGGCGAAGCGCAGGAGCTTAGCCGGGCGGCGCCGTGCTGCGCGCCCCATTCCCCAAAATCCCTGTGACGAACGGCGTGTGAGCTTTCACACGCAACGAATAATTGCCTTGCGGCGTCGCCTTCCGGCAGAGTCTTGCTTCCGTCAGGCCCCGCATACGGCACACGTGCACCTCCAGAGGTGTGGCACCACACAACTCAACAACCGATCGCCGTATGCCGCCCGAAGCACCACGCGGCGCTTCCGTTCTGCGGAAGTTCCCACGGGCCCGTGTCTTCAGTGACCCATGTACGTCGGAGACCAGCGCCAGGGGCACGATTTCGCCCGCGAGGTCACCCGTGTGGGCGATGCTGGAAGGAAACCGTGTGAGCCGGATCTCGGTCCGGGGATTCGCCGTGGCATCTGCCACTGCGGTCACCACTGTCGGAGCTGTAGTGGGCGTTGCCGCCGGCAACACCCAGGCCGCGGACGCCCAGGGCGACACCTTCGAGGCGACCGCAGCCGACACGACGCTCCTCGCGGACATCCCCGGGGGCCAGCAGGCCCAGGTACAGGTCTCGTCGCTCTCGCAGCAGGCCGAAGCGCAGGCCGCGGCTGCCGACTCGGCCGCGCAGAAGTCCGCGGAGGAAGCGGCCCGTCTCCAGGCCGCCAAGGACGCCAAGGCGAAGAAGGAAGCCGCCGAGGACAAGGCCAAGCGTGAGGCGGACGCCAAGGAGCGTGCCAACCGCTCCTCCGTGCGCGACGCTTCGAGCTTCGCCGCCAAGGGCTCCTACAGCGTCGCCGAGGTCAAGGCGATGGCCCGCCAGATGATGGCCGGCGACCAGTTCCAGTGCTTCAGCAACATCGTGGACCACGAGTCCGGCTGGAACTACCGTGCCGTGAACGCCTCCTCCGGCGCCTACGGTCTCGTCCAGGCTCTCCCGGGTTCCAAGATGTCGTCGGCCGGCGCCGACTGGCAGACCAACCCGGCCACCCAGATCAAGTGGGGCCTCAACTACATGAACAACCGCTACGACAGCCCCTGTGGCGCGTGGTCGTTCTGGCAGGCCAACCACTGGTACTAGGCCCGCTCAACTCATCGGAGCCCCTCACCGTCCTACGGTGAGGGGCTCCGTGCGTGTACGGTCAGGGGTCCCCAGACTCCCGGGGGAGTGGTGGGGGGAAGAGAGAAGAGCATGTCGAGACTGCCAGGGTGGCTGGACCGCCTGGGTGCCGGACTGTCCCGTATGGGCCGCCGGTTGGACGAGCGCAGGGCCGAGGCCGAGGCGGACGACGACCTCGTCGGCCCGCCCGCGCCGCTCGTACCGTCCCGGACCAAGGTCGCCGCCTTCCAGGCCGAGGAGGGGGAGGACGACGAAGCCCGCGTACCGCCCCCGCCCGCCTACGCCCCCGCCGTCGCGGCCCGGCCCGACCCCGTCGCCGCCATCCCCTGGGGGATGCGCGTCGCCGCCGAGGCCGGCTGGCGTCTGCTGGTCCTGGCGGGGACCCTCTGGGTCCTGATGAAGGTCATCAGCGCGGTCCAGCTCGTCGTACTGGCCTTCGTGGCCGCCCTGCTGATCACGGCCCTGCTCCAGCCGAGCGTGACCCGGCTGCGCGGCCTGGGGCTGCCGCGCGGACTCGCCACGGCGGTCACGGCGGTGGCCGGCTTCGTCATCATGGGGCTGGTCGGCTGGTTCGTCGTCTGGCAGGTCATGGACAACATCGACAACCTGTCGGACCGCGTCCGGGACGGTATCGAGGAACTCAAGCGCTGGCTGCTCGACAGTCCCTTCCATGTGACCGAGCAGCAGATCAACGACATCGCCAAGAACCTCAGCGACACCATCGGCGCCAACACCGAGCAGATCACCACCGCGGGCCTGCAGGGCGTGACCGTCGTCGTCGAGGCGCTGACGGGCATACTGCTCGCGATGTTCTCGACGCTCTTCCTGCTGCACGACGGGAAGAAGGTCTGGCAGTGGGTGCTGAAACTGGTGCCCGCCCAGGCTCGGCCCGGAGTCGCCGGAGCAGGACCGCGTGCCTGGCGCACCCTGACCGCCTATGTGCGCGGCACGGTGATCGTGGCCCTGATCGACGCGGTCTTCATCGGCCTCGGCATCTACTTCCTCGATGTCCCGATGGCCGTCCCGCTCGCCGTCTTCATCTTCCTCTTCGCCTTCATCCCGCTGGTCGGCGCCGTCATCTCGGGCGCGCTCGCGGTGGTCGTCGCCCTCGTCACCCAGGGGGTGTTCACGGCCCTGATGGTGCTGGCCGTCGTCCTTGCCGTGCAGCAGATCGAGGGCCATGTCCTCCAGCCGTTCATCCTGGGCCGGGCGGTCCGGGTGCATCCGCTCGCCGTCGTCCTCGCGGTCGCGGCCGGCGGGCTGACCGCCGGGATCGGCGGCGCGGTGGTGGCGGTGCCGCTTGTGGCGGTGACCAACACGGTGGTCGGCTACCTCCGCGCGTACGGCCAGGAACAGGCGCTGCGCCTCGCTCCCGAACCACGCGGGGCGAGCGCCCTGGACGTGGCGCCCCGGCTCACGCCGGGCCCCTCCGTGAAGGACGCCGAATGATCTCCGAACCTGAGCTGGTGGGAGGCGTCGACTTCCCGGCGCCGCGCCCCGGGGCCGAGACCCTGACCACCGAGCCGGCCTCCCCGCGTCCCCCGCGTCCTTCGCGCCCCTGGCTGTGGGCGCTCGGCGGCGCGGTGGTCGCCTCGGCGGTGTGGGCCGGCGGGCTGTACGCGCACGAGCAGCGGGGCCCGGACCTCGGCGGCTACCGGATCAGCCGCGATGTGTGCGCGGCCGCGGAGTTGAAGGCCCTGTCGGCGGGCCTGGGCGAGAAGGCGACGGACACCGCTCCGGAGACGAGGGAGCACAGCGCGCTCGACCAGGCGAGCTGCTCGGTGACGCTGGGGCCGCCGGAGACCGGTTACTCCGTCTACGTCTCGTACACGCGGCACAAGGTGACCGACCCCGGTGAGGAGTTCGAGGCGCTCATGGCCGACAGCGTCTTCGGGGCCAAGAAGCGGGTCGAAGGGATCGGAGAGACGGCGTTCTTCGGCCGGGACGAGGACAACTCCGGTGCGTGGCTGCGTGTGTTGGACGGCCAGGCGGTGCTGGAGATCTCCCTGACCGCGAGCGAGTCGTATCAGGCAGGCGTCCCGGAGCCGGTCCAGCGGACGAAGAAGACCGATCTGTCGGATGTCGACCAGCTCCTCACGCAGGACATGAAGGCGCTGATGGCCGCACTGAAGAAGTGAGGACGAGAAGGGCCCCGGGGGACGATGTCCCCCGGGGCCCTTGTCTTTCGTACGCGACCTACTCGGCCATGACCGCTTCCGCGTCCAGCGTCGTGCCGACCGCCTGGAGCACGGAGGCGATCTTGAACGCCTCCTGGATCGTCTCGCGGTCCACGCCGGCCTTGCGGAGCACCTGCTCGTGGGAGTCGAGGCACTGGCCGCAGCCGTTGATCGCGGAGACGGCGAGCGACCACAGCTCGAAGTCGACCTTCTCCACGCCCGGGTTGCCGATGACGTTCATCCGCAGGCCCGCCCGCAGCGTCCCGTACTCCGGGTCCGACAGCAGGTGGCGCGTCCGGTAGAAGACGTTGTTCATCGCCATGACCGCGGCGGCGGACTTGGCAGCGGTGTATGCCTCGGGGGAGAGGTTGGCCTTCGCCTCCGGCTCCAGCTCACGCAGGACCTTCGGGGAGCGCGAGGCGATCGCGCAGGCGAGGACCGTGCCCCAGAGCTGCTGCTGCGGGAGCTCGCTGTTGCCGATGACCGAACCGAGGTTCAGCTTCAGGTCCTTGGCATAGTCCGGTATGGCGGACTTCAGCTCATCGAGGGCCATGGTCACTCACCGGCCAGGAGCTTGACCGGGTCGAGAGTGTCCTCGCCGGACTTCCAGTTGCACGGGCACAGCTCGTCGGTCTGCAGGGCGTCGAGGACCCGCAGGACCTCCTTGGGGTTACGGCCGACGGAGCCGGCGGTCACCATCGTGAACTGGATCTCGTTGTTCGGGTCCACGATGAAGACGGCACGCTGGGCGAAGCCGTCCGCGCCCTCGACGCCGCAGTCGCGCATCAGGTCGTGCTTGGAGTCGGCCAGCATCGGGAAGGGCAGGTCACGCAGGTCGGCGTGGTCCTTGCGCCAGGCGTGGTGGACGAACTCGGAGTCGCCGGAGACACCGAGGATCTGGGCGTCGCGGTCGGCGAACTCGTCGTTCAGCTTGCCGAACGCGGCGATCTCGGTGGGGCAGACGAAGGTGAAGTCCTTCGGCCAGAAGAACACCACGCGCCACTTGCCCTCGTAGGACTTGTGGTCGATCTGCGCGAACTCCTTGCCGCTCTCCAGCGACACGCAGGCGGTCAGGTCGTAGGTGGGGAACTTGTCACCGACAGTGAGCACACGCTCTCCTTGAACAGCGGAAATCCTTCGTGGGGTTTTCCGTGGGGGTTGGACGTGAGATCAGCATGGCACGGAGTGCATTGATCAGTGAAATAGCTAGACTGGGTCAAGTTGATCGAATGGGGTTATCAGTCATGCCGTCACAGAGGGTGAAGCAACCCAGCCTGGCCCAGCTCAGAGCCTTTGCGGCAGTGGCGGAGCATCTCCATTTCCGGGATGCGGCGGCCGCGATCGGGATGAGCCAGCCCGCGCTCTCGGGCGCGGTTTCGGCACTCGAAGAGGCACTCGGTGTCCAGCTGCTTGAGCGTACGACCCGTAAGGTCCTGCTCTCACCGGCGGGGGAGCGGCTCGCGGCCCGGGCCAAGGCCGTCCTCGACGCCGTCGGCGAGCTGATGGAGGAGGCGGAGGCCGCACAGGCGCCCTTCACCGGCGTGCTGCGCCTCGGCGTGATCCCGACTGTCGCGCCCTACCTCCTGCCGACCGTACTGCGCCTGGTCCACACCCGCTATCCGGAGCTGGACCTCCAGGTCCACGAGGAGCAGACCTCCTCGCTGCTGGAGGGCCTGGCCGCCGGCCGCCTCGACCTGCTGTTGCTCGCCGTCCCGCTGGGCGTCCCCGGCGTCACCGAACTCCCGCTCTTCGACGAGGACTTCGTCCTGGTCACCCCCGACGGCCATGAGCTGGCCGGCCGCACCGACATCCCCCGTGACGCGCTGCGCGAGCTGAACCTCCTCCTGCTCGACGAGGGCCACTGCCTGCGCGACCAGGCTCTGGACATCTGCCGGGAGGCGGGCCGTACGGAGGGGGCGCCGGTCACGACGACCGCCGCCGGCCTGTCCACCCTGGTCCAACTGGTGGCGGGCGGCCTCGGCGTGACGCTGCTGCCGAGGACCGCGGTCACGGTGGAGACGGCCCGCAACGCCGCCCTGTTCACGGGCTGGTTCGCGGCCCCGGCGCCCTCGCGCCGGATCGCCCTCGCCATCCGCACGGGAGCGGCCCGGCACGCCGAGTTCGAGGAGTTCGCCCGTTCGCTGCGGGAGGCGATGGCCACGCTCCCGGTGCGGATGGTGCCCGCCAACGCGTGAGGGTGGTTCCGCGCAGGGCGTTCCGGCCGCTCCGGTCGTTCCGCGTCGGTCACTCCGTTCGAAGACCGTCCGGCCGCATCATCCGCCACAGCGGCGGCAGGCTGAGGACCGTCACCGCCAGGACGATCCCCGCGCCGACACCGACCACCGGCAGGAACGCCCACCAGTCGGCCACCTGTTTGCCCATCATCCGCAGCAGTACGAGCCCCAGACCCAGGCCGCCGGCCACCGCCAGCACCATGCCGAGCCCGATCGGCACGGCGGTCTGCCACAGCACCGACCAGCTCAGCGTCGAGCGGCGGGTCCCGAAGGCGACCAGCATCGACAGCAGCCGCTTGCGGTCGCGCAGCTGCTCGACCATGGTGACCAGCAGCGAGAGGGCGACCAGGGCCATCGTCGCCGTCGCGGCGGCGAACACCCCCTTGCGCACGCTGGTGAAGTGCTCGTCCCGCTCCAGGTTCTGGATCGTGCGGACATCGATCAGCGGGTCGACGCGCGCGGCGGCGTTCCGCGCGTACTCCGCGGCGTCCGCAACCGCCGGGTCCAGCACGACCATGGCCGTCGTCGTCGGGGCGTCGAGCCACGAGGCGTCCACCGCGGACGGCGTGGCCAGGATGCCGAACGCCATCCAGCCCATCGGGTCGCGCCGTGCCTCCACCGTGCGCGCCGTGGCCGGGATGCGCCACAGCCGCGGCCGGGAGCCCGCCGTGATGCCCAGGTCGACCTGCGCGCCCGGCCGGGCCGTCTGCGCGAGGTACTCGTCGTCCGGACCTTCGCGGCCGTGGGCCCGGGCGATGAAGACGTCCCCGTCCGCGCAGGACGGCAGGTCGCCGAGCTCGCGCAGCGACGGGCAGTCGGCGATCGTGAGCTCGGTCATGGGGACGAAGTCCTCGCTCCCGCGCCGGGGGCCGGGGCGCTGCGCGGAACCGGTCGTCGTCGCGGTCACACCGGTGACGCCCTTCGCCGCCGACAGGGCGTCGATCAGCTTCCGCGCCGCGCCGGCGGCGTCTGCCCCGCGCCCGTCGCCCCGGAACGTCGACATGGACAGCTGCGCCCGCGCCTCGTCCATGTTCGTGGGCCGCATGAAGTCGCTCTGTACGGCTCCGAAGAGCATCTGCAGCGTGATGGCGCCGGCCGCCGCGACGACGATGCCGCTGACCGCCCTGGCGGCCGTACCGCTGCTCAACTGAAGTCGGCGCACGGCGAGTTGCCATGGCACGGGCCCGCCGCGCAGTCGCGCCACCGCCGTCTCGACGAGCCATGGCAGCAGCGTCGTCACACCGGTCAGCGCCAGCAGCGCGCCGGCCGCCACCTGCTGGACGGCGAGGGAGGTGTCGTAGAAGTCGACCGGACCGGCCAGCGCGAGCAGGGTGAGCCCGGAGGCGAGCAGGAGCAGCCGCCACCACACCCGGCGCGGGCGCGGCGTCGCGGTCCGTACGACACCGAGCGGTTCGATGGCGATCCCGCGCAGCGCGATCAGCGCCACGACGACGGCCGACACCGGAACGGCCGTCACGACCAGCGCGCAGAGCAGCGGGTCGGGGGTCAGGTCGGACGGGAAGGCGTTGACGTCCCACACCGTCACCCGGCCGGCGAACTGCCGCAGCACGGCGAACAGCGCGGCGCCCACCGCCAGTCCGAGCAGCGCCCCGGCGAGGGCCTCGCCGGCCGCGATCCGGCGGGTCATGGCCGTGTCGGCGCCGATCAGGCGCAGCGCGGCCAGACGCCGGTCGCGCTGTTCGCCGCCGAAGCGCACGGCGGTCGCGACGAAGGCGAACACCGGCAGGAGCAGCACCACGCAGGCCATCACCATGAGCAGCAGCAGATACGCGCTGGAGATCCGGTCGGCCCCCACGTTGTGCCCGAAGGTGTCGCTGCGGCCCTCGGCGGTCGTCCCGGTGAGGGCGGGGGTGTGGGCGTAGTACGACAGCTCGGCGGGCCCGATGAGCCCGGCGTCACCGATGCGACCGACGGTCTCGTACGGGAGGCGGTCCTTCAGCAGGGCGCCCTCGGGGGAGTCGAGCAGGCGCGCGAGCGCGGGTGAGACGACCATCTCGCCGGGGCCCGGCATGGCGGCCGCGCCGGGCGGCAGGGGGGCGCGGGGGCCGTCGGGGCGCAGGACGAGGCCGCGGACGCTCTTTCCGTGGAAGAGGGTCGAGGTGGCGGCGTGGAGGAAGGACCGGTCGGAGCGCGGGGCTTCCTCGCTGACCGTGACCTCGCGGCCCTGGCTGCGCAGATCACGGCCCTCGAGGACGCTGGGCACGGAGGCGGCGATGAGGAGCAGCGCGGCGCCGAAGCCGATGCCGAGGGCGGTGAGGGCGGTACGGGTCCAGCCGGGACGGCCGCCGGTCACGGCGAAACGGGCGCCGAGGAGCAGCTCGGCGGCGAGGCGCCTCATACGGACACGGTCAGGTCGCGCAGCCTGCCGTCGCGTACGACGACCTCGCGGTCGGAGTAGGCGGCGACGCGGGATTCGTGCGTGACGAGGACGACCGCGGCCCGGGTGTCCCTGGCGGCGGCGGTGAGCAGGTGCATCACGCGCTCGCCGTTCAGCGAGTCCAGAGCACCGGTCGGCTCGTCGGCGAAGACCACGCGCGGGGCGGTGACCAGCGCACGGGCGACGGCCACGCGCTGGGCCTGACCGCCGGATATGTCCCCGGGCCGCCGGTCGCGGGTTCCCTCCGCCTCCAGGCGCTCCAGCCAGTCGCGGGCCTTGCGCTCGGCGGGCTTGCGGCGCTCGCCGGCCAGGCGCAGTGGCAGGGCGACGTTCTCCACGCAGGTCAGCTCGGGTACCAGCTGGCCGAACTGGAACACGAACCCGAAGTCGCCGCGGCGCAGCGCGCTGCGCTGGGCGTCCGACATGGAGGTCAGCTCGCGGCCGTCGTAGCGGACGGTTCCGGTGTCCGGGCGGACGATGCCGGCGAGGCAGTGCAGCAGGGTGGACTTGCCGGACCCGGAGGGCCCCATGACGGCGACGACCTCACCGGACCGGATGCTGAACCGGGCGCCGTCGAGGGCGGGGGTCCGGCCGAAGGTCTTGGCCAGATCCTCCGCCGCCAGCAGCGCGGTCATCGTTCCCCTCCCCGGACCGCGCCCGTGCCGCCGACCGCTTCGGCGAGCTGCCCGAGCCGCGCGGCCGTCAGCTCCAGCCACCGCAGATCGGCCTCGAGGTGGAACAGCGCGTGGTCGCAGATGAGTTGATCGGCGAGGTCGCCGCCCGCCTTGCGCCGGGTCAGCTCGCGCATCAGCCTCAGGTGCTCGGCTCGCTGGGTGTCCAGCAGGTCGGCGGCGCTGCGGCCGGTCAGCAGCGCGAGGACGATCTTGGTGTAGAGCGTCGACTGGAGGTACGGCTCCGGCTTCTCGGGCTGGGCGAGCCACTGCGCGACATCGGTCACACCGGCCTCGGTGATGGCGTAGCGCTTGCGCTCGGGGCCGTCGCCCGGCTCGATGCCCTCGACCTCGACGAGCCCGTTCCTCAGCAGCCGCGACATCGTCGAGTAGACCTGCCCGTAGTGCAGCGGGCGGTCGTGGCCGAAGCGTTCGTCGAAGGCCCGCTTGAGGTCGTAGCCGTGGCGGGGACCGGATTCGAGGAGCCCGAGGAGGGTGTGGCCGATGGACATGCCGGTCACTCTACCCGCGGTGTATACGCGCGATGCATACCGCCGGACGGATGCGGGCGGCCACGCCGGGGCAGGGAACCGGAGCGGCGCGCTCCGGCGTCTGGTCCCCATCGGGATACGGGAGGGGCAGGAGAGGGGCAGGAGAGATTGGCCGCACCGGGCAACCTTTGCGGCCTTCCGGCGGTCGGTTCCGTTGAGGGCGGGTGCCGAACGTCACCTCCCCAAAGGTTTGATATGCCCCTATTTGTCCATAGAGGGCAGTGTTAGCGTCTTGGGCTGATCCGAGGCAGACCAGGCAAAGAGACACGACGAGCGGAGCAACGAAGCAATGGGCCGAGCGGAAACGCGACAGGCCCGGCAGCGTGGGACGCGCCGGGCGAAGAGCCGCGGGGGCATACGTCGCCTCTTCACCTGGAAGAAGCTGCTGGGCACCTTCTTCACGGTCTGCCTGCTCGGGATGGGCGCTCTGTACGTCGTCTATCTGCTGGTCCCCGTGCCGGCCGTCGCCAACGCCGAGGCGACGATGCAGAGCAACGTCTACAAGTACGGCAACGGCAAGATCCTCACCCGTACCGGCAAGATCAACCGGGAGATCGTGGGCCTGGAGAAGATCCCCCTGCCGGTCCAGCGGACCTTCGTCGCCGCCGAGAACAAGACCTTCTACAAGGACCACGGCGTCGACATCAAGGGCACCGCGCGAGGTGTCCTGAACACCCTCACCGGTAAGGGCAAGCAGGGTGGCTCGACGATCACCCAGCAGTACGTGAAGAACTACTACCTGAACCAGGACCAGACGGTCACCCGCAAGCTCAAGGAGCTGGTGATCTCCCTCAAGGTGGACCAGGAGAAGGAGAAGCCGGAGATCCTCGCCGGCTACATCAACACCGCCTACTACGGCCGTGGCGCGTACGGCATCCAGGCCGCCGCCCAGGCCTACTACCGCGTCGACGCCGAGAAGCTCACCGTCGAGCAGGGCGCCTACCTCGCCGCGCTGCTCCAGGCCCCGAGCCAGTACGACTGGACGAGCGCCTCACCCACCGGGCGCACTCTGGTCGGCAAGCGCTGGAACTACGTCCTCGACAACATGGTCGGGCAGGGCTGGCTCGACAAGACCAAGCGTTCCGCGATGAAGTTCCCCGTCCCGAAGGAGCCCAAGGCCGCGCCCGGCATGGAGGGTCAGACCGGCTATCTGGTCGAGGCCGCCAACCAGGAGCTGATGCGCCAGGGCATCTCCGAGGAGGAGATCAAGTCCGGCGGCTGGACGATCACCCTCAACATCGACGAGGGCCGGCAGAAGGACCTGGTCAAGGCGGTCAACAAGGAGCTGGAGGACCGGCTCGACCGCAAGGGCGACGCGTCCCACAAGGTCGTCCAGGCCGGCGCGACCTCCGTCGACCCGAAGAACGGCCACGTCGTCGCGCTGTACGGCGGCATCGGCGCCACCGAGCACTGGATGTCCAACGCCACCCGGCGCGACTACCAGCCCGCCTCGACCTTCAAGCCCCTGGTCCTCGCCTCGGCCCTGGACAACGGCTCCGTCACCCAGGACGGCCGGCAGATCGGGCTCCGGACGATCTACGACGGCACCAGCAAGCGGCCCGTCGAAGGCAGCGACACCCCCTTCGCCCCCGAGAACGAGGACAACGAGAGCTACGGGCCCGTCACCGTCCAGGAAGCCACCAACAGCTCGATCAACTCGGTCTACGCCCAGATGATCGTGGACGTCGGCCCGGACAAGGTGAAGAAGACCGCCCTGGACCTCGGGATGAAGGACGGCCCGGACTGGCCGGAGCGGCCCGCGATGTCGCTCGGCACCATGGGCGCCTCCACCTGGGACATGGCCGGCGCCTACGCCACGCTCGACAACCACGGCAAGAAGGTCACGCCGACGATCGTGAAGTCGGCCGAGCGCCGGGACCGCCTGGTCAAGGCGAAGGACCCGATCGGCGGCCAGGTGATCAGCCGCGAGGCGGCCGACACCACGACCCTGGCCATGACCGGTGTCGTCAGGAACGGCTCGGGCCGCAAGGCCGCCGGTGACTACGAGGCGGCGGGCAAGACCGGCACCTCGGAGAACAACCGCTCGGCGTGGTTCGTGGGGTACACCCCCGAACTGGTCACGGCCGTCGGCCTGTTCGGCGAGAAGCCCGACGGTACCGGCCAGGTCACCCTGACCGACACCGTCGACAAGGGCCGCCGTGCCAACGGTGGCGGTTTCCCCGCCAAGATCTGGGGCGCGTACACCACGGGCGCGCTCGACGGCGGCTCCGACGCCGAGTTCGACCTGGAGGTGGACGAGTCCGCCACCGCCGCGCCGACCCCGACGCCCACCCCGACACCCACCAAGTCGGAGTCGGACGACCCGGAGCCGACTCCGACCCCGACGAAGACGAAGACCCACAGGCCGGACCCGACGCCGACGGGGACCAAGCCGCCGAAGCCGCCGAAGACGCCCACGCCGACCGAGACGGAGACGACCCCGCCGGTGATCGACCCGCCGATCGAGGACGACCAGAGCGGCGACCAGCGGCTCAAGCCCTAGACACCGGTTCCGCCGGTCTCCGAGAGCCGCTTCCCGTTCGCCTGGGACGGCGTCCTGGACGGCATCAGTGCCGGCTCGGCTCTACGACGGCCCCGTTGAGCGGGCAGACGACCACCCCGTGCGCGGGCGAGGGCGCCACGTTCAACGACATCGTCCAGGGCGCCCGGGCCCCGCTGGCCGTCACAACGGACCGCGCCCCATGGGCTGCCAAGTGGCAGCCCATGGGGCGCGGTGCGTGCAGGGGACCGGCGTGGATCAGACCGCCGGGGCCGGGTAGGTCGGGTACTCCACCCCGGAGACGTGCTGGACGACCCGGATGACCTGGCAGGAGTAGCCGAACTCGTTGTCGTACCAGAGGTAGAGGATCGCGTTGTCGCCCTCGACCTTGGTGGCGCCCGCGTCGACGATCGAGGCGTGGCGCGAGCCGATGAAGTCGCTGGAGACCGCGTCGGGGGCGCTGATGAAGTCGATCTGGCGCTTGAGCGGCGAGGTCAGCGACACCTGGCGGAGGTAGTCGAGGACGTCCTCACGGGTGGTCTCGCGCGCCAGCTGCAGGTTGAGGATCGCGATCGAGACGTCCGGGACGGGGACGCGGATCGAGCTGCCGGTGATCTTCGCCTTCAGGTCGGGCAGCGCCTTGGCGACGGCCGAGGCGGCGCCCGTCTCGGTGAGGACCATGTTGAGCGGCGCGGAGCGGCCGCGGCGGTCCGACGAGTGGTAGTTGTCCAGCAGGTTCTGGTCGTTCGTGAACGAGTGGACGGTTTCCACGTGACCGCGCAGGACGCCGTACTCGTCCGCCATCGCCTTCAGCGGCGGGACGATCGCGTTGGTGGTGCAGGAGGCGCAGGAGATGATCTGCTCGTCCGGCTTGATCGTGTCGTGGTTCACGCCATGGACGATGTTGGGGACGTCGCCCTTGCCCGGGGCCGTCAGGACGACCTTGTCGATGCCGGGGCGCAGGTGCTTCGACAGGCCCTCGCGGTCCCGCCACTTGCCCGTGTTGTCGATGAGGAGGGCGTCCTTGATGCCGTACGCCGTGTAGTCGACCTCCGACGGGTCGCCGGCGTAGATCACCTTGATCTCGTTGCCGTTGGCGATGATCGTGCTGTTCGCCTCGTCGACGGTGATCGTGCCCTGGAACTGGCCGTGGATGGAGTCGCGGCGCAGCAGCGAGGCGCGCTTCACGATGTCCTGCTCACCGCCCTGGCGGACGACGATGGCACGCAGCCGCAGGCCGCCGGCCTTCTCGATGAGCAGGCGGGCGACGAGGCGGCCGATGCGGCCGAAGCCGTAGAGGACGACGTCGCGCGGCTCACGGCGCTCGATCTTGTTGTCGCCCGTGGCGCCGGCGACGGCCTCGGCGGTGAACGCCTCCACCGACAGGCCGCGGTCGTCGGTCTTGTACGTCGCGGCGAGCATGCCGATGTCGATCTGGGAAGGACCGAGATCGAGAGTGGTGAGGGCCTGCAGGAACGGCAGCGTCTCGGTGACCGAGAGCTCACCACCGGCGATCTGCCGGGCGAACCGGTGGGTCTTGAGGATGCTGACCACCGACTTGTTCACCAAGGAGCGGCTGTGCAGCAGGACGGTGACGTCCCGCTCCCGGTGCAGCTTCCCGATGATCGGGATCATCGACTCCGCGATCTCCTCGCGGTTCTTCCAGTTGGTGAACGAGTCCTCATTGACAGTCACAAGATTATCTTTCGAGCTAGGCGGTGCTCATATGCTAGACGGCGCCGCGAAGGCCGGACCCCCCGGGGTCCGGCCCTCATCGGGTCGCCAGCTCGAACCAGACCACCTTGCCCGTGGACAGCCGGGTGGCGCCCCACCGTCTGGCCAGCCTGTTCACCAGGAAGAGACCCCGCCCGCCCTCGTCCGTGTCCCGTGCCCTGCGCTGTCTGGGCAACTGAGGAGAGTCGTCACCGACCTCGCAGCGCAGCACGTCCGTCCGCAGCAGCCGCAGCGTCACCGGCCGCTCCGCGTACCGCACCGCGTTGGTGACCACCTCGCTGATCAACAGCTCGACGCTGTCGGAGAGCTCCTCCAAGTCCCAGCGGGCCAGTGCCCGCCGGGCCAGGCGGCGGGCCCGCCCCGGGGCCGCGTCCTCCGGCTCCAGGAACCAGTAGGCGACATCGCTCGGCGCGATCCCGTCGAAACGGGCCGCGAGCAGCGCGATGTCGTCGTCCCGGTCGCCCGGGCCGAGCATGTCGAGCACGTCGTCGCAGAGCGCCTCCAGGGGAGGCGAGTGGTCGGGCCCGGTCAGCTGCGCCGTGGCCGCGAGCCGCTCCCGCAGCTGCTCGATCCCCGTCCACACGTCACGCAGCCGCGACTCCACGAGGCCGTCGGTGTAGAGGAGCAGAGTGGCGCCGGCCGGGGCGTCCAGCTCGACCGCCTCGAAGTCGACCCCGCCCACGCCGATGGGCGCCCCCGGCGGGACCCGCAGCACCTCGGCGCGGCCGCCGAGGTGGAGCAGTATCGGCGGCGGATGTCCCGCGTTGGCGATGGTGATCCGGTGCGAGACCGGGTCGTAGACCGCGTACAGGCAGGTCGCCATCCGGTCCTGGCCGAGCCGCTGCGCCTGTTCATCCAGGTGGTGCAGCACCTCCTGGGGCGGCAGGTCCAGTCCCGCGAGGGTCTGCGCGGTGGTCCGCAGCTGGCCCATGATCGCGGCGGAGGTCATGGAGTGCCCCATGACGTCCCCGACGACCAGCGCAACCCGGCTGCCGGGCAGCGGGATGGCGTCGTACCAGTCGCCGCCCACCCGGGCCGTCTCGGCGGCCGGCAGATAGCGGGACGCGAGCTTCACCCCGGTCGGCTGGGGCAGCGAGTCGGGCAGCATCGTGCGCTGGAGCTCGTCGGCGATGTACGCCTCGCGCCCGTACAGCACGGCCTTGTCGATCCCGAGCGCGGTGTGGGTGGCCAGCTGGGCCGCCACGAGCAGGTCGTTGGGCTCGAAGGGGGGCCGGTCCGGGCGGCGCAGGAAGACCGCGGCCCCGATGACCCGGCGCCGGCCGCGCAGCGGGGCGAGGATCGCACGGTGGCCGGTGGGCACGGTCCGGTCGGCGCCGAGCAGCTCGGGCAGCGCGGCGCGGGCCGCGGCGGAGTCGCCGAACACCGGACGCACTCCGCGCAGCACCTCGGCGAGCGCGCCGCCGGAGCGGACCTCGCACAGCTCCGCCGCGGGCGTCAGATCGGCGTCGGCGTTCAGCACCGGGCCCGAGGCCGCCAGGGCCCCGGCCGCCAGTCCCTCCGGATCCACTTCGGTTAAACGCAGCCGGTCGGTGCGGCGCAGCCGCAGGACGAACGGGGCGACCGGCCGCTCGTCACCCACGGGAAGCGGGTCGCGCAGATAGACCAGGATCGCGTCGGAGAACGTCGGCACGGTGGCCCGGCACAGCCCGAGCACGATCTCGTCCAGGTCTATCCCGCGTGCGATCCGCCGCGTCGCGGCCCCCACGAAGCGCAGTCGGTCGCCCTCGCGCCGGGCCGTACCCGTCGGGTCCTGCGGCGGTCCGGCGGGGGCGGGCACGACGGCGGCCGTCGGCATGGCAGGGGCGGGCGCGGCGGCGGGCGCGGAGTGCGCCTCCTGCCGCGGCCGGGTGCGTTCCTGCGGCCGGGCAGCGAGCGGCTGTCGGCCTTCGTGGGAGGTGGGATGCTCCGTCACGCGTGGAATTCCGTCCGTCCGGGCCGGGTGTGCGATGCAATCGCTTTGTCAGCCGATGCCGCGCCTTCGCCGGGGATAAACCCCGGATCGCCGTCGTACACGAACGCGCGGCGGGCGGCAGCGGTGAGGGGCGAGACTTCCGGGCGCACATCCGGCACGGCTCTCCCCCTCATAGATGACTTACGGTCAGGTCCTGCTCTGTGCTCAGCGGTTGATGCGTCTCGGCCTTGCGGAGGACGATCCTACGTTTGAACCCCGGGGGCGCATCAAGGGTCTCACGGTGCCGTGTGCGCCGGTGTGCGATCCCAGTCGGGCGGCAGCTCGGGCACGGTCCACCGCGGGTCGGGCCGCCAGTTCTCCCAGCCGTCCGAGAACGGAGCCGCCCAGGCCCGGATCTGCTCGACCGCGTCCTGCCCGGCCCGGCGCACCCGCTCGGCCTGCGCCGCGTTCATCAGCCCGCTCCGCTGGGCCTGCGCGAACTCGTCCTCGTCGCGCCACAGCCAGCTGCGGTCCGGATAGACGGAGATGTCCAGGAAGTGGTCCTCGGAGTCGATTCCGCCGGACCAACGGGTGCGCGGCTCCTCCAGGTTCACGTACCAGCTGCGGAAGCGCCAACCGCGGTCCCAGAACAGCCACACCGACCACGGGTCGGCCGGCCGCGCCAGCTTCAGCACGCCCGTACCGAACCAGCGGGCTCGGACGGTGGTGCGCGGCGCGGTGTAGCGGGTGGCGAGCGGCTCCTCGTGCACCGGAGTGCCGTCGACGAGCACGGGCTTGACGCACTCGGTGCCCGGAGCCATCCAGACGGCGATCAGATCGTCGGTGTCCTGCACCACGGTCACCGGCCGGCAGATGTGGACCTGGCCCCGCTGGTCCGGGGCATTGCCGCGATAGCGCCAGAGGATCTGCTCCCCCGGCGCCCAGCGCTGCGTACCTGCCGTAGCTGTCATGAGCAGATCTTAGGAGCAGGACCCCCCGGTCGCTGCGACTCAGATCACGGATGCGACCGGCGGACCGTGGGGTGACCGGTCGTTTTCGGTCACCCCTGGCCCAAGGTCAGTAACCGTGCAGTCAGGGCCGGGTCATACGCAGGACGTCCAGAGCCTCGTCCAGCTGCTCCAGGGTAAGCAGGCCCCGCTCCACATAGCCCGAATCCAGCACCACTTCACGGATCGTCCGGCGCTCGGCCAGGGACTTCTTGGCGACCTTCGCCGCCTCCTCGTAGCCGATGTACTTGTTCAGCGGTGTGACCACGGACGGCGACGACTCCGCGTATTCGCGGGCCCGCTCGACATTGGCCGTGATGCCGTCGACCGTACGGTCCGCCAGCAGGCGCGAGGCGTTCGCCAGCAGCCGGATCGACTCCAGCAGGTTCTTGGCGATCACCGGGAGCATCACATTGAGTTCGAAGTTCCCCGCGGCGCCGGCCGTCGCGACGGTGGTGTCGTTGCCGGTGACCTGGGCGGCGACCATCAGAACGGCCTCGGGGATCACCGGGTTGACCTTGCCGGGCATGATCGACGACCCGGGCTGGAGGTCGGGCAGGTTGATCTCGGCCAATCCCGTGCGCGGGCCGGAGGCCATCCAGCGAAGGTCGTTGGAGATCTTGGTGAGGCCGACCGCGATGGTACGGAGCTGGCCGCTGGTCTCCACGAGACCGTCCCGGGCGCCCTGGGCCTCGAAGTGGTCGCGCGCCTCGGTGAGCGGCAGACCGGTGGCGCGGGCGACCTCGGCGATCACGGCGGCGGAGAAACCGGCCGGCGTGTTGATGCCGGTGCCCACCGCCGTACCGCCGAGGGGGAGTTCGGCGAGACGCGGGAGAGAGGCGCGCAGCCGCTCGACGCCGTACCGCACCTGCGCCGCGTAACCGCCGAATTCCTGACCGAGCGTCACCGGTGTGGCGTCCATCAGATGCGTACGGCCGGACTTCACGACGTCCGAGAATTCGGCCGATTTCCGCTCCAGGGCGGCGGCCAGATGGTCCAGGGCCGGGATCAGGTCCCCGGTGACCGCCGCCGTGGCGGCGATGTGGATGGACGACGGGAAGACGTCGTTGGAGGACTGGGACGCGTTCACATGGTCGTTGGGGTGGACCTCGCGGCCCAGGCGCTCGGTGGCGAGGGTGGCGAGGACCTCGTTGGTGTTCATGTTGGAGGACGTGCCCGAGCCGGTCTGGAAGACGTCGACGGGGAAGTGCTCGTCCCAGCGCCCTTCGGCGACCTCGGCGGCCGCGTCCTGGACCGCATCGGCGATGTCCTTGTCGAGCACGCCCAGTTCGGCGTTGACCTTGGCGGCGGCGGCCTTGATCCGGGCCAGGGCCTCGATGTGGGCCCGCTCCAGCCGCTGGCCGGAGACGGGGAAGTTCTCCACCGCCCGCTGGGTCTGCGCGCGCCACTTGGCGTGGACGGGGACGCGGACCTCACCCATGGAGTCGTGCTCGATCCGGTACTCGCTCGTGTCGCTCATCTTCCTCAGCTTCCTGTCCGGTGCCCATAGGGGGTGACCCCGGGGTCGCCCCTGATCCCCGAACCTCCCGAAAAACATGAGCACTTGTCTTGTTCTATCTATTCCCAACTCTCGTACTCACCAGTAAAAACCGTGGGTAACCCCACATCCAGGAGGCGCGATGAGGCGCATCAGACTCAGACTCCGCCGGACCATCGCGGCCACGGCCGCGGCGGCCGCGGCCTTCGGCTCCATGGCGGCGGCCGTACCGGCCGACGCGGCCGAAACCGGCCCCGCCGTCCGGGCGGGCTCCGTACCGCTCTCGCCCGAACTGGAGGCGATCCGGGCCGCCGAAGCCACCAGGATCTACGGAGACCCGGCTGAACGGCCGCTCGCGGAGCGCAAGACCGGCCTGATCTCGCTCGGCGACAGCGAGATCTCCGGCGAGGGCGTCGGCACCTACGAGCCCCCGACCAACGGCCCCACCAACTGGTGCCACCGCTCGCCCGATGCCGCCATCCACCGCACCGCGATCCCCGCGGACCTCACCTTCAACGTGTCGTGCTCCGGCGCGTACAGCGGCAACATCAGGATCGGCGGATCCAAGCAGTACGCCGACGAGCTCGTCCAGAGCGACAACCTCGCCATCAAGGCCCGCAACACCCGTATCAAGATGGTGCTGCTGGTGGCCGGGGCCAACGACGACCTCCAGTTCGGCCCGGTCATGACCGACTGCGTCACCCGCTATCTCACCCTCCAGGGCCCCTGCGAGCCCAAGTACGCCCCCGGCTGGCAGGCACGCGTCGACGGACTCGTCCCCAAGGTCGAGCAGACCGTCCGCGACCTGCGCACGGTGATGCGCGACGCCGGCTACGCCGACGGCGACTACAAGATGGTCGTCATGGGCTACCCGAGCCCCATCGGTCCCGACTTCCACGACAACCCGAACTTCCCCGGCAAGCTGTCCTGCGGCGGACTCGGCTACGACTCCGACACCGTCTGGGGCCGCAACACCGCCGTCCCCGCCTTCGAACGCGGCATGCGCAAGGCGGCGGCGAACACGGGCGCCGTCTTCCTCGACAACTCCCGGCTCTTCCACGGCCACGAGGTGTGCATGGAGGACCCCTGGGCGCGCGGTCTCTACATCGACCTGTCCAAGCCCGGGACGCCCGACGAGAACTCGGTCCGCCAGTCCTTCCACCCCAACGCGCGGGGCCACGCGGCCTTCGCCTCCTGCCTCACCCAGATCTACAACTCCGGCCGCCGCGAGGCCGGTTGCGCGGACGTGAACTCCACGGGCAAACCGACGCTCTTCCCGCTCGCCTGGGACGACGCCTACAAGCCGCTGAAGAACGAGGCAACCGGCTCCTGCGCCGACGTCAACGCGTCGACCAGCGCCAACGGCACGGGCGTCCTCGGCTGGGACTGTCACGGAGGACGCAACCAGGGCTGGTGGTACGACTCCGCCCGCAGGACCCTGCACACCCAGCTCACCCAGGACCGCTGCCTGGACGTGCCGGGCGCCGCCAACCAGCCGGGCACTGCGCTCATCGTCTGGAACTGCTCCGGCGCGGCCAACCAGCAGTTCGTCCGGGACGCCGGGACGATCCGCCCGGCGGCCGCCACGCATCTGTGCGCCACCCTCGGCTCGGCGAAGGAGCCGCTGCGGCTGCAGCCCTGCAGCGGCGCCGCGAACCAGCGCTTCGCCTAGCGGTGTGAGGAAACGTCGTGGCCCCCGTCCGGTGCGGGACGGGGGCCACGGCTCTTGCCCGGCCCTGCTCGTCACGGCCCCACCACGACGCTCCCGCTCCTCCCGCGCAGGCGGAGCCGCCACGGCAGTCGGAGAATGAAGGAATACCGAAGGGGGGGAGAGCCACTCCGACAGGAGGCAGGACATGCTCTCCAGCTTCAGGCGGCTCGGCGCGATCGGCGCCTGCGCGGCCGCCGCCCTCACCCTCGGCGTCTGCGCCCCCGCCTCCGCCACCGACGGCGACGAGGAGGTCTTCACGCTCTACGCGAAGGAGATCCCGGCCGGGGAGGAGGACCAGGACCAGGGCGACCGCGCGCCCCGCGTCGGTGACGCCTTCTCCTTCGCGGACGACCTCTACCGCGCCAAGGGCGGCGAGAAGGCCGGCCGGGACGGCGTGACCTGCACCGTGGTGCGCCTCGGCAACCCGGGCGACCTGCAGTGCGTGGGCAGCTTCGTGCTGGCCGGCGGGAACATCACCGGCCAGGCACTGACGCCGCTCGACGAATCGGAGGAGCTCCCCACCTTCGACATCGCGATCACCGGCGGAACCGGCGACTACGAGGCGGCGCGCGGCTACATCCACGCGACCGGCGACGGGGACTACCAGCGGCTCGAGTTCCACGTCAGCCGCTGAGCGGGGGCGCGTGGGGAAGGGGGGAGGATCAGCCGAGACCCGGACCCCGCACCGGGATGTGGGTGAACGTCGGCTCCGGGGCCGGGTTCTGGAAGAAGTCGTTGCCCTTGTCGTCCACGACGATGAACGCCGGGAAGTCCTCGACCTCGATCTTCCAGACCGCCTCCATGCCGAGCTCCTCGTACTCGACGACCTCGACCTTCTTGATGCAGTCCTGCGCGAGACGCGCCGCGGGTCCGCCGATCGAGCCCAGGTAGAAGCCGCCGTGCGCGCCGCACGCGTCCGTGACCTGCTGCGAGCGGTTGCCCTTGGCCAGCATCACCTTGGAGCCGCCGGCGGCCTGGAACTGCTCGACGTAGGAGTCCATGCGGCCGGCCGTCGTCGGGCCGAAGGAGCCGGACGCGTAACCCTCGGGCGTCTTCGCCGGGCCCGCGTAGTAGACCGGGTGGTCCTTGAGGTACTGCGGCATGTCCTCGCCCGCGTCCAGCCGCTCCTTGATCTTGGCGTGCGCGATGTCGCGGGCCACGACCAGCGGTCCGGTCAGGGAGAGACGGGTCTTGACCGGGTACTTGGTCAGCTCGGCGAGGATCTCGTCCATCGGCTGGTTCAGGTCGATCCTCACCACGTCGCCGGCCTCGTCGAGGTGCTCGTCCGTGGTCTCCGGCAGGAAGCGCGCCGGGTCCGTCTCCAGCTGCTCCAGGAAGACACCCTCGGCGGTGATCTTGGCGACGGCCTGGCGGTCCGCCGAGCAGGACACGGCGATCGCGACCGGCAGCGAGGCGCCGTGCCGCGGCAGCCGGACGACCCGCACGTCGTGGCAGAAGTACTTGCCGCCGAACTGCGCGCCGATGCCGATCTTCTGCGTCAGCTCGAAGACCTTCTTCTCCAGCTCCTCGTCCCGGAAGCCGTGGCCGAGCTCCGAACCCTCGGAGGGCAGCTCGTCCAGGTAGTGCGCGGAGGCGTACTTCGCGGTCTTCAGCGCGAACTCGGCGCTCGTACCGCCGACGACGATCGCCAGGTGGTACGGCGGGCACGCGGCCGTACCGAGCGAGCGGATCTTCTCCTCCAGGAACTTCATCATGGAGGCCTCGTTGAGGACCGCCTTGGTCTCCTGGTAGAGGAACGACTTGTTCGCCGAGCCGCCGCCCTTGGCCATGAATAGGAACTTGTAGGCGCCGCCGTCGGTCGCGTACAGCTCGATCTGCGCGGGCAGGTTCGAACCGGTGTTCTTCTCGTCCCACATGGTGAGCGGGGCCATCTGCGAGTACCGCAGGTTCAGCCGGGTGTACGCGTCGTGGATGCCGCGCGAGAGGGCTTCCTCGTCGCCGCCCTCGGTGAGGACGTTCTGACCGCGCTTGCCCATGACGATCGCCGTGCCGGTGTCCTGGCACATGGGCAGCACGCCGGCCGCCGCGATGTTGGCGTTCTTGAGCAGGTCGAGGGCGACGAACTTGTCGTTCGACGACGCCTCGGGGTCGTCGATGATCTTCCGCAGCTGGGCGAGGTGCGCCGGGCGGAGGTAGTGCTGGATGTCGTGGATGGCCTCGGCTGCCAGGGTGCGCAGCGCCTCCGGGGCGACCTTGAGGAACGTACGGCCGTCGGCCTCGAACGTGGAGACACCCTCGGAGGTCACCAGACGGTAGGGCGTGGTGTCCTCTCCCAGCGGGAGCAGATCGGTGTACGCGAACGCGGGGCCGGATGGGGGGGAGAGAGGGGACATTACGGCCATTCCTCGGGTCGACGGCTGACGCGGCACCTCCGTTGGTGACGCGCCCACAAGCGTAGAACGACCCGAAGGTGCCGATCCTGTGAGGTAAGGCTCACTTGCGACCGGCCGGTGGACCCGCCGGCGCGAATCCGGCGCCCCCTAGTCGCGATCTATCGCGTTTCGCTACGCTGCTGCCGTGGACCTCGAAAAGCAGCCCCAGAAGCCGGTCGCCCCCGCGGAGCCCGCCCCTGCCCCCGCCGACGCCCTGCGCGCGTCGGACGCCGACCGGGACCGGATCGCGGACATCCTCCGGGACGCCATGGCCGAGGGACGGCTCGACGCCGAGGAGCACGCGGAGCGGATCGAGGCGGTCTTCCGCGCGAAGACCCTGGGTGAACTGGAGCCGCTGGTCAGGGATCTGCCGGCCGCCGCGAACCGCCGCGACGCCGCGCCCCGGTACAGCTACGGCCCCGAGGACTCCACCGCGCCGGCCGACACCATGGTCGCCGTCTTCTCCAGCTCGACCCGCAGGGGCCGCTGGCGGGTAGGCCGCAGGACCAACGCCTTCGCGTTCTTCGGCAGCGTCGAGATCGACCTGACCGAGGCGATCTTCGCCCAGCGGCTGACCACCATCAACGCCACGTCGATCTTCGGCAACGTCGAGGTGCGGGTGCCGGAGAACATCTCGTTGCGCGGCAGCGGCAACGGCGTCTTCGGGAACTTCGAGGTCACGACCCTCGAGGGCACGGACCCGGAGGCTCCCGTCGTCGTCGTCAACGGCTACTCGGTCTTCGGCAACGTCGAGGCCAGGCCCAAGCGCGGCAAGCGGATCGCGGACCTCCAGGAGCGGCTGCGCAAGCACCTCGGCCACTGAGGCGCCGGGGCACGCGTACGGGCCGGGCGGGGGGCGCCGGGAGCCCGGTGACCGGATTTCGCCGCCCCGGGTTCCGTATTTCGGAACTCCGTGCCACTCAGTGCTTATCGGCGCGCACAGGGGGTAGGGCTTGCTGCATCGTCTCTTCTCGCTCGCGAAGCCGTCGTCAGGAGTAGACCGTGCTGCAACTGCCGCATCAGCCCCTTCAGGTCGCCGCCGTTCCGCCCCAGCGTCTGCCGTCGCGGGAGGATCAGGACGGTCCCTGGCATGCGGAGGCTGTGTGCCGCCGGGACGAGGCGGGACTCTTCTTCGCCCCTTCCAAGGAGCCCACGGCCGCCCGGCTCGCCCGCGAGGAGGCCGCGAAGCGCGTCTGCGCCCGCTGCCCGGTGATGGTCGAGTGCCGGGAACACGCACTGCTCCAGCCCGAGCCGTACGGAGTGTGGGGCGGCCTCACCGCCGCCGAGCGCCGTGTCGTCCTGGCCCGCCGCCGTCGCCGCGAGGTGGAGCTCAGGAAGGCCGCGGCCGGCGACCATGTCGCCGCTGCGGGCTGACGGGTTCTTGCCCGTACGGGAAGGGGCGCCCCCACCGCACATGGGGGCGCCCCTCTTCGTTGCTTCTTCCCGCCTCGCGGGTCGCCGGAGCTACTTCGCCCGGTCGAAGTCGATCTTGCTGTAGGCGCGCAGCTTCGACAGCCGGTGCGTCGAGTCGATCTGCCGGATGGTGCCGGACTTGGACCGCATCACCAGCGAGGACGTGGTGGCCGTCTCGGAGCGGTAGCGGACACCGCGGAGCAGCTCGCCGTCGGTGATGCCGGTCGCGACGAAGAACACGTTCTCGCCGCTGACCAGGTCGTTGGTGGACAGCACCCGGTCGAGGTCATGGCCGGCGTCCAGTGCCCGCTGACGCTCGGCGTCGTCCTTCGGCCAGAGCTTGCCCTGGATGACACCGCCGAGACACTTGATCGCGCAGGCGGAGATGATGCCCTCCGGCGTGCCGCCGATGCCCAGCAGCAGGTCCACGCCCGTGCCTTCGCGTACGGCCATGATCGAGCCGGCCACGTCACCGTCGGAGATGAACTTGATGCGGGCGCCGGTCTCGCGGATCTCCTTGACGATGCCCTCGTGGCGGGGGCGGTCAAGGATGACGACCGTGACGTCCTCGGGGGACATGTTCTTGGCCTTGGCGACCCGGCGGATGTTGACCGGGACGGGGGCGTTGATGTCGACGAAGTCGGCGGCCTCCGGTCCGGTGACCAGCTTGTCCATGTAGAAGACCGCGGACGGGTCGAACATGGTGCCGCGGTCGGCGGCGGCGAGCACGGCGATGGCGTTCGGCATGCCCTTGGCGTTGAGCGTGGTGCCGTCGATCGGGTCCACGGCGATGTCGACCTCGGCGCCCGTCCCGTCGCCGATGCGCTCCCCGTTGTAGAGCATGGGGGCTTCGTCCTTCTCGCCCTCGCCGATGACGACGACGCCGTTCATCGAGACGGTGGAGACGAGGGTGCGCATGGCGTTGACCGCCGCGCCGTCCGCGCCGATCTTGTCGCCGCGGCCGACCCAGCGGCCGGCCGCCATGGCGGCGGCCTCGGTGACCCGGACGAGCTCCAGGGCAAGGTTGCGGTCGGGGGCCTCGGGAGAGACCTCGAGCTCGGACGGCAGATGATGCTCGGTCATCGGAGCGCACCTTTCTGTACGGCGACGGCCGGAGGAAATAGAGGGTGGGGCGACTCTATCGGTACGTCGACAAATTGAGCAGAGGGGCCCACGTATGAGCAGACCACCGTGATGCGAACATGGTGGGCGTGGCAGGTATGCGAGGCAAGCAGACAGTGCGCGGGATGATTAAGTCGATGACGGTCATTGTGGCCGCCGCCGGTGTGATGTACCTCTTCGTTCCGCATGATGAGCAGGCCGTCCCGGTTCCGACGAAGGACTACCGGGTCGAGCTGCTGACGGCGCAGCGCGCCGCGCCGTACCCGGTGCTGGCGCCGGAGGGCCTCGAGGACGGCTGGCGGGCGACCACCGTCTCGTACAAGCGCGAGACCGGGGACGCGTGGCACCTGGGCTTCCTCGACCCGGACACCCAGTACGTCGCGATCGAGCAGTCGACCGAGCCGACGGCCAAGTACGTCCCGCGGGTGACCCAGAAGGCCGCGAAGACGGACGAGACGCAGACGGTCGCGGGCCAGGTCTGGCAGCGCTGGGAGGGCCCGAAGTACGACGCGCTGGTGCGCGTGGAGGGGAAGGCGACGACCGTGGTGACGGGGACGGCGTCCTTCGACCGGCTGGCGGAGATGGCGGCGGCGCTGAAGGCGCAGCCGCCCAAGGTCTGACCGACGGGCATGGCCCAAGGCCTGACCGAGCGGGCATACGGCGGCGGGGGGGGGGGGGGGGGGGGGGGGGGGGGGGGGGGGGGGGGGGGGGGGGGGGGGGGAGCGGGGGGGGGGGGGGGGGTTGTTGGGTGGAGGGTA
>NZ_JBVIPQ010000002.1:142811-204246 GCF_055577795.1 Streptomyces sp. NPDC033174
CACCCACCCCCCCCCCCCCCCCCCCCCCCCCCCCCCCCCCCCCCCCCCCCCCCCCCCCCCCCCCCCCCCCCCCCCCCCCCGCCGTCGCGTGCCGCCGCCGTCAGACGGTGGTGATGACGTCCTCGTAGGCGAGGCGCGGCGAGCGGGGGAACGAGGAGTCGGTGCCCGGCTTGCCGATGTTGACGACCATCAGCGGGGTGTGGTCGTCGTCCAGGAACTCCTTCTGGACGCCCCGGAAGTCGAAGCCCGTCATCGGACCCGCGGCAAGACCGGCGGCGCGCACGCCGACGATGAAGTACGCGGCCTGGAGGGCGGCGTTCAGGGCGGCGGAGTCCTCGCGGACCGGGCGCTCGCTGAAGAACATGTCCTTGGCCTGCGGGAAGTGCGGCAGGAGCGAGGGGAGCTCGTGGTGAAACTCGTTGTCGGCGGCGAGGATGGCCACGAGGGGGGCGGCGGCGGTCTTCGCCTGGTTGCCCTCGGCCATGTGCCCGACGAGCCGCGCGCGGGCCTCGTCCGAGCGGACCAGGACGATGCGCAGCGGCGTCTGGTTGAAGGCGGTGGGCCCGTACTTGACCAGGTCGTAGATCGCCTGGACCTGCTCCTCGGTCACCGGCTCGTCGGTGAACGTGTTGGCGGTGCGGGCCTCACGGAAGAGGAGGTCCTGGGCGGCAGGGTCGAGAACGAGGGTCATGCTGCGTACCTTCCGGACGTGCAAGGGATCAAGCGATGTCCAAAAACGTACGCCCCGATAGGTTAATTTTCAACTAAATCGGCGGCGTGGTGAGCCGACTCACAGGGGTCGAGTGGGGTGCGGACCCCGGGGTGGGGCGGCCTGGACTAGTCGTCGGTGCCCGGTCCGCCTGCGTGGTCCTGTTCCGCCAGGGCCGCGTCAAGGCGCGCGCGGGCGCCTTCCAGCCAGCGGCGACACACCTTGGCCAGCTCCTCGCCCCGCTCCCAGAGCGCGAGGGACTCCTCCAGCGTCGTGCCGCCCGCCTCCAGGCGGCGGACGACCTCGATCAGCTCGTCGCGCGCCTGCTCGTAGCCGAGCGTCGCCTCTTCCGTCTTCGCAGCCATGCGCTCCACCCTATGCGTGAGGTCCGGCCGTGCGGCGCACCGCGAATTCGCCTTCGGCGACCCGCGCGCGGAGCTCCTCGTCCTCGGCGACCTCCTCCGGGGAGCGGACCACGGACCCGTCCGCCCGCTGGAGCACCGCGTATCCGCGCTCCAGCGTCGCGGCGGGCGAGAGCGAGAGAACCCGGGCGCGGGTGTGGGACAGCTCGGAGTCGGCACGGTCCAGCAGATGTCCGAGTACCCGGCGGCCCCGCGCCAGCAGGGCGTGGAGCTCGTCCTCCCGCTCCTCCAGCATCCGGTGCGGCCGCTCCATGACCGGCCTCGCCAGAGCGTGCGCCAAGCCGCGCTCCTCGCGGTCGAGCAGCCCCCGAAGGCTTCGCAGGGACCGGTCCCGCAGAGCCTGCACCCGCTCCAGCTCCTCGCCCACGTCCGGTACGACCTTCTTGGCCGCGTCGGTCGGGGTGGAGGCCCGCAGATCCGCGACGAGGTCGAGGAGGGGCGAGTCCGGTTCGTGGCCGATGGCGGAGACGACGGGCGTACGGCAGGCGGAGACCGCCCGTACGAGCTGTTCGTCCGAGAACGGCAGCAGATCCTCCACGCTTCCGCCGCCCCGCGCCACGATGATCACGTCGCACTCGGAGAGCTCGTCGAGCTCCTTGACGGCCTGGACGACCTGGGTGACGGCGTGGACCCCCTGCACCGCGACATTGCGCACCTCGAAGCGGACGGCGGGCCAGCGGTGGCGGGCGTTCTCCAGGACGTCCCGCTCGGCGGCGGAGGCGCGTCCGCAGACCAGGCCGATCAGCTGGGGCAGGAAGGGCAGCGGCTTCTTCCGGTCCAGCGCGAAGAGACCCTCGGCGCCGAGGGAGCGCTTCAGCTGCTCGAGCCGGGCGAGCAGCTCACCGATGCCGACGGGCTTTATCTCGACGGCGCGGAGCGAGAGCTGGCCGCGGGGCGCGTACCACTCGGGCTTGGCGTGTACGACGACGCGGGCGCCCTCGGAGACGATGTCGGCGACGGCGTCGAAGACCTGGCGATAGCAGGTGACGCCGACGGAGATGTCGTACGAGGGGTCGCGCAGCGTCATGAAGACGACCCCGGCGCCGGGCCGGCGCGAGAGCTGCGTGATCTGCCCCTCGACCCAGACGGCCCCGAGCCGGTCGATCCACCCCCCGATGAGCCGGGACACCTCACCGACGGGCAGGGGAGCTTCGGCAGACGTGGAAAGACCCATGCGCCGAGCGTATCGGCCGATGGGGGGCGCCCGACCCTCATCGCCCGCCGCGGGGCGAGGAGCGGGTGCCACTGTCCTCGTCGCCCGCCGAGGGGCCGGGGCGCCCCTCCCACTCCCGAGGGGCCGGGGGGTTGCTCTCGCCGTCGTCGCTCGCCGAGGGGGCCGGGCCCGAGCACTTTCGCCGTCGTCGCTCGCCGAGCCGGGGCGGGGCCCGGGGCCGGGTGCCCCGCCTCGTCGCGCGCCAAGGACGCCACCGCCGGGCGCCCGCCCTCATCGCTCGCCGAGGCCTCTTCCCGCTCCCTGGACCGCCAGCACCACCAGCCCCACACCCAGCCAGATCACCCCCACCACCTGCGCCGACGGCGACGCCTCGACGATCACCGCGATGAGGATGCCCGCCCCTGCCACCGGCAGCACCACGTGCCGCAGCCAGTGCGGCGGGCCCTCCGCCCGGCGCACGGCGAACCAGCCCACCACGCTCGCGTGCAGCAGCACGAACGCCGTCAGGGCGCCGATGTCGACCACCGATACCAGGTGGTCCATGCCGTCGTCGCGCCGCGCCGCCCACACCGCCGCCACCAGCGTGACCACCGCGGCGAAGAGCAGCGCCACCCGTGGCACCCCGGAGTCGGTGCGCGCGAGCGCGTGCGGCAGGCGCCGGTCGCGGGCCATCGCGAAGACCAGCCGCCCGGCCGCCGCCTGCCCGGCCAGCGCCGCGAACGCCGCCCCGATCGCCTTGCTCACCGCCACCAGGTCGTGCAGCCAGCCGCCCACGGACGCGTCCACGGCGTCGTAGAAGGCAGACCCCTGCTTCACCGGCTCCGCTGCCAGCTCCGCCGAGGACATCGGCTCCAGCAGCGCCACCAGATACGTCTGCGTCACGAAGAGCACGCCGGCCAGCGCGAGACAGAACAGCACCGCCCGCGCCACCTTCGCCGACCCCCCGGTGACCTCCTCCGCGAACGACGCGATCGCGTCGAAGCCGAGGTACGACAGCACGGCCACGGACACCGCCCCGAACACCGCCGCCATCGAGAACCCCGCGTCCCCGCCGAGCGGCGACCACCAGTCGCGCTGCGCCCCGTCCCCTGCGAGCACCACCACCGCGGAGACCACGAACACCAGCAGCACCACGATCTCCATCGCGAGCACCGCGAACCCGACCCGCGCCGCCGCCCGTACGCCCCACAGGTTCAGCAGCGTCGTGACCACCACCGCGAGCCCGGTCCACACCCACCGGTCGATGTCCGGCACCAGCGCTTCCATCGCGATGCCGGAGAAGAGATAGGCGACCGCGGGGATCAGCAGATAGTCGAGCATCGCCATCCACCCGGCGATGAACCCCGGCCCCTCCCCGAGCCCCTTGCGGGCGTACGTGAAGACCGAGCCGGCCTGCGGCGCCACCCGGACCATCTGGGCGTAGCTGAATGCGGTGAAAGCCATCGCGACCGTCGCGACCAGATAGACCAGCGCGACCGCTCCGTGCGACTTGGCGTCGAGCGTGCCGAAGACACCGACCGGCGCCATGGGCGCGATGAAGAGCAGCCCGTAGACGACGAGATCCCTGAAGCCGAGCGTCCGCCGCAGCTCCTCGCCCGTCTCCGCCTCCTGCGCGCCGGTGCCGGTCATGCCGATCAGTCTCAGCCAACGAGCCGATCTTTCCCGTGTACGGCGCGGCCTTACGATGGGACGCATGACTGCTACGCCTGCCGCGCCCGCTGCCCGCCGCGTCCTGCTCGCCGCCCCGCGCGGCTACTGCGCGGGCGTGGACCGCGCCGTCATCGCCGTGGAGAAGGCACTGGAGCAGTACGGTGCGCCGATCTACGTCCGCCACGAGATCGTCCACAACAAGTACGTCGTGCAGACCCTGGAGAAGAAGGGCGCGATCTTCGTCGACGAGACCGCGGAGGTCCCCGAGGGATCCATCGTGATGTTCTCGGCGCACGGCGTCGCCCCGGTCGTCCACGACGAGGCCGCCGGCCGCAGGCTCGCCACTATCGACGCGACCTGCCCCCTGGTGACGAAGGTCCACAAGGAAGCGGTCCGCTTCGCCAAGGAGGACTACGACATCCTCCTGATCGGCCACGAGGGCCACGAGGAGGTCATCGGCACGTCGGGCGAGGCGCCGGACCACATCACGCTGGTCGACGGGCCCGAGGACGTCGCGAACGTGACCGTGCGGGACGAGTCGAAGGTCGTCTGGCTCTCCCAGACGACGCTGTCGGTCGACGAGACGATGGAGACGGTCGACGCGCTCAAGGAGAAGTTCCCGCAGCTGCTGTCGCCTCCGAGCGACGACATCTGCTACGCCACGCAGAACCGCCAGATCGCGGTGAAGAAGCTGAGCGAGGACGCCGAGCTCGTCATCGTCGTGGGCTCCAAGAACTCCTCGAACTCGATCCGCATGGTCGAGGTCGCCCTCGACGCCGGCGCCCCCGCGGCGCACCTGGTGGACTTCGCCGACGAGATCGACGAGGCCTGGCTGGAGGGCGTCAGCACGGTCGGCCTGACCTCCGGCGCCTCGGTCCCCGACGTCCTGGTCGACGGTGTCCTGGAATGGCTGGCCGAGCGCGGCTACGCCGACGTGGAGACGGTGAAGACCGCCGAGGAGTCGATCACCTTCTCGCTGCCCAAGGAGCTCCGCCGCGACCTGCGTGCCGAAGCTGCCGCTCTCATGAAGAAGTGACCGTCAGCGGCTGCCCGTAACGTTGTGTCCATGAACGTCTTCGGAGTGGACATCGGCGGATCGGGGATCAAAGGCGCCCCGGTGGATCTGGAGCGCGGTGATCTGGCAGAGCCGCGACACAAAGTACTGACCCCACAGCCCGCGACACCCGACGGTGTCGCGGGCTGTGTCGCGGAGGTCGTGGAGCACTTCGGCTGGTCGGGCCCGGTCGGGGTCACCTTCCCCGGCGTGGTCACCGGCTCCACGATCCGTACGGCCGCGAACGTGGACAAGAGCTGGATCGGCGTCGACGCGGACGCCCTGCTGAGCGAGCGTCTGGGCGGCCTGCCCGTGACGGTCCTCAACGACGCGGACGCGGCCGGGGTCGCCGAGATGACCTTCGGGGCCGGCCGGGGCCGCAAGGGCACGGTGGCGCTGCTGACCTTCGGTACGGGCATCGGGAGTGCGCTCTTCATCGACGGCCGTCTCGTGCCGAACACGGAACTTGGCCACCTGGAGCTGAAGGGCCACGAGGCCGAGAAGCGGGCCTCGACGAAGGTCAAGGAGGACGAGGGCCTGAGCTGGGAGCACTGGGCGCGCCGGGTGGAGAAGTACCTCGCCCACCTGGAGATGCTGTTCTCGCCGGAGCTTTTCATCATCGGCGGAGGAGTGAGCCGGAAGGCGGACAAGTTCCTGCCGCTGATCGAGGGGATCAAGGCGGAGATGGTCCCGGCCGAGCTGGAGAACAACGCGGGGATCGTGGGAGCGGCGATGACGGCGGGGGCGCTGAGGGGCGCGGCCGTCACTGGAGCCTAGGACCTGTCTTGTGGGTTCGGGCCGGGGGACGCGGGCCCGGCCCGAACCCAGACACGGGCACCGCCACCACCGGAGCCCGGGCCTGTCTTGTGGGTTCGGGCCGGGGCACGCGGGCCCGGCAGAATCCGGAAGACGGGCCCCGCCGCCACCGGAGCCCGGGCCTGTCTTGTGGGTTCGGGCCGGGGCACGCGGGGCCGGCAGAATCCGGAAGACGGGCCCCGCCGCCACCGGAGCCCGGGCCCGTCCTTCGGGTCGGGCCGGGGAAGGGGTTTTCCCGGCGGTCCGAAGACAGCCCTAGGGGCCTTCGGACCGCACCGGCCGGGCGGCCTCGGGGGCGGGGCGGCGGAGGGGTCCGGAGGGGCCGCGGACGGCCGCGGCACGCTGGCGGCGCCCCATGAGCCGCACCTTCCGCACGCAGGTGATCACGCCGGCGACGAGCGTGCCGCCGTACAGCCAGCCGGCGTGCACGGCGAGGGCGGTGACGACCGCCATCGCCTGCCCGCCGAAGCCGCCCGCCCCGCCCGAGATGGGGACGACGCCGACGGCGAAGGCGATCGGGACGCTGATCGGGGCGGTGACCAGGTCCGCCGCCCTGACCCAGAGCGCGGTCAGGGCGCTGACCGGCAGGAACAGCAGCCCGTAGACCACCGCCGACTCGTCGAAGAGCAGCCAGTCCAGACAGCCGAGCACCAGCATCGCGGCGGAGGCGAACAGTCCCCCGCCGAGGCCGGTCAGCCGGGGGCCGGGCAGCCGGCGCAGCGCGACGACAGCCGGCGGCGCGGGCCGCCCGGCCTTCCCGGGCCTTCCGCCGCGCCCGCTTCGCGGCTCGACCTGATAGACGGCCGAGCCTTCGGCGAACGCACCGGCCGGGGGAAGAGGGGGCCGAGGCCGCTGCCGGCCCCGGGGGTGACGTGTCCTGGGCTGCTCCACTTGGACAACGTAGGTCGGGAGTGCCCCGGAAACGGGTACGGGACACGCACTTTGGCCGAGCTTGGCGCTGAGATCGACGCGCGGGTCGCCATGGCGCCACCCGTACGCGACCGTCCGCAACCCGCACGCGACCCGTCCGCCGGCCGTCCGCTCCCGGGGCGACCCGTCGCGGCCGGGGGCGACACGCCCGTAAACTGGGGGATCGGCCCACCACCCGGCCCACCATCCGCACTGCAGGAAGTCGTCAACGTGTCGCTCACGATCGGAATCGTCGGTCTGCCGAATGTCGGCAAGTCGACCCTGTTCAACGCCCTGACCAAGAACGACGTGCTGGCGGCCAACTACCCGTTCGCCACCATCGAGCCGAACGTCGGTGTCGTCGGTGTCCCCGACGCCCGGCTGGCCACGCTGGCCGAGATCTTCGGCTCGCAGCGGGTCCTCCCGGCGACGGTCGACTTCGTCGACATCGCGGGCATCGTCCGCGGTGCGAGCGAGGGCGAGGGCCTGGGCAACAAGTTCCTCGCGAACATCCGCGAATCGGACGCGATCTGCCAGGTCATCCGGGCCTTCAAGGACGAGAACGTCGTGCACGTCGACGGCAAGGTCTCGCCGAAGGACGACATCGAGACGATCAACACCGAGCTGATCCTCGCCGACCTGCAGTCCGTCGAGAAGGCGGTCCCGCGCCTGACGAAGGAGTCCCGCCTCCAGAAGGACAAGGTGGCGGTCCTGGCGGCAGTCGAGTCGGCCCAGAAGATCCTGGAGTCGGGCCAGACCCTCTTCTCCGCGGGCATCACCAAGGGCACGGAGCAGGGCGACCTCCTCCACGAGCTGCACCTGCTCACCACCAAGCCCTTCCTCTACGTCTTCAACGTCGACGAGGACGAGCTGGTCGACGAGGACTTCAAGAACGAGCAGCGCGCGCTGGTGGCCCCCGCCGAGGCGATCTTCCTGAATGCCAAGATCGAGTCCGAGCTCATCGAGCTCGACGACGACGAGGCCCTGGAGCTCCTCCAGTCCATGGGCCAGGAAGAGCCGGGCCTCGCGACCCTGGGCCGCGTCGGCTTCGACACCCTCGGCCTCCAGACGTACCTGACGGCCGGCCCCAAGGAAACCCGCGCCTGGACGATCAAGAAGGGCGCGACGGCCCCCGAGGCCGCCGGTGTGATCCACACCGACTTCCAGAAGGGCTTCATCAAGGCCGAGGTCATCTCCTTCGAGGACCTGGTCGAGACGGGCTCGGTGGCCGAGGCCCGCGCGAAGGGCAAGGCCCGCATGGAGGGCAAGGAGTACGTGATGCAGGACGGCGACGTGGTGGAGTTCCGCTTCAACGTGTAGTCGTCTCGTTACTGCATGTTAGTTAGTTTCGTCGAACGTGCAGGTCAGAAGGGGTCGGACCCTGACGAGTCCGACCCCTTCTCCATTCCCGTGCTGACTTGGTGCTGACTTTTCAGCTGCTCCGGGGCGGCGTGAGCTTGTCGAGGTCCAGGCTGACCTCGAAAGGCACCGGGCGCTGGAGGGTGCCCCGGAAGATCCCGGCGGGCGCGTATGTACCAGTGGGTTCGTCGAGCTCGTAGACGTGGACGACGGGTGCCCCGTCCTCGTCCTCAATGCACCAGTAGTGCGGGATGCCGGCCTCCGCGTACTTGCGAAGTTTTACTGTGCGATCGCGATGGGCGGACTCCGGGGACACGACCTCGATGACGAGTGGGACGTCCTCCGGTGCGAACCAGGTACGGTCGCCGTCGAAATCGGCCGTCGTCACCAGCAGGTCCGGTTCGGGACGGTTACGCGGGTCGAGCTTGATGGTCATCTCGCGGCCGACTCTGGTGTCGGCGGGCACCTGCTCCATGAGTGCGACGGTGAGCATGGTGACGAGGTGGCCGTGCCACCACCTCTGGGGCGACATCATGAAGACGAGGGCTCCATCGATCAACTCGGTGTGGCGGGGTGCCTCGGGGAGGCGGTCGAGGTCCTCCGCGAACCAGCCTTCCGCGCGCGGCGGGCGCATCCAGTCGGGCAGTGCGGTCATGCCTTCACGGTAGCGGCCCGCGGCTCTGGCTGAAGAGCCAACGATCTCGGCCGGATGATTTTCGGCGACTTTCCGCGCTGTGACCAGCCACCTGCCTGGCATCCGGTCAAGAGCGACTCATCGGTTCAGATCGCCACGGTGGTCATTTCCGTGGCAGCTCTCGTTCTCTCCACGACGGCCGCGTTTTGGCAATCATGCTGTTGGTCGGCGCATCGCGACCCCATCAACTCTTCTCCTCGGAACTGCCCAAGGTGTACGAGTTCCAGGTTGACGCGGACGGCCCCTTCGGCCGCGTGGGCACGCTGACCCACACGGTGGATCTTGAGGCCCTGAGGGATAGTGCCCTTGAGACCGATTCGGTGGAGTGGAGCGTGCATCAGGTCGCCAAACACTTTGGGGAGGCTGTGAATGTGCTGGGGCGGCAGGCACGGTCGATTGAGGCGTTGAGTCAGCAGGCCCAGAGAGGTGTTGAACGGCAGGACTCGGAACGCCAATCGGACGCTGACATTTCCGGCTCGGGGGAACCCGCCCTCCTTGAGATCCCCATGGAGCCGTTGAGTGACGATGGCGATCGGGTGTGACGGCTGTACTCCCGTGCTGATTCTTGCTGACTTTGCCCACCCAGAACCACGTGTTCGCAGGTGGGAGTCCTGTACTGCATGTTCCGCTTCAACGTCCGACGTCTCGCCAAGAACCGTGCCCGACCTGCTTGTTGGCGGATCGGGTATGAGCTTCTGTCCGCAGGGAGTCCTCGCTCCGGGATGAGGGGCAGTGGCAGGTCTGGCCGGCGTGGCAGTGACACTGCCTCAGACCTTGACGACCTCCACGGAAGGGCCGCACAGGAGTGTCAGATCCTCGGGGTCGGACGTGAGGACGGTGACCGGCCGGGGTGCGTTGCGGGCGATGACGGCGAAGGCGGCATCGATGGCGTACCTGTGGCCGTGGAGGTGATGGGCGCGCAGAAGCGCGGCAGCCTGGTCGGTGATCTCCTTGGTGACGTCGTGAACGTCGACGCGGGAGAGGACCCAGTTGATGCGGGCCGGGTGGATACGCTCGTAGTCGGCCTCAAGAGTGGTCATGGCGCTGGTGGCGACGCGGATGCCCTCTTCCGACGCCGCTTGGACCAGAGCCACGACGGTGCGGTCCTTGCGGTAGAGCTTCGAGAGGCCTTCGCTGTCGAGCAGGAGGGTGCCGGGCATCAGGCGGCGGCCCCGCCGGCCTGCCGGTGGTCGTGGCGCAGCAGCGCCCGGGCGGCCTCGACCTCCTCGCGGGTGAGAGCTTCGTTGTCGGTCTCGAAGTCCGCGACGATCTCCCGGAGCTTGTCCATGGCGACCCGCTGTTCGAGGGCCTCAGCGACGTAGGCGGAGAAGCCGCCGGGGCCGACGTGGGCGCGTACGGCCTCGGCGAGGTCCTCGGGCAGACTGATCGAGTACTTCCTGCTACCGCTCATGCCGCCGATCCTACCGGTGGTCGTAAGCCTTCGGCGGTGAATAGCTCCTGCGGGTCCGACTGATCCGCGCCGGCTTCTTGCGCATCCGGGAGATCGCACGCAGGGGGCCTCTGACCTGCGGCAGCGCAGGTCAGGGGGCCCCGTCCGATGGGACATCGGCACCTTGTCCGGACTGGACGGGCACCCCGTCCAGGGTCGGAGTGGGTGGTGGGAGGATGCGGGGACGGGGATGGCGTCGGAGCCGATGTCGATCAGTTCTGCGCGGGCGTCGTACGACGGGCCGGTCGAGTCATCGAGCTGCTGGATGAGTCTCTCGATGTGGGTGGTCATGGGCGGTCCCGGCGCCAGAAGGTGGGGAGCCACCAGCAGAGCACCGAGCGGTCGTCGGGCCACGGGGCGCGGTCCTCGGCTGCCCAGTCCTCGAAAGAGTCGCGCGTCAGATCGATGGGGCGCCAGGCGGGGTCGAGCGGCTCGTCCTCCGCCGGCGGGCGGACGTACCGCCGGCCGTGCTCGTCGCAGGCGCCGAAGTCCTGGTAGTTGCGCTGGGCCTCGATCAGCGAGACCTTGTTCGCTCCGCCTGCCATGGCCGGCCAGCGGAACTGAACCCCGTCGTCCTCCCAGAAGCAGACGGGGCAGATCTCGTAAGAGCCGGGCATGGCGTCGAGCACGCGGTGCCCGCAGCAGGGACAGGGGTAGCGGTCGCTCACCTGCGCAGTCTCGTTGCGGGTCCGGCCGGTGCGCCATGGATTTCTCGGCCTCGGCACCGCAGGGCAGTCGCAGCCAGTCCGCAGGACACCCGTAAACGGCCGTCGGGAGCCAACGCATGCCAACGAGGAACCCCCCGGGTCAGAGCCCTGGACCAAGCTCCGCCGCAGGTCAGGATCGGCCCGCAGGCATTCCGCTTCAACGTGTGATGAGTCACGCAGCGCCACATCGCTGACCTGGCAAACATGCTGGTCGAAAGGGGCCCACCTCTCCGGGGTGGGCCCCTGGCTTTTCTCCGTGCCGGGACGGTGCTGGACATTCTGACGCCGTGCCAGCGGGGGCCAGGGCCCGGTCCTCGTACCCTCCGGCGCCGCAGGACGAGGCACTGACCCGGTCGCGCGGGTCGCCTCAGTCGGCAGGCAGTTCGAGCATCGGCTGGAAGGCGGACCCCTCCTCGTTGGGAACGTGCGGGAGGAAGCCGTCGGGGACGGTGCGGGCGGCGGTGGTGAGTAGGCGGTCCAGGACTTCCCGGTCCGTGGCCGGGGGCAGCCCAAGTGCGGCGAGGAGGCGGTCGCGGACGGTGGGGTGGTCCGGGTGGTCGTCGAGGTAGTCGGAGTTGAGGGTGGGAGGACGGAAGCCGGCCAGGGCGTCGTGCCAGGACGGGAGGACGATGGCGAGGGTCAGGGCCTCGGCGAGGGACTCGGCGATGAGGGAGGCCCGGCCCTCGGAGTCGGTGTAGAGGACGGGGCGGGGGCCGTCGGGGACGGCCGGGCCGCAGAGGTAGTGGGTGCCGCCCGCGTTGCAGCCGGCGACGGGCTCCACCGGGAGGCCGTTCGGCAGGGCGATCGACTCGATCGGGTCGGTTCGGGCGAGGTCGAACTCTCCGTCGCAGGCCAGGTAGGAAGCGGCCTCGGGGTGCGCGGCGATCCTGCGGAGCAGGGCGTTGTCCGAAAGGGCGGCCGGGTTGAGGGCTGCGGTGATCGCAGGGGTGAGGGGGTGTCCGGCAAGGACGTGGCGGACCGCGTCGAGGGGGACAGGGCGCTCGTAATAGTCCTCGAAGTGGGCCTGGACGGCCTCGGGGGAGCGGTCGGCGAGGAGATGGAAGAGGAAGCCGGAGCCGTCCGGGTCCTCGCTGCCGGGCGGGAAGGCGATGGCCGAGCCGGTGCGCCAGGCCGTGTCACCGGTCTCCCGCCACAGGCAGGCGGTGACGCGAGGGGCGTCGATGCCCTCGTCACGGAAGGCGGGTTCGTCCAGGAGCGGGCTCAGCGCGGCGGGCACTTCGTCGATGACACCGGGCCAGACCTGCTCATCGTCCGTCCCGTACGGGCTCATCCGCGACTCGTGGTCGAAGCCGCGGATGAGCACGCCGGCCGGGGTGAAGACGACGGAGAAGTCGTCCCCCGAGCCGTTCTCCATCAAGGCTGCCTCTTCGCCGGGGCCCCAGGCGGTGTCGAAGGCGTAGCAGCAGAACCGCGGATCGTCGCCGATCGTGGCGTCGAGAAGGGCCAACGCGCGCAGGTGAGCGCGGAGTTCGGCGGGGTCGGGGAGGAGGGCGGCGGTCTCGTGCACAGTGCTCATGGCGCCATGGAAGCAGCCGGCACTGACAATCAGCCGGCACTGACAATGTGGCGCGGCCGGCCTTGTCGGCGGTGGCTGCTTCCCAGCGGATTCCGGCCGATCGCACGTGTTCCCGGCGCAGGATCAGGTGTCGTACACGGTGGCGCGATGCGCGATGTTCACGATCCGGGCCGCGTCACACGGCGCTCAGGGCGCCACAGCGGAAGATGCGGCAGTCCACGGGATTGCCACGCAGGATCGCCTCGCGCAGATCCTGCAGCTCGCGGCCCAAGTCCAGCCCCAGCCGCGCGGTCATGTGTGCCCGGGCCGAGGACAGCACGCGCAGCGCATCCGCGCGACGGCCGCACTCGTAGAGCGTGGCCGCACGGAAGGCCAGGAGCATCTCGTGTTCCGGATGGTCCTCGGTGAGCTGCGCGAGTTCTCCGGCGAGCGACCAGTAGTTACGCAGCTTGAACTCGGCCGCGACCCGCAGCAGTTGCGCCGAGATCAGCAGTTCGTCGAATGCGGTGCCGACACCTCGGCGGGTCCGCTCGGATGCGACGTCCTCCAGCACCGCCCCCCGCCACTCGGCCAGGGCGGACGAGGCGAGTCGTGAGACCTCCTGGGGCTCGGTGCTCCGCTGGGCCCGGTTGACCAGCTGGGTGAAGCGGTGCAGATCCACCAGCTGCGGATCGCCGGTCAGGGCGTACGTCGAACCGCTCCGCACCAGCCGCACCGACCCGTCGCACCCGCCCTGGCGAAGGCTCGCCCGCAGTCGGCAGACGTCCACGTACAGATCGGCCCGGGACCGCGGTCGTTCCTCCTCGTCCGACAGCAGATCGATGAGCCGGTCCATCGGGAGCGGCCGGCCCATCTCCAGCAGGAGTAACCCCAGCAGCAGACGCTCGCGGCGGCGACCGATGGCTCTGGGGCGTCCGTCGACGGTCCACTCAACTCTGCCGAGCACTCGAAAATGTGACCCCGTGGCAAGCATGGCGGCCATGATGCTCAGCTGGTTATGTTCCTGGCAAGGTCTTGTCATCCTTCCGACAGGCCCCACCTATCACACTGGTCCCCCGTGCAACCGCGCCAGGGGGTCGAACTTGCCTTACGTCATTGCCGGTCTGGTGCTCGTCGGAGCCGTCGCCCTGCTCAACCTCGTCCTGCTCATCAGCATCCTGCGCCGCTGGCAGGAGCTCGAAGTCGTACGCCGACGTGACGACTTCGCAGCCCAGGGGCCGCAACCCGGAGACGGACTCCCGGATTTCACCGCCACCGCGCTCAGCGGCCGAACCCTGACCCAGGACGACTTCCGCTCCGGGGAACTGCTGCTGGGCGTCTTCTCCTACGACTGCCCGTCCTGCACCGACAGCCTCCCCGACTTCGCCGAACGGGCCGACCGGGCCCGGGCAGCAGGCGGCCGGGTCCTGGCCCTGGTGATCGGTGCCGAAGCGGGCGAGAGCGGCCTGGCCGCCCAACTCATCGGTCCGGCGGACGAGGTGGTGCCGGAGCCCGAGACATCACCACTGTTCCGCGCACTGCGCGTCCCCGCCTTCCCCACGATCCTCAGCTACCAGGACGGCGTTGTCGCCGCTCCCTCCGCCGCCAACCGCGAACCGGTAACGGCGGCCTCCTGAACCCCGGTGCGACCGCGGACCGTGGTCGCACCGCGGAGTACGCACATCCCATCCACACAGGAAGAGGAGAACCATGCGCACACTCAAGGCCGGTGCGGGCCGCCTGATCGAGCGGATTCTGCCCAAGGCCGAAGCCGAGGCGGGCTGCCCGCCGGACTGCTGGACCGAGTGGAGCACCAGCGCCCAGCGATGCCGCCGCTGCTGCTACACGGCCGCGTGCGGGGTCAGCTGCGGCAGCTGGGCCTACTGCTGAAACACCACGGGGCGGGCCGCGTGCGGCTCGCCCCGTGCCCGCCGGCCCAGGACCCACTCTTCCGGAGTCACTCTTGTCCGACCTGCTGCTCGTCTGCCGCCTGACCCTGATCTGCGTGCTGGCCGTGGCCGGCCTCGCCAAGCTGCGCGACCGCCGCCGATTCGCCACGGCGCTGGGCGACCTCACCTCCCTGCCGGCCGCCGCCCGGCCGGCTCTCGCCGTCCTGGTGCCCGCGGCCGAGCTCATCGCCGCCGTGCTCCTCGCTCTGCCCCGTACGCTCACCGCGGGCCTGGCCGTCGCCGCCGCCCTGTGCGCGGCATTCAGCGCCGTCGCCGTCACCACCATGCGGCGCCGCAGCCCCGCCGGCTGCCCCTGCTTCGGCAGCAGGACCACTGTGCCCATGGGCCCCTGGCATGTCGCCCGCAACGTCACCCTCACGGTGCTCGCCCTCCTCGGCGGCGCCATCGCCCTCACCCACGGCACCGCCACCCCCCTCAGCGCCCCCGCACTCGCGCTCGCCGTCGCCATCGCCGGTTATCTCACCGCGTTCGCCGTCTTCACCGACGACCTCGCCGTCTTCTTCTCCGCCCGTTCTTCTGCTCCGGCGGCACCGGCCAACGCTGAAAGGACGATCACACAGTGAGCTACGCCATCACCGGCCTCGCCCTTCTCGCCGCGGTCACCCTCGTCAACGCCCTCCTCACCTTCGCGGTCATCAAGCGCTGGCGGACCACGATGGCCGCCCCCGCCCCGGCCGTCGCGCCCCCGGGCCCTCCCGCCCTCGCCGTGCACGAAGGTGACCCCACTCCCGCTTTCACCCTGCACACCTCCCGGGGCGACATCAGCGAATCGGCCCTGTCCGGGCAGCCCACCCTCATCTGCTTCCTCCGCCCCGACTGCGGGCCCACCAGGGACAGCCTCCCCGAGATCCAGCGGTGGACCGAGGCGAACGCCCCGTCGGGCGCGCATCTCGTCGCCGTCATCAGCGGACAGCCCGCCGATGCCGGTCCCCTGCTCGAAGCGGTCGGCCCGCTCACCGACCTCACCGCCACCGAACCCCCGAACGGTCCCGTCGCCGGCGCCTTCGGCGTACGCCACCACCCCACCTTCGTCCTCCTCGACGCCGACGGGACCATCACGGAGACGGGCATCGGCATGGGGTCCCTGCCCGCGCTCAACCTCCTCACCGCATGAGCGGGCGGTCCACCTCCCGCAGGGCCGAATTCCTGCGGGGCCTCACCGCCGTACTCGCCCTCACGCTGCGGTCCTGCCCGGGGGCCCTCGCCGTCCGCATCGCCACCGTCGTCATCGCGGGTACAGCCCCCGTGGCCGCCTCCTGGCTGCTCAAGTACGTGGTCGACAGCCTCACCGCGGATGAATTCCGCGCCTCGGACCTCAACTGGGCCGCGGCCGGCATCGGCCTGCTCACCGTCCTCCTCGCCGCCTCCTCGGCCATCTCCTCCTACGCGGACGGCCGCATCCGCCGCGCCACCTCCACCCGGGCCCAGAGCGACCTGCTCACCGCCGTCAACCGGCTCAGCGGTCTGTCCAAGCTCGAACAGCCCGCCTTCCACGACCGCGTCCAACTCGCCGTCCAGAGCGCGCAGGGGGCCGAGCGGCTCGTCGGCGCAGCACTCCAGGGCGCCCAGGGAGTCCTCACCCTGGCGGGCTTCCTGGGAAGTCTCCTGCTCATCAGCCCCACCCTGGCCGCCGTCCTCATCGCCGCGGCCGTTCCCGCCCTCTTCGCCCACCTGGCCAACAGCCGGCATCGCGCGGACATGTTCTGGCGCACCAGCAACCTCGCCCGTCGTCAGATCTTCTACCGGGGGCTGCTCACCGACACCCAGGCGGCGAAAGAGATCCGCCTCTACGGCCTCGGCGGCTACTTCGCGCAGCGCATGCGTACCGATCTCGACAGCATCAATGGGCAGGAGGAGCGCCTCGACCGCCGCCTCGTCACCCACGAGACGGCCCTCGCCGCCCTCGGAGCCGCCGTCTCCACCGGCGCACTCGTCTGGGGCGTGCACCAGGCCGCCGTCCACGCCCTCACCGCCGGTGACGTGTCCCTCCTCGTCGCCGCCCTCGCCGGCATGCAGACGGCACTCATCGGCCTGGTGGGGTGCATCGCCCAAAGCCACCAGACGGCCCTGCTGTTCAGCCACTACCTGCATGTCACCCAGGTCCGGGACGACCTCCCCGCCCCGGCCGCCCCGATCGCCCCACCGCCCCTGAGCCACGGCCTCGAACTCCGGGACGTCTGGTTCCGCTACACCGACGACGGTCCGTGGATCCTCCGCGGAATCAGCCTGACCGTCCCGCACGGCACCAGCCTGGCCGTCGTCGGTCTCAACGGGGCCGGGAAGAGCACCCTCGTCAAACTGCTGTGCCGCCTCTACGACCCGCAGCGGGGCAGCATCCACTGGGACGGCATCGACCTCAAGGACTTCCCCGCGGACCAGCTGCGGCGGCGCATCAGCGTTGTCTTCCAGGACCCGATGGAGTACGACCTCACCGCCGGGGAGAACATCGGCCTCGGTGACCTCGGCTCACTCCACGACCCTGCCCGCATCCACGCCGCCGCCGCCGACGCGGACATCCACACCGCCCTCGCCCGCCTCCCGCAGGGGTACGACACCATGCTCAGCCGGATGTTCTTCCCTGACGACACCGAAGACACCAACCCTGGCGTCCAGCTGTCGGGCGGCCAATGGCAGCGTCTCGCGCTGGCCCGGGCCCTGATGCGTTCCGAACGGGATCTCATGATCCTCGACGAACCCAGCACCGGCCTCGACGCGGTCGCCGAGCGCCATGTGCACGACCGGCTCACCTCACTCCGCCAGGGCGCGACGAGCATCCTCGTCTCCCACCGCCTCAACACCGTCCGCGCCGCCGACACCATCGTCGTCATCGCCGACGGGACCGTGCAGGAGGCAGGCACCCATGACCAGCTCATGACCGCCCACGGCACCTATGCCGAGCTCTTCACCACGCAGGCCGAAGGCTACGAGGAGACCGTGCGATGACCGCCGCGGCCCCGGTGCTCCTCTCCCTCGCGGGACTCCTCGTCCTCGCCGCGCCCCTGGTGCTGGCGCGCGGGCGGCTGGTGGCCGTGACCGTCCGCGGATACAGCATGTCGCCGACCCTCATGCCCGGTGACCGGATCCTGATGCTCCGTGGCAGACGCCGTGTCGCCACGGGCCGGGTGGCCGTCGTCGTCGCACCCCACCCCGAGCACGGCTGGCACTGCCCCACGGGCACCACGCCCGACTCGTGGTACGTCAAACGCATCGCCGCCGTCGCCGGAGAGCCCGTACCGGACTGGGCCGGCCGATGCCCCGGTACGCACGTCCCGCCGGGCATGCTCGTCCTCCTGGGCGAGAAGCCGGGCTCGATGGACTCCAAACAGTGGGGCTACTGTCCAGAGGACAAGCTCATCGGAACCGTCCTGCTCCGCCTGCGGGCCGCTGCGGCTCCCGGTGCGCCTTCTTCCCTTCCTTCCTGAGGCCGGGACGTGCCGTACGGGGACGGCGCTGGGACGGCCCGCGTCAGAACGACGTCTGTGCAGGCGCCCGTCGGCGGGGAGCCCTCGTCCGCGAAGTGCTGTGGCCGACGGCTGACCGCACCGAGAGGCGGCCATGCCAGGACCGTTGGGGCGACACCAAGAAGACGAGGGCTCCGTGGATGAGCTCGGTGTGGCGCGGTGCCCCGGCGAGGTGGTCCAGGTCCTCCGCGAACCAGCCTTCCGCGCGCGGCGGGCGCATCCAGTCGGGCAGTGCGGTCATGGGTCAACCCTAGCGATGTCGCCCACTGCCCGTACGGGCAGTGGGCGTCGGCTCACGTGCTCTTGGTTCTCAGGTGCCGAGGGTGATCAGGGCCGCGATCGCGGGGCCGAACGCGCCGCCCAGCTGGTAGCAGAGGTTGAACAGGCCGATCGCCGTCGGGCGTTGGGTGTCGTCCGTCGCGCGGGTGGCGTAGACCGCGAGGGTCGCCTGGCCCGCCGTCGTCGCGAAGACGGCCAGCGTGGCGACCAGCAGGAGCAGCGGGGCCCAGGGGGTGAGCAGCGCGGTCACAGGAGCCAGGGTCGCCGCGGCCAGCAGGATCGTCAGAACCGCCGGACGGCCCAGCCGGGCCGAGGCCGCGGCCAGCAGCATGGAGAGGACGGAGCCGGCGAGGAGTGCCACGAGCTGGCCCGTGCCGATCGTGGAGGTGGACCAGTCGGTGCGGTCGCGCAGCAGGTGCGGGACGGTGAAGAGCAGGGTGAAGTACGAGGTCGCGATGGCGCTCACGAGCAGGGCGCACAGGACGAACGCCTTGTTCCGCGCGAGCGCCGACGGTACGAAGCCGGTGGGCCGCTTGCGTACGTGCAGGGCGAGCAGCGCGGCCGACACGAGGGTGGCGAGTACCGCGGGCAGCGGGAAGCGGGGGATCAGGACGGCCGAGGTCGCGGCGAGTACGAGCAGGGCCGCGCCTCGCCCGTCGAAGGCGGCGCCGGGGGCCGGAGTCGTGCGCGGGACGAGCCGGGCGACCGCCGGGACGGCAAGGAGCGCCACCGCCGAGACTGCCATCGAGGCACGCCAGGACACGGCGCCCGCTATCAGGGAACCGAGCAGGGGGCCGACCGCGCCGAGGACGCCGAAGCCTGCGGTGATCACGCCCATCCGGCGGACCGAGCCCGCCAGGCTCATCGCCGCGGTGACCAGTCCGGCCCCGCCGACCGCCTGGGCCGCGCGGCCCGCCATGGCGAGCGGCAGCCACGGTGCCACGGCGACGATCAGCGTGCCGGCGAGGATGAGCGCGGCGCCGGCCCGGAGTGTGGCGTGCGGACCGCGGCGCCGGAGCAGCGCCGCCATCAGCGGGGTTCCGACGGCCATCGCCCACGCGAAGACGGTGACCAGCCAGGTCGCCGTCGCCGTACCGATCCCGAGCGAGCCGGCCATGTCGGGGAGGATGAGCACCGGGCTGTTGGCGCTCGCCGCGACAGGCGTGGCCAGCAGGGCCAGCCACAGGGCGTGGACCCGGCGGATGCGGTCGGGTCCGGTTGCGGCCGCTACGGACGTGGCGGCGGTCGTGGTCGTCAAGGCGGGCTCCCGGTGATCGGACGGCAGGGGGATGGCGGGGAGGTCGGTCGGCGCGGGGCGTCAGACGGTGGTGACGACCTCGTCGTAGGCCAGGCGCGGTGACCGCGGATACCAGGCGCTCTCGCCGGGCCTGCCGATGTTGACGACCATCAGCGGGGTGTGGTCGTCGTCGAGGAACTCCTTCTGTACGCCCCGGAAGTCGAACCCGGTCATGGGACCCGCGGCGAGGCCGGCGGCGCGGACGCCCACGATGAAGTACGCGGCCTGGAGGGTGGCGTTGGCCAGCGCGGACTCCTCGCGGACCGGGCGCTCGCCGAAGAAGACGTCCCCGGCCTGCGGGAAGTGCGGAACGAGGGCAGGCAGTTCCTCGTGGAACTCGTTGTCCGCCGCGAGGATCGCGACGAGCGGGGCGGACGTGGTCTTGGCCCGGTTGCCGTCGGCCATCAGATCCACCAGCCTCCCGCGGGCCTCCTCGGAGCGGACCAGGACGATGCGCAGCGGCGACTGGTTGAACGCGGTGGGCCCGTACTTGATCAGGTCGTAGATCGCCTGGACCTGCTCCTCGGTCACCGGCTCGCCGGTGAACGTGTTCGCGGTGCGGGCCTCACGGAAGAGGAGGTCCTGGGCGGCCGCGTCGAGGAGGAGAGTCATGGGAAGTGCTCCTGTCGTTCAGGGTTGATAATCTCAACGTTGAGATAAAAGCAGGGAGGCGTCTCAACGTCAAGTGTCTTAATGTTGAGATTGCGTATGCTGAGGTGGGCGCCGTTCGGAGACGCCCACCGGATCGGCGCGGACAGATGCGGCGCGGACTGAAGGAGTCGGGATGAGTGACGCGGTGGACGCGATCGTCGGCCAGTGGGAGAAGGAGCGGCCCGACCTGGTCCCCCACCTCTGGCCGGTGCATCTGCTGGCCCGTATCCAGCGCCTCGCGCGGGTGGTGGAGAAGAGCTGCAAGACGACGGCGGCCAAGCACGGTCTGGAGTACGGCGAGTTCGACGTCCTGACCACGCTCAAGCGCTCGGGGCCGCCGTACCAGCTGACGGCCGGCGCGTTCCTCAAGGCCGCGATGGTGACGTCCGGGGCCATCACCAACCGCATCGACCGTATGGAGGCGAAGGGGCTGGTCGAGCGGGTCCGCGAGGGCAGCGACCGGCGCACCGTGCAGATCCGCCTCACCGAACACGGCGCCGCGATCATCGACGCCGCGATGGTGGAGCACCTCGCGAACTACGCGACCCTGCTGGCCGACATCGACCGCGGGACGGTCGACCGGGCCGCCGAGAGCCTCCGCGAGATCAGCGAGGCACTCGGGGACACGTCGATCGGCTGAGGCGGTGACTCCTTCCGGCCGTATCGGTCGGGCCGGTCGCCCTGGTCGTACTGGCTGAGCTGGTGCCGGGGTCGTGCCGGCTGAGACGGTGGCTCCGGCCGCACCGCTGGAGCCGATAACCCTTCGGGATCAGCCCGCCGCCAGCCCTGTCTTCAGGCCCGCCCCGCACAGCGGCACCACCGTCGTCCCCTGCGCCGGCCGCGCGCCGACGGCCGCCCAGCACGCCACTCCCGTCGACTCCACGAACAGTCCGCGCGCCGCCAGATCCCGCTGCGCCGCGCGGATCTGGTCCTCCGTCACCGTCAGGAAGGTCCCGCCCGTCTCGCGCACGGCCCGCAGGATCTGCCGGGCGCGCGGCGGGTTCGGGATCGCGATGCCCTCCGCGAGGGTGGCCCGTACGGGAGCCGGACCCGGCAGTTCGTCCGCCCCCGCGTGGAACGCCCGGGCGAGCGGGGAGACCGCCTCGGCCTGGACCGCGACCAGCGCCGGGCGCCTGTCGATCAGCCCGTGCCCGTACAGCTCGGAGATGGCCAGCGACGCGCCGAGCAGCAGCGTGCCGTTGCCGACGGGGACGACGACGGTGTCCGGGAGCCGGCCGCCCAGGTCCTCCCAGATCTCGTAGACGTACGTCTTCGTGCCGTGCAGGAAGAACGGGTTGTGGACGTGCGAGGCGTAGAACGTGCCGGGTTCGTCGGCCGCCGCGCGGGCGGCGCGCGCGGTCGCCTCGCGGTCCCCCGGCACGACGGTCAGCCGTGCTCCGTGCGCCCGGATCTGCTCCAGCTTCTTCGCGGACGTGCCCTCGGGCACGTACACGACGCAGTCGAGTCCGGCCCGGGCGCAGTACGCGGCGACGGCCGTGCCCGCGTTGCCGCTGCTGTCGGCGACGACCCGGCGGGGCTCCAGGCGGCGTGCCAGCTCGGCGAGTTGGACGGCCCCCCGGTCCTTGAAGGAGAGGGTCGGCATCAGGAAGTCGAGTTTGGCCGAAACCGTGTCCGTGAGCGGGACGAGCGGGGTGCGGCCCTCGCCGAGCGTCGTGTACGGGTCGGAGAGCGGCAGCGCCTCCGCGTAGCGCCACAGTGAATTGACGCGCCCCGCAAGCGAGGTGAGCTGCACGGGCGCGGCCTTGAAGTCGAGATCCCACGGACCTCCGCAGCGTGGACAGCACCAGGCGAGCGACTCGACAGGGGTTTGCACGTCACACCGTGGACACATGTACGCCGTCATACGAACCAGCATGGCAGTTGTGTGGCACACGTGTTGCGTGGTGTCCCGTCCTCTTGTGGGATTCCTATGGATCCGTCAACCTTTCGCTCGGCAGCCGGGCATGGCAGACGCCGTGGACAATCCACGCTGATTTGTCATGTCCCTGCTGAACCCCCACAGCAGCGCACCACCAATGAGGAGGATCCCTCACATGTCAGTGATGCGTGACGCGCGGCGCAGATACGCCGCCGCCAGTGCCATAGCCGTCGCCGCCCTCACCCTCGGCACCCTGTCCGCCCTCCCGGCGGCCGCCGCCCAGGCCGCCCCGGAAGGCGTCATCCAGAACGCGGGCGTCCCGGACGCGGTCGCGGGCAGCTATATCGTCACCCTCGACGACTCCGCCGACTCGGAGTCGAAGGCGGGCAAGGCGGTCGCGGCGAAGTACGGCGCGAAGATCAGGAAGACGTACACCTCGGCGATCAACGGATACTCCGTCGAGCTCTCCGAGGCGCAGGCGAAGAAGCTCGCCGCCGACCCCGCCGTCGAGTCGGTCGTGCAGAACCGTGTCTTCAAGATCTCCGGAACGCAGCCCTCACCGCCGTCCTGGGGCCTGGACCGGATCGACCAGAAGGCCCTTCCGCTCAATCAGAGCTACACCTACCCGGACACCGCCGGCGAGGGCGTCACGGCGTACATCATCGACACCGGTGTACGGATCACCCACAGCACCTTCGGCGGCCGCGCCTCCTACGGCTACGACGCCATCGACAACGACAACACCGCCCAGGACGGCCACGGCCACGGCACCCATGTCGCCGGTACCGTCGCGGGCTCCACCTACGGTGTCGCCAAGAAGGCCAAGATCGTCGGCGTCCGCGTCCTCGACGACTCCGGCTCCGGTACGACCGAGCAGGTCGTCGCCGGCATCGACTGGGTGACCCGGAACGCGGTCAAGCCGGCCGTCGCCAACATGAGCCTCGGTGGCGGTGTGGACACGGTCCTCGACGAGGCCGTACGCAACTCCATCGCCTCCGGCGTCACCTACGCCGTCGCAGCGGGCAACGACAGCTCCAATGCCTCGAACTACTCCCCGGCCCGTGTCGCCGAGGCCATCACGGTCGGTTCGACGACCAGCACCGACGCCCGCTCCAGCTTCTCCAACTACGGCACCGTGCTGGACATCTTCGCCCCGGGTTCCTCGATCACCTCGTCGTGGAACTCCAGCGACACCGCGACCAACACCATCTCCGGTACGTCGATGGCCACTCCGCACGTCGTGGGCGCGGCCGCGCTGTACCTCTCCGAGAACCGGACGGCCACCCCGGCCCAGGTGGCCTCGGCCCTGACGGCCGCGGCCACACCGAACGTCGTCGGCAGTCCGGGCACCGGCTCGCCGAACCGTCTGCTGTACGTCGGCGGCGGCACCACCCAGCCGCCCGGCAAGAAGTTCGAGAACACCACGGACTATGCGATCGCCGACAACGCGACCGTCGAGTCCCCGGTCACCGTGAGCGGCATCACCGGCAACGCGCCGTCGGCCCTCCAGGTACCGGTGAACATCGTGCACACCTACATCGGCGACCTGCAGGTGCAGTTGGTCGCACCCGACGGCACCGCCTACACGCTGAAGGGCTACGGCACCGGCGGCAGCTCGGACAACATCAACACCACGTACACGGTCAACGCCTCCTCGGAGGTCGCGAACGGCACGTGGAAGCTGCGGGTCAGCGACAACGCGAACTACGACACCGGGAAGATCGACTCCTGGGCGCTGCAGTTCTGACGCCCTGACGCCCTGACGCCTGACGGCAGGGACAGCTGAACCCCTGGGGGGCGGCCGCCGACGAGCGGCCGCCCCTTCTCGTCCTGCCGTACGCGTGGAGCCGGGGCCGGAACTCACGAACCAGCGCGGTGAGGTTCCGCTTGCCCTCGGGGCGGTACACGGTGTCCGTGTCGGCCGCCGAGGCCGGCCACTCGCAGTCGAGGTCGACGCCGTCGAAGAGACCGGCGCCCGCGCCCGCGCCCCCACGCGCTCCGTCGGCCGGGAGATTGCCCTTGATGTAGAGGTCGATGCAGGAGGCGACGAACGCCTTGCGGGACGCGGGGGTCCGGGCGGCGTCCGCGAAGTGGGTCGACCAGCTCCAGTCGCCGAGCGAGCTGAGGACCTTGAGGCCGGGGTGCTTGGCCTTGAGCTCCTTCAACTGGTTGAACTTGCCCGCGAGCGGCTGCTCGGCGGTGTCGGCGACGCGTCCACGGAACCCGGGGTGTCCAGCGGGCGGACGTAGCCGGCCCAGGCGTCGGCCTCGCCGGGGGTGTTGCCGGTGAAGCACGTGTCGTTCGAACCGACGTTGCGAGGGGTGGCGCGAAGTGCTCGGCGCCCCCGCGCGGGCGCCGATAAAACCCCGCACAGCCGCAGCTCATCACTTCGAGTGAATCTTTGGCCCATGCTTGCGACGTACAACCGTCGGTTGCCACGCTGTAGCTGTCTGTCAACCTGATGGGAGTGTCCAGTGACATTCGGTGAGCAGCCCGCCTATCTGCGCGTTGCAAGCGATCTCCGCAAAAAGATCGTCAATGGCTCGCTGCCGCCGCACACCCGCCTTCCCTCGCAGGCCCGCATCCGCGAGGAGTACGGCGTCTCGGACACCGTCGCACTGGAGGCCCGCAAGGTGCTGATGGCCGAGGGGCTGGTCGAGGGCCGGTCGGGCTCGGGGACGTACGTGCGGGAGCGTCCCGTGCCGCGCCGGATCGCCCGCTCCGGCTATCGCCCGCCCGCCGGCGCCAACCCCTTCCGGCAGGAGCAGGCGGAGGAAGGCACCCGGGGGACCTGGGAGTCCCGCAGTGAGCAGGAGGTCGCGAGCGCCGAGATCGCCGCGCGGCTGGGCATCGAACCGGGCGAGCGCGTGATGCGCACGCGGTACGTCTTCCGGGACGGTGGCGAGGCCATGATGCTCTCCACCTCCTGGGAGCCCCTCGCGGTCACCGGGCGGACACCCGTGATGCTCCCCGAGGAGGGGCCGTTGGGCGGCTGCGGGGTCGTCGAGCGGATGGCGGCCATCGATGTGGTCGTGGACAACGTCCTGGAGGAGGTCGGCGCGCGCCCGGGGCTGGCGGAGGAGCTCCTGGCGCTCGGCGGCGTGCCGGGCCATGTGGTGATGGTGGTGGAGCGCACGTACTACGCCTCCGGTCGGGCGGTGGAGACGGCGGATGTGGTCGTGCCGGCCGACCGATACCGGATCACCTACCACCTGCCGGTGCGCTGAAGGCGGGCTCTCTCCGGGAGCTTTCGGGGGCGTGAGCGCGAGTCGACGCGCAACTTCCGTAAGGCCCTATTCGCGGGCGATGAATTCGGCGATGTTCGGCCACTGCCCGGACATCGCCGACTGCCCGGTGCGTTCTGGCCCATCTGCTCGCTGTGCCGCTTCCTGGACGCCGAATGCGAAGACGTCTGCCGCGAGAATCGGCAAGGTGCCTTCCCGCTGCCGATACGTACTCTGCCCACGGTGAACGGTGGTTGTCCGGAGTCTTGTTGACGGGAAAACCCGGTGGGCGAGGGGGCGTGACCGGCCGGTCGCGCCCCCTCGCGTAGCTGCTTCTTGGCCAGATGCGTATCTCTTTGTGAAAAGACGTATCCGCTGTGTAAAGGTCAGGCGTAAGCTCGGGCATATGCGGAGTGCTGTTTCCTGGACATCGTTGGGAACGTCGAAGGCATGCGGACCGTCGAAGGGTGGGGCGTAATGAACGACAGTGGCGCTGTCCTCCCCTGGCTGGTCATACGGCAGGACGACAACGGCAACCGCTATCGCGTGGGCAGATACGCCAGTGAGGACGAGGCGCAGGAGATCGCCGACAGCCTCGACTCGCGCGGCCACAAGCAGCTCTACTGGGTCGAGCACATAAGCCAGGCCGCGGTCTAGGCGATCCGGCCCGCCCTGGCGCGGTCCCGGTCGGGCCTCGGTCCCGGGTTACGCTCCGGCGCATGACAGATCGCGTGGTGGTCGCCGGAGCCGTGTACGACCAGGGGCGGCTGCTGGCCGCGCGGCGCAGTGCGCCCCCCGAGCTGGCCGGCCGCTGGGAGCTGCCCGGCGGCAAGGTGGAGCCGGGGGAGAGCCCCGAGTCGGCACTGGTGCGCGAGCTGCGCGAGGAGCTGGGCGTCGAGACCGAGCCGGGGGAGCGCATCCCCGGCGAATGGCCGCTCAAGCCCGGCTATGTCCTCCAGGTCTGGACGGCCCGTGTGCTCTCCGGTGTGCCGCAGCCCCTGGAGGATCATGACGAGCTGCGCTGGCTGTCCCGTGATGAGCTGGAGACGGTGGACTGGCTGGACCAGGACCGGCCGGCGGTGGCGGAGGCCGCGCTGCGACTCCCCGCCGCGCCGCACCTGACCGCCCCTCCCTCGTAGCCCCGTCCGCCCATGTCTCTCCGTTCCATGCCTCCACGGAGCGCGCGGCGGCGCCGTACGCCGTTCGTGCCACAGTGCGCCAACTGGGGCGATACTTCGTCGCGAATATCGGGTATGTGCTGATTAACCCCCCGAAAAAGGACGTGGGTCTCCGGCTGGTCTGGGATGTGATCGGCGTGGTCGACACCGCAGGCGAATGCGCCGAGTGGACCTTTCCGGCTGAACCCAACGCCGTGCGCGCCGCCCGCCACGTGGTCCGTGACACCCTCCGGGGCTGGCATCTGGACGCCACCGTCGTCGACGTGACCGTCCTCCTGGTCAGCGAGCTCGTGACCAACTCCCTGCGCCACGCCTCCGGCCCCATCGGGGTCCGCCTCGTCCGCCCCCACGCCGACGCCGACCCGGTCCCGCCGCACGCGGCCCTTCTGGTCGAGGTGTCCGATCCGCTTCCGGATCCGCCCGCCGAGCGCGTCGCCGGGCCCGACGACGAGGGCGGCCGGGGCCTGCAGCTGGTGGCTGGATCCGCACGGCGCTGGGGGACCCGCAAGGGAAGAACGGGCAAGACAGTGTGGTTCGAGCTCACGCTTCCTGGTTAGGAGTGTCAGGGGACAACGATCACCACGTGCACTCGGCTCAAAATGAACGAGACCAGCCTGTGATCGTGAACGTCGTGCCGACGGGGGCCGTAGTGCTGAATACTGCGGGCATGGCCGGTCCGGTGCGGTGAGCTGGAGGGGACGGTCGCGTGAGCGAGATACCTGAGACGGCGAGCGGCGTCGTGTGGCAGAGCAGCCCGCCTGGCTCGATCTATGACTACATTCGAGTCGCCTCCTTCTCGATCGGGCCCGACGGCCTGGTCGATCAGTGGAGCCGGCGCGCCGTCGAGCTGTTCGGCATCCCCGCGTCCGAGGTCAGGGGCAAGGACCCGGTCGAGGCCTTCATGCCCGGCGAGCTCCGCTCCCGCGGCCACCGCAAGATCGCCGAGATTCTCGACGGCAAGGAGTGGACGGGCCTGGTCCCGTTCCGTATCCCGGGGCAGCGGCGGAAGCACGGCATCGCGGAGATGTATGTGATGCCCAGCGAGACCGAGGACGGCGAGCGGGCCGCGCTCTGCATCGTGGTGGATGTCCGGGTGCTGCGCCGGATCGAGACGGATCTTGCCGCTTCGCAGGCGATATTCGGCCAATCGCCCTTCGGCTTTCTGCTCTTCGACATGGACCTCACCGTGAAGCGGACCAACGAGCGCTTCGCCACCGTGTTCGGCGGCTCCGCCGACGACCACCGCGGCCGGACCGTCCACGACTATCTCTCCCGGCCCGAGGCCGACCGGATGACCGCGGCCCTGCGCAAGGTCCTGGAGACGGGCGAGTCCGTCACCGACCTCCAGATCGTCGGCGCCGTACCCGGCAGCACGGAGCGCCGCCACTGGTCGATCAACCTCTACCGCGTGCACAGCGGCGCCGGCCGGCCCATCGGAGTCGCCGGTCTCGGCACCGATGTCACCCGCCGCGACAACGCCGCCCGCGAGGCGGCCAGCGCCCGCCGCAATCTCGCCCTCCTCAATGAGGCCAGCGCCCGCATCGGGAACTCCCTGGACCTGGAGACCACCGCCCGCGAACTCCTCGATGTCGCCGTGCCGGGCTTCTGCGACCTCGCCTCCGTCGACCTCTACCAGGGGTTGCTCACCGGCGAGGAGGCCCCGCCCGGGCGCGGGGGCTCCCCGCGGGCCGGCGGCTACGGCGGAGGCAGCGCCGATCTGCGCCGCGTCGCCTTCTCCAGCGCCGTCTCCGACACTCCGCTGGCCAACCCCGGAGCCGCGGCGGGCTGCTGCGAGTCCGAGCCGGTCGAGGTCGGGGCCGTCCACCACTATCCGTTCAACTCCCCGTGCGCGAGCGCGCTGCGCACCGGCCGCGTGCAGACCCTGCCCGGCGCCGAGGGCAGCCTCGTCCAGTCCACGCTCGCGGTGCCGATGGTCGCCCACGACACCGTCGTCGGACTCGTCCTCTTCTCCCGCACGAAGGGCAGCGAGCCCTTCGGGGAGCGGGACCGGGCGCTCGCCGTCGAGCTCGCCGCCCGCGCCGCGGTCTGTATCGACAACGCGCGCCTCTACCGCCGCGAGCACGAACGGGCCCTGATACTCCAGCGCAGCCTGCTGCCGCCCGGTGACCCCGAGGCCGCCGGCCTCGACATCGCCTGCCGCTATCTGCCGGGCAACACCGCCACCGAGGTGGGCGGCGACTGGTTCGACGTCATCGAACTGCCCGGGCACCGCACCGCGCTCGTCATCGGCGACGTCATGGGCCGCGGTCTGCGCGCCGCCGTCGCCATGGGAGAACTGCGCACCGCCGTACGCACCCTGGCCCAGCTCGACCTGGAACCCGCCGAGGTCCTCTCCCACCTCGACGAGATCGCCCGTGGCCTCGGCACGCCCGGCGGCCCCCAGACGGCCCGGGTCGCCCACCGTGGCCCGGAGCTGTCCGAGGTCTACCTCGCGACCTGTGTGTACGCCGTCTACGACCCGGTCACCCGGCGCTGTACGTTCGCCAACGCCGGCCACCTCCCGCCGGTCCTCGTCGAACCGGGTGAGCCGGCGCTGTTGCTCGACGTACCCCCGGGGATGCCGCTGGGCGTCGGCGGCGAACCATTCGAGGAGGTGGAGGTCGAGCTGCCGGAAGGGGCGCTGCTCGCGCTGTACACCGACGGGCTCGTGGAGTCCCGGGACCACCCCCTGGACGAGGGCCTCGCCGCGTTCCGCAGCGCCCTCGCCGATCACAGCCGCCCCCTGGAGGACGTCTGCGACGGCGTACTGAACACCCTCGACACCGGCCACGGCGAGGACGACATCGCGCTGCTCATGGCCCGCGTCGAAGGCCTGCCGGTCGAGGCGGTCGGCGACTGGCGACTGCCCCGCGAACCCCGCTCGGTGGGCCGCGCCCGTGAGCTGGCCCGTGCCCAGCTCACGGCCTGGGGCCTGGAGCCGCTGGTCGACACCGTCGAACTGCTGGTCAGCGAGCTGGTCACCAACGCCCTGCGGTACGGAGAGGGCGAGATCCGGCTGCGGCTGCTGCGTGATCGCACCCTGGTCTGCGAGGTCTGGGACGCCGGGCTCGTCCAGCCGAGGCGGCGCCGGGCCCGCGACACGGACGAGGGGGGCCGCGGCCTGCAGCTCGTCGGCCTGCTCAGCGCGGCGTGGGGCTCGCGCCGCACGCCCAGGGGGAAGACGGTCTGGTTCGACCTCGCCCTGCCCGACGGCGACGCGTCGTCCGAACCCTCCGTGGAGCAGCTCCTGAGCATGTTCTGACCCCGGCGCCCGGGCCCCGCTCCACGCCCGGCCCCATGCCCAGGCTCCGCTCAGAGTCTCGGCCGCCCTCTCCCTGGCCCGCGGCCCGTCGGCGTCCCCGCGCCCGGGGGGCTACGCCGCCTTCAGCGCGGCCAGCCGGGCCTCGATCTCCGCGCGGTCGCCGAGGCTGTCGAGCTCTTCGAACTGGGCGTCCAGCGACGAGGCCGCGAGCTCCTGCTTGCCCATCGCCTTGGCCTCCTCGCGCCGCACCTTGTCCTCGAAGCGGCTCAGCTCGCTCGTCGGGTCGAGGACGTCGATGTTCTTCACGGCGTCCATCATCCGGTTCTGCGCCTTCGCGGACTGGGCCCGGGCCACCAGCTCGTCGCGCTTCGACCGGAGCTCCGTCAGCTTGGTCTTCATCTGCTCCAGGCCGCTCTTGAGCTTGTCGACCACCTCCGTCTGCGAGGCGATGGTCGGCTCGGCGGTCCTCGCCTCCTGCTCCGATCGGAGCTGGCGGCCCAGGGCGACCTTCGCCAGATTGTCGAATCTGTCGGCGTCCGCCGTCTGCCCCGAGGAGCGCAGCTCGTCCGCCTTTCTGCTGGCGGCCAGGGCCTTCTCGCCCCACTCCCTCGCCGCCGCCACGTCCTCCTGGTGGTCCTGCTCCAGCAGCCGCAGATTGCCGATCGTCGACGCCACAGCCTGCTCGGCCTCGCTGATGTTGTCGGTGTAGTCGCGGATCAGCTGGTCGAGCATCTTCTGCGGATCCTCCGCCTGGTCCAACAGCGCGTTGATGTTGGCCTTCGCGAGCTGGGCCACGCGGCCGAGGACGGTCTGCTTGGTCATGACTTCTCTCCTTGGTGTCGGAAAGGGCAGGCGCCTTGTCAGAAGCGGCCGCCGCCGCCCAGCCGGCCACGGGTCCCGCCGCCCCCGAAGCTGCCCGGGCCGCCACCGGAGCCGCCGCCCCCGAAACCCCCTCCGAACCCCCCGCCCCCGAAACCGCCGCCGTGACCGCCTCCCCTTCCTCCGCCGAACAGTCCGCCGAGGATGATGCCGCCGAGCACCGCTCCGCCGAGCCCGCCGCCACCCCCCACCCCTGTCGCGCCGCCCGGCGCGTTCGGGTTCCCATAGGTGCGCACATCCTGCTCGGCGAGGCTCTGCGCCTGTCTGGCCAGCGCGTCCGCCTGCTGCGCCTCGGCCAGCGCGCCCTGCGCGTCCTGCGCGGAGGACGCCGCACCGGCCCGCTCCAGCCGCCGCTGGGCCTCCGCCAGCCGCGTGCGGGCCTCGCTGCCGACCGCGCCGCGATGGGTCGTGATGTAGTCGCCGGCCGCGCCGACCGCCGAGCGGGCGGTCAGCATCGCCTGATCGAGGAGCCCGCGCGCACGCCGTGACCCCGATTCGCGCTCCCGCGCGCCGGCCAGCGCCTCGTCCAGCGCCGCGTCGGCCTCCTCCACCCGGCGCAGGGCGTCGATCGGGTCGTACTTTCCGGCCTCCACCAGCCGGCGTACGTCCGCGACGACCGACTCGGCCCGGGCCGCCCGGCCCTGGAGATCCGCCGTCGACGTCCCCTCCGGTGTGCCCCGGAGCAGTCCGTGGGCATCGGCGAGGTCGGCCTCGGTCTCGGTGAGCGCGCCGGGGAGCCTGCCTACCGCCTCTGCCAGCTCCCGCGCCCGCCGGTCGACGGCGTCCACGAGCCGCGCCGCCTGGTCGAGCGCCCCTTCGGCAGCCCGTACGTGCACCGCCGCCGCGCCGTTGTCGCCGTCGTCCACGGCTCGGCGTGCCCGGCTCAGATTGTCGGTCGCGAACACCAGTCGGTCCTTGGCCTGTTCGGCATGGCTCGCGACGGGCGAGGCCGCCGACTCGGCGTACCGCTCCCGCATCGCGCCGAGCATCGCCGAGGCCGTGCCCGCCCGGCCGGTCTGCTCCCGCAGTGTGTTCTCGGCGGCGGCGAGGGCCTGCGGCGCGTTGCGCTCCAGCGCCCGCAGACGGTCGAAGTCCTCGGACTCGGCGTCCAGCCGTTCGTTCGCCCCGGTGCACCGCGTGATGATCTCCGCGAGCATGGACCGCCGGGTCGCGTCGTCCTCCGGGTACGCGTCGTCGAGCTGCTGCCGCAGCCGGAACGCGGCCGTCAGCTCCCCCTTCGCGAAGCCGACCGCCTCTGTGAAGGGTTTCACCGCCTCGTCGCCGAACTGCGCCGCCGCGAACCCCAGTTCCTCCTGGCTGGTGCGCAGGGCGTCATCGGTGCCGACGAGCAGATGCCGGGCCTCCTCGTCGAGCTCGGACAGGGACCTCGGCGCGGGTTGCCTCGGCGCGCCCCAGCCCTGGCCGCCCTGCGGGGTCGTACGGGTCGCGCTGCGGCGCCGCCGCTTGGCGTAGGCGTACGCGGCGACCGCACCCGCCCCGGCGACCACGACCACGGGCATGACCAGGTCCGACGCGGAGGTTCCGCCCCCGCCGCCCGGGTCGGCGGCGCCGGGCGTGATGGTCGGTGTGGGGACCGGCTGTCCCGCCAGCACCGCCCCGAATCCGTCGGCGGCGCCGATCGCGGCGCCCGCCCAGTCGTTCTGGCGGAGCGCCGGCTCGATCGCGGTACGTGCCACGTCGTCGAGTTGCGCCTGGGTGAAGCGCGAGTCGGGGTCGGCGGAGTAGGCGTACTGCCGGTCGTGCGTGGCGACGGCGAGCAGCACATCGTCGACGCTGAACCCGTTGCGCGTCGCGGTCTCATCGGCCCAGCTCTGCGCCGAGCGCCCGGAGAAGTCCCGTACGTACACGACGAAGAGCTGCACGCGCCGGTCGTCGTAGAGCCGGTCCAGGGCCTGGGTGACGGCGGTCCGCCGGTCGCCGAGCGCGTCGACCCTGTCCGTGACCTGCCCCTGGTCGGACAGCGTGACCGGGTCGTCGGCGCGGGCATCGGGCACGGCGGGCACGACCAGCCACCACGCCGCCACCAGCACGCAGAGCAGGAGTCGGGTGGCTATTCGCGTCACATTTCGGAGGTTATGCCGGTAGATGGGCCTCCGCACCCGGGAAGTCACCGCCGAGTGCGGAACCGGGTCACTGTCAGTAGCGACATCTACGGTGGAGATCACTACGAGACAGCTTCCGGGGGCCCCGATGACCGTACGACCGAGCGACGTCCCGCGACGCGCCCGCGCCTGGTTCACGGGACCGCGGCTGAGATGGCCGAAGCGGATCGCGCTGAGCCTCGTCCTGCTGCTGGTCGTGCCCCCGCTCGCCGCGGCGGTCGCCCTGCGCGTCAACTACGCGGGCGAGCCGCCGGAGGGCACCAAGAGCCGGGGCAAGGACGCGGTCTGGCTCGGTCACGCCTGGGTCGACGGGCGGAAGAGGGACGCGGACCTCGACGCCTTCGCACGGCGGATCCGGGGGACCGGGATACGCGACCTGTACGTCCACGCCGGGCCGCTGGAGCATGACGGCACCCTGCCCGCCGCCCGCTACCCCCGCGCGCGGTGGCTGATCGACGCCGTGCACCGCTCGATGCCCGGCATACGGGTCCATGCCTGGCTCGGCGACGTGCTTGCCACCGAACAGCCCGACGGGCTGCGGCTGGAGAAGACGGAGTCCAGGGCCGCCGTCGTGCGCTCGGCGCGCCAGATCCTCGACGCGGGCTTCGACGGCGTCCACTTCGACCTGGAGCCGCTGGAGTCCGGCGACCGCCACTATCTGACGCTCCTCGACGATCTGGGCGAGCTGACCCGCGCCCGCAAGGCGCCGCTGTCCGTCGCGGCCCACCAGATCGACCCGCTGCCGGCCGCCCACGCGGTGAACGGCGCGCTCAGCGGCAGCGAGAAGTGGTGGTCGCAGCGGTTCTTCGGCGAGGTGGCCCGCCGGGTCGACCAGATAGCGGTCATGTCGTACGACACCTGGATGCCGCTGGAGGGCATGTACGGCGGTTACGTCGCCCAGCAGACGAGCCTCGCCCTCGAAGTGACGCCGGAGGACACCGACCTGCTGATGGGGCTGCCCTTCTTCCACGAGGACGACCTCGGCCACCACGAGTCCGCGGAGACGGTCGCCGCCGCGGTCCGCGGCACCCGGCTGGGGCTGGGACGCACGGATCGCGACCGCAAGCGGTTCGGGGTCGCGCTCTACGTCGACTTCGCGGCGACGGACGCGGACTGGGAGGCCTACCGCAAGCGCTGGCACTGACCGCGTCCCGCCGCCGCGCCGGGCGGGCCCCCGCACGACCATCTGACCGGACGGCTCACGACCGCCCCAGCGAAGGCCCCACGACCGCCCCGCGGCCGTCAGTCCGACGGGTCGCGCCGCCGAATCTTGTTGCCCAGCCAGACCAGCGGGTCGTACTTGCGGTCCACGGCCCGCTCCTTCAGCGGGATCAGCGCGTTGTCGGTGATCTTGATGCCCTCGGGGCACACCTCCGTACAGCACTTGGTGATGTTGCAGTAGCCGAGGCCGTGTTCCTCCTGGGCCGACGCCTTGCGGTCGAGTCCCGCCTCGGCCGCCGCGTCCAGGGGATGCATGTCCAGCTCCGCGATCCGCATCAGGAAGCGCGGCCCGGCGAAGGCCGTCTTGTTCTCCTCGTGGTCACGCACCACATGGCACGTGTCCTGGCACAGGAAACACTCGATGCACTTGCGGAACTCCTGGGAGCGGTCCACATCGACCTGCCGCATCCGGTACTCGCCCGGCTTCACCCCCGCCGGCGGGACGAACGCGGGCACCTCCCGCGCCTTGCGGTAGTTGAAGGACACGTCCGTCACCAGGTCACGCACCACGGGGAAGGTCCGCATCGGCGTCACCGTGATCGTCTCCTCGCGGGTGAAGACCGACATCCGCGTCATGCACATCAGCCGTGGCCGGCCGTTGATCTCGGCGCTGCACGAACCGCACTTGCCCGCCTTGCAGTTCCAGCGGACCGCCAGATCCGGGGTCTGCGTCGCCTGAAGGCGGTGGATGATGTCGAGGACGACCTCTCCGTCGTGAACCTCGACGGAGAAGTCCTCCAGACCGCCTCCGTCCGCGTCGCCCCGCCACACCTTGAACCGGGCCTCATACGTGCTCACTCGTAGAGCTCCTCTTCGGCGAGGTACTTGACCAGCTCCTCCTTCTCGAAGAGGGAGAGCAGGTCGGGACGGATGGGCTCGGTGCGCTGCCGGACGAGTTCGATGTGGGGCGAGGCCGGGTCCTCGGGGGCGGGCTGGACCGGGCGGCACAGCAGGTTCACCGGGCGCCACTCCCGCTCCATCGCCGGGTAGTCCTCGCGGGTGTGGCCGCCCCGGCTCTCGGTGCGCTCCAGCGCCGCCAGCGCGACGCATTCACTGACCAGCAGCATGTTGCGCAGGTCGAGGGCCAGGTGCCAGCCGGGGTTGAACTGGCGGTGCCCCTCGACGCCGGCCCGCCGGGCCCGTGCCCGCAGCTCGCCCAGTTTCTCCAGGGCCTGCTCCATCTCGCCCTCACGGCGGATGATGCCGACGAGGTCGTTCATCGTCTGCTGGAGTTCCTGGTGCAGGGTGTACGGGTTCTCCGCGCGGGAGCCCGCGCCCACCCCCGAGCCGCTGCCGACACCGGCCTCCGAGCCGCTCGCCGCGCTCGTCGCCGCGCCCCTCTCCGCGCTCTCGTCCGCGCGGAACGGGGCCAGTGCCTCGGCCGCCGCCGCGTCGATCTCGGCCTCGGACACCGCCGGGCGCACCCCGAGGGCCGCGTGCTCGGCGGCGTGCAGGCCTGCCCGGCGCCCGAAGACCAGCAGGTCGGACAGTGAATTGCCGCCGAGCCGGTTGGAGCCGTGCATCCCGCCCGCGACCTCACCGGCGGCGAACAGCCCGGGAACCCCGAGCGTGGCGGCGGTGTCCGACTCGACGGCGACGCCGCCCATCACGTAGTGACAGGTGGGTCCGACCTCCATGGCCTCCGCCGTGATGTCCACGTCCGCCAGTTCCTTGAACTGGTGGTACATCGACGGCAGCCGGCGCCGGATCGTCTCGGCGGGCATCCGGGTCGACACATCGAGGAACACCCCGCCGTGCGGCGATCCGCGCCCCGCCTTCACCTCAGAGTTGATCGCGCGGGCGACCTCGTCGCGCGGCAGCAGCTCGGGCGGACGCCGGTTGTTGTCCGGGTCCTCGTACCAGCGGTCGCCCTCCTCCTCGGACTGCGCGTACTTCTCCTTGAAGACGTCCGGGATGTAGTCGAACATGAACCGCTTGCCCTCCGAGTTGCGGAGCACCCCGCCGTCACCGCGCACCGACTCGGTGACGAGGATGCCCTTCACCGACGGCGGCCAGACCATCCCGGTGGGGTGGAACTGCACGAACTCCATGTTCAGCAGCGGCGCCCCCGCGAGCAGCGCCAGCGCGTGCCCGTCGCCGGTGTACTCCCACGAGTTGGACGTCACCTTGAACGACTTGCCGATCCCGCCGGTCGCCAGCACCACCGAAGGTGCCTCCAGGACGAAGAACCGCCCCGACTCCCGCTCGTAGCAGAAGGTCCCCGCGACGTGAGCGCCGTCCTTCAGGACCCGGGTGACCGTGCACTCCTGGAAGACCTTGAGCCGGGACTCGTAGTCCCCGGTCTCCTTGAAGTCCTCCTGCTGGAGCGAGACGATCTTCTGCTGGAGCGTACGGATCAGCTCCAGCCCGGTCCGGTCGCCGACGTGCGCGAGGCGCGGGTACTCGTGTCCGCCGAAGTTGCGCTGCGAGATGCGGCCGTCGGCGGTGCGGTCGAAGAGCGCGCCCCAGGTCTCCAGCTCCCACACGCGGTCCGGCGCCTCACGGGCGTGCAGTTCCGCCATCCGCCACTGGTTGAGGAACTTGCCGCCCCGCATGGTGTCGCGGAAATGCACCTGCCAGTTGTCCCCGGCGTTCGCGTTGCCCATGGAGGCGGCGATCCCGCCCTCGGCCATCACGGTGTGTGCCTTGCCGAAGAGTGACTTGCAGATGACGGCGGTACGGGCGCCTCGCTCGCGCGCCTCGATGGCGGCCCGCAGCCCGGCCCCGCCCGCGCCGACCACGACCACGTCCCACTGCTGCCGCTCGACTTGAGCCATGTCAGAAGATCCTCGGGTCGTCGAAGGTGCCGGTCGCGAGCAGGTACACGTAGAAGTCGCAGAGCGCCACGCTGATCAACGACGCCCAGGCGAGCAGCATGTGATGCGCGTTCAGCCGGCCGACCCAGCCCCACAGCCGGTACCGCACCGGGTGCTTGGAGAAGTGCTTGAGCCGTCCGCCGACGATGTGCCGGCAGGAGTGGCAGGAGAGGGTGTACGCCCAGATCAGGACGATGTTGACCAGGAAGACGACCGTCCCGAGCCCCATGTGCCCCCAGGCGTACGAGGAATCGCGGAAGGCGAGCACGGTGTCGTAGGTCAGGATCCCGGCGACCGGCACGGCGGCGTAGAAGAAGTACCGGTGGATGTTCTGCAGGATCAGCGGGAAGCGGGTCTCGCCGGTGTACTTCTTGTGCGGCTCGGCGACCGCGCAGGCCGGGGGAGAGGCCCAGAACCCCCGGTAGTACGCCTTGCGGTAGTAGTAACAGGTCAGCCGGAAACCGAGCGGGAAGATCAGGATCAGCAGGGCGGGGGAGAGGCCCCACCAGCTGCCGAAGATCTCCCAGTTGGGGCCGCCGCGCATCGGGACGCAGTTCTCCGCCAGACAGGGCGAGTAGAACGGGGAGACGTACGGGGCGGCGTAGTAGTCGCTGTTCGCGAAGGCCCGCCAGGTCGAGTAGACGACGAAGGCGAGGAGCCCGGCGGCGGTGACGGCGGGCGCGAGCCACCAGCGGTCGGTACGGAGATGGCGGGCGGCGATGGCGGCGCGTGAGGCGCCGTGCACACCGCCGCGGCCCGGAGCGAGGTCGGGTGGTTCGGTGCCTGTGGCCAACGAGGTCTCCCGTTTGGTTTTGTGAGGCTCGGTTCGCCGCCATCGCGGCGGCCCGGTTCGCCTCCGGGGCGCTCAGAGCGCCCCTTCGGCTCACTCGCCGTGGCTCGCTCGTCCGGGGTCAGGGCGCGTGGCGGTCCCGGGCGCCGAGGCCCTCGTCGTCCGTGTCCGTCCACAGCGCGCTGTTGTACGGGGCGTCCGGGATGGTCACCAGCGGCTCGGGGCGGCCCCCCGGCGGCGGGGACGCGGGGGGCGACGGCGGGGACGTGGGCTGGGTGCCCCGCTCCTCCGCGATGCTGCGCTCCAGCTGTCCGACCGTGCGGACCAGGTCCTCGAGGCAGCGCTTGACCGCCGTCAAATCGTCCTGCAGGGACATGAGTTGCCCTCACTTCCGCGATGGCGGGTGGCAAACACGCGCCTGAGAGTGTTGCGCTTCACATCCCCCGTTGTGAAGCCATGTGCACGGATTCCACTCGTCTGGGGGCGCGGTTCCGGCTCGTTCGCCTCCGGCGCGTTCAAGGGTCCGGCGGCGGCTGCACGGCCCCGTTGGGCCGCACGGGTGGCGTTTGCGGGCCGTGTCGCCGTGTCGCCGTCACCAGGCCCTCTCTGTCCTTTTCAGTGTATGAGCAATAGGTGTGATCATCTCTAAATTCCACAAACCAGGACGAAGAGGTACAAGTCATGTACCAGGCCGGCGCCCCTCGCGGGAGGACACGCTCCCGGACCCCCCGCTTCCGCACACTCCGCTCCGTCGCGCTGCTCACCAGCGGGGTCCTCGCCGTCTCCGTACTGGCCGGCTGCAGCTCCGGCGAGGACGAGGGCGGCGCCGTGGCCGCCCCCCAGGACATCGCCCCGGCCGCACGCGAGCGGGTCGCGGACGGTGGCACCGTTCGCTGGGCCGTCGACACGACGCCCACCACGCTGAACGCCTTCCAGGCCGACGCCGACACCACGACCTCCCGGGTCACCGGCGCCGTGCTGCCGGCCCTCTTCACGCTGGACGCGCGCGGCCGCCCGCAGCGCAACCCCGACTACCTCGAATCGGCCGCGGTCATCGAGCGCGAGCCCAAGCAGGTCGTCCTCTACAAGCTCAACCAGCAGGCCGTGTGGAGCGACGGCCGGGAGATCGGCGCCCCCGACTTCGTCGCCCAGTGGAGGGCGCTGGGCGGCCGGGACACCGCGTACTGGACCGCGCGCAACTCCGGCTACGAGCGGATCCAGAAGATCGAGCGCGGCGCGAACGACCTGGAGGTCCGGGTCACCTTCAACAAGCCGTACGCCGACTGGCAGTCCCTCTTCACCCCGCTCTACCCCAAGGACGTCATGGGGACGCCGGCCGCCTTCAACGACGGCGCGCGGACGAAGCTCACCTCCACCGCAGGACCGTTTCAGCTGAAGGCCCTGGACGCGAAGACCGGCACCACGACGCTGGTGCGCAATCCGCGCTGGTGGGGGCAGCCCGCCAAGCTCGACTCGCTGGTCCTGAAGACCGTCCCCCGCACCGGCCGCGCCTCCGCGCTCGCCAAGGGCACGGTGGATCTGGCCGAGATCGACCGCGACGCGGCGGAACGTATCGCCCTCGCGGCACGGGACAAGGGCGCCGGCGGACAGCCGCTGACCCACGGGCCCGGCGCCGCCATCACCCCCTCGGCCGCACTGCGGTCCTGGGCGCTGGCCCACGGCTCCGACCAGCAGCAGGCGGAGATCGTCCAGGCGGCCCGGCAGAAGAACCAGGAAGCCATCGCCCGGTACGCCACCGAACAGCGGGCGCTGCACGGCTATGTGCTCCGCAAGTCGCTGGAGCCCGCGTACACGCAGCTCGCGCTGAACGGGGAGTCCGGCCCGCTCGCCGACGAGCGGGTGCGCCGGGCCGTCGCCCGCGCGCTGGACCGCAAGGAGCTCGCCGAGGCGGTACTGGCCCCGCTCGGACTGCCCGCGCAGCCGCCCGGCAGCCACCTTGCCCTCGCCGGACAGGCCGCGTACGCCGACAGCAGTGACGCGCTCGGCGAGCAGGACACCAAGGAGGCCCGGGCGCTGCTGGCCGACGCGGGGTGGACGAAGGGCGGCGCGAGCGAGCGGGCCGGCACGAAGGCCGGCGGCGAGGCCGGGGCCAAGAGGACGGGCAAGGGCGCCGGGTCCACCAGTGAGGCCACCACGCAGGACAAGGCCAAGAAGAAGCAGGACAAGGCCAAGAAGAAGGAGAGCGACACCGCCTCCGACGACGGTCTCTACATCGTCGGTGACGACAAGCCGGGCGAGGGTGTCGAACCGCTGATCGGTGGCCAGGAGCCGGGCACCACCGTTCTGGCGCCGGCTGCCGGCGCCGCCCTCCAGAGCGTCGCGCTGCTGCGTCAGGCCCAGGAGCTGGAGGCCGAGGCCGATGGGACGGCGGGGACCGGGGCCAAGGTCGCCGCCGGTTCCGACAAGGGCGTCGCCGGCGCGTACGCGCCGCGCGGCACCGCCGCCCCGGCACCCGGCGCCGCGGCCGCTGCCGCTGCCGCGGGCCCGCTCGGCAAGGGCGGCAAGCCGCTCACGCTCCGCTTCGTCCTGCCGTCCGGCCCGGGCTCCGAGGCGCTGCGCACCGTCGGCGACAAGATCGTCCGGATGCTCGACCGGGTGGGCATCCGCACCACGATCACCAAGGTGCCCGACGACAGCTTCTTCAAGGACCACATCGCCGCGGGCGAGTACGACCTGGCGCTCTACTCCTGGCCCGCGACCGCCTTCCCGGCGACTGACGCCCGGCCGATCTACGCCAAGCCGGAGCCGGCCAGTGACGGCTCGCTCCTGGTCGAGCAGAACTACTCGCGCGTCGGCACCGACCGCATCGACCAGCTGTTCGACCAGGCGGCGGGTGAGCTGGACGAGAAGACGGCCAGGGACCTGGTCCGGCAGGCCGACGCCCGGATCTGGGCCGCGGCCGGCTCCATTCCCCTCTATCAGCGGCCCCAGCTGGTGGCGGCCAAGCCCTCGCTCGTGAACGCCGGCGCCTTCGGCTTCGCGACCCCGCGTTACCAGGACATCGGGTTCAAGAAGCCCGAACCCGCCAAGGGTGCGCAGAACGAGAAGAAGTAGCCGGTTGCTTCCTCCGGAGCCCCCCGACGGACCCTGTCGGAAGCGACGAACCAGCAGGTCAGAACCTCAAGAGCTGCTCAATTCCCTTGCCCGCCGGCGACCCCGGCGGGCAAGATCGCGTCTGCCCTTGACCCGGGCGCTCGACGCACCCCCAGTGCACCCCTGAAGACCCCTCGGATCGGGCCGGGAGGCCTCCCCCGCGACGGCCCCGTACCATAGGAGGTAGCCGTGGCGCGTCCGCCCGGCGGGCGACGGAGGACCGAGACTTCTCTGCGACGCCTGAACCCCGATCCGAGAGAAGCGTTCAAGCCACTCATGCCCACGCGCCACGACATCCGTAACGTAGCCATCGTCGCCCACGTCGACCACGGCAAGACCACTCTGGTCGACGCCATGCTCAAGCAGGCGGGCGCCTTCGCCGCGCACGCCGCCGAGTCGCTCGACGACCGGATGATGGACTCGAACGACCTGGAGCGTGAGAAGGGCATCACGATCCTGGCGAAGAACACCGCCGTCAAGTACCACCCCAAGGATGGCGGCGACGTCATCACGATCAACATCATCGACACCCCCGGCCACGCCGACTTCGGTGGTGAGGTCGAGCGCGGCCTGTCGATGGTGGACGCGGTCGTCCTCCTCGTCGACGCCTCCGAGGGCCCGCTGCCGCAGACCCGCTTCGTGCTCCGCAAGGCGCTGCAGGCCCGGATGCCCGTCATCCTCTGCATCAACAAGACGGACCGCCCGGACTCCCGGATCGACGAGGTCGTCAACGAGACCTACGACCTGTTCCTGGACCTGGACGCGGACGAGGACCAGATCGAGTTCCCGATCGTCTACGCCTGCGCCCGTGACGGCGTCGCCTCGCTGACCAAGCCGGAGGACGGCACCGTCCCGGCCGACAGCGAGAACCTGGAGCCGTTCTTCAACACGATCCTGGCCCACGTCCCGGCCCCGGAGTACGACGAGTCCGCGCCGCTGCAGGCCCACGTCACCAACCTGGACGCCGACAACTTCCTCGGCCGTATCGCGCTGTGCCGCGTCGAGCAGGGCGAGCTGCGCAAGGGCCAGACGGTCACCTGGATCAAGCGTGACGGCACGCAGCAGAACGTCCGCATCACCGAGCTGCTGATGACCGAGGCGCTCACCCGCAAGCCGGCCGAGAAGGCGGGCCCGGGCGACATCTGCGCCATCGCCGGCATCTCGGACATCATGATCGGCGAGACCCTGGCCGACCCCGAGAACCCGATCGCGCTGCCGCTGATCACGGTCGACGAGCCGGCGATCTCCATGACCATCGGTACGAACACCTCGCCGCTCGTCGGCAAGGGCGGCAAGGGCCACAAGGTCACCGCCCGCCAGGTGAAGGACCGTCTGGACAAGGAGCTGGTCGGTAACGTCTCGCTCCGCGTCCTGGACACCGAGCGCCCCGACGCCTGGGAGGTCCAGGGCCGCGGTGAGCTCGCGCTCGCCATCCTGGTCGAGCAGATGCGCCGCGAGGGCTTCGAGCTGACCGTGGGCAAGCCCGAGGTCGTCACCAAGCAGGTCGACGGCAAGACGTACGAGCCGATCGAGCGCATGACGATCGACTCGCCCGAGGAGCACCTCGGCGCCATCACCCAGCTGATGGCGACCCGCAAGGGCCGCATGGAGACGATGACCAACCACGGCTCCGGCTGGATCCGCATGGAGTGGATCGTGCCGTCGCGCGGCCTCATCGGGTTCCGTACGGAGTTCCTGACCCAGACGCGCGGCACGGGCATCGCCCACTCCATCTTCGAGGGCCACGAGCCGTGGTTCGGCGAGCTGCGCACCCGTAACAACGGTTCGCTCGTCGCCGACCGCTCCGGTTCGGTGACCCCGTTCGCGATGATCAACCTGCAGGAGCGGGGCGTCATCTTCGTCGAGGCCGGCACCGAGGTCTACGAGGGCATGATCATCGGTGAGAACTCGCGCTCCGACGACATGGACGTGAACATCACCAAGGAGAAGAAGCTCACCAACATGCGTGCGGCTTCCGCGGACAACACCGAGAACGTGGTGCCGCCGCGCAAGCTCTCCCTGGAGCAGTCGCTGGAGTTCTGCCGCGACGACGAGTGCATCGAGGTGACCCCGGAGACGGTCCGTATCCGCAAGGTCGTCCTGGACCAGAAGGAGCGCGGCCGCACGGCCTCGCGCGCCAAGCGCAACTAGTTCCCCATCGGTCGCGCCTCCGTCCAGGAGGGGCTGACGCCACGTCAGCGCGACACCTAGCACAGGGCCCGGGCCCCCGCAGACACTGTGGGGGCCCGGGCCTTTCGTCAACTCTTTTTCGCGTCCCCCCTGTCCGGATATCGTGCGTCGCTCTCCGGAACGTGTGTTAACGGTCCGTTTCGGGGGTGTCTGTCTGTGATCAGTTTGTCCGGATTTCGGGCTCACGCCCCTTACTGATGTTGCCAAAACGAGACCCTTTAAGTGTGGTTTACCGCCCGGGCGTACTTAATAGTTGGCTCCATTGAGCTCGGGTCAATGGGTCACGCGCTGTGGGGAGCGCCGACTCACGAGCACACTCAGGGCACTTGAGTCATCGCCGTCAGGGGTGTCGGCGACATCTCGAAGTGTCCTTCTTGTAGTGACAAGTGGACTCATGAGGAGGAACCCATGCGCGGTGCCAAGAGCGCCAAGTGGGTAGCGGGTGCGATAGTCGTCGCCCTGGCAGCGACCGCCTGTGGCGGAGGCGACGGTAAGGGCAGCGACGCCAAGGGGGAAGTTGACCCGAACGGCATTTTCTCGATCGAGGTGGGCGAGCCCGAGAAGGCGCTCCACCCGGCCGACACGATGGAGTCCAACGGCTCCATCGTCCTGAGTGGTCTGTTCGCGCAGCTCGTGGACTACACGGCCGACGGCAAGCTCACCATGGTGAACGCCGAGTCGGTCGAGTCCAAGGACAGCAAGCTCTGGACCGTCAAGCTCAAGAAGGGCTGGACGTTCCACGACGGCACTCCGGTCACCGCCAAGTCCTACGTCGACGCGTGGAACTGGGCCGGAAACGTCAACAACAAGCAGGGCAACGCGTCCTGGTACTCCGACATCAAGGGCTCCGAGGCCCTGCTGCCGGAGAAGGAGGGCGCCAAGCCCACCGCCGACAAGATGACCGGCCTGAAGATCGTGGACGACAACACGTTCACCATCGAGCTGAAGGCCCCGGTCCCGTACTTCGCGTACAAGCTCGGCTACGAGGTCTTCTCGCCGCTGCCGGAGTCCTTCTACAAGGACCCCAAGGCCGCCGGTGAGAAGCCGATCGGCAACGGTCCCTACAAGTTCGAGAGCTGGGACCACAAGAAGGAAATCAAGATCGTCCGGTACGACGGGTACAAGGGCGACGACAAGGCCAAGAACGGTGGTGTGATCTTCAAGAACTACACCACCCTCGAGGCCGCGTACGAGGACCTGAAGGCCGGCAACGTCGACGTCCTGCGTCAGATCGCGCCGAAGGACCTCCCGGTCTTCCGCCAGGACCTCGGCGACCGCGCCGTGGACAAGCCGTACTCCTCGATCCAGACCCTGGCCATCGCGTTCTACGCGGACCAGTGGAAGAAGCCCAAGAAGATCGACCCGAAGGTCATCCAGGGCCTCTCGATGGCGATCGACCGTGCCACCATCACCAAGACGGTGCTGCAGGGTACGCGTGACCCCGCGACGGGCTGGGTCGCCAAGGGCGTTCTGGGCTACCAGGAGAACGCCGCCGGTGACGTCACCAAGTTCGACCCGGCGAAGGCCAAGGAACTGATCAAGGCCGGTGGCGGCGTCCCGAACAACGCCATCTCCATTCAGTTCAACGCGGACGGCGGCCACAAGGAGTGGGTCGACGCGGTCTGCAACAGCATCACGCAGTCCACCGGCGTCAAGTGCGTCGGCGACGGCAAGCCGGACTTCCAGGCCGACCTCCAGGCCCGGAAGACCAAGCAGGTCAAGTCGATCTACCGCTCCGGCTGGGTGCTCGACTACCCGGTGAACTCCAACTTCCTCCGCGACCTGTTCCAGACGGGCGCCTCCGGCAACCAGGGTGACTTCAGCGACCCCACCCTGGACGCCAAGATCAAGAAGGCGGACAGCGCCGCGAACCTCGACGAGTCGGTGAAGGCCTACCAGGCGATCGAGAAGGACCTGGTCAACTACATGCCTTCGATCCCGCTCTGGTACTACAAGGTCAACGCGGGCTTCTCCGAGAAGGTCACCGGCGTGGAGTACGCGCAGGACGGCGACCCGATCCTCGAGAACGTTCAGGTCAAGAAGTAATCACCCAAGCGTAGTCCGCAAGCCGGACGCGGGGCTGACGTACCGTCAGCCCCGCGTAGCGGCGCCTTACGCAGCGGCCGGGGGGCCCTTCCACGACATTCGCGTACCCACTGGGGCGCGGTTGCCGCGGGAGGGCCCGTCGGCTGCGGCAGTCACATCTCAACGGAGGCATGATGGGGCGCTATGTCGCACGACGACTGCTCCAGATGATCCCGGTTTTCTTCGGGACCACCCTGCTGATCTTCCTCATGGTCTACTCCCTGCCCGGCGACCCCGTGGCCGGACTGTTCGGGGACAAGGCCGCGAACCCCTCGACGGTAGCGAAGATCAGACACGATCTTGGGCTTGACCAGAACATCTTCAAGCAGTACTGGGACTACATCACCGGCATCCTGTTCCACTTCGACTTCGGGAACCAGATCCGCAACGACCGGCCGGTCACGGATGTGCTGGCCAGTGCGTTCCCGGTCACGCTGCAGCTCGCCACCCTGGCGTTCGTCATCGAGCTCGTCTTCGGCATCGGCCTCGGCATCGTCGCCGGTCTGCGGGCCGGCCGCCTGGCCGACAACGCGATCCTGATCTTCACGCTGCTGATCATCTCGATCCCGGTCTTCGTCCTCGGTCACATCCTCAAGACGACCCTCGGCTTCGAGAACGTCAGCACCTATCCGACCTGGGGCGAACTGGTGGCGCCGGCCATCGTCCTCGCGGGTCTCTCCCTCGCCTACGTGGCCCGGCTCACCCGGACCTCCATGGCGGAGAACCTGCGCGCCGACTACATGCGCACCGCGGTTGCCAAGGGCCTGCCGCGCCGCCGGATCATCGGCGTGCACCTGATGCGGAACTCGATGATCCCCGTGATCACCTTCCTCGGCACCGACATCGGCGCCCTGATGGGCGGCGCGGTCGTCACCGAGTCCGTGTTCAACGTCAAGGGCATCGGCGGCACGATCTACGAGTCGATCGTCCGGCGTGAGGGCGTCACCCTCGTCGGTCTGGTCACCATCCTGGTGCTGGTCTACCTCGTCACCAGCCTGCTCATCGACCTGCTGTACGCGGTCCTGGACCCGAGGATCCGTTATGCCTGACGTGACCAAGACCGCTCTCGCGACCGAGGACGCCATCGCGCCCCCGTCGGCCGCGGAGCCGGCTCCGAAGAAGAACGACGAGAAGGCGCGCAGCCTCTGGGGCGACGCGTGGCGCGACCTGCGGCGCAACCCGTACTTCATCGTGTCCTCGGTGCTGATCTTCTTCCTGCTGCTCATCACCGCCTTCCCGACGCTGTTCACCAGTGCCTCGCCGATCACCGGCGACCTGGTGCACCACTTCCTCGGCAAGCCGGAGCTCGGCCAGGTCGGCACGGAAGGCTGGCTCGGCTACGACGGGCAGGGCCGCAGCGTGTACGCCCGACTGATCCACGGCACCCGTGCCTCGGTCATCGTCGGTATCTCCGTCACGCTGATCGTGACCGTCATCGGTGGCGTCCTCGGCATGATCTCCGGCTACTTCGGCGGTCTGACCGACGCGATCATCTCCCGTATCACCGACGTCTTCTTCGGTGTGCCCTTCCTGCTCGGCGCGATGGTGGTGCTCAACTCCTTCGTCGACCGCTCCGTCTGGGTCGTGGTCTTCGCGCTGGCGTTCCTCGGCTGGACGCAGATCACCCGCGTCATGCGCGGTGCGGTGATCACCGTCAAGCAGGCCGACTACGTCCACGCCGCCAAGGCGCTCGGCGCGAGCACCACCCGCATCCTGTTCCGGCACATCCTGCCGAACTCGATGGCTCCGGTGATCGTCGTCGCGACCATCAGCCTCGGGGGCTACATCGGCGCCGAGGCGACGCTGTCGTACCTGGGCCTCGGCCTCTCGTCCCCCACCATCTCGTGGGGTGTCGACATCTCCGGCGGTGTCGCGCAGATCCGAGTGGCGCAGCACATCCTGCTGTACCCCTCGATCATGCTCAGCATCACCGTTCTGGCGTTCATCATGCTCGGCGAAGCCGTCCGCAACGCCCTCGACCCCAAGCTGCGCTGAGGAGGGCGTAAAACGTGACGACTATCGACAACCTCGACAAGCCTGCGACCGTCCCCTCGCCGCGCGACGGAGACGACCACAACGGTCCCCTGCTGGAAGTCCGCGACCTGCACGTGGAGTTCCACACCCGCGACGGTGTGGCCAAGGCGGTCAACGGCGTCAACTACTCGGTGAACGCCGGCGAGACCCTCGCCGTCCTCGGCGAGTCCGGCTCCGGCAAGTCCGTGACCGCTCAGGCGATCATGGGCATCCTCGACATGCCGCCCGGCAAGATCCCGCAGGGCGAGATCTTCTTCCGCGGCGAGGACATGCTCAAGATGTCCTACGAGGAGCGCCGGCAGATCCGCGGCCGGAAGATCGCCATGATCTTCCAGGACGCGCTGTCCTCGCTGAACCCGGTCCTCACCGTCGGCTACCAGCTCGGCGAGATGTTCCGGGTCCACCACGGCCTGTCCAAGAAGGACGCCAAGGCCAGGGCCATCGAGCTGATGGACAAGGTCAAGATCCCGGCCGCCGCGGCCCGGGTGAGCGACTACCCGCACCAGTTCTCGGGCGGTATGCGCCAGCGCATCATGATCGCGATGGCGCTGGCCCTGGAGCCGGACCTGATCATCGCGGACGAGCCCACCACCGCGCTCGACGTGACCGTCCAGGCCCAGGTCATGGACCTGCTCGCGGAGCTCCAGCGCGAGTACAACATGGGCCTGATCCTGATCACCCACGACCTCGGCGTCGTCGCCGACGTCGCGGACAAGATCGCGGTCATGTACGCGGGCCGGATCGTCGAGCAGGCTCCGGTGCACGAGCTGTACAAGCGCCCCGCGCACCCGTACACCCGTGGCCTTCTCGACTCCATCCCGCGCCTGGACCAGAAGGGCCAGGAGCTGTACGCGATCAAGGGCCTGCCGCCCAACCTGCTCCACGTGCCGACCGGTTGCGCCTTCAACCCGCGCTGCCCCAAGGCCGAGGACATCTGCCGTACGGAGATTCCGGCGCTCGCGCCGGTCACCGAGCAGGACGGCACGGAGCTGCCGGGCCGCGGCAGCGCCTGCCACTTCTGGAAGGAGACGATCCATGGCTGAGCTCAGCAAGAAGGATGAGGCTGTGGACGCGACCCCGAACGTCACCGAGGTCGAGACGGTCGACGCGGCCTCCGAGGCGGAGGCCGTAGCCGCCATCGAGGCGCCGGTCGAGCGCGGTGAGCCGATCCTGCAGGTGCGCAATCTGATCAAGCACTTCCCGCTCACCCAGGGCATTCTGTTCAAGAAGCAGGTCGGCGCGGTCAAGGCCGTCGACGGGATCTCCTTCGACCTCTACCAGGGCGAGACCCTTGGCATCGTCGGCGAGTCCGGCTGTGGCAAGTCCACCGTCGCCAAGCTGCTGATGAACCTGGAGCGGGCGACCGCGGGCGAGGTCTTCTACAAGGGCCAGGACATCACCCGGCTGTCGGGGCGTGCCCTCAAGGCCGTCCGCCGCAACATCCAGATGGTGTTCCAGGACCCGTACACCTCGCTCAACCCCCGCATGACGGTGGGCGACATCATCGGCGAGCCCTTCGACATCCACCCCGAGGTGGCCCCGAAGGGCGACCGCCGCCGCAAGGTGCAGGAGCTGCTCGATGTGGTCGGTCTCAACCCCGAGTACATCAACCGCTATCCGCACCAGTTCTCCGGCGGTCAGCGTCAGCGCATCGGCATCGCCCGCGGCCTGGCGCTCAACCCGGAGATCATCATCTGCGACGAGCCGGTCTCGGCCCTGGACGTGTCCGTCCAGGCGCAGGTCATCAACCTGATGGAGAAGCTCCAGGACGAGTTCAACCTGTCCTACGTCTTCATCGCCCACGACCTGTCGATCGTCCGGCACATCTCGGACCGGGTCGGCGTCATGTACCTCGGCAAGATGGCCGAGATCGGTACGGACACGCAGATCTACGACCACCCGACGCACCCCTACACCCAGGCGCTGCTGTCGGCGGTCCCCGTGCCCGACCCGGAGGCCCGCGAGGGCCGCGAGCGGATCATCCTCACCGGTGACGTCCCCTCGCCGGCGAACCCGCCGTCGGGCTGCCGCTTCCGCACCCGCTGCTGGAAGGCGGAGGAGAAGTGCGCCACCGAGGTGCCGCTGCTGGCGGTCCCGGAGCGCTTCCAGGGGCAGGACACCCCGGCCGCGCACGAGTCGGCGTGCCACTTCGCCGAGGAGAAGGACGTCGTCCACGCGGTGTGACGCACTGACAGGTGTGAAGGGCGCCCGGGCCATTCGGTCCGGGCGCCCTTCGTCGTTCCGGCGGCCGGATCGGCGGCAGCCCGGTGTCGTTCCGGCGCCCTTGTGCGTTTTGGGGGGATATTTGGGCCTACATGCGCTCAAGGACCTTCAGGAGGCACTCCATGCGCGGAGCCACGCACGCCAAGTGGGCCGCTTGCGCGGCGGCCGTCGTCCTCGCGGCGACCGCCTGCGGCGGCGGGAGCGACAGCGGCGGTGGCGGTGCGGACGGGATCGTGAGCTCCTCCTGGGCGGACCCGCAGAACCCGCTGGAACCCGCGAACACCAATGAGGTCCAGGGCGGCAAGGTCCTTGACATGATCTTCCGGGGTCTCAAGCGGTACGACCCCAAGACCGGCGAGGCGCAGGACATGCTCGCCGAGAAGATCGAGACCGGCGACTCCACCACCTTCACGGTCACCCTCAAGGACGGCTGGACCTTCTCCAACGGCGAGAAGGTCACCTCGAAGTCCTTCGTGGACGCGTGGAACTACGGCGCCCACCTCAAGAACAACCAGCGCAACGCCTACTTCTTCGGCTACATCGAGGGGTACGCGGACGTGCACCCCGACTCCGGTGAACCCAAGGCCGAGACCATGAGCGGGCTCAAGGTCGTCAACGACAAGACCTTCACCGTCAAGCTCACCCAGAAGTTCTCCACCTGGCCCGAGACCCTCGGCTACGCCGCGTTCTCGCCGCTGCCCAAGGCGTTCTTCACCAGCCACGACGCCTGGCTCTCCAAGCCCGTCGGCAACGGCCCGTACACCGTCGACTCGTACGCCAAGGGCTCCCAGATGGCCCTGAAGCGGTGGGACGACTACCCCGGTGCCGACAAGGCGCAGAACGGTGGAGTGACGCTCAAGGTCTACACCGACAACAACACCGCCTACACGGACCTGACCGCCGGCAACCTCGACCTGGTCGACGACGTCCCCGCCTCCCAGCTCAAGAACGCGAAGGCCGACCTCGGCGACCGGTACATCAACACCCCCGCCGGCATCATCCAGACCCTCGCCATCCCCTTCTACGACAAGGCGTGGGACACCCCGGACGGCGCGAAGGTCCGCAAGGGCATCTCCATGGCGATCAACCGCGAGCAGATCACCTCGACGATCTTCCAGAAGACCCGTACGCCCGCCAAGGACTGGACGTCCCCCGTCCTCGGCGCGGACGGCGGCTACAAGGACGATCTCTGCGCAGACGCCTGCACCTACAACCCCGCCGAGGCGAAGAAGCTGATCACCGAGGGCGGCGGCATCCCCGGCGGCACGATGAAGATCTCGTTCAACGCGGACACCGGCTCCCACAAGGAGTGGGTCGACGCCGTCTGCAACTCCATCAACAACGCGATGGGCAACAACAAGGCCTGCGTCGGCAACCCGGTCGGCACCTTCGCCGACTACCGCAACCAGATCACCACGCACAAGATGACGGGCCCCTTCCGGGCCGGCTGGCAGATGGACTACCCGCTCATCCAGAACTTCCTGCAGCCGCTGTACTACACCAACGCGTCGTCCAACGACGGAAAGTGGTCCAACAAGGAGTTCGACAAACTCGTCGACGAGGCCAACGCCGAGACCGACACCAAGAAGGCCGTCGAGCTGTTCCAGCGGGCCGAGGAGGTCCTGCGGGACGACATGGGCGCCATCCCGCTCTGGTACCAGAACGGCAGCGCCGGCTACTCCGAGCGGATCTCCAATGTCGCCCTGAACCCGTTCAGCGTCCCCGTCTACAACGAGATCAAGGTCAGCTGACGCCGGACGGCGTACGGCCCGGCGTGCCCGATCGCCGGGCCGTCCCGCTTCACACGACCACGACCCCCGGAGCCCTCCATGGGACGCTATGTGATCCGGCGTCTGCTGCAGATGATCCCGGTCTTCTTCGGCGCCACGCTGCTGATCTTCCTGATGGTCAATGTGATGGGCGACCCCATCGCGGGACTGTGCGGCGACCGCCAGTGCGATCCGGCGACCGCCGCCCAGCTGAAGAAGGAGTTCGGGCTCGATAAGCCGGTGTGGCAGCAGTACCTGACGTACATGGGCAATGTCTTCACCGGCGACTTCGGCACGGCCTTCAACGGCCAGGAGGTCACCGAGCTGATGGCCACGGCCTTCCCGGTCACCATCCGGCTCACGCTCGTCGCGATCGTCTTCGAGATCGTCATCGGGATCAGCCTCGGGGTCGTCACCGGCCTGCGGCGCGGACGCCCCGTCGACACCAGCGTGCTGCTGATGACGCTGGTGGTCATCTCGGTCCCGACGTTCGTCACCGGTCTGCTGCTCCAGCTGTTGCTCGGCGTGAAGTGGGGATGGATCAAGCCCGCCGTCTCACCGGCGGCCACCCTCGACGAACTGATCGTCCCCGGCCTGGTCCTCGCCTCCGTCTCGCTCGCCTACGTCACCCGGCTCACCCGGACCTCGATCGCGGAGAACAAGCGCGCCGACTACGTCCGTACCGCCGTTGCCAAGGGCCTCCCGCGCCGCCGGGTCATCACCCGCCATCTGCTGCGCAACTCGCTGATCCCCGTCGTCACCTTCATCGGCACCGACATCGGAGCCCTGATGGGCGGAGCCATCGTGACCGAACGAATCTTCAACATCCACGGTGTCGGCTACCAGCTCTTCCAGGGCATCCTCCGCCAGAACACCCAGACCGTCGTCGGCTTCGTGACCGTCCTGGTGCTGGTGTTCCTCGTCGCCAATCTGCTGGTCGACCTCCTGTACGCCGTACTCGACCCGAGGATCCGCTATGCCTGAGCCGCAGTACGACGACGGGGGAGCGATCGCCCCGACCGGGGCCGGTGGCGCGATGGACCTCGCCATGAGCGAGGGCGCGACCCTGGAGAAGGTTCCCGGCGGACCCGAGGGCACCGGCCCCACGGGCAAGCCGCGCAGTCTCTGGTCGGACGCCTGGCGCGACCTGCGCCGCAATCCCGTCTTCATCATCTCGGGGCTGGTCATCGTCTTCCTGGTGATCATCGCGATCTGGCCCCAGCTGATCGCCGACGGCGACCCGCTCCAGTGCGATCTCGCCAAGGCGCAGGAGGGCTCCCAGCCGGGCCACCCCTTCGGCTTCAACGGCCAGGGCTGCGACGTCTACACCCGTACGGTCTACGGCGCCCGGGCCTCCGTCCAGGTGGGCGTCTTCGCCACCCTCGGGGTCGCGCTGCTCGGCAGTGTGCTCGGTGGGCTGGCCGGCTTCTTCGGCGGCGCGTGGGACGCGTTCCTCTCCCGGATCACCGATGTGTTCTTCGCGGTCCCGGTCGTCCTCGGCGGTCTCGTCCTGCTCTCCGTCATCACCAGCACCACCGTCTGGCCGGTCATCGGATTCATCGTGCTGCTCGGCTGGCCCCAGATCTCCCGCATCGCCCGCGGCTCGGTCATCACCGCCAAGCAGAACGACTACGTCCAGGCCGCGCGGGCGCTCGGCGCCTCCCACACCAGGACGCTGCTGCGCCACATCGCCCCCAACGCCGTCGCCCCGGTGATCGTCGTGGCGACCATCGCGCTCGGTACGTACATCGCGCTGGAGGCGACCCTGTCCTTCCTCGGTGTCGGCCTCAAGCCGCCCACGGTGTCGTGGGGCATCGACATCTCGTCGGCCGCGGCCTACATCCGCAACGCGCCGCACATGCTGCTCTGGCCGGCGGGAGCGCTGGCGATCACGGTGCTCGCCTTCATCATGCTCGGCGACGCGGTGCGCGACGCCCTCGACCCGAAGCTCAGGTAGGCACTCATGCTGCTCGAAGTGCGGGACCTTCACGTGGAGTTCCATACCCGGGACGGGGTCGCCAAGGCCGTCAACGGGGTGACCTACTCGGTCGACTCCGGCCGGACGCTCGCCGTGCTCGGCGAGTCCGGCTCCGGGAAGTCCGTCACCGCCCAGGCGATCATGGGCATCCTCGACATCCCGCCGGGCAGGATCACCGGCGGCGAGATCCTCTTCCTGGGGCAGGACCTGCTCACCCTCAAGGAGGACGAGCGGCGGAAAGTCCGCGGGGCGAGGATGGCGATGATCTTCCAGGACGCGCTGTCGTCGCTCAACCCCGTGATGAGCGTCGGAGCCCAGCTGGGCGAGATGTTCGTTGTCCACCAGGGGCTGTCGAAGAAGGACGCCCGCGCGAAGTCCGTGGAGCTGATGGACCGGGTCCGGATCCCCGCGGCGAAGGAGCGGGTCGGGGACTATCCGCACCAGTTCTCGGGCGGTATGCGCCAGCGCATCATGATCGCGATGGCGCTGGCCCTGGAACCGGACCTGATCATCGCGGACGAGCCCACCACCGCGCTCGACGTGACCGTCCAGGCCCAGGTCATGGACCTGCTCGCCGAGCTCCAGCGCGAACTCGACATGGGACTCGTCCTGATCACGCACGACCTCGGCGTCGTCGCCGACGTCGCCGACCACATCGCCGTCATGTACGCCGGCCGGATCGTCGAATCGGCGCCGGTCCACGAGATCTACAAGGCACCCGCCCATCCCTACACACGCGGCCTGCTGGACTCGATCCCGCGCCTGGACCAGAAGGGACGGGAGCTGTACGCGATCAAGGGACTGCCGCCGAACCTGATGAACATCCCGCCCGGCTGCGCGTTCAACCCCCGCTGCCCGCTCGCCCGGGACGTGTGCAGAACCGATGTCCCGCCGCTGTACGAGGTCTCCGCGGACCGCACCAGCGCGTGCCACTTCTGGCAGGAGGCACTCCATGGCTGAGGTGCTCCTCCAGGTCCGTGACCTGCACAAGCACTACCCCCTCACCCGGGGCATCCTCTTCAAGAAGCAGATCGGCTCGGTCAGGGCCGTCGACGGCGTCGACCTGGAACTGACGGCGGGCGAGACGCTCGGCATCGTGGGCGAGTCCGGCTGCGGCAAGTCCACGCTCGCGAGGATGCTGGTCCAGCTGGAACGGCCGACGTCCGGGTCGATCCGCTACCGGGGCGAGGACATCACCGCGCTCTCCGGCAAGGCCCTCAAGGCCGTCCGCCGCAACATCCAGATGGTGTTCCAGGACCCGTACACCTCCCTGAACCCCCGGATGACCGTCGGCGACATCATCGGAGAGCCCTACGAGATCCACCCCGAGGTCGCCCCGAAGGGCTCACGCCGTCAGAAGGTCCAGGACCTGCTGGACGTGGTCGGCCTCAACCCGGAGTACATCAACCGCTATCCGCACCAGTTCTCCGGCGGCCAGCGCCAGCGCATCGGCATCGCGCGCGGCCTGGCGCTCCGCCCGGAGATCATCGTGGCCGACGAGCCCGTCTCCGCGCTCGACGTCTCGGTCCAGGCGCAGGTCATCAATCTGCTGGACCGCCTGCAGAGCGAGTTCTCGCTGTCGTACGTCTTCATCGCCCACGACCTGTCGATCGTCCGGCACATCTCGGACCGGGTCGGCGTGATGTACCTGGGCCGGATCGTCGAGATGGGCAGGGACGCCGAGATCTACGACCATCCCACGCACCCCTACACCCAGGCGCTGCTGTCGGCGGTCCCGGTGCCCGACCCGGAGGCCCGTGAGCGCCGGGAGCGGATCATCCTCACCGGCGACGTCCCGTCGCCCGCGAACATCCCCTCCGGCTGCCGCTTCCGCACCCGCTGCTGGAAGGCCCGGGAACGCTGCACCGTCGAAGTCCCGCTGCTGGCGGTCCCCGCCGTCTTCCGCGAGACGGACAGTCCGGCGAGGCACGACTCCGCCTGCCACTTCGCCGAGGAGAAGCAGGTGGTTCCGCCGGAGCCCCCCGCGCCTCCCGGCCCCCTTTCCCCCGCGCCGCCGGAACCCGGCCCACTGGACACCCCCTGGGGCACGGCGACCCCCGAACCCCCGAAGACCCCCGAACCCCCGGAGGGACGCGGGCCGGAGGCGTCGAGCTGAGCGCCCGCCAGTTTCTTTAACGCGCAGGCAACTTCACCGACCCCGCACCGATATCCGAACGCCTCACCCTGAACAACGTACGGCCGTGCGGGTGCCGTAGACCGGCCGGGCGCGCCAAGCCGTCCCGGCCGGTCGCCATGCGGTCCCGGTGACACCGGCTGTCAGTCGGCCGCCTCCACCCCCAAGGAGCGCTTCAGGAAGTCCACTTGGAGCAGGAGCAGATTCTCCGCGATCTGCTCCTGCGGAGTGATGTGGGTCACGCCCGACAGGGGGAGCACCTCATGGGGGCGCCCCGCCGCCAGCAGCGCCGAGGACAGCCGCAGGCTGTGTGCCACGACCACATTGTCGTCCGCCATCCCATGGATGATCATCATCGGTCTGGCGGGGTTCTCCGGCGCCGACAGACCGTCGTCCGTGAGCAGCGAGTTGGCCGCGTACACCTCCGGGTTGTCCTGCGGAGTCCCGAGATAACGCTCGGTGTAATGGGTGTCGTAGAGCCGGAAGTCGGTCACCGGCGCCCCCACCACCGCCGCGTGGAACACGTCCGGCCGCCGCAGCACCGCCAGCGCCGCCAGATACCCGCCGTACGACCAGCCGCGGATCCCCACCCGGTCCAGATCCAGCGGGAACCGCTCGGCCAGGGCCTGCAGCGCCTCGATCTGGTCGTCGAGGGTCAGCACCAGATTGTCCTTGATCGCCTTCTCCCAGCCGGGGGAGCGGCCCGGAGTGCCCCGCCCGTCCGCCACGATGACCGCGAACCCCTGGTCGGCGAACCACTGGGACGTGAGATACGCGTTGTGCGCCGCGACCACACGCTGGCCGTGCGGACCGCCGTACGGGTCGAGCAGGACCGGCAGCGGCCCGTCGCCCTCCTCGTACCCCGCCGGAAGCAGGACGGCGCACGGAATCCGACGTGCGCCCCCTTCGACGAGCCGCACGCTCGCCGACAGGACCGGCTTCTCCGCCGACGAACCGATCACCGCGATCTGCTTGCCCTCCCTGAGCACCCGCGTCAGCGCGCCCGCGGTGTCCGGCCGCGCCGACGACAGGACCGTCACCGCGCCGCAGCGCACGGCCGAGTGAATCCCGGGCCCCTCCGAGATCCGTTCGGTCCCCAGCTCATTGACCCGGTAGACATGGATCTCGCCGATCTCCGGACCCATCCCGGCCGCGGCCACGGCCTCCTCGCCCGCCGACGCCGACACCAGGACGTCGTTCCCGCCGATGTCCAGCACCGCCCGCACGTGCAGCGACGCACTGGTCAGCGCCCGGTCGCCCATGGCCAGCACGCGCGCCCCGCCCTCGTCCGCGATCCGCACCAGCCGGCCGTCCGGGGCCCAGGCCGGCGCCCCCGGGTGCAGCTCCAGCCACACCGGGTCCTCGTCGACATGCACCTTCCGGGTCGCCCCCGACTCCGTGTCCACCACCAGATAGAGCTGGGTGCGCTGGTCACGGCTCTGCACGAGCAGCAGCGGCGGCCCCTCGCCCGACCAGTGGACCCGCGCCAGATACGGATGGCGCGCCCGGTCCCACTCGACCTCCGTGCGCGACCCGTCGAGGCCGACGAGATACAGCCGCACCTCCGCGTTGGCCGTCCCGGCCGCCGGATAGAGCACCGGCTCCGGCTCCCTGTCCGGATGCGCCGGGTCGGCGATCCACCAGCGCCGCACGGGCTCTTCGTCGACCCGGGCCACCAGGAGCCGCTCCGAGTCCGGCGACCACCAGAAGCCGCGCGAGCGCCCCATCTCCTCGGCCGCGATGAACTCCGCCAGACCGTACGTCGTCCGTGCCTCCTCCGGCTCGGCCAGCGCCCTGTCCCCCTCGCCCTCCGCCCCGGTCACGCGCAGCGCGCCCCGCGCCACATACGCGATGTGCCGCCCGTCGGGCGAGGGGCGCGGGTCGATCACCGGCCCGGGGACCCGCAGTTCGCTCGCCGTACCGGCCCGCAGTTCCGCCGTGAACAGCCGTCCCGAGAGCGTGAAGGCGGCCAACTCCACGGCCTCGTCGACCGCGTAGCCGACGATCCCCGCGGACCCCTCGCGGCTGCGCTCGCGCCGCGCCTTCTCCTCGGCCGACAGCTCCTCCTCCGCGCCGCCCAGCAGCGCCTCGGGATCGGCGGCCACCCGCTCCAGGGGCTCCCCCTCCAGGTCCATCACCCAGAGCTGATGGGACCGCTGAGTACCGGACGGTGAGCGGAGAAAGACCACACGCGCACCGTCGGGCGAGAGAGTGAACGCGCGGGGGGCGCCGAGCGTGAAGCGCTGCGTCCGGGCGTACTGACGAGGAAAGGAGAGCGGGAAGTGGAGCTGCTGCCTCGAGGTCATGCGACCGAACCTAGCGTTCGTGCGCCCCCGTGTGCTGCCGTGCACCGATCGATGCGTAGGTACGGATAGTTATGATCCGTAGCGCTAGGTGGGTATGGACCTACTGGCACATGCGTGCTGCCTGGACCGACCGAATATGTTCCGACCGTGCTCCGACCGACTCTGTGGAGGTGAACCGCCGTGGCACTCTCGATTTCGGCGGTGGTGCTGCTGGCGATCGTCGTCTTCCTGCTGGTCCGGAAATCCGGACTGAAGGCCGGACATGCGGCGGTCTGCATGCTCCTCGGCTTCTACCTGGCGAGCTCCTCCATCGCCCCCACGATCAGTCAGCTGACCACCAATGTGGCGGGCATGATCGGCGGACTCAAGTTCTGATGTGTCCAGGGGTACGAGGGCAGGCCCGCCCGGCCTCGTAGGCTGTGCCGTATGACGGATCTTCCCGCCCGTCGTCTGCTCCTGGTGCACGCGCACCCCGACGACGAGTCGATCAACAACGGCGCCACCATGGCCAAGTACGCGGCCGAGGGCGCCCTGGTCACCCTGGTGACCTGCACGCTGGGCGAGGAGGGCGAGGTCATCCCGCCCGCTCTCGCCCATCTCGCACCCGACCGGGAGGACCGGCTCGGGCCGCACCGCGTCGGCGAACTGGCCGGCGCCATGCGGGAGCTGGGCGTGACCGACCACCGCTTTCTCGGCGGCCCGGGCCGGTTCCGCGACTCCGGGATGATGGGCGCGCCGCAGAACGACCGCGAGGGCGCCTTCTGGGCCACCGAGGTGGACGAGGCCGCGCCGCATCTCGTCGAGGTGATCCGGTCCGTACGCCCGCAGGTCCTGGTGACGTACGACCCCGACGGCGGGTACGGCCACCCCGACCACATCCAGGCCCACCGTGTCGCCATGCGCGCCGCCGAACTGGCCGCCGAACCCGCTTTCCGCCGAGACCTGGGCCCTGCCCACGAGATCGCCAAGATCTACTGGAACCGGGTCCCGCGGTCGGTCGCCGAGGAGGGCTTCGCCCGGCTGAGGGCCGCCGGCGCCGGCTTCCCCGGCATCGCCGAGACCGGGGACGTACCGGGCGTGGTGGACGACAAGGACGTCACCACCGAGATCGACGGTACGTCCTACGCGGAGCGGAAGGCCGCCGCGATGGCCGCCCATGTCACCCAAGTCGCCGTCGAAGGGCCCTTCTTCGCGCTCTCCAACGACCTCGGCCAGCCGATCTTCACCACGGAGTACTACCAGTTGGTCCAGGGGCTCTCCGGGGCGCCCGCCGGTGAACGCGAGCGCGACCTCTTCGCGGGGGTGACGGCATGAGCGCGTCCGAGAGGACGGCCTCGGGGCCGGGGCCGGGGACGGGCAGGGCGGGCCGGATCGCCGCGTATGCCGGGCTTGCGGTGCTCGGCGCGCTGGTCGGCACCGCCGGGACCCTGATTCAAGCCGCCTGGTTCCCGGGCGGGTTGCTGCTCGCCCTGTTCGCCACCGCCGCCACCTTCTACGGCGGACGGCGCGCCACCGGCACCCAGGCCGGCGTCGCCGCACCGGCCGCGGGCTGGCTCGTCGCGATCGTGCTGCTCAGCATGGGCCGCCCGGAAGGTGACGGGGCCCTCCCCGGGGGCATCGGCGATCTGGTCTATCTCCTGGGCGGAATGGCCGTGGCTGTGATGTGTGCCACCATGTCGCGGTCGTCGCAACCGGGCCGCCCCGACGGTCGACTTGGCGTGTGACGTGCCCGGACTTCGGCCGGAATGCCCGTCCCCTTTCCCGTAGTCGTCAGATACGTGTCGGCGGCGGCCAGTATGGTGGTGCGCGCCGCCGAGCCGCCCGGGTCCAACGAGCACCAGCAAGAGCGGGCGGCGGAGCCAACCGGGAGAACCTGCTTTGAGTCGTGAAACTGACAGTTCGTCCTCCGGCGCCAAGGGGCGCGGTGGAGCCGCGTACCCCTCGGGTACACCGCCGTACGGATCCCGCCAGTATCCGTCGCTGCACCCCGCGGACGCTCCGGACGACGCCGCCGACGAGGCCGGGCGCGCGCCCGTGCCCGCGCCGGAAGAGCCGAAGACCGAGACGACGCTGACCACCCGCATCCGGATCAACATCCCCGGTTCGCGGCCGATCCCGCCGGTTGTCGTGCGTACCCCGATGGGTGACACGGACGGTGCGGGGGTCAAGCGGGAGAGCGGCAGCGACAGTTCGGGCATTTCGCCGTGGCCGGACGGCTCCGAGGGTGCGCGGACCGAGGCCGGCGAGGAGCCGGCGGCGGAGCCGGCCGAGGAGAAGACCAGCGACTGGTTCGCGCCACGGAAGCCCGCCACTCCGGCGGGTGGTACGAACACGGGCGCGGCGGTTGCCGGTGCCCCGGGCGCGGGTGGTCCGGGACCGGGCAGGCCGGCGCTCGGCAGCGGCGCTCCGGCGGGGCCCGGAAGCGGCCCCCGCGGGCCCGTACCGGGTGGCCCCGCGCAGGGCGGCGGTCCGTTCCCTCCGGGCGGCCCCCAGGGCTCCGGCCAGACCCCCGCCAACGGCTTCGCCCCCGGCGCGACGCCTCCGCCGGGTTCGCGTCCGACGGGCGGCCCCACGGGCCCGACCGTGGGCGCCACCGGCAGCAGCACCATTGGCTCCGGTGTTCCTATGGGTACGCCACCCATGGGTGGCCCCTCCGTGGGCCTCGGGCCCATGGGCGTGGGCCCCATCAGCGGCCCGCCGCACCCCGCGGACGACACCGCCGTGCTGACGCCGCAGAGCGCAGGCCCCGGCGCCGGCCCGGGTGGCGGTCATGTCTCGGGTGACACGCTCACGAGTGGCATTCCCGTGGTGCCGCCGGAGTACCGGTCCCCGTCGCCGTTCCCGCCCGCCGGCCCCGACCTCGCGCCCCGGCTTCCCGACGGCCCGGGTGGCCCCGGCGGCCTGGGTGGTCCCGGCGAGGGATTCTCCTCGCCCGACTTCCCCGGCCCGGCAGGCCCCGTCCGTACGGCGCCCGCCCCGGCCGCGAAGAGGCCGACCCCGCAGGCCCCGGTGAAGAAGCGTTCCAAGGCCGTCCTCGCCATCGTCGGCGTGGCCGGACTCGTCGGTGTCGCGTACGGCGCCGGGCTGCTGCTCAACCACTCCGACGTTCCGAAGGGCACCACGGTCCTCGGCGTGGACATCGGCGGCGGCACCAAGGAAGAGGCGGTCAACAAGCTCGACGCCGCCCTCGGCAAGCGCGCCACCGCCCCGCTGGAGCTCTCCGTCGGCGGCAAGAAGCAGCAGCTCCCGCCGGAGAAGGCCGGTCTCGCCCTGGACAGCCAGGCGACCGTCCGCGCCGCCGCGGGCAGCGACTACAACCCCATGTCCGTGATCGGCTCCCTCTTCGGCGGCGAGCGCGTCGCCCAGCCGGTGATCCCGGTGGACGAGGAGAAGCTGCGCGTCATCCTCACCGACCTCGCCGGGGCCTCCGGCTCGGCAACGGAGGGCACGATCAGGTTCGAGCCCGGCAAGGCCGTCGCCGTGCCCGGCAAGCCCGGCAAGGCGCTGGACGTCCAGCTCTCCCTGACCTCGGTGAAGAACGCGTACCGCACCCAGGTCGAGACGGGCGAGTCGGCCACGGTCGAGCTGCCCGTGACCACCCGCGAGCCGAGCATCAGCCAGGCCGAACTGGACCGGGCGATGAAGGAGTTCGCGAAGCCGGCGATGTCCGGGCTGATCACGATCAAGGCGGGCAGCAAGGAGATCAAGTTCGGCCCGGCCAAGTCGCTGCCGAAGATCCTCTCCATGAAGCCGATCGACGGCCGGCTGGTCGAGGTGTACGACAAGAAGGCGATCGACGAGCTCCTCGACGGCGTCTTCGACGGCATCATGATCACCAAGGGCGACGGCAAGAAGCACCAGGTATCCGCGGACGATGTCGCGGCGGCCATGCGCGACGCCCTCCTCGGCAAGACCCCGGCGGAACGCACGAAGGTCATCGACCTGGACCCGAAGGGCTGAGGCACCGGGCCGGCGGGCCCGGGTCGACGGGGCGGCAGTCCCGGGGCGCGCTCCCCGGGGCCGCAGTCCTGGGGAGAGGTTCCCCCAGCCCCCCCCCCCCAGTCTCCAGTCCCACAAGAAAAAGAACACGGAGCTCAAAAAAACAAAAGAAA
>NZ_JBVIPQ010000002.1:204256-235541 GCF_055577795.1 Streptomyces sp. NPDC033174
CGAACCCCAGAGGCGCTGACCCCCGTGTCGGTGTGGCGGGGTTGGAGGGGAGGAGGTCCCGGGGGCCCCCCCCCGGGGCAAGCGCCCCGGGGGGTCCCCCCCCCCCCCCCCCGCCCCCGGTCGTCGGCGCCCGCGGGACGCGACACGAGGAGCTCAGACGCGCAGAGGGATGACCGACTGCGCACCCGGCAGTTGGTCCAAGTACGCCTGCATGCTCTCGGGGTCCGCCGTCGCGATCAGGGCCGCGCCCACCTCCAGTGCGGTGAGCGCCGCCAGCCCCTCGAGGGGCTCGGGAATCTTGTCGCCCGGCAGGGCGACGCGCGCCACGAGCTCCCCGACGCGGCGCCAGTCGGTGGGCGTGTAGCAGCACACCACCGCGCACTCCCGCAGCGCCCGGGCCAGATACGCCCGGACCGCCCCGTCCCGCCACGCCTGGGCGACGGCCGGGGCGGCTACGACGGGCAGTCCCTCCCGGGCGAACTCCTGGTGCAGGACCCAGGCCGCACCGGGCCGCTCTCCGGACAGGGCGAGCAGCATGCCCAGGTCGTAGACGACATCGCCGAGGGCGCCGGGATCGGGGCAGGTGGGGCAGGCGAGATTCACGCGTTCGCTCCACCGTGCCGCCGCGCCGCCGAGCGGGCGCGGGCCGTCGCGACGTCCGCGTGGATGCGGGCGGCCTCCTTCGGGTCCACGGCGGGATCCGGCGGCCAGGGCAGGGCGTCCACCTCCGCCTCCGCCTCCTCGATCGCCGCGTCGAGGTCCGAGAACGTGGCAGCCAGCCGCGCGAGCCGCGTGGCTTCCTTGCGGGCGGCCATGACGAGGAAGGCGGAGACGTCGAGCCCGTTCTCGGCGGCGACCTGCCGGATCAGCTCCGCATCGTCAGGATCAAGGCTGAGGGAGACGCGCGTCTTGGCCATACGGCGAGCGTAACGCCGCGTGTTGTGCCGTGCCCTGAAGCGGGCAGGCGCCCGGTGTGTCCGCCGGTGCCTGGTGTGTCCGGTGGGGCCGCGTCGCCCCCGCCCGGCCCGCGCCGGAGCGCCCGCCGCCGCCCGCCGCACCTCCGCCCGGATGCGCCGCTCGCCCGGTTCCGGGAGTCGGCGCCGTGACGTGGTCCGCCGCCAGGCACGCCGGGACTGGGCGCGCCGTCGTCTCCGGCGGCGGTCAGTTCAGCATCGCCCGCGCAGCCTGGGCCCTTCGCCGGATCGACTCCGCCGCCGCCGGGTCCACCGCGTCCACGATCCGTGCGTAGGCCTCCATCTCCGCCGCTCCCGCCAGGAACTCGCCCCGCTGCACCAGCAACTGGGCGCGCTCGTAGCGCAGCCGCGCCGGGTGGGAGGGGAGGAGGAGGGAGAGCTCGACCGCCCACAGCCCCACGGCCGACTCCTCCGGGCGGGAGGCCGCCCAGGCGCGGATGTTGTTGAGGACGCGCAGCACGATGTCCAGCGGATCGGCGGGCAGGAGCATCGACGGTTCGAGGGCCTCGCCCGTCGCGCCCGCGACCAGGAGTTCCGCGTCGGGGCCCGTCAGCAGCCGGCCGCCCGCGAAGGGGTCAGCCAGGACCTGCTCGGGGACCGGGGCGTGCGGGTCGCCGAAACCCACCACGAAGTGGCCCGGCAGGGCGACGCCGTACACCGGCGCGCCCGCGCGCCTGGCCACCTCGATCCAGACCACGGAGAGCAGGATCGGCAGCCCGCGGCGGCGCCGCAGCACCTGGTGGAGCAGCGAGGACTCGAGACGTTCGTAGTCGCCGGGGGTGCCGTGGAAGCCCTCGCGGCCACCCAGGAGTTCGCCGAGGGCGGCCGCCCAGGCGGGTGCGCCGCTCACGCCGTACGGAAGCAGCCCGGCCAGCCGGTCCAGCTCGATGTCCGCGGCGTCGAGACCCGCCTGGTCCAGGGAGGGGTCCGCCTGCGTGCCCAGCAGCAGGCACAGTCGCGCGAGGTCGGGCCGCTCGGAGCGGGCCTCCTCGGCGAACTCCCGCCGCCAGTCCGCCGGCTCGTGTCCGTGCTCGTACTCGGGCCCCTGTCCCGCGCCGGTCACGACCGGAAGTGGTGGTAGCTGTGATGGGTCTCGAAGCCCATCCCGTCGTACAGCGCCCGCGCGCCGCCGTTGTCCGCCTCCACCTGGAGCCAGGCCGCCGACGCGCCCTCGTCGAGGGCCCGCCGGGCCAGCGCCGCCATCACCGCGGTGGCCAGGCCCTGACGCCGGTACGCCGGGTCGACCTCGACCGCCAGGAAGCCGGCCCAGCGGCCGTCGACGACACACCGTCCGATCGCCGCCGGCACATCCCCCTCGCCGGGCACGGAGGCGAACCACACACTCGGGCCGCTGGTGAGTACCTTCACCACATGTGGCCCCGCCACATCGAACCGCTGGTAGCGCCGCAGCCATGCCTCGTCGCAGGATCTCGCCAGGCGCACCGAGGCGGTCTCCGCCTCCAGATCGCCCAGGGGTGCCAACGCCGCGATCCGCAGTTGTGCCGTCACCTCGCGGCGCCACCCCCGCTCCTCCAGCGCGGCGGACAGCCGCTCCTGCGTGCCCTCCGCCCCGGTCGCGGTCTGGACGTACGCGGGCAGCCCCCGCTCCTCGTACCAGCCGGTCACCCGTGCCAGCGCGTCGTCCAGCGGCAGTCCGGGATCGCCCAGCGGAAGGACCGAGTTGGCGCGCCGGGTGAACCCGCCGGCCGCGCGCAGGGTCCACTCGCCCAGCTGCTCGCTCTCCACCGGTTGCCAGGCCCGCGCGGAGACCCGCGCGAGCTCCTGGAACGAGGCTGCGGGGCCCCTGCGCCGCGCCGGCGCGGACGGCACCACCTTGCCCGCCACCAGCGACGATTCCGGGATGTGGACGCTCTCCCCGGTCCGCCGTGTGATCACCAGCACACCCTTGTTCCAGGATGTGAGAACACCAACCGTGTCAGTGAACTTCGCTCCCGGTGCGCCCGCCTCGTCCACCCGCCGTACGGAGACCCGTTTTCCCACGTCAGCGGCGGTGATACGGACTTCGAGTCGCCCTCCCGCGGTGAATTCCACAGCTCTCTGCGCCCCTCCTGTTCGGATCGTCCCCCGGAACGGAGATACTAGGGGCGGGCATCGACGACGCCGCGCTCCCGCGCAGAGCCAGCCCTACCGAGGAGGAACGACAGCGTGACCTACGTCATCGCGCAGCCTTGTGTCGACGTCAAGGACAAGGCGTGCATCGAGGAGTGCCCCGTCGACTGCATCTACGAGGGCTCCCGGTCCTTGTACATCCACCCGGACGAATGCGTCGACTGTGGGGCCTGTGAGCCGGTCTGCCCGGTCGAGGCGATCTTCTACGAGGACGACACTCCGGAGGAGTGGAAGGACTACTACAAGGCGAACGTCGAGTTCTTCGACGACCTCGGCTCGCCCGGTGGTGCCTCCAAGCTCGGTCTGATCGAGCGTGACCACCCCTTCATCGCCGCCCTGCCGCCGCAGAACGGCTGATCGCACATCTGACGGTCCCGTACGGCTTCCTCGCCGTGCGGGACCGTGGCGTTTCGTACGTACGAGAAAGTGAGCACCCCCGTGAGCGCAGTCTCTTCGCGCCTTCCCGTCTTCCCCTGGGACAAGCTCGAGCCGTACAAGGCGACGGCGGCGGCCCACCCGGACGGCATCGTGGACCTGTCCGTGGGCACGCCCGTCGACCCGGTCCCGGCGCTGATCCAGGACGCCCTGGTCGCGGCGGCCGACTCGCCGGGATATCCCACGGTGTGGGGGACGGTGGCGCTGCGCGACGCGCTGACGGGCTGGTGCGAGCGGCGGCTCGGCGCGGTCGGGTTCACCCACCGCAACGTCCTGCCCGTGGTCGGCTCCAAGGAGCTGGTGGCCTGGCTGCCGACGCAGCTGGGTCTCGGCGCCGGGGACCGGGTCGCGTACCCGCGCCTGGCCTACCCGACGTACGAGGTGGGCGCCCGGCTGTGCGGCGCGGAGCCCGTGGTCTACGACGACCCCACGGAGCTCGACCCGGCCGGCCTGAAGCTGCTCTGGCTCAACTCGCCCTCCAATCCCACCGGGCGGGTGCTGTCCAAGGACGAACTGACCCGGACCGTCGCCTGGGCGCGTGAGCACGGTGTGCTGCTCTTCAGCGACGAGTGCTACCTGGAGCTGGGCTGGGAGGCGGAGCCCGTCTCCGTCCTGCACCCGGATGTCTGCCGCGGCTCGTACGAGGGCATCGTGGCCGTCCACTCGCTCTCCAAGCGCTCGAACCTGGCGGGCTACCGGGCCGCGTTCATCGCGGGCGACCCGGCCGTCCTGGCCGAGCTGCTGCTGATCCGCAAGCACGGCGGCATGATGACGCCGGCGCCCGTGCAGGCGGCGACGGTCGTGGCGCTCGGCGACGACACGCACGTGGCGGAGCAGCGGGAGCGGTACGCGGCCCGGCGGTCGGCGCTGCGGACGGCCCTGGAGGCCCACGGCTTCCGGATCGAGCACAGCGAGGCGAGCCTCTACCTGTGGGCGACGCGCGACGAGCCCTGCTGGGAGACGGTGGCGCGGCTGGCCGAGCGGGGCATCCTCGTGGCGCCCGGCGATTTCTACGGCGCGGCCGGCGAGCGCTTCGTGCGGGTGGCCTTCACGGCCACCGACGAGCGGGTAGAGGCGGCTGTGAAGCGCCTCGGATGACGGGCCGGACACGGCGAAGGGCCCGGGGAGTGCGCACTCCCCGGGCCCTTCGTCATGTCGGGCCGACGGCAACGCCTGGTGCCTAGCCGAGGGGCAGGCTCTTCAGCGGCAGCTGCTCGGTGGCGCCGCTGTCCAGGCCGCCGACGGGACCGGTGCCCTCGGCCGCCGTGCCAGCGGTCTCCCCGAGGACCTCGCCCGCGTGGCCCGCGGTCTCCCCGGCGGCCTTCCGGGCGGCGGGGGCCGCCGTCCTGGTGGTCTTGCCGACCGTCTTGCCCGCCGTGGGAACGGCCTTCTTGACGGTCTTGCTGCCGGTGTCACCGGCGGTGTCGGTGGCGCTCTGGGTGGCGTTGTCGGCGGTGTCGCCGAGGCCGGCGGCGTCGACGGCGGACAGACCACCGAGGTTGGAGGCCTGCGGGAGGTCCATGGCGCTCGCGGAGCCGGCCGCACCGACCACGGGGGCTGCTCCCGCCGCGATGAGCAGCGCGGCACGGGCGATCCGACGGGTCAGGGGGAGGGACATGATGCTCCTTCGACGGAGAGGACATTGGGCGTCCGGCGATCGGACGCAGTGACAACCGCTCGGGGGGAGGGAGAGGTTGCGGCGGCACAAGGTAAAGAATGGGTAATGCATCGCATTATCTGCTACGGATAAAAGCGGACGAACGAGTCATCGCCAAAAGGCCCGCCGAATCGTCACTCCCCATATGCGCCAAGGGAATTGCGGATACATGACAGAGCCGCTCGGGGGTCCGTGAAGAGGTGCGCGAAAACCTGGTGGCCACGAGAGGGCGAATGCCTCGGCCGAGTGAATTTCCGTACGGGTGAGCGGCTATTGTGCGAGGCGAATTCGGACGTCGGCGGAGCCCTCCGCGGGCGGCTCCGACATCGTCAGCCAGCCGTCCGCCGCGTCGCTCGCGCGCCACACGCGCCCCGCGTACATGACCTCGTCGATCCGCAGGACGTCCGCCCGCGCGACCGCCCACTGCGCCAGCTCCCAGCCGCGCCGCGCCTCGCCCCCGCCGCCCGCCCCGGCCGGCGCCCGTACGGGCACCGAGACCTCGGCCGCCGGAGCGCCCGCCCGGCCCGCGCCGCCCGGCAGCACGTCCTTGCCGAACGCCCGGACCAGCTCCGCCCGCACCTGCCCGGGGTCACCCGGGCTGCCGTCCCCGCGGCCCGTCGTACACGTCAGCGACGCGGCCGAACGGCCGGTGAGCGCGGCGGCCAGCAGCGTGGCGTCCGGCTCGTGTTTCGCGTACGCCTGAGGGAAACCGCTGCGCTGGACCCGCTGGGCCGCCACCGTCAGCGGAAGCCGCGAATAGCCCGGGACCTCGGCGAGCCGCTCGTAGAAGATGCCCGCCGAGTACACCGGGTCGAGAATCTGCTGCGGGGTTCCCCAGCCCTGTGAGGGGCGCTGCTGGAAGAGACCGAGGGAATCGCGGTCGCCATGGCGGATATTGCGCAGCGCCGACTCCTGGAGCGCGGTCGCCAGCGCGATCGTGACCGCACGCTCGGGCATACCGCGGCTCGTGCCGACGGCCGAGATCGTCGCCGCGTTCGACGCCTGCTCGGGAGTGAACTCGTACGCGTTGTCCCCACTGCCCACCCGGCACCGCGGCGGACCGCCACCGGACATCAGGTAGTGCGCCACCACATATCCGACCACCGCGAGCAGCACGAGAAACGCCGCGGCGAAACGGCCGCGGCGGCCCCCGCGACCTCGGGGGGCGGAACCGGGAAGGATGGCGGACTCGGACACGGAGCCCACCGTACTTGAGCCCCGCGTTAGGGTCGGCACCATGTCAGACACCGCTCCCGCCCCCTCCCTCGATCTCTCTCTGGACGGTCCGGCGCTGACCGCCGCGCTCGTCGACATCCCCTCCGTCAGTGGCACCGAGAAGCCTCTCGCCGACGCGATCGAGCGGGCGCTGCGGGCCCTGCCGCACCTCACCGTCGACCGCCTCGGCAACAACGTCGTCGCGCGGACGCGCCTGGGACGGGACGAGCGTGTCGTCCTGGCCGGACACATCGACACCGTGCCGATCGCCGACAACGTCCCCTCCCGGCTCGACGCCGACGGGATCCTGTGGGGCTGCGGCACGAGCGACATGAAGTCCGGCGTCGCGCTCCAGCTGCGGATCGCCGCGACCGTTCCCGAGCCCAACCGGGACCTCACCTTCGTCTTCTACGACAACGAAGAGGTCGCCGCGGACCTCAACGGTCTGAAGCATGTGGCCGAAGCACACCCCGACTGGCTCGAAGGGGACTTCGCCATCCTTCTCGAACCGTCCGACGCCCAGGTCGAGGGCGGCTGCCAGGGAACCCTTCGGGTCTTTCTGCGCACCGAGGGGGAGCGGGCACACTCCGCGCGCAGCTGGATGGGTTCCAACGCCATCCACGCGGCCGTGCCGATCCTGGCCCGCCTCGCGGAGTACAAGCCGAGGCGGCCGGTGATCGACGGGCTGGAGTACCACGAGGGCCTCAACGCCGTACGGATCGAAGGGGGCGTCGCCAACAACGTCATCCCCGACGCGTGCACGGTCGTCGTCAACTACCGCTACGCGCCCGACCGGTCCATGGCGGAGGCCGAGGCACACGTCCGGGAGGTCTTCGCGGACTGCCCGATCTCCGAGTTCGTGGTGGACGACCACAGCAGCGGCGCCCTTCCCGGGCTTTCGCACCCGGCCGCGGCGGCGTTCATGGAGGCGGTCGGCGGGACCGCGCAGCCCAAGTTCGGCTGGACCGACGTGTCGCGGTTCAGCGCGCTGGGCGTGCCCGCGGTCAACTACGGCCCCGCGGACCCGCTCTACGCCCACAAGCGTGACGAGCATGTGGCCATCGACAAGATCCGTCACTGTGAGCAGCGGCTCCGCGACTGGCTTACTGCCTGACTACCGCAATTTCGCTCTTTGTCACCTCTGTGGACCTACCCTGACCGGACTGGAAGATCAGTGGATCGGTGGAGGGAGCAGGCCATGGTCAACCCCGAGGGCGAGGCGCGGCGGGACGAGCAGCGGCAGGGCCCGGTGCTGAGGCGCAGGGACCAGATCCAGCCGAGCACCACGGACCAGCGGCTGCTGGACACCGAGGGGGACTCCGAGTGGGTGCACACCGACCCCTGGCGGGTCATGCGCATCCAGTCGGAGTTCGTCGAGGGCTTCGGTGCCCTGGCCGAACTGCCGAGCGCGATCAGCGTCTTCGGCTCGGCCCGTACCAGGCCGGACACCCCCGAGTACGACGCGGGCGTACGGATCGGCAAGGCGCTCGTCGAGGCGGGCTTCGCGGTGATCACGGGCGGCGGGCCCGGCGCGATGGAGGCGGCGAACAAGGGGGCGCGGGAAGCCCGGGGCGTCTCGGTCGGTCTCGGGATCGAGCTGCCTTTCGAGCAGGGGCTGAACCCGCACGTCGACATCGGCGTCAACTTCCGCTACTTCTTCGTCCGCAAGACGATGTTCGTGAAGTACGCGCAGGGCTTCGTGGTCCTGCCGGGGGGCCTCGGCACCCTCGACGAGCTCTTCGAGGCCCTGACCCTGGTCCAGACCCGCAAGGTGACCCGGTTCCCGATCGTGCTCTTCGGGACCTCGTACTGGAGCGGCCTGGTCGACTGGCTGCGCAACACCGTGGTGGCCGAGGGGAAGGCGTCGGACCACGACCTGCTGCTGTTCCACGTGACGGACGACGTGGAGGAGGCGGTGGCGCTGGTGACGAAGGAGACGGCGAGGTAGGAGGCCGGGTGCGCCGGGGTCCTCGCGGGCTCCGCGGCCCCCGGCGCGTCACCCACTGGTCAGGCGAGGCCCCTGCGGGCCACCGCGGGGGGCCGGTGGCCCGCGATGGACGCCACCATGTCCAGCACCTGCCGCGTCTCCGCCACCTCGTGCACCCGGTACACCCGCGCCCCCAGCCACGCCGACACCGCCGTCGTCGCCAGGGTCCCGAGAACCCGTTCCTTCACCGGCTTGTCGAGGCTCTCGCCGACGAAGTCCTTGTTGGAAAGCGAGACCAGCACCGGCCACCCCGTCCGGGTCATCTCCTCCAGGCGCCGCGTCGCCTCCAGGCTGTGACGGGTGCTCTTGCCGAAGTCGTGGCCCGGATCGATCATGATCGCGTCCCGCCGCACGCCCAGCTCCACCGCCCGCTCGGCCAGCCCGACCGTGACACGCAGGATGTCCGCCATCACGTCGTCGTACTCGATCCGGTGCGGACGCGTCCGCGGCTCGGCGCCGCCCGCGTGAGTGCAGACCAGACCCGCGCCATGGCGCGCGGCGACCTCCGCCAGCCTCGGATCGACGCCGCCCCACGCGTCGTTGAGGACGTCCGCGCCTGCCTCACAGACCGCCTCGGCGACCTCGTGGCGCCAGGTGTCCACGCTGATCACCACGTCCGGGTGGCGCCGGCGGACCTCAGCGACGAAGCCGACCGTCCGGCGGGCCTCCTCCTCGGCGCTCACCTCCTCGCCGGGGCCGGCCTTCACCCCGCCGATGTCGATGATGGCCGCGCCCTCCGACACGGCCTGCTCCACGCGCGCGAGAGCCGGCTCGTCCCTGAAGGTCGCACCCTGGTCGTAGAAGGAATCAGGGGTCCGGTTCACGATCGCCATGATCACCGGCTCGTGGGGCCCGAATTCACGCCGTCCCAAGCGCAGCATCCCGTGTGTCCTCCTCGCGTTCGGTCGCCTGCGACCTTAACTGTCGGTGGCGCATGGCACGATCGGGACCGGTACGTTTTCCGCTCCCGGGGAGAGGCACGCGCGTGTTCTGGTTCTTGCTGATCGCGATGGTCGTGGTGGTCGCCGCGGTCACCCTCGCGGTGGTCGGCGGCGGTGACAGCGAGGTGCTGCCCGAGGTCGCGCCCGAACAACCGGTGGATCCGCTGCCGACGTCCCGTCCGGTCGGCCGCGCCGACATCGAGGCCCTGCGGCTGCCGGTCGCGCCCCGGGGTTACCGGATGGCGGACGTGGACGACGCGCTTGGCCGGCTGGGCGCGGAGCTCGCCGAGAGGGACGCGCGGATCGCCGAGCTGGAGGCGGAGCTCGCCGGCGTCCGGGCGAGTGCGGCGCGGCCGGACCTCCTGCGCAAGCCCGGAGAGGAGGAGGGGCGGTGAGCGAGCCCATAGCCGGTGCGCCGGTCGTCGGGGCGGCCGTGCCGGGGCCCGACGGGAGACTCCGCTGCCCCTGGGGACTGTCCACCGAGGACTATGTGACCTACCACGACGAGGAGTGGGGCCGGCCGGTCCGCGGCGACGACGCCCTCTTCGAGCGGCTCTGCCTGGAGGCCTTCCAGTCCGGGCTCTCCTGGATCACCATCCTGCGCCGCCGCGAGGGGTTCAGGCGGGCCTTCGCCGACTTCAAGATCGCCGCGGTCGCGGAGTTCGACGAGACCGACAGGGAGCGGCTCCTCGCCGACGAGGGCATCATCCGCAACCGCGCCAAGATCGACGCGACCCTCGCCAACGCGAAGGTGCTCGCGACCTGGCAGGCCGGGGAGCTGGACACGCTGATCTGGTCCCACGCCCCCGACCCGGCGATACGCCCGGCCCCGCACACCCTCGCCGACGTCCCCGCGATCACGGACGAGTCGGTGGCCCTGTCGAAGGCGCTGAAGAAGCGGGGCCTGCGCTTCATCGGCCCGACGACGGCCTATGCGCTGATGCAGGCCTGCGGCCTGGTCGACGACCACCTCGACACCTGCGTGGCGCGCGGGGCGGGCAGGGCGACGGCACAGGCGGGCAGCGGCCCGGAGCGGGCGCGGGAGGCCTGAGGCGGCCCCCCGCCCCGTGCCGCGGGCCCGGGGCCCTGCCATCGGATCCTTCCGCGCCGGTCCCGAGGACCTAGCGGCCCAGGTACTTCGGCTTCTCCTTCGACAGGAACGCCTGGACCGCGATCGTGTGGTCCTCCGACGCGCCCGCCCTCGTCTGGAGCTCGTCCTCCTTCTCCAGCGCCTCGGCCAGGGAGTGGTCCGCTCCGTACGCCAGGGACTCCTTCAGCGCCGCGTACGCGACCGTCGGGCCGTCGGCCAGGGCGCGGGCCACCGCGGCCGCCTCCGCGGCCAGGTCCGCCGCGGGGACCAGCCTGTTCACGATGCCCAGGTCGTGGGCCTCCTGCGCCGGGATCGTGCGCGGGAAGAGAAGCAGGTCGGAGGCGCGGCTCGCGCCGATCAGCCGGGGGAGGGTCCAGGAGATGCCGGAGTCGGCGGTGAGCGCGACCCCCGCGAAGGACGTGTTGAACGCGGCCGTGTCCGCGGCGACCCGGTAGTCCGCCGCCAGGGCGAAGCCGAAGCCCGCTCCCGCCGCGACGCCGTTCACCCCGGCCACCACCGGCTTCGGCATCTCCGTCAGCGCCCGCACGATCGGGTTGTAGTGGTCGCGCACGGTGTTCATCGTGGCGCGCGAGCCGGTCTCCCGGTCGGTGGCGAGCAGGCCGACATGTTCCTTGAGGTCCTGGCCCACGCAGAACGCGCGGCCCGTCGCGGTCAGCAGAACCGCCCGTACGGCCGGATCGGCGGCGGCGGTTTCCGCGGCCTCCCGCAGCGCCACCTTCGCCTCGATGTTCATGGCGTTCATGGCCTCGGGCCGGTTGATCGTGATCGTGGCGAGTCCGTCGGTCACGTCGTACAGCACTGTGTCGGCCATTGCGGGGTCCCCTTTGCGGCGTGGACGTCGATGTCCCGCTCAGCATGGCGGAGATCATCGGCTACCGACATGTGACCTGCGTCAAAGAATCGCCGCCCCCGTCTCGACCTGCGGCGGCGAAGTATCGCAGGCCGATCCCCGAAATGAGGGGTTTTGCGCGAGCGCGTTGCGCAAGCGATGCCGTCCGATGTTGGTCATCGGGTCCTGCCATGCGGGATAATGGCCAGGAAGCAATGTGTTCGATGCCGGTGACACCTGGGTTGTCGGTTGCATGAGCTGGTTTCAGGAAGGGGAACGAGCATGGCGGCCATGAAGCCGCGGACGGGCGACGGCCCGCTCGAGGTGACCAAGGAGGGGCGGGGCATCGTCATGCGCGTTCCGCTCGAAGGCGGCGGTCGGCTTGTCGTCGAGCTGACTCCGGACGAGGCCGATGCGCTCGGCGATGCTCTCAAGCAGGTCGTCGGCTGAGGCGGGAACGCACATAACAGCTCTCCTCTGCCCCGGCTCGGATGATTCACACCGAGCCGGGGCAGAGGTGCGTCCGGGCCCGGAGACCGGAGGGCCGGGGAGCGCGGCAGGAGGCGCAGGGGCGGCGAGATGTCAGCCGCGGCGGGCCGCGCACAGCAGGCCGTCGCCCACCGGCAGCAGCGCCGGCAGCAGCTCCTGGCTCTCGCGCACGGCCCGCAGCAGCTCGCGGACCTTCAGCACCTCGGCGGGCTGGGCCGCCGAGTCGACCGTGCGGCCCTCGGAGAAGACGCCCTCGAAGCAGACCAGACCACCCGGTCGCAGCAGGCGCAACGATTCAGCGAGATAGTCCAGCGACTCCAGCGGGTCGCCGTCGCAGAAGACGAGGTCGTATCCGCCGTCCGCCAGCCGGGGCAGTACGTCCAGGGCGCGGCCGGGGATGAAACGCGACCGGTTCACGGCGAAGCCCGCCGCGCGGAACGCCTGCCGCGCGAACTGCTGGCGCTCCGGCTCGGGGTCGACGGTCGTCAGCACGCCGTCCGGCCGCATCCCGTGCAGCAGGTAGATCCCGGAGACGCCCGTGCCCGTACCGATCTCCGCCACCGCCTTGGCGTCCGCCGTGGCAGCCAGCAGGCGCAGCGCTGCGCCAGTGCCTGGCGACACCGAGGGCAGCCCTGCCTCCCGGGCCCGCTCGCGGGCCCAGCGCAGCGCTTCGTCCTCGGCGACGAAGGCGTTGGCGAACGCCCAGCTCGTCTGCCGGTTGGCGGTAATGACCCTCTCCTGTCCCCGTAGTTGGCGCAACGGTGACTGTATCCGCTGCGCACGGGAACCCGCAGATGGGACCGGGCGTTGGAAAGAGACAGGGGGAAGCGCGTGGAGAGAGACGAGACGGTGGCCCGCTCGACCGGGCAGGCCCCAAATTCGCGTAAAGATTCTTATCCGGAGCTAACGGGCGAGGTGGCTATGGTAGGGGCTCCGCTGGACACCACCAGAGCCGACAGGGGAGGTGCGGCTGCGCCTGTGGACCGGGGAGGAGTGCTGAGGCGCCTTCTCAGGTCGGCGGGTGAGCCGAAATCCGTGACCAACACCGCTGACCGTTTCCGCACCGCCGACTCCGCACCCACCACCGCGACCTTCGCCTCGGATGCGGAATCGCAGGCGTGGACTCCTCCCAGCTGGGAGGAGATCGTCAGCACGCACAGTGGCCGGGTCTACCGCCTCGCGTACCGCCTGACCGGCAATCAGCACGACGCCGAGGACCTCACCCAGGAGGTCTTCGTCCGCGTCTTCCGCTCTCTGTCGACGTACACGCCGGGTACGTTCGAGGGCTGGCTGCACCGCATCACCACCAACCTCTTCCTGGACATGGTCCGCCGCAAGCAGCGGATCCGTTTCGACGCGCTCGGCGACGACGCGGCGGAGCGCCTGCCGTCACGCGAGCCATCGCCGCAGCAGGTCTTCAACGACACCCACTTCGACGCCGACGTACAGCAGGCGCTGGACACCCTCGCGCCCGAATTCCGCGCGGCCGTCGTCCTCTGTGACATCGAGGGACTCTCGTACGAGGAGATCGCCGCGACGCTCGGAGTGAAGCTCGGAACCGTCCGCAGCCGCATCCACCGCGGGCGGTCGCACCTGCGCAAGGCGCTGAAGCACCGTTCGCCGGAGGCCAGGGCGGAGCGTGCGTTCGTGGCCGTCGGAGGGGAGGTCGGACCCGCGTGAGTGGCACAAGCCCGACCCCTGCGGAACAGCACCTCGGGGACCGGCTCGCCGCGCTCGTCGACGGCGAGTTGGGCCATGACGCCCGCGAGCGGGTGCTGGCCCATCTCGCGACCTGTGCCAAGTGCAAGGCGGAGGCCGACGCCCAGCGTCGGCTGAAGAACGTCTTCGCGCAGGCCGCGCCGCCTCCCCTGTCCGAGGGGCTTCTGGCACGCCTTCAGGGGCTGCCCGGGGGACCAGGATCGGGGGGTGACGACGACGAGCGGGGGAGACCCTTCGGCTCGGGACGTTTCGCCGACGGAGTATTCGGGGTGAGACCGGACGGCTTCGGCACGGCGCCGAGAGTGCCGCCGGGGACTTCGGCCGCCGTCCTGCCGGGCGGCGCCACGGGCTCGGGCTTCCGGATCCACGAGGTCGGACGCCCGGACCACGACCGGTCCCCGTGGCGAGGCCGCAGGTTCGCCTTCGCCGCGGCGAGCGCGGTCTCCTTCGCGGCGATCGCGCTCGGCGGCGCGCTGCCCATGGAGGCGGCGGTCGAGGCGAGCGCGCGCGGTGAGGGGACCGGCAGCAGTGTCACCCCCGTCCGCGCGTCGGGCAGCGCGACCGACCGGGCCGCGGACGGCACGACCGCCGTCGGTACGCAGATGGAGCGCCGGCGCGGCTCGGGCAACGGCCCGGCGCGATCGGCGGAGCGGTCCGCGGGTACGGTGCCGGGCGTGCCCCCGGTGACGGCGTTGAACGCGCCCGTGACCGCGCTGACCGTCCCGAGCACTCCGGCGCAGCTGCTCCAGCCGTTCGCGGCGACCGCGCTGTCGCCGCTGATACGTCCGACGGGGCCCGCGCTCCAGCTGGCGTTCGCCCCCGGTGTCACCCCGTCGGCGACCCCTGCGCCCACCCACCTCGCGGCGCCCACGCAGTCCGGAACCCCCCTCGTCGCCCGTCGCTGAGCGGTCCCCTGCGCGGAGATCGCCAGACCTGGTTGAATCCAGGGGCATGGGCGCCCGCTGGGGCGCGGACGGGCCAGTTGCGGGGAGAACATGGACGACGGGAAGCCCACCGGTCAGAAGCCGAAGTGGTGGAGCCGCCCTGCGCGGCCGACGACCCACCCCACCCCGGCCCCGCCCGACAGCCCCATGCCGACGGATCCCCCGACCACCGAGGGGGCGCCGGGCGTGACGCCGGAGAACGCGGTGGCCGGCGCGGCGGCGGAATCGGCACCCTTCGGTCCCTCCGGCGCCCACGCCGTGCCGCCGGGTGCTTCCGAAACTCCCGAGGCCACCGCGCCGTCGGGTGCGGAGACGGCCACGACGCTGTCGGCCGCCGAGACCGCACCCGCCGATGCCGACGGCGTGCGCGAGGCGGATGCCGCCGAGCCCCGGTCCGCCGCTACGGGCGTCGTGCTCCCGACACCTGCCGCCGATGCCGGCCACGCCCCGGGGGGTGCGACGCAGGCAGCCGTCGGCGGGAACGTCCCGGCCGACTCAACGCCGTCGGCGGCCGAGACCGCACCCGCCGATCCCGCCAGCCCGGCACCGCACACCGAGACGGGGCCGGCTTTCCCGGCCGACGCGACGCCCGCGACCGCCGAGACCGCGCCTGGGGACTCCGCCAGCCCGGCACCGCACACCGAGACCGGGCCGGCTTTCCCGGCCGACGCGACGCCCGCGACCGCCGGTGACACCGCCCCGGCCGACGCGACGCCGGCCGCCGCCGCGCCCGTGACCGGCGCCGGGGCGCAGCCCGTACCCCCTCGCGTCACCCCGCTTCATGAGCCGGATCCCTACAGCACTCCGCCCTACGGTGGGCCGGGGCCCTGGGCGCCCGCTCCGCCCGTGCAGCGGCCCGTCGGGACTCCGGCGCACGGGACGCCCGTACCGCCGCCCGCGTACGGCATACCGCAGCCGCAGCCCGCCCCGCACCACCCGCAGGCCCACCCGCAGCCCATGCCGGCCGTCGCGGCCCCGCTGCTGCCCCTTCAGTACGACCCCTGGAGCGCGCCCGGGCAGCACCCGCTGACCCACCCCGGCGCTCCCGCACCCAAGAACGCCAGGCGCGGTGTCGGTCTGGTCGCCGCGCTCGTTCTCGTCGCGGTTTCCGGGGTCCTCGGCGGGGGCGTCGGTGCCTACGTCGAGCGGAACGGTGGCATCACGACCGTCGAACTCCCGCAGGACGGTCCCGAGGACACCGGGCGCGCCCCGGACAGCGTCGCCGGGATCGCCGCGAGGGCGCTGCCCAGCGTCGTCACCATCCACGTCAGCGGCGGCGGATCCCAGGGCACCGGCACGGGCTTCGTCCTGGACCCGCAGGGCCACATCCTCACCAACAACCACGTCGTCGAGCCGGCCGGGACGACGGGGAACATCTCCGTCACCTTCAGCGGTGGCGAGACCGCCCGCGCCAAGCTCGTCGGCAAGGACAGCGGCTACGACCTCGCCGTCGTCCAGGTCACCGGCGTCTCCAACCTCAAGCCGCTGCCGCTGGGCAACTCCGACAACGTCCGCGTCGGCGACCCGGTCGTCGCCATCGGCGCCCCGTTCGACCTCCAGAACACCGTCACCTCCGGCATCATCAGCGCCAAGGAGCGGCCGATCACCGCCGGTGGCGAGAAGGGCGACGGAAGCGACATCAGCTATGTCGACGCGCTTCAGACCGACGCCCCGATAAACCCGGGCAATTCGGGTGGTCCGCTGCTCGACTCCAAGGCTCGCGTCATCGGCATCAACAGCGCCATCCGCGCCGCCGGCAGCGCCTCGGGACCCGAGGGCGGCGGCACCCAGTCCGGCTCCATCGGCCTCGGCTTCGCCATCCCCGTCAACCAGGCCAAGCGCGTGGCCGAGGAACTCATCAACACCGGCAAGGCCACGCACCCGGTCATCGGCGTGAGCCTCGACATGAAGTACCCCGGCGACGGCGCCAAGGTCGGCGACAAGGGCAAGGACGACTCCCCGGCCATCACCGCCGGCGGCCCCGCCGAGCGGGCCGGCATCAAGCCGGGCGACATCATCACCAAGGTCGACGGCCAGCGGGTGCACGGTGGCGAGGAGCTGATAGTGAAGATCCGATCCCACCGCCCCGGCGACCGGCTGGAGCTCACGGTGATGCGCGGTGGCAAAGAACTGACCAAGACGTTGACGCTCGGTTCCTCGCAGGGCACCTGAGCGCCAGGCGGCCGTCGCCGGAAGGTACCGCGCCGACAGATTCGCCGGGTACCGTGGAACGGGCCCCGGACCCCGTGAAGGAGCAGCAAGGTGTTCAACGACATAGGCGCACTCGAGCTGGTGACGCTCGTGGTCCTCGCCGTGCTCATCTTCGGCCCGGACAAGCTGCCGAAGGTCATCCAGGACGCCACGCGCTTCATCCGCAAGATCCGTGAGTTCTCCGAGAGCGCCAAGCAGGACATCCGCAGCGAGCTCGGACCGGAGTTCAAGGACTTCGAGTTCGAGGACCTGAACCCGAAGACGTTCATCCGCAAGCAGATGGCGGAGAACGAGGACCTCAAGGAGCTCGGCGAGCTGCGCAGCAGCTTCGATCTCAAGAAGGAGATCACCGAGGTCGCCGACGCGGTCAACGGCAAGGCGTCCGCGGACGTCGCCGCCTCCGTCCCGGCCGCGGTCAACGGCGCCGGCACCCCGGATCTGCTCAAGAAGAGCGACGGGGACCAGCCCGAGCGCCCGCCGTTCGACGCCGACGCGACCTGACCCTCCCCGCGCGACCTGACCCTCCCCGCGCGGCCTCACCGGTCCCGGCGCGACCCGGCCGGACCGGATCGGCCCACTCGCACCGGTCCCGGCACGACCTGACCCGACCGGATCCCACCGGATCGGCCTACTCGCACCGGACCGGTCCGGACCGGATCGGCCCGCCCCGTAACCCGGCCGGTCCGGCGCCCTTCGACACGCCCGGAAGACGCCGGATCGTTCACCCGACTACGCCATCTGACCACGGCCAATCCCGGAGAGGCCGGACAAGATGGCTATCCTCCATCTGTCCGCCGATGCGGACATGACCGATAGAGGAGGCGTCCGGGAGATGGAGACGACAAGTCGGGTGAGGACGCAAGGCGTACCCAGCACCCCTTCCGACTCCGAGGAGGGGGTGCCGACGTCCCGGCGTTCGGTCGACGGGTACCTGCGCGCGGCCTTCCCCTGGTACGGGCTGGACGCGGCGTTCACCGGGCCGCGCTGGCTCATGCAGGTCGGCACCGCCGCGGACGGCACCGTGCAGCACGGTTCGACCGGTCACGGCGACGAACCCACCATAAAGTCCGATGCGGGCGGCGCCGATAAGGAGCGCTTCGCGGTCGTGGTCACCGTCGCCGCGAGCCCGGTACGCCGCTCCGGTGACGGCACGGGCGTCCTGGACGCCACCACCGTCTCCTCCGCGGCCTGGCTGGCCGGCTCGGGCCTGCTGGCCTACACCTGGCCGGCACAGCTGGACCACGCCCTGCGTGACAACTGGCTGGACCAGCAGACGGAGACGGCCTTCGAGCTCGCCGACGACCTCGGCGGACCCGAGTGGTCGGCGCTGTCACTGCCGGTGGACGGCGCGCCGATGCCGTTCCACTACCGCGAGTCCGAGTTCGGCTGGGTGCTGGCCGGGTCGACGGCGAGCGGTGTGCACATCGGGGCGTTCGGGCGGGGGATGAGTGCGTACGGGCTGGCGTTCTCGGTGATCGAGGACATCACCACGTACACCTGACGGCCGAGCAGGACCCGGGCAAACCCCAGCAGGACCCGGCAGGCCGCGGAAACAGGGCGGCGGGACCTCGGCAGGTCCCGCGCCCCGTCCCCGCGCCCCGTCCAGGTCCCGCGCCAGGTCCTGGTCCGTACGGAAATGACGAAGGGGCGCCGCTCACGAGCGGCGCCCCTTCGTCACGCGTGCCTCGGAACGCGTGTCAGAACTTGTTGCGCGGGGTGATCCCCAGGCTCATGCCCGACAGGCCCCTCGCGCGACCGCCCAGCTTGCCCGCGATCGCGCGCAGCGCCGCGCCCGCCGGGGAGTCCGGGTCGGACAGGACGACCGGCTTGCCCTCGTCGCCGCCCTCGCGCAGCCGGACGTCGATCGGGATCGAGCCCAGGACCGGCACTGTGGCGCCCGTGGTCTTCGTCAGCCCGTCGGCGACCCGCTGGCCGCCTCCCGTGCCGAAGACGTCGACCATCTCGTCGCAGTGCGGGCACGGCAGGCCCGCCATGTTCTCGACGACACCGACGATCTTCTGGTGGGTCTGGACGGCGATGGAGCCGGCCCGCTCGGCGACCTCGGCGGCGGCCTGTTGCGGGGTGGTGACGACCAGGATCTCGGCGTTCGGCACGAGCTGGGCGACGGAGATGGCGATGTCGCCGGTGCCCGGGGGAAGGTCGAGGAGGAGGACGTCCAGGTCGCCCCAGTACACGTCCGCCAGGAATTGCTGGAGCGCGCGGTGGAGCATCGGGCCGCGCCACACGACCGGGGCGTTGCCCGGGGTGAACATGCCGATCGAGATGACCTTCACGCCGTTCGCCGACGGAGGCATGATCATGTTCTCGACCTGGGTCGGGCGGCCGTCCGCGCCGAGCATCCGGGGCACCGAGTGGCCGTAGATGTCGGCGTCCACGACGCCGACCTTCAGACCGTCCGCGGCCATCGCGGCCGCCAGGTTGACCGTCACCGAGGACTTGCCGACGCCGCCCTTGCCGGAGGCCACCGCGTACACACGGGTCAGCGAACCGGGCTTGGCGAACGGAACCTCCCGCTCGGCCGTGGTGCCGCGCAGCGCGGCCGCGAGCTCCTTGCGCTGTTCGTCGCTCATCACGTCCAGCGTGACGTCGACGCGGGGGACGCCCTCGACGCGGGAAACGGCGTCGGTCACGCGCTGAGTGATCGTGTCGCGCATCGGGCAGCCGGAGACGGTGAGGTAGACCGTGACGGCGACTGCGCCGTCGGACCCGATCTCCACCGACTTGACCATGCCGAGCTCAGTGATCGGTTTGTTGATCTCGGGGTCGTTCACCGTCGCCAGTGCTTCGCGCACCGCGTCTTCCGTAGCCATAGGGACGATGGTACGGCGCGCACCACACCCTGCGGAAAGCCCTCTCAGCGGTCGGCTTCGTCACTCCGGTACGGCGACCCGGGCGGGAATAGACCGCGCCGCTCCTCCATCTCCCTCAGGAGGTCCTCCAGCTCCGAGCGGATCCAGTCCCGGGTGGCGACCTCGCCGAGGCCCATCCGCAGGGCCGCGATCTCCCGGGTCAGATACTCGGTGTCGGCGATCGAGCGCTCGTTCTGCTTGCGGTCCTGCTCCAGGTTGACCCGGTCGCGGTCGTCCTGCCGGTTCTGGGCCAGCAGGATCAGCGGGGCCGCGTAGGAGGCCTGCAGCGACAGCATCAGCGTCAGGAAGATGAACGGGTACTGGTCGAAGCGCAGCGCGTCCGGCGCCGAGACGTTCCAGACCACCCAGGCGATGATCGTGACCGTCATCCAGACGAGGAACCGCCCGGTGCCCAGGAAGCGCGCGATCCGCTCGGAGAGCCGCCCGAAGGCCTCGGGGTCGTACTCCGGCAGCAGCCTGGCCCGCCGCTCGCGCGGCTGGTCGAGCCGGATGCGCGGAACGGCCCGCTCCCGGTCCGTCGTGCGCTCACCGGCGGCCATGGGCGGGGTCCTCCTCCGCGTGGAACTCGGTCTCCCGCCAGTCCTCCGGCAGCAGGTGGTCGAGCACGTCGTCGACGGTGACCGCGCCCAGCAGCGCGCCGCTCTCGTCCACCACCGGCGCCGCGACCATGTTGTACGCCGCGAGGTAGCTCGTGACGGCACGCAGGGGCGTGGACGGCGCCAGGGGCGGCAGATCACTGTCCACCAGCGAGCTGACCAGGGTGAACGGCGGATCGCGCAGCAGCCGCTGGAAGTGCACGGTGCCCAGGTACCTGCCCGTGGGGGTCTCGTCCGGCGGCCGGCAGATGTACACCTGAGCGGCGAGCGCGGGGGAGAGGTCCTGCTGGCGTACGCGCGCCAGCGCGTCCGCGACCGTCGCGTCCGGGCGCAGCACGATCGGCTCGGTGGTCATCAGACCGCCCGCGGTCCGCTCCTCGTACGCCATGAGCCGGCGCACGTCCGCGGCGTCGTCCGGCCGCATGAGCGTCAGGAGCCGTTCCTTGTCCTCCTCCGGCAGCTCGGAGAGCAGGTCGGCCGCGTCGTCCGGGTCCATCGCCTCCAGGACGTCCGCGGCCCGTTCCTCCTTGAGCTTGCCGAGGATCTCGATCTGGTCGTCCTCGGGCAGCTCCTCCAGGACGTCGGCGAGCCGGTCGTCGTCGAGGGCGGCCGCGACCTCGGCGCGCCGCTTGGGGGTGAGGTGGTGGAGCACATTGGCGAGGTCCGCGGGGCGGAGCCGCTCGAAGGTGGCGACGAGGTTCTCGGCGCCCTGCCCGTGCTCCTCCAGCGAGAATCCGGTGACCGCGGACCACTCCACGGTCAGCGTCTCCCCCTTGCGGCGCAGCGCGCCGCCCTTGCCGCGCCGCACGAAGACCTTGTCGATCTCCCAGTCGCGGCGGGCGGGCAGCTGCTGGATGGCCACGTCGAGAACGGTGACCTCCTCGCCGTCGTGCACACCGCCCACCAGCCGCACCCGCCGGTCGAGCAGCTCGCCGAGGACGAGGCGCTCGGTGGGGCGCTGCTCGAAGCGCCGCATGTTGACCACACCGGTGGTGATCACCTGGCCCGACTCGACGCCGGTGATCCGGGTCATCGGGACGAAGACGCGGCGGCGGCTGAGCACTTCCACGACCATGCCGAGCAGCCTGGGCGGGCGGCGGCCGATACGGAGCATGGCGACGAGGTCGCTGACGCGGCCGACCTGGTCGCCGTTGGGGTCGAAGACCGGGACGCCGGCGAGGTGCGAGACGAAGATGCGGGGGGCGCCTGCCGCCATGCGATGCGCCTCCCTCCGATGCCGTGCATTACTCCCGTATGCCGGGTTCAGGCTAGCTGGTACCGTTCCGTGGCGCCCCGGAAGCGGGTCCGTACGGCTGCCTGCGGAGGCACTTGGTCCGCCCGGGTACGCTGCGATCTGCCATCCCCCACAGGCAGACGAGAGGCAGTGCGCCGGTGACCGCTCTCACCCCGGTATCCCGAGTCCGCAGGGCCGCTCTCCCCGTCGCGCTCTGCGCCGGACTGACGGCGGCGCTCACCGGTTGCGGAGCGGACCCGGACGAGGGCACCAACGGCGTGGGCAAGCTCTCCGCGACCGCCATCGAGTCCAAGGCGCAGGCGGCGGCGGGCGGTGCGAAGGCGGTACGGCTCTCGGGCACCCTGGTCAGCAAGGGCGGCACGTACAAGCTGAACATGCGGCTCAAGCAGGCCGGCGCGACCGGATCCGTCGTCACGAAGAACAGCACCTTCGAGCTGCTGCGGGTCGGCGACGCGCTCTACCTCAAGGCCGACGCCGGCTTCTGGTCGCACGCCGGCAAGGCGAGCGCCTCGCCGAGCCGGCCCGGCAGCGCGGCGGCGGACAAACTCGACGACAAGTACGTGAAGGTCCCGCAGGACGACCCCTCGTACAAGCAGCTCCGCGGCTTCACCGACATGCGTTCGCTGCTGCAGGGCCTGATCGGGCTGCACGGCGAGGCCGTCAAGGGCGACCGCGACCGGATCGGCGGCACGCGCACGGTCAAGCTGAAGGGCGGCGAGCAGGGCGAGGGCGGCACGATGGACGTCTCGCTGGAGGGCGAGCCGTATCCGCTGCAGTTCGCCCGGGCCGGCGGGGCGGGCGTGGTGGTCCTCTCCGAATGGAACAAGGACTTCCCGCTGACGCCCCCGAACCCGGACCAGACGGTCGACTACGGCCGCGAGCTGCCCCGGTCGGGCTGAGCCCGGGTCCACGGCGCGCCCCCACCGGCCGCCCCTCAGCGCCTGCCGCGGCGCTTGAACAGCAGGCGGGGCACCGAGGCCGGGATCGGGTGACGCGTCGTGGCCGGGGTGGGAAGCGGGGGTTCCGAGAGGGACGTGACCGGAAGGTCCGTACGGGAGTCCTGGGGAGTGAGGCGGACCACCCGGCACTCGCGGGCCCAGCGGTCCGTCATCGCCTCGCCGTCCGGCGCGTTCAGACGCTTGCCCTTGAGCTCGCCGACCGCCGATTCCCACGCCTCCGAGCCCGGCTCCAGCTCGCTCACCACCGCGGTCCAGGCGACCAGGCGGCCGCCCTTGTCCTTGCTGCGCACGGTCACCTCGGCGATGCCCCCGTCGACCAGCCCCGGCAGCGGCTGCTCGCCCGGGCCGTCGCCGAGGACATGCGCGGCGCCCTCGTGCCACACATGCCACAGCGCCCGGGTGGGGCCCGTGCCCCGCACCCAGATGAGGCCGGACTTCTTGGTGGCCTCCTCGACGAGGGCGGGGCCGAGCGGCGTCTCTGTCATGCCCGCAGCTTAGAACAGCCCCCGCTACAGCCAGCCGTTGCGCTTCAGGGTGCGGTGGATCGTGAAACAGATCGCGACGATGCCGGTGAGCACCATCTCGTAGCCGTACTTCCAGTGCAGCTCCGGCATGTGGTCGAAGTTCATGCCGTAGACCCCGCAGACCGCCGTCGGCACGGCCACGATCGCCGCCCATGAGGTGATCTTGCGCATGTCCTCGTTCTGCGCGACCGTCGCCTGCGCCAGGTTCGCCTGGAGGATCGAGTTGAGCAGCTCGTCGAAGCCGATGACCTGCTCCTGGACGCGGGCCAGGTGGTCGGCGACATCGCGGAAGTACTTCTGGATGTCCGGGTCGACCAGCCGCATCGGCCGCTCGCTCAGCAGTTGCATCGGCCGCAGCAGCGGCGACACGGCCCGCTTGAACTCCAGCACCTCTCGCTTGAGCTGGTAGATCCGTCCGGTGTCGGCGCCGCGGGTGCTGCCCTTCGCGGGCGGGGAGAAGACATCGATCTCGATCTGGTCGATGTCCACCTCCACGGCGTCCGCCACCGCGATGTAGCCGTCGACCACGTGGTCGGCGATCGCGTGCAGCACCGCCGAAGGGCCTTTGGCGAGCAGCTCGGGGTCGTCCTGGAGCCGGTGGCGGAGGTTGCGCAGGGACCCCTTGCCGCCGTGCCGGACCGTGATGACGAAGTCCCGGCCGGTGAAGCACATCACCTCGCCGGTCTCGACGACCTCGCTGGTCGCGGTGAGCTGGGCGTGCTCCACGTAGTGGATGGTCTTGAAGACGGTGAAGAGGGTGTCGTCGTACCGCTCCAGCTTGGGACGCTGGTGGGCGTGGACGGCGTCCTCCACGGCCAGCGGGTGGAGCCCGAACTCCGCCGCGATACCGGCGAATTCGGCCTCCGTCGGCTCGTGCAGACCGATCCAGGCGAAGCCGCCGTCCTCCCGCACCTGCCGCATCGCCTCACGCGGCGTCAGGCACTCCTGGTCCTTCAGCCGGCGGCCGTCGCGGTAGACGGCGCAGTCGACGACGGCACTGGAGGCGGAGGGGTCACGGGTGGGGTCGTACGAGCTGTAGGGGGCGCCGCCCTTGTGCGGGGCGGGGCGCAGCGCGGGGCGTACCGCCGCGCGCAGGTCACGGATCATCGACATGGCGTGCTCCTTCACGGAGAGGCCGTCGGCGAGGCGTGGCACAGCCCGGAATGGGGACGTGGAACCACATCCGCAAAGCGGGCGGCACCGCGGGATCGCGGTGACGGCGTTCGCTACAGACAGGCAAAGATGACGTGCTCTTCCGTCGTGCGCGATGCCGTGAACCCGATGCCCGGTGAAGTCAGGCCGAGATACGGGGGCTCAGATCACCGAGGGGAGGCGTCCTGCGGAAGAGCGGTTGGTACTGCCCGATCGACTTCGATCCACCGCAGCCCCACCTCCTCCGGCCGGTCCCCCGTGGGGGATGACGTGTCGTCGGGACTCGAAAGCACGCTCGGCGTGCTGCCCCGACCAGCGGCCAAGACTATCAGCCGACTGAGGGTCAATCCCTTCCTTTGCCCGTTCCGTACGCGCTTTATGCTCGCTGCATGGGAGAAGTTCTGGATCTGGTAGAGGCCCGGCTGCGTTCCGCGCTCGGCGAGCCGGACGCGCGCGCCGCGGTGACGTTCCTCGGCACGGACCGGATCGAGGTGTTGCGGTTCACCGACGGCGATGTCGTCCGGTACGCGACGCTCGGCATGTCCGCGCTGCCGATGGCCGATCCGACGGCGGTGCTCGCCGACCCGGTGAAGGGGCCGCGCGCCGAGCTGGTGCTGTCGGTACGGGCGGGGCTCGCGGACACCGACAAGGTGCTGCGCCCGCTCGCCGTACTGGCCGCGTCGCCGCAGGTCGAGGGGGTCGTCGTGGCGCCCGGCGCTTCGCTGGACGTGGGTGAACCGCTCTGGCCGGGCGCGCCGTTCAGCTCGGTCCTGGTCGCCGAGCCCGGCGGTCTGGTGGAGGACCTCGACCTGGGCGAGCCGATGGACCCGGTGCGTTTTCTGCCGCTGCTCCCGATGACCTCCAACGAAGCGGCCTGGAAGCGGGTGCATGGAGCCCAGGCGCTGGAGGAGCGCTGGCTGGCGAACGGAACGGACCTGCGCGATCCGCTGCGCAGGTCCGTGACGCTCGACTGACGGATGGCCTGAACGGCCGGTGGAGGACGGCTAGTTGGCGAAGGCGGTGACGCCGTCCTCGGTCAGGTGCCTGGGCTCGAGGTCCGCTGCCTCCAGGGTCAGCGAGGCCCGCCGCGCCCAGACGATTCCGGCGCCGACCACCGCCGCGGCGCCCGCGACGAGGAACGGCGTGTGGACGTCGCTCCACTCCTCGATCTTCGGAGCGAGGTAGGGGGCGGCGGCCGCCGCGAACCAGCGGACGAAGTTGTACCCCGCGCTGGCCACCGGCCGGGGCGCGTCCGACACGCCGAGTGCCAGCTCGGTGAAGACGGTGTTGTTCACCCCGATGAAGGCGCCGGACAGGATCGTGCAGACGATCGCGGTCGCGTGGTCGCCGTACCCGAGGACCGTCACATCGACGGCGAGAAGCACCAGCGACCCGCCGAGCACCTTCAGCGACCCGAAGCGCTTCTGCAGCCGAGGGGCGACCAGCACGGAGAAGACCGCCAGCAGCACACCCCAGGCGAAGAAGACGGCACCCGACTTGTACGGCGTCATGTTCAGTACGAACGGCGTGAACGCGAGCACCGTGAAGAACGCGTAGTTGTAGAAGAACGCGGACGCGGCGGCCGACGCGAGTCCGCCGTGGCCGAGCGCCTTCAGGGGGTCGAGCAGTGAGGTCTTGAGGGCGGGCTTCGGCTGTTCCCGGAGGAAGGCCGTGATGCACAGGAAGCCGATGGCCATCAGGGCGGCCGTGCCGAAGAAGGGGTAGCGCCAGCTGGCGTCGCCGAGGACGGCTCCGAGGAGCGGCCCGCAGGCCATGCCGAGGCCGAGCGCCGACTCGTACAGCAGGATCGCCGCGGCGCTCCCGCCGGCCGCCGCGCCGACGATGACGGCGAGCGAGGTGGAGACGAAGAGCGCGTTGCCCAGCCCCCAGCCGGCCCGGAAGCCGACGAGCTCGCCCACCGAGCCGGAGGTCCCCGAGAGCGCGGCGAAGACGATCACCAGCGCGAGTCCGGCGAGGAGTGTCCTGCGGCCTCCGACACGGCTGGAGACGAAGCCGGTGACCAGCATCGCGACGGCGGTGATCAGGAAGTACGAGGTGAAGAGCAGGGACACCTGGCTGGGCGTGGCGTGCAGGCCCCGGGCGATCGAGGGGAGGATCGGGTCCACCAGGCCGATGCCCATGAAGGCGACGACGGACGCGCCGGCGGTCGCCCACACCGCCCTCGGCTGGCGCAGCAGACTTCCCGAGCCCTGGTTCTCTGCGAACGGATCGTGTCCGCGCATGGCTTCTCCTCTGACATCGACGGGCATCCACAGATCGTTGCTATATACACAGAATAAGTTAGAGGCGCTAATGAATGCAAGTTACATCTAATTTGGAGAGGTGAGAGTGCCGGGGCGCGGGTGACGGGCGACAGGCCGGACGGGTGATCGTCCTTGACGGGAGGACGGCCGGGGAGGACCGTTGAACCCTATGAGGGGCGAACCCAGTTGCCCGAAGTGCGGTGGCCGGGTCAGGGCGCCCGGTCTCTTCGCCGACTCGTGGCAGTGCGACGTGCATGGCTCGGTCCACCCGCTGCAGCCCGTGATCCCACCCAGCGTCGAGGCGCTCGGGGTGGTCGTGCACCGCGCCCAGGTCCCCGTGTGGATGCCCTGGCCCCTGCCCGTCGGCTGGCTCTACACCGGCGTCGCCTACGCCGGGGACGACCGCAGCGGCGGACGTGCCACCGCCGTCGCCTGCTCGGGCCCCGGGCCGCTCGGCGGCATCGGTGAGCTGCTTCTCGTCGCCGAGGAGCTGGGTGTGGGACTCGGCGCGCGCTACGCCGGGATAGACGGGCCCGATCCCGGGCCCGCCATGTGCGTGGACAAGTCGCCGCAGGCGAAAGTGCTCGCCGCCGGCCGCCCCACGCCGCTCTGGCATGTCTCCGGCGCCCCGGAGGACCGCGCGGTCTTCGCGGGCGAGGCGCGGGGCCTGTGGCTGTGGGCCATCGTGTGGCCCGAGCAGTCGGGGCTGCTGATGTACGACGAACTGGTGCTGACCGATCTGCGGGACGCGGGCGCGGAGGTGGAGCTGCTGCCCTGCGGGGCGCTGACACCGCGGCTGCTGTCCTGACGGGACGGGCCGCACGAGCCGTTACGGGGGTGTGCGTGGCCGGGGGAGGCGAGAGGTGGGGGATGTGACCGAGTCGGCCCCGATGGGCTGCCCGGAGTGCTCCGGGGCGTTCGAATCGACCGTTATCCTTGAGCGTCCCCCTGTCCGTCCCGAGCCCCGGAGTCCCGCGTCGTGCGCATCGACCTGCACACCCACTCCACGGCTTCCGACGGTACGGACACCCCGGCCGAGCTCGTCCGCAACGCGGCCGCGGAGGGGCTGGACGTCGTCGCGCTGACCGACCACGACTCCACCCGCGGCCACGCCGAGGCGATCGCCGCACTCCCCGCCGGCCTCACGCTCGTCACCGGCGCCGAACTCTCCTGCCGCCTCGACGGCACCGGCCTGCACATGCTGGCCTACCTCTTCGACCCCGACGAGCAGGAGCTCGCGGCCGAGCGTGAACTGGTCCGCGACGACCGGGTTCCGCGCGCGCGGGCCATGGTCGGCAAGCTCCAGGAGCTGGGCGTCCCGGTCGAGTGGGCGCAGGTCGCGCGCATCGCGGGCGACGGTTCGGTCGGCCGGCCGCACATCGCGGAGGCCCTCGTCGAGCTCGGAGTCGTCGCGAGCGTCTCCGACGCCTTCACGCCCGAGTGGCTCGCCGACGGCGGCCGGGCCTACGTGGAGAAGCACGAGCTCGACCCCTTCACGGCGATCAAGCTGGTGAAGAACGCCGGTGGCGTCACCGTCTTCGCCCACCCGGGCGCCGCCAAGCGCGGCCGCACACTCTCCGAGGACGCGATAGCGGCCCTCGCCGGCGCCGGTCTCGACGGCATCGAGATCGACCACATGGACCACGACGAGCCGACCCGGGCCCGGCTGCGCGCCGTCGCGGCCGACCTCGGGCTGCTGGTCACCGGCTCCAGCGACTACCACGGCAGCCGCAAGACCTGCCGCCTCGGCGAGTACACCACCGACCCGGAGATCTACGGCGAGATCACGCGCCGCGCGACGGGCGCGTTCCCGGTGCCGGGCGCGGGCGGACGCGCGTAACCGACGCTCCTCGCGCTTCCCCTCCGGGCGGGGCCGGCCGATGTGCCGGTGCGTCCCGCTCCCCTCTCTGTACGACCCTTCTCCCGCAAGGCCCTCACTGTGTTCGACGTTGCCGTCTTCGGCTCACTCTTTCTGACCCTGTTTGTCATCATGGATCCCCCCGGGATCACGCCGATCTTCCTCGCCCTGACCTCCGGCCGGGCCACCAAGGTGCAGCGCCGGATGGCGTGGCAGGCCGTCGCCGTGGCGTTCGGCGTGATCACCGTCTTCGGCATCCTGGGCCAGCAGATCCTCGCGTATCTGCATGTCTCCGTACCCGCGCTGATGATCGCGGGCGGTCTGCTCCTGCTGCTCATCGCCCTCGACCTGCTGACCGGCAAGACCGACGAGCCCAAGCAGACCAAGGACGTCAATGTCGCCCTCGTGCCGCTGGGCATGCCGCTGCTGGCCGGCCCCGGCGCGATCGTCTCGGTCATCCTGGCGGTCCAGCACGCGCAGGGCGCCGGACAGCAGGTCTCCGTCTGGGCGGCGATCGTCGCCATGCATGTGGTGCTGTGGGTGACCATGCGCTACTCGCTGCTGATCATCCGGGTGATCAAGGACGGCGGCGTCGTGCTCGTGACGCGGCTCGCGGGCATGATGCTCTCCGCGATCGCGGTGCAGCAGATCATCAACGGCATCACGCAGGTGATCCAGGGCGCCTGACCGCGCCGGTCCGGGACCCCGGACACCACTGCGCCCCCGTACGGATTCCGGTTCTCCGGAGTCCGCGCGGGGGCGCGGTGCGTCATGACGCGTCAGTGTTACGAGGCCGTGGATTCGGCCGGGCGGATCCAGATGCGCTGGCCGATTGCGGCGGCCTGCTGCACGATCCGGTTGACGGAGGCGGCGTCCACGACGGTGCTGTCCACGGCGGTGCCATCGACGTCGTCGAGTCGCAAGATTTCGAAGCGCATGGGCTTCTCCCTTCGTCTGCGTGATCCTCCTGGAGGAGAACTGTGGTTCTGTAAGTCTTCAACGGGGTGCATCCTGCAAACATTCCCTACGCTAAGGAAATTTTTCGGATGGCTAACTACTAGGGGGTAGGGGGAGCTGGCGGCCGGGCCCCGATCCCCGGAGAATGAGGCCCGTATGAACGACGCACAGAGCACCCACACCGACCACCGGCCCGCCGACCTCGGAGAGCGCCTGGAGCGCACCAATGAGCTCCTGAAGCGCATGTTGGTCGAGGTGGCGAAGACCCCCTCGACCCATGCCATCTTCGTCGACGCCGGTTACGTCTATGCTGCGGCCGGGTTGCTTGTGGCAGGCACCGAGGACCGGCGCTCCTTCGACCTGGACGCCGAAGGACTGATCGAGGCCTTCATCGACAAGGCCCGCACGATCTTCGCGGACAGCCGGCTGCTGCGGGTCTACTGGTACGACGGCGCCCGGCGCCGCATCCACACCCCCGAGCAGCAGGCGATCGCCGAACTGCCCGACGTCAAAGTGCGCCTCGGCAACCTCAACGCCAACAACCAGCAAAAGGGCGTCGACTCACTGATCCGCACCGACCTCGAGTCGCTCGCCCGCCACCGGGCCATCAGCGACGCGGCGCTCGTCGGCGGCGACGAGGACCTCGTCTCGGCGGTCGAGGCGGCCCAGGGGTACGGGGCGCGCGTCCATCTGTGGGGCATCGAGGCGGCCGACGGGCGCAACCAGGCGGAGCCACTGCTCTGGGAGGTCGACAGCCGGCGCACCTTCGACCTCGACTTCTGCCGCCCGTACGTCACCCGGCGCCCCGTCACCACGTACGAGAACGAGGGTGAACCGCCGCCGTCGCGCGACGAGGTGCGCTTCATCGGCGCGCAGATCGCCGCCACCTGGCTGTCCGAGCGAGGCCGGACGACCATGGCCGAGCTGCTGCCCGGCCATCCCTACCTCCCAGGGTCCGTAGACCAGGACCTCCTGATCGAGGCCGAGAAGCTGCTCAGCCGGTCCCTGCGGGGACACGCGACCCTGCGCAGGGCCCTGCGGGACGGCTTCTGGCACCACCTGCAGTCTCAGTACTGATCCCAGAAGCCGATCAGCGCGGCGGCGGTCTCGGCGGGGCGGTCCGTGTTGGGGGAGTGCTCGGCGCCGTCGATGACCGTGCGGCGCGCGCCCAGCCGCTGCGCCATCGCGTCCAGGAGCGGGACCGGCCAGGTGTCGTCCCGGGCACCGGAGACGACGTGCTTGGGGAGCGTGCGCACGGCGGCCAGTGCGTCGACCCGGTCCGGCTCCACGGTCAGCTGACGGCCCGTCGCGAGGAGCTGGGCGGGGTGGTGGAGCAGCCAACGCCTGCGCAGCGCCTCACCGTTGACCGCCGCGACCCGGGCGCCCTGGGCGTCCTTCACGTCCTCGGCGTCCTCCGGGGGATCGAAGGCGCGCATCGCCTCCCACACCTCCGCCATGCTCATCACCGCGAGCGCGTCACTCAGCAGCTTCACCTTCTCCTGCTGGGCCGGCGCGACCTGCGCGGGCCCCGAGGACATGAGCGTGAGCGTGGTGAACGGCGTGGCGTCCAGGAGGACGGCCGCCCGGGCGATCTGACCGCCCAGGGAGTGCCCGACGAGATGGAGCGGGGTGCCGACAGCCTCGGCCTGAGCGAGCACATCGCGGGCCAACTCGTCCTGGGCGTACGCCAGTTGATCGTCCGTGCCGGGCGTCTCGTACTGTCCCCGGCCATCGACGGCGACGGCGCGGTAGCCGGCCTCGGCGAGCGGCTCCAGCATCGCGATGAAGTCCTCCTTGCTCCCGGTGTACCCGGGCAGGAGCAGGGCGGTCCCCTTGTGCGCGCCCGAGGGGAGCGCGTCCAGCACGGCGAAGTCACCGCGGGCGGTGGCGAGGGAGTAGGCGCGGGTGCGGGGGGGCGGGGTGAACGTGGGCGGCCGGCTCATGGGACGAGGCTAGCGGGGCGGAGGCGGTGTCTCCCCAGCGGTTCCCCTCGGGCGTACCGGGACCTCTTCGTACGGGGCGGTGGAACGGCGAAGGCCCCGCCTCCCGGTGAGGGAAGCGGGGCCCTGTCGATCGTGCGTCAGCTCTCGGGCTGAGCGGCGACGGCCTTCTTCGTCGTGCGGCGGCGAGGCTTGGCCTCGGTCGCCTCGGGTGCGGCCTCGACGACCGCCACGGCGGTCTTCTTGG
>NZ_JBVIPQ010000002.1:235639-314715 GCF_055577795.1 Streptomyces sp. NPDC033174
GGTCGTGCGGCGGCGGGGCTTGGTCTCCGCGACAGCCTCGGCGACCTCAGCGGCCTCGACGACGACTTCGGCGGTCTTCTTGGCGGCGCGGCGGCGGGGCTTGGTCTCCGCGACAGCCTCGGCGACCTCAGCGGCCTCGACGACCACCTCGGCGGTCTTCTTGGTCGTGCGGCGGCGGGGCTTGGTCTCCGCGACAGCCTCGGCGACCTCAGCGGCCTCGACGACGACTTCGGCGGTCTTCTTGGCGGCGCGGCGGCGCGGCTTGGTCTCCACGACCTCCGGGGCCTCCACGACCGCGGGAGCCACTGCCTCGACGACCGCCTCTGCGGCCTTCTTGGCGGTACGGCGGCGGGGCTTGGTCTCCGCGACGGCCTCGGGGGCCTCAGCGACCTCGGCGACGACCGGGGTCACGACGGCCTCCGCCTCGACCGGCTTCGCGGCACGCGTCCGGCGGCGACGGGGCTTGGCGGCCTCCTCGGCCTCGGCCGGGACGACGGGCGCGGCCTCGACGACCGGCGTGGCCTCGACGACCGGGGCCGCCTCGGCCACCGGGGTCACCACGGCCTCCGACGGCGCGCCCACACGGGTGCGACGGCGGCGACGCGGGGTGCGCGGCTCCGACGGCTGCTCGGCCGACCGCTCGGCCGACGGGGTCTCGACCGCGGGGGCCTCGGTGAGCGGGGTGCCGTTGCGCGTACGGCGACGCTGACGCGGCGTACGCGTACGGGCCGGACGCTCCTCGGTCACCGGCGCGGCCGCCGACTTCGCACGCGAACCGGAACGGCCACCGCGGCCGCCCGTCTCGCCGAGGTCCTCGACCTCCTCCGCGCCCAGACCCGCACGGGTCCGCTCGGTGCGCGGCAGGACACCCTTGGTGCCCGCCGGGATGTCCAGCTCCTCGAAGAGGTGCGGGGACGTGGAGTACGTCTCGACCGGGTCGTTGAAGTCCAGCTCCAGCGCCTTGTTGATCAGCTGCCAGCGCGGGATGTCGTCCCAGTCGACCAGTGTGACCGCCGTGCCCTTCGCACCGGCGCGGCCGGTACGGCCCACGCGGTGGAGGAACGTCTTCTCGTCCTCGGGCGACTGGTAGTTGATGACGTGGGTGACGCCCTCGACGTCGATACCGCGCGCGGCGACGTCGGTGCAGACGAGGACGTCGACCTTGCCGTTGCGGAAGGCCCGCAGGGCCTGCTCGCGGGCGCCCTGGCCGAGGTCGCCGTGGACGGCGCCGGACGCGAAGCCGCGGCGCTCCAGCTGCTCGGCGATGTCGGCCGCCGTGCGCTTCGTCCGGCAGAAGATCATCGCGAGCCCGCGGCCGTTGGCCTGCAGGATGCGCGAGACGAGCTCCGGCTTGTCCATGGAGTGCGCGCGGTAGACGCGCTGGGTGATGTTCGCGACGGTCGCGCCCTGGTCGTCCGGCGCGGAGGCGCGGATGTGCGTGGGCTGCGACATGTAGCGCCGGGCCAGGCCGATGACCGCGCCCGGCATGGTCGCCGAGAACAGCATGGTCTGACGCTTCGCCGGAAGCATGTTGATGATCTTCTCGACGTCGGGCAGGAAGCCCAGGTCGAGCATCTCGTCCGCCTCGTCCAGCACGAGTGCCTTGACGTGGGAGAGGTTCAGCTTCTTCTGTCCGGCCAGGTCGAGGAGCCGGCCCGGGGTGCCGACGATCACGTCGACGCCCTTCTTGAGGGCCTCGACCTGGGGCTCGTACGCACGGCCGCCGTAGATGGCGAGCACGCGGACGTTGCGCACCTTGCCGGCGGTCAGCAGGTCGTTGGTGACCTGGGTGCAGAGCTCACGGGTGGGGACGACCACGAGCGCCTGCGGCGTGTCGGTCAGCTGCTCGGGCTTGGCCCGGCCGGCCTCGACGTCGGCGGGAACGGTGACGCGCTCGAGGAGCGGCAGACCGAAGCCGAGCGTCTTGCCGGTGCCGGTCTTGGCCTGGCCGATGACGTCATTGCCGGAGAGGGCGACCGGAAGGGTCATCTCCTGGATGGGGAACGGGGTGACGATGCCGACGGCCTCGAGGGCCTCGGCCGTCTCGGGAAGGATGCCGAGATCGCGGAAAGTCGTAGTCAGGGTGCTGCCTCTTCTGTGAGACGCGGCGCGAGGCGAACGACGGGGGTCGTACCGTGCCGGATCACTTCCGGCTGCGGATCGGAACGATCACAACCGGGGTGGCGCGGGACCACTGCCATCGCTCGAGCGTCGTGCCGCTGAGGGGGCCCCTCATGTGCAAGGGAGCGCACGGAGGGCTGTCGGGTCGGAGCCGATCGGGCCACCGACCGGGCATCCTCATTCATGAGATGGCCCACCGAGCATGTTCGAACATGGCTGGCATGTCTGAATACTCAGCAGGCGCTTTATCACTGTACCCCGGATTCGCGCATGTGTGTTGGGCGAATTCGTAATGAGGGCGCCGTCACAGTGACTGACCAGGGCCTTCCCCGGCCCTGCGAGCGGGCTATTGTGCGCTTCATGGAGACGCCTGACAACGCCACTGCCGCCGAAGGACCCGCAGGAAAGTCCGACGGAAAGCCCGCCGGGGAACTCACCGGGATCGCCGCCCAGGACTGGGCCACGGCCTCCGCGGAGCCCCAGTACCGCGCCGCGGTCGTCGATCTGCTCGGCGCGCTGGCCTACGGCGAGCTCGCGGCCTTCGAGCGCCTCGCCGAGGACGCCAAGCTGGCGCCGACCCTCGGGGACAAGGCGGAGCTGGCGAAGATGGCCTCCGCCGAGTTCCACCACTTCGAGCGGCTGCGCGACCGCCTCACCGCGATCGACACGGAGCCGACCGGCGCGATGGAGCCCTTCGCCAAGGCGCTGGACGACTTCCACCGCCAGACCGCGCCGTCCGACTGGCTGGAGGGCCTGGTCAAGGCGTACGTCGGCGACTCGATCGCCAGCGACTTCTACCGTGAGGTCGCGGCCCGGCTCGACTCCGACACCCGCGCCCTGGTCCTCGCGGTCCTCGACGACACCGGCCACGGCAACTTCGCGGTGGAGAAGGTGCGTGCCGCGATCGACGCCGACCCACGGGTCGGCGGGCGGCTCGCCCTGTGGGCGCGCCGTCTGATGGGCGAGGCGCTGTCGCAGGCGCAGCGTGTCGTCGCGGAGCGGGACGCGCTCTCCACCATGCTGGTCGGCGGCGTCGCGGACGGCTTCGACCTCGCGGAGGTCGGCCGGATGTTCTCCCGCATCACCGAGGCGCACACCAAGCGGATGGCCGCGCTGGGGCTGGCCGCCTAACTCCCCGTGGTCCGGCGGCGGCGTGGGTCACGCCGCCGCTGATCGGCGCAGGCGGCGGCCCGCCGGGCGGATCAGGAGCGAGAGCAGGACGGCTCCGACGAAGACCGCACCCGCGAGGGTGCCGAGGAAATGGCCCGGTCCCAGCGCCGCGTGGGTCAGGACGGCGCCGAACGCGGAGCCCAGGCCGCCCGTGGTGAGGACGACCGGGCGCGCGGGGAGCCGGTCGGGCAGCCGGTGCACGGCGGCCCAGGCCAGGGCAAGTCCGAGCAGGGCCGAGCCGAGAGCTTCCAGGAACACTGCGGATCACCTCGCGGGCGGTGCGGGGCGGGCAAAACGGTCGTAGGCGGTCCTACCCGCCGGGCGCGGAACGCAACCCTCCTCCCGCCCCACTGGCCGCCATGAACACGACGAAGATCCCTCTCCCGGGGCGCCTCGGGAGCCTCGCCGGCACCGATTCCTCTCGCGGCGCCCGGCGGCCGTCACGAAGAGCCGGGGCCCGGACCCCGCGGCCACGACGGGTGCCCACCGCCCGCCACGCGGACATGACGAAGGGCCCGGCGGAAGACCGCCGGGCCCTTCGTCATGTCTGCTGCGTCGTGCTGCCTCGTGCCGCTTAGAGCGCGCCGAAGCCCACCCGGCGCACCGCCGGCTCGCCGATCTCCACGTAGGCGATCCGGTCCGCCGGGATCAGGACCTTGCGGCCCTTGTCGTCCGTCAGGCTGAGCAGCTGCGCCTTGCCGGCCAGCGCGTCGGCCACCGCGCGCTCGACCTCCTCGGCGGACTGCCCGCTCTCCAGAACGATCTCCCGGGGCGCGTGCTGCACGCCGATCTTGACCTCCACGGCTATGTCCCTCCGAACGGTCAGCGTTGCGCGGTCAACCGCGCCGTACGCAGCACACATTAGCCCGGAGAGAGCACACGGCAGGCTCGCGGCCGCACGCCAGGAGCGAACAGTGCACGGGAACAAGCGCCCCCGGCAGCGCTCAGTGGCCCTCGGCCCCGTGCAGCGGGAAGCCGGCGATACCTCGCCAGGCGAGGGAGGTCAGCAGCTCCACCGCCTTTTCGCGGGGGATGGCCGACTCGCTGGAGAGCCAGTACCGGGCGACGACCTGGGACACGCCGCCGAGGCCCACGGCCAGCAGCATCGACTCGTCCTTGGAAAGACCGGTGTCCTCGGCGATGACGTCAGAGATCGCCTCGGCGCACTGCAGGCTCACCCGGTCGACCCGCTCGCGCACCGCCGGCTCGTTCGTGAGGTCGGACTCGAAAACCAGACGGAACGCGCCGCCCTCGTCCTCCACGTACGCGAAGTAGGCGTCCATCGTCGCGGCGACGCGCAGCTTGTTGTCGGAGGTCGACGCCAGGGCCGTACGCACGGCCTGGAGCAGGGACTCGCAGTGCTGGTCGAGCAGCGCCAGGTAGAGCTCCAGCTTCCCCGGGAAGTGCTGATAGAGGACCGGCTTGCTGACCCCGGCCCGCTCGGCGATGTCGTCCATCGCCGCGGAGTGGTACCCCTGCGCCACAAACACTTCCTGGGCGGCGCCCAGGAGCTGGTTGCGTCGGGCTCGGCGCGGAAGCCGCGTGCCCCGCGGGCGGGCCGCCTCTGTCTGCTCGATGGCTGTCACGCCGCCTCCCAAGATCGATCCATGCGCGCTGTGCGCAGCGCCCGCCATCGTACTTTTGGGTAACCCGGCTGTGCGCGGTGCGGACGCAGAATTTCACGGACCGGACGCCTGCGGTAGCTGCAGATTCACCGGTTTACCGAACAAATCATCGGTAGTCGTCCTCATCCAGTGTCACGACTCGTGCCTGTTCGACGACATCGGCTTCGTTCGCCTTGCCGGGATCGATGCGTTCCACCGGGTCGTCCCCCTGCTGTTGCAGGTCGGTGTGCTGTTCCGCGGCGTCGGCCTCGGGAGTCTCCTCGTCGATCTCGACGTCCGTGGCGGTGACGTCGGCTTCCTCGAGGGTTTCCGGGTCGGTGGGGTCAACAGTCATACGGCTCCCTTTCTGGCGGGAGGGTGCTGAGGGGAAGCCCTCTACTTTCGAGCGTAGGAGGTCCCTTCCCGACGCGCTACGCGGTATGCCACCCCATCTGTGACCGCGAACACACGAACCCTCGCGTGATCGTCTCGTAACATTGCCGCATGTCTTCGACCGAGCTGCCGGGAACCCGCACCGCCGCGCCGGCGGCGCGGGTCGGTGCCGTACGGGTCGCCGCAGGTGAGGAGCTGCGTTCCGTGGCTCTCCCCGGACTGACGCTGACCGTGCGGGCCCGCCCCGCCACGCGCCCGGGGCTGCCGCCCGCGCTCTATGTGCACGGCCTCGGCGGTTCCTCGCAGAACTGGTCGGCCCTGATGCCGCTGCTCGCGGACAAGGTCGACGGCGAGGCCCTCGACCTGCCGGGCTTCGGGGACTCCCCGCCGCCGGACGACGGCAACTACTCGGTGACCGGACACGCCCGTGCCGTCATCCGGCTGCTCGACTCGGCCGGCCGGGGCCCGGTGCATCTGATCGGGAACTCGCTGGGCGGCGCCGTCGCCACCCGGGTCGCGGCGGTCCGCCCCGACCTCGTGCGGACGCTCTCCCTGATCTCCCCGGCGCTCCCCGAGCTGCGCGCCCAGCGCACCGCCTGGCCCACCGCCCTGCTCGCCGTCCCCGGTGTCTCCTCGCTCTTCGCCCGGCTCACCAAGGACTGGACGGCCGAGCAGCGCGTGCGCGGCGTGATGGCGCTCTGCTACGCGGACCCCGGACGGATCACCGACGAGGGCCTGCGCGATGCCGTGGAGGAGATGGAGCGGCGGCTGACGCTCCCCTACTTCTGGGACGCGATGGCCCGTTCCGCGCGCGGCATCGTCGACGCCTACACCCTCGGCGGTCAACACGGGCTGTGGCGGCAGGCCGAGCGGGTTCTCGCGCCGACGCTGCTGGTGTACGGAGCGCGTGACCAGCTGGTTTCCTTTCGCATGGCCCGTCGGGCGGCCGGCGCCTTCCGGGACTCGCGGTTGCTGACGCTTCCGGACGCGGGCCATGTTGCGATGATGGAGCACCCGGGGACGGTCGCCAAGGCCGTCCGGGAACTCATCGACGACAACGGCGGGAGCTGATCAGGGGCGTGGGACGACACAGTCGCAAAGGCCCCGCTTCCCAGGGCTCGAACAGCACAGTGACCGAACCGGCGGGGGGCGACCGGGACGGTACCGGCCGGCGCCGGAGGGCCCCCGGCGCGCCCGAGCAGCACCCCGGCGCGTACGGAACTCCCGCCCACGGAACCCCGGTCCACGGCACGGGTGACTACGGCACCCCCGCCCACGGCATCCCCGCCCAGGACCCGACGGGGGTCAGAGGCGGACACCCCGAGCATCACGAGCCGGGAGGCGCCTGGGGTCTCAACCGGACCCCTTCCGCCGCCTCGGCCGACGGCCGGACCCGAGCCCGTCCTCAGGGCGAACCCCGGAAGCAGGAGTACGGCGAGCGGCGGGAGACGCCGCGCACCCAGGACGTGCCGTTCATACCGGGACAGCGCCGGGGCGCCGAGACGTCCACGGAACCGTCGGACCCCGGCTCCGAACCGCCGTCCGCTCCCGAGACCGCCAAGGGCGGCAAGTCCCGCGCCTTCACCGGCATCGCGGCCGCCGCCGTCATCACCGTCCTCGGTGTCGTCGTCGCCGGCCAGGTCACCGGTCACGGCCCGGGCGACGACACCGTGACGCGGTCGGTGGGCGAGGCCGGCGATCGCGCCGCCGACGACGGTTCGGCGTCACGGTCCGACGCCCGGCCCGTGCCCGAGCAGCCCGCTCGGCCAGCGGCGCGTCCGGTGACGTACGAACAGCTGATGACCCGGCAGTTCCCCATCGACCCCAAGCTGTCGGGCTCAGGCCGGTTCGAGGCGGTGCCGGGCTTCGCCAAGGCGCCCGGCAAGGGCCGGAAGGTCCGCTACCGGGTGGATGTCGAGAAGGGGCTCGGTCTCGACCCCCTGCTCTTCGCCGACGCGGTGCAGAAGACCCTCAACGACGACCGGAGCTGGGCGCACGACGGGGCGATGACCTTCGAGCGGATATCGAGCGGCGAGCCCGAGTTCGTGATCACCCTGGCCAGCCCGGCCACCACCGCGACGTGGTGTGCCAAGTCCGGTCTGGACACGACGATCGACAATGTCTCCTGCGACTCCGCGGCCACCGAGCGCGTGATGATCAACGCGTTCCGCTGGGCGCAGGGTTCGGAGACGTACGGTCCGAAGGCGATGTTCACCTACCGCCAGATGTTGATCAATCACGAGATCGGGCACCGGCTCGGGCACAGCCATGTCAGCTGCCGCACGCCCGGCGCGCTGGCCCCGGTGATGCAGCAGCAGACCAAGTCGCTGGACATCGACGGGATCAAGTGCCGCCCCAACCCCTGGGTGCATCCCGGCGGTTGAGGCCTCGCTCCGGCACCTCCGGCGACGCGTCAAGTGTCTGACCGTGTGTGACGGGATCGCACCGTAGCGCCACGGAACGCTACCGGGGTGCGAAAGTTACGTGCATTCACCCCTTCCGGTGGCGGGGGGGGAAAAAAGCCGCCCCCCCCCCCCCCCCCCTCCCCCCTCCCCCCCCCCCCCCCCCCCCCCCCCCCCCCCCCCGCTACCGGCATATCCGCTTACGTTCATCCCGCTGCGAGTCGCCGACCAACGGTGGCCGTACGGAACGAAGACCGGGGGTGTACTCGTGCGGATCGGACTGCTTACGGAGGGTGGCTACCCGTATGCGACGGGTGAGTCCAGGGTCTGGTGCGACCGGCTCGTGCGCGGGCTCACGGGGCACGAGTTCGACCTCTACGCGCTCAGCCGCAGCGCCGGCCAGGAGCGTGCCGGCCATGTCGAACTGCCCGCGCACGTGCGGCGGGTGCGGACAGCCCCCCTGTGGGCGCCCGAGGACGACGGCCACACCTACGGCCGCCGCGACCGGCGCCGCTTCGCCCGCCACTTCGCCGAACTGACCGCGGCGATCTGCGTCGAGGGCGCCGACGACGCCTTCGCGGAGGGCCTCTACGGACTGGCGGAGCTCGCCCGCGACCGCGGCGGCCTCTACGCCGCCCTCCGTTCCGAAATCGCCGTGCGCGCCCTGGAGTCCGCCTGCCACGCCTCCGGCGCACGGCGAGGCGTACAGGGCGCGACCGTCCCCGACCACCTCGCCTTCGCCGATCAGCTGGAGCGCGCCCTGCGCCCCCTCTCCCTCGACTGGTACGGCGAGGACGACCTCGGCGCGGTCGACCTGTGTCACGCCGCTTCCGGCGGCTCGGCGGCCTTGCCCGGGCTTCTGGCCAAACGCTTCTTCGGGGTTCCCCTGCTGGTCACGGAGTACGGCGTACAGCTGCGGGCGCACTATCTCGCCGCTCCCGAGACCACGCTCGGCGCGCCCGTGCGCGCACTGCTCGCCGCCTTCCACGGCCGGCTCGCCGCCGAGGTCTACCGGCAGGCCGCCGTCATCACCCCCGGCAACACCCACGCCCGGCGCTGGCAGGAGAAGTGCGGCGCCGAGCGCGCCAAGCTGCGGACCGTCTACCCGGGCATGGAGGCCGAGCAGTTCACGGCGGTCGGCGAGGACGAGGACGCCGGCGAGCCGGACACCCTGGTGTGGGTCGGCAGGATCGAGCCCGCCAAGGACCTGATCGCGCTCCTCCACGCCTTCGCCGAGGTGCGCAAGGAGGTGCCGGGGGCCCGGCTGAGGATCATCGCCGCGCCCGTACGGGAACCGGAACCGGTCACCTACCTCGCCCACTGCACGGCGCTCGCCGCCCAGCTCTTCCCCGACGAGGCCCCCGGCGCGCATGACATCGGCGACAACCCCGTCTCCTTCGAGGAGCTCGGCGGCCCCGAGGCGCCCGGCCTCGCCGACGCCTACGCGGCGGGCGCGGTCGTCGTCCTCTCCAGCGTCGTCGAGGGCTTTCCCATCAGCCTGGTCGAGGCGATGTTCTGCGGCCGGGCCACCGTCTCCACCGACGTCGGCGCGGTCGTCGAAGTCATCGGCGGCACCGGCCTCGTCGTGCCGCCGCGCAATCCGCGGGCGCTCGCCGACGCGTGCCTCGCGCTGCTGCGCGACCCGGAACGCAGGCACCGGCTGGGCGCGGCGGCGCGCGCCCGCGCGCTCGAACTCTTCACCGTCGAGCAGAACATCACCGCGTTCCACGGCATCTACCTGGAACTCCTCTCCCACTCCCCGGTGCACCGCATCGCCGACGGTGTGCCCTTCGCGCACCCGGCGGAGTCGTATCTGCCCGGCAGCTGGACAGGTCCGGGCCGGACGGCCGCCCAGGGTGGCGCGCCCGAGCCCGCGGGGGCCGGCGCGGGGCGGGGGGACGGCGATGCGTGAAGGAGGCAGAACCATGCGAGACCCGCGCGCGACCGAACCGGCCGAACCGAGCCCCGGCGGCTGGGACACCCGGTCCGAGGCGCTGTTGGCGGCACACGCGCTGACCTCCGCCGCCGAGCCGCCGGCGGAGGCACCGACTTCCGCGCCGCGTCCCGTCCGTCGCGGCCCCGCCGACCCCGTCAAGGCGCTCATGCACCGCCACCGGGAGCTGTGCGAGCGGGCCGTCGATCCCCTGGAGATCGCCGCCGGCCTCGAAGCGCACGGCGTCACCGACCGGACTGCCGCCCGGTTCCGGCACCGGGACGTCTTCGCCCTCGCCGAAGAGCTCTACGCGCGCGTGCCCCGGGGGAACGGACCCGTGTCACGGTCCGCCGCGCCGGACGCCGCCGGGCACGACAGCGGATGGGCCGTGCTCGCCCTCCTCCCCGGGGGCGTCTGCGCCCTGACCGCCGGCGGTCTCGCCCTGGCCTCCGACGGGGCGCCCCGGCTCGCCGTGGGAGCCGCCGGGGCCCTCGCGACGGCCCTCGCCCTCCTCGTCTCCCTGCGCCGCGGCCCCCTGCGCGCCACGGGCCGGACCGTCCGCGCCACCCCTCTCTGGGTCTGCTGGCTCCTGGCCTACGCGGCCGGCGGCGACGGGCTCCTCGAGCAGCTCCTCACCGGCGGGCCCGACCGACCCTGGCCCCTGACCACCGGACCGCTCCTCGCCCTGGCGCTCGCCGTCCTGCCCGCCGCCTGGTGCGCCCGGCTCTTCGCCGTACGGGCCCGGCGCAAGCTCGCCGCCAGCCGGGGCCTGGAGGACTTCGCCGCCGGGGCCCGGCCCCTGCTGCTCGGCGTCGTCGGACTCCATCTCCTCGCCCTGGCCGGGCTGCTGAGCGTGGTGGGCCTCGTCGGCGGCAGCGACGGGACGGTCCCCGTCGCCGCCCTCGGCACCCTGCTGCTGCTCGCCCGGATGCTCACCGTCCACGGCTTCCCCGAGCCGGCCGCCACCGCCCTCGGCGCCGCCTGCGCCGGTGAGGCCCTCGCCCTGGCGGCCGTCCCGGGCTCCTGGCTCCCCGGCTGCGACGTCCTGGCCGCCCCGGTGAGGGCGGCCGTCGGCGCCTGGGGCACCGAAGCCGTCCCCACCCTCGTCTGCGGCGCGGCGGCCGTCGGCCTGCTGTCCCACGCCACCGCCGCCCTCTCCCGGGCCTCGGCCCACGCCCCCCACTGACCCCCCTGCGGACCGGCGGAGCCGACGCCGCCGGCACGCATCCCCTTCCGACGGCACCCGCCGCACATCCTCAAGGAGAAACCAGAGATGACCCCCCAACCCCCAGCACCGGCCGGTCGGCACCAAGGGGCCGCGCGATGAGGGTCCTGCTGCTCGGTGCCAACGGCTTCATCGGCCGTTTCGTCGCGGACCGGCTCCTCGCCGACCCCGCGGTGCACCTCACCACCCTCGGGCGGGGCGACGACGCCGACGTACGGTTCGACCTCGCGGGCGGCAGCCCCGGGGCCCTCACCCGCTTCCTCGACGCCGTCCACCCCGGGGTGGTGGTCAACTGCGCCGGAGCCACCCGCGGTGGCGCCCGCGACCTGACCCGGCACAACACCGTCGCCGTCGCCACCGTCTGCGAGGCCCTGCGCCGCAGCGGCTGCGGGGCCCGTCTCGTCCAGGTCGGCTGCGCCTCGGAGTACGGGCCCTCCCAGCCGGGCTCCTCCACCGCCGAGGACGCCGTGCCGCGCCCCGGAGGGCCGTACGGAGTGAGCAAGCTCGCCGCGACCGAGCTGGTCCTCGGGTCCGGACTCGACGCCGTCGTCCTGCGGGTCTTCTCGCCCGTCGGACCCGGCACCCCCGCCGGCTCCCCGCTCGGCCGGCTCGCCGAGGCGATGCGCCGCGCCATGCAGTCGGGCGACGGCGAGCTGAAGCTCAGTGGCCTCGGCGTGCAGCGCGACTTCGTCGACGTCCGGGACGTGGCCCGCGCCGTCCACGCCGCCTCGCTCTCCGCGGCCCAGGGGGTCGTGAACATCGGCACCGGGCGCGCCGTGAGGCTCCGCGACGCCGCCGCCGTGCTCGCCAGGGTCGCCGGCTACGCGGGCGCCCTGCACGAACTGGACGGCCCCCCGCCGAGACAGGTCATCGGCGCCCCGCGCACCGAGGCGATGGCCGACCACCTGTCCGCCGGCCCCTTCCCGTACCCGGACGGCTGCGGCAGCTGGCAGCAGGCGGACGTGCGCACCGCGCGGGACCGGCTCGGCTGGCGGCCCCGGATCAACCTCGAGGAGTCCCTCGCCGACATCTGGATGGAGGCGGCATGTCGCATCTGACCACCACCGGGACCGCGCTCTCCGCCACGGGCTCCGAGCGGCTCGGCTTCGGTGTCCCCGGCTACGCGCATCCACTGCTCGCGCCCGTCGAATGGGCCGAGCTGACCCGCCCGGGAACGCCCCTGCACTGGGCGGTGCTCAATGTGGCCGACGGCCCCGGCGACCGTCCCGACCCGCACTGCCTGGAGGCGGCGGGCAGGCTCCGCAACGCCGGTGTCCGGGTCCTCGGCCATCTCGATGTCACCCACGGTTCCCGCGACTTCGGCGAGATCATCTCGGACGCCCACCGGTTCCTGGACTGGTACAGGGTCGACGGCTTCCTGCTCGACCGATGCCCCACGGACCGGGCGGACCTCCCCGAGGTGAGGCGTACGACGGCCACGCTGGAGACGATCCTGGAGCGGGCCGACGGCTGCCATCTCGTCCTCGGCCACGGCACGCACCCCTACCCGGGCTACGCGGAGATCGCCGACCAGCTGGTCACCTTCTCCGGGCCGTGGACGGATTACCGCTGGTCGCAGGTGGCGGAGTGGACCGCGGACCATCCGCCGGAGCGCTTCGTCCATCTCGTCCACGGGGTGCCCCGCAGCCATCTCGACGAGGCCGTGCGGATCGCCCGCTGGCAGGGCGCGGGGACGATCTTCTTCACCGACCGCAGTGACCACGACGCCCACCGTGGCGAACATATCGATCCATTCCAGGCACTGCCCGGCTACTGGGACGAAATCGTCTCGCGTATCGGACCGGGTGTCTCGGAATGAGAAGGGGCGTGGCAGTGTTACGGGAGGAAGAAGCGCTCCCCACCTGCGTGGGGGCGTCCCCCGTACGCACCCGACCAGCTGTATTGATGAGGTCTCCGTGTCGCTGCCACCCCTGGTCGAGCCGGCTGCCGAGCTCACCGTAGACGAGGTCCGCAGGTACTCTCGCCACCTGATCATCCCGGATGTCGGGATGGACGGTCAGAAGCGGCTGAAGAACGCCAAGGTGCTGTGTGTCGGCGCCGGCGGTCTCGGCTCGCCGGCCCTGATGTACCTGGCCGCGGCCGGCGTGGGCACGCTCGGCATCGTGGAGTTCGACGAGGTCGACGAGTCGAACCTGCAGCGCCAGATCATCCACAGCCAGGCCGACATCGGCCGTTCCAAGGCCGAGTCCGCGAAGGACTCGGTCCTCGGCATCAACCCGTACGTGAACGTGATCCTCCACGAAGAGCGGCTCGAGGCCGACAACGTGATGGAGATCTTCAGCCAGTACGACCTGATCGTCGACGGCACGGACAACTTCGCCACGCGCTACCTCGTCAACGACGCCTGCGTGCTGCTGAACAAGCCGTACGTCTGGGGCTCGATCTACCGCTTCGACGGCCAGGCGTCCGTCTTCTGGTCCGAGTACGGCCCCTGCTACCGCTGCCTCTACCCGGAGCCCCCGCCGCCGGGCATGGTCCCCTCCTGCGCCGAGGGCGGCGTCCTGGGCGTGCTGTGCGCGTCCATCGGCTCCATCCAGGTCACCGAGGCGATCAAGGTCCTCGCCGGCGTCGGCGACCCGCTGGTCGGGCGTCTGATGATCTACGACGCCCTGGAGATGCAGTACCGCCAGGTGAAGGTCCGCAAGGACCCCGACTGCGCGGTCTGCGGCGACAACCCCACCGTCACCGAGCTCATCGACTACGAGGCCTTCTGCGGCGTCGTGTCCGAGGAGGCACAGGAGGCGGCACTCGGCTCGACGATCACTCCCAAGCAGCTCAAGGAGTGGATCGACGCGGACGAGAAGATCGACATCATCGACGTCCGTGAGCAGAACGAGTACGAAATCGTCTCGATCCCCGGCGCGCGGCTGATCCCGAAGAACGAGTTCCTGATGGGTACCGCCCTCCAGGACCTGCCCCAGGACAGGCGGATCGTCCTGCACTGCAAGACGGGTGTCCGCAGTGCGGAAGTCCTCGCGGTGTTGAAGGCGGCGGGCTTCGCGGACGCCGTCCACGTGGGCGGCGGCGTGATCGGCTGGGTCAACCAGATCGAGCCGGAGAAGCCGATCTACTAGGCTCCGCGCTCCGAAGGCCCCACGGCCTTCGAGGCCACGCGAAGACGGGCCGGACCCTCACGGGGTCCGGCCCGTCTTCGCGTTCCGTGGGCGGCCGCGGGGCGCTCTTGCGGCGCGCCGCGGCGTGCGCGCGCCTGCGGGCGGCCGCGTGGGGCCCTATCCGCAGGTCTTGCCGTTCCGCGGGACCTTTCCGTCCAGCAGATAACCGTCGACGGTCGACGTCACACAGGACGACGTGCCGTACGCGCCGTGCCCCTCGCCCTTGTTGGTGAGCAGGACGCCGACGCCCTTGCCCAGCTCGTCCGCCATCCGCTGCGCGCCCTCGTACGGCGTCGCCGGGTCGCCGGTCGTGCCGACCACCAGGACCGGGCCCGCGCCCGGGGCGCTCGCCTCCGGGGTGTCGTGCTCGCCCTTCACCGGCCAGTTGGCACACCAGCCGGCCGTGTCCCACGCCAGGAACTCGCCGAAGACCGGCGAGATCTTCCGGAACTCCGGCAGCAGCGCCCTGGCTTCGGCCGCCGTCGCGCGCGCGGTGCTGTCCGCGCAGGAGATGGCCCTCTGCGAGTGGCTCTGCGTGCCGTAGTGCCCGCTCTCGTCACGGTCGTTGTACGAGTCGGCCAGGGCCAGCAGCCGGTCGCCCCGGCCCTGGTCCTCGGCCTCCTTGAGGGCTTCCGTCAGATACGGCCAGTTGCTCTCGGCGTACAGCGGCAGCACGATCCCGGTGAGGGCCAGGCTGTCGGTGACCTTGCGGCCGTCCGTGGTCGGCAGCGGCTTCGCGTCGAGCTTCCTCAGCAGCGCGGCGAGCCGCTCGGTGCCCCGCCGCGGATTCTCGCCCGTGCTCGTGAAGTAGTTGTTCAGCGCCCGCTGGAAGCCGGTGGCCTGGTTGCGGGCGTGGCCGGTGGTGTCGGCAGTCGGGTCGACCACCGCGTCCAGCACGGTCCGGCCCACGTTCTTCGGGAACAGGTGCGCGTACGTTCCGCCCAGCTGCGTCCCGTAGGAGATGCCGAAGTAGTTGAGCTTGGAGTCACCGAGGACCCGGCGGATCAGATCGAGGTCCCGCGCGGCATTGCTCGTACCGACGTGCGGGAGGACCTTGCCGGAGCGGCGGGCGCAGTCGGCGCCGAAGGCGGTGTTGTCCTTGAGGAACGCCGCCTGCTCGGCGGCCGTGTCCGGGGTCAGGTCGGTGCGGGCCTCGGACTCGGCCTGCGCCTTGTCGTCCCGGCACACCACGCCCGCGCTCTGCTGGACCCCGCGCGGGTCGAAACCGACGAGGTCGTAGCGGCTGTTGAGCTTGGAGTACTCGCCGGCCGCGCGCGGCAGGATGTCCACGCCCGAGGCGCCGGGACCGCCGAAGTTGAAGAGCAGGGAGCCGAGCCGCGCGTCCTTGTCGCGGGCCTCCTTGCGGATCAGCGCGATCGGGATCGTGTCCCCGGACGGCTTCGCGTAGTCCAGGGGGACGTCGACCTTCGCGCAGCGCCACTGCGAGCTGGGCTTCTGGCCACCGGCGGGCGCCTCGCAGCCGCCCCAGTCGAGCCGCTGCCCGGTCAGGGAGGCGGGAAGCGGCGGAACCTGCGGCGACACGCCCTTGTCGTCCGGAGCGGACGGCGCCGTACCGTTCGGACCGCCCGGCTTCTGCGCCCCTTCGGCGCCCTCCGCGTCACAGCCGGCGGCCGCGCCCGCGACCAGCAGTGCGGCGACCGTCAGTGCTGCCGCCCGTACCCGCATCATGCGTAACCCCCACCATCGAACCGGACCGCCATCCTAGGGGTCGCTACTGACAGTGAGACGGCCCGGGCCGTCCGTCACCAGGTGTGCCCGCCCGGCCGGTGTCTAGGTGCACACGGTGCCGGCGGCCGGGACCCGGCCCTCGAGGAAGTAGGCGTTCACCGCGGCCCGTACGCAGGTGTTTCCGCTGTTGTAGGCGCCGTGCCCCTCGCCCCGGTAGGTCAGCTCGACCCCGACGCCCTTGCCCAGCGCCTCGACCATCTTCCGGGCGCCGGCGTACGGAGTCGCCGGGTCGCCGGTGTTGCCGATGACCACGATCGGGGCGGAGCCGGGCGCGCTGACGTCGGGGTGGACCCAGTCGCCGGCCACCGGCCACTGCGAGCAGTTCATCAGGGCCCAGCCCATGTTGTCGCCGAAGACGGGCGAGGCCGTACGGAACCGGGGAAGTGCCGCCTTCACCTGGTCCAGGGTGTAGCGGGACTTGAAGTCGACGCAGTTGACGGCCGCGTTGGCGGCCTGGATGTTGCTGTAACCGCCGTTCTGGTCACGCCCGTTCAGGGCGTCGGACAGGGCGAGCAAGAGGGAGCCGTTGCCGCCGTCGGCCTCGTCGAGTCCCTGCTCCAGGAGCGGCCAGAATTTCTTCGAGTACAAGGCCTCGAGGATTCCGTTGGCGGCCTGGGACTGGGTGAGCTCCCGGTCCCCCATGCCCGCGATGGGCTTCTTCTCCAGCTCGGTGAGGAGGGCGGTGATGAACTCCTCGATCTCCTTGGGGCTGCTGCCGGGGAGTTTGCACGCGTCGCCGCGCTCCACGCAGTCGGCGGCGAAGTGGTCGAGGGCCAGCTGGAAACCCTTGGCCTGGGTGAGGGCGCCCTGTTCGGCGTCGGCGCCGGGATCGACGACCGCGTCGAAGACCGCCCGGCCCACGTGGGTGGGGAAGACATGGGCGTAGACGCCGCCGAGCTCGGTGCCGTAGGAGATGCCGAAGTAGTTGAGCTTGGCGTCGCCGAGGACCTGGCGCATGAGGTCGAGGTCGCGGGCGGCGTTGACGGTGCCCACATGGGGCAGTTCGTCGCCGGAGTTCTTCTCGCAGGCCTCGGCGTACTTCTTCAGCCCCTCGGTGAAGGTCTTCTCCTCGGCCGTGGTGTCGGGCGTCGCGTCCTCGGCGTAGTACGCGTCGAGCTCCCGGTTTCCCAGACACTCCACGCCCTCGCTCCGGCCGACCCCGCGCGGATCGAAGCTGACCAGGTCGTAGCGGGTGCGCAAGGTCTCGAAGTCCTTTGCGAAGGACGGCAGGCCGGTGACCCCCGAGGCGCCGGGGCCGCCGAAGTTGAAGAGCAGGGAGCCGATCCGCTTCCCCGGCTCGGAGGCCTTGGCGCGGATCAGCGCGATTTCGATGGTCTCGCCGCCGGGCTCGGCGTAGTCGAGCGGGGCGTCCATGAACGCGCACTCCCAGCCCGTGCCGCCGGGCAGGGGGGAAGGGGCTTCGCCGGCGCCCTCCGCCTCGGACGGCGCCGGGCAGGGGCTCCACTCCAGCTTCTGCTCGGCGAGGTCCTTCGGCCTGTCCTCGTCGTCGCCACCGCTGTCCGAGCAGCCGGCGGTGATCAGTACGGCGGCGCTGACGGTGGCGGTGGCCAGGATCGCGGCCCGCCGCACGGCGGAAGTGGTCGGGGTCGGCATGCGTCCATCGTGCGCCGCGGGGACGGCGGACGCGCGGGACGGCGTCCATGCGAGTGGCGCGAGTGGGTGAGGGAGCGGAGGGGCGGGCGGCCAGGGCTCAGAGCGAACCCCTGCGCGTCAGCGAATTGAAGCAGACCCACCCCGGCAGTACCGGCAGCCACAGGGTCAGGAGCCGGTAGAGCAGCACCGCCGGCGTCGCGACCTCCAGCGGCAGCCCGACGGCGACCAGGCCGAAGGTCAGGGCGCCTTCCACCGCGCCGACACCACCGGGCGTCGGCGCCGCCGACCCGAGGGCGTTGCCCGCCAGGAAGACCACGGCGACGCTCGCATAGCTGAGCTGCTGGTTGCCGTGGTCGAAGGCGCGGATCGACGCGTCCAGACAGAGCACGAAGACACCGGTCAGCAGCAGCATCCCGCCGATGCCGGTGAGCAGCTTCACCGGACGCTGGAGCACGTCCAGCATGCGCGGCACGACACCCGCGAAGAGCGAGCGCAGCCGGGTCGAGACGAACTTCCGCAGGAACGGGATGGCGGTGACCACCAGCACCAGGACGGCGACCGTGAGGAGACCGGCGATCACCGTCCGGGACGGCGTGAACGACCGCGTCTTCTCCGTACCGGTGAGATAGCCGAAGGAGAGCAGCAGCAGGATGTGCGCGCCGAGCCCGAACAGCTGGGACGCGCCGACGCTCGCCACCGCGAGCCCGGGACGGACCCCCGACCGCTGCAGGAAGCGGGTGTTCAGGGCGACACCGCCGACCGCCGCCGGGGCGACGATCTTCACGAACGACCCGGCGACCTGCGCCACCACGGTCCGCCAGAACGAGACCCGCTCGGGTACGAAGCCCAGCAGGCTCATCGCCGCGGCGACGTAGCTGATCGCCGAGAACAGCACGGCCGCCGCGACCCACCGCCAGTCGGCGTCGCTGATCGTCGACAGCGGCGTACGGGCGATCTGCGAGAGCAGGAAGTACGCGGCGATGGCACCGGCGATCAGGCTGATGAGGGTGCGCGGCTTGATCCGCTCCAGGCGGACCGGCTCCACCGGAGCCTGCGGCTTGATCAGCAACACCTGCTGGCGGATCTGCGCGAGCAGATCCTCCTCGCGGGCCTCGTCGAGCGCCACGTCCAGGGCCCGCTTCTCCGCCTGCTTCTCGGCCCGTACGGCCTTGCGGTCCGCCTTGCGGCCGGTGGCCGCCTCACCGCCCTTGGTCTCTCCGCCCTCCAGGCGCGAGCGCTTGGCCGCCTCGGAGGCCTCCAGGACCGCCTCCCGCTCCCGCTTGGAGCGCTCGCGGGCCAGCCTGCGCAGCGTCGCCCGGGTCGAACGGCTGAGCGCGATGGGCTGGAGCAGGGGCAGACAGTCGGCGATGGCGTCGGGTCCGAGGACCTCGACGGCGGCGGCCACCGCGCGCTCGGCGCCCACCCGCAGACCGAGCGTGGTGAGCAGCTGCGCGATGTCCATCCGCAGGACCAGGTCGCCGGCCGCGATCTCGCCGCCGCGCAGATCAGTGAGGATCACCTTGCCGGAACGATCCACCAGGATCGCGTCGCCCGTCAGCCTGCGGTGCGCGATACGACGCGACTGGAGCGCCTGCACCTGGTGCCAGGCGCCGCGCACGAGCTCGTCGGTGACCTCCTTGTCCTCCAGCGAGTCCAGCGACCGGCCGCCCAGGTGCTCGTAGACGAGCATCACGGCGTCCGGGCCCAGCTCGGAGGTGGCGATCAGCTTGGGGGCGTTCGCGCCGGCGGCGATGGCCGCGTAGGCGAGCAGCGCCTCCTGCTCCAGAGCCTGGCGCAGCGACTGGATGGAGCGCCGGGTGGTGATGGTCCGCAGGGTCAGGCGGCGCCAGACGCGGTAGAAGAAGCCCTGTGCCTGCTGCTCCCGGTCGACGACGGTGACGTCCAGCGGCGGTCCGTCCTCCAGGGTGACGCTGTAGCGGCGGCCGCGGTCGCCGTGGTCCGAGGAGTCCGGGACGCCTTCGACGCGCATCGCGGTGACCGGACGGAAGCCGACGCGGCGCAGGCCCGCGAGCAGGTTCTGGCCGGTGGGCCGGACGTTGGGGGAGCCGACGGTGTACAGGGTCCCGTACGCGACGGTCCACCCGATGAGCACCGTGAGGATGATCGAGAACGGTGTGGTGTACCCGGCGACCAGCATCGCGAAGGCGTCCAGGAGCAGCACCACCCACAGCACCACGCGCCACCGCGGCCGGCGGGCCATGCCCACGGCCGTCATGTAGGCGATCACCGGGGCGAGGTAGCCGTGCACCGGGTCGGTCAGACTGCCGCCGGTCTGGACCCGGGTCAGCGCCTCGGTGATGGAGCCGGGCGCGGCCTTGGCGACCCACAGGTCGGTGGCGAGGGTGACGCCGTGCGCCAGTACGGCGGCGAGCACGCCGTCCGCGATGCGCAGCCCGTCGCGCTTGATCAGCCGCTCGATGGCGAAGGCGACCGGGACCAGCAGGACGGCGATGCTGGAGACCAGTCCCGCGATCTTGACGAACACGTCCGGCGCCTGTTCGGTGCCCTTGCTGATGTCCGCTTCGAGGCCGGTCGTGGTGCCGTGCGCGAAGGCGGCGATGGCGAGGACGACGGCGATGGCGAGGATGCCGACGAGCAGGCGCAGGAGATCGGAGGGCCGGTGCACGCGCGCGGCGAGCAGCGGCTCGTCGCCCGAGACGCGCTCGACGTGCTCTTCCGTACCCGTCGGCCGCGTCGTCTCCGGGAGCTCCAGGGCCTCGGCGGGGTGCGGGGTGACGGCGGTGGCACCGGCGAGGGGCGGCCGGGCGGCTCGTTCGGGGGTCCCGGAGGGCGGGGGCGTCTCGGGCGGCTTGGAGTGCTCGGGGGTGCCGGACGGCTCATGGGGCTCGGCGGGACCGGGCGGCCGGGGCGTACCGGAGGGACCGGCCTCGGAGTCCGCGCCGGAGGGCGTGGGGGAGTCCGCGGCGGAGCCCGCATCGGAGGGCGTGCGGGAGTCCGCGCCGGACGCCTTCCGGTTGTCCTTCCGGTCGTCCTTCCCGGAGGCCGGAGTGGATGGTTCCGGGCGCGGCTCGTCGTCAGGGGTACGCGCGCCTTCGGGAGGCTGCACGCCGTGCCCCTTCGTCGTCTCGGTCTCTTCTTGATCTCGTATCACCAGTCACCGCCCGCACGATGGTGGCATGACCGGACCGCACCGGGGGGCATCAGGGTGCACGGCGGGGGCGCTCGGCGCCAGAGGTACGCCCTGTCGCTTTCGCGTGCCGCGCTGTCGGAGCCGTAGGGCAGGATGGGTCGGATGAGCGACGAGGTGCCGGGACCGCACGAGCCGGGGGAGCTGCCCGAGTACGCCGAGCGGGTGCTGGAACTCACCGAGCTGATCCCACCTGGACGAGTGATGACGTACGGCGACGTCGCCGAATGGCTCGGCGAGGGCGGGCCACGCCAAGTGGGCCGGGTGATGGCCCTGTACGGCGGCGCGGTGCCCTGGTGGCGCGTCGTGCGGTCGGACGGCACACTGCTGCCCGGCCACGAACTGCGGGCGCTCGGTCACTACCGCGCGGAGGGCACTCCCCTGCGGGAAGCCCCGCGCAGCGCCGAGGGGCACGTGCCGCGTCTCGACATGAGGCGGGCTCGCTGGGACGGCGGCGGCACGGACGCCGGCGCGAGTGCGGGAGCTCACACATGACAGCTTGGGCCATCCGGCGGTGCGACGGGCACTGTGAGGAGCGGACGGAGTACGTGGCGGCGGAGTACGCGGCCGAGGGACCGCCGGTCCCGCTGCGATCCGGACGCCGCGTCGCGTAGCGTCGTCGGGACGGCCCGTCGGGGGCCCGGGCCGCAGCGGCACCCTCGCGACCGTCACGAGCATGACCACCAGCACACCCACCAGGACCGGCGAGCCACGTGAGTTCCTCCTCCACCACCCGGCGTACGCCGTACCAGGGACAGGTACGGCAGGGGACCCCGGGCGCGTACCGACTGGTGCGTACTCCACCGGCCCCCGTGAACCCCCCTCTCCTGGACGCATCGCAGCGCGCCGTGGTTGAACACGAGGGCGGGCCGCTGCTCGTCCTGGCCGGTCCGGGCACCGGGAAGACCACGACGCTGGTGGAAGCGGTCGCCGCGCGGGTGGCCAAGGGCGGCGATCCGGAGCGGATTCTCGTCCTCACCTTCAGCCGCAAGGCGGCGGTGGAACTCCGGGACCGGATGGCGGCCCGGCTGGGGGGCGCGCAGGCGCCGCAGGCCACCACCTTCCACTCCTTCTGCTACGCCCTGATCCGGGCGCACCAGGACGCGGACCTCTTCGCCGAGCCGCTGCGGCTGCTGTCCGGACCGGAACAGGACGTGGCCGTACGCGACCTGCTCGCCGGCCAGCTCGATCTCGAACGCGAGGGCCGTGCGGGCATCCGCTGGCCCGACGAGCTGCGGGCCTGCCTGACCACGCGCGGCTTCGCCGACGAGGTACGGGCCGTTCTCGCCCGGACGCGTGAGCTGGGCCTCGGGCCCCGGGCGCTGGCGGAGTTCGCGCAGCGCGTGGGGCGGCCGGACTGGAAGGCGGCGGCCGGGTTCCTCGCCGAGTACCTGGACGTCCTGGATCTGCAAGGGGTCCTGGACTACTCCGAGCTGGTCCACCGGGCCGTGCTGCTCGCGGACGCCGTGGCCCTCCCCGACTACGACGCCGTCTTCGTGGACGAGTACCAGGACACGGACCCGGCACAGGTCCGACTGCTGCGGGCGCTGGCCGGGGGAGGCAGGACGCTGGTCGCCTTCGGTGACCCGGACCAGTCCATCTACGCCTTCCGGGGCGCCGACGTGAACGGCATCCTCGGCTTCCCCGAGACGTTCCGCCGCGCCGACGGGGGCCCGTCCCCGGTGCGCGTCCTCACCACCTCGCGCCGCTCCGGCGCCCAGCTCCTGGCGGCGACCCGGCTGCTCCCCCAGCGCATGCCGCTGACCCGCCTCCCGTCGGAACAGGCCCGGGCCCACCGCGCCCTGTCCCCGGTCAGGGCGGGCGGCCGGGTGGAGACGTACACCTACCCGACCCCTTCGACCGAGGTCGACAACATCGCCGACCTCCTGCGCCGTGCCCACCTGGAGGAGGGCGTCCCCTGGAACGAGATGGCGGTCCTCGTCCGCGCGGGCACCCACATCCCGTCCCTGCGCCGCTCCCTGACCTCGGCCGGGGTCCCCCTGGAGACGGACACGGCCGACGTCCCGCTGCGGCACGAGCCGGCGGTGGCGCCGCTGCTGACGGCACTGCGGGCGACGGCGACGGCGGCGCGGGCGGGAGCGGCGACCGGGACGGCGACCGGGGTGACGCTCGGCGCCGCGGCCGAGGACCCTGCGGCGGCCGGACCCGCCGGGGCGACCGAGGAGGCGTCCGACGAGACCCCTGCGGCGCCCGCCGAGCCCCCCGAACCCCGTGCCGCCGCCGAGGATCGCCCCGCCCCCGCCGGGGACCCGTGGCTCGACACCGAGACGGCGCTCAGCCTGCTCACCTCGCCCCTCGGCGGCATGGACGCCGCCGATCTGCGGCGGCTCGGGCGCGCCCTGCGGGACGAGGAGCGTGCCGGCGGCAACCGGGTGCCGCCGCCCTCCGACGTACTGCTCGCCCGTGCCCTCGCCGAGCCCGAGCGGCTCGTCGCCCACGACCCCGCGTACGCGCGCGGCGCCCAGCGTCTGGGGGAGCTGCTGCGGGACACCCTGGCCCTGCTCCGGCGCGGCGGCACCGCGGAGGAGGCCCTCTGGCTGCTCTGGGACGGCACGCCGTGGCCCGCCAGGCTGCACCGCGCGGCGCTGCGGGGCGGCGCGGCCGGGCGGAACGCCGACCGCGACCTCGACGCGGTGTGCGCGCTGTTCGAGACCGCCGCCCGGGCCGAGGAGAAGACCGGCGGCCGGGGCGCCCTCAACTTCCTGGAGGAGCTCGACGCCCAGGACATCGCCGCGGACACCCTCTCCAAGCGACAGGTCCGGCCCGACGCCGTACGTCTGATGACCGCTCACCGTTCCAAGGGCCTGGAGTGGGCCCTGGTGGTCGTCGCCGGCGTACAGGAAGGGCTCTGGCCCGACCTGCGACGCCGCGGCTCCCTCCTCGAAGCGGACAGGATCGGCCGCGACGGCCTCGCCGAGCCGCTGACCCCCGGCGCCCTCCTCGCCGAGGAGCGGCGGCTCTTCTACGTCGCCGCGACCCGCGCGCGTGACCGCCTCGTCGTCACGGCCGTGAAGGCGCCCGCCGACGACGGTGACCAGCCGTCCCGCTTCCTCACCGAGCTCGGCGTCGAGCCGCGGGACGTCACCGGCAGGCCCCGCCGCCCCCTCGCGGTCGCCGCGCTCGTGGCCGAGCTGCGGGCAACGACCGTGGATCCCGACGCCGGCCCGGAACTGCGCGACGCCGCCGCCCGGCGCCTCGCCCGCCTCGCCGCGCTCACCGACGACGAGGGCCAGCCGCTCGTCCCCGCCGCGCATCCGTACCGCTGGTGGGGCCTGTACGACCCGACCCACTCCGCGGTCCCGCTGCGCGACCGCGACCACCCCGTCGCACTGTCGGGCAGCGCCCTGGACCAGCTCGCCAACACATGCGCGCTCCAGTGGTTCCTGGGCCGGGAGGTCAAGGCGGACGCTCCCGCCACCGCGGCCCAGGGCTTCGGCAACGTCGTCCATGTCCTCGCCGACGAGGTCGCCTCCGGACGTACCCCCGCGGACCTCGGCGTCCTGATGGAACGCCTCGACTCGGTGTGGGACGCCCTGGCCTTCGACGCGCCCTGGAAGTCGGTCCAGGAAAAGGAGCACGCGCGCGTGGCTCTGGAGCGCTTCCTGCGCTGGCACGTCATGGACCGCGGCGGCCGCACCCCCGCCGCCACCGAGCACGACTTCGACGTGACCCTGGAAGCGGGAGAGTACGAGGTGCGGATCCGCGGCTCCATGGACCGGGTCGAACAGGACGAGCACGGCCGCGCCTATGTCGTCGACTTCAAGACCGGCAAGTCCGCCCCGACCAAGGACGAGGTCGCCCACCACCCCCAGCTCGCCGTCTACCAGCTCGCTGTGCGCGAAGGTGCCGTGGACGACGTGTTCGACGGCCGCCGTCCGGACCCGGCGGGCGCCGAACTCGTACAACTGCGCCAGCCCGCCCCCAAGAAGGAGGGCGGCGAATCCCTGCCGAAGGTGCAGGCCCAGGCGCCGCTCGACGGCGAATGGGTCGGCGACCTCCTCGCCACCGCCGCGGGCCGCGTCCTGGACGAACGCTTCACTCCGTCCACCGGTCAGCACTGCACCCACTGCGCCTTCCGCGCATCGTGCAGCGCGCTGCCGGAGGGCCGCCACATCGTGGAGTAGCGGTGGCGCGGCAAGGGGCGGCCCCAGCGGTGGCGGGCGGGCGCCGACCGGCTCACCCTTGGTGTGGGGAACTGTGAGGAGGGCCCCATGGCGCGCAAGTGGGAGCTCCGGGCCGCGACCGTCGGGTGTGCGGTTGCGATGGCCGCTGTGACCGGCTTCGCCACCAGCGGGAACAGCGCGACCGCCGCCGGTGCCGGCGCGCGGGACCTGCGGGTGGCCGCCGCCGCGAGCGCGTACGCCCCCGATCCGTTCAAGGGCCTGAGCGCCGACGAGATCGGGGACAGGGCCGTCAAGACCACCCAGGCCGCGAAGTCCTTGCGGATGACCGGGCGCATCGAGTCGGACGGGCAGCCCCTGGCAGTCGACTTCTCCCTCGCGGCCACGGGTGAGTGCGAGGGAACCCTGAAGACCGAGGGCGGCACCGCCGAGCTGCGCAAGCTCCACAAGGTCGCCTATCTGAAGGGCGACGAGAAGTTCTGGCGGGTCTCCATGGGAGCCGAGGGCGTCCCGGACCAGCAGGCGGACGCCACGATCGAGCTTCTGAAGGGCCGCTGGCTGAAGATCGCCGGCGGTGAGGCGGGTGAGGAGCTGGCCGGGGTGTGCGACCTGAAGGCCCTGCTGGCGGACCTGGACAAGGACAAGGCCCACCGCCGTGGCCTGACCAGGGGCCCCGACGCCAAGGTCGCCGGCCGCCCGGTCGCCACGCTGGTGAAGAAGAAGGCCGACGGCGAGAAGACCACGGTGTCGGTCGCCAAGACCGGCAAACCGTACATCGTGAAGATCGTCAAGGCGGGCGGCGACGAGCCCGGCACCTTGGTCCTCTCGGCCTTCAACAAGCCGGTGTCGGTGGCGGTGCCCCCGGCGGACGAGACCGTCGACGTGAGCAAACTCGACCAGGGCACCGGCGCCGCTGTCTGAACCTGGGGCGTCTGAACCGCCGCGGTCTGAACCGGGGCGTCTGAACCGCCGCAGTCTGAACCGGTGCGTCTGAAGCGCCGCCGTCTGAACCGGGGCCCGCCGGGCGGCCGATCCCCGCGACGCCGGTGGACGCGGGGCGGCTGGCGCGCGCGGGACCATGGACACCGGCGGAGAGTGTCAGTGGCCCCCGTTAGCCTCTCTGAGGTGACCCCACGCCTCATCGACCCCGAGCAGCTCAAGGAGCTCCTCGGTATCCCGTTCACCCCGGAGCAGACGGCCTGCATCACCGCGCCGCCCGCCCCGCAGGTCATCGTGGCCGGAGCCGGCTCCGGGAAGACGACGGTGATGGCCGCCCGCGTGGTCTGGCTGGTCGGCACGGGCCAGGTCGCCCCCGAGCAGGTGCTCGGTCTCACGTTCACCAACAAGGCGGCGGGCGAGCTGGCCGAGCGCGTCCGCAAGGCGCTCGTACGGGCCGGGGTGACCGACCCCGACGTCATCGACCCGGACAATCCGCCCGGTGAGCCGCGCATCTCCACCTACCACGCCTTCGCCGGACAGCTCCTGACCGACCACGGCCTGCGCATCGGCCTGGAGCCCACCGCCCGCCTCCTCGCCGACGCCACCCGCTATCAGCTCGCCGCGCGCGTGCTCCGTGAGGCCCCCGGCCCGTACCCCGCGCTGACCAAGTCGTTCCCCACCCTCGTCAGCGACCTCCTCGCCCTCGACGCCGAGCTCGCGGAACATCTCGTCCGCCCCGCCGACCTCCTCGCGTACGACTCCGACCTCCTCGCCGGCCTCGCCCGCGCCAAGCTCACCAACGCCGATCTGCGCAAGCTCCCCGAGGCCGCCGCGGCACGCCGTGAACTGCTCGACCTCGTCGTCCGCTACCGCGCGGCGAAGCGCGCCCGCGACCTCCTCGACTTCGGCGACCAGATCGCGCTGTCCGCGGAGCTGGCGACGACCCGCCCCGAGGTGGGGGCGATCCTGCGTGACGAGTTCCGGGTCGTCCTCCTCGACGAGTACCAGGACACGTCCGTCGCCCAGCGGCTGCTGCTGTCGGGCCTCTTCGGGTCCGGTACGGGCCACGCCGTCACCGCCGTCGGCGACCCCTGCCAGGCGATCTACGGCTGGCGCGGCGCGTCCGTCGCCAACCTCGACGACTTCCCCGCCCACTTCCCGTACGCCGACGGCAGCCCCGCCACCCGCTTCTCGCTCAGTGAGAACCGCCGCAGCGGCGGCCGCCTCCTCGACCTCGCCAACGGCCTCGCCGAGCCGCTCCGCGCCATGCACGCGGGCGTGGAGGCGCTGCGCCCGGCCCCCGGCGCGGAGCGCGACGGTGTCGTCCGCATCGCCCTTCTGCCCACCCACGCGGAGGAGATCGACTGGCTCGCCGGTTCGATCGCCCACCTCGTGCGTACGGGAAAGGAACCGGGCGAGATCGCCGTCCTGTGCCGTACGGCGACGGACTTCCCGGCCATCCAGGCCGCCCTGGTGGCCCGGGACGTCCCGGTCGAGGTGGTCGGGCTGTCCGGGCTGCTGCACCTGCCCGAGATCGCCGACCTCGTCGCGGTCTGCGAAGTCCTCCAGGACCCCGGCGCCAACGCCTCGCTCGTCCGGCTCCTCACCGGACCGCGCTGGCGCATCGGCGCCCGGGATTTGGCCCTGCTCGGCCGCCGGGCCCGGCTGCTCGTCCACCGCGCCCCGGCCGGCACGGACGACCCCGACGAGCGCCTCGCGTCCGCGGTCGAGGGCGTCGACCCGGCCGAGGTGATCTCCCTCGCCGACGCCCTGGACACCTTCATCGGCGCGGGCGGCGGAAGCGACGTCGACGGTCTGCCCTTCTCGGCCGAGGCCCGCGTCCGCTTCGCCCGCCTCGCCACCGAGCTGCGTGACCTGCGCCGCTCCCTGGCCGATCCCCTGATGGACGTCCTGCACCGGGTCCTCGCCACGACCGGCCTGGAGGTCGAACTCTCCGCGTCCCCGCACGCGCTGGCGGCCCGTCGCCGCGAGACCCTCTCCAACTTCCTGGACATAGCGGCGGGTTTCGCGTCCCTGGACGGCGACGCGACCCTGCTCGCGTTCCTCGGCTTCCTGCGGACCGCCGCCCAGTACGAAAAGGGCCTGGACAACGCCCTCCCGGGCGGCGAGAACACCGTCAAGGTCCTCACCGCCCACAAGTCCAAGGGACTGGAGTGGGATGTCGTCGCGGTACCGGGCCTGGTGGCGACGCAGTTCCCCAGCGCCAGGTCCCGCGAATCCTGGACGTCCCAGCCGCAGGTGCTCCCGCACGCCCTGCGCGGGGACGCCCCGACGCTGCCGTCGGTCGACAGCTGGGACGCCAGGTCCCTGGCGGCGTTCAAGGACGCCATGAAGGCGCATCAGCACACCGAGGAGCTCCGCCTCGGCTATGTCACCTTCACCCGCCCCCGCTCCCTGCTCCTTGGCTCCGCCCACTGGTGGGGGCCGTCCCAGAAGCGCCCCCGGGGCCCGTCGCCGTTCCTCCACGCCCTCTACGACCACTGCGCGGCCGGCTTCGGTGAGATCGAGTTTTGGGCGGACGAGCCGGACAAGGACGCCGAAAACCCCTCCCTGCGGGACTCCGGCTCCTCCCAGGCCTGGCCGCTCCCTCTGGACCCGGCCTCCCTGGAGCGCCGCCGGGCGGCGGCGGACACGGTCCTGGCGTATCTGTCCGAGCCGCGCGACACCGAGGCGGACGATCACGAGCCGTACGACTCCGACCCGTACGACTCCGACCTGTACGCCTCCGAGCCGTACGACTTCGAATCAGAGCCCGACGAGCCGTACGACTCCGAGCCGTACGACCCCGGGACAGGGATCGACGAGCCGTACGACACCCACGGACCGCATGAGATCTCCGAAGGGACGGACGACCTCACCCGCTCCGACTGGGACGCCTGGACCTCGACGTTCCCCGAGCAGACACCGTCCGAGCCGGTACTGCCCGAGCAGACACCGCCCGAGCCGGTACTGCCCGAGCAGACACCGTCCGAGCCGGTACTGCCCGAGCCGCCGCGACCCCGGCGTCCCGGGGCCGCCGCGCCCCCCGACGTCCCCGCCCCCCGGCGGGCTCCCCGCCGTGCTCCCCGGCTCACCCCCGAGGACGCGCGCACCATCGAGTCCTGGGACCGGGACCTGGAGGCCCTCACCACCGAGCTCCGGCGTGCCCGTGCCACCAGCCGGGACGTCCCGCTCCCCGCCTCCCTGTCCGCCTCCCAGCTCGTCCGGCTCGCCGCCGACCCCGACGGCTTCGCCGAGGAGCTGGCACGCCCCATGCCCAGGCCTCCGCAGCCCGCCGCCCGCCGTGGCACGCGGTTCCACGCGTGGGTGGAGTCGCGGTTCGAGGCGCTGCCGCTGCCCATGCTCGGTCCCGACGAGCTCCCCGGTGAGGAGGCGTTCGCCGATGAGCCGGAGATCGCCGACGAGCGCGACCTCGCCGCGCTCAAGGACGCCTTCGAGCGGACCCCGTACGCCCACCGCGTCCCCCACCGCGTGGAGGCGCCGTTCCAGCTCGTCCTCGGGGGCCGCGTCGTCAGGGGCCGGATAGACGCCGTCTACCGGGACGAGACCACCGGCGCGTACGAGATCGTCGACTGGAAGACCAACCGCTCCCGGACCGCCGACCCGCTCCAGCTCGCGCTGTACCGGCTCGCCTGGGCCGAGCAGCACGACCTCCCGCCGCACGAGGTGACCGCCGCCTTCGTCTACGTACGCACCGGCGAAGTGGTCCGCCCCGAGCGCCTGCCCGACCGCCCGCAGCTGGAGCGCATCCTGCTGACCGGGACGCCCGGCCGGGCCACCCCCGACGCCGGATAGGCTCAGGAGCATGAGCGACACCCCGGACAGCGCCGTCCAGACCGCACCGACCCAGGCCGTACGCACGTACATCGAGCAGCACCGCGCCGCCTTCCTCGACGACCTCGCCGCGTGGCTGCGCATCCCGTCCGTGTCGGCCCGGCCCGACCGTGCCCCGGACGTACGGCGCAGTGCCGAGTGGCTGGCCGCGAAGCTGTCGGAGACGGGGTTCACGACGGTCGAGGTGTGGGAGACCGACGGCGCGCCCGCCGTCTTCGCCGAGTGGCCCTCCGGGGACCCGTCCGCCCCGACCGTCCTCGTCTACGGTCACCACGACGTCCAGCCCGCCGCCGTCGAGGACGGCTGGCACACCGACCCGTTCGAGCCGGTGATCAAGGACGGCCGGATGTACGGCAGGGGCGCCGCCGACGACAAGGGCCAGGTCTTCTTCCACACGCTCGGGGTCCGCGCCCACCTCGCGGCGACCGGCCGCACGGCCCCGGCCGTCAACCTCAAGCTGCTCGTCGAGGGTGAGGAGGAGTCCGGCTCCCCGCACTTCCGCGCTCTCGTGGAGGCCCGCGCGGGCCGCCTCGCCGCCGACGTGGTGATCGTCTCGGACACCGGCATGTGGTCGGAGGAGACCCCGACCGTCTGCACCGGAATGCGCGGCGTCGCCGACTGCGAGATCGAGCTGTACGGCCCCGACCAGGACATCCACTCCGGTTCGTTCGGGGGCGCGGTGCCCAACCCGGCCACCGTCGCCGGCCGTCTGGTCGCCGCGCTGCACGACGAGAACGAACAGGTCGCGATCCCCGGCTTCTACGACGGTGTCGCGCCGCTCAACGACGCCGAGCGCCGGCTGATCGCCGAGCTCCCCTTCGACGAGGAGACGTGGCTGACCACCGCCAAGTCCCGCGGCACCCTGGGCGAGGCCGGCTACTCCACCCTGGAGCGGGTCTGGGCCCGCCCCACCGCCGAGGTCAACGGCATCGGCGGTGGCTACCAGGGCCCCGGCGGCAAGACAATCGTCCCGGCCTCCGCCCAGCTGAAGATCTCTTTCCGGCTGGTGGCGGGCCAGGACCCGGACAAGATCGAGCTCGCCGTGCGGGACTGGCTCGCGGCTCGCGTCCCGGCGGGCATCCGCCACGAGATCACCTTCGGCGCGCCGACCCGCCCCTGCCTGACCCCCCTCGACCACCCCGCGCTGCAGTCCGTCGCACGCGCGATGAGCCTGGCCTTCGACGGAGCGAAGATCCGCTTCACGCGCGAGGGAGGCTCCGGACCGGCGGCCGACCTCCAGGACGTCCTGGAGGCACCCGTACTGTTCCTGGGGATCTCCGTGCCGTCCGACAGCTGGCACGCGCCGAACGAGAAGGTCGAACTGGACCTTCTGTTCAAGGGCGTGGAGGCCACCGCCCACCTGTGGGGCGACCTGTCCGCCGCCGCACTCCGCTGAATGCTGGACCCACAACGATCCGGGGGAGTTGGAAGTACCGTGAGCACCATCAGTAACGAGGCCGGGCACCGTCCGATCGGCCTGACCGCCCCGAGCGGCATCGACCGCGTGGCACACCACCGGCTCGACGAGGCCTGGCTGGCGGCGGCCTGGAGCCACCCGACGACGCGGGTCTTCGTGGTCTCGGGCGGCCAGGTGCTGATCGACGACACCCCGGACGGCCGGACCGAGCTGGTCATGACCCCGGCCTTCGAGGCCCCGGTCACCGAGACCCATCGGTACTTCCTCGGCACGGACGCGGACGGTGTCCGGTACTTCGCGCTGCAGAAGGACTCCCTGCCGGGCCGCATGGACCAGTCGGCCCGCCCGGCCGGTCTGCGGGAGGCGGGCCTCCTGCTGTCGCCCCGGGACGCCGGTCTGATGGTCCACGCCGTGGCCCTGGAGAACTGGCAGCGCCTCCACCGCTTCTGCTCGCGCTGCGGCGAGCGCACCGTGATCGCCGCCGCCGGGCACATCCGCCGCTGCCAGGCCTGCGGCGCCGAGCACTACCCCCGGACCGACCCGGCCGTGATCATGCTGGTCACGGACGACCAGGACCGCGCGCTCCTCGGCCGCCAGGTGCACTGGCCGGAGGGCCGCTTCTCGACCCTCGCGGGCTTCGTCGAGCCGGGCGAGTCGATCGAGCAGTCGGTGGCCCGGGAGGTCTTCGAGGAGGCCGGTGTCACGGTCGGCGAGGTCGAGTACGTCGCGAGCCAGCCGTGGCCCTTCCCCTCCAGCCTGATGCTGGGCTTCATGGCGCGCGCCACCTCGTCGGAGATCAATGTGGACGGCGAGGAGATCCACGAGGCGCGCTGGTTCTCCCGGGAGGACCTGACCGCGGCCTTCGAGTCCGGCGAGGTGCTGCCGCCGTACGGGATCTCGATCGCGTCCCGGCTGATCGAGCTCTGGTACGGCAAGCCGCTGCCGAAGCCCGGCGACCTGGCCTGACGGGCCGCGCCGGAGCAGTACGCGAAACCCCCGCTCCGGAACGCTCCGGGCGGGGGTTTTCGGTACCGAGGACGACCGGCGGTCGTCGCTCAGACGGCGATCTTCTGCTTGACCTGCGCCAGCGACGGGTTCGTCAGCGTCGAACCGTCACCGAAGAGAACGGTCGGAACGGTCTGGTTGCCGCCGTTCGCCTTCTCCACGAACGCGGCCGACTCCGGGTCCTGCTCGATGTTGATCTCGGTGTACGCGATGCCCTCACGGTCCATCTGGCTCTTCAGCCGACGGCAGTAGCCGCACCACGTGGTGCTGTACATCGTCACAGTCCCCTGCATTGCTGGCGCTCCTCTGTTCGCTGGGTAGGTCGCTCCCAGACTGAACGTACGTGGCGTCGCCGCCATTCCCGTACGAGGAGGACCACGATGGACGACAGCGGGACGACCCAGGGTGACGACCGGGGTGTTAGTACGACCACGCCGTGAAGCCTGTGGACAACGCGCCGCACCGACCCCTGTGAACCTGGCAGCATGGCGGGGTGACAGCAGCAACGCACTCCACTCTCTTCCCACCGGTCCCCGAGACGGCGGACGCCGTCCTCGACGGGCTCGACCCCGAGCAGCGCGAGGTCGCCCTGGCGCTGAGCGGCCCGGTGTGCGTGCTGGCGGGCGCAGGCACCGGCAAGACGCGGGCGATCACCCACCGCATCGCCTACGGCGTGCGGTCCGGGATACTCCAGCCCGGCAGTGTGCTGGCCGTCACGTTCACCAACCGTGCCGCGGGCGAGATGCGCGGCCGGCTCCGCCAGCTCGGCGCGGGGGGCGTCCAGGCCCGCACGTTCCACTCCGCCGCCCTGCGCCAGCTCCAGTACTTCTGGCCGAAAGTCGTCGGTGGGGATCTTCCGCGTCTGCTGGAGCGCAAGGTCCAGCTGGTCGCCGAGGCCGCCGCGCGCTGCCGTATCCGCCTCGACCGCAATGAGCTCCGCGATGTGACCAGCGAGATCGAGTGGGCGAAGGTCACCCAGACCGTTCCCGCCGACTATCCGGCGGCCGTCGCCAAGTCCCACCGCGACGCTCCGCGCGACCCGGCCGAAATCGGCCAGATCTATGCGCTCTACGAACAGCTCAAGCGGGACCGTTCGGTGATCGACTTCGAGGATGTGCTGCTCCTCACGGTCGGCATCCTCCAGGATCGGCACGACATCGCCGATCAGATCCGCCGCCAGTACCAGCACTTCGTCGTGGACGAGTACCAGGACGTGTCCCCGCTCCAGCAGCGGCTCCTCGATCTGTGGCTCGGTGACCGGGACAGCCTCTGCGTCGTCGGCGACGCCAGTCAGACGATCTACTCGTTCACCGGCGCCACCCCGGACCATCTGCTGAACTTCCGCACCCGCCATCCGAACGCGACCGTCGTGAAACTGGTCCGCGACTACCGCTCCACCCCCCAGGTCGTGCACCTGGCCAACGGCCTGCTCAGCCAGGCCCGCGGCCGCGCCGCCGAGCACCGCCTGGAGCTGATCTCGCAGTGCGACCCCGGCCCCGAGCCGGCCTACACCGAGTACGGCGACGAGCCCGCCGAGGCCGAGGGCACCGCCCGGCGCATCCGCGACCTCATCGCCGCAGGGGTCCCGGCCGGAGAGATCGCCGTCCTCTACCGGGTCAACGCCCAGTCCGAGGTCTATGAGCAGGCCCTGGCCGACGCCGGCGTGCCCTACCAGCTGCGCGGCGCCGAGCGCTTCTTCGACCGGCCCGAGGTGCGGGAAGCCGGGGTCGCCCTGCGCGGCGCCGCCCGCGCCGGTGGCAACGACTCGTTGCTCGACGACGTCGACACCCTTCCCTCGCAGGTCCGGGCGGTCCTCTCCACCAAGGGGTGGACCACGGAGCCGCCGGCCGGCTCGGGCGCCGTCCGGGACCGCTGGGAATCCCTCGCGGCGCTGGTCCGGCTCGCGGAGGACTTCGTGCGGATCAAGCCCGAGGCGACCCTCGGCGATCTGGTCGCGGAGCTGGACGAGCGGGCCGCCGCCCAGCACGCCCCGACCGTCCAGGGCGTCACCCTCGCCTCGCTGCACGCCGCGAAGGGCCTGGAGTGGGACGCGGTGTTCCTGGTCGGCCTGACCGAGGGCATGATGCCGATCACCTACGCCAAGACCGACGAACAGGTGGAGGAGGAGCGCCGCCTGCTGTACGTGGGCGTCACCCGCGCCCGGCTCCACCTCTCCCTGTCGTGGGCCGTCTCCCGGTCGCCCGGCGGCCGGGCCTCGCGCCGCCCGACGCGCTTCCTCAACGGGCTGCGGCCCGGCTCCGGAGCCCTCGGCGGCCGTGGCGCGGGCGGGGCCGGCGGTATCGAACGCGGTGGCGGCAGCGGGAGCGGGAGCGGCAGCCGGCGCAAGCGCCGGGGGCCAGTGCTGTGCCGGGTCTGCGGCACCACGCTCACCGACGCCGGCGAGATGAAACTGATGCGCTGCGAGGACTGCCCCTCCGACATGGACGAGGCGCTGTACGAGCGGCTGCGCGAGTGGCGATCCGAGCAGGCCAAGGAGCTCGGCCAGCCGGCCTACTGCGTGTTCACCGACAAGACGCTGATGGCGATCGCCGAGGCCGTCCCGTCCACCGACGGTGAGCTCGCCGGCATCTCCGGGGTCGGCGCCCGCAAGCTGGACCGCTTCGGCGCCGATGTTCTCGCCATCTGCGCAGGTGAAGAGGTTGGAGGAGCCGACGACGAGGGCTGATGAAAACTCGTCGAAAAAATAGTTTGCGCCCGCCCCGGGAAGCCCCATAGGTTCTTAACCACGGAAACAGCGGCTTCTCTGAAGCCCTGTCTCCGTGCTGTACTTATCCGAATACGCGCGGGACCGGCTCACCCCGATCCCCCAGAGACGCCGAGAGGAGGCGATTCCAGTGATCAGCTACACCACCAGCACCAGCATCCGCACCGCCAAAATGACCGATCGCTCCGTCGTCTCCACCTGCTCGCTCGGCCTCTCCGGCTCGGCGTTCATCGGCACCGGTATGCCCGGCTTCGCAGCCGTGCGTCCGGCGTCCCTCCTGGCGGCTCTTCCCGTCCTGGAGCGCAATGAGCGACCGACCAAGGCACTGGAAGCAGGAGTAGCAGCGGGCGAGGCCAAGAAGGCCCATGCCTTTGCGGCGACCGGTGCCGAAACCAAGCAGCAGACGACGCAGTACGACACGAAGTGGGCCTTCCGTGGGCTCGAACCCTGGAGTGATCCAGTCTGATCCATGATCAGATCGGCGCCTTCAGGGCCGCGGAACCCCACCCGGGATCCGCGGCCCTTCTGTTTTGCCCGAACGGGCCGAGCAGAGCGACAGGCGCCACGGGACCAGCAAGACCGGTACCAGCCTCCCCCGGCCCCGTCGGGGGGACCACCCACCGGCCAACAGGCCGGAACGACCAGACGAGGAAAACAACACCGTGCAACTCGAAGCGCACGCCCCGTCCGTACCGCCTTCCGAAACGCTTCCCCCGCCCGGTCTCACGGAGGACTCCACCTTGACCCCCCTCACCGCGCTCACCGCGCTCGACGACGCCATCGAGAACCTCGGCGTACCCGTCCCCTGCCGTGCCTACGACCCGGAGGTCTTCTTCGCCGAGTCGCCGGCGGACGTCGAGTACGCCAAGTCCCTCTGCCGCACCTGCCCGCTGATGGAGGCCTGCCTGGCGGGCGCCAAGGAGCGGCGCGAGCCGTGGGGCGTCTGGGGCGGCGAGCTGTTCGTCCAGGGTGTCGTCGTGGCCCGCAAGCGGCCGCGTGGCCGCCCGCGCAAGAACCCGGTCGCGGCATGAACACCACCGGAACCATCGACCGACCCCTCACGCACGATCCCCAGAAGCTGGCTCCCATGACCTCTTCCACCAGCGAGCCGTCCGGCTCCGCCACCCCGAACGTCACCACCATCGGCGCGAACGCCTCGCGTCAGAACAGGACCCGCGAAATGCAACTCATTCCAGAAGCCCTGGCTCGCGCGCATATGCACGACCGCATGAGGGAAGCCGACGCGGAACGCCAGGCCGTGCGCCTGATCGCCGCCCGGCGCATGCAGCGGCGAGCCGAGCGTGTGTCACTGCGCGCCCGCCGCGCCCTGGCCATGGCCGTCATGCACTGAGTGCCCCGCGCACTCACCCCTGAGCACAGACCCCGCGGGGGCCGGTCCGAACGGACCGGCCCCCGCGGTGCGTTGCCCCGGCCCCCGCGCCGAGCCGGGTTATCGTCTCCAGAGTGCTGAGTAGTGACTCCGGGGAGGACGCCCCGGCCCCCGACGAGATCATCGCGTGTGCCTGCTGCGGCGCGGTCGCCGAGGGCACCCCGGTGACCTGGACCTGCTCGGTGGAGAACGGCGCCCGCCAGTACATCTGCGACGACTGCGCCCGCGCGAACATCAGGGCCATCGAGGGCAGGCTCGACTCGGCCTGGTGGTGACGGCGGGTCAGCCGCCCGCCACCTCCGTCGCCGGCTCCACCCCTGTCGCCGGCCCCGCGTCCGGCACGAGCTCCGGCTCGGGCTCGGCCTCCGCCGGGAGGAACCCCGGCAGCCACTCCTCCAGCTCGTCGCGCAGCCGGACCGTGGCGTTCAGCTGGCAGAGCACCCCGATCGTGCTCAAGGTCACACGGTGTATCAGCAGATACGACGGCGGCAGATTCAGCTGCTTGCCCAACTGGTGTGCCGGCGAGCGCGGATCGGCTATCCGGGCGGCCTGGTTCCGGAGCCAGCTCCGCGTGAAGGCGAATTCGCCGGCCTCCGCCGGCTCGATGATCGGCAGCAGGTACTCCAGTACGGCTTCCGGATCGAGGTCGATGCTCTCCTTGACGAACCCCTCAGCACGGAGCAGTTCGTAGACCGTTTCGGCCTCGCCCTCCAGTGTCATCCGCAGACAGGTTCCGATCGTCGCGGGCAGCCCGCCCGGCAGCCGGTCGACGGTGCCGAAGTCAAGTACTCCCAGCCGCCAGCTCTCCGGACCCCGCTCCCCGTCCTCGCCGTCCTCAGCTTCTTCGCCGGCCGGGAGCAGCCGGAAGTTGCCCGGGTGCGGGTCCGCGTGCAGCAGCCCCGTGCGCGCCGGCCCCGAGAAGAGGAAGCGGGCCAGCAGCTGTCCGGCGCGGTCCCGCTGCTCCGGTGTGCCGTCAGCGATCACCTCGGCGAGCGGTATGCCCTCGATCCACTCGGTCACCAGGACCTGCTCGCACTGGTGCACCACACCGGGCACCACCACATGCGGGTCGTCCGCGAACTCCGCCGCGTGTTCCCGCTGCGCCTGTGCCTCCAGCGCGTAGTCCAGCTCCTCCGACACCCGGTCGCGCAGCTCCGTGATCAGGGGCTTGATGTCCATCCCGGGAATGAGCGGACCCAGGAGCCGGGCGAACCGGCTCAGCTGGGTCAGGTCCGAGAGCAGCGCCTCACCGGCCCCGGGGTACTGCACCTTCACCGCCACCTCGCGGCCGTCGTGCCACACCGCCCGGTGCACCTGGCCGATGGAGGCCGCCGCCGAGGGCTTGTCCTCGAACTCCAGGAACAGCTCCCGCCACTGTGCGCCCAGCCGCTCCTCCAGTACCGCGTGGACCGTGCGCGTCGGCATCGGCGGGGCGGCCTCCTGGAGCTTGGTGAGTGCCGCGCGATACGGACCCGCCACCTCCTCCGGCAGCGCGGACTCGAAGACGGACAGGGCCTGCCCGAGCTTCATCGCGCCCCCCTTCAGCTCCCCGAGGACCCGGAACAGCTGCTCCGCGGTGCGCTGTTGCAGTTCGCGGGCGACGATCTCCGCGGACTTGCCGCCGATCCGCTTGCCCAGGCCCCACGTGGCCCGCCCGGCGAAGCCCAGGGGCAACGCGGCCAACTTGGCGGTCCGGGTGACCGCCTTCCGGGGAAGATCAGACATGAAGCCCCTCCAAATCCCAGACTGCCGTGCCGCGTACGGCCGTTACCCCGCCATTGTGTCCTGCGCCGCTCCCGCTTCCGAGACGCGCTCCCCCTGTCTGCCACCAGCCGCCCCGCACGGGCACTCCTGATGCGGCACCATGCGCTCCGCCCGCCACTCCAGCAACGGCAGCGAGGTCTCCCACCGCGTGCCCGTACTCGCCGGCAGCTCGCCGTCCAGGAACGACAGCGCGTGTGCCGCCGTCAGTCCGGCCACCGCCGTCGCCAGCCCCAGATCGCAGGCCGGGACCGCACTGCGCCGGCCCGACCGCCACTGCGCCAGCATCCGGGGCCACACCGGCTCCCGATCGGTCCGCGTCCGCTCCCCGCACCCCGCGCAGGCCGTGCCCCCGGGCAGAACCAGGGGGCCCACCACCCCGGTCGCCTCGAGCACCCCCGCGTACAGATGGGGAACGCCGGTCGCGATCCACTCCTCGGCGGCCCTCGGATCGGGGAGATACGCGGCCAGGCCGTCCCTCGGCGCGACCACGATCAGCGAGAGCCCCCGATCGGTGTCGCCGTCCGGTCCGTCGGCAGCCTGCCTCGCCCGGGGCACCCGCCCTCCCGGCGCGCACCGGCCCACCACCCGCCGGGCCGCCACCGCCCTCCGCTCACCCACCGCGTCCGCCGGCAGCCCGCCCGGCGACACGTCCCAGGGCTCCACCACACCACTGTCGAGCACTTCCACCCGCCCCACCCCCGACGCGGAGAGCAGGGCCGCGACCGCCGCGCCGACCCGCCCGGCCCCCCGGACCTGGACCCGCGTCGTGCGCCGCGCCGACCATCGCCGCGCGGCGCCGTCCGGTTCCGGAGCGACGACCGAGAGCGACGCGAGATCGGCGCACAGCGGATCGAGTGCGCCCTGCCCGTGCCGTGACGCCTCACCCCGGTGCCGCCCGCCGTCCGCGTCGAGGAGCAGCCCGGCCGCGGTCAGCCGGCCGAGCAGGGAGTCCACCTGTCCATCGGGCAGCCCCAGTGCCCGGCCCTCCTCGCGAAGCAACTCCACTCCGCGCGTCCCGTCGAGCAGGTCGATCAGGCTGCCGGTGGTGGTGTCCACCGGCCCGACGACCACCGCGTGGGCGGGTGTCGCGCCGAACTGCACATACTGAAGATTCCGCCAGGCCCGCCGCAGTGCCGGCTTGATCATCGGATGCATATCCGCCCCGTGCCCTTCGTGGATCATCATCGGTGATCGTCCTGGCGCGACCTCCGTTGTCAGAATGCACGGCCGCCGGGAACGGTGCGGAAAGTTATCCACAGGGTGGGGGTATTAGTCGTTCAAATGGTGCACGACTTGGGTGGATCATGGCCGAACCGTCCCGGAGGCGGGACTTCCCGTGCTGACAGCGGGTAACGTCGGGGCGTGCCCGCCGACCCACAACGCAGCGTGACAAAGCAACCGCCCCGCGGGTCGGGGACGAGTGCGGTCGAGGTCCGAAGAAGCTCCCGGCGGAGGAGAACGGTCTCCGCCTACCGGGAGGGCGACCGGACCATCGTGCTCATCCCCGCCCGGATGTCGGAGGCCGAAGAGCATCGCTGGGTGACCGTGATGCTCGACAAGCTGGCCGCCCAGGAGAGCAAGCGCGTCCTCGGTGACAGCGAACTCGGCGAGCGCGCCGAGCGGTTGTCCTCCCAGTACTTCGGCGGGCGGGCGCGGCCCGCATCCGTCCGCTGGGTGACCAACCAGAACACCCGCTGGGGCTCATGCACTCCGTCGGAGGGCAGCATCCGGCTGTCGCACCGGCTCCAGGGGATGCCCGAGTACGTCGTCGACTACGTGCTGCTCCACGAGCTCGCCCATCTGCTCGTTCCCGGTCACGGGCCGGACTTCTGGCGGCTCCTCGAGGCGTACCCGCGCACCGAGCGGGCTCGCGGGTACCTCGAAGGCGTCGTCGCCGCCGACCGGTTGCCGCATCTGCCGGCCGCTCGCGGAGAGTGACAACCGTCAATCCTGTACCGAACCTGTACCGACTTGGCTCAATGTCGCGGACAGCCGTTAGCCTGGCGCGACGCATTCACATTTCGGGATGGGGGACGGTCGTTACGCATGGCCAGGGAATTCCAACGCGGCCACAAGGCCAAGATCAGTGATCTCACACCTGGGACCGACCTGTACGTGGGCGTGCAGATCGCGGCACCCGGGCTGACCTTCGACATCAGCTGCTTCGGGCTCGACGCCAACGAGCAGCTGTCCGACGACCGGTATTTCATCTTCTTCAACCAGCCGAAATCGCCGGAGGAGTCCGTCCAGCTCCTCGGCGCGCAGGCCGGTGACACCGAGTCCTTCCGCGTCACCCTGGACCGCATCCCGGCGAACATCCACAAGCTGTCGTTCACCGCGACCGTCGACGGCGCCGGGCAGATGTCGCAGATCGGCCCCGGCCACATCCGGATCGTCGCCGGCGGCGAAGAGGTCGTCCGGTACTCCTTCAACGGCTCGGAGTTCACCACCGAGCGTGCGGTGATGCTCGGCGACTTCTACCTCAAGGACGTATGGCGGTTCGCCGCCGTAGGCCAGGGCTTCGACGGCGGACTCGAGGCGCTCCTGAAGAACTTCGGCGGCGAGGTCGCCGAGGAGGAGCCGGCCGCGCAGGCTCCGCAGGGCGCACCGGGGTTCTCCCCGCCGCCGCAGGCCGCCGCGCCCGCTCCGGCGTTCGGTGCTCCCGCGGTGCCCCAGGCGCCGGGGCCCGCCCCCTCGTTCGGCGCTCCTGCCGCACCGGCGCCCTCTCCCGCCCCGGCCCCGCAGCAGATGCACGCCGCGCCGACGATCGCGGCGCCGCTCGCTCCGCCGGCCGCGCCGTCGCCGTACGGCCAGCCTCCGCAGCCACAGTTCGGACAGGTGCCCGGCCAGGGCCAGCCGCCCGCCGCGCCCGCGCCGTACGGACAGCCCGCACCGGCCCCGTACGGACAGCCGCAGTTCGGCCAGCAGCCCCCGGTCGGTATGCCGCCCGGCGGGATGCCCCAGGGCGTTCCCCAGCAGCCCGGCGCCGGTCTCGCGGCCGCGCTCCAGCCGTACAAGGAAGCCGCCACCGGCCAGCGCTGGACCCCGCAGAACCAGCAGCTCATGCGGGTCGACCTCGCCATGGGCGGGGTTCCCGTCCTCGCCCGGCAGGGCAGCATGGTCATGTACCAGGGCAAGGTCGAATTCGGCTACAAGGGCGCCGGTTTCGCCGGCCGGATCGTCGGCAACGCCACCGGCCAGGAGATGCAGCTGATGCGCTGTACCGGCCGGGGCCAGGTGTTCCTCGCCGAGAACGGCGCGCATCTGCACCCCATCGAGCTCCAGGGCGACGGCATCTGCGTCTCCGCCGAGAACGTGCTCGCCTTCGACGAGTCGCTCCAGCACGAGGTCCGCAGGATCGAGGGCCACGGCATCCCCGGCGGCGCGCTGTTCACCATGCTGTTCCAGGGCACCGGCACCGTCGTCGTGAAGACCCACGGTGTCCCCGTGGTGCTCCCGGTCACGCCGACCACCTTCGCCGACTGCAACGCCGTCGTCGCCTGGTCCGCGGCCTCGCAGGTGATCCTCTCCAGCCAGGTCAGGCTCCGCCGCAACGCCTACCCGGGACACAGCGGAGAGACCGTCAACCTGCAGTTCCGGGGCGCCCCCGGCAACTTCATCGTCGTCCAGCCGTACGAGGTCTGAGGGAGCCCGAAGAATGAACCAGCAACTCGCGGGCTACGCCCCGACCCCGACCGTGGCGCGGATGGAGAACCACGGCCGCTCCATGCTCAAGGTCGCCATGGCCTCGGGCCAGGACCTGTTGGCACGCACCGGCTCGATGGTCGCCTACGAAGGGTTCGTGCAGTACGAGCCCAACCCGCCCGCCGTCCGCCAGATCGCCTCCCAGTGGATCTCCGGTGAGGGCGCGCCCCTCATGAAGTGCTCCGGCGACGGTCTGCTCTACCTCGCGGACTACGGCGCCGACGTGGTCGTCATCAACCTCAACAACGATTCGCTCTCCGTCAACGGAACCAATCTGCTGGCCTTCGACGCCCACCTCCAGTGGGGCGTCGAGCGGGTCAAGGGCCTGGCCAAGTTCGCCGGACAGGGCCTGTGGAACGTGCAGATCGCGGGCACCGGCTGGGTCGCCCTGACCTCGCGCGGCACCCCGATCGTCGTCGACTGCGGTCGCGGTGAGGACGAGACGTACGTGGACCCCGACGCCCTCGTCGCCTGGTCGCCGTCCCTGAAGGTCAAGGGCAAGCGCAGCTTCAAGGCCTCCTCGCTCATCGGGCGGGGCAGCGGAGAGGCGTACCAGATGGCCTTCTCCGGACAGGGCATCGTCGTCGTACAGCCGAGCGAGGACAGTACGGACCGCCTGCGGATCCGGCACTGAGGGGGGACGAGAACACACCATGCAGAGCCCGCTTTTCAACTACGCCGAGCAGCAGAGCCAGGACCGGTACGTCGTCCAGAACCCGCAGATGCTGCGCGTCTCCCTGACGGGTCAGGACGACATCCTCGCCCGCAAGGGCGCCATGGTCGCCTACCAGGGTCTCGTCGACTTCGACGGCGAGTACCGGACGAACAGCCAGCGCAACGCCCGCGCCAGGACCGGGGAGGGCCTCGATCTGATGCGCTGCTCCGGGCAGGGCACGGTCTACTTCGCCAACCTGGCCCAGTACATCCACGTCGTGGACATCGAGCAGGAGGGCATGACCGTCGACAGCGCCTATGTGCTGGCGCTCGACTCCACCCTGCACACCGAAGTCATCGCCGTGGACAGCCAGTACGGGATCTCCGGTTCCGGCAAGTACCAGCTCAACATTTCCGGCCGGGGCAAGGTCGCCCTGATGACCTCCGGTCAGCCGCTGATGATGCAGGTCACCCCGGACAAGTACGTCAACGCCGACGCCGACGCGATCGTCGCCTGGTCGTCGGGGCTGCGGGTCCAGATGCAGGCCCAGACGCACTCCTCCGGTGTCATGCGCCGACGCGGCAACACCGGTGAGGGCTGGGAGCTGAGCTTCCTCGGACAGGGCTTCGCCCTGGTCCAGCCGAGCGAGGTCATGCCGCCGCAGAACGCCGAGATCGGGCAGGGCCTGCGGGCCCAGTTCGGTGCCGGCCAGCACGGCGCCCATGCGCAGAACCAGAACAACGCCTGGAACTGAGCGTAATGGGTAAGGGGCGGTCATCAGGACGACCGCCCCTTACAGCTGCGTCCTATCGGAGCGTCGCTCGCGCGGCCTCCACCAGCCGTACGACCGACGCGTCGGCCACGGCCGCCACCTCGTCGTAACGGAACCAGCGCAGGTCCAGGGACTCGTCGCTGATCTGCTCCACCGCGTCCGACGGCGCGAGCGCCGCGTACTGCACGTCCAGGTGCCAGTTGCAGGGCGCCGGAATGGGATGCCGGTCGAGCCGCGCAGGGCCGCCCGGGAGCAGGGACAGTCCCTGGATGCCGGACTCCTCGGTGGCCTCGCGCAGCGCGGCCGCCGCGAGGGTCGGGTCCCCCGGTTCGCAGTGGCCGCCCATCTGCAACCACATGCCCAGCTTCTTGTGCAGGGTCAGCAGAACCCGCTCGCGCTCCGGATCGATCACCAGCGCGCTCGCCGTGAGATGGCCGGCCTCACAGGCCTTCCACATCCCGTCCGCGTGCGCCGCCAGGTGATCCAGATAGTCGCGGCGCAGCTCCTCCTGGTCCTCGTACGCCTTCAGTACGAGGACGGCGTCTTCGTGCAGGCTCACTTCTTGTCGTCGCCCTCGTCCCGCTTGCCGCCGTCGTCGCCGTCGCGCTGCGCCGCCTCGCCGAGCATCTTGTCGATCTCGGAGAAGTCGAGCTGCTCGCGGTGCACGAAGCCGTCGGGGTCGTCAAGGTCCGTCGCCGTCGGAAGCATGTCCGGGTGGCCCCAGAGATCGTCACGGCCGTCCACGCCCCGTGCGTCCGTGAGTGACGCCCACAGGCGCGAGGCGTCCCGCAGCCGGCGGGGACGCAGCTGGAGACCGATCAGGGTCGCGAACGTCTGCTCGGCCGGGCCGCCCGTGGCACGCCGCCTGCGCAGGGTCTCGCGCAGCGCGTCCGCCGAGGTCAGCCGGGACTTGGCGGCCTCGTGCACCACCGCGTCCACCCATCCCTCGACCAGGGCGAGTGCCGTCTCGAGACGGGCCAGCGAAGCCTTCTGCTCGGGCGTGTCCTCCGGCTGGAACATGCCTTGCTGAAGCGCCTCCTGCAGCTGCTCCGGGTGGGTCGGGTCGAGCTGGCCGACCGCGTCCTCCAGCTTGGAGGTGTCGACCTTGATCCCGCGCGCGTACGCCTCGACAGCGCCGAACAGATGCGAGCGCAGCCACGGAACGTGTGCGAAGAGCCGCTGGTGGGCGGCCTCGCGCAGGGCCAGGTAGAGCCGCACCTCGTCCTTCGGGACCCCGAGGTCCTTGCCGAAGACCTCGATGTTCAGCGGAAGCAGCGCGGCCTTCCCGGCCGGTCCGAGCGGCAGCCCGACATCGGTGGAGCCGACGACCTCTCCCGCGAGGACACCGACCGCCTGCCCGATCTGCTGGCCGAACATGGCGCCGCCCATCGAGCGCATCATGCCGATCAGCGGGCCCGCCATGGCCTGCATCTCCTCGGGCAGCACATCGCCCATCGCGGCGCCCACACGCTCGGCAACCGGGTCCACCAGCTGCTGCCAGGCCGGCAGCGTCGCCTCGACCCACTCCGCGCGGCTCCAGGCCACGGCCGTGCTCGCACCCGAAGGCAGCGAGGTCGCGCCGTCCAGCCACAGATCGGCGAGACGCACTGCCTCCTGGACCGCGGACTTCTCGGCCGGGCCGACACTGGCGTCCTTGGTGCCGTCGGCGGTGCCCTGCGCGACGGTCTGGCGTGCGATCTGCTTGGCCATGTCCCAGTTCACGGGACCGCCCTCGTAGCTCAGCATCTGGCCGAGCTGCTGGAAGGCCGCACCGAGGTCATTGGGGTTCAGAGAGCCGAACATCGCCGCGAACGGATTGTCCGCGCCGCCCGGAAGGCCGCCGAACCCGAAGGGGTCACCGGAACCCTGGCCACCGCCGGCGGGGTCCTTCTTCTTGCCCTCGTCGCCGTTCTCCGGCTCCTCCGGCGGAAGGCCGAATCCGAATGGGGTGTCACTCACGGGTTTCCTCGGCTCGTAGGGCCGCCGGCTTCCTGCCGACGGCGGCTGCCCGACAACACCACCCAGCGTAGACATGGAGACCGGATAAGGCCTCAGTGCTCCGTCGGCTCTTGGCCTGCGGCAGGATGGACGCCACCTGGTACGCACGCGTCATTCACGTACGTACTGAAGACAACCGCTGGAGACGCCCGGTGAGTTCCCCAGATCCGCAGGTTCGCGCAGCGCGAAACCTCTCAACCAGGTCGCGAGGACGCGGCCCCGTCGTCGCGGTCACCGGCGCCGCCACCGGCGTCGGCGAGCTGCTGACCCGGCGCCTCGCCGCGTCGGAGGAGATCAAGCAGGTCATCGCCATCGACGAGCGGCGGGGGGACATCCCCGAGGCTCAGTGGCACATCCTGGACGTCCGCGACCCGGCCATCGCCGAGAAGCTGCGCGGCGCCGACGTCGTCGTGCACCTGGCCCTCGATCTCGATCTGGAGACCGACGCGGCCGCACGCACCGCGTACAACGTCCGGGGCGCCCAGACCGTCCTGACCGCGGCGGCCGCGGCGGGCGTGCACCGGGTCGTCCTGTGCACCTCGGCCATGGTCTACGGCGCCCTGCCCGACAACGACATCCCTCTGTCCGAGGACGCCGAGCTCAAGGCGACCGCCGAGGCCACCGGCGTCGGCGACCTCCTGGAGATCGAGCGTCTGGGCCGCCGTGCGCCCCGCGCCCATCCCGGTCTCCAGGTGACCGTCGTACGGCCCGCCGTCTTGGTCGGCGGTACCGACACCGCCCTCACCCGCTACTTCGAGTCGCCGCGCCTCCTCGTGGTCGCTGGATCCCGCCCCACCTGGCAGTTCTGCCATGTCGAGGACCTGGTCAGCGCTCTGGAGTACGCCGCGCTGGAGAAGGTCGAGGGGGAGTTCGCCGTCGGCTGCGACGGCTGGCTGGAGCAGGAGGAGGTGGAGGAGCTCAGCGGCATCCGCCGGATGGAGCTGCCCTCGGCCGTCGCCCTCGGCGCCGCCGCCCGGCTGCACCGGATCGGTCTGACCCCGTCCCCGGCCGGTGATCTCGCCTACACGATGCACCCGTGGGTGGTCAGCGTCGGGCGGCTCCACGACGCGGGATGGCGGCCCCGGTGGACCAACGAGGAAGTGCTGGCGGCGCTGCTCGAAGAGGTGGAGGGCCGGCACACGGTCGCCGGGCGCCGTCTCGGCCGCAAGGACGCGACCGCCGCCGGAGCCGCGGGTGCGACCGTCGCGCTCCTCGGCGCGGCCGCCGTGGTGCGGCGGGCCCGCAAGCGCCGGGGCCTGTAGGACCCTCCTACGGAGGGTCCCGACCGCCGGTCGAAAACGCTATTCCGGGATGTCAGTGCCGTGGGGCACCATGGACCGCATGGCACGCACGAACGAGCACCCCGGCGAGCAGGCGGCAGCGGACCCCATCCGGCTGCTGGCGATCCGTGACACCCCGCTCTCCCTCGACGAGGTCTTCCGGGCCGTCGGCGACGAGGCCGCGGGTGGCACCACGCTCTTCGTCGGCACCGTGCGCAACCACGACGGAGGCGCCGATGTCGACGCCCTGGGCTACTCGTGCCACCCCACGGCCGAGGCCGAGATGCGCCGCGTCGCGGAGAAGGTCGTCGCCGACTATCCGGTCCGCGCCCTGGCCGCCGTCCATCGTGTGGGTGATCTGCGGGTCGGCGATCTGGCCGTCGTCGTCGCCGTCTCGTGTCCGCACCGCGGAGAGGCCTTCGAGGCCTGCCGCAAGCTGATCGACGACCTCAAGCACGAGGTGCCGATCTGGAAGCACCAGACGTTCTCCGATGGCACCGAGGAGTGGGTCGGAGCTTGTTGAGCCCCAGGCACTGACCGGGGTCCCCCGCCGAAGGCCGGGGGAGGGCGGGGGACCGCCGAGGCGTCTCCTCCCTGCGACCAGGGGATTCGTCCCCCGAAACACACTCCGGGTGCATCCGCCCCGATTTGCGTAACCGGACCCCGGGCAGCAGCGTTGTAGCAGCGGATCGCTAATCTGCTGATCACTCGTTGCGGTCACTCGGATGGTCGCTCATGTGGGGATGGGAGGACGGGATGGCAGCGCTCGCCTGGTTGTTGATTCCGCTTTTCACTGTCATCGGCGCGGCGATATGGGCCGGCTGGGCCTCGCGGAACCGCACCACCGAAGACATCGCCGAACTCGCCGGCTACGCGCGCTTCCGGGACGCGATGGAGAAGACCCATTCCGGTACCGGACCTGCCTGACGGCGGAGCCACCGTACGCAGTTGCCACGTCTCCGGCCCCTTCCCCGGCCGGCCGCCTCGTACGGACCGCCCCGACAGCGCGCGCGCAGACCCGTCCCGTACTGTCGTTCCATGCCACGCCGCACTGCGACGATGCTCGCCTCCACTCTCGTTCTGATCACCCTGCTCTGTGTGGGCGTCTTCTTTCCAGTGCCGTACTCCGAGATGAGCCCGGGCCCGACGTACAACACCCTCGGCGAAGCCGACGGTGAGCCCGTGCTCCAGATCTCCGGCCACCAGACGTACCCCACCACCGGTCACCTCAATATGACCACCGTGCGGGTCACCGGTGCGGGCTACAGAATGAACCTGGTCGAGGCCGTATACGGCTGGCTGGCCCACGACGGCGTCGTGGTCCCGCACGACACGCTCTACCCGGACGGCAAGACCGAGGAGCAGTCCACTCAGGAGAACGCCGAGGAGTTCAGCCAGTCCCAGGAGAGCGCGAAGGCCGCGGCCCTCGGAGAGCTGGGCGTCCCCGTCTCCACCCGGGTCGTCGTCGCCACCGTCCAGAAGGACAGCCCCTCCGAGGGGATCCTGCACGCGGGCGATGTCATCAAGGCGGTCGACGGCGTGGCGGTGAAGCAGCCCGACGACGTCGCCGCGCAGGTGGTCAAGCGCAAGCCCGGCGAGAAGGTCGTCTTCACGATCGTCACGGCGAAGGAGGCGGCCGCCGCCGAGAAGACCGGCAAGCAGCCCACCGCCACCCGCAAGGTCACCATCACCACGATGAAGTCACCCGAGGCGGACCACGCGATCGTCGGCATCCGGGCGGGGACCGATCATGTCTTCCCCTTCACCATCGACATCAAGCTGGAGGACGTGGGCGGCCCGAGTGCCGGTCTGATGTTCTCGCTCGCCATCGTCGACAAGCTGACGCCCGGAGACCTGACCGGCGGGAAGTTCATCGCCGGCACGGGCACCATCGACGAGAAGGGCCAGGTCGGCCCCATCGGCGGTATCGAGATGAAGCTGGTGGCCGCCCGCAACGCCGGCGCGCGGTACTTCATGACCCCGGCCGACAACTGCGCGTCCGCCGCCTCCGACACCCCCGACGGTCTGACGCTGATCAAGGTCGACACGATCGACGACGCGACGAAGTCGCTGGAGAAGCTCCGCAAGGGCGACACCGCCGCGCTGCCGAGCTGCTCCAAGGGCTGACGCCGCCCCCGGCCGTGCGCGACCGCCCCGGGGCCCTGTGCGCCCCGGGGCGGACAGCTCACGACTCGAACGTGGCGGCCAGCGCCTCGGCCAGGCCCGGGACCAGGTCGGCGCCGGTCAGGACCTCGTTGGGGGAGTCCTTCTCGCGCAGCCGCAGCGCGGACTCGCGGGCACCGTCGCGGAGGACCGCGACCGTCATCCGTACCTCCTGCCGGTCCGGGTGGGCGGAGACCCACTTGGCCAGGCCGGCCTCGTCGAGGCCCTCCGGAACGGACGCCTCCGCGGACGGCGGGAGCATCAGCCGCTCCACCGTCATCGCGCACCCGGCCACCGCGTCGGGCCAGGCGATCGTGCCGAGGAATTCGTCGAGGGCCTGACCGGCGGGCAGCTCGTCCTGCTCGATCGGGGTGAGCGGGGCCGCGGCCTCGTCACCGGACAGCCCGAGCTGGGCGGCCAGACCCGGCTCCTGGGCGCGCAGCTGAGCGGTGTCGACGAGGGCGAAGAGCCGGGCGGGCTGGTCCCAGCCCAGCCCGGAGGCGTACTCGTCGATTTCGAGGACGGCGCGGGTCAGCGGGCTCGCGGCCATGGGCGTACCTGAGGGGGAAACGTTGGACATGGTCAATATCCTGCCTCCTTTCGACCCCGGGGCGGGAACTAGGTAAAGCCTCAGTAAGTTGCATCAGTGGGCTCTACGATCGCGGGGCCCGCTTCATACGACCGCGAACTTCGAGGGGCGCACGTTGGCTTTCCAGATGCCGGACCGCGGCGGAGGCCCGACCGGGCCACGGATCAGAGTCGGCCGGCCGTCCCGGCGGGCCCGCACCTTGCTCATGACACTGGGCGTCCTGGCCGTGCTGGCCATGGTGTTCGTCATGTTCGCCGGGTTCTGGACGGACTGGCTCTGGTACCGCTCGGTCCATTACTCGTCCGTCTTCACGACCACGCTCTGGACCAAGATCGGGCTGTTCGCCGTGTTCGGTCTGCTCATGGCGGCGGCCGTCGGCCTGAACATCTGGCTCGCCCACCGGCTGCGGCCGCCGCTGAGCGCGATGTCGCTGGAGCAGCAGAGCCTCGACCGGTACCGGATGGGCGTGGCGCCGTACAAGAGGTGGGTGCTGCTGGCGGTCACCGCTCTGGTCGGTCTGATCTCCGGCGCCTCCGCCTCCGGACAGTGGCGCACCTGGCTGATGTACGTGAACGGCGTGCGCTTCGGCCAGAAGGACCCGCAGTTCGGCATGGACGTGGCGTTCTACGCGTTCGACCTGCCCTGGTACCGCTTCCTGCTGGGCTTCGGCTTCGCGGCAACGGTCCTCTCGCTGATCGCCGCCGCGCTGACCCACTACCTGTACGGCGGGCTGCGCATCACCAGCCCCGGAGCACGGGCCACCGCCGCGGCCACCGGCCATCTGTCGGTGCTGCTCGGTGTCTTCGTCTCGCTCAAGGCCGTGGCGTACTGGCTCGACCGGTACGGCCTGGCCGTGAAGTCCAGTGACTTCAAGGCCACAGGCAACTGGACGGGTCTGCGGTACGTCGACGCCAACGCCTACCTTCCGGCGAAGACGATCCTGTTCTGCATCGCGGTCATCTGCGCCGTGCTGTTCTTCGCGACGCTCTGGCGCCGCACCTGGCAGCTGCCGGTGATCGGCTTCGGCCTCATGGTGCTCTCGGCGATCCTGATCGGCGGCCTCTACCCGGCGATCGTGCAGAAGTTCCAGGTCCAGCCGAACGAGCAGGCCAAGGAAGCCCCGTACATCAAGAAGAACATCGACGCGACGCGCAAGGCGTACGCCATCGATGGCACCAAGCCCGAGAACTACTCCGGCAAGTCCACGGTCAAGGCCAAGGACAAGCTGCGCAACGACGCGGACTCGGCGGCCGCCTACCGGCTGCTGGACCCGAGCATCGTCTCGCCGACCTTCCAGCAGCTGGAACAGAAGCGGAAGTACTACCAGTTCCCCACGACCCTCGACATCGACCGCTACACGGGCAAGGACACGGTCGTCGGCCTGCGTGAGCTCAACATCAAGGGCATCCCGAAGCGGAACTGGATCAACGACCACTTCACGTACACCCACGGCTATGGCGCGATCATGGCCACGGGTACGACGACCGACGCCAACGGCTCCCCGGTCTTCACCGTGTCGGGTCTGCCGACCACCGGTCAGCCCCAGGCGTACCAGCAGCGGATCTACTACGGCGAGAAGACCGATCAGTACTCGATCGTCGGCGGGCCCCAGAAGGAGCTCGACTACGAGGAGAACGGCGAGAAGACCACCAGCTACCAGGGCAAGAGCGGGGTCAATCTCTCCAACGCGTTCAACCGGGCCGCGTACGCCGTGGCCTTCAGCGAGCCGCAGATCCTCTACTCGGGAGCCATCGGCGAGGGCTCGCGGATCCTCTACAACCGCACGCCCAAGGAGCGGGTGGAGGCCGTCGCGCCCTGGCTGACCATCGACGGCGACGCCTACCCGGCGGTCGTGGACGGCCGGATCCAGTGGATCGTCGACGCCTACACGACGACGAACGGCTACCCGTACGCGTCCCGTACGACCCTCGGGGACACCACCGCGGACTCGCTGACCGTCGGCAACCAGCAGCGCGCGGTCGTGGCCCAGCAGAACCAGGTCAACTACATCCGCAACTCGGTGAAGGCCACCGTCGACGCCTACGACGGCACGGTGAAGCTGTACCAGTGGGACACCGCCGACCCGGTCCTCAAGACCTGGATGAAGGCGTTCCCGGACACGGTCGAGCCGCGCGCGGACATCAAGCCGAGCCTGATGCAGCACCTGCGTTACCCGCAGGACATGTTCAAGGTCCAGCGCGAGCTGCTGACCCGCTACCACGTCCAGGACCCCGCGCAGTTCTACAGCGGCAGTGACGCCTGGCAGGTGCCGGACGACCCGACCACCAAGGAGGGAAGCGCCGTCCCGCCGTACTACCTGAGCATGAAGATGCCCGGGGACAGCGGCCAGCGCTTCTCGCTGACGACCACGTTCACGCCGAACGGCCGCCCCAACCTGGGTGGCTTCATGGCGGTCGACGCGGACGCCGGCAGCAAGGAGTACGGCCGGATAAGGCTTCTGAGAGTGACCCAGGACGTCCCGGGTCCGGCGCAGGTGCAGAGCAAGCTCAACGGCCTGCCGTCCGTCGCCCAGTTCGTCCGGGACATGAAGGGCGCCGACTCCGACATCCAGTACGGCAATCTGCTCACCGTGCCCCTGGACGGCGGGTTCTTGTACGTCGAGCCGGTGTACGCACAGGGCCGCAACGCGCTCTACCCGCTGTTGAAGAAGGTGGCCGTGTCCTATGTGGACGCGGATCAGCCGGACGGTGACACGACCAAGGACACCACCGTGTTCGAGGACAACCTCGGCAAGGCGCTGAACGCGGTCTTCGGGGTGGAGGGGCAGACGCCCACGACGCCCCCGCCGCCGGGTGAGACCACCAAGCCGCCGGCCACCGCCGACGCGGCGCTGACCCAGGCGATCGCGGACGCGCAGAAGGCGTACGCGGACGCGGACGCGGCGCGGCAGAAGGGCGACTGGACGGCCTACGGCAAGGCGCAGGACGCGCTGCGGGACGCCATCCAGCGGGCCGCGGACGCCAGCGCCAAGCTGAAGGCGGCGCAGAAGCCGACGGGCTAGTACCCGGCAGGCCCGGGACCGTGTGACCGGGAGCCAGTGACCGGGGGACCGTGAGAAGTCCCCCGGTCGGGCTCCCTCTCGCACCGTGGTACGGTTGGGACACAACGACGCGGGGTGGAGCAGCTCGGTAGCTCGCTGGGCTCATAACCCAGAGGTCGCAGGTTCAAATCCTGTCCCCGCTACTGAAGAGAAGGGCCCGGATCCATCAGGATCCGGGCCCTTCTCATGTGTGCGTGCGGGCGCGAACACCCGTGCTGGGGAGCCGAGTTGGGGCCGGACGTGTTTGACTTATCTCTCTGTGGGCATGTCGACAAAACGCTGAAGTGACCTCACTGGCTGCGGTATACCAGGTGTACGCGGGTTGCAGGTGGTGCGACGATGGAATTTATGGGGGACAGGGCAACTCTGTTGGAGACAGGGCGGTTTGTGCAACGGCATACCGAGAACGCCGCAGATGCGGCAGGGGCGGCAGCCGATCAGAGCGTCGAGACCGTCGAAAGTGTGGAGAACGTCGAGACCGTCGACGTGGGGGACACCGCCGAGACCGAGGCGGGGCACCGGCGGGCCGCCGAAAGTGGCGACCCGGCGGCCATGAGCATGCTGGGGGCGCTGCTGCTGCGCCGGGGCGACCTCGACGGCGCCGAGCCGTACCTGCGGGGGGCCACCGCCGAAGGGGACCGGGCCGCGGCCAACAACCTGGGGGTCCTGCTGCACCAGCGCGGGTACGCCGACGAGGCGGCCGGATGGTGGCGCATCGCCGCCGTCGCGGGCTCCGCCGCCGCCGCGCACGCGCTGGGGCGCCACTACCGCGAGCGCGGCGACGAACCCGCCGCCGAGTACTGGCTGCGCCAGTCCGCCGAGCAGGGCCACGCGCTGGGCGCCTACGCCCTGGCGGACCTGCTGGAGCACCGCAGCGACGTCGGCGCCGAGCGCTGGCTGCGCGCCGCCGCCGAGCAGGGCCACCGCGAGGCCGCCTACCGCCTTGCCCGCACCCTCCAGCGCCGCGCCGAGGGGTCCTCGGCGGGCGGGGAGGGCGCCGAGCGCGACTATTCCACCGGCACCCGGCTCACCACCGACCTCATGCACGCCACCGGTACCCGCCACAACACCGAGGCGTACTCGACGGGCACCCGGCTCGCCACCGACCCCGCGCACACCACCGACCCCGCGCACACCACCGACCCCGCGCACACCACGGGCACCCGCCACAGCACCGAGGCGGCGTACTCCACCGGCACCCGCCTCCGTGCCGGTGACGCCGCCCAGGAGGCCGAGCAGTGGTACCGCCAGGCCGCCGCGCGAGGGCACCGGCGTGCCGCGCTGCACCTCGGCGCCATCCTGGAGAAGCGCGGAGAGCTGAAGGAGGCCGGGCGCTGGTACCTGAACGCGGCCAAGGACGGTGAGCCGCGTGCCGCCTGCGCGCTCGGGTTCCTGCTGCGGGACGCCGGCGACGAGGAGAGCGCCGCGGTCTGGTGGCTGCGCGCCGCCCAGGAGGGCGATGGCAACGCTGCCAACGCCCTCGGCGCGCTGCACGCCGCCCGGGGAGAGCAGCAGAGCGCCGAGCGCTGGTACCGCGCCGCCATGGACGCGGGCGACGTGAACGGCGCGTACAACCTCGGGCTGCTCTGCGCCGCCCAGGACCGCACCGCCCAGGCCGAGCAGTGGTACCGCCGCGCCGCCTACGCCGGGCACCGGGAGGCCGCCAACGCGCTCGCCGTCCTGCTCCTGCAGGCCGGGGACGCGAACGGCGCCGAGCCGTGGTTCTCCAAGGCCGCGGAGGCCGGCAGCGTCGACGCGGCCTTCAATCTGGGCATCCTCTACGCGGGTCGCGACGACGACCTCACGGCCCTCGGGTGGTATGAGCGCGCCGCCGCCGCCGGGCACACCGAGGCCGCGCTCCAGGTGGGCATCGCGTGCCTGCGGGACGGGGACGAGCAGGCCGCCGAGCGCCATCTGCGGTGCGCGGCGGGCGGCGGGAGCGCCGAGGCCGCGTTCCGGCTGGCGACCGTCCTGGACGCCCGCCGGCCGGAGCCGGGGCCGCCGGCCCTCGGCGCGCCGTGCGCGGAGAAGACCGAGTGCGAGGAGTGGTACGAGCGCGCCGCCGAACAGGGCCACCGCAGGGCCCAGGTCCGGGTCGGGATGCTCGCCGCCGCGCGCGGGGACACCGCAGACGCCGCCCGCTGGTACCGCGAGGCCGCCGACGCGGGCAGCCGCAACGGCGCCTTCAACCTCGGGCTGCTCCTGGCCCGCGAGGGCAACGAGCGCGAGGCCGCGCTGTGGTGGACCCGGGCGGCTCGCGCCGGGCACGGCCGTGCCGCACTGCGCCTCGGCCTGCTGGCGGCCCGGCGCGGCGAGCTGACCGAGGGCCGGCGCTGGTGCACGCGCGCCGTGGAGCTGGGCCCCGCCGAGGTCGCCGAGCGCGCCGCCCGGCTGAGCGAGGCGCTCCACCAGGAGCTCACGGCGTAACGGACGTGAGGCCCCGTCCCAGGGATTTGCGCTGGTCCGGGGGCTCACGTAAGGTTGGGTTCACCGACGCGGGGTGGAGCAGCTCGGTAGCTCGCTGGGCTCATAACCCAGAGGTCGCAGGTTCAAATCCTGTCCCCGCTACTCACAGCCGAAGGCCCGGATCCTCTGGATCCGGGCCTTCGGTGTCTTGTCGTACGTGGGCGCCGTCGCCGCGCACATGCGAAAGGCCCCCACCGTTCGAAGCGGTGGGGGCCTTTCGTCGTCGAGACGCGGGCGCCGGTGTCAGGCCGAGGCGCAGTTCGGGCAGACGCCCCGGTACGTGACCTCGACCGCCGAGATCGTGAAGCCGAAGCGCTCCGCGTCCGGCAGGTCGGTCAGGGGGTCGCCCGACGGGTGCACATCGCGGATCGCGCCGCACTGGGCGCACACCAGGTGCTGGTGGGGCCGGTGTGCGTTCGGGTCGTAGCGCTTGGCGCGGCGGTCCGTGGAGACCTCCAGGACCTCGCCGAGGGTGACCAGCTCGCCCAGCGTGTTGTAGACCGTCGCCCTGGAGATCTCGGGCAGCCTCTTCACGGCTCGGGCGTGGACCTCGTCGGCGGTCAGATGCACATGCTCTCCGTCAAGGACCTCGGCCACGACGCGGCGCTGCGCGGTCATGCGCCAGCCGCGTCCGCGCAGTCGTTCCAACAGGTCACTCATGGGACCAGCCTAACAGCCAGGGGACCGAATCCCGAACGGGTGTGACTTTGGAAGTTCACTTGACTTAGACAATGTCTATCGTAGGATCGACTCCGGCACCAGCCAGGGACAGGACTCGGCAGTAAATGACGCAGGAGGCGCACGTGACGCAGGGACCGCTCACTACGGAGGCCGGCGCGCCGGTAGCCGACAACCAGAACAGTGAGACCGCGGGCGTCGGCGGTCCGGTTCTGGTTCAGGACCAGCTGCTGCTCGAGAAGCTCGCGCACTTCAACCGTGAGCGCATCCCGGAGCGCGTCGTGCACGCCCGCGGCGCCGGTGCCTACGGCACCTTCACGCTGACCCGCGACGTCTCGCAGTGGACCCGCGCGAAGTTCCTCTCCGAGGTCGGCAAGCAGACCGAGACGTTCCTGCGCTTCTCCACCGTGGCGGGTAACCTCGGTGCGGCCGACGCGGTCCGTGACCCGCGTGGCTGGGCGCTGAAGTTCTACACCGAAGAGGGCAACTACGACCTCGTCGGCAACAACACCCCGGTGTTCTTCATCAAGGACGCCATCAAGTTCCCGGACTTCATCCACACCCAGAAGCGCGACCCGTACACCGGCTCGCAGGAGGCGGACAACGTCTGGGACTTCTGGGGCCTCTCGCCCGAGTCGACCCACCAGGTGACCTGGCTGTTCGGCGACCGCGGCATCCCGGCCTCGTACCGCCACATGAACGGCTACGGCTCCCACACGTACCAGTGGAACAACGAGGCCGGCGAGGTCTTCTGGGTCAAGTACCACTTCAAGACCGACCAGGGCATCAAGAACCTGACCACCGACGAGGCCAACCGCCTCTCCGGTGTGGACCCGGACAGCCACCAGCGCGACCTGCGCGAGGCCATCGAGCGCGGTGACTTCCCGTCCTGGACCGTGCAGGTGCAGATCATGCCGGCGGACGAGGCGGCCAACTACCGCTTCAACCCGTTCGACCTCACCAAGGTGTGGCCGCACGAGGACTACCCGCCGATCGAGATCGGCAAGCTGGAGCTGAACCGCAACCCGGAGAACATCTTCGCCGAGGTCGAGCAGTCGATCTTCAGCCCCGCGCACTTCGTGCCGGGCATCGGCCCCTCGCCGGACAAGATGCTCCAGGGCCGTCTCTTCGCGTACGGCGACGCCCACCGCTACCGCGTCGGCATCAACGCCGACCACCTGCCGGTGAACCGCCCGCACGCCACCGAGGCGCGCACCAACTCCCGTGACGGCTTCCTGTACGACGGCCGCCACAAGGGCACGAAGAACTACGAGCCCAACAGCTTCGGTGGCCCGCACCAGACGGACCGCCCGCTGTGGCAGCCCGTCCCGCTGGTCGGGGGCACGGGCAACCACGCCGCCCCCGTCCACTCCGAGGACAACGACTTCGTCCAGGCGGGCAACCTCTACCGTCTGATGTCCGAGGACGAGAAGGTCCGCCTGATCGACAACCTGGCGGGCTTCATCGCCAAGGTCTCGCGCGACGACATCGCCGAGCGCGCGATCAACAACTTCCGTCAGGCGGACGGAGACTTCGGCAAGCGGCTCGACGCCGCGGTCCAGGCCCTGCGCGGCTGACGGACGCTTGTCGTAGGAAGAGGGCCGGATCCCCGCACGCGGGGATCCGGCCCTCTCGCATGGGCGGGGACGGCCGGCTAGCGGGCCAGAGTGGCCGCGTGCCGTCGCGCCGGAGACCAGCAGCGGATGATGTCGCGTACGGAGACGATCCCGACGGGGCCGTCCCCGTCGAGCACGATCAGATGACGGAAGCCGCCGTGCGTCATGGCCTCCGCGGCCTCCTCGAGGGTCCAGCCGGGTGCGGCGAAGACGACGTCGGTGGTGGTGTGGGTGCCGGCGGTCTCGTGGTCCGGGTTCTGGCCCGCGCCGACGGACGTGAGGATGTCGCGCTCGGTCAGAATGCCGAGCCCGCTGGTGTCGGTGTCGAGGACGACCGCCGCGCCGACGCGGCGGGCCGCCATCAGCCCGGCGGCCTGCCGGAGGGTGTGGGCGGGTCCGATGGTCAGCACCACGGTGCTCATGGCGTCACGGACGAGCATGAAAGGAGCCACCTCCTTCGTGAATTCCTCCTGTGAGAAAGAATTCACAAGTTCACAAGTGAGGGAATCCTTAGAGTCGCAGCGTTACGGAGCATGAACAAGGGGGCGCGCGCGGTCCGCTGTGCTTCTAGTACTGCTGGTTCAGATAGCCGAGCAGTTCCTCGTGCAGCACGCCGTTGGACGCCGCGGCGTTGCCGCTGTGAGGTCCGGAGCGCCCGTCGAGGCCGGTGAAGGTGCCGCCCGCCTCCTGGACCACGATCGCCGTCGCGGCCATGTCCCACAGGGACAGCTCCGGCTCCGCGCAGATGTCCACCGACCCCTCGGCGACCATCATGTACGGCCAGAAGTCGCCGTACGCGCGGGTCCGCCAGCACGCGCGCGTGAGGTCCAGGAACCCGTCGAGACGGCCCCGCTCCTCCCACCCGCTCAGCGAGGAGTACGCGAACGAGGCGTCCGACAGCTCGCCGACCTTGGAGACATGGATCCGCGAGGCCGAGGTCAGACTGCGTCCGGTGAACGCGCCCGCGCCCTTCGCCGCCCACCAGCGGCGGCCGAGGGCCGGCGCCGAGACCACGCCCACGACCGGCTGGAAGCCGTCGGGGCCCGCCTCCATCAGCGCGATGAGCGTCGCCCAGACGGGCACTCCGCGGACGTAGTTCTTCGTGCCGTCGATGGGGTCGATCACCCAGCGGCGGGGGCCGGTGCCCTCGACGCCGTACTCCTCGCCGAGGATCGCGTCACGTGGCCGCGCCCGCTGGAGATGACCACGGATCAGCTCCTCGGCGGCCTTGTCGGCCTCGCTCACCGGGGTCATGTCCGGCTTGGTCTCGACCTTCAGGTCGAGCGCCTTGAACCGGTCCATCGTGGTGGCGTCGGCGGCGTCCGCGAGGACATGGGCCAGCCGGAGATCATCGTGGTAATCGGCCATGAGGGCACCCTATCCCGGGCGGGAGCAGGGGTCCGCTGGGGCTATTGACAGTGCGTGTTCGCCCGTCAACTCTGTGCGAAGCAACTCCGTGCGGCGCGGAACCGCACGGCCTGGGAGGCGACGATGCCGACGGCGCGAGAGACGCTGCTGAACGCCGCACACGCGGCACTCGCGGGTCTGCCCTGGTCGGCGGTCCGCATGGTCGATGTCGCGGCCAGGGCGGGCGTCTCCAGGCAGACCCTCTACAACGAGTTCGGCAGCAAGGAGGGCCTGGCCCGGGCACTGCTGCGGCGTGAGGCGGACGCCTATCTGCACGGAGTCGAGCGGGTGCTCGCCGAGCCGAGCGACCCGGCCGACCGGCTGGCCTCCGTCGCCGAGTGGATCGTCGGCCAGGCCCGCGCGCGGCCCCTCCTGCGGGCGCTCCTCACCGGCTGCTGGGACGAACGGCTGCCCGCGCCCCGGCCGGCCCGGCCGGCCGCGCTCGCCTCCTCCGTACCGGCGCAGCGGCGCGCCGACGCCGGGACACCGGCCCCCGGAGAGCTCGCCGACGCGGTGCGGGACCGCTCCCTGGCCGCCCTTGACGACGCGGCCGAGGCGCTCCGCTGCGAACTGGCCGTCCGGCTCGCCCTCTCGTACGTCGTGGCGCCGGGGCGGGAGGCCGTGGGGCAGCTGGTGCGTACGGCGGTCAGTGGGAGGAGCCCGACAGCTGGAGACCGATGACACCGGCGATCACCAGCGTGATCGACACGATCTTCAGCGCGGAGACCAGGTCGTCGAGGAAGATCATTCCGTAGATCGCGGTACCGGCCGCCCCGATGCCCGTCCACACCGCGTACGCCGGGCCGACGTCGAGCTTGCGCAGGGCGAGCGTGAGCAGTCCGAAGCTGCCGAGAGCGAAACAGGCGAACGCGATGGTGGGCCAGAGCCGGGTGAAACCGTGCGAGAGCTTGAGGCAGACCGCGAACCCCGTCTCCAGGATCCCGGCGACCACCACCAGCAGCCACGCCATCGTCGGTGCCTCCCACGCTTCGGTGACCGCTTCGTCGCACTTGGTGCGATTATGCATTTACCAGGCGTGGGCGAGGGCAAACGCGCGCGACTCAGTCGCCCTCTCGTCGCTCCCGGGTCGACAGCAGCCGCCGCAGCGAGTAGAGCCTGGCGGGATCGGCGTGACCGTCGGCGACCCACGTGTCCAGCGCGCACTCCGGCTCGTCGTGGCTGCACGCGCGCGGGCAGCCCTCCGTACCCGGTACGAGCTCGGGGAAGGCCAGGATCACCCGTGACGGATCCACATGGTGGAGTCCGAACGACCGCACTCCGGGGGTGTCGATCACCCAGCCGCCCTCCGCGTCGTTCAGCGGGAGGGCCAGCGCCGAGGTGGTGGTGTGCCGGCCGCGGCCGGTGACCGCGTTGACCACACCGGTGCTGCGCCGCCGGTCCTCCGGCACCAGCGCGTTGACCAGCGTCGTCTTGCCGACCCCGGAGTGGCCGACGAACGCGGTGGTCCGGCCCTTGAGGTGTTCGTGGACCCGCTCGGCCGCCACGCCGTCGACGAACTCGTCGCGGGTCGTGACCACATGGGGGACGCCCAGCGCGCCGTACATCTCCAGGAGCTCGTCCGGCTTGGCCAGGTCCGACTTGGTCAGCACGAGCAGCGGCGTGAGCCCGCCGTCGTACGCGGCGACCAGACACCGGTCGATCAGCCGGGGGCGTGGCTCGGGGTCGGCGAGCGCCGTCACGATCGCCAGCTGGTCGGCGTTGGCGACGACCACCCGCTCGAACGGATCGTCGTCGTCGGCGGTGCGCCGCAGGACGGAGGTGCGCTCTCCGATCCGGACGATCCGGGCCAGGGTGTCCTTCTCACCGGAGAGATCCCCCACGATGGAGACCCGGTCCCCGACGACCGCGGCCTTGCGGCCCAGCTCGCGGGCCTTCATCGCCATCACGACGCGGTCGTCGACCAGGCAGGTCAGCCGGCCCCGGTCGACGGTCAGGACCATGCCCTCGACCGCGTCCTCGTGCTTCGGGCGGATGTTGGTGCGCGGCCGGTTGCCCTTGCGGTTGGGGCGGACGCGGATGTCGTCCTCGTCGGGGTTCTTGCCGTATCGGCGCATGTCGTCAGGCCTCGAGCATTCCGGTCCACATCTGCGGGAAGTCCGGCAGGGTCTTCGCGGTGGTCCCCACATTCTCGATCCGCACGCCCTCGACCGCGAGGCCGATGATCGAGCCGGCCGTGGCCATGCGGTGGTCGTCGTACGTGTGGAAGACGCCGCCGTGCAGCGGGCGCGGGCGGATGTGCAGACCGTCGGCGGTCTCCGTGACATCGCCGCCGAGCTCGTTGATCTCCTTGGTGAGCGCGGCCAGCCGATCCGTCTCGTGGAGTCGCAGATGGGCGACCCCGCGCAGGGTCGAGGGGGAGTCGGCGAGCGCGGCGACCGCCGCGATGCCCGGGGTGAGTTCGCCGACCTCGCTCAGGTCGACGTCGATGCCGTGGATCGTGCCGGTGCCGGTGAAGGTCAGACCGGCGTCGGTCAGCTCGCAGGAGCCACCCATCTCGGTGAAGATCTCCCGCAGCGCGTCACCGGGCTGGGTGGTCCGCTCGGGCCAGTCGGGGATCGTGACACGGCCGCCGGTGACCAGCGCGGCGGCCAGGAACGGCTGGGCGTTGGAGAGATCCGGCTCGACGGTCAGGTCCCGGCCGAGCAGCGCCGAGGGGGAGACCCGCCAGACGTTCGGCTCGCCGCCGGTCTCCGGCTCGTCGACCTGTGCGCCGACCGTACGGAGCATGTCGACGGTCATCCGGATGTGCGGCAGCGAGGGCAGCCGGTCGCCGGTGTGCCGTACCTCCACGCCCTGGTTGAAGCGGGGCGCCGACAGCAGCAGGGCGCTGACGAACTGCGAGGACGAGGACGCGTCGATCTCCACCGGACCGCCGTCCAGCGCGCCGCTGCCGTGCACGGTCAGCGGGAGCGAGCCGCGGCCGTCGTCGTCGATCCGGGCGCCGAGGGTACGCAGGGCGTCGATGACGCCGTTCAAGGGGCGCTCGTAGGAGCGGGGGTCGCCGTCGAAGCGGACCGGGCCGTCGGCGAGCGCCGCGACCGGAGGCAGGAAGCGCATGACCGTGCCGGCGTTGCCGACATCGACGGTCGCCTGGCCCTGCAGCCGGGCCGGGATGATCCGCCAGGCCTCGCCCGTGGCGTCCGGCGCCCCGGTCACGGAGGAGGAGGACACGGTCTCCTCGATGCCGACACCCATGGTGCGCAGCGCCTCGGCCATCAGCAGGGTGTCGCGGGAGCGCAGCGGCCGGCGCAGCCAGCCGGGCTCGGCCGCCAGCGCGGCGAGGACAAGGGCCCGATTGGTGACCGACTTCGAACCGGGCACGGTGACGGTCGCGTCGACGGTCCCACGCGCGTACGGGGCGGGCCAGAGGGCGGGGTGCACGGAACTCTCGGTCATGCCCTCACTTTAGTGGGGGCCTACAAGTGGAGAAGCCAGCGCCCGCCGCCGATGAGCGAGCAGAGCGACACGGCGTGGAAGAGGAACAGCCACAGCACCGGGGGCACGTGGGTGAGCCGGGAGAGCTGGTCGGCGTCCGAGTCGGGGGCGCCGCCGTGCCGCCGCTTGGACTGCAGCTCGAAGCCGGGACGCACGCCGCCAAGGAGCAGGAACCAGACCGCCGTGTAGGCGAAGGCGGACTGCACGGCGGGCTCCGTCAGCCAGGAGACGAGGAGGAACGCGGCGCCCGTGAGGATGACGGTGAGCGCCCCGTACGCGTTGCGGATCATCACCAGCATGGCCAGCAGCAGGGCCGTCGCGAGCCAGAGCAGCAGGGTGATGTGGTCGGCGGCGAGCAGCCAGGCACCGCCGAGGCCGAGGAGCGGCGGGGCGGTGTAGCCGGCGGCGGCGGTCAGGATCATGCCGAGACCGGAGGGCCGGCCTCGGCTGACGGTGAGGCCGCTGGTGTCCGAGTGCAGCCGGATGCCGTCGAGGCGGCGGCCGGTGACGAGGGCGATGAGTCCGTGGCCGCCCTCGTGGGCGATGGTGATCGCGTTCCGGGAGAGCCGCCAGGCGGTCCGGGGGACGACGGCGAGCAGCGCGGCGAGCGCGGTCGCTATGACGAGCCACTGCTCCGGGGCGGGCTGGGTGGTGAAGACATCCATTTCTCGGGCCGCTCCTCGGGGTGGCGTCGGGCATGGCAGTGTGGCACGTATGTGCGGACGGTATTCAGCGAGTCGTGGGCCCGAGGACCTGGTGGCGCTCTTCGAGGTCGAGAAGTGGGAGCCGGAGGAGACGCTGGCGCCCGACTGGAACGTGGCCCCGACCAAAGAGGTGTACGCGGTACTCGAACGTCCTCTGAAGGACGCCGAATCGCCCCGGCCGGTTCGCCAGCTGCGCGCACTGAAGTGGGGACTCGTGCCGTCGTGGGCCACGTCGCCGGAGGGCGCGGCCCGGATGATCAACGCGCGGGCGGAGACCGTCCACGAGAAGCCGTCGTTCCGGCGCGCGTTCTCGTCCCGGCGGTGCCTCCTGCCGGCGGACGGTTATTACGAGTGGGTGACCGGCGCGGGGGAGCGGGAGCTGGAGGTCGAGGGCAAGAGGAAGCGGTCCAGGAAGCAGCCGTACTTCGTGACCCCCTCCGACGGGTCGGTCTTCGCGATGGCGGGCCTCTACGAGTTCTGGCGGGACCGCACCCTGCCGGACGACCACCCCCGGGCGTGGTGGGTCACCTGCTCGGTGATCACGACCGAGGCCGAGACGGGCCCTCTGGGCGTGGCGCCGGTGGAGGGTCCGCGCTCGCTGGCGGACATCCACCCCCGGATGCCGCTGATGCTGACGCCGGACCGCTGGGACGCGTGGCTGGACCCGTCGCGCACGGACGAGGAGGAGCTGAGGTCGCTCCTGGCGCCGCCGCCGGAGGGACTGATGAGGGCGTATCCGGTGCCGACGGCGGTGAGCGACGTCCGCAACAACGGACCGGAGCTGCTCAAGGAACTGGACGGTCCGGAGGAGATCACGCTGTTCTGAGCGGGCTCCCGGGGCCGGCCCCCGTGCGGCGGCCGGGTCTCCCGGGACGGCGCGCGCGAGGATGGACGCGTGAGTCGAACGCAGAGTGTGGAGACGGACGCGGGGACAGCCCGGGTCACCTGGGTCGAGGCGGCGGAGGCCTGGGCCGTGCTGGCGCTCGGGCACGGGGCCGGAGGCGGCATCGAGGCACGGGATCTGCGGGCGCTGGCCGGGAGCCTGCCCGCGCGCGGAGTGACCGTCGCCCTGGTCGAGCAGCCCTGGCGGGTCGCCGGGAAGAAGGTGGCGCCCGCGCCGAAGACGCTGGACACCGGCTGGCGGGGCGTGTGGCCCGTGCTCGCCGGGCCGGGGCTGCCGGTGGTCGCCGGCGGACGCAGCGCGGGGGCGAGGGTCGCCTGCCGGACCGCCGCCGAGCTCGGCGCCCGGGCCGTACTGGCGCTCAGCTTCCCCCTCCACCCGCCCGGCAGGCCCGAGAAGTCCCGCGCCGACGAGCTGCTCGGGGCCGGCGTCCCCACGCTCGTCGTCCAGGGCGGGAACGACCCGTTCGGGAAGCCGGCGGAATTCCCCGGCGGGACGTACGACCTCGTCGAGGTGGACTCCGGCGATCATGGCTTCGCCGTGCCCCGGCGCGCCCCTCTCACCCAGGAGGACGCGCTCGCGGTCATCACCGACGGCGTCGGCGAATGGATCACCGCCCTCCGGGAATGTTGAGCGCGCGATCACTGTTGTGACGGGCATCGGTAAGAGCTTTGGAGAGGGAGTCAGTCGCATGGGTTCGACCATCTGCCCGAGCCGCCCGCACGCCGCTGACCTGGACTGGACGGTGCTGCCCGCGGCGAGGACCGCCTCTATTCGGGCGGCGGGTGGAGGGGTTCCTCGTCTATCCTCCGAAGCGAGCGGGTCCGCATTCGGGTTCGCCGCAGCGTTGGAGGAGGTGGGTCCGGTCACTGGGACCGACACAGGGACCGACGACGGCCCCGAGGAGACGACCGCCGAGCGCAATGCGCGCTTCGAGCGGGACGCCCTCGGATACCTCGACCAGATGTACTCCGCCGCGCTGCGCATGACGCGCAACCCCGCCGACGCGGAGGACCTGGTCCAGGAGACCTATGCCAAGGCGTACGGCTCCTTCCACCAGTTCCGTGAGGGCACCAACCTCAAGGCGTGGCTGTACCGGATCCTCACGAACACCTTCATCAACTCGTACCGCAAGAAGCAGCGCGAGCCCCAGCGCAGCGCCGCCGAGGAGATCGAGGACTGGCAGCTCGCCCGCGCCGAGTCGCACATGTCGACCGGTCTGCGGTCCGCCGAGTCGCAGGCCCTCGACCACCTCCCCGACTCCGATGTGAAGGAAGCCCTGCAGGCGATCCCCGAGGAGTTCCGCATCGCCGTCTATCTGGCCGATGTAGAGGGCTTTGCGTACAAGGAGATCGCGGACATCATGGGGACACCCATCGGTACGGTGATGTCCCGACTGCACCGGGGCCGCCGCCAGCTGCGCGGCATGCTCGAGGACTACGCCCGTGACCGCGGGCTGGTACCCGCGGGCGCCGGAGAGTCGTCGAACGATCTGAAAGGCTCGGGCTCATGAGCTGCGGAGAGCCGCACGAGACGGATTGCGCTGAGGTCCTCGATCATCTCTACGAGTTCCTCGATCATGAGATGCCCGACAGTGACTGCACCAAGTTCGAGGTCCACTTCGAGGAGTGCTCCCCGTGCCTGGAGAAGTACGGCCTTGAGCAGGCCGTGAAGAAGCTGGTCAAGCGCTGCTGCGGGCACGACGACGTCCCGACCGACCTGCGGGCCAAGGTCATGGGCCGGATCGATCTGATCCGCTCGGGGCAGGCCGTGCCGGAGCACGATGTGACCGCCACCGCCCCTCAGGAGACCTGAGCGGCTTCTCGCCCCAGGGGCGCGTCGCGATTCCCGCGGCGCGCCCCTCGCGCGTGTACGCGCATTCCGCGCCCCCGGCGCTCCCGAAGCCCGACATCACCCGATGGTACGAATCGGCTGCTACGAGCCCTGCCCCGCGCCCCAACTCGCTAGCGTGACGGACGATTTCACGCGACACGGGGAGGGCGGCGACGGTGACGGCGATTCCGGTCGCGGCGCGCGCGTACATCGGGTGCGTCACCCTCTGTGCCGTGGCGTGCGTCCTGCCCGCGGCGCTCCCCCTCTCCGCCGTGCCCGCGCGGCCCTGGAGCACCGTCGCCCTGGTCGCCGGTGTGTACGCCGTGTGCGAGATGCCCGCCCGCTGCCCGTTCCTGCGGCGCGCGCCGGGCGGCTCGGTCCCCATGGGCGCCGGCTCCTTCTTCCCCGTACTCCTCGCGGCGGCGCTGCTGCTGCCACCAGCTGGGGCCGCGCTGGCCGCGGTGCCAGGCGCGCTCGTCGCCCGGGTGGAGCAGCGCCCGGCCGGCGTACGGCGTCTGTGGCGCGCCGCTCAACTGGCCCTCGCCACCTGGACGGCCGCGGGGGCGGCGGCGCTGCTCGGCGGGCCGGCCGCGCTCGGCGGCGGTGGCCACGGGCTGCGGCTGCCGGACTTCCCGTACATCCTGCTGCCGGCCGGTGCCTCGGCGCTCACCTTCTGTCTGGTGCTCACCGTCCTCGACGGCGGCATCCTCGCCACCGCCGAACGGCTTCCGCCGCGCACCGCCTGGCGAGGTCTGCTGGGCCGCTCGCTCGCCCCGCACGCCGTGCACGGGCTGGCGGGCCTGATGATGGCGGTGCTGTGGCGCAGTGAGTACGGGCCGGTGGCCGCGCTGTTCGTGCTGCTGCCGATGTACATCACCTGCTGGGTCTTCGCGCAGTACCACCGCGAACGGGCCGCCCACCAGGCGACGATCAGGGCGCTCGTCCAGGCCGTCGACATCAAGGACAAGTACACCCGCGGCCACAGTGAGCGGGTCGGCCGGGCGTCGGTGCTGATCGCCCGTGAACTCGGCATGGAGGAGGGCCGGCTGGAGGTCCTGCGGTTCGCCGGGATCCTGCACGACGTCGGGAAGCTCGGTGTGCCGACCCGGGTGTTGCGCAAGGACGGTCCGCTGACCCCGGACGAACGCCGCGTCATCGAACTGCACCCGGAGTACGGGCACGAGATGGTGCGCGGCATCGCATTCCTGGGCGAGGCCCGGTCGGCGATCCTGCACCACCACGAGCGGATGGACGGCAGAGGCTATCCGTACGGCCTGAGCGGTCACCAGATCCCGGAGTTCGCGCGCGTGGTGGCCGTCGCGGACGCCTTCGACGCCATGACCTCCACCCGGTCCTACTCCAGGGCCAGACCGGTGGCCACGGCGGTGGCGGAGCTCGAGCGCTGCGCCGGGACGCACTTCGACCCGAAAATGGTACGGGCGCTGGTGCGCGCGCTGGACCGGCACGGCTGGCAGACGGCGGTCACCTCCGACGAGCCGCATCCGTCGCCGGGAGGGAACGTTCCGCCGCCGCGGCCCCCAGGGGAGGAGACCGCCCCGCCCGCGGCGGAAGACACCGGCCGGCCCGCGGCCGAAGAGGCCGACCGGTCCTCCGCCGTCCGCCCGCGGCCCCCGGCCGGGGCACCCTCCGGTCGCCGCGCACGGCCCGGGGGCCACGCGTGAGAGCCGCCCGGCCCTTCGTCCCGCCCGTGATCGGCGTGATCCACTGCGCCGCCGGCGCCCTCACCCTCGTCGCCCTCGCGCACACCCTCTGGTACGGGGTCGACGAGCCGCGCATCGCCCTCGCCTTCGGGGTGCTCATCGCCGTCGGGGAGCTGGCCCGCTGGGGCGCCCTGCCCGGCGAGCGCGAACCCGCGCCCCTCTCGGCCGCCGGGGCACTCGCGTACGCGCTGCTGGGCGAGAGCGGCGGCCGGCCCACCACGCACGGGGTCCTCCAGGTCGTCGCCGTCGTGGTGGCCGCGGCCCTCGCCGGGGCCGTGCCGCACGTGGCCCGGGGGCGCGGACCGGCGCTCGACCATGTGGCACGGCGGACCCTGACCGTCGCCTTCGCCGCCGTCTGCTTCCAGCCGCTCTACAACGTCGGCGAGGTCACCCACCGCCTCGGCCACGGCCCCGCCCACGCCCTCTTCCTGCTGATCCTGCTGGTGCTCACCGCCCTCTGCGACGCCGTGCTGGCCGCCCTGACGCGGCGCGCCCGCAGCCTCCCCCGCCAAGCCCGGCGCAGAGGGGGCACCCCCGCCCCCTTCGGCCCCCTCCTGCGCGACGAGCTGCGCACCCTCATCGGCATCGGCTCAGCCGTGTGCGCGACCTGTGCGGTCATGGCCCTCGGTGTCGCCGTCGCCGGGCTGTGGGCACTGCCGGTCTTCTGCGTGCCGCTGCTGCTCACCCAGCTGTCCTTCCGGCGCTACACCGCCGTGCGCACCACCAACCGCCAGACCATCGCCTCCCTGGCCCGGGCGACCGAGGTCGCCGGATACACGCCGGCGGGCCATGCCCGCCGGGTCGCAACCCTCAGCGGGGCGGTCGGGCGCGAGATGGGGCTGTCGGGCTACGAGCTGACCGTCCTCGAGTACGCCGCCCTGATGCACGACATCGGACAGTTGTCCCTCGTGGACCCCGTTCCCGAGGGCGCCACGGCCCTCCTCCCGGCCGAGGAGCAGCGCCGCATCGCCCTCCTCGGCGGCGCAGTGGTCCGCCAGACCGGCGTCCCGCCGACCGTCGCCCTGATCGTCGAACGTCAGGCCGACCCGTACCGCGAGCAGCCCCTGCCCGCGCGGATCGTCCGCACCGTCAACGCGTACGACGATCTCGCGGGAGACAGCGCGGGAGGGGCCCTCACGGCCCTCGAGCGCCTGCGGCTGGGCACCGCGCGCGACTATCAGCCGGAAGTCGTCGAGTCACTCGCCAAGGTCCTCACCCGCGGCGGTCTTACCGCGTCCCCGCCTGGGTAACCCATGGGTAATGAGCGGGCGTCCGACCGGGCATGGTTGGATGCGAACAAGAGGGTGACAAGAGTTGTCGAGGGATCCCTCGGGCCTGGACCCGAGTGACCGGCAGGCGGGAATCGTGAGGATCTTCGGGAAGGTACGGCATCGGCCCTCCGCCTCGTGGCGGCAGGCCACCGACCGCGCGTTCACGCTGATCGGTGACGGCCGGTACGAGGACGCGGGTGCGCTGCTGACGCGCGCGGCGGACCTTGAGCCCTGGCTCTCCGAGTCCTGGTTCAATCTGGCGCTGCTGCACAAGTTCCGGCACGACTGGGAGCAGGCGCGCGCCGCGGGCCTGCGGGCCGTCGCGCTGCTCGACAAGGAGACCGGCGCCCCCGACTGGTGGAACGTCGGCATCGCCGCCACCGCGCTCCAGGACTGGCCGCTGGCCCGCCGCGCCTGGCAGGCGTACGGGCTGAAGGTGCCCGGCGCCTCCGCCGGGACGGGTGAGCCCGCCGGCATGGACCTCGGCAGCGCGGCCGTGCGGCTCTCCCCCGAGGGGGAGGCGGAGGTCGTGTGGGGCCGCCGGCTCGATCCGGCCCGCATGGAGGTGCTCTCCATCCCGCTGCCGTCCTCCGGGCGGCGCTGGGGCGAGGTCGTGCTGCACGACGGCGTTCCGCACGGCGAGCGGACCACGTCCGCCGGCCCGTCCTTCCCCGTCTTCGACGAGATCGAGCTCTGGGCGCCGTCGCCCGTCCCGACCTGGGTGGTGCTCCTGGAGGCCGCGACCGAGGCCGACCGCAACGCACTGGAGCAGCTCGCCGCGGACGCGGGCTTCGCCGCCGAGGACTGGTCGTCGTCGGTGCGGCTGCTGTGCCGTGCCTGTTCGGAGTCGACCATGCCGAGCGCCGAGGGCGAGGGCGAGCACCTGGACCCGCACGACCACAGTGAGCCGGGCCACCCCGGGCCGCTCGGCCACCGTTCGCCGGGCGAGCTGTGGGTGCCGGAGCGCGAGTGCGGTATCGCGGCGCCCGCGGGTCTGGTCCGCGGTCTCCTCGACGGCTGGGTGGCGGACAGCCCCGACAGCCGTGAGTGGCGGGATCTCGAAGAAGTCTGCTGACCGCTGCCCGTAGGCTGTACGCGACCACAGGCTGAGGTTTTGAGGAAGGCGTACGGCGGACATGTCGCAGCAGGAGACTGACGAGCAGGTGAACGACGGCTTCGTCGTCGACACGGAGGACTGCGAGGCGCGTGAGCTCGCGTACCGCGAGCGCGGCACGTCGCGCCCGATCACGGTCGTCGGCAACCCGGTGCTCCACAAGGAGTGCAAGGACGTCACCGAGTTCGACGACAAGCTCGCGTCGCTGATCGACGACATGTTCGCCAGTCAGAGGACGGCCGAGGGCGTGGGCCTGGCGGCCAACCAGATCGGTGTGGACCTGAAGGTCTTCGTCTACGACTGCATGGACGACGAGGGCGTGCGCCACGTCGGCGTGGTGTGCAACCCGGTCCTCGAGGAGCTGCCGGCCGACCGCCGCGTCCTCGACGAGGCCAACGAGGGCTGCCTGTCGGTCCCCACGGCCTACGCCGAACTGGCCCGCCCCGACTATGCGGTGGTGCGCGGTCAGGACGCCCAGGGCAACCCGATCAAGGTGCGGGGCACGGGCTACTTCGCGCGCTGCCTCCAGCACGAGACGGACCACCTGTACGGCTACCTGTACATCGACCGGCTCTCCAAGCGGGACCGCAAGGACGCGCTGCGGCAGATGTCCGAGGGCACCCCGCGCTACGAGACCGTCCCGAACGACTGACGCGCGTCCAGGGCGCGGTGGACGGCCCAGCCGGCCGCCGCGCCGACCGCGTACCAGAGCAGATCCGGTGCGTTGAACGAGGTGCCGAGAACCAGCCGCGCGAGAGTGCTGCGCTCGGCCAGTTCCGCGGGGACGCCGGTGAGCTGGAACAGCTCCACCGCGCAGCTGAAGCCCAGTGCGACGCCCGCCGCCGTCAGCGGCCTGACCCGGGGCGCGAGCAGCACCACCAGGGCGAGGATCAGCACGGTGTAGAGCGCGTCCCCCGCGTACTTGGCCACCTCACCCGTCGCCGCCGACCTGATGCCCAGGCCCGCGGCGACGGTGAGCGCGGCGGCGGCGCAGGCCGCCGCCCGGGTGCGGATCACTCGCTCAGAAGTCCTCGTCCAGGTCGACGGAGCCCTCCACCGCCACCTGGTACGCGGACGGCCGGCGCTCGAAGAAGTTCGTCAGCTCCTGGACGCCCTGGAGCTCCATGAACGCGAACGGGTTCTCGGAGCCGTACACCGGGGCGAAGCCCAGACGCGTCAGGCGCTGGTCGGCGACGCACTGGAGGTACTCGCGCATCGACTCGGTGTTCATGCCGGGCAGGCCGTCACCGCACAGGTCGCGGCCGAACTGCAGCTCCGCCTCGACGGCTTCCTTCAGCATGTCGGTGACCTGCTGACGCAGTGCGTCGTCGAAGAGCTCGGGCTCCTCCTTGCGGACGGTGTCCACGACCTCGAAGGCGAAGTTCATGTGCATCGTCTCGTCGCGGAACACCCAGTTGGTGCCGGTCGCCAGGCCGTGCAGCAGACCGCGCGAGCGGAACCAGTAGACGTAGGCGAAGGCGCCGTAGAAGAACAGGCCCTCGATGCACGCCGCGAAGCAGATCAGGTTCAGCAGGAAGCGGCGGCGGTCGGCCTGGGTCTCCAGGCGCTCGATCTTCTCCACCGAGTCCATCCAGCGGAAGCAGAACTGCGCCTTCTCCCGGATGGAGGGGATCTCCTCGACCGCGTCGAACGCGGCGGCGCGGTCGGCCGGATCGGGCAGATAGGTGTCGAGCAGCGTCAGATAGAACTGGACGTGCACGGCCTCCTCGAAGAGCTGCCGGCTCAGGTACAGCCGCGCCTCGGGGGAGTTGATGTGCTTGTAGAGCGTGAGCACCAGGTTGTTGGAGACGATCGAGTCGCCCGTCGCGAAGAACGCGACCAGTCGGCCGATCATGTGCTGCTCGCCGGGGGTGAGCTTGGCGAGGTCGGCGACGTCGGAGTGCAGGTCGACCTCCTCCACCGTCCAGGTGTTCTTGATCGCGTCCCGGTAGCGCTCGTAGAAGTCCGGGTAGCGCATCGGCCGCAGGGTCAGCTCGAAGCCCGGGTCCAGAAGGTTCTTCTCGGCGTTGGTCGTCGTCATTACTGGCAGGCCTCGCAGGACTCGGGGTTCTCAAGGGAGCAGGCGACGGCCTCTTCGGGCGTGGCCTGTACGGGGATCGGCGCGGCGGCGGCCGCGCGGGCGATCCGGGTCGCCGGGCGGGAGCGCAGGTAGTACGTCGTCTTCAGCCCCCGCTTCCAGGCGTAGGCGTACATCGAGGAGAGCTTCCCGATGGTCGGCGTCTCCAGGAAGAGGTTCAGCGACTGCGACTGGTCCAGGAACGGCGTGCGGTCCGCCGCCATGTCGATCAGGCCGCGCTGCGGGATCTCCCACGCCGTGCGGTACAGCTCGCGGACATCGGCCGGGATCCAGCTGAAGCCCTGCACCGATCCGCTCGCCTCGCGCAGCGCCTCCCGGGTCTGCGCGTCCCAGACGCCGAGCTTCTTCAGCTCGTCGACCAAGTAGCCGTTGACCTGGAGGAATTCACCGCTCAGCGTCTCGCGCTTGAAGAGGTTGGAGACCTGCGGCTCGATGCACTCGTACACGCCCGCGATGGAGGCGATGGTCGCCGTCGGGGCGATGGCGAGCAGCAGCGAGTTGCGCATGCCGACCGAGGCGATCCGGGCGCGCAGCGCCGCCCAGCGCTCCGGCCAGTTCAGCTCCACGTCGTAGTGGTCGGGGTGCAGGACACCGCGTGCGGAGCGGGTCTTCTCCCAGGCGGGGAGCGGGCCGCTCCGCTCGGCGAGGTCCGTGGAGGCCTCGTACGCGGCGAGCATGATCCGCTCGGCGATCCTCGTCGACAGGGCGCGGGCCTCGGCCGAGTCGAACGGCAGCTTCAGCTTGAAGAAGACGTCCTGGAGGCCCATGGCGCCCAGGCCCACCGGGCGCCAGCGGGCGTTGGAGCGGCCCGCCTGCTCGGTCGGGTAGAAGTTGATGTCGACGACCCGGTCGAGGAAGGTGACGGCCGTACGGACCGTCTCGTCGAGGCGCTCCCAGTCGATGTCTCCCGAGGCGAGCACGAACGCGCCGAGGTTGACCGAGCCGAGGTTGCAGACGGCCGTCTCGCCGTCGTCCGTCACCTCCAGGATCTCGGTGCACAGGTTCGAGGAGTGGACCGTGTGGCCGGGCTCCGCCGTCTGGTTCGCGGTGCGGTTGGACGCGTCCTTGAAGGTCATCCAGCCGTTGCCGGTCTGGGCGAGGGTGCGCATCATGCGGCCGTACAGATCCCGGGCCGGCATGGTCTTGCGGGCCAGGCCCTTTGCCTCGGCCGCGCGGTAGGCGGCGTCGAAGGCGTCGCCCCAGAGGTCGACCAGCTCGGGCACGTCGGCCGGGGAGAACAGCGACCACTCGGCGTCGGCGTTCACCCGGCGCATGAACTCGTCGGGGATCCAGTGCGCCAGATTGAGGTTGTGCGTACGGCGCTGGTCCTCACCGGTGTTGTCGCGGAGCTCCAGGAACTCCTCGATGTCGGCGTGCCAGGTCTCCAGGTAGACGGCGGCGGCGCCCTTGCGACGGCCGCCCTGGTTCACGGCGGCGACGGAGGCGTCGAGGGTCTTGAGGAACGGCACGATGCCGTTGGAGTGCCCGTTCGTGCCGCGGATCAGCGAACCGCGGGCGCGGACGCGGGAGTACGAGAGTCCGATGCCGCCGGCGTGCTTGGAGAGCCGCGCCACCTGGTGGTAGCGGTCGTAGATCGAGTCGAGCTCGTCCTGCGGGGAGTCCAGCAGATAGCAGGAGGACATCTGCGGGTGCCGGGTGCCCGAGTTGAAGAGCGTGGGGGAGGAGGGCAGATAGTCGAGCCGGCTCATCAGGCCGTACAGCGCGGCGACCTCGTCCAGCGCGCGGACGCTCTCGTCCTCGGCGAGCCCGGCGGCCACCCGGAGCATGAAGTGCTGCGGGGTCTCGACGACCTTGCGGGTGATCGGGTGCCGGAGCAGATAGCGCGAGTACAGCGTCCGCAGACCGAAGTAGCCGAAGCGGTCGTCCGCGTCGGGGTCGATGAGCGTGTCGAGCCGTGCCGTGTGGAGACGGACGAACTCGGCCGTGCGGTCGGCGATCAGGCCCTCGCGGTGGCCGACGGCGACCGACGCGGAGAACGACACGGCGCCCTGGCCCGCGGCCTCGTCCGCGATCGTGCGGGTGAGCAGCCGGGCGGCGAGCCGTGAGTAGGCGGGGTCCTCGGAGATCAGGCCGGCGGCCGCCTCGGTGGCCAGCTCCCGCAGTTCCGCCGCGTCCGAGCCGGCGTGCCGGCCGCGCAGCGCGGCGGCGGCGACCCGTCCGGGGTCGGTGTCGGGCAGATCGGCGGTGAGGTCGGTCAGGATCCGCAGAAGCACGGTCCCGGGTCCGTCGGTCTCGATCGCCGATGCCGGATCGGCGGGCGCGATGGTCACGTGGGGGCTCTCCCTCGCTCGGCTCGGGGCCGGCGGGGGAGGCGGCGGGGCGCACGGGCACACACCGGCGAGCGGTGGATGCGCGGCGTCCACCGGCCCACTCCACGAGGCCCGGACGTCTTCGGCGCCAGGACCGGACGGACCAGGCGCACCATCGGCAGGTGTTCGGACTTGAGGGTGCGCAAACGCACCTGACACACCGTTGCGGGACAGTTCCGGATTCGCACCGGATTCCCCTGCGGCGACAGCGAGCATGAGCATACATGTGGGGGGAGATGGATGCGTCACCCCCCACATGTTGTGTCTTCGCGCGTGGAGGGCGGTCAGAGCTCCAACGCGTAGGTGAGCAGCGGCGCGAGCTCGGGGACCGGTGACCAGTCCCGCTCGGGGGTCCTGGTGAACCCCAGGCGCTCGTAGATCCGGTGCGCGGAGACCATGGCGTGCTGGGTCGACAGCACCAGCCGTACGCAGCCCTCGGTCGCCCGTGCCCGCTCCACACAGGCCCGTACGAGAGCCTCCCCGACGCCCCGCCCCCGCGCGTCCTTCGCGACCGCGAGCATCCGGAACTCGGCCTCGCCCTCCCGGGCGACATCGGCCCAGGGCCCGCCGGAACCGACGAACGTCACTCCCCCGAGCAGCCGTCCGGCACGGTCGACGGCGACCAGGACCTCGGCCTGCGCGGCGCGCCGTGCCACGTCCCGCAGGACGTGCAGATAGGCGTCGTCGCCGCCGAAGTCCAGGAGCCCGTCCCCGAGATAGGCCTGCGCAGTGATCTCGCCCAGCTCCTCGTACTCGGCGGGGGTGACGCGTCTGAGGGTGAAGTCCATGGGGATCAGTGTGCCCGGCGGGCACGGCGAAGGGCCCGGAGTTTCCTCGCGTAGACTCCGGGCCCTTCGTGCGCTGGTCAGTGGCCGCCCGGCGCCCCCGCCGTGGCCGGCGGCAGCTCCACCTGCACGCCCGGGTCGCCCGCGTCCGCCGTGTAGTCCGACGGGGACGTCTCGTCGATGCCGTCGGGGGCCTTGAGGGCCCGCAGGACGAAGGTCAGGACCACCGTCACCACCACATTGAGGACGAACGCGGTGAGACCGATGTAGCCGATCTCGCCGATGCCCGGGATCTCCGCGGACGAGCCGCCGAAGTGCTTCTGCGTGGGGCTCGCGACGCCGTACGCGGCCGCCGTGCCGTAGACCATGCCCACGGCCCAGCCCGCGAGCAGCGCCCAGCGGTGGCACCAGCGGGTGAACAGACCGCCCACCAGCGCCGGGAAGGTCTGCAGGATCCAGATGCCGCCCAGCAGCTGGAAGTTGATGGCGACGGTCTTGTCCATGGTGAGGACGAAGGCCAGCGCTCCCACCTTCACCAGCAGCGACACCAGCTTGGACACCTTGGTCTCCTGCTCCGGAGTGGCGTCCGGCTTCAGGAAGTCCTTGTAGATGTTGCGGGTGAAGAGGTTCGCGGCGGCGATCGACATGATGGCCGCCGGGACCAGCGCGCCGATGCCGATGGCGGCGAAGGCGACACCCGTGAACCAGTCCGGGAACATGTTCTCGAACAGCTGCGGGATGGCCAGCTGGCCGTTCTTCACCTTCACGCCCGCGGCAATCGCCATGAAGCCGAGCAGCGCCAGCAGCCCCAGCATCAGTGAATAGAGCGGCAGGATCGTGGTGTTGCGGCGGATCACGTCACGGCTGCGCGAGGAGAGCGTCGCGGTGATCGAGTGCGGATACATGAAGAGCGCGAGGGCCGAACCGAGCGCGAGCGTCGCATAGCCCCACTGGCCCATCTCCCCGGGCACCAGCGCGCCGCGCGGCTTGCCGGTCGCCGGGTTGATCTGCGCGTACGCCTCACCGGCCCTGGCGAAGATCTCGTCGAAGCCGCCGAGCTTGATCGGGATGTAGATGATCGCCACCGCGATGACGATGTAGATCAGCGTGTCCTTGACGAACGCGATGAGCGCCGGGGCCCGCAGACCCGAGGAGTAGGTGTACGCCGCCAGGACACCGAAGGCGATCAGCAGCGGCAGGTCCTTGACGAACCAGTGGGTGGTCTCGCCGCCGCCCACGCCCATCACGTCGAGCACGGCCTGGATGCCGACGAGCTGGAGCGCGATGTACGGCATGGTGGCGAGGATGCCGGTGACCGCGACCGCCAGGGAGAGGCCCTTGGAGCCGAAGCGGCCGCGGACGAAGTCGGAGGTGGTGACGTAGCCGTGCTTGTGCGACACCGACCACAGCCGCGGCAGGAAGGTGAAGATCAGCGGATAGACCAGGATCGTGTACGGCACGGCGAAGAAGCCCGCGGCGCCGGCCGCGTAGATCGCCGCCGGGACGGCCACGAAGGTGTACGCGGTGTAGAGGTCGCCGCCGAGCAGGAACCAGGTGACCCAGGTGCCGAACGAGCGCCCGCCCAGGCCCCATTCGTCCAGGCTGTTCTCGTTCTCCGCTCTGCGCCAGCGCGAGGCGAGGAAGCCCAGGACCGTGACGGCCAGGAAGAAGAAGATGAAGACGGCGAGTGCGACGCCGTTCACGCCGTCCTTCACTTCGACGCACCTCCCTTGCGGGCGCGCTGGTCACGCTGCCACAGCTGGTAGGCGGTCATGGTCAGCGCGGTGGAGATGAGGACCCAGAGCATCTGGTACCAGTAGAAGAACGGCATGCCGAGGAACGTCGGCTCCACCTTGGCGTAGGAGCTCACCCAGAGCATCGCCACGAACGGCACGACGAGGCAGAGCGCCACCACCACCCTCACGGGCGTGACGGCAGGTTGCTTTTCTTGTGACATACGGCGTTTCCGTCCCCTCGCTGAACACCATGGCTCACCTGCGTAATGCGCAGGAAATCTAGGGGACGGTTTCGCCTGATGGAACCCCCGTCCGAATAACGGACGAGTATCAGTGCCCCGACACCCGTCACGTATTCAGGAGGCCAAAGGTTCACGGCAGTTCGGCCGCTGGGCCGGTCGGCGGTCCGGCAGGTCGGAGGTTCAGCCGTTGGGGCGCTGGAGCCTCGCGACGAACTTGTACCGGTCGCCCCGGTACACCGACCGCACCCATTCCACCGGCTCGCCGTTCCCGTCCAGTGAGTGCCGGGACAGCATCAGCATCGGCAGGCCGACGTCGGTGCCCAGCAGACCCGCCTCGCGCGGCGTCGCCAGGGACGTCTCGATCGTCTCCTCGGCCTCGGCGAGATGGACGTCGTACACCTCCGCCAGCGCCGTGTAGAGGGAGGTGTACTTCACCAGGGAGCGCCGCAGCGCGGGGAAGCGCTTCGCGGACAGGTGGGTCGTCTCGATCGCCATCGGCTCGCCGCTCGCGAGCCGCAGCCGCTCGATCCGCAGCACCCGCCCGCCCGCGTTGATGTCGAGCAGCCCCGCGAGGGTGTCGTCCGCCGTGACATAGCCGATGTCGAGCAGCTGGGAGGTGGGTTCGAGCCCCTGGGCCCGCATGTCCTCGGTGTACGAGGTGAGCTGGAGCGCCTGTGACACCTTCGGCTTGGCGACGAAGGTGCCCTTGCCCTGGATGCGCTCCAGGCGGCCCTCGACCACCAGCTCCTGGAGGGCCTGGCGCACCGTGGTGCGCGAGGTGTCGAACTCGGCCGCGAGGGTGCGCTCCGGCGGCACCGGGGTGCCCGGCGGGAGCGTCTCCGTCATGTCGAGCAAGTGCCGCTTGAGCCGGTAGTACTTGGGCACGCGCGCGGTGCGGGTCGCGGCCCCGCCCTCGGTCTCCGTACCGCCCCCGTCCGTGGCCATGGCCTGCCTTCCCGACTCCTGCGCTGCTGCCGTCACCGGCTCCTCCGTCTGTAGCGGCTCACATGGTGGCACGGACCGGTCACAGGTCGTCGCTCCACCTCAGGTGTCGGTCCGGTAACGGACGCGACTGCCCTTCTTATACACCCTTGACACCCCTAAAGGTCTAGGCCAAGCTCCGGGTACTGGTCTAAACCATTAAAGACCAGGTCCCAGCCCCACGGGCAGTACCCGCCGCGCATGTCGCAGGTCCTGGCATGTCTCGGCGGAGCGGAGTTCTCGGGCGGTGGTGGGGGAAGTCTCTTGCATCCCTGAGGAGGGTGTCGTGAAGCGCAAGCTCATCGCGGCGATTGGTGTCGCGGGCATGATGGTCGGCATGGCCGCCTGTGGCAGCGACAAGGGTGACGGCGGCAAGGAGGCGGGCGGCGACAAGACGCTGACCGTCTGGGTCATGGACGGTTCGGCTCCCGACGCCTGGATCAAGCAGGTCAACAAGGAGTTCGAGGCCAAGCACAAGGGCGTCAAGGTCAAGGTCGAGATCCAGCAGTGGAAGGGCATCCAGGAGAAGGTCACCACGGCCCTGTCCGAGGACACCCCGCCGGACGTCCTGGAGCTCGGCAACACCCAGACCGCCGGTTACGCCGTCACCGAGGGCCTCGCGGACCTCACCGCCGACAAGTCGAAGCTCGGCTACGACGGCTGGAACAAGGGCATGCTCGCCTCGAACGAGCTCGACGGCAAGCTCTACTCCGCCCCCTGGTACGCCGCCAACCGTGTCGTCGTCTACGACAAGGCCCTCTTCAAGAAGGCCGGCGTCACCCCGCCGAAGACCCGCGCCGAGTGGATCGACGGACTGAAGAAGATCAAGGCGTCGGACTCCAAGGTCCAGCCCATCTACCTGCCCGGCCAGAGCTGGTACGTCTACGCGGGCCTCCTGTGGGACGAGGGCGCCGACCTCGCCGTCAAGGACGGCGACAAGTGGAAGGGCAACCTGTCCTCCCCGCAGGCCGCCGCCGCCATGAACTTCTACAAGGAGCTGCAGTCCTACTCGACCGCTCCCAAGGACAAGGACGAGGCGACCCCGCAGCAGTCCACCGACATCGTCCCCAAGGGCGGAGTCGCGTCCTGGATCGGTCTCGGCTGGGAGGCCGGCGGCGCCATCGACGCCATGAAGAAGGCCGGCAAGACCGCCGACTTCGGCTACTTCCCGATCCCGGGCAAGACCGCCGACAAGCCGGGCTCCGTCTTCTTCGGCGGCTCCAACCTCGCCGTGGCCGAGCGCTCGCAGAACAAGGACCTGGCCAAGGAGTGGCTGGCCCTGGCCGCCGGCAAGGAGCAGATGGCCAAGTACGCCGCGGCCACCGGTGGCGCGCTGCTCCCGAACAACGACGCGTCGCAGTTCAAGGCACCGGCCGGTTCCTTCGCCGAGGCGATGGCCCTGGCCGCGCCCGTCGGCAAGATCACCCCGGTGACCTCCGGCTGGGCGAACGTCGAGACCGAGCCCAACCCGATCAAGGACTACATGACCAAGGTCCTCAAGGGTGAGGACGCCGCGAAGGCCGGCGAGGCGGCCGACAAGGTGATCACCGAGCGCATCAACCAGAAGTAGTCGTCGCACCCGGTGGTGGGGGGGGGGGGGGGGGGGGGGGGGGGGGAAAAGGGGGGGGGGGGGGGGGGGGGGGGGGGGGGGAGGGAGGGGGGGGGGGGGGGGGGCCCCCCCCACGCTAACCAGCACGCGCACGACGCCCGGTTCGCCCGCACCACACGGCTACCGCGGAGAAAAAGCCTCCTCGATCCACCGC
>NZ_JBVIPQ010000002.1:314725-586961 GCF_055577795.1 Streptomyces sp. NPDC033174
GCATAGCCAAATACCCCCCCCCCCACCCCCCCCCCCCCCCCCTCCTCCCCCCCCCCCCCCCCCCCCCCCCCCCCCCCCCCCCCCCCCCCCACCACCGGGTCATCGCAGTGCACAGCGGCCCGTTCCCCCGGGGCCGCGGGCCCGTTGGGCGCGGGAGCCCCAGAACCGCGAGGAAGAAGACCATGACCGTGGACTCCCAGGGAGCGGTGACCTCCGCTCCCCAGGACGCGTCGGGGAGGGCGGCAGGGCCGTCTCAGACTCCGCCACCCCCTTCCGGATCGAAGGAAGTCCTTCAGCCTCCTCGCGGCAGGCGCGCCCTGCCCGGCGGGCTGCTGCCGTACCTGCTGATCGGCCCCGCCGTCCTCTCCATGGCGGTGCTGCTGCTCTATCCGCTCGCGCGCAATGTGATCCTCTCCTTCCAGCAGGTCAACCGGAAGGAACTGATCACCCGTAGGCCGCAGTGGATCGGTTTCGAGAACTACACCGAGCTGATCGGTGACCCGGACTTCTGGACCGTCGTGGTCCGAAGCCTCCTCTTCACGGCCGCGAACGTCGCCGTGATCATGGGTGTCGGCACGCTCCTCGGCCTGCTGCTCAACCGGCTCGGCAAGAAGATGCGTCTGGTGCTCTCGCTGGCGCTGATGATGGCCTGGGCCATGCCGATCGTCGCCTCGGTCACGGTCTTCCGCTGGCTCTTCGACGAGCAGTTCGGCGTCGTCAACTGGCTGATGCGGATGCTCGGATTCACCGGCTACGACCAGCACAACTGGTTCGAGACCGGGTTCTCCTCGCTCGTCATCATCACGATCCTGGTGGCCTGGGGCTCCATCCCCTTCGTCGCGCTCAACATGTACGCGGGCCTCACCACGATCGGCACCGAGCTGTACGAGGCCGCCAAGATGGACGGCGCGAACGGCTGGCGCACCTTCTGGTCCGTGGTCTTCCCGAACCTGAAGCCGTTCTTCATGATCACCACGTTTCTGGAGATCATCTGGGTCTTCAAGGCCTTCACCCAGGTGTACGCCATGAACTCCGGCGGTCCGGACCGCAGTTCCGAGACCCTTACGGTCTACGCGTACATCGTCGGCCAGAGCCAGGCCCACTACGGCCTCGCCGCGGCGGTCTCCGTCCTCACGATCGTGATGCTGATCGCCGTCATGTCCTTCTACTTCCGCCTGATCCTGAAGCAGGAGGAGGAGCAGTGAGCACGACCACCCTCTCCAAGACCCCCGCGGCCCCCGCCCGGCGCCGCAGAAAGCCCGTGCGGCCCGGCGCGATCCTCAAGAACCTGACGGCGCTCGTCCTCGCCGTGGTGTTCGTCTTCCCGGTCTACTGGATGCTCTCCTCCTCGCTGAAGCCGCAGAGCGAGATCCTCAGCAAGGACCCGGTCTTCCTCTTCGTGCCGACCGGCGAGAACTACACGACCGCGACCGGTGTCGACCTGTTCTGGACGTACGTCGTCAACAGCCTCACGGTCACGGTCGGCGCGGTGCTTCTGGCCCTGGTCGTCGCCCTGGCGGCGAGCTTCGCGATCGCCCGGATGAAGTTCCGCGGCCGCAAGGGCCTGGTCCTCGGCGTGATGATGGCGCAGATGGCCCCCTGGGAGGTCATGGTCATCGTCATGTACATCATCGCCCGGGACAGCGACATGCTGAACAGCATCCCGCTGCTCACACTGGTGTACTTCGTGATGGTCCTGCCCTTCACCATCTGGACGCTGCGCGGCTTCATCGCGGCGGTCCCGGTCGAGCTGGAAGAGGCGGCGCTCATCGACGGCTGCACCCGCGGCCAGGCGTTCCTCAAGGTGATCTTCCCGCTGCTCGCTCCCGGCCTCATGTCGACCTCGCTCTTCGGCTTCATCACCGCGTGGAACGAGTTCGCCATGGTCCTGATCCTCAACAAGGACAAGGAGTCGCAGACGCTGACGCTCTGGCTGACGCAGTTCCAGACCGCGTTCGGCAGCGACTGGGGGGCCACCATGGCGGCCTCCACGCTCTTCGCCCTCCCCGTGCTCATCGTCTTCCTCTTCCTCCAGCGCCGGGCCGTCGGCGGTATGACCGCCGGCGCCGTGAAGGGATAACGCCGCCTCATGACGACGCTCGTATCCGGTACCGGGACGCTGACCCAGGACGCCCTCACCGTCCTCCAGCCCGGCTTCGTCGGCACCACCGCGCCCGACTGGCTGCTCCGCCGCATCGGCGAAGGGCTCTCCTCCGTCGGCCTCTTCGGCCGCAACATCGCCTCACCGGCACAACTCGCCGCCCTCACCGTCCAGCTGCGGGCCGAGCGGGACGACGTCCTCGTCGCCATCGACGAGGAGGGCGGCGACGTCACCCGCCTGGAGGTCCGGACCGGCTCCTCCTTCCCCGGCAACTACGCGCTGGGCACCGTCGACGACACGGACCTGACCCGGGCCGTCGCCCGCGAGCTGGGCCGGCGCCTCGCCGCGTGCGGGGTCGACTTCAACTGGGCGCCGTCCGCCGACGTCAACTCCAACCCGGACAATCCGGTCATCGGTGTACGGTCCTTCGGCGCCGGCACCGATCTGGTGGCCCGCCACACCGTCGCGTACGTCGAAGGCCTCCAGGCCGCCGGCGTCGCCGCCTGCACCAAGCACTTCCCCGGCCACGGCGACACCAATGTCGATTCGCACCACGCGCTGCCCCGGATCGATGTGGACCTCGCCACACTCCACGCCCGTGAGCTGGTGCCTTTCCGCGCGGCCATCGCGGCGGGTTCCAAAGCGGTGATGAGCGCGCATATCCTGCTCCCCGCGCTCGACCCCGATCGCCCGGCGACTCTCAGCCCGCAGATCCTCACCGGTCTGCTCCGCGAGGAGCTCGGCTTCGACGGGCTGATCGTCACCGATGGCATGGAGATGCAGGCCATCGCGTCGACGTACGGCATCGAGCGTGGCTCCGTCCTCGCGATCGCGGCGGGCGCCGACGCCATCTGCGTCGGCGGCGGCCTGGCGGACGAGGAGACCGTACTGCGACTGCGCGACGCGCTGGTCGAAGCGGTACGGACCGGCGACCTGTCCGAGGAGCGGCTGGCCGACGCGGCGGCGCGTGTGCGCGCCCTCGCGTCCTGGACCCAGGCGCGTCGGGCCAGGGGGGCTGTATCGGAGCCGGGCGCGGCAACGCAGGAGGGGACCGCGCCCGGCACCGACATCGGGCTGGTCGCGGCGCGCCGCGCGCTGACCGTGACCGGCGAGCGGGTGGCCCCTGCCGAACCGGCGTACGTCGCCGCCTTCACACCCGTGGCCAACATCGCGGTCGGTGACGAGACGCCCTGGGGTGTCTCGGCCGAGCTCGCGCGGCTGCTGCCCGGCACGCTGACCGGTTCGTACGCGGACGCCTCGGTCGAGGCCGTCCTCGCCGCCGCCGGGCAGCGCCGGATCGTCGCCGTCGTACGCGACGCCCACCGCCACCCGTGGATGACCTCGGCCCTGGACGCCCTGCTCGCCGCCCGCCCCGACACGGTCGTGGTCGAGATGGGCCTGAACCGGGCGGAGCCGCGGGGCGCGCTGCACATCGCGACGCACGGGGCGGCGCGGGTGTGCGGAATCGCCGCGGCGGAGGTCATCGCCGGCAAGTGACGGCCGCGCGGGCGTCATGGCCGCGCTGCGCATGGTGAAGGGCCGGTACCCACCGGGTACCGGCCCTTCACCGTGCGGTCTAGATGCCCTGCCAGCCGGGCTTGTTGGCGTAGGTGTGGCGGAAGTAGTGGGCGAGCTTCAGCTTGGACGCGGCGGCCTCGTCCACGACGACCGTGGCGTGCGGGTGCAGCTGGAGCGCGGACGCGGGCACGATCGCGGCGACGGGACCCTCGACCGTCTGCGCCACGGCCTCCGCCTTGCCCTCGCCGGTGGCCAGCAGTACCAGGTGGCGGGCCTCCAGGATGGTGCCGATGCCCTGGGTGATGACGTGGTGCGGGACCTGCTCGATGTCGTCGTCGAAGAAGCGCGCGTTGTCGACGCGGGTCTGCTCGGTGAGGGTCTTGATGCGGGTGCGGGAGGCGAGCGAGGAGCACGGCTCGTTGAAGCCGATGTGCCCGTCCGTGCCGATGCCGAGGATCTGGAGGTCGACGCCCCCGGCGTCCTTCAGGGCCTTGTCGTACGCCTCGCAGGCGGCCTGGACGTCCTCGGCGGAGCCGTCGGGGCCCATGAAGGACTCCGGGGAGAGGCCGAGGGGCTCCACGACCTGGCGCAGGACGGTTGCGCGGTACGACTCGGGGTGCCCCGCGGGCAGGCCCACGTACTCGTCGAGCTGGGCGATCCGGGCGCGCGAGACGTCCACGGCACCCGCGTCGGCCTTGGCCTTGAGGGCTTCGTAGATGGGCAGCGGAGTCGAGCCGGTGGCCACGCCGAGCAGAGCGTCGGGCGTGCGGCGCAGCAGGCCGGCGATGCCCTCCGCGATGAGCTCTCCGCCTGCCGTTGCGTCCGGGACGATGACAACTTCCACGCTGGGCCTGCCGATCTGAAAAGGGGTCTCGTGTGGTATAGACCAATCTAGCAGAGTGGGGGCCGTCGCTTCGGGCGTTTGTCCGGTTCCGTACGGCCGCTCCCGCCCGGGCTCTCCACTGGCGAGTGCGCGCCCTCCCATGGTCGACTGGGCGCACCGGGACAGCCACCTGGAAGGACCGCCCATGAGCGAGCAGCCCGGCTGCATCATGGCCGGTGAGATCGCGGAGCAGCCCGCCGTGCTGCGCCGGATCCTCGCCGACGGCGCCTCCGCGATCCGCCGCACCGCCGAGGCCGTCTCCGCCCGCCGTCCCCGCTTCGTCCTGCTCACGGCGCGCGGCACCTCCGACAACGCGGCGCTCTACGCGAAATACCTCGTGGAGATCCGGCTGGGACTGCCCTGCGGGCTGACGTCCATGTCCACGACGACGGCGTACGGAGCGGTGCCCGATCTGCGGGACGTCCTGGTCGTCACCGTCAGTCAGTCCGGCGGGTCCCCGGACCTGGTGGCCTCCACCCGGGCGGCCCGGGAGGCCGGCGCCGTCACCGTCGCGGTCACCAACAACCCGGACTCACCGCTGGCGGCCGTCTCCGAGTACCACGTCGACGTCCTCGCGGGCCCGGAGAGGGCGCTGCCCGCGACCAAGACGTACACCGCCTCGCTGCTGGCCCTCCACCTCTTCGTCGAGGGTCTGCGCGGCGGCGACGCCACGTCCGCGCGGGACCTGCCGGAGCTCGCCGAGTCCGTCCTGGCGCGCCGGGACGAGGTGCGGCGGCTGGCGTCCCGCTACCGCTTCGCCGAGCGCATGGTGATCACCTCGCGGGGCTACGGCTACCCCACCGCGAAGGAAGCGGCCCTGAAGCTGATGGAGACCAGCTACATCCCGGCGCTGGCCTACTCCGGCGCCGACCTGCTGCATGGTCCGCTCGCCATGGTGGACAACATCTCGCCGGTCATCGCGGTCGTCCCCGAGGGGCACGGCGGCCAGGCCCTCCAGCCCGTCCTGGACCGTCTGCGCGGCCGGGGCGCGGACCTGATGGTGGTCGGCCCGAAACCGGCGGTCGACGCGGCCTCCGCGGGCTTCGCCCTCCCGACCCGGGGCGTCCCGGAGGAGATCCAGCCGATCCTGGAGATCCTTCCGCTCCAACTCCTCGCGTACGAGGTGACCATCGCCCGGGGCCAGGACCCGGACGCCCCCAGGGCTCTGATGAAGGTGACGGAGACGCGCTGACCGCCCCGGCCGCCCCGCGCCGCTACAGCAGCGAGAGCAGCAGGCCGCCCGTCGCGTCCAGGTGCTGGCCCGTCACCCAGCGGGCGTCGGGTGAGGCCAGGAAGGCGACCACGTCCGCGACCTCCGCGGTCGTGCCGAGGCGGTTGAAGACCGAGCGGGAGGCCACGTGGGCGCGGGCCGCGGGGTCGGCGAGCCAGGCCGCGTTCAGGTCGGTCTCGACGACTCCGGGACCGACCGAGTTCACGGTGATCCCGCGCGGGGCGAGCTCCGCCGCGAGGGAGCGGGTCAGCGCGTTCACCGCGCCCTTGGCCATGATCGTGGCGAGGATGGCCGGCAGGGCGATGTCCGGCGTCCCGGTGACATTGACGATCCGCCCACCGTCCCGCAACCGCCCCAGACCGTGCTTGATCACGAAGAACGGCGCCTTGGCGTTGACCGCGTGGATCCGGTCGTACGTCTCCTCGTCCGTCTCCGCGATCCCCGCGAACGCCGCCGCTCCGGCGTTGCCGACCAGGATGTCGAGCCCGTCGGCGTGCTCGTCGAACGCGGCCCACAGCCTCTCCGCGTCTCCCGCCACCCCCAGCTCGGCGCGGAGCGCGAACGCCTCACCGCCGGCCGCCTCGATCGCCGCCACCGTCTGTGCGGCCGCCGCCTCGTTGCGGCCGTAGTGCACACCCACCCGCGCCCCGTCCCGGCCCAGCCGTTCCGCGACGGCCCGTCCGATCCCCCTGCTGCCGCCGGTGACCAGCGCCGTCCTGCCCGCGAGCGTGCTCATGAGACGCCCCCCCATTTCCCTAGTGGTCGCTACAGAAAGACGTTAGCAGCTTTTCTAGCGCTCGCTATAAAATGACCGCCATGGCGACGAAACAGCGCGGCCGGCCCCGGTCCTTCGACCGCGACGCGGCCCTCGACAAGGCGACCAGGGCCTTCTGGGAGCACGGCTACGAAACGACCTCCGTCGCCGACCTCACCCGGGTGATGGGCATCGGCGCGCCCAGCCTGTACGCGGCCTTCGGCGACAAGAAGGCGCTGTTCGGCGAGGTCGTCGAGGCCTACGCCCGGAGCTACGGATCCTTCGGCGCCCGCGCCCTCGCCGAGGAGCCGACCGCCCGGGAGGGCCTGCGCCGGCTGCTGCGGGAAGCCGCCGCCGAGTACACCGACCCGGACCACCCGTACGGCTGCCTCATGATCAGCGCCGCGATCAACTGCACGGCCCCCGATGTCGAGCAGGCCCTGCGTGACCGTCGCAACGCCACGCTGGAGAGCTTCGAGAGCCGGATCCGCGCGGACGTCGCGGCGGGCCTGCTCCCGGCGGACACCGACGCCCGCGCCCTGGCCCGCTTCAGCGGAGCCGTGATGCAGGGGATGTCGCAGCAGGCACGGGACGGCGCCTCGAAGGAGGAGCTGGAGGCCCTGGCGGAGAACGCGATGCGGGCCTGGCCGCCCGCCCCCTGAAACACCCGCGGGCCGCGGCGCCAGGACGGGACCCTCAACCCGTCCGGCACCGCAGCCCGGAGCAGCAGGCCGGGGGTGTGCGGTCCCTCGGCCGTGTAGAGGTCTCGACGCAGTCAGGGCAGAGAGCGCCGGTACCTCGTTCCACCCTCCTGTGCGGGGAGAGTGGAGGCTTTATCTGTCCATTGTGGACTAGACCATTCTTGTCTGTCCATCCATGGGAACACGGTCCTTCCCGGCCCATCCTCCAACACGGACGCCCGGAGATCCAGGTTCACCGCCTTGTAATTCCGCGGGTACGCTCGCCACGTGCCCTCCATGAACGACCTCGTACGCCAGCACACCGCTCTGAGTGAGACCGACCTCGAGTGGCTCCACCTGCTGGTCTCGGAGTGGCAGCTGCTCTCCGACCTCTCCTTCGCCGACCTCGTTCTCTGGGTTCCCACCCTGGACGGCACCCGTTATGTCTCGGTCGCCCAGATGCGGCCGAACACGGGCCCCACCTCCTACCAGGACGACATGGTCGGCCATCTCGTCCCGCGAGGGCGCCGCCCGCTGCTCGACGCCGCTCTCGACGAGGGCCGGATCGTGCGCGAGGGCGACCCGGAGTGGCGCGAGGAGGTCCCGGTGCGGGTCGAGTCGATCCCCGTACGCCGCGAGGGCCGCGTCCTCGGAGTCATCGCCCGCAATACGAACCTCCTCACGGTCCGTACGCCCTCCCGGCTGGAGCTCACCTACCTCCAGTCCGCGTCCGACCTGGCCCAGATGATCGCGGCCGGAACGTTTCCGTTCCCCGGCCAGCAGGTCGACATGGACGCCTCCCCGCGCGCGGGCGACGGCCTGATCAGGCTCGACGCCGATGGCGTCGTCCAGTACGCCTCGCCCAACGCCCTCTCCGCGTACCACCGTCTCGGCCTCGCCGCCGACCTGGTCGGCCAGCACCTCGGCCAGATCACCGCCGAACTCGCCCCCTCCCGCGGCCCGGTCGACGAGGCGCTGGTCAAGCTGGCCAGCGGCTACGCGCCCCGGGAGACGGAGATCGAGGGCAACGGCGGTGTCATCCAGCTGCGGGCCATTCCGCTGAAGCCCAAGGGCACCCGCGTCGGCTCGCTCGTACTCCTGCGCGACGTCACCGAACTCCGTCGCCGAGAGCGTGAGTTGATCACCAAGGACGCCACCATCCGGGAGATCCACCACCGGGTGAAGAACAACCTCCAGACGGTCGCCGCCCTGTTGCGGCTCCAGGCCCGCCGGATGGATTCCGAGCAGGGCCGCGAGGCACTGAACGAGGCGGTGCGGCGCGTCGGTTCGATCGCGATCGTGCACGAGACGCTCTCGCAGAACCTGGACGAGCGTGTCGAGTTCGACGAGATCGCGGACCGGGTGATCGCCATGGTGGCGGAGATCTCCCCGGGCAAGGTGACCTGCCGGCGCAACGGCCGCTTCGGCATCCTCGACGCCGAGGTCGCCACCCCGCTCTCGATGGTCCTCACCGAGATCCTGCAGAACGCCCTCGAACACGCCTTCGCCCAGGGGGAGCAGGGCACGGTCGAGGTCACGGCGGTCCGCGGCGAGGCCCGCGCCGACGCCCGGCTGCTGATCACGGTCCAGGACGACGGCCGCGGGCTGCCCGAGGGCTTCGACCCGCAGCGCGCGGGGAACCTCGGGCTGCAGATCGTACGGACCTTGGTGGAAGGGGAGTTGGGCGGCACGTTCGACATGCAGCCCGCTCCGGAGCGCGGCACGCGGGTCGTGCTCGACATCCCCGTCCACCCGCAGAAATAGCGGCGCGGAAGCAACGGGCGGAAATGGCGGCGGGCGAGAGCGGTCCGTGAAGAGCAGCGAGCCCCGGACCGTGTGAGACGGTCCGGGGCTCGAATGCTGTGGGTTACTGCTGCGCGCTGCGGCTCGTGGGCGGTGATTGCGTACGCGATGTACGCGCCGCTCGGCTCAGGCTCGTAACAGGGGGCGTCAGGCGCTGGCGTTGCGCGCCCGGTTGCGAGCGGCGCGGCGCTTCATGGCGCGACGCTCGTCCTCGCTGAGGCCACCCCAGACGCCGGAGTCCTGGCCGGACTCGAGCGCCCACTGCAGGCACTGCTCCATGACGGGGCAGCGGCGGCAGACGGCCTTGGCTTCCTCGATCTGCAGCAGCGCAGGACCGGTGTTGCCGATGGGGAAGAACAGCTCGGGGTCTTCCTCACGACAAACGGCGTTGTGACGCCAGTCCATGGCTGCTACCTCTCTTGTGTGACATGCACGTTGCTTGTGAATGTGAACGCTTTCACGAATCCCCCCGCAAGGGAAGGGCCGACTGCCAGCTGGACTGGTGTGGTCCTTGGAATGAGGAGGGGTTCTGGTGCTCAGTGGAGGCCGATCCTGCGGGCCGTCCCGAGCGCCATGTAGAGATTCGCAAACCTCGGCGGCGGATACAACCCCTTCCGGAAAGTTTTTTTTGATTCCTCGGTGTCGGCTAGGTCACAGCCGTACTTCTATGGGGTGGATGCCAGCCTAAACGTTCGAGTGAAAGGCCTTTGGGCCCTTCCGCTCACACAATCACACGCAGTGCACGGCGAACGCCTGTGAACGTCACGCCCGTACGCAGGCCCAGGTGGTCTCCGTCCATCTGGAAGGGGAGCGGAACCTTCGAATGCAAGGTGAAGTCGGTCAGGTCGTGCAGAGTGAGGGCATGCTTGCCGTGCGGACCGCGCTCCGGCGTCGAGGTCAGCAGCTGGGTGGCGTAACGGGCCACCGCCGGGGTCGACAGACGGCTCAGTCCGAGCACGTCCAGCGCGGTGTCGAAGGACGCCTCCGGGGACGCGTACACCGGACGATTGCCCAGGTAGGTCCAGGGAGAGGTGTTGCAGACTATGGACACCACAAGATCGTCGACGGGGTCCTGGCCGGGCCTCTCCAGCGTGATCGTCCCGTGCCGGCGGTGCGGCTCCTCCACGAACTGGCGGACCATCTGGCGGACGTAGAGCGCGTGCGTGGATCTCTTCCCGCGTTCCCGCTGCTGTTCGACCCGGCCGATCACCCCCGCGTCGAAACCGAGCCCGGCGCAGAACGTGAACCAGCGGGCCGGAACCGCTTCGTCGTCGGTGCCCGGCGTGCCGGACGCCAGTCCCAGACCGACCGTACGTTCGCGGCGCTCACGCAGCGCGTCCAGAATCGCGCCGGTCGCCTCCACCGCGTCGTTAGGAAGGCCGAGCGCGCGGGCGAAGACATTGGTCGAGCCGCCGGGGACGACCGCGAGGATCGGGATCCGCTCCGGATCGGGGCCGTGGTGCAGAAGCCCGTTCACGACCTCGTTGACCGTGCCGTCGCCACCGAGAGCGACGACCATCTCTATGTCCTTGGACTCCACGGCCCGGCGGGCGAGGTCCCGGGCATGGCCGCGGTACTCGGTCGTCACCGCCTCCAGCTTCATCTCGCTGGCCAGCGCGTGTATCAGAACGTCGCGCGTGCGGGCACTGGTGGTGGTTGCTGCCGGATTGACCACAAGAAGTGCGCGCATGGCCGCCAGCGTACCTACCGCGCGGTACCTGGCCCAGCCCCGTCCGGACCGTGGAAGGCGCCGGCGGCTACCCTGCTGGGGTGAGCAGTACCGAGCAGAACACCCCCACGGACACCGCCCCGCGCCCCGCCCGCCTGACCGCCGCGGCGGCGCTCGCCGCGCTGGAGGCCCTGGCTCTGGTGGTCGGTGGCGTGTATGTACTGGTGACCGGATTCACGGGCAGCCCCGACAGCCGGACCCAGGCGGTGACCGGCGGCGCGACCCTGATCGCCCTCGGTCTCATCCCGCTGGCGGCCGCGCGCGGACTGCTGGTGCGCCGCTCCTGGAGCCGAGGGCCGGCGGTCATCACGCAGATCCTCGCGCTCCCGGTCGCCTGGCAGCTGCTCCAGGCCACCAGCGCGCTGATCCCCGCGGGCATCGCCCTCGCGGTGACCGCCGTGGCGGCCCTCGTCCTCCTGCTGAACCCGGAGACGACCCGGGCCCTGGGCATCCGGGGGTCGGGAAGCGACGCGTAGGGCGCCGCCCCGCCGGCTCCTACTCCTCCACCAGCAGCTTCTCCCGCAGCTGCGCCAGCGTCCTGGCCAGCAGGCGCGACACGTGCATCTGCGAGATGCCGACCTCCTGCGCGATCTGCGACTGGGTCATGTTGCCGAAGAAGCGCAGCAGCAGGATGCGCTTCTCCCGCGGCGGCAGATCCTCCAGCAGCGGCTTCAGCGACTCCCGGTACTCGACGCCCTCCAGCGCCTCGTCCTCGGCGCCCAGCGTGTCCGCGACCGCCGGCGACTCGTCGTCCGTGTCGGGGACGTCCAGGGAGAGAGTGGAGTAGGCGTTGGCCGACTCCAGGCCTTCCAGGACCTCCTCCTCCGAGATGCCCAGGCGCTCCGCCAGCTCGTGCACCGTCGGGGAGCGCCCGTGCTGCTGGGAGAGCTCGGCCGTGGCGGTCGTCAGGGAGAGGCGCAGTTCCTGGAGGCGGCGCGGGACCCGCACCGCCCAGCCCTTGTCCCGGAAGTGCCGCTTGATCTCGCCGACCACGGTCGGCGTCGCGTAGGTCGAGAACTCGACACCGCGCTCCGGGTCGAAGCGGTCCACCGACTTGATCAGGCCGATCGTGGCGACCTGGGTCAGGTCGTCCAGCGGCTCGCCACGGTTGCGGAAGCGCCGTGCCAGGTGCTCCACGAGCGGCAGGTGCATCCGCACCAGCTGGTTGCGCAGCTCCGCCTTCTCCGGCGATCCGTCGGGCAGCTTGCGCAGCTCGACGAACATCGCCCGCGCCCCGCTCCGGTCATGCGGATCGTGGTGATGGTGGTGGTCGTGTGCCTGCTCGCTCATATGGGCCGCCCTCCCCCGAAGCTCCGCCTGGGAGGTACCCCCAGCCTGCGCCTGCGCCTGCTCCGTCGCGGCCGAAAGGCCGTCGAGCCCTTCCGGCCCACCGGGTGCGTCCGCGGGGTGCGGCCGCGCCTGCTGCTCCGGGATGCCCGTCGGATCCGGGATTCCGGCCGTGGAACGTAGCTCGTTTCGCACGGGACCCTCCCCGTTCCTCACGCCGGACCTGGGCCCGCGCCGCGCTGTTTGTACAGGCTGATCGAGACCGTACGGTCGTCGGCGACGGACGACTCGACCTTGCCGGCCAGCGCCGAGAGCACCGTCCACGCGAACGTGTCCCGCTCCGGGGCCCGGCCGTCCGTCGTCGGCGCCGAGACCGTCACATCGAGCGAGTCGTCCACCAGCCGGAAGACGCAGCTGAGAACGGAGCCCGGCACGGCCTGCTGGAGCAGGATCGCGCAGGCCTCGTCGACCGCGATGCGCAGGTCCTCGATCTCGTCGAGGGTGAAGTCCAAACGCGCCGCCAGGCCGGCCGTGGCCGTACGCAGCACGGACAGGTAGGCACCCGCAGCGGGCAGCCGGACTTCCACGAAGTCCTGGGTCCCGGGCTCGCCTGCGATCTGGGACACCCTCACCTCCAAGGTGGCACAAGCTCTTTCGGGGCCGGGAGGAGAAAAGTTCCCCCAGGCCGGGCGATACGCAGTGGTACGTAGTCCGCCGTGACGCTATCGCGATCCATGGTGCCGTGTCGCCGGGGCCCCCACAGTGGCCGGGCCTCGACGCTTGTCACTCATGGTAAGGCCATGAGTACGGACAGTGGCTAGGGGTCTGCGCCGCCCAATTGAGAGGAACCGGCGGAGCTTTGACGTACCCAGCTGTCAGACGATCGAACCGTCCGCGAAGCACCAGCGCCAGCTCTCACCGCGCTCGAAGCTCCGCATCACCGCGTGGCCGGTCCGCTGGAAGTGCCCCGTGGCGTGCCGGCCCACCGAGGAGTCGCAGCAGCCCACATGCCCGCATTCCAGGCAGAGCCGCAGTTGTACGGGATGCGTGCCGGCGGCCAGGCACTCCGGGCACTCGGCGCTCAGCGGTTCGGGCTCGGGGCGCGGCAGTTCGGCAACGTGGGGACACTCGCTCATGATTGCCAGGTTACGTTGCGAGGGACGGGGACCGAGATGGAAGCTTTGCCACTGGTGGCGCTGGTCGCGGCGAGTGCCGCGATCGCGGGGGTGGCCCGCAGGACGCCGGTGCCCGCGCCCCTGCTGCTGGTGACGGCGGGGCTCGCCGCCTCCTATGTGCCCGGGGTCCCCGACTACACGCTCGATCCGCACATCGTGCTGCCGTTGGTCCTGCCGCCCCTGCTGCACACCGCGGCGGTCGAATCCTCGTATCTCGATCTGCGCGCGAACATCAGACCCGTCGCCCTCCTCTCGGTGGGCTATGTCCTCTTCGCGACGGTCGCCGTCGGCTGGCTCGCCTACACCCTCGTTCCCGATCTGCCGCTGACCGCCGCCCTGGTCCTGGGGGCGGTGGTGGCGCCGCCGGACGCGGTCGCGGCCACCGCCATCGCCCGCCGGCTCGGGCTTCCGCACCGGATCACCACGATCCTGCAGGGCGAGTCCCTGGTGAACGACGCAACCGCGATCACCGCGTACAAGGTCGCGCTGGCGGCGGCCGTCGGCGAGGGCGTGAGCTGGGGCGGGGGCATCCGTGAGTTCGCCCTCGCCTCGGTGGGCGGCATCGGCGTCGGGCTGGTCCTGATGGTGCCCATCCACTGGCTGCGCCGGCACCTGCGCGAGGTCCTGCTGCAGAACACGCTCTCCCTGCTCATCCCCTTCATCGCCTACGCGGCGGCCGAGGAGGTCGGGGCGTCCGGCGTGCTCGCCGTCGTCACGGTCGCCCTCTACCTCGGCCACCACAACTGGCAGGTGGACTTCGCGACCCGCCTCCAGGAGGAGGCGGTGTGGAAGATGGTCGCCTTCCTCCTCGAGTCCGCCGTCTTCGCCCTGATCGGCCTCCAGCTGCCGTACGTGGTCCAGGGGCTCGGCCGGTACGGCATCGCCGAGGCGATCTGGTACGCGGTCGGAGTCTTCGTGGCGGTCGTCGTGGTGCGGTTCGTGTGGGTCTATCCGGCGACCTTCCTGCCCCGGGTGCTGTCACGGCGGATACGGGAGCGGGAGCCCGGGGTGGACTGGAAGGCCCCGCTGATCGTCGGCTGGGCCGGAATGCGCGGAGTGGTGTCGCTGGCCATCGCCTTCTCGATCCCGATGGTGGCGGACGGCGGACCCTTCCCGTCCCGCAATATGGTCCTCTTCCTCACCTTCACGACCGTGATCGGGACGCTGGTGGTGCAGGGCCTCACCCTGCCGCCGCTGATCCGGATCCTGAAGCTGCCCCGCCGGGACGCGCAGGCAGAGACGCTCGCCGAGGCGCAGGCCCAGAGCGAGGCGTCGACCGCCGCCGAGCGGCGCCTGGAGGAACTGCTCGCCGACGAGCGCAACGCGCTCCCGCCGCCGCTCGCCGACCGGCTGCGGACCGTCATGGAGCGTCGCCGCAACGCGGTGTGGGAGCGGCTCGGAGCGGTCAACGAGTTCACCGGCGAGAGCGCGGACGACACCTACCGGCGCCTGTCACGTCAGATGATCGAGGCCGAGCGGGAGGTGTTCGTCCAGCTGCGGGACGCCCGGCGGATCGACGACGAGATGATGCGCACGCTGCTGCGCCGGCTGGACCTGGAGGAGGCGGCCGCCTACCGCGAGGAGTCGTCCGGCTGACCGGTGACGACGGCGGCCACGGTGGTTCCGCGGGGGAAGGCGCCCTCGGCGGCCAGGGTCGTGAGTCCGTAGAGCAATTTGGCGACATAGTGACGTTCCACGGGCAGTCCATGGCGGGCCTCGAACTCCTCTGCGAAGGCGTCGAGCTCGGGAGTCGTGCGGGCGTAGCCGCCGCAGTGGAAGCGCTCGTCGAGGCTCCAGTCGCCGGCCGGCCCGCCGAAGGCCCGTTCCTGGAGGGCGCGTATCTCGCCGCCGAGGAAGCCGCCCCTGAGGACGGGTATCCCGAGCGCCCGCTGCCCGGGGCCCAGCCCCGCGGCGAGCCCGGCGAGGGTGCCGCCGGTACCGCACGCCACCGCGACGACATCGGCGGCCCCGGCCAGCTCCCGGCCGAGCTCGGCGCACCCCCGGGCCGCGAGGGCGTTGCTGCCGCCCTCGGGGACGACGAAACTGCCGGGCGGAGCATCGCGCAGGACGGCCGCCAGCACCTCCGGATCGCTCTTGGCGCGATAGGTCGCCCGGTCCACGAACAGCAGCTCCATTCCGTCCGCGACGCAGCGCGCCAGCGACGGATTGAGGGGCCGGCCGGCCAGTTCGTCGCCCCGTACGACCCCGACGGTCGGGAAGCCGAGAAGCCGGCCGGCGGCGGCGGTCGCGCGCAGATGGTTGGAGTAGGCGCCGCCGAAGGTCACCACCGGCCGCCCGGCGGCGGCCAGCAGATTGGGGGAGAGCTTGCGCCACTTGTTGCCGGGCAGGGCGGGGTGGATCAGATCGTCCCGCTTGAGCAGCAGCCGCACGCCGTGCCGGGTGAAGCGCTCGTCCTCGACCGGCTCCAGAGGGGACGGGAGCCGGGGGTTCAGGGAGGCGAGGTCGAACGCGTTCACCCGGCCATTGTCACGTCCCGTGGCGCGTCAGGGGCGCGTCACTTCAGGCGCGCCCCGATGCGTGCCCGCATCGACTCCATGGTGAAGCCCCGCGGATCGACCTTGCCCGGTTGCCACTCACGGTGACCGATGACCGAACGGGCGGTCCAGCCGTGGACCCGGCAGACCGCGGCGGCGGCCTTCTCGATCGCCTCCAGCTGGACGGCCGGCCAGGGGTCCTTGCCGTCGCCGAGGTTCTCGCACTCGAAGCCGTAGAAGTGCCGGTTCCCGTCCGTGTTGGCCTCGTTGTCCGGTGGGAGCCCCTTCTCCGCGATGACGGCACGCAGGACCTCGTCGTCACCGAGCCCCGCGTGATTGGCCCGGCCGTAGCCGACCAGGTGGACCGTGCCGTCCTTGGCGATGACGCCGTGGCACAGCGGCCCCGGCAGGGCGGAGTGGCCGTCTCGGCAGATCCGGACGGTCTGCGCGGTGCCCCGGGTGACGGTGTGGTGGATCATCACGCCGTGAACGGGGCCCCAGGGGCCCTTGTGGTTGCGGTTGTGGTGTCGCCAGTCGCCGACCTCGACGACCGAGAGGCCCTCGTCGCGCAGCGCGTCGATGAACCTGCTCGCGGACATGGGTGAGGCCATGACCGCCTCCTTTCGCTGATACCGCTTGTACCGGAGTACGGACGTCCGGGGCCATGCGTTCGGACGGCGTGCGAGCCGATCCGGACACCGGCGTGGATTCCGGGCCTTCCGGGCGCTCCGCCGCCGGAGTGGAAAAGCGCGTGTCCTGCCCGCGCCTGCGTGATCCAGTCCCACCCATTTGTGTAATGGCGCCTGCACGCTCCGTGCTGAAAGGCTTCTCCTGCAGGTCAGCTCTTGATCGAGAGGGAGATCCATGTCGGTTGGTTCGGTAGGCACGGTCGGCGACGAGACGCGCGCGGATCAGGCACCACCGCAGCAGAGTCTTGGTACGGCCGCCGCGCGGAACCTGGCGACCACCACCAAGTCCGCACCGCAGATGCAGGAGATCACCTCCCGGTGGCTGCTGCGGATGCTGCCGTGGGTGCAGGTGCAGGGTGGTACCTACCGGGTCAACCGGAGGCTCAGCTATTCCGTCGGCGACGGGCGGGTGACGTTCGTCCAGACCGGCGACCGCGTCGCCGTCATCCCCGCCGAGCTCGGCGAACTCCCGGCCCTGCGCGGCTACGCGGACGAGGTGGCCCTCGCCGAACTGGCGCAGCGCTGCACCCAGCGGGACTTCGCGGAGGGTGAGGTGATCGCCAACCGGGGCGACGGCACGGACCGGGTGTACCTGCTGGCGCACGGCCGCGTCGAGCAGCTCGGGGAGGGGCCCTACGGCGGCGAGGCGGTCATCGACGTCCTCGCCGACGGGATGTACTTCGGCGACGCGGGCCTCCTCGACGGGCAGGCGACCTGGAAGTACACCGCGCGCGCGGCGACCGCGTGCACGGTCCTCGAACTCACCCGCGCCGACGTCCAGAACCTGGCGGAGCGGGCCACGTCACTCGCCGAGCACCTCGCCGCGGTCGCCGCGCTGCCGCACCAGCGCACCAACAAGTACGGCGAGGCGGCCATCGACCTGTCGGCCGGCCATGTCGGCGAAGCCGTCGTGCCCCACACCTATGTGGACTACGACGCCGCGCCCCGCGAGTACGAACTGAGCGTGGCCCAGACCGTGCTGAAGGTCCACAGCCGCGTCGCCGACCTCTACAACCAGCCGATGAACCAGACCGAGCAGCAGTTGCGGCTCACGGTCGAGGCGCTGCGCGAGCGCCAGGAGCACGAGCTCATCAACAACCGGGAGTTCGGCCTCCTCTCCAACTGCGACTACGGACAGCGGCTCCAGCCCCACGACGGCGTGCCGAGCCCGGACGACATGGACGAACTGCTGTCCCGCCGACGGGGCTCCAAGCTCTTCCTCGCCCACCCCAAGGCCATCGCCGCCTTCGGCCGTGAATGCAACAAGCGCGGACTGGTCCCGGAGAGCGTCGAGATCGGCGGGCACCACGTGCCCGCCTGGCGCGGGGTGCCGATCTTCCCGTCCAACAAGATCCCGATCTCCGACGCCCGCACCACCTCGATCATCTGCATGCGTACCGGTGAGGCCGACCAGGGTGTCATCGGGCTCCACCAGACCGGCATCCCGGACGAGATCGAGCCCAGCATGTCGGTCCGCTTCATGGGCATCGACGAGCAGGCGATCATCTCGTACCTGGTCACGGCGTACTACTCGGCCGCGATCCTGGTGCCGGACGCGCTCGGTGTCCTGGAGAACGTGGAGGTCGGCCGCTGGCGCTGATGTGTGCTCGGGGTGGCCGCCCGCGCGCGTGCGGCCACCCCGGCCGGCCCACCGGTTCCGCAGTGACGGACATGCTGTGAAGGAAGTGACCGTGACCATGACCCGCACGGATGCCACGACCGACGGCCAGGGGGCCGTGGCACTCCTCGACCACACCCGCACCGTCGTCACTCCCCAACTGCGTGACGCCGTCGGTTCCTTGCCGGGCTCCCTGCGGCGCGTGGCGATGTATCACTTCGGCTGGGAGCACGCCGACGGGACCCCGGCCGCGGGCCAGGCGGGCAAGGCGATCCGGCCGGCCCTGGTGCTCGCGGCGGCGGGCGCGCTGGCCGGGGACCCGGGCCAGGCCGTACGGGCGGCGGCCGCCGTGGAGCTCGCGCACAACTTCACCCTGCTCCACGACGACATCGTCGACGAGGACCCGACGCGCAGGCACCGCCCCACGGCCTGGACCGTGTTCGGCATTCCGGACGCCCTCATCGCGGGCGACGCGATGCTCGCGCTCGCGCTCCGGCTGCTGGCGGAGGACGGGCATCCGGCGTCCGCCGCTGCCTCGGCCCGGCTCGGGGCCTGTGTGATCGAGCTCTGCGCGGGACAGCAGGCGGACTGCGCCTTCGAGCACCGGGGGCCGCACGAGGTCTCACTGGACGAATGCCTGGCGATGGCGACCGCCAAGACCGGTGCGCTGCTCGGCTGCGCCTGCGCGCTCGGGGCGCTGTACGCGGGCGCGGGGGAGGAGGAAGTCGCGGCGATGGACGCGTTCGGCCGGGAGGCGGGTCTCGCCTTCCAGCTGATCGACGATCTCATCGGGATCTGGGGCGATCCCGGACGCACGGGCAAACCGGCCGGGGCGGATCTGGCCGCGCACAAGAAGTCGCTGCCGGTGGTGGCGGCGCTCGGCTCCGGGCTGGAGGCCGGTGCCGAGCTGGCGGAGCTGTACCGGCTGCCGGTGCTGGACGAGAAGGCGGTCCGCCGGGCGGCCGACGCCGTGGAGCGGGCCGGCGGCCGCGACTGGGCGCAGACGCAGGCGGCGGACCGGATGGGCCGGGCGGTGCAGCACCTGTCCCGGGCGGTGCCGGACCTCTCGGCAGCGGGGGACCTGCTGGCACTGGCGGAGTTCGTGACCCGCCGGACCAGGTAGTCCGGGCGAGGGGACGGGGCCTTCGGAGCCGCCGGGAAATTAGTGCTTGCGTACACCACTACAGCTGAAGCACTATAACCGTCGTGGTTCGACGCGCGGGCAGCGCGCTGGGACTCATCCCCATCATCCCGAGACAAAGAGGACCGGTTTGCGCAAGCTCACCTACTTCATCGCCTGCACCATCGACGGCTTCATCGGCGACCCGGGCGGCGACGCCACGTCCACGTACCAGTACGTGGCCGGGGAGTACATGGAGTACTTGAAGACCGAGTATCCGGAGACCATTCCGACCCAAGGTTGGCCCGTGCTCGGTATCGACCCCGACGCCGCGAGCCGGCACTTCGACACCGTGGTCCAGGGGCTGAACTCCTACAAGGTGGGCCTGGACGTCGGCATCACCAGCCCCTACTCCCATCTGCGCGAGTTCGTCGCGACCCGCTCGCTGGAGAAGTCCCCCGACGCGAACGTCGAGCTGATCGCCGACGACCTCGTCGGCCGTGTCCGGCAGCTGAAGGCCGAGGACGGCCCGCTCGGCATCTGGCTCTGCGGCGGATCCACTCTCGCCGGCCAACTGATCGACGAGATCGACGAGCTGGTCATCAAGACCTATCCGCAGGTCTACGGCGCGGGGATGCCCATGTTCGGAGCCGACTTCGCCGTGCGTGAATTCGAGCTCGGCGCGGTGCGCTCGTTCGACAACGGCGTCCTCGTCCGTACGTACACCAGGAAGCGGTGACGCGTCCGACTGCCTACGCTGGAAGCATGGGCAGCAGCGAAGGACCGACCGTCCGTGATCCGCAGGCCGACCCGGTGTGTCCGGCCTGCGGACGGACTGTCGGCACGACCATCAAGCGCCACAAGGTCCTCGGCGCGTGGGTGCCCGTCTGGGAGCCCCAGCCCTGTAGCAACCCAGACTGTGAACTCTTCGACGGTAAGTCGCCGACCGCCGCGTCCGCCGAAGCCGAATCCGGGAAGACCGGTGACGCGCGGTCCGCGGAGAATGAAACCGGACAGACGGAATCCGGACAGACGGAAGCCGGTGAGGTCGCGGGGGAGCGGCCGGGCAAGGACGACGAGATCGGCAGAAGTCAGACTCCGGGGTGACCGGCCGCGCGGTGGAGCCAGTCATACCGCTACAGTCCGCGCATGTCATCGGAGTCGAGGGAAGTCTGGACCGGCTGGTACCGGGACCGTCGGGGCGCGGAAGCGATCGTCATCACGGCGGACGGCAAGCGGGTGGCCACCCGCATCAGGGGGATCGAATATGAGGGGGCGGGTCTCGCCACCCTGAGGTCGGCCGACGGTGACGCGCTCACCGGATGCGTCATCGAATGGGACCTGCCGCTGCCCGTCGTGACCGACGGGGACACCCGACAGGCCACGCTGAGCTGCCTTCTGACGCTCGGTGAGCGCGCCGACCTGAGCCTGACCCTGCACTACGCCGGAACGGCCTACGAGTCGGGCATCGCCGGCGGCGACTTCGAGGAGGCGCTCGACCGGATCGGGCGCCAGCTGCCTCCAGGAACCGCGTTCGGACGCAGGCTCCCGGAGCACGCCTGACTCCCCGTGCCGGGTCGCCGCCCGCTCAGGCGAGGCCCTTCCAGCCCCACCTCGGCGTCGGACCCGGCTCACCCAGGTCCGTACCCGGCGGTGCGGCGGAGACATCCCGGGCGATCCTGGTACCCCACTCGAAGTACTCCAGGACCCGGCGGCGCAGCAGCTCGTCGTCGGGCAGTTCCTTCTCCACTGCCGCGGTCATCAGCTCCATCCAGCGCGACCGCTGCTCCTCGGTGATGGACAGGCCGAGGTGGGCGCGCAACAGCGCCTGGTGGCCGCCCAGTTCGGCGGTGAAGCGGTCGGGGCCCGAGAAGATCTCGGCCAGCCATACGGCGACGTGTTCGACGTGCGCCGGGGTGAAGTCCGCGAAGACCGGCGCGAGGAGCGGGTCGACGAGCACGGCCTCGTAGAAGGTGTCGGAGAGGCGGCGCAGCGCGTCGGCGCCGCCCACCGCCTCGTAGAGCGTCTCGGATCGCTCGCTGGTCACGGAAGCCTCCCGGGTCGACATCTGAGGATGCCCACTCTCGCCCGGTGGTCGTACCGCGGAAGGGGTTCCGCTGTTGGCGCAAAGACCGCCGGCGCAACGCCGCCGGCTCAACCGCTTTCGGCGCAACGGCCGTCGGCGCAAGGGGCGTTCGCGCGAAGGGTGCGGGGAGAGGGGGAGGCGCGCCCCGCCACTGCTGAGGGCGGGGCGTCCCTCCCCCTCGTTCAGGAGGCGCGGGTCAGGAGGCCTTGGCGACCGCCGCCGCCAGGCCGTTGCGCCACAGGTAGTCGACGCGGGAGCGCTCCTGCGAGTTCGGCTGGGCGTTCTGGCAGGAGGTCCCGGGACCGCCGCCGGACATCAACTCGCTGCACGGGCCGGAGTAGTGGTCGGGCAGACCGAGGACATGGCCGGTCTCGTGGGCCGTCACGCGCGTGGAGTTGTACTGCTGGTTCTGCCGGTAGTCGAGGAAGATGTAACCCCGGCCGTGCCCGTCGGTGCTGGCGTACGAGCCCCGGGAGTCGTTGCCCTCGTAGTACCGGAAGTCCGGGTTGCTGCCCTCCTGCAGCTTCACGTTGTTCACGGAGCTGTTCCAGATCTGGGTGCTCCGGGATATCTGCGAACGGAAGCTGGGGGCGTTGGCGGTGCTGTAGATCACGGTGACGGCGAGGGCGCCGGGATTGGCGGCGCGCTTCTCGGCGACGGACTTCATCACGGCCTCGTAGAACGCCTTGTTGGCCTTGGCCTCAGCCGCCGAACCGGCGTACGCGGTGAAGCCGGAGGCGCTGGTCGGGGAGGGGGCGGCGGGGCTCGCGCTCGCGGGGACGGCGCCGAGGGCGGCGACGGCCAGGCCGAGGGCCGCGGCGGCGACGGAGATGCGATGTCTCATGGGGGGCTCCTACTCGTCCGGTACGCGCTGGGTGGGCGCGCTCGGTTGGGTGGGTCGGTCAGAGTGTCGAGGAGCCCCGGGCCCGTACGGATGATGGCAAACCCCGATAGCACAAACGCATCACCCGTCCCAACAGACCTTTAATTCGGCGGCAATTGAGCCGGAATGGTTGTCTGGTGCGACCCAGGGCGCCGCCCTACCCTCGGGGCATGGAGCTGGAGGTGAGGCATCTGCGCGTGCTCTGCGCCATCGCGGACACGGGCAGCCTGCACAAGGCCGCGCGCCAGCTGGGGATGAGCCAGCCGTCGCTGACGACCCAGCTGCGGCGCATCGAGAACTCCCTGGGCGCGGAGCTGTTCTCGCGCGAGCGCACGGGCTGCCGGCCGACGCCGCTCGGCCGGTCGGTACTGAGCCGTGCCCGGCCCCTGGTGACGCAGATGGCCGCCCTGATCACCGAGACCAGGGCGGCGGCCGCCCGCGCCGACGGCCCCAGGCTGCGCGTCGGCTCCACCGCGAGCCGCGCCCTGCCCGGCTGGCTGCGCCGACTGCGCCAGCGGCTGCCCGGCACCGACATCGCCCTCCACATGGACGTCTCCGCCAACGCGCTGCTGCGGATGGTCGCGGCCGGCCAGCTCGACGTGGCCTTCGTGCACGAGGTGGAGGGCTGCCCGCTGAGGGTCCCGGACGGCCTGGAGCGGCGCGTACTGGTCGACCGGGAGCCGCAGTTCGTCTCCATGGCCAACGATCACCCCGCGGCCGCCGAGCCCGTCGTGGAACTGGCCGCCCTGGCGGGGGACCGGTGGCTGGTCGACCCGACGGTCGACGGCGAGTGGGACGGGCTGCGCCGCGTCCTGGCCGCCGCCGGTATCAACCCGCCCGTCCTGCACGCCGACTACCACACGGCGGCCTCCCTGATCGTGCTCGGCGAGGCGGTGGCGCCCTGCCAGCCGACCTCGGGACCCCGCGACGACATGGCGATCAGACCCCTGCGGGGCGACCCGCTGGCCGTGCGGCTGCTGTTGTACGCGCGCCTGGAGGCCCCGCCGGAGGGGACGGGCGGCATGTACGAGGACCTCTCGGCGGCGTACCGGGAGGCCGCGCTGCGCGCGGCGGCGTACCGTCAATGGCTGCTGCGGAACGGGAGTCCGCTGCTGAGAGCGGCGTAGGAGCCGCTCTCCGGCCGTCGACGAAGGGGAGTGCGTCACTGTGACCGTACGGATCGAGGGGGAGGGCATCGTCCTCCGGGAGTGGACCGAGGACGATCTGCCGGTGATGTCGGAGCTCTTCGACGACCCGGTGGTGGCCCGCTGGACTCCGCTGCCCTCGCCCTTCGACGAGGCCGCCGCGGCCGGGCTCCTGACGAAGATCCGCGGCGCCCGCACCGAGGGCAGCCGGCTCCATCTGGCGATAACCAAGGACGGCGGGGAGCCGCTCGGCGAGGTCATGATCAGCGTCCCCGCCCGCTCCCTCGGTTACGCGGTCGGCGCCGCCCACCGCGGCCAGGGCCTCGCCCCGCGCGCCGCCCGGCTGCTCACCGCCTACGCGCACGGGACGCTGGGACTTCCGCGGCTCCTGCTCCAGATCGAACCGGGCAACGCGGCGAGCGAGGCGGTCGCGCGGGCGGCGGGCTACCGCCTGACCGACGAGGAGCCGATACCGGTCGAGGACAAGGGCCGCGCCTACACCCTGCGGACCTGGGCGCACGACGCCAACAGTGCGACGGCGGTGGACCTGGAGGCGCTCACGGCGCTGGCCGAGGGCCACCACCCGCGCGCGGTGCGGTCGTTCGGCGTACGGGAGACTGCCGGGCACCTCGTCAAGGTGTACGGGATCGAGGCCCCGGGCCGCACGGTCACCGAGGCGGACCTGGCTCCGGCGCTGCGGATCGCCGCGGACCGGCTGGCGGGCGGCCGCCGGTACGGCTCCCTGGGGCTGGCCGTCCTGCTCGTACACGCGGGCGGCGACGGCGACTACGTCCTCGTCCACACCTGGATCGAGGGCCACATGTCCGACCTCTCGGTCCACACGGGCCCGGCGGGGCGCCCCGAAGAACTGCGCCCGGGCCGGGTCGGTCTCGCGCCCTGCGTCTGGGAGGCCGCGGTACTCGCCCACGAGCGGGAGTCCTTCGTCCGTCACGTGCTGGACGGCGAAGGGCCCTGGGGCGGCCGGCTCGACGCGTGGGGCACCGATGTGATCGAGGGGGTCGTGCGATGACGGCGCCCGCCCCCCGGGTCCGCCACGCCCTCCCGGCCGACCTGCCGCGCGTCGCGGAACTGGCCGCCGAGCACGCCGCCTACGAGAAGGCCGCGCCCCCGGCGCCCGGTCTCGCCGACCGTCTGGCGGCGATGCTCTTCGGTGAGGACCCCCGCCGCCTGCGCTGCCTGGTCGCCGAACTCCCGGACGGTCACCTGGCCGGCTACGCCACCTGCGCCCCGGAACTCTCCACCTGGGCCGGCCCCTATCTCCACATGGACTGCCTCTACCTCGCGGACAGCCGGCGGGGTCTGGGCCTCGGCGCGCTCCTGATGGCGGCGATCGAGGAGGAGGCCCGGTCCCTGGGCCTGACCGAGATCCAATGGCAGACACCGGCGTGGAACGAGGGGGCGATCCGCTTCTACGACCGTCTTGGCGCGGCCGCCAAGGAGAAGTTGCGGTACACGCTGCGCGTGGGGTGAGGGGCCGGTCCCGGCGCCGGCACCGATCCGCACCGACCGCACCGACCCGTACAGGGGGACCGAAAAAGACCGCACCCGGACCGCGGTGGACGCCAGGAGAGGCGGCCTGCGGACCGGGTGCGGTCTGGTGAAGCATGGCGATACGCGAAGAAAGAACGCGAATCAGGCCTTCTTCGTCTCCCAGAAGATGCGGTCGATCTCAGCGATGAGCTCCAGCGCCTTCTCGCCCGTCTTCGGGTCCGTCGATGCCTTCGCCGTCGACAGCGCCTTCAGGGCGTCGTTGACGAGCTGGTGCAGCTCCGGGTACTTCTCGAAGTGCGGGGGCTTGAAGTAGTCGCTCCACAGCACCGACACGTGGTGCTTGGCGAGCTCCGCGCGCTGCTCCTTGATGACCGTGGCGCGGGCCCGGAAGTGCGGGTCCTCGTTGGCCAGGTACTTCTCCTGGACGGCCTTGACCGATTCGGCCTCGATACGGGCCTGGGCCGGGTCGTACACACCGCAGGGGAGGTCGCAGTGGGCGCTGACCTTCACCTTGGGGGCAAACAGGCGGGAGAGCATTGAGCTGTCCTTCCTCGTGATCGTCTTCTCAGGTGGGACATTACTCCGTGAGAAGCGCGATTTCGCGAGCGCCCCCTTGGGCTTAGGACAAAAGTCCAGGGTCACCATGAGACTCGTGGACGATCGAACCGGGAGGTGCCGGATGGCGAATCAGGGGCGGGAATCGGCAGTGCCGTTCGGGATCGCCGAGGTCACGGGGCTGTCGATGGTCCCCACGCTCCTGCACGGCGACCAACTGCTCGTGCACTACCGGGCGGTGGCCCGGCCGGGTGACGTGGTCGTGCTGCGCCACCCTCTCCAGCAGGACCTGCTCATCGTGAAGCGGCTGGTCGGCCGGCGGGACGGCGGCTGGTGGGTGCTGAGTGACAATCCGGACGCCGAGGGCGACAGCCGGCTGTTCGGCAGTGTGCCGCCGGAGCTCGTGCTCGGCCGCGTACGGGCGCGCTACCGGCCGCTGACGCCCGGGCGTCAGCGGTCCGTCGGGGTCGTGCTGTCCTGGCTGCTGTCCTGCGTGAGGCCGGTGTTCTCCGCCCGCTCGGTCTCCAGGCGCTTGCGCGCCCGGTAGGCGGCCACGTTGGCGCGGGTCGCGCAGCGGTCGGAGCAGTAGCGGCGCGAGCGGTTGGTGGAGGTGTCCAGGTAGGCGTTGCGGCACGGCGCCGCCTGGCACAGACCGAAGCGGTCGGCCCCGAACTCGGTCAGGTGGAAGGCGAGGCCCATGGCGGCGATCGCGGCGTAGCCTGCGGTCGCGTTGGACGGGTGGTCGGCCAGGTGCATGTGCCAGCGCGGCCGGCCCTCGTCGTCCAGGTAGTCGTGCCCGGAGATCTGCGGGCTGACGGGGAATTCGAGCAGCAGCGAGTTCAGCAGGTCCACGGCCCCGGTCTGGTCGCCCGCGTCCGCGGCGGTGAAGACCGCGCGCAGCCGGGCCCGTACCGACCGGAAGCGGGTCACGTCGGCGTCCGTGACGCGCCGCGCCATCTGGGAGGCCGCGCCGAAGAGGTCGCGGACCACCTCGACCGACGTGAGGGCGTCCTTGTTGCGAGCCGGCTCCTCGGTGTTGACCAGACGCACGGCGTAATCCGAGTAATAGGCCAGTTCCACTTGTAGTCCTTACGGCGGCGGTCTAGGGTCGGGGCAGCGGGGGTAAGTGACGCTTGCCCATCCAGGGTATTACTTCGAGGGTATTACGGAGCGGGAGGCCGGGGATGACGGATACGACAGCGAGTGCCACGGACTGGCGGGCCTGGCAGGAGAGCTGGGACCGTCAGCAGGAGTGGTACATGCCCGACCGGGAGGAGCGGTTCCGGGTCATGCTCGACATGGTCGAGGCCGTGGTCGGTCCGGAGCCCCGCGTCCTGGATCTGGCGTGCGGTACGGGAAGTATTACGGACCGGCTGCTCCAGCGGTTCCCGAAGGCCGTCAGTACCGGCGTGGACCTCGACCCGGCGCTCCTCGCCATCGCCGAGGGGTACTTCGCCGGTGACGACCGGGTGACCTTCGTCCGCGCGGACCTCAAGGACCCGCGATGGACGGACGCGCTGCCCCACGACTCGTACGACGCCGTCCTGACCGCCACGGCCCTGCACTGGCTGCACCTCGGGCCGCTGGCCACGCTGTACGGACAGCTCGCGCCGCTCGTCCGCGACGGCGGCGTCTTCATGAACGCGGACCACATGAGGGACGAGAGCACCCCCCGGATCAACGCGGCCGAGCGCGCCCACCGGCACGCCGCGATGGACCGCGCCAGGGCCGACGGGGCCCTCGACTGGACCGACTGGTGGAAGCTCGCCGCCTCCGATCCGGTCCTCGCCGGGCCCACCGCCGAGCGGTTCGCCATCTACGGCGAGCACGCCGACGGCGAGACGCCCTCCGCGCGGTGGCACGCCGCGACCCTGCGCGCGGCCGGATTCGGCGAGGCGCGGGCCGTCTGGGCCTCCCCGTCCGACTCGCTCGTGCTGGCCGTCAAGTAACGCGAAAGGGGCGGTACGGAGATTCCGTACCGCCCCTTCCCCTACGGCCACAGCCCCGACGGCGTCACAGCACCTTCGAGAGGAACGCCTTCGTGCGGTCGTGCTGCGGGTTGCCCAGCACATCGCGCGGGTGGCCCGACTCGACCACCACACCGCCGTCCATGAAGACGAGGGAGTCGCCCACCTCGCGGGCGAAGCCCATCTCGTGGGTGACCACGATCATCGTCATGCCGGACTCGGCGAGGTCGCGCATGACGTCCAGGACGTCACCGACCAGCTCCGGGTCGAGCGCCGAGGTCGGCTCGTCGAAGAGCATCAGCTTCGGCTCCATCGCGAGCGCACGGGCGATCGCGACCCGCTGCTGCTGACCGCCGGAGAGCTGCGAGGGGTAGTTCCCGGCCTTGTCGGCCAGGCCCACGCGGTCCAGCAGCTTCGCCGCCCGCTCCCGGGCCACCGCCTTGGACTCGCCCTTCACCTGGACCGGCGCCTCCATGACGTTCTCGAGCGCCGTCATGTGCGGGAACAGGTTGAAGCGCTGGAAGACCATGCCGATGTCCCGGCGCTGCGCCGCGACCTCGCTGTCCTTGAGCTCGTAGAGCTTGTCGCCCTTCTGGCGGTAGCCCACGAGGTCACCGTCGACATAGAGCCGACCGGAGTTGATCTTCTCCAGGTGGTTGATGCACCGCAGGAAGGTGGACTTGCCGGAGCCGGACGGGCCGACCAGACAGAACACCTCGCGGGGCGCGACCTCCAGGTCGATGCCCTTGAGGATGTGGGCGGCGCCGTAGGACTTGTGAACGCCCTCGGCCTTCACCATGGGTTGCGTAGACATAGGATCACCGCCGCCAGTTGGAGAGGGAGAGCATGTTCGCCTTGACCTTCTGCCACGGGGTGGCGGGCAGCTGGCGCAGCGAACCCCGCGCGAACCGCCGTTCCAGGTAGAACTGGCCGACGCTGAACACCGACGTCAGTGCCAGGTACCAGATCGACGCCACGAAGAACATCTCCATCACCGCGAACGAGGTGGAGGCGATGTCCTGCGCACTGCGCAGCAGGTCCGGGTACTGAACGGCGATGACCAGGGACGACGTCTTCAGCATATTGATGAATTCGTTCCCGGTCGGCGGGATGATCACCCGCATCGACTGGGGGAGCACCACGCGCCACATGGTCTTCGCCTGGGTCATGCCCAGGGCGTGCGACGCCTCCGTCTGGCCCTCGTCGACCGACTGGATGCCGGCCCGGACGATCTCCGCCATGTACGCGCCCTCATTGAGGCCGAGACCCAGCAGGGCGGCCAGGAAGGGGGTCATGACATCGGTCATCTCGTCCTTGTAGAACCCGATGTTGAACAGCGGGAAGATCAGGGCGAGGTTGAACCAGATCAGCAGCTGCACATAGACCGGCGTGCCGCGGAAGACCCAGATGTACAGCCAGGCGACCGCACTGGTCACCGGGTTCTTCGACAACCGCATCACGGCGAACAGCACACCGAGGACCAGGCCCAGCAGCATCGAGACGACGCTGATGAGGATGGTGTGCCAGAGGCCGGAGAGGATGCTGGAGTCGAACAGCTTCTCGGGCACGGTCGCCCAGCGGACATTGCCCTGGGAGAACGCGTAGCCGAGCGCCCCGAGGAGCGCGATCACCACGACGGCGCTGATCCAGCGTCCGTAGTGGCGTACGGGAATGGCCTTGATCGCCTCGGGGGGGACCCCCGCCGGGGCGGGTGTGGCCCCGGAGGGAATCTTGTCGAACTTGTCGCTCACAACGACTGCCCTTCAGTGGTGCGCGGGTCAGGAGCCGCCGTTGATCTTGGCCTCGGTCACGGCGCCGTCGGCGGCGCCCCACTTGTCCAGCGCGGCCTTGTAGCTGCCGTCCTTGATGGCCGCGTCGAGGGCCGCCTTGAGGGCGTCACGCAGCTCGGTGTTCTTCTTGTCGATCGCGATGCCGAAGAGTCCGGCGTCCGACTTGTTGGCGACGGCCTCGAAGTCGTTGCCGCCGCCGGCGGTCTTGGCGATGTACGCGGCGACCGGCGAGTCGTTCAGGTCGGCGACGGCGCCGCCGGCCTTCACACGGGTCTGGGCCTCGGCGTCGGTCGGGAAGGACTCGAAGGTGAGCTTCGGCTTGCCGTCCTTCTCGCACTTGGCGGCCTGGTCCTTGGCGGACTGCTCGTAGGTCGTACCGCGCTGCACGGCGATCTTCTTGCCGCACAGGTCGTCGAGGGACTTGATGTTCTCCGGGTTGCCCTTCTTGACCAGGATGCCGGTGGAGGCGGAGAAGTAGTCGACGAAGTCGACACCGGTACCGGTCTTCTTGCCCTTGTCGTCCAGACCCTCCTGGCGGGCCTTGGTGTCCGTCATCGAGGACATCACGACGTCGGTGCGGCCGGTCGGCAGCGCGCCGAGCAGGGTGTCGAAGGTGCCGCTGGTGAACTCGAACTTCACGCCGAGCTGCTTGCTCAGGGCGGCGGCGATGTCGGGGTCGACACCGACGACCTTCTCGCCCTCCTTGAACTCCATCGGCGCGTAGGTGGCGTCCGTGCCGACCTTGATCACGCCGGCCTTCTGGACCTTCGCGGGGAGCTTGGAGAAGAGCGGGGCCGAGCTCGAGGAGGTGCCCTCCTTCTTCGTGCCGCTGTCGGTCTGGTCGCCACAGGCGGTCAGCAGCATGGAGCCGGCGACCGCGATCGCGGCGACCGCGGCAATCCGGGACGTCCGGGGCTTGGCGGCGGTCGTACAGCGGGTGGAGCTTGCGGTCATGGTCGGGTTCCTCCGGCTGGTGAGGGAGTTGCCAGGTCGGGCACGCACCTTCGGGTGTCGCGACCTCGTGTGATTACGGCATCTTGCCATTCGGACCACACGAATCAGGGGGCCGCGCATGTCAAAATCGGGTAACGGGTCACCCCCGATCTCCGGAAGGCCGGTACCGCAAGGCCGGACCATCTCCGGGAGCACTACCTTCAGACCGGAAAATCTTCGGTTGATCTCGTCATACGGACTCCGCGAAGTCCGCGAACCGGGCGTTCTGTGAGCGCTGACCGACATGGTGTGACGAATCATGTCATCGGGCGCGCCGTCGCGAGTGACAGATCACCGGATATGGACTCGTCGCCGACGCCGTCCGTCCGGTAAGAAGGATCCTTACACCCCTCATCCGGGGCTCAGGGCGCGTGTGCGGCGCGCCCGCGCGTTCGTACCTCCCCCTGCCGAGGCGGGCCAACCGCCAGGCGCAGGGCACGGACGCGGGTCCGCCCACCCCTCCTCAACCAGGAGTGGCCACCCTCAAATGATGAAGACTTAAGGGGTCAACCAAATGGCAGCGGAGATCGTCAATCCTCGCAGCGACAGCGGTACGGAAGGTGGGCCCGACGAGCCCTTCGATCCGGCCTTCGCGCTGCACCGCGGCGGCAAGATGGCCATCCAGGCCACTGTGCCCGTCCGCAACAAGGACGATTTGTCCCTCGCGTACACGCCCGGCGTCGCCAAGGTGTGCACCGCTATCGCCGAGCAGCCGGACCTGGTCCACGACTACACCTGGAAGTCCCAGGTCGTCGCCGTGGTCACCGACGGAACGGCCGTGCTCGGACTCGGCGACATCGGCCCGGAAGCCTCCCTTCCGGTCATGGAGGGGAAAGCCATCCTCTTCAAGCAGTTCGGTGGCGTGGACGCGGTGCCGATCGCGCTCGCCACGACCGACGCGGACGAGATCGTGGAGACCGTCGTCCGGCTCGCTCCCTCCTTCGGTGGAGTGAACCTCGAGGACATCTCGGCGCCGCGGTGCTTCGAGATCGAGCGCAAGCTCCAGGAGCGCCTCGACATCCCCGTCTTCCACGACGACCAGCACGGCACGGCCGTGGTCACCCTGGCCGCTCTGCGCAACGCCGCGAAGCTGACCGGGCGGGGCCTGGGCGAGCTGCGCGGCGTCATCTCCGGCGCCGGCGCGGCCGGTGTCGCCATCGCGAAGTTCCTCCTCGAGGCGGGGCTCGGCGATGTGGCGGTCGCCGACCGCAAGGGCATCGTGAGCCTGGACCGTGAGGACCTCACCCCGGTCAAGCGCGAGCTGGCGGAGATCACGAACAAGGCGGGTCTGAGCGGTTCGCTGGAGAGCGCGCTGGCCGGCGCGGACGTGTTCATCGGTGTCTCCGGCGGTACGGTCCCGGAGGCCGCGGTGGCGTCGATGGCGCCGAACGCGTTCGTCTTCGCCATGGCCAACCCGAACCCGGAGGTCCACCCCGACGTCGCGCACAAGTACGCGGCGGTCGTGGCCACCGGCCGTTCGGACTACCCGAACCAGATCAACAACGTCCTCGCCTTCCCGGGCATCTTCGCCGGTGCGCTGCAGGTGCGGGCCTCCCGGATCACCGAGGGCATGAAGATCGCGGCGGCGGACGCGCTCGCCGACGTGGTCGGTGACGACCTCGCGGCCGACTACGTGATCCCCTCGCCGTTCGACGAGCGGGTCGCCCCGGCGGTCACCGCGGCGGTCGCCGCGGCGGCTCGCGCCGAGGGCGTGGCGCGCCGCTGACCCGGTCACGCGCACCCAGGGGGCCCCGCCGAACGGCGGGGCCCCTTCGCGCTGCCGGGCCCCTTCGCGCTGCCGGGCGCCTTCGCGTCGCCGAACCCTTCGCGTCGCCGAACCCTTCGGGTTGCCCGGGCCCCTTCCGTCGCCGAACCCCTTCGCGTCGCGAGCCCGCGGCCTGGGGTGCGTGTCACACCGGCACATGGTTCCCCCGTACGGCCCCGAGTCCTACGCTCAAGGTCATGTTCGCTGCCTACGCCGCCCGAATCGACCGCGACCAGCCGCTGAACGGCCTCGAGCTGGGTGAACGGCCCGCTCCCGAGGTACGTCCCGGCTGGACGACCGTCACCGTCAAGGCCGCCTCGCTCAACCACCACGACCTCTGGTCGCTGCGCGGAGTGGGCCTCGCCGAGGACAAGCTGCCGATGATCCTCGGCTGCGACGCCGCCGGCATCGACGAGGACGGCAACGAGGTGGTGATCCACTCGGTCATCGGCCAGACGGGTCACGGCGTCGGGCCGCGTGAGCCCCGGTCCATCCTCACCGAGCGTTACCAGGGCACCTTCGCCGAGAAGGTCACCGTCCCCGCGTGGAACGTGCTGCCCAAGCCGAAGGAGCTCTCCTTCGAAGAGGCCGCCTGCCTCCCCACGGCCTGGCTCACCGCCTACCGGATGCTCTTCACCAACGCCGGCGTTCGCCCCGGCGACTCGATCCTCGTCCAGGGCGCCGGCGGTGGCGTCGCGACCGCCGCGATCGTCCTCGGCAAGGCGGCGGGCCTGCGGGTGTACGCCACCAGCCGCGACGAGGCCAAGCGCAAGCGGGCGGTCGAGCTGGGCGCCGTCGACGCGTTCGAGCCGGGCGCGCGGCTGCCGCAGCGGGTCGACGCCGTCATCGAGACGGTCGGCGCCGCCACCTGGTCCCACTCCGTCAAGTCGCTGCGGCCGGGCGGCACACTGGTGATCACCGGCGCGACCAGCGGCGACCGCCCCCCGCACGCCGAGCTGACCCGGATCTTCTTCCTGGAGCTGAAGGTCATCGGTTCGACGATGGGTTCCAAGGACGAGCTGGAGGACCTGCTCTCCTTCTGCGCGGCGACCGGTGTCCGGCCGGTGATCGACGACGTGCTGCCGCTGGACCGGGCGCGCGAGGGCTTCGAGAAGATGGCCTCGGGCGACCTCTTCGGAAAGATCGTCCTCACGACGTCTTGATGGTCCGTCAGATGTACTGATGGGATCTCCGGCACGCGACCACACCGCCGTGCCGGAGGTTTCCCGTGATGCGAACGACCAGCACCCTCGCCGCAGTCGCGGCGCTCGCCGCCGCGCTCCTCGCCCCGACGGCCGCCCCTGCGGCCGCCCGCACCGGCCCCGCCGGGCCCGCGGGCATACCCGCCCTGACGGACAAGGACGGCCGCGCCCTCACCCTGCGCGGCTGGAACATCGAGGACAAGACCCACCGCGGTGACGAGGCGCTGAGCGCCGTCACCGAGAAGCATCTGCGCGACATGCGCGGCCGCGGCTTCAACTTCGCCCGCCTGCTGGTCTTCTGGGACGACCTGGAACCACGGCGGGGCCAGTACAGCCGGGCGTATCTGCGGAAGATCGAGCGGATCCTGGATTGGGCCGAGAAGTACGACATCCAGATCCTGATCGACGCCCACCAGGATGTCTTCGGGCCCGCCTTCGGGCATCGCGGCGTCCCGGAGTGGGCCACCCGCACCGACGGCCTGCCGTTCGCGCCGCATCCCGGTGACTGGTTCTCGGAGTACTTCGAGCCCGCCGTGCAGCGGGCCTTCACCCATCTCTACGAGGACGAGGACCTGCGGCGCGCGCAGGCCCGGATGTGGCGGGTGCTCGCCGGCCGGTTCGAGGGCCATCCTGCCGTGCTCGGCTACGACCTGATCAATGAGCCCATGGGGGAGCTGCGGGAGGGGGAGGACCTGCCGGCCGCGGCCCGCCGGATCGAGCGGGACCAGCTCACGCCGATGTACAACCGGCTCGCGGACGCGGTCCGTTCGGTGGACGGGGACACCTGGGTGTTCGTCGAGCCGACACCGATCGTCGGCGAGGGCGTCCCGACGGGCCTGGGGAGGATCAAGGACCCGAAGGTGGTGTACGCCCCGCACTTCTACAACACCGCGATGGAGGCCGGCGCCGACTACGACCCGGCGGCGGGCTGGATCGAGTCGTACGAGACCGCGGTCACCGGCTATCCGAAGGCCTACGGCGTCCCGGTCGTCGTCGGGGAGTGGGGGCCGCTCAACAACGACCTGCCGAACATGGGCCGTTTCTACCGTGACGCCCTCGCCTCGCTGAACCGCTACAGCTCCGGCTGGGCGGGTTATGTGTGGTGCTACGGAGGCGGGTACTGCGCGGTGGACGCCGCCGGGGCCTTCCGTACGAACAAGGAGCAGACCGCCTCGCCGTACGCCGCCGCGGTCGCGGGGGCGGTGCGCTCCTCGTCGTACGGCTCCGGTGTCTACCGGCTGGAGTACGAGGCGGCCCGGCGCGGCTCACGGGTCACCGAACTGTCGCTGCCGCCGGGCGAGCGGGGCTGGCGGATCGAGGTCGGCGGGCGGGCGTGTGCGGACACGCGGCGCGTGGCGCCCGGGAAGCCCGCGCGTGTGCGGGTGGTGGCCGCGCCGGGAGCCGCGGTGACCCTCACCGTCAACCAAGGTTGACAGCCGAGGGCTGTCAATGTAAGTTGACAGCCATGACCGACGCAACCGATCTCGCCGCGAGGGCGGGCGACCGCGACCCACGGGTCGGCCTGCGCGCCGTCTCCGCGCTGCGGCGACTCCTCGAGCAACTCGAAGCCGTCCAGGTGCGCAGTGCCCGCAACCAGGGCTGGTCGTGGCAGGAGATCGCGGCCGAGCTGGGGGTCAGCCGGCAGGCCGTCCACAAGAAGTACGGGAGGCAGTGATGTTCGAACGGTTCACGAAGGACGCCCGTTCCGTGGTGACCGGCGCGGTCGCCCACGCCGAGCGGGCCCACTCCGACTCCGTCACCGACGAGCATCTGCTGCTCTCCCTGCTCGACGCGGAGGGAGGACGGACGGCCTTCGCCCTGCGGGCCCTGGGCGTCACCGACCGGCGGGCCGCGCTGGAGGAGTCCTTCGCCGAGGCGCGCCGACGCGGGGGAATGTCCAGGGCGGACGCCGACGCCCTCGCCGGGATCGGCATCTCCGTCGAGGAGATCGTCGCCCGCGTGGAGGAGACCCACGGCGTGGGCGTGCTGGCCGGCGACCGGGCCGACCGGAGCTGGTGGTCCGGCCGCCGCCCCTTCACCCGCGAGGCCAAGGACGTCCTGGAGAAGTCGCTGCGTGTCGCCCTCGGCCGTCGCGACCGCACCATCGGCGCCGAGCACCTGCTGCTGGCACTCGCGGCCCGCCCGGGTCTCGTGTCGGAGGTCATGGCCGAGCACGGCGCGACCTACGGCGCCCTGGAACGGCTCCTGTTCGCGGCCGAGGCGTCCGCCGCCGGATGAGGACGGCCGGGGCCGTCAGCAGGTGGCGCCCGAGCGCACGGGCTTCGGATCGATGGGGCAGCCGTCGACGGCAGCGGTGACGCTAGGCGCTGCGCCCGAACGCGGTGCGGCCGTAGCCCTCGTACGCCGGCCGCGTCCCGCCGGGTAACCGGCCCGCCGGGCTCCTGGGCTCCGCGTAAGGCGTGGCCGGGTCGCGGGTCGTCCCCCGACCGGGACAGGGGGAACCCCGTCGGCCCGGACCCGGTGCGGGCTCAGGCGCGGTCGGAACCCTCCTGCCGGTCGCTGCGCAGCAGCGCCGCGATATGGGCCGCCGCCGTGGACAGATGGCGCCTGGCCTCGCCGAGCTGGGCCTCCGAGACCCCGTGGTCCCGCGCCGCGTCGCGGATGTCGTCGCGGAAGCGGTCCAGGAGCCGGTCCAGGTCACGGGCCGGGTCGCCGGTCGACTCGGTGTCCTTCGGCCACTCCGGGTCCGCGTCGGCGGGATCCGGCTTGACGTACGGCGGCCAGGCCGCTCCCCGGGCCATGCCGCCCAGCTGGGCGGTCAGCTCGGACAGCCCCTCCCGTACGCCCGTGGGCCAGTCGCCCCGCCTGAAGTGGTCCTGGACCTGCTCCTGGACCTGGCGGGCGATCCGCTGGACCTCCTGATGGGCCTTCTCCTGGGCCTCCTTCGCCTGGCGTCGGGCCGCCTTGGCGTCCTCGCGGGCCCGGCGCGACTCGTCCTTGGCCCGGCGGGTCTGCTCCTTCCACTCCTGCTTGGCGCGGCGCAGCTCCTCCTTGGCGTCGCCGAAGGTCTCCCCGAACGCCGTACCGAAGGTGTCGCCGAAGCCGGGTTCCGGACGGCGCGTCTCGCTCGCCGCGGCCCGCATCTCGCTGCGGAGCTTGCCGGCGGCGCCGCGGACGTCGTCGCGGATCTCGGCGGCGAGCTCGGAGACGGACTCGCGGATCTCCAGCTCCAGGTCGGCGAGCTCGCCGCCGCGCCCTGCCAGTTCCTCGCGGCCCGCGTCGGTGATCGAGTAGACCTTGCGGCCGCCTTCGGTGGCGTGCGTGACCAGACCCTCGGTCTCCAGCTTGGCCAGCCGGGGGTAGACCGTGCCCGCCGAGGGCGCGTACAGGCCCTGGAACCGTTCCTCCAGGAGACGGATCACCTCGTAGCCGTGGCGGGGGGCCTCGTCGAGGAGCTTGAGGAGGTAGAGCCGCAGGCGGCCGTGGGCGAAGACCGGGGGCATGTCAGAGCACCTTTCCCAAGTCGATGGGGGAGTCGGGGCCGGACTCGGGGCCGGCGTCGTGACCGGAGCCGGAGCCGGAGCCGGAGCCCGGGTCGGCCTCGGCGGCGGCCGGGCGGCGCAGCAGCGCGATCGAGCCGGACACGGTCGTCGCGCGGAGCGTCCCCGTGCCCGCGCCCAGCGTTCCGGTGATCTTCTTGGCGCCCCACTGGCCGCCGACCCGGAGGTCCTCGAAGGCGTTGGAGACGGCGCCGCTCGCGGTGTTCGCCTCGACCTGGGCGTCCGCCGGGTGCGGCAGCCGGATCGCGATCTCGCCGGAGACGCTGGTCAGGCGGACGTCGGTGGGGCCGGCGCGGTCGAGGTCGACGACCATGTCGCCGCTGACCGATTCCGCCCGGACGCGGGGGCCGGCGCCGTCGACGACCGTGAGGCTGCCGGAGACGGACTTGTGGTGGAGATCGCCGGTGACGGACTGGGCCTCCAGGCTGCCGGAGACGCTCTCCGCGCGGACCGGGCCCGAGAGTCCGACGAGCGTGGTGTCGCCGGTGACACCGCGGACGTCCGTACGTCCCCGGACCCCGGACACCATCACGGCGGCACCGACTGCCCCCACCTCGACGTCGGCCCCGGCCGGCACGGCGAGGGTCACGACGGCGCTGCGCCGCCAGCTCCTGCGGTCGAGCTTGTGGTCGAGCCAGTCGCGAAAGCCCTTCCAGGTCAGATCCTCGTAGGCGACGGTGAGGGTCGAACCCTGCCGCGTCACGCTCAGCGGCGGACCCTCGATCTCCCCCACCTCCAACCGCGCGGAACCCTCGTCGGTCCCGACGACGTTGACCGTCCCGTTGACGACGCGCACCTTGAGCGTTGTCACGGGGTCGTCGAAGGTGAGCTTCTGGGGCTCGGCGACGGACCACTCTGTCATGGTGCGGACCTCCCGGATCGGCGACGCAACATATCGCGTATCTCGATAGACACGATATATCGCGGTCGAAGGAAGTCAAGGGGCGGGGCCTGGCCTTCGGCCGGCCCGGGGGGCGAGGGGAGCCGGCCTCCGACGCGGTGGAGTGCGGGGCGGCCTGTGGGCCGCCTCGACGGGGGTGAGCGGGGGCGCGGCGGCGGCGCGGCTGGGGCGGTGCGTGCGCGGGAGCGGCGCGGGTGTCGGCCGGTCGACAAGCTGGTCGGGATGGCGTGGCCCTCGGAGGACACGCACGATCGCGCGGGACCGGCGCTGCGGTGGGGGCCGAGTGATCACGTGGTCGCGAGGGCGTGGCCGGCGAAGGGCACCGCGCGGTGCGCGCCGAACGCGATGTGGCGCGGACCGGCCGCTGGGCCGGTCGGTGGACTCGAAACGGGGGCGGCAGCGGCAGAAAGGGCCGCCCGCGTGGTCGGGAGGCCCGTCCCGTCCTGGGAGCCGGCGGCCCCGGGCGGCCGCACCGCCGTACTGCCGAGAGGCCGGCGGCTCGAACCGCCCCCGTGGTGCAGCGTACCGACGAGTCCGTCGTGCGCTCGTGTCGCTGAGCGGCCCTGGGGGCGCGGGGTCGGTGGTTCCCGGAGGCGCCGACGAGTCGGTGAGCGGTCGGAGTCGTCGTCCCGCGCTCGTTCCCCCGGGGCTGATCAGTCCTGGCGGGCAGTGAGCCGGCAGGTAGTGGCCGAGGACAGGCCCCGAACCGGAGGCCCGGGTCCCGCCCCTGCGGGGATCATGCCGCTCGGATCAAGCTGTCCGGCGCGGCGCGCCCCCGCCGCCGCCCGCCCGCGCGCCCGGTTCAGCCCGTCCGGCGGTGCGCTGAACCGCGCCTCGTTTTCGAGGACCCGCCCGCAGGCCTCCGGCGGGAAGCTTCCGCCCGGATGCCCGCCGCCGGCGCCGGTCCGGCGCAGTGCGCTGCGAGCGGCTTCCCGCATCACGGGCGCGCCCGGCCCCGCCGCACCGGTCACGGTCGCGGTCCCGGTGATGTGCCGTGCCCGCCCGCCTCCGGCCGTACGGGAGCCCCGGGCACAGCCCGACCCGCCCCCCGTCGAAGGCGTGACCCGAGGGCCTACTCCTCGTCCTCCTCGTCGTCCAGGCGGGCCAGCCACGTTGCCAGGCGTTCCACCGGGACCTCGAAGTCCGGGTTCAGGTCGACGAAGGTGCGCAGCTGCTCGGCGAGCCACTCGAAGGTGATTTCCTCCTCGCCGCGCCGCTTCTCCAGTTCCTCGATGCCACGGTCGGTGAAGTACAAGGGGTGCTCCGCTGGGACTCGGAAAATGCGTTCTCCCAGCCAGGATAGGAGAGCCGGGGAGCCCCTCGCCCCCGCGCCCCCGGCGAGCTAGCCTGATCCTCCATCAGTGTGACTGGGGCGTACGGGAACTGGTGCGCCACGGGGACGGGGGTGCGTCATGGGGGACGGGATACGGCCGGTACAGCTGCCCGACGGCACCGAGGTCTGGGTCCGGGTGTCCCGGCTCGACGGGGGTGGGGGCGAGTACGACGATCTTTACGAGGACGTCGGCGTCTGGGACCGGGTGACCACCAGGGTCGAGGGGCTCAAGGAGACCGTCGAGGGCGTCGCCCGCTCCGTGCGGGACGCCACCGCCGCCGTCGCCCCCGACGAGACCGCCGTCACCTTCGGGATCGAGGTCTCCGCCAAGCCCGGCAAGGCCTTCGCGGTCCTCGCCGACGGCGAGGCGAAGGCGAACCTCTCCATCACCCTGACCTGGCGGCACGCCGACCGCCGCTCGGCCCATCGGAACGGAACGCCCGAAGGAGGCCCGGACCGGGCCGCGAGCTGATGTCCGGACGCGAGATCCTGTGGCGTCTTGCGCAGGACGCCACCGTCGGGATCTGCCCACCACCCCGCCCGGCCGCCCCCGCCGACGACGGCCCCTACGCGCCCGGCCGGCGCCGGCCCGTCCTCTGGGGCAGCGGCTTCCTGGTCGCGCCCGGATGGGTGCTGACCTGCGCCCACGTCCTCGTGGACGGCCTCGGGCTGCGCCGCCCCCAGGACCCGGTCGCCCCCGGGGAGCCCGATGTGGGGGTCGTGGTGGACGGGGAGGTCCTGCCGGGCCGGCTCGCGTACTGCATGCCTTCGCCCCGCCAGTCCGTGCCACAGCGCGGCGCGGAGGAAGCCGGGCGCGAGCCGTACGCCGACGCCGTCGACGGCATCACCCCCGACCTCGCCCTGATCGCGCTCCTGGAACCGGTGAAACGCGAACGCTGCGTCTGGCTGACGGACCGGCCGCCGGGTGAGTTCGGGCAGGACGACGACGGCGGCGGAATCATCGGCCGCTTCTACGACGCCACCGGCGAGGAAGGGCCCTTCGTCACCGAACAGCTGGTCTGCGGCCATGGCGGCAACAAGGGCAGCCGGATCAAGGTCACGCTCAAGGTCGACATGCGCCACGGCGTCTCCGGGGGCCCGCTCATCGACCTCGACCGCGGCGAGGTGATCGGCGTCGTCAAGGCGCGCGCCAAGGACGGCCGCTCCGGTCTCGCGGTCGCCGTCAGCGCCCTGCGCGCCCTCGGCCCCGACGCGCACCAGCCCGGCGCCCCCGACCTCGGGGACGAGCCGTACCGGGAGCTGATGCGGCTGCACGACGAATGGCACTGGCGCCGCCAGGACCCGGAACAGAGCGACGGCCAGGACACCTGGATCGACGGACAGCGCGAACTGCCCGGCCGGCTGAGCACCTGGGCGCTGACCGACCGGCTCACCGCCCTCCACCGGCTGGGCAGCATCCCCGGACCCCGCAGCCCCCTGGTCGTGCAGCAGCTCGTGCAGGAGGCCACAGGTCAGCACGCCAACCGCGCCACCCGGGCGCTGACCTGGCGCGACGGCCACGGCATGCTCCGCGGCTTCGGCGGCAGCGACGACCTCGCCGTCCACCTCCAGTACCTCGCGCGGGTCGCCGTCGAGGCGCACCGCAGCGCCGCCGCTTCCGGCGCCGACGGCGCCGCGGCCGTCGAGGCGCAGGCCCTGCACCGCTGGGTGATGGAGCGCGGGCAGGCCCTGCGTCCCCAGGCCCGCAGGACCCTGCGCGGTCTGCGGCCGGCCCCCCGCGCGGTCCTCCTCGAATTCGAGGAGGCCCCCGCCCTCTACCAGGAGGAGACGGACGACGACCTCTACGGCGAGGCGCAGGTCCAGGAGCAGCTGTTCACCTGGTCGATCCTCAAGGGGTACGGAGACGGCCGCTGGGAGCTCGCCGTGGCGCCCCAGCCCGACGGCCTGCCCTTCGAACAGGCCCGCCATCAGGCCCTCGCCGCTCTCTCCGGCGTCCTGTCCGGCGCCGACGCGGCCCGGCCGCCCGGAGACCCCGTACCGCTCGAAGTGGCCCTGCCCGGCTCCCGGTTCGGCGCGGCCGTCGCCGACTGGGAGATGAGGGAGGACCCCCGCCCCAGCTCGCCGCGGGTGGTCATCGGCGCCGACCGCCCCGTGGTCCTGCGGGACATCGAACGCCGCCTCGCGCCGGTGGCCACGGACGGAGAGACCCTCTGGGCGAACCGCTGGAGCGGTCTGCTGAGCGCGCCCCGTCTCGAGTTCCTGCGGCTCGCCGACCCCCGGGCGCCGCTCGGCCGCCATGAGCTCGGTGCCGTACCGGACGGCCGGATCCCGGTGCTCTGCCGGGACGTCACGACCGGTCCCGGCGGGGTCGCCGCCCAGCGGGCCGTGGGGCTCGGCTTCCCCGTCGCCCTGTGGCGCTCCGACGGGCACGGGCACGCGTACGAGGTCGACTGCGGTGACTCCTGCGACGACTTCCACACGGGGATCGCCGATCTGCTGGCCACGGACCGCCCGGCGCACGCCCTGCAGTCGCTTCCCGGCCAGGTGTGGCGGCTGCGCGCCCGGGGCATGGACCCGGAGGCGCGCTGGGTGCGGGGACTTGTCCTGTTCTACGACGACCCGGACCACCCTTTGCCCCGCGCGGCCGGGAAGCCCCTGGAACATCCCGGTCGACGAGACCGGAATGCATCGTGAGCCGGGGCCGTCCCCGGTACTGTCATGGCAGCCTGTCGAGAAGGGGGTCGACATGAGCGAATGGCTGATCTACCGGGGTGCCGGAGCCCCGCACGACGGGATCGACATGCTGCCCCCGCCGCCGCCCTGGCGGGATTTCGACGGTGACGGGCCCCTGCAGTGCCCGCGCGAGCTCGACAGCGCGTCCCGCCGCCGACTCGGAGTGCGCACCCGCCAGGCCCAGTTGCACCGGCCGGGCACGGAGGAGCGCGAGCTCATCAACGCCGCCCTCTATCTGCGCCGCCCGCTCCTGGTGACCGGCCATCCCGGCAGCGGCAAGAGCACGATCGCCCATTCGGTCGCGTACGAACTGGGTCTGGGCCGCGTCCTCAGCTGGCCCATCGTCAGCCGCAGTGCCCTGATCCACGGCCTCTACCAGTACGACGCCATCGGCCGGCTCCAGGACCTCCAGATCCGTACGACCCTCGGCGAGAGCCGACCCGGCGACGGACGATCCGACGACGGACGGCCGGACGACGGGCGGCCGGACGGCGGACCGCAGGGGATCGCCGACATCGGGCGGTACATCCGGCTCGGGCCGCTCGGCACGGCCCTGCTGCCGTACGCGCGGCCCAGGGTGCTGCTCGTCGACGAACTGGACAAGAGCGACATCGATCTGCCCAATGACCTCCTCAACGTCCTGGAGGAGGGCGAGTTCGCCATCCCGGAGCTGGAGCGCATCGCGGACATCGCCCCCGAGGTGGAGGTGATGACCGACGACGGGGTCAAGGTCCCCATCCGCAACGGCCGGGTCCGCTGCCGTCAGTTCCCCTTCATCGTGATGACGAGCAACGGCGAGCGGGACTTCCCGGCGCCCCTGCGACGGCGCTGCATCCACCTCCAGATGGCCGCGCCCGACGAGAGCCGGCTCGCCGGGATGGTCCGGGCGCACTTCGGCGAGGCGGCCGAGGCGGAGTACGGCGAGCTCATCCGGCGCTTCCTCGACCGGGACCCGGGCGACGTCCTCGCCGTCGACCAGCTCCTCAACGCCATCCATCTCGTGCGCAACATGAGCGACCGGGAGGGGACCGCGGCACGTGACCGGCTCGCGGAGGTACTGATGGCGCCGCTCGACCGGACAGGGTGAGCGGGGTGCCAGGCCCCGGCCCGGACCCCTTCCACCAGCTCGTCGAGACCCTTGCCGCCGCGGGCGCCCCCCTGGACAGCGGACAGATCGCGGACGCCCTCTGGCTGTCCCGGTGGACGGCGCCCGCGGACTCTCCGCGCGCGCCCGGCGCCGCCACGGACAGTGCGGAAGCGCCCCCGGGGACCCGTAAGGATCCGGCCAATGTGGGTGCCGAGAAGGGGAGTCCCGGGCCGCACCCGGGTGCGGACGGCCGGAACCCGGCCCTCCAGCTCACCGACCCCCTCACCGGAGGCTCCGGCGAAGCCTCCGCCGAGAGCCCCGCCGAGCCCTCCGGAACCGCTTCCGCGACCACCTCCGCACGTTCCTCCGCCCCCGTGCGCCCGGCCGCCTCACCGGGCCGGCGGGTCCGGCTCTCCTCCGCCCCCACCCTGCCGTCCCTGCCCCCGCTGCAACGCGCCCTGCGGGCACTGCGCTCCTACCGCCCCTCGGGACCCGCCACCCGCGTCGAGCTCGACGAGAACGCCACCGCGGAACTCACCGCCACCACGGGCCTGGTGATGCCGGTGCGCCGCCCGGTCGGCCGGCGCACGGCCGACCTGCAGATCCTCATGGACGGCGCCCCCTCCATGGCCGTGTGGGAGGGCCTCCTGCAGGAACTGCGGCGCGCCTGCGAACAGCTCGGTGCCTTCCGGGACGTCAGCGTCCACTACCTCCACCCGCTGCCCCACGGCATCGGGGTCACCGCCCGCCGGGGCCCGGGCCGGGCGGAGCGCAGCGGCATCGGGGTCACCGCCCACCCCGGCCCCGGGCACGTGCTGCGCCCGGCCGAGGAGCTGACCGACGTCTCGGGGCAGCGCGTGCATCTGCTGCTCAGCGACTGCGCGGGGCCGCTGTGGCGCGACGGCTCCTTCCAGCGGCTGCTGCACCGCTGGGCGGGCAGCGCGCCCCTCGCCGTGCTGCAGCCGCTGCCGCACCGGTTCTGGCAGCGCACCGGGCTGCCCGCCGCCGTCGGTCTGCTGACCCGGAGGCCGGGACCGTACCGCTCGCTGGAGTTCCGCAGGCTCGACTCCGCGGCCCGCTCCGGGTCCCGCACCGGCGGACACAACGGCGCGCCCGTCCCCGGCCTGCATGTGCCGGTGCTCACCGCGACGCCTGCGGCGCTGCGGACCTGGGCGCGCCTGGTGTCCGCCCGGGGCGGTCTCGAACTGCGTTGCGCCGCCGCGCTGCTGGAGCCGCCCCCCGTGGATCCGGAGCCGTACACCCCGGCCGCCGACGACGAGAACAGCGAGCACAGCGAGAACAGCGAGAACGACACCAACGGCGAGACCACCGGCGCCCAGCAGAGCCGGGAGGGCCGGGAGGGGCACGACGCCGACCGGCGGGCCGAAGCCGTCAGGCTGCTCGCCGACTTCGGGGAGACCGCCTCACCCGCCGCCCGCCAGCTCGCCGTCCAGCTCTCCGCCGCCCCGCTCTCCGTACCGGTGATGCAACTGGTCCAGCGGGCGATGCTTCCGCAGAGCGGCCCCGGCGAGCTCGCCGAGGTCCTGCTCGGCGGCCTGGTGACCGATCTCGAGGACGCCGACCGCCGCCACGGCCCCTGGTTCGAGTTCAAGCCCCACGTCCGGCAGTTGCTGCTCGAGCAGCTGAGCGCGGGAGAGGCCGCGCTGGTCCTCAAGCACTGCTCCTTCTACATCGAGCGCACCTTCGGCCGCGGCGCCCGCAACTTCCCCGCCATCGTCGTCGCCCATCTGGAGGGCACCGGCCGGCGGGTGGTGAGCGGCCACGACAGGGTGCCCGAGCCGTTCGTGTACGTCTCCGAGCAGGTGATGCGCCGGTTCGAGCGCGAGGTCGGCTACCGCTCCACCACTCCGGCCGCGGCCGAGGGTCCGGTCGCCGCCGCCACCGCGCACCTGCGCCGGTACGAGAGCGACCACGCCACCGACGACCTGCTGGAGGCGCTGCGGCTGCTGCGCACCCCGGAGGCCGCCGGCCATCAGGACCGGGACCGGCTCCACACCGAGGCCCTGCTGCACGCCTGGACGGAGTGGGGGGATCCGGAGACCCTCCGGCTCGCCGAGCGCATCGCCCGCTCCCGCACCGACGACACCGCCTCGCCGGACACCCCCGTACGGGCGGGGGACCGGCTCGCGCTCGCCCGCGTCCTGCGTGCCCGGGGCGAGGCCGCCGCGGGCGCCGAGGAGGGTGTACGGGACCTCGACGACGCGGCGGCGCAGCTCGAACGGGCGCTGGGGGAACGGGGGCTGGATCCGGCGACGATGCTGGAGTGCGCGCTCCTGCACACCCGGATCGTGGAACGGCGTTTCAGGCTCTCGCCGACCGCCGCCGCCGAGTCGCTGCGCCGCTCCAGCCGGCTGCTGGGCCGGCTCAGTGAGACCTGGCCCGGCGGACGCCCCCCGGCCGCCCTGTGGTTCGCGCTCGGCCGGGTCCTTCTCCAGCGTGCGACGCTGGCGCGGCCGGGCGGCCACGAGCAACGGGAACTGGCCGGAAGGGCCGCTTCCGCGCTGGATTCAGGGGTAGAGGACACGGGGGGCGCGGACGGTGAGGCGATGCCGCCGGCGCGCGCGCTGTTCGATCTCGCCGAGGCGTATGCGCTCAGCGGGGAACCGTTCACACGCCCCGAAGAGGGGGAAACCTTGAACCGGGCCGCCGACGCGGCCCGTAGAGAGGGGGAGACGGAGTTGGAGGCTGTCGCGCGCGGTCGGCTCGCCGTACTGCGGTGGGGGCGGCACCGGGCGACCGGCGACACACAGGACATCGAGCTGGCCGAGGCGGAGATGAAACGGGCATTGAGTCTGTTACGACCGGGCGACCCACAGCGCGTAGAGCTCCTTGTCTCCTACGGCCGGATGCTCCTGGAGATCCTCCAGGAACCCGATCGGAGGTCCACGGTCTCCGAGGCCGTGCACAGCCTCCGGGAGGCCGTCGCCGACACGGCCCCCAGCCACCCGTCCGCGACCGAGCGCAGGCTGCTCCTCGCCGAGGCGCTGCGCGAGCGCTACCGCCTCGAGTCGATGATCGCGGACCTCTACGAGGCGTGCTGGACGGCGGAGCAGGCACTCAGGGACACCGTCGCGGCCGCCCCCCGAGCCCTCGCCCTGCTCGAACTGGGCGCGCTGCACCGGCTGCTGGCCGAGCGCACCGGTGAGCGCGAGCAGTGGGACCACTCCGACGACGCCTACCGCCGCGCGGCGGACACGGCGGCGGAGGCCGGCGACCCGGCCATCGCCGCCCGCGCCCTGCACGGGCGCGGCGAGGTGCTGGAGTTCCTCGCCGGGCCCGCCAGAGCCCTGGAGATGTACCGGGCGGCCCGGGACCAATGGGCACGGACCACCGAAACGGATTCGGCCGAAGCACGGCGTACCGATGACCGGATCCAGCGGCTGGACGGCACGCAGTGACTCGCACGTGTTTCCGGACGCGGGGCAGAGGGCATGCCCGGTTAGACCTGCCCAGGGCTGAGCCGATCACCTGAGGAGACGATGTGCGGACCCCGGCCGTGAGCGCGCCCCGTGAGTCGCTGCCCGACTTCTCCGGCGTCGATCTGGCCGTGCTGCTCGACCGCGTCGACCGTCCGGCACTCTGCGCGGTACTGGAGGACCTGGTGAGCCAGCCGCGTTCGGAGCACGACACCTTCGCGGCGTTCGACGACACGCCGTGACCGTGAGGAACGGGCGTGCGGGAGGAGAACCGAGCCCCCACGAGGTCTTAGCCCCTTGGCCGCTGCGCGATCTTGACGTGGCCGAGGCCCGTCGGGCGTGGCCCCGCCGCCTTCCGTTCCGCCAGTTCGTCCTCAAGGTGCACAGCCGCTGCAACCTCGCCTGCACCTACTGCTACATCTACGAGAGCCCCGACCGCACCTGGCGCCACCGCCCCGCCCGGGTCTCCGACGAGACCATGCGGCGCACCGCGGCCCGGATCGGCGAGCACGTCCGCGCGCACGCCCTGACGTCCGTACGGGTCGATCTGCACGGCGGTGAGCCCCTGCTCGGCGGCGCCGGGCCGCTGCTCGCCTACACCTCGTACGTGCGGCAGGCCGTGCCGGACGACTGCGACATCGGCTTCGTCGTCCAGACCAACGGAACCCTCCTCACGCCGGGCGTCCTCGCCGAGCTCGCCGGTGCCGGGATCCGCGTCGGGCTCAGCCTCGACGGGGGGACGGCCGCGCACAACGGCCGCCGGGTCGACCACGCGGGGCGCGCGAGTTGGCCCGCCGCCTCGCGCGCCGCCGGGCTGCTGCGGGGGCACCCCGGGACGTACGCCGGAATCCTGAGCGTCATCGACCTCGCCCGCGATCCCGCCGAGGTGTTCCACTCGCTGACCGCGCTGGCGCCTCCCGCCCTGGATCTGCTGCTGCCGCACGCCAACTGGTCCTCGCCGCCACCCGGGGTCGCCGCCGCTGACCCGCGTCTGCTGTACCTTCCGCACACCAGGCCGACCCCGTACGGCGACTGGCTCGCCGAGGTCTTCGACCTGTGGTGGGGCCGACGGGAGGGGCCCGCCGTGCGGGTCCGGCTCTTCGCCGAGATCATCGCGCTGCTCCTCGGCCGGCCCAGTACCACCGAGTCCGTAGGACTCTCCCCGGCCGCCACCGTCGTCATCGACACCGACGGGGCCATCGAACAGGTCGACTCGCTGAAGACGGCCTATGAACACGCCCCCGCCACGGGGCTGGACGTCCACCACGACACCTTCGACGAAGCCCTCGAACATCCGGGCATCGTCGCCCGCCAGCTCGGCCGCGACGCCCTCGCCGCCGACTGCCTGGACTGCCCACTGGTCGCGGTCTGCGGCGCCGGAAACTACGCCCACCGCTATGTCGCGCACAGCGGCTTCCACCATCCGACCGTGTACTGCGCGGACATGGCCCGGCTCATACGGCACATAGCCGGCCGGATGCGCGCCGAGATGGGCGCGGCGACCGCGGCCTCGCCGTAGACCTCCAGGCCGGGGCCGCGCGTCCGACACTTCGTCAGTTCTCGTGGGCGCCGATGAACTACGGTGCCGGAAGACCCCACGCTCCACATCGAATGCACACTGCTCGTAGGACAGGGAGACGGTCGCATGGCCGAGCACATCACCATCAGTCACGCGGGCTCCAGCCGCCCGTGGGCGGCCTGGATCTCGCACCAGTTGGAACAGCAGGGACTGAGTACGTCCATGCTGCGCTGGGACCCCGCCGTGGAGACCACGCTCGTCGAGGCGCTCAACGACCTTCTGGACGCGCCCGGCCGGGTGCTCCTGGTGCTGGACGACTGGTACTTCGGCCTCGGTCCCCGGCCCGCCTCCGAGTGGGCCGAGGCGCTGCGCGAGGTCGTCCCGCCGAACGCCGACCGGTTCGCCGCCGTCAACGTCGCCACCGGCACGCTGCCCACCACGGCCGCCGCACTGGGGCCCGTCAACCTTCTGGGCCTCGACGCCCGCGAGGCACGGCGCCGACTGCTGCGCAGGCTCGGCGTCGAGCGCCCCCGGCCGATCGGCGACGGGGAGCAGGCCGCGGGCGACGAGGACGCCCCCCGCTTCCCCAACGACGACCAGGCGCAGTGGAACGTACCGCCCCGCAACGAGCGCTTCACCGGCCGCGACGCGATCCTCGACGAGATCCACGACGTCTTCAGCCGGGGCTCCGGCGAGGGTGAGCGCTGTGTCCTGCGGGGGATCTCGGGGGTGGGCAAGACCCAGATCGCCCGCGAGTACGCCTACCGCTTCCGCAACGAGTACGACATCGTCTGGCAGGTCAACTCCGGCTATCCCGGCACCGCCCGGGAGCAGCTCGCCGAGCTCGCGACCCGGCTCGAACTGCCCGCCGGACGCGAGACGGGCGACCGGATCCGCGCCGTTCAGGACACCCTGCGCAGCGGCCGCCCACACCGCAACTGGCTGCTCGTCTTCGACGGCGCCGACAGCACCGACGGCATCGAGGGACTGCTCCCCGACGGCCCGGGACATGTCCTGATCACCACTCTGACCAGGGACTGGGCGGCGCTCGGCCGGACCGTGGAGATCGAGGTCCAGCCCTTCACCCGGCGGGAGAGCATCGCCTTCGCCCGCCGCCGCGCGGCCAGGCTCAGCCCCCGGCAGGCGGACGCCCTGGCCGACGCCGTGCAGGACCTTCCGCTGCTCCTCAACCAGACGGCCGCCTGGCTGGACATCAACGAGACCATGCCGGTCGAGACGTACATCGAGCGCATCCGCAGCGGGAAGCCCAACCAGTTCGGCATCAGCATCGCCGACGACGACTACAAGAAGAGCGTCTGGACCAGCTGGTCGCTCACCCAGAACATGCTCCGTGAGAAGCACCCGGACGCCGCCGAACTCCTCAAGGTCTTCGGCTTCTTCTCTCCAGACGCGATCCCCGTCGGCCTCATCCAGACGGCCCGCCCCGGGGACCTGCCGGCGCACCTCGCCGCGCTCGCCGCCGACCCCATCGGCTGGCACACCAATCTGCGCCGGCTGCACGAGGCGACGGCCGTGATGAGGATGGACTACCCCGCCGACACCGGCCTCGACCCCGGTGTCGAGTCGGTCCAGATGCACCACCTGTACCACGGCTACCTCCGCGACGGGATGCCGGAACAGGAGCGCGAGGCGGCCTCGCAGACCGCCTGCCGGGTCCTCGTCAGCGGCTCACCGCGCAACCCCAACGACACCCGCCTGTGGGCACGTTACGCCCAGCTCATCCCGCATCTCGACTACGCCGGAGCCTTCGACAGCACCGACCCCGACGTCCAGGAGCTGGTCCTGGACTGCATCGACTACCTGCGCGTACGCGGAGAGCACTCGGCCGGTCTACAGCTGTGCGAGAAGGCGCTGCCACGCTGGCAGCAGCGGCTCGCCCCGATCAACCGGAACCTGCTGCTCCTTGAGTATCTGCACTCGATCATGCTGCGCAGGGTCGGCCGCTACCGCGAGGCCGAGGCGATGGGCCGCAACTCGGTCGACCAGCTCCAGCGGCACGCCACCGACAGCAATGAACTGCTCCGCGCCAAGACCGGCCTCGGTGGCAGCCTCATGGCCCTGGCGGCGTACGAGGAGGCCCGCGTCCTGTTCGCGGAGGTCTGGGAGGCGTACAGCAGGCTCCTCGGGGACACGGCCCCCCGCGCCCTCTCCGCACGGCACAACCTCGCCTCCGTGCTCGCCCAGCTCGGACAGTACGAAGCGGCTCTCCTGATGCACATGGAGGTGCTCCAGGCCCGCGAGCGGGTCCTCAAGCTCCGGCATCCGAGCACGCTCGCCAGCGGCATCGACTGCGCGACGCTGCTGCGCCGGCTCGGCCGCTACCCCGAGGCGACCTCACGCCAGGAACAGAACGTCCGGATGCACCGGCAGATCATGGACCGCCACCATCCGCAGACCCTGCGGGCGGAACAGAACCTGGCGCTCTGTCTGCGCCGCAGCGGCGAGTACCAGAGCGCCGAAGCGCTGATGCGGACCGTCCTCAGCCGCTCCGAACAGGTCCACGGCCCCCGTCACCCCGACACGCTCGCCGTGCTCGCCGACTACGCCACCCTGCTGCGCGAACACGGCGACACCGGCCGCGCCCGTGAGCTGGCCGAGCGCGCCGCCGACGAGTACAGCGCCCTCCTGGGCGACGGGCACCCCTTCACAGCCGGGGTCCTCGGCAACCTCTCCCTCGTACGCGCCGAGTCCGGCGACCGCGACGAGTCCCTGCACATGTCCGAACGGGCCCTGTCCCGGATGCGGGCGGCCGTCGGAGACGAGCACCCCTGGACCCTCGGCTGCGGCCTCAACACCTCGGGCGCCCGTGCCCTGTCCGGCGACGAGGACCGCGCGCTCGAACTCAGCGGCGACACCGCGCGGCGCGCCCAGGCCGTCCTGGGTGAGACCCATCCGCTGACGCTCTCCGCCTGGGCGGCCCACGCGGCGGATCTGCGCGCCCTGCGCCGGGTCAAGGACGCGGCCGACAAGGAGCAGGAGGTCATCCGGATGCTCGCGGACACCCTCGGCGACCAGCATCCCCACACGCTCAGCGTGCGCCGCCGCCAGCGCCCCTACTGGGACTTCGAGCCGCAGCCCGTCTGACAGGCCGGAACACGCCGGAGGGCCCGGCATCCCCCTCGGGATGCCGGGCCCTCCGTCAGTACGGCGACCGGTCGGTCGCGCCCGGTCAGGCGTCGAAGACCTCGGCCACCAGCTGGGCCTGCTCGATCTCGTGACGCTTCTTCGAGCCGACCGCCGGGGACGAGCTGTGCGGCCGTGAAATGCGACGCAGTCGCTCGGCGCCCGGGATGTCGGCGCCGACGGCCAGGTCGAGGTGGTCGATCAGGTTGAGCGCGATGAACGGCCAGGCACCCTGGTTCGCCGGCTCCTCCTGCGCCCACAGGTACTTGTCGGCGTTCGGGTACTTGGCGATCTCGGCCTGCAGCTCGGCACCCGGCAGCGGGTACAGGCGCTCCAGGCGGATGATCGCCGTGTCCGTCACGCCACGCTTCTTACGCTCGGCGTCGAGGTCGTAGTAGACCTTGCCGGCGCAGAAGACGACCTTGCGGACGTCCGTGGCGTTGACCGACTCGTCACCGATCACCGGGCGGAAGCCGCCGGTGGTGAACTCCTCCGCCTTCGACGCGGCCGCCTTGAGGCGGAGCATCGACTTCGGGGTGAAGACGATCAGCGGCTTGTGGTGCGGGTTGTGCACCTGCCACCGCAGGAGGTGGAAGTAGTTCGACGGCAGCGTCGGCATGGCGACCGTCATGTTGTCCTGCGCGCACATCTGGAGGAAGCGCTCCGGGCGGGCGGACGAGTGGTCCGGGCCCTGGCCCTCGTAGCCGTGCGGCAGCAGCAGCGTGACGCCGGAGGTCTGGCCCCACTTCTGCTCGGCCGAGGAGATGAACTCGTCGACGACGGTCTGCGCGCCGTTGACGAAGTCACCGAACTGGGCCTCCCAGATGACCAGCGCGTCCGGACGGGCCAGCGAGTAGCCGTACTCGAAGCCCATCGCCGCGTACTCGCTGAGCAGCGAGTCGTAGACGTTGTAGCGGGCCTGGTCCTCGGCGACGTAGAGCAGCGGCGTGTAGTCCTCGCCGGTCTCCTGGTCCACCAGCACCGCGTGGCGCTGACCGAAGGTGCCGCGACGCGAGTCCTGGCCGGACAGCCGGACCGGGGTGCCCTCCATGAGCAGCGAACCAATGGCCAGCGTCTCGCCCATGCCCCAGTCGATGGTGCCGTCGTCGATGGACGCCGCGCGGCGCTGCATCTGCGGCATCAGGCGCGGGTGCACCTTGATCCGCTCGGGGATCGTGACCTGCGACTCGGCGATCCGCTTCACGACCTCCTGGGAAACCGCGGTGGTGACCGGGACCGGGAAGTCGGGCTGCGGCTCGGGCACGTGCGCCTCGGCCGGCTGCTGGCTGGTCGCCTCGCGGACCTCCGCGAAGACCTTCTCCAGCTGGCCCTGGAAGTCCTGGAGCGCCTGCTCCGCCTCTTCGAGGGTGATGTCCCCGCGGCCGATCAGCGACTCGGTGTACAGCTTGCGCACCGAGCGCTTCTTGTCGATCAGGTTGTACATCTGCGGGTTGGTGAACTGCGGGTTGTCGCCCTCGTTGTGACCGCGGCGGCGGTAGCAGATGAGGTCGATCACGACGTCCTTGTTGAACGTCTGGCGGAACTCGAAGGCGAGCCGCGCGACACGGACCACGGCTTCCGGGTCGTCACCGTTCACATGGAAGATCGGCGCCTCGATCATGCGGGCCACATCGGTCGCGTACATGGACGAACGCGACGACTCCGGGGCGGCGGTGAAGCCGACCTGGTTGTTGATGACGATGTGGACCGTGCCGCCCGTGCGGTAGCCGCGCAGCTGCGACATGTTCAGCGTCTCGGCGACGACGCCCTGGCCCGCGAAGGCCGCGTCACCGTGCAGGGCGACCGGCAGGACCGTGAAGTCCGTACCGCCCTTGTTGATGACGTCCTGCTTGGCGCGGACGACACCCTCGAGGACCGGGTCGACCGCCTCCAGGTGGGAGGGGTTGGCGGTGAGCGAGACCTTGATCTGCTCGCCGTCCAGGCCGGTGAAGGTGCCCTCGGCGCCCAGGTGGTACTTCACGTCGCCGGAGCCGTGCATCGACTTCGGGTCGAGGTTGCCCTCGAACTCGCGGAAGATCTGCGCGTACGACTTGCCGACGATGTTCGCCAGGACGTTCAGCCGGCCGCGGTGGGCCATGCCGATGACGACCTCGTCCAGACGCGACTCGGCCGCCGAGTCGATGACCGCGTCGAGCAGCGGGATGACGGACTCGCCGCCCTCCAGCGAGAACCGCTTCTGGCCGACGTACTTGGTCTGCAGGAAGGTCTCGAACGCCTCGGCGGCGTTCAGCCGGCGCAGGATGCGCAGCTGCTCCTCGCGCTCCGGCTTGGAGTGCGAGCGCTCGACGCGGTCCTGGATCCACTTGCGCTGCTTCGGGTCCTGGATGTGCATGAACTCGACGCCGGTGGTGCGGCAGTACGAGTCGCGCAGCACGCCGAGGATGTCACGGAGCTTCATCATCGACTTGCCCGCGAAGCCACCGACCGCGAACTCTCGCTCGAGGTCCCACAGGGTGAGTCCGTGCTCGGTGATGTCCAGGTCGGGGTGCTTGCGCTGGCGGTACTCCAGCGGGTCGGTGTCGGCCATGACGTGGCCGCGGACCCGGTAGGAGTGGATCAGCTCGAAGACGCGGGCCGCCTTGGTGACGTCGTCGTCGTGCGAGGCGTCGATGTCCTTGAACCAGCGGACCGGCTCGTAGGGGATCCGCAGGGCCTTGAAGATCTCGTCGTAGAAGCCCTCCTCGCCCAGGAGGAAGTTGGCGACGATCCGCAGGAACTCGCCGGAGGCGGCTCCCTGGATGACCCGGTGGTCGTACGTCGAGGTCAGCGTCATGACCTTGGAGATGCCCAGCTTGTTCAGGGTGTCCTGGGAGGTGCCCTGGAACTCGGCGGGGTAGTCCATCGAGCCGACGCCCATGATGACGGACTGTCCGGGCATCAGCCGCGGCACGGAGTGCACGGTGCCCAGGCCGCCGGGGTTCGTCAGCGAGACGGTGACGCCGGTGAAGTCGTCCATCGTCAGCTTGTTGTTCCGGGCGCGGCGGACGATGTCCTCGTACGCCTGCCAGAACTCGAAGAAGTTGAGCGTTTCGGCCTTCTTGATGGCCGCGACGACCAGCTGGCGCTCGCCGTTGCCCTTGACCAGGTCGATGGCGAGGCCGAAGTTGACGTGCGGCGGCTTGACCAGGGTCGGCTTGCCGTCCTTCTCCGCGAAGGAGTAGTTCATCGACGGCATGGCCTTGAGGGCCTGCACCATCGCGTACCCGATGAGGTGCGTGAAGGAGATCTTCCCGCCGCGGGCGCGCTTGAGGTGGTTGTTGATGACGATGCGGTTGTCGAACAGCAGCTTCACCGGAACGGCGCGGACGGACGTGGCCGTCGGCACCTCCAGGGAGGCGTACATGTTCTTCGCGACGGCGGCGGACGGGCCGCGCAGCGTCACGAGCTCAGGCCCGGCGGGCGCCTCGGCGGGCTCGGCCTTGGCCGGCGCCTTCGCGGCAGCCGGCTGTGCGGCGGCTGCTGCGGGCGTGGCGGGCTTGGCCGGAGCCGGGGCGGCGGCCGCGGGCTTCGCCGGAGCGGCCGGCGCGGCCGCGGGGGCCGGGGTCTGGGCCGCGGGCGCGGCCTGGGGGGCCTGGGCCGGCGCGGCGGGCGCCTGGGCGGCCGGAGCGGCCGGGGCCGGGGTCACCGCAGCCCCCGCGGCTGCGGTACCGGTCGGGGGGGCTTCGGCCGTACCGGGCGTACCGGGCTTGTAGTCGGCGAAGAAGTCCCACCAGGCACGGTCGACCGAATTCGGGTCCTGGAGGTACTGCTGGTAGATCTCGTCGACGAGCCACTCATTGGGACCGAAGGCGGCGGCAGGGTTCTTACCCTGCTCGTCTTGGTCGGTCGAGATGCTCGAGTTACTGGGGGACTGAGACGACACGGCGGCAACCGCCCTCTTCCGCTTCACAAGGTGATGGACAGCGGAAATAAAGGCTACGCCTCCCCGGCCGAGAGGTGCAGACCGGGCGTGCCAACGTCGCGCAAGTCACACTTGACGAAGTGTTTCGGCGTACACAATGGCGGGAAACAAGCGTGGTTCCCCTGTGTTACGGGTACGCGACAGCGCGGCTGCGCACCCTTCGGCGCGCATCCCTGGCAACGTCCCGTTCACTTGGACGCAGAACGCGGGCTTCCGGTTCGAACCCTACGTCAACCGTTCGCCTGGAGGCTGCCCGGAAGAGTGACCTGGATGCGGCATCCACGTGCGGATTCGGCCACACCGATACGGCCACCGTGCAGATCCACCGCCCAGCGGGCGATCGCCAGGCCGAGACCCGTACCGCCGTCGCTTCCCGGGCCGTGCGGCGCGGCCACGCTGCCCCGGTTGAACCGCTCGAAGACCTTGCGCCGCTCCGACTCCGGAATGCCGGGGCCCTCGTCCTCGACCTCCAGCTCCAGCGAGCCCGGCTGCGGGCCGCGCCGGGCCCGTACCGTCACCCGGCCGTGCGGCGGGGAGTGCTTCACGGCGTTGTCGATCAGATTCGCCATCACCTGGTGCAGCCGCTCCGCGTCCGCGTGGGCGGTCAGCTCGGGCGGCGACACGTCGAGGTGCAGATGGACGTCGGTGCGGGTGTGATGGCCCGAGCCGGAGGACAGACCGCGCTGGGAGGCGGCGAGATTGGCCTCCCGCAGCACGCCCGACAGGTAGGGCCACACCTCGAAGCGCCGCGCCTTCAGCGTGACGACACCGTTGTCGAGTCGTGACAGATCGAGCAGGGTCTCCACCAGCCGGCCGAGGCGCTCGGTCTGCTTCAGGGCCGTACGCATCGTCTCCGGATCGGCGGCCGAGACCCCGTCCACGACGTTCTCCAGGACCGCCCGCAGGGCGGCGATGGGGGTGCGCAGCTCGTGCGAGACATTGGCGACCAGCTCCTTGCGGTGCCGGTCCACCGCCTCCAGGTCGTCCGCCATGCGGTTGATCGTGGAGGCGAGGTTCCCGAGCTCGTCGCGGCGGTCCGCGCCCCGGACGCGCCGCGTGTAGTCACCGTCCGAGATGGAGGTGGCGACCGTGTTCATCTCGTCCAGCGGCGCGGTCAGACCGTGCGCCACGAACTGGGTGATCAACAGCGTCGCGATCATCGCGAAGACCGTGATGTAACGGAATTCGGTGGCCGTCCTTATGGCCACCAGGGCCAGCCCCGAGGTGATGAACACCGATCCGACGACCAGCGCGCCGAGCTTGGTCTTGATCGAGATCAGGATTCTGCGCGCCCGTCGTCCGGGGTGCGCCTCCCGCACCCGGGGCCGGAGCGTGCTCATGGCGCCGGGGTCTCCAGCGCGTATCCCACGCCATGGACGGTACGGATCCGCTCCGCCCCGATCTTGCGGCGCAGCGCCTTGATGTGGCTGTCGACGGTCCGGGTGCCCGAGGCGTCCGCCCAGTCCCACACCTCGGCCAGCAGCTGCTCCCGGGAGAGCACCGCGCGCGGCGTGTTCGCCAGGCAGACGAGCAGGTCGAACTCGGTCGGCGTCAGGTGCACGTCCTCGGTGCGCACCCGGACCCGTCGCTGAGCGTGGTCGATCTCCAGCTCGCCCAGGCGCAGGATGCCGCTGCGTGGCGTCACGGCGGCAAGCGCCGCCCGCTCCACTCTGCGCAGCAGGACGTGCACCCGGGCCGCCAGCTCGCGCATCGAGAACGGCTTGGTCATGTAGTCGTCGGCGCCGACGCCGAGACCCACGAGCATGTCGGTCTCGTCGTCGCGCGCCGTGAGCATCAGGACCGGGACCGGGCGCTGGGCCTGGACGCGGCGGCAGACCTCCAGCCCGTCGAAGCCGGGCAGCATCACGTCGAGGACCATCAGGTCCGGCTGCCAGGCCTCCGCCGCGTCGACGGCGGCAGGGCCGTCGGTCGCCGTCTGGACCAGGAAACCCTCGGCCCGTAGCCGGGCGGCGATGGCGTCCACGATCGTGGTGTCGTCCTCGACGACCAGGACCCGTCGCTGGGCGCTGGTCGTCGGGTACGACGCCGCACCGTTGTGGCTGGTGTGTGTCTGCTCCATCGCCCCGCCCCTGTCGCGCTGTCCGCGCACCGCACGTAGTTCTGTGTGGCCGTTTCCGTCCGGCCGTGATCCGTGTGTGAGTCAGCAGCGTAAAGGCAGTCGCGCCGTCCCGGCTACGCAGCCCGGATGCCGAGGTGCACCACATCGGGAACGCCCCGGGCAACGTGGATCTCTTCGGTTCTTACCCCGCTGAATCCGGCATTCCGCAACGACTCTTCGAATTTCTCCGACGGTTGGGCGGACCACACGGCGAGCACGCCGCCCGGTGCCAGCCGGTCCCAACAGGCCGCCAGCCCCGCGGGGGAGTACAGGTTCTCGTTGTCCTCGGTGACGGTCCAGTCCGGGCCGTTGTCGATGTCCAGGCAGAGGGCGTCGTAGGTGTCCGGGGAGGTGTGGAGGTACTCCACGAGGTCCGTGTGAAGGATCACGGTGCGCGGATCGCCGAGGGCCTGCCCCGAGATCGCCGCGAGCGGCCCCTCACGGTGCCAGTCGATGATCGCCTGTTCGCGCTCGACGACCGCGATCCGCGACCAGCCCGGGTCGGACGCCGCGTGTGCCAGGGAGAACCCGACGCCGAGTCCGCCGATCAGTACGGAGTGGCCCGGGGCGCCGCCGAGCGCCTGGGCGGCCGCGTCGATGAGCAGACGCTCCGAGCGGCCGTCGGACGTGTCCATCAGGAACGTGCCGTTGGCGATGATCTGGAGGAGGGACCCGTCCCGTCGCAGTACCACCTCCCCGTACGGTCCTTCGCGCCGGTCGAGGGTGACGGGGGCGGACATGGCGGGGAGCCTCCTGCCGTGTGCGGGTAGGTGTCGGACGGTTCCGGACACGTCTCGCGTACCCGGACGCCGCCGGCCCATCCTCCCCGTACGGCAGGGGTCGGGACAAGCGCATGGGCCGCTCCCCGCGTGACGGAGGTCACGGGACGCGGGGAGTGGCGATCGCCGCGTGTGGGGCAGGGTGGAGCCGGGGGACGTGTCGACAGGCAGCGGACGGAGGGATCTGGCGCGGTGCACCGGCTTCCCCCGCCCGGAACGGCCGAAGGGGCCACGGTGTCCGGCACAGTGTCCGACGGGCGTGCGAGCGCATCGCCCGAGGAAGGCGCCCCGCCGCTGAACGCCGTCCCGGCCCAGCGGACCGCCGCCATGTCCCGAGCCCGCTACCCGGTTCCCCGGGCCGGCGCTCTCCTGCCCACACCCCGGGGCACCCCCTTCACCTTCTGCTACACCCTCGTCCTCGTCGCGACCTCCCTGTACACGCGGTTCGGCGACCCGGACACGGTCGCCGCGCTGCTCCGGGGGTCCAGTACGGACGCCGCCCACCTCTCCCGCACGCCGCTGCTCGTCCTGGCCGCCAGCGCCCTGTGGATCGCGGGCGGCCTCGCCTCTCCGTACGCCCTCGGCTTCGTCCTCGTCCTCACCGCTCTGGAGCGCCGCGTCGGCGGAGTGCGCACGGCGGGCGTCTTCCTGGCCGGGCACGTCGTGGCGACCCTCGCCACCGAGGTGCCGGTCGGACTGTCCGTCCTCGCCGGGCGGCTGCCCGAGTCGTCGCTCCACCGGCTCGACTACGGCATCAGTTTCGGGCTGCTCGCCTGCGTCGGCGCACTCGCCGGCCTGCTCCGCGCGCCCGCGCGGACAGCACTCCTGGGCGGGACCGCGCTCGTACTGGTCCGCGACCTGCTGGCGTTCGAGGATCCGATCAGCAACTGGGGTCATCCACTCGCGCTGTTGGCGGGGGTCACTTGCTGGTCAGTCGTGCGTCGTCGGGCAGCGCCGCGAACACCCGGTCCAGAGCCGGCGGCCGCTCCCCGTCCCCGGTGACGACGACCCGGTGCTGATGCGCGATCACATACTGGAAGCCGTCGAAGACGGGCGTCCCGGTGGGCCGGGCGGGCACCTTGGCGTAGGCGGGGTCCTCCAGGGCCTCGCGCAGCGTCCCGACGTCGGCCGGGGACATCCGGCCGGTGCGCTCCGGCTTCGTCCCCGACCGGGTGGTGTAGCGGCCGTCGTAACGGACGGTCAGGTCGTTGCTGACACCCGCGAAACCGCCGCTGACGTTCACATGGACGAGCACCTCGTCCGGGTCGGGGGTGTCCTTCGGCGGCGCCGGAGTGCCCGAAGGCCCCTCGGCGGGTGGTGACGGCGCCCCGCCGCCGGTCTGCGCGGGCCGGTCCGGGGGCGGCGGTCCCGAGGTCCCGCAGCCGGTCACTCCGAGCGCGACGGCCAGCAACAGCCCCGCGCCCCACGCACCTCGTCCGCACCCCCGCATGGTCATGGCCCCGAGCATGCCGGGTCGGGCGGGAGAGGACCACCCCTCCGCCGCATCCGTCCGGACCCTCCCCCCGAAAGTGATCGCTCAGAGCGAACAGTCGCCGGGGAACAATCCTCCGCTCACGAGCATTGAGTCGGCATAGCTCAACTTGAATGCTGAAGGGGAGATCATGGCTGCTGAGTCCACGGAGTACTCGACGCTCACTCTGCCTGTGCTGCCGCTCGACGACGAGGTCGTGCTGCCCGGAATGGTGGTGCCGCTCGATCTGTCCGACAACGACGTGCGTGCCGCGGTCGAGGCCGCGCAGGCTGCCGCGGCGGGCAGCAAGCCCAAGGTGCTGCTGGTGCCCCGGATCGACGGGACGTACGCCGGTACCGGTGTGCTCGGCACCGTGGAGCAGGTGGGACGGCTCTCCGACGGCGACCCCGGTGCCCTGATCCGCGGCCGCGGCCGCGTGAGGATCGGTGCCGGCACGACAGGGCCGGGCGCGGCCCTCTGGGTCGAGGGCGCCACCGTCGAGGAGACGGTCCCCGACCCGCTCCCCGGCTCGGTGAACGAGCTGGTCACCGAGTACAAGGCGCTCGCCACCAGCTGGCTGAAGAAGCGCGGAGCCTGGCAGGTCGTCGACCGCGTCCAGCAGATCGACGACGTCTCGGCCCTCGCCGACAACGCCGGCTACTCGCCGTTCCTGACGGTCGGCCAGAAGGTCGAACTGCTGGAGACCGAGGACCCGGTCGCCCGGCTCAGGCTCGCCACCGAGCAGCTGCGCGGCCACCTCGCCGAGCAGGAGGTCGCCGAGTCCATCGCCAAGGACGTCCAGGAGGGCGTCGACAAGCAGCAGCGCGAATTCCTGCTGCGGCGTCAGCTGGAAGCCGTCCGCAAGGAGCTGCGCGAACTCAACGGAGAGAGCGGCACCGAGGACGAGCCGGACGACTACCGCGCCCGGGTCGAGGCCGCCGACCTTCCCGGGAAGGTCCGGGAGGCCGCCCTCAAGGAGGTCGACAAGCTGGAGCGGTCCAGCGACCAGTCCCCGGAGGGCTCCTGGATCCGCACCTGGCTCGACACCGTCCTCGAACTGCCGTGGAACGAGCGCACCGAGGACGAGTACGACATCCAGGGCGCCAAGGCGATCCTCGACGCCGAGCACGCGGGCCTGGAGGACGTGAAGGAACGCATCACCGAGTACCTGGCCGTGCGCAAGCGGCGCGCCGAGCGGGGCCTCGGCGTGGTCGGCGGCCGCCGGGGCGGCGCCGTGCTCGCGCTCGTCGGCCCGCCCGGAGTCGGCAAGACCTCGCTGGGCGAGTCCGTCGCGCACGCGATGGGCCGCGAGTTCGTCCGCGTCGCGCTCGGCGGCGTCCGGGACGAGGCGGAGATCCGCGGCCACCGGCGTACGTACGTCGGCGCGCTGCCTGGCCGTATCGTCCGCGCCATCAAGGAGGCCGGGTCCATGAACCCGGTGGTCCTGCTCGACGAGATCGACAAGGTCGGTTCCGACTTCCGCGGCGACCCGGCCGCCGCGCTGCTCGAAGTCCTCGACCCGGCGCAGAACCACACCTTCCGGGACCACTACCTGGAGGTCGAACTCGACCTCAGCGATGTCGTCTTCCTCGCCACGGCCAACGTGCTGGAAGCGATCCCGGAGGCCCTGCTCGACCGTATGGAACTGGTCAGGCTCGACGGCTACACCGAGGACGAGAAGGTCGTCATCGCCCGCGACCACCTGCTGCCCCGTCAGCTGGAGCGCGCGGGACTGGAGCCGGGCGAGGTCGTCCTGGAGGAGGCGTCGCTGCGCAAGCTGGCCGGCGAGTACACCCGCGAGGCGGGCGTCCGCACCCTGGAGCGCTCGATCGCACGCCTGCTGCGGAAGGTGGCGGCGCAGCACGAACTGGGCGACCGCGAACTGCCGTTCACGATCTCCCCGGACGATCTGCGGGCGCTCATCGGACGGCCCCACCACGTCCCCGAGTCGGCGCAGGACCCGGCCGAGCGGCGCACCTCGGTGCCCGGTGTGGCCACCGGCCTGGCGGTGACCGGCGCCGGCGGCGACGTCCTCTTCGTGGAGGCGTCGCTGGCCGACCCGGAGACGGGCGCGGCGGGACTCACGCTCACCGGACAGCTCGGTGACGTGATGAAGGAGTCCGCGCGGATCGCGCTCTCCTTCCTGCGGTCGCACGGCGCGGAGCTGGAGCTGCCGGTGACCGGGCTGAAGGACCGGGGCGTGCACATCCACTTCCCGGCGGGCGCGGTCCCCAAGGACGGCCCGAGCGCGGGCATCACGATGACGACCGCGCTGGCGTCGCTGCTCTCCGGGCGTCTGGTCCGTACGGACGTGGCGATGACCGGTGAGGTGTCGCTGACCGGGCGGGTGCTGCCGATCGGCGGTCTGAAGCAGAAGCTGCTGGCCGCGCACCGGGCGGGCATCACGACCGTGGTCATCCCGAAGCGGAACGAGGCCGACCTGGACGACGTCCCGGCCGAGATCCTTCAGAAGCTGGAGGTCCACCCGGTGACGGACGTCCGCCAGGTCCTGGAGATCGCCCTCGCCCCGGCGGAGGTGCTGGTGACGGCGGCGGCGTAGCGTCCGGCGCGAGGCCGGTTCCTCCTGCCCCTGGACGGGCGGGAGGGACCGGCCTCCGTGCGGGGGAGCGCCCTACGCGCGGGCCGCCCTCTCGTAGAGCGTCCGCGCCCGCGCGCCGAAGAGCACCGCCGTCGACTCGGTGTCCGTGTCGCCGCCGCTCAGAACGCCGATCAGGCGGCCCGGACGGCGCGCGTCCCGGTAGTCGGCGAGCCAGGGGCTGCCGCTCGTGCCGTCCCAGAAGCCAGCGCACTCCATCACCATGGAGCCCTTCAGGTCCGGGTCGGCGGTGGCGTCCGTGGTGCAGGAGATCGGGGTGTTCCCCGGATTGTGGTCCGCGTTCGGATAACCGACGACGGTCACCCGGCGGTCCGGCCGCGACGACCAGTCGGGCGCCGCGCCGCCCACGACCTGCTGCACGCTGCGGCCCTTCGCGTCCGGCTCGAGGGTGAGGAAGGCGTAGTCGACGGCGTCGTCACCCTCGTCGCGCCAGCCGTCGTCGACCTGGACCGACCGGACCTTCCAGGTGCCGTACGGGGCCGTGCCCTCGCCCGGGCCGCGGAAGCCGGGGGCGAACGAGAAGTCCTTCATGTACTCCCCGTCCGTGAACACACAGTGCGCCGCCGTCGCGACGACGTCGCCCTTCGGGCTGTCCACCACGCTCGCCGTGCACCAGTGGCCGTCCTCGCCGGTCAGGACGCCCACCGACGGCAGGCCCGCGCCGGGCGCCGCGGAGGTTCCGGGGGTGGGCGCGGGGGCCCGCGCCGGCGCCGCCGAGCGTGCGGGCGCGGCGCACGCGGTGGCTCCGGTGAGGACGGCGGCGACGCACCACAGCAACAGCCTCTTCCCGTGCACGTACATACGCCCCATCCTTACTCACCTCCGGGCCGCGGGGCAGGGGGAAACCCCCGGCGCGGACGGCGCCGGGGGTTTCGCAGGGTGGGCGGTGAGGCCGGCCGTCAGCCGTACGCCAGCGCCTGGAGGCGGTCGTAGGGGCCGTTGAACCTGCTGTGGTCGCCGACCGTCGGACCCGTCGAGGTGTACTGCCACATGGTGTAGTACGCCCAGCCGGCCGGGAGTTCGCCCGCCGTCGTGTCGTAGCGGGCGATCCACAGCGGATTGACCGCGCCGAAACCGGAGTAGTTGCCGGTGCACTGCTTCCACCAGGAGGTGGCCGTGTAGATGAGCGGGGCGCGGCCGGTGCGGGCCTTGTAGCGGTTCACGAAGTCACGGATCCAGGTGACCATGCCGGACGCGGTCTTGCCGTAGCAGGCCGCGCCGTAGGGATTCCACTCGATGTCCAGCGCGCCCGGCAGGGTCCTGCCGTCGCGGGACCAGCCACCGCCGTTGTTGACGAAGTAGTCGGCCTGGGTCGCGCCGTTCGTGGTGTCGGGGGTGGCGAAGTGGTACGCCCCGCGGATCATCCCGACGCCGTAGGAGCCGTTGTACTGCTGCCCGAAGTAGGGGTTCTTGTAATACGTCCCCTCGGTGGCCTTCACATAGGCCCACTTCACACCGCTGTTCCAGAGCGTGGACCAGGCGACGTTGCCCTGGTGGCTGGAGACGTCCACGCCTTCGGTCTGGACGTTGCGTGAGTCGCGCGGGAGACCGCCCACGCCGTCGTGGGTGGCGACGCCCATACCCATGTGGGCCTCGCCGCGGACCGGCTTGTCGGCGGCGGTGGCCGCGCCGGGGAGAGTGAGGAGGAGAGCCAGGACCGCGAGGAGCGCGGCGGCGGGGGAGAAGCGGGACGTGCCGGATCTGTGCACGGGCATTGCGTGCCTCCGAAAGAGCCTCGGTGGTGGGGGGGATCCGATGTCGACAAGTCCATGGTGTGGACATGTCACTGTTGACGCTACGCACGTAGACCGCCCGCGCGGAAGGGGGACAGGATGCTGCCGTTGGTCTACGCCTGCGAAATACTGGCGGAGCTGCGGCAACGGCCGCCGGTGGCGGAAACTTTCAGATTCCGGAAAGCGCGCGAGGGGTGCTGACGTGCAGGGAAGCGGTACGGGGAGCGAAGAGGACTCCCGGGGGACAAGTGGTGTGGACCACGAATTCCTGGCCCTGGAGCGCGAATTGGCTGTCTTTCTGCGCCGCGCCCGTGCCTCCTCCGGCGAAATGGCCCGCGAGGTCCATCCGGACCTGGAGCCCGCCGCCTATGGACTCCTCGTCCGTCTTGACGAGGCCGGAAGTCAGCGCGCCACGGACCTGGCCGGCTACTTCGGCGTCGGCAAGGCGACCATGAGCCGTCAGCTCCGCGCCCTGGAGGACCTCGGGCTCGTCACCCGCGCCCCCGACCCCGCCGACGGCCGCGCCTCCCTCGTCCGGATCACCGACGAGGGCCGCGACCGCTTCCGGCACGTCCGCGACGCCCGCCGGGAGCGTTACGTACGCAAGCTGGCCGGCTGGGACCGCGGTGAGATCGCCGAACTGGCGCGGCTGCTGCACCAGCTCAACACCCGAGCCGAGAGCCCCTAGCCCGAGTCCGCGACGTCCCGTCCACCCGCCGACGCCTGGCGCGCACGCTCGCGCACCCGCCCCCACCACGAACCTCGCGGCGGCGCTCATGAAGCCGCGCCCCCAAGCGGCGGCCCGTGCCGCAGCGGCGTCAGCTGTTCGATGTCGTAGCGGGTCCGCAGCGCGGCGACGGCCGCGTGGTCGACCGGGCCGCCCGAGCCGAGAATCTCCATCAGCTCCTCGAAGTACTTCTCGTGGTCCGGCGGAGGCGCGGCCTGGAAGAGGACCCGCGCGGGCTCGCCCGTCGGATTGGCGAACGCGTGCGGACACCCCGGGGGTACGAGCATCAGCGTGCCCGCCCTCGCCCGGACGGTCCGCTCCCCGGACGGGGACTCCCACTCGCGCCAGGAGTCGGGCGTGCGGATTCTCGGCTCGAAGGCGAGCACGTCCAGCTCGCCCTCCAGCACATAGAACAACTCCTCGCTGTTCTTGTGGGCGTGGGCGCCGACGTCGAACCCCGGCGGCACCACCACCTCGAACGTCGACGCGGTCAGGGACTGCCCGCCGGCCACCTTGAAGGTCACCTGCTGCGCCGCGGTCGTCAGGGTCTTGCCCCCGCCCGGCGGCACGATCACTCCGCTGCCCGCCCGGACCGCCGTCATCGCCAGACCCGCCTTGGCATGGTGCGCGGTCACCAGGCCACCGGCAGGGACTCGGGGCCGCGGATCAGCGCACCGCGCTGCCACTGGACCTCCTCCTCGGGGACGGCGAGCCGCAGGCCGGGGAAGCGGTCCCACAGCGTCGCCAGCAGAATCTCCGACTCCATCCGGGCGAGCGCGGCGCCGGGACAGTAGTGCGGTCCGTGACCGAAGGCGACGTGGGGGTTGTAGGCGCGGTCGAAGTCCAGCGCGTTCGGGTCGGCGAACACCGACGGGTCCCGGTTCGCCGTCAGGTACGACACGTAGATCGCCTCGCCCTCGGGGATCACCACCCCGGCGACCTCGACGTCCTCCATCGCGATCCGGGACAGGCCGACGGCGTTGCGGTGCGGGATGTAGCGCAGCAGCTCCTCGACGGCCTGCGGCAGCAGCTCCGGCTGGGCGCGCAGCCTGGCGAGCTGCTCCGGGTGCGTGAGCAGCGCGTAGACCATGTTGGCGCTGTTGTTGCGGACGGCGTGGGCGCCGCCGATCTGGATCAGTACGGCGAGGCCGATCGCTTCGGTCTCGGTGAGCACCCCTTCGCCGACGGCCTCGGCCAGTACCGCGGTCAGCGCGTCGCTCTCGGAGCCGTGGCTGCGGCCGATGAGCGTACGGAAGTACTCGGACATCTCGTTCTTGGCCTGCTCGCTGACCTCCCGGCCGGCCGCGGCGGAGATGATGGTGTCGGACCAGTGGGCCATCAGATGCCGGTCCTCGGCCGGTACGCCCATCAGCTCGGTGACCATGATCAGCGGGAAGGGGCGGTTGACCATCTCCATGAGGTCGGCCGGCTGACCATGCTCCTCCAGCGCGTCCAGCAGACCGTTCATCGCCTCCTGGGCGTGCTCCCGCAGGGCCTTGAGCGCGCGGGCGCTGAACGCCTTCGCCACGACGCGCCGCATCCGGGTGTGGTCGGGCGGATCGGCGAACCCGACCGCGTCGTCCGTCGGGATGAAGTGCGGGGCGAGCCGGGTGACGGAGCGACCGAACACGGCCTGCCGGCTGAACCGGGGGTCCACGGTCACGAACTTCACGTCCTCGTACCGCGTGACGAGCCAGGCATGGCCCTCACCGTGCGGCAGGCGGATGCGGGTGATCGGCTCGTCGTGCAGCAGCCGGGCGAGCAGCGGGTCGAAGTCCAGACCGGTCAGATCGGGGACGGCCCAGAAGTGCACCTCGGGGGAGGGTGGTGCGGCGGGCGGCATGGCTTGGGTCATGTTCCCTCCCTCCCCGGTTTCCGAGCGAAGTTCGCCAAAGTCTGACAAACACACTCAATTGCACGAGGGGGTGGAGCGCCGGGCTCACAGCTCCACGTGTACGGCCGTCGCGTCGTCGTGCGTCTTCCAGCGGCGGAAGCCGCCCGCCTCCGCGTCCCGGGACTCCCTCGCCCGCACCCGGTCGATCAGGCCGTCCGGCCCCTCCTTCTCGACGAGAAGGAACAGGTCCGTCCAGCTGCCCTCCTCGAACAGCTCCACCCAGCGCGACGCGCCGTCCGTGAGTGCCGCCAGGGCCCGTACCTCCGCGCGTGGCGTCACCCCGGTCACGGCGAGCCCCGCCACCGACGGGTCGGCCGCCGCGGTGTGGAAGCCGCCCTCGGCGTTGCGCAGCGCGTCCGTGGCCTCCAGCGAGCGCAGGATCTCCGGCGGAATCCGGTCGAGCCGGTCGTCGAGGACCGCATGCACCGCCCCGGTGGGTGAGGCGAGCAGCAGAGCGGAGTCGGACAGGACCAGATGTTCGACCGAGACGTCGTCCCAGCGCGCCATCACCACGGTCGCCTGCGGCGTACGTACGTGAGAAAGGTCACAGGTGTCGCGATGGGCGTCCGCGGTGCGCCGGATTGCCAGCGACAGGATCTCGGCCAGGGGCATCTCCCGCCGCGAACCGGACAGTTCGGTCAGGGCGCCACCGAGCCGGGCCGTGAACCAGGGGACGGTGTGCACACAACCGTCATCTCCCCGGGGTGGGGTCACCCCGTCCAGCAGCACCAGCACTCCGCCCTGGCCCGACGCGGGAAGGGCCACGGCGGCCCAGTCCTCGTTGGGGCGTTCGGGGCTGCCGGGGACGGTGGCGAGTGCGGTGCGCATGGGAGCCAGTCTGCATGACTCCTTCACATCACCGCCGAATGGCCGAAATTGGCCTGTACCAGCAGGTCAGAGCATGCACCACAGGCGGAATCGGTGACTCCGAGAAGCTGCGGGCGCGCATCCTGCCAAAGGCCGCGCGGAAGTTCCAGCCGACGGTTCCGGCGCCCCCGCCGCTCCCGTCCGGGCAGGTTGTTTGTCAACTCGGGAGTGTTGTTCACTCGTTCGGGTGGCGGAGCGGCCGATGCGCGTCCCCTTCCCAAAAGCGCTGGAATGGTCGAAAGCCGTACCAGGGGTGGGGGCGCTCTCTTGTGTGACCGGTTGTCACCTCTGCTTCATGGGTGGACGAGTCAAGGATGCGAGCACCGGTGCAGAAGAAGCGGCCTCGGAGCAACAGCGGCACGCGCAAGGAGACCCTCGGTAGCCCGGAGTCCCCGCAGCCCGCGCAGAGCCCACAGGTCCTCGAGACTCCGGAGACCCCCGAATCCGGGCGCCGTCCCGTACGGGTCCGCAGCCGGCTCGTCGCCGGTGTCGCCCTCGTAGGCCTCACCGTCGTCGCGGCGGGCGCCCCCGCGGTCCTCACCGCCTCCGGCGAACTGACCGACTCCCAGCGACTGGTCACCCTCGCCGAACTCAACCGGCAGGCCGTCACCCTCGCCCACTCCCTCGCCGACGAGCGCGACGAGGTCACCGCCTATGTCGCCGCCGGACGCGACGAACAGGCCGGCGAGGAGGGCGACAAGGGCCGCGGCAAGCGGCAGATCTCCGCCACCCGCAGCGCCCGGGTCGACCGCCAGATCGACGAGATCCGCGAGGCCGCCCCCACCGAACTGCGGCGCGACCTCGCCGGCGTCCCCTCCGTACGGCGTACGGCCCTCACGGGCAAGGGCACCGCCCTGGAGGCGTACAAGGCGTACACCGACATCATCGCCAAGCTGCAGGCCCTCGCCGACCAGCTCGCCGAGCGCACCCCGGCCCGGGCCGCCGAGGCCACCCGCGCCCCCGCCGCCCTCGGCCTCGCCGTCGAGCAGGCTTCGGCCACCCGTGGCCTGCTCCTGGCCGCCCTCTCCGTCCCCACCCCCAGGGACACGGGGAACACCGAGGGCTCCGACCCCGCCGAAGAGGCCGCGCGCACCCGCAACGCGCTCAGCGCCGCCGCCCAGCAGTCCCGCGTCCGTGAACTGGCCGCCCTCGCCGACTTCGACCAGGCGGCCGGCTCCTCCGCCCGCGACTCCCTCGCCGCCACCGTCACCGGCCCCGACGTCAAGAGCGCCGAGAACCAGCTCGCGCGCCTCACCGACCGGCCCGAACTCTCCAAGACCGAGCGCAAGACCGACCGCGAGGCCCTGGAGTCCGCGCTCTCCGCCCGGATCGAGCAGATGCGCGGCGTCGAGTCCGCCCTCGCCGCCGGTCAGGTCGAGCGGCTCGCCCAGGTCAGGGACGACGACGTCACCGCCCTCGAACTGCGCGTCGCCCTCCTCGGCGGCTGCCTGCTGGTCGCCGTCGGCATCTCCACCGCCGTCGCCCGCACCCTGACCCGCCCGCTCGCCGTGCTCCGCATCGGCGCCGCCCGGCTGGCCGCCGCGCCGGACACCGAGGAACCCATCCGCTTCACCGGGCGCAACGACGAGTTCGCCCAGGTCGTCCGCTCCCTCAACGCCCTGCACGGCAAGCTGCGCACCCTGGGCGTACGGGTCGAGAAGCTCGACGGCGACCGGGCCGACCTCATGGGCGCCCGCGAGGCCCTCACCGACGAACTCGCCGCGCGCCGCGCCGAGCTCCAGGAGCAGACCGCGCGGCTCACCGCCGAGCTGCAGCGGCTGAACCACACCGTCCACCACACCTTCGTCAATCTCGCCCTGCGCAGCCTCGGACTGGTCGAGCGTCAGCTCGCCGTCATCGAGAAGCTGGAGGAGCGCGAGCAGGACCCGGAGCGGCTCGCCACCCTCTTCAAGCTCGACCACATGGCCACGGTCATGCGCCGACACAGCGAGAACCTGCTGATCCTCGCCGGCTCCGAGCACGGCCACGCCCACCACGGCCCCGTCCCGCTGGTCGACGTCCTGCGCGCCGCCGTCAGCGAGATCGAGCGGTACGAGCGGGTCACCATCCAGTCCCTGCCGCCGCACTCCCACATTGCCGGATTCGCCGCCGACGACCTCTCGCACCTGGTCGCCGAACTGCTCGAGAACGCCACCTCGTTCTCCCCGCCCGACGCCCAGGTCCAGCTCTCCGGCTGGCTCCTGGAGAGCGGCGAGATCATGCTCTCCGTCCAGGACGAGGGCATAGGGATGACCGAGAACCGTCTCGGCGAGCTCAACGCGCGCCTGGCCGGTCCGGGCGGCGACCCGGAGGCGGAACCCGCCGACATGGAGGGCGAGGGCCTCGGCATCCGGGTCACCGCGCTGCTGGCCGCCCGCCACGGCGTCCGGGTCCAGCTGCGCGAGCAGAAGCAGGGCGGGATCGCGGCCGTGGTCGTCCTGCCGCAGGCGCTGCTGCCGGCGGCCCCGCCGACCGCCGTCCCGCCCGCCGTGTCGGTCGCCGGAACCGCGCCCACGCTCAACCTGCCGGGGTCGGTCGCCGAGGCGAACTCCAACGCACTGCCGAGCCGCGCCCGGGAGATCGGGCGCACCGAACCGGCCGACCCGGAGGCACCGGCCGACCCGGAGGCACCGGCCGACCCGGAGGCACCGGCCGACCCGGAGGCACCGGCCGACCCGGCGGCACCGGTCGACCCGGCGGCACCGGTCGACCCGCTGGTGGCGGCCGCCGAACAGGCGATCCGCGACGCGGAGGAGCCCGCCGCCGAGGAAGCCGGCCCCGAGACGACGCTCCAGGTGCGGATCCCCGATCCGCGAACCGAGTCCGCCGGAGAGCCCTCGACCGCCCAGGAGTCCGGAATCGCCGCCGAGCCCGGGACCGCCGAGCCGGGCTCCGACGCCTCCGAGCGGCCGAAGGACCCCGAGACGCGGACCGAGGAGCCGGAGGCCGCCGACGAGGTCCCGGCGCCCGACCCGTACGCCATCGGCCCCGACGCCCACGAGCGCGCCGAGGAGCCGGCCGAGCGCCTGACCGACAAGGGCCTGCCCAAGCGCACGCCGAAGATCGTCACCCCGGTGTCGGCTCCCGGGCCGCAGCGCGGGAGCGGCATCGACGCCGAGGCCCTGCGCCGCAGGCTCGGTGGCTTCCACCTGGGAGCCGAGAACGGCCGCCGTGACGTCGAGGCCGAGATCGCCGACCTGGCGGAGGACGCCGAGACCACCCAGCGGACGGAAGCAGTACGCACAGACGAGAAGACGGGGGACACAGTCGAGGAGGCACGCAGTTGACTGCGACCGGCACATTCGGACTGAGCAGCGAAGCCCGTAATCTTCACTGGCTTCTGGGCAACCTCGTCGAGGAGGTGCCCGGCGTCCGTTCCGTCGCCGTCGTCTCGTCCGACGGACTCCTGCTGCTCTCCTCCGACCCCGCCCAGAACACCGGCCGGGCCCCCACCGGCCGCCCCCAGGGCCCCAAGGGCTCCAGTGCCGACCTGGCCACCATCGTCTCCGGCATCGGCAGCCTCACCCTCGGCGCCGCCAAGCTGATGGACGGCGGCGGAGTCAAGCAGACGATGGTCGCGATGGACCAGTGCAGCGTCCTCGTGATGTCGATCAGCGACGGCTCCCTGCTCGGCGTGCACGCCACGCCGGACTGCGACATGAGCGTCGTCGCTTACCACATGGCGCTCTTCGTCGGCCGTGCCGGACACGTACTCACCCCCGAACTCCGCAGCGAGCTGCGCAAATCGATGGAGAGCGCCCAGTGACGTCCGCCGCCGAATCCTTCCGCAGGCTCCCCGTCCGGGGCGAGGGCAAACGCCCCGCCCGGGTCCGCCCCTACTCGCTCACCGGCGGTCGCACCCGCTTCGGGCACGTCCTGCTCGTGGAGACGTTCGTCGCCGCGCTGGAGGCGTCCGAGGAGCGCAGGGAACTGTCCAACGGAGGTCTCGTCTCCCGGCTCATGCCGGAGATGGGGGCCATCGTCGAGCTCTGTCGCCGGATGCGTACCGTCGCCGAGATCTCGGCGCTGCTGAGGATGCCGCTGGGGGTCGTCCGGGTGCTGCTCAGCGACCTGGCGGACCAGGGAAAGATCCGCGTGTACGGGACGGGGCACGGCATCGGCCAGCCCGACCGCGCGCTGCTCGAAAGGGTGCTGAGTGGACTCCGCCGTCTCTGACCTGCTCACCGTCGAGAAGGACGAGAACGAACAGGCCTGGCAGCTCGACCACACCCGTGCCCCCATCGCCACCAAGGTGGTCGTCGCGGGCGGCTTCGGGGTGGGCAAGACGACCTTCGTCGGATCGGTCTCCGAGATCACGCCTCTGCAGACCGAGGCGCTGATGACGCAGGCGAGCGAGGACACCGACGACCTCAGCGCGACGCCCGACAAGCTGACCACGACCGTCGCCATGGACTTCGGCCGGATCACGCTCGACGACGACCTGGTGCTGTACGTCTTCGGGACCCCCGGCCAGCAGCGTTTCTGGTTCATGTGGGACGACCTGGTGCGCGGCGCGATCGGCGCGATCGTGCTCGCCGACACCCGGCGGCTCGGCGACTGCTTCCCGGCGCTCGACTACTTCGAGAGCTGCGGACTGCCGTACATCGTGGCCGTCAACCACTTCGAGGGCACCGAGCTGTTCGCCGCCGAGGACGTCCGCGAGGCCCTGACAGTGCCCGCGCACGTACCAGTGGTGATCATGGACGCGCGCAGCCGGGTCTCCGTCATCGAGTCCCTGCTCGCGATGGTCGCCCACGCCCTCGAAGTCACCCCCGAATAACCGGTCGGTCGAAGAGCCGGTCAGCAGAGCAGCCGGCCGGCCGAAGAGCCGGACAGTCGGATAGCCGAAAGAGAAGCCTCGATGCCGAAGATACTCATCGTCGGAGCCGGTCAGTCCGGTCTCCAGCTCGCCCTCGGGCTGCAGTCGCAGGGGTACGAAGTCACCCTGATGTCCAACCGCACGGCGGACGAGATCCGGTCCGGCCGGGTCATGTCCACCCAGTGCATGTTCCACACCGCCCTCCAGCACGAGCGCGACCTGGGCATCAACTTCTGGGAGACACAGGCCCCCCGCATCGAGGGCCTCGGCGTCTCCGTCGCCGCCCCCGACGCGTCCCGGCCCATCGACTGGGTCGGCAGGCTCGACGGCTATGCCCAGTCCGTCGACCAGCGCGTGAAGATGGCCGGCTGGATGGAGACGTTCGCCCAGCGCGGCGGCCAGCTGGTCATCCACGGCGCGGCCGTTTCGGACCTGGACTACTTCTCCCGCACCTACGACCTCGTCATGGTCTCCGCGGGCAAGGGCGAGCTGGTCTCCATGTTCGGCCGGGACGCCTCCCGCTCCCCTTACAGCGAGCCGCAGCGCGCCCTCGCCGTGGCCTATGTCCACGGCCTCGGCCCCCGCCCGGAGCACCCGGACTACGACGCCGTTCGCTGCAACCTGGTCCCGGGCGTCGGCGAGCTCTTCGTCATGCCGACCCTGACGACCAGCGGTCGCGCCGACATCCTCTTCTGGGAGGGCATCCCCGGCGGGCCCCTCGACGTCTTCCAGGGCGTCAAGGACCCCTCCGAGCACCTGGCGCTGACGCTGGAGCTGATGGAGAAGTTCACGCCCTGGGAGTACGCGCGCGCCACCAAGGCCGAACTCACCGACGCCAACGCGACCCTGGCGGGCCGCTACGCGCCGACGGTCCGCAACCCCATCGGCCGGCTCCCCGGGGGCGGCCTGGTCCTCGGTGTCGCCGATGTCGTCGTCGCCAACGACCCCATCACCGGCCAGGGCTCCAACTCGGCGTCCAAGTGCGCCGCCTCGTACCTCTCCTCGATCGTCGAGCACGGTGACAAGCCCTTCGACGAGGAGTGGATGCAGTCCACGTTCGACCGCTACTGGGACACCGCCCAGCACGTCACCAAGTGGACCAACGCCATGCTGGGCGTCCCGCCGGAGCACGTCCTCAACCTGATCGGCGCGGCGGGCCGGCTCCAGCCGGTCGCCGACCGCTTCGCGAACGGGTTCAACAACCCGGCCGACTTCGAGAACTACTTCTACGACCCGGAGAAGACGAACGCCTACCTGGCCTCGGTCTCGGGGCCCTGACCCCTCACCCGGCTCACTCCACCCACTCTGTTCACTCTGTGACGGACTCCTCGTCGAACCCCTCGTGCGCCCCGTCCGTCGCGCCCTCGGGCAGCGGCGGCGGAGTGTACGAGGGGAGCGGCTCGGCCGACGGGTCCGGACGGACGGCCCCCAGCAGGGGGTTCGCGGCGATCGGGGAGACCTTGACCCGCGCACCGGGACGCGGCGCCTGGACCACCATGCCCTCGCCGAGATAGATCGCCACATGGGTGGCCCCGGGGAAGTAGATCACCAGATCGCCGGGACGCAGCTCGGCCAGGGGCACCTTCGGCAGGGTGCGCCACTGCTCCTGGCTGGTGCGCGGGATCGTACGGCCCGCGCTCGCCCACGCCTGGGACGTCAGACCGGAGCAGTCGAACGACTCCGGCCCCTCGGCTCCCCACACATACGGCTTGCCGACCTGCCTCATCGCGTACCGCAGCGCCTCCCCGCCCTGCTCGGACGGCGTGCGCGTGCCGTCCAGCACCCCAGAGCCGACCAGTTCGCTCTGCGCGCCGGCCGTCGTGACGCGCTCCCGCTCGGTCAGCTCGGCGATCTGCTCGGGTGAGAGCGACGCGAGCAGCTCCTCCACCTCCGCCAGCCGGGCCCGGACCGTGTCGCGCTGCTTCTTCTGGCGCGCGGCCAGCTGCTGCTGCCGGTCCAGAGCCTTGCGGGCCGCGACCGCCAGCGCGTGCGCCCGCTTCTCGCCGCCCTCCAGCCGCGCGACGGTCGCCGCCCGCGCGCGGGCGGCGCGGGCCATGAGGTGGCGCTGGTCGAGGGCGTGCTCGGGGTCGGGGGCGAGGAGGAGCCGGGCGTACGAGGAGAAATCGCTGTGGCCCTGGTACTGCTCGCGGGCGAGCCGCCCGAGCTCGTCGCGGCTGCGGGCGAGGGAGTTGCGGGCGGCGGCGAGCCCGGTGTGGAGCTGCTTGGTCCGGGCGAGCTGCTGGGCGAGCGATGCGGCGGTGGCGTTGTAGCTCTCGGTGGCTGCCTCGGCCTGCTGGTAGAGGCTCTGGAGGCGGCCGAGGAGCTGGGGGACGGAGCCGGGGGCGCCCGGGGCGCCGGACTCTCCCTCGGCCTCTTCGCCGGTGTCCGTGTCGAGGCCCGGGCCGGGCTCAGGGGCAGGATCGGCTTCGAGCTGCGGGTCGGGCTCCACGACGGCCTCCCGCGACCCGTCCGACGGCTCGGACACCGGTGGGGGATCGACGGGTACGGCCGCCGCCGGGCAGGCGGGTACGGCCGCGACCATCGTCGCCGTCGCGATCGCCGCCATACAGATGGAGCGCAGCAACCTTCCTGACACGTCATCACCTCCGCGTGCGGGAACGGGCCCTGGCCGAGCCCACGGCGATGATGGGCGGCGAACGGCGGGATCACCTCACGGGTGGCCAGGTCGGCCCAACGCGGTCACCCGTGAGGGCGGAGTACGAAAATCGGTCCGCGCGCCTGCGGGATTTCAGGCCAGGGGCAGTGCGTAGAAGGCCCGGTCGCGGCGTACGACCACCGTCCGGCCGGCCGCCAGAGTCCGGTACGGCGCGGTGATCTCCTTGCCCCGCGGGTCCTGGGTGCCCGCGGTCTGGAATTTCCACAGCCGCCGGCCGTCGCCCGCGCCGAACGCCGTGACCTGGGTGCCGTCGGCGACCAGCAGGGTGCTGCCGCCGAGCGTGACCTGCGGCGCGTGAGCGGTGGCGGCGGCCGCCGTCGCCTCCGTCGGCCGTTGCCAACGCGGCTTGCCGGTCGCCGGATCCAAGGCGTAGACGGTCTGCGAACGCGTCGCCGCGTAGAGCGTGTCGGCGTGCGGCAGCCCCGTCCCGAAACCGCCCGGCCCCAGGGCGGGCTGGCGCCACAGCAGGGCGCGGCTGCTCGGGTGGAACGCCTGGAGGTCGTTCCCGACGGACGCGAACAGCCGCCCCGTCGCGTCACCGACCGCCGGCGCGCTCGGCAGCACCCCCGCGTACGGCCCCGACCACTGGATCTTTCCGGTGACCCGGTCGTACGAGTGGAAGACCGCCAGGCCCTTCGCGGCGGCCTGCTGGGCCACCGTGAGCGACGCCGGGTCCTGCTGGACGACGACGCCGTCGGCGCGTACGGAGATCAGCCGGTAGGCGGGGACGCGCGGAGGGCGGCCGTTGGGGACGAGCGTGCGCCAGAGCTCCTTGCGGCGGACGACGTCGTAGGCGACGAAACAGGTCTGGGCGGCCAGGGTTCCCGTCAGCCAGACGACGGGCCCTTCCTGGCCGGTGACCGCGGACACGACGAGACCGGGTGCGGCGCGGTGGCGGACCGAGCCGTCCTTGGAGGAGACCCAGAGGAAGGCGTCCTTGCCAACGACGAACAACAGGTCGGGCCCGCCGGGCATCGCCCGCGCGGCGGACGCGGCGGCGGCGCTCTGCCAGAGGCGCCGTCCCGTCCTCAGGTCCACCGCGGTGGCCTGCGCGTCGGACGTCAGCACCAGGATCCGGTCCTGCCACACGACGGCCTCGAGCCGCCCCTCGGGCGTCACCGCGCTCTCGTACGCCCAGACCGCCTCGGGCGGCACCCCGGCCACCGCGACCTTCCGCGGCGGCGCGACCGGCTTGGCGTCGGGCGCCCCACCCCGCCCCGCCCCGAGCACCGCGACGCCCCCGGCCCCGAGCGCGACCCCGGCCACGCCCCCGAGAATCCCGGCGAGAAGTGCCCGCCGCGAGGCCGGGCGGGCGTCGTCCTGCGGACCGCCCGAAGCGGGCGGAGCCGGCGGCAGGGCCGGAACCCGCGGAACGACCAACTGCGTGGTCGCACTGTCCCCCCGTGGCACGGGCCGCGCCAACGCCAAGGTCTCCGCCGCCGCCCGGGGACCGGGCGCCACCTCACCCCGCAGAGCGAGCGTGCCACCGCTGGGGTCGAACGGGGCGAGGGGGGCGGCGCCGTCCTGGGGTTCCGTCGCGGAGCCCGCCATCGCGCTCGCTGCGGCCCCCGGGGGAGTGTCCCCGGACGGGGCTGCGTCGGTGGGTTCGGGCCCGGTTGGCGGGTCTGCCGGGGCCGGGAGGCCCGGTGTCGGTTCCGCCGCGCTTGCTGTCGCAGGTGCGGCGACGGGGGATGCGCCGTCCTCGGGTCCCGCCGCGGGGGAGCCCGGTGTGTCGGCATCGGCGCCGACGGCGGTCGGCTCCGCCGCGTTCGCTGCGGCAGGCGCGGATCCCTCCCGGGACGTGGCCGCCGCGGCAGGCTCCGACCCGGCAACCCCGCCCGCCGTCGCGACCCCGCTCGCCCCCCGCGCGGCCCGCGAGGCCTCCGGCACCGACTCGTCCGTCAGCGCGCCCGCCGCTCTCCCCTTCGCCGCGATCGACTCGAGCAGCGGCTCCGGGAGCCAGCCCGCGCGCGCCAGGGAGGCCGCGCCTTCCAGGGCCAGTGTGGCCGCGACCTGGCCCGCCGTCGGGCGGGCGGAGGGGGGCTTGGAGAGGCACTCGGCGACCAGGGGGCGCAAGGAGTCCGGGACCGCGGTGAGTTCGGCGTCGGCGGTGGCGATGGAGGCCGCGTCCGTCAGCGGGGTCGTGCCCGTGGACGCGTACGCCAGGAGGAGGCCGAGGACGAAGACGTCGGACGCCGTGCCCGGTTCGTCGCCGGTGATCTGTTCCGGGGTGAGGTATCCGAGCCGTACGGACAGCCCTCCGCCCGGACCCGCCTCCGCCGCGGCCGCCGCCCCCACCGCGCCGAAGGCGGTGAGACGCGGCCCGTCCGCGGCCAGAAGGACCGAGTCGGGGGAGAGGCCGTGCAGGACCGTACCGGCGGCGTGCGCCCGGGACAGGGTTTCGGCCAGTCCGGCGCCCAGTATCCGTACCGTCCGCTCCGGCAGCGGCCCCACGGCGGCGATCGCCTCGGCGAGGGTCAGCCCCGGGATGTACGGCGTCGCCGTCCAGGTGTCGCCAGAGTCGAGCAGCTCCGGCACCCACCCCCCGGCCAGCCGCTCCGCCGTACGCGCCTCCGCCTGGAAACGGCGCCGGAACGCGGGCAGTTCCGCGAGTGCCGGGCGGGCCACCGAGACGACCGCGGTCACCCCGTCGGGCCCCTGCGCCAGGTACCGCACGGCGCTCGCCGTCCCCCGCAGGCGCGCCAGCACCTCGTACGGACCGACACGGCGCGGATCGTTCTGCTCCAGCGGCTCCACGTCGAGCCTCCCCCCTCATGGCACGGTGATCGATCCTATGGCGCGCCGTTCGGCTTCGACCAGGGCCACCTGCGCACCGGGCGCTCGCGGCCGTCGGGGGCGTACGCGTACTTCCAGCCGCGCTGGAGGCCCAGCCGCTTGGTGTGCCCGGCGGGCTCGCGCCGGTACGCGTGCACGGTGGGTGGTCCGCCGTCGGCGGCCGGCACCGGCACCTCGTACCACTTGGGCGGATGCCCGGTGGGCCCGACGAGGACGGGCAGGACCCGCCCGTCCAGCGGCCCGCCGTAAAAGGGGGTGTTCTCGCTTCTCACGCCACCAGTGTGGCCGAAACGCGCCCGGGCCTCAGTCCTCCGGCGCCAGCAGGTGCGCCGCCTCGCTCACCACCGGGATGACCCGCCGGGCGAGCGTCCCCACCGGTCCCTGCGCCGTCTCCAGGGCCAGCAGGCCGCCGATCGCGACGGCCGTCTCCGGGTCGGTCGCCGACGTCGCCGTCAGCAGGGCGACGAGATGGTCGACGAGCCAGTCCCGCAGCTCGGGGGCGGGCGGCTGCTTCTCCTCGTCCAGCCAGATCAGCGACGCCGCCTCCACCGCCGCGATCCAGGTCCGCACCATCATCCGCATGCGCGGCCCGGGCCGGTGCGCCCCGAGGTGGACGAGGATCTGCTCGGCCGCGGCCCGCCGCACCTCGTCGACGATCGCGGTCGTACGGGACGTCTCGGCGACGCTGCCCCCACGCAGCAGCGCGCTGAACCCGGCGTCGTGCCCGTCGACGAAGACGAGATAGCGGTCGAGGACACGGGCGAGCCGCTCGGTCGGCGGCCCGTCGGTCGGCTCGGCGAAGCACAGCTCCAGCTCGTCGGCGGCCGAGCGCAGCGCGGCCTCGTACAGCTGCTGCTTCCCGCCGGGGAAGTAGCGGTAGACGAGCGGACGCGACACGCCGGCCACCTCGGCGACGTCGTCGAGGGAGACCTCCTCCGGCGCCCGGTGCGCGAAGAGCGTCAGGGCCGCGCGGAGGAGCTGCGCACGGCGCTCCTCGACACTGAGCCGGCGGTACGCGGGCGTGGCGGGAGTGGTCATGCCTCGCAGCGTAACTCCGTCACCCCTGCGTCAGGCGAGGAGACCGGAGGACTTCCAGAGCCTGCGCCCCGCGCCCCGCAGTACGCCTATGTCGTCCAGGAAGTCAGTCAGCCGCTTCGCGCCCGACTGCATGACCTCCCTGCGGTGGCCGCTCGCCTTCACCTGGGCGACCGCCTCACGCCGGTCGAGCCCGACGTTCTCGTACACGGCCGGGTTCACGAAACAGGTGGAGAAGACGCGCGCGGCCTGGCCGCAGCTCAGCCGGGTGAACTCCTGCTCCCAGCGCGGCGCGGTCACCATCTGGCGCCGCAACTCCTCGCGGGCGTACCGCACATGGCGGGCCTCCTCGACCACATGGATGCGGGTCACGCCGCGCACCAGGGTCTGGACGCGCTCGTCCGGGAAGGTCAGCCGCTGCATCCAGTCGAGGATCTCCTCGCCGAGCAGCGTCGCGGCGAAGGAGCCGGGCGTCGTGGAGACCGTCTTCAGGACGCGCGCCAGGTTGTGGTAGAGCCGCGGCACCGGGTACGTCGGCGCGCCACCCTTCTGGATCATCTTGGCGAACATCATTGAGTGCCGGCATTCGTCGGCGATCTCGGTGAGCGCGTAGCGGACGTGGTTGCTGGTCACCGACTTGTCGTAGATGTGCCGGACGAGCAGCTGCATCAGGATGATCTCGAACCAGATGCCCAGCGAGGCGAGGGAGGCGGCTTCGTGACGGGAGAGGTCCATCCGCTGTTCCTCGGACATCTTGCGCCACAGCGGGGTGTCGTAGAGGGAGACCAGCTCCGGCGGCCAGAACCACTTGCCCTCCTCGACCGGGGCCTCCCAGTCGAGTTCCTTGTCGGGGTCGAAGGAGTGCTTCGCGGAGGACTCGAGAAGCCGCTCGGCGACCTGTTCGCGGTCGCGCAGCGGCCCCAGGGCGTCCCGCAGGACGCTGAAGTCGGGGTTGGTCACGGTCGTCATTGGCGGCGCCCACCTTTGCGGGTCGAGTTACCGGGGTCAGGTCTTATAAGACTGCTTGTCAGTAAGGTCGTCAATCCCTTGCGCGCGACTTGTTGACCCGCCGTCTACCAACGTGTGAGCCTGCCAAGGAGCCGAACGTACGCGGAAGTCCGTGAGGAGAAGGAGCCGTCAGTGTCGACGCACGACCTCTACACGAAGGACCCCGGAGAACCGGTCTGGCAGGTGCCCGCCTCCGGCTCTGCCCGCTTCAGCTGGGATTACGACGACGGCCGTGACCGTCTTCTGGCGCTGTACCAGAAGGGCAAGGACAAGCAGTGGGACGGCGCGACCCGGATCGACTGGGACCTGGAAGTCGATCCGTACGACCCGCTCGGCACTCCGGACGACGTCCTCACGCTCTACGGAACCCGCTACTGGGCGAAGATGACGCAGAGGGACAAGGGCGAGCTGCGCAAGCACTACGCGTCCTGGCAGTTCAGCCAGTTCCTGCACGGTGAGCAGGGCGCGATGGTCTGCGCGGCGCGGATCGTCGAGTCCGTGCCCGACCTCGACGCCAAGTTCTACTCCGCCACGCAGACGATGGACGAGGCGCGCCACGCGGAGATCTACGGCCGCTTCCTCCACGAGAAGATCGGGATGCTCTACCCGATCAACGACAACCTCCAGGGCCTGCTGGGCGACACGCTGCGCGACTCCCGCTGGGACATGCCGTACCTGGGCATGCAGGTACTGATCGAGGGCCTGGCGCTCGCCGCGTTCGGCATGATCCGGGACACGACCGACAAGCCGCTGCCGAAGCAGATCCTGGCGTATGTGATGCAGGACGAGGCCCGGCATGTGGCCTTCGGGCGGATGGCGTTGCGCGACTACTACAAGCAGCTGAGCGACGCGGAGCTGCGCGAGCGCGAGGAATTCGTCATCGAGGGCTGCTACTTGATGAGGGACCGGCTGCGGGGGATCGAGGTACTGGAGAACTTCGGCATCCCGAAGAAGGAGGCGGAGGAGTTCTCGGAGCAGTCGGAGTTCCTGCACCTCTTCCGGAAGCTGCTGTTCAGCCGGATCGTGCCGTGCGTGAAGGACATCGGGCTGTGGGGCGAGCGGCTCCAGAAGGCGTACGTCGACATGGGCGTGTTCGAGTTGGGCGACTCGAACCTGGATCTGCTGATGACCCAGGACGAGGAGATCGCGGAACAACTGGACCGGGAGCGCTTCGCGGCGGAGGAGGCGGAGCGGGTGACGGAGGTCGAAAACGCGATCGCGGCCGGAGCGGACGGGAGCTGAGGGGGCCGGGGCCGGGGGTCGTCAGCGCCCCGACCGCCCGGGTGCCGTTGGCGGCCCCGCCGACCGTACGGGCCCGGGGTTGGCCCGGCTCGCCTTGACCGCGCGGGCCCCGTCCCCGTCAGCGGACACGCCCGCCGCGCGGTGGCCCGGGTCGGGCCGAATCCCGTCAGCCCTGCGGGTCCTCCTCCGGGCCGCACTTCGTCAGGAGCTCCTCCACCTCGCTGCGGGCCGCGTCGACCAGGGTCGCCACCGAGTGGGACGCGTCCGCCGCGCGGCCCTCGGCGATGGCGGTCGCGACCGCCCGGTGGCGGTCCACCGCCGCCATGTCGATGGTGTCCGGCATGAGGCGGAACTCCCGCCGCGCGTACAGCAGTTCCTCCGTCACATCGGCGAGCTGCGCGAACATCCCGTTGCCCGACGCCGTCAACAGGGCGCGGTGGAAGGCCACGTCCGCCGCCACGAAGGCCATCGCGTCGCCGGATGCGACGGCTGCCGCCATCGCCTCGGTGTGGACGCGCAGCGCGCGACGGGTCTCGTCGTCGGCCCGCGACGCCGCGAGCGCGGCCGCCGACGGCTCCACGGCCGCCCGCAGTTCGGCCAGCTCGCGCAGCTGCCTGCGCCGGCGCGGCGAGGAGAGGCGCCAGCGGATGACATGCGGGTCGTACAGATTCCACTCGCTCATCGGCCGTACGGTGATGCCGACCCGCGGTCGCGAGGTCACCACCCGCTTCGACTCCAGAACGCGGACGGCCTCGCGGGCCACCGTCCGGGAGACCGCGTAGCGCGCCTGGAGGTCCTCGAGGCGCAGTACATCGCCCGCGCGGAGCTCGTCCGCCAGGAGCGACCAGCCGATCCTGTCGACCACGTGCCCGTGCAGGCCCTGCAGTTCCACGCCGTGCTCCCCGTCCCCCGTCACCGCCCCTACGGTGCGTTTGTCGATTGTCACACTACGGCGTGGACGGCAGCATGGGTCCATGACCGTGCCTGACGCACCGATACCCGACCCGCCGATGCCCGCCGCACCGATCGCCCGCCGCGAAGCCGCCCGCCGCAGCATCCAGGGGCTCTCCCTCGGAGACGCCTTCGGCGAGCGCTGGTTCCCCTTGTTCCGCGAGCGCGGCCAGGCGTTCGAGGAGATCAGGGACCGCCGCGTACCCGAAGAGCACGACTGGCACTGGACCGACGACACGGCCATGGCCCTCGCGCTGCTGCGCGTCCTCGACGAGCACGGCACCGTCGACCAGGACCGGCTGGCTGCCTGCTTCGCGCTGACCTTCGACGCCGACCAGGGGCGCGGTTACGGCCACGGGATGCACATGCTGCTGCCGCGCCTGCTCGCCGCGCCCGAGGAGTGGCGCACGCTCGCCCCCCGGCTGTTCGACGGCGGCAGCCTCGGCAACGGCGCCGCCATGCGCGTCGGACCGCTCGGCGCCTGGTTCGCGGACGACCTCGACGAGGCCACCCGGCAGGCCGAGTTGTCCGCCCGCGTCACCCACGCGCACCCGCAGGGCGTGGCGGGGGCGGTGGCCGTCGCCGTCGCGGCCGCCCTCTCGGTGCAGGGCAGGCTTTCCCTCGCCGAGGTCGCCTCCCGCACCCCCGAAGGGGCCGTACGGGACGGGTTGTTCAGGGCCGCCGAACTGCCCTTGGCCACCGAGCCGTGGAAGGCGGCGGACATCCTCGGCAACGGGCAGCGCATCCGGGCCGACGACACGGTCCCCTTCGCGGTGTGGACCGCCGCCCGGCACACCGACGACCTCGTGGACGCGCTGTGGGCCACGGCCGAGGGGTTCGGCGACGTCGACACCACCTGTGCGATCACCGGAGGGATCGTCGCGGCCGGCATCGGAGTGGGGGACGTACCGGACCTCTGGCTCCAGCGGCGGGAACCGATCGGAGCGACCTGGGCGTGACGCGGGCGTGATCTCGCGCACCCTGGCCGGGTGGTGGGCCCGGGGGCTGTCGTAGCGTGCGGGGATGACGACGCCGCCGCAGCCGCCGCACGATCCCTCGCACCAGCCCCAGCCCCAGCCCTACGGTCCTCCGCAGCCGCAGGGCTACCCCCAGGGCCCGGTCCCCCAAGGCCCGGGTCCCCAGGGGCCGTACGCCGGCCCCGGACCGTACGGCCCCCCGCAGCAGCCCTTCCCGCAGCAGTACCCCGGCCCCCACCCGGGACCGGGCCCCGGCCCGGCGGCCTGGGGCGGCCCTCCCATGGGACCGCCGCCGAAGAAGAGCCGTACCGGACTGATCGTCGGCATCGTCCTCGGCTCGCTCGTCGTGATCGGGGGGCTCGGGTACGCCGCCAAGGCCCTGGTGGACGCCTCGGGGGCCACCAGGGCCTTCCCGGAGGCGAAGTACCGGCTGACGGTTCCGAAGACGCTGCTCGACGGCGAGTACAAACTGCTCAACGACGCGTCCAAAACCGAGGGCAAGGAGGTGGAGGACACCTACGACCCGAGCGTCCGCGACGCGAAGGCCGCCATCGCCCAGTACACCGGCGAGCCCGGCGCGGTCCTCGTCGTGTCCGGCTTCCACGGCCGGCTGAAGAGCCCCGACTACACCCGCGACATGATTCTCAAGGGCGCCGCCAAGGAGAAGGGCATCAAGGTGGTCGTACGGCCCAAGGACTTCAAGCCCGAGGGCTCGGACGTGACCGTCACCTGCCAGGTGACCCGGTCCACGGACACGGACGGGACGAGCACGCTGCCGATGTGCGCCTGGGGCGACGACAACACCGCGTCGTTCGTGGCGGTCGTCACCCCGGAGAGCGCCACCATGGCCCCGGAGAAGGTCGACCTGGCCGAGCTCGCCGAGACGACGGCGAAGGTCCGCGCCGAGATGCGCAAGCCGATCGGCTGACCCCGGAGCGAGCGGGCCCTGCCCGCCCAGCCGGCCCGTCCTGCTGCCCGCCCCGCCCGATCCGGTCGGCGGGTCCGCCCCGCCGGGTCCGGCCGCCGGGTCCGGCCGACGAGGCGGACCCGCCGGCCGGGAACGACGTCCCCGCCCCGCGCCCTCGTCACCGCCCCGCTTTCAGCGCCTCCTCCATCACCGCCCGGGCGATCGGCGCCGCGCTGCCGCCCCCGCTGATGTCCGTACGGTCCGCCGCCGCGTCCTCGACGACCACCGCGACGGCCACCGCCGGCTGCGGTGAACCGTCGGCCTGCGCCCAGGCGATGAACCAGGCGTACGGAGTGCCCGTGTTGTCGACACCGTGCTGCGCGGTGCCGGTCTTGCCCCCCACCCGCGCCCCCGCGATGGCCGCGTTGGTGCCGGTGCCGTCCTCCACCGCGTCCACCATCATCTGCTGCAACCGCAGGGCCGTCGACGCCTCCATCGCCTGGCGGTAGGTCTCCCGCCCGCTCTGGTGGACCGTGTCCCCGTCGGAGGTCATCGTCCGGTCCACCAGCTGCGGATGGGCGATCTCCCCGTTGTTGGCGACCGCCGCCGCGACCATCGCCATCTGCAGCGGCGTGGCCGCCGTGTCGAACTGCCCGATGGACGAGAGCGCCAGCTGGTCCTCGGTCATCCTCGTGTCGAAGGTGGACTTCGCCACCGCCGCCGGAATCCGCAGCCCGCCGTCGTTGAAGCCGAACCTCTCCACCGCGTCCACCATCCCCTCCAGGCCGACCTTCACCCCGAGCCCCGCCATCACGGTGTTGCACGACCAGCGGATCGCGTACGACAGCGAGGCGTCGCCGCAGCCCGGTGTCGCGTTGGGCAGCACGGTGCGGGTACCGGGCAGGACGAACGGGTCGGGGGTGTCGGTCGGCGCGTCGACGTCGTCCACGACCCCCGCGTCCAGCGCGGCCGCCGCCGTCACGATCTTGAAGGCGGAACCGGGCGGATACGTCTGCCGGATCGCCCGGTTGAGCATCGGCCTGGCCGCGGCGGAGTTCAGGCGCGCCCAGGCGCCGGCGACCGGCTTTCCCGTGCCGGAGAGCACCCCGGGGTCGTACGAGGGGCTGCTGACCAGCGCCAGGATCCGGCCGCTGGACGGTTCGACGGCGGCGACCGCGCCCCGTCTTCCGCCGAGCCCCCGATACGCGGCGCGCTGCATCGACGCCCTGAGGGTGGTGACGACATCGCCTCCGGGCTGCCGGCTGCGGGTGATGTCGTTCCAGAAGGGGAGGAGGGCGAGCATTGGATCCGTACCCGACAGGACGTCGTCCTCGGCGTTCTCGAGGAGGGTCGTGCCGTACGTCTGGGAGGCGTAGCCCGTGACCGGCGCGTACAGCGGGCCGTCGGTGTAGGTGCGCTCGTAGCGGAGCTGCTGGCCGCTGTCCCTGGACCCGGTGACCGGCTTCCCGTCGACGACGATGTCGCCGCGCGGCTGTGCGTAGCGGACGATCGCCTGGCGGCGGTTGGCCGGGTTCTTGTCCAGCGACTCCGCCTCGAAGACCTGGATCCTGGCGGTGTTCACCAGCAGGGCCGCCAGCAGCAGCAGACACAGCGCCGCCGCGCGCCGGATGTACGGGATCACCCGGCCTCCTCGGCCGGGGCGATGACGCCGGTCTCCGCCGTGTCCGGCAGGGGCGCGCGTGCCGAGTCGCTGAGCCGGATCAGCAGCGCCACGATGATCCAGTTGGTGACGACCGAGGAACCCCCCTGGGCGAGGAACGGCATCGCCATGCCGGTCAGCGGGATCAGCCCCGTCACTCCACCGGCGATCACGAAGACCTGGAGCGCCAGGATCGACGCGAGACCGGTCGCGAGCAGCCGCCCGAAGGGGTCGCGCAGGGCCAGGCCCGTCCGGTAGCCGCGCGCGACGAGCAGCGCGTACAGCAGGAACAGCCCGGTCATGCCGACCAGTCCGAGCTCCTCCCCGGCGGTGGCGAGAATGAAGTCCGACTTGGCGGCGAAGCCGATGAGGATGGAGTGGCCGCCGCCGAGGCCCGCCCCGAGCATCCCGCCGGAGGCGAAGGCGAACAGTGACTGGGCGAGCTGGCCGGGGCCCTCGCCGGCCTCGATGGACGCGAAGGGGTTCAGCCAGTCCTCGACCCGGCTGTGCACATGAGGTTCGAGGGACCCGACGGCGAAGGCGCCGACGCCGGCGAGCAGCAGGCCGACGGCGATCCATCCGGTCCGCCCGGTCGCCACGTACAGCATGATCACGAACAGTCCGAAGAAGAGCAGCGAGGTGCCGAGGTCCCGCTCCAGGATCAGGACGCCGACGCTGAGGAGCCAGATGGTGACGATCGGGCCGAGGACGCGGCCGGTGGGGAGCTGGAGCCGCCAGATCCTGCGACCGGTGTAGGCGAGGGCGTTGCGGTTGGCCGAGAGGTACGCGGCGAAGAAGACGGCCAGCAGGATCTTGGCGAACTCGCCCGGCTGGAAGGAGAGTCCGCCGATCCGGATCCAGATCTTGGCGCCGTTCACGGCGGGGAAGAAGATGGGCACGAGCATCAGGACCAGGGCGGTGGCGACCGAGAGGTACGCGTACCGCTGGAGCAGCCGGTGGTCGCGCAGGACGACGACCACGCCGATGAACAGGGCCACGCCGAGCGTCGACCAGATCAGCTGGGCGGACGCCGCCCGGTCCTGCGGAGTCTCCAGGTCCAGCCGGTTGATCAGGACGAGCCCGAGGCCGTTGAGCAGGACCGCGATCGGCAGGAGCAGCGGATCGGCGTACGCGGCGCGGAAACGCACGGCGAGATGCGCGACGAGGGCGAGCAGGCCGAGCCCGGCGCCGTACCGGGCGACATCCGGGGGGACGGCTCCGTTCCTGGCGAGGCCGACGGTGGTGTAGCCGAAGACGGAGATGAGGACGGCGCAGACGAGGAGCGAGAGTTCCACGCCCCGCCGCTTGGGGAGGCGTAGGCCGGGCGGTGGAGCTTCCGCCGTCGTTGCGGTCATGAACCGCAACGTAGCAAGCGGCTAGCCTTATGTCCCTTTATGTGACGGTGTGCCGTCGGCCGGTGCTCAACGGCGGCGCGGCGGACGGGCATCGGGGGTGCCGCTTCGACGGGCCGACGTGCCGTCGACCCGTCGTCGGAGGCCGTGTTCGCCGCCTCGTGCCGTCGAAGCGTCCGGGCCAAGCAGTGGGACGATCCGGCGGAGATTCTCTACCGGTCTCGGCCCACAGGCCTAGCGGTCGCTCCCGCCCGTCGCTCGAAGGTGATGCCGCCTTCGACGACTCGGACCCGGCCCGGCGTGCCGATGTCTTTCTCGGGGGCATCGGGGATGAACACCAGCACGGTCTCGTACCCAGGTATCTCGTTCCCGCCTATGCCTTGGGCCTGCCCGGCGGCGAGGGCCGCGCCCGGGCGTCCCTGCCCATCAGACGCTGAATCGACGAAGGAGGGGGCGTGGAAACGGCTGGCACCACCCCGGCCTGGTAGGCCGGAGGTACGCGGTCAGTCGCCATCCTGACTGGCGTGTGGGTGGCCGGTGCGGCGGAGGGCGGCGGGTGTGTGTCCGTACCAGCGTTTGACCGCTCGGCGCAGTGTGCGGGCGTCCGCGTAGCCGCTGCGCGCGGCTATGGCGTCGATGCTGAGGTCGGTGCTGTGGAGGAGCCGGGAGATGTGTGCTCGGCGCAGGGTTTCGACCTCATGGCTCCACGTGGTGCCGTGTTCGTCGAGGTGGCGTTGGAGGGTTCGCGCGCTGACCGCCATACGTCGCGCCACCGTGGACAGCGTCGGAGTGGCCTCGTCATGCACGGAGGCCAGGGCGGTGCGGAAGAGGTCCAGCCAGCTGCGCAGTGGTATCGCGGCGGCGAGGGTCTGCTCGGCGTGTCTTCGTAGCACGGTCGACAGGCCGGGCTGGGCGTGGGGGGCCGGTGCGTTCAGCTCGGAGGCGAGGAACGTGATCGAGCTGGCCGGTGCCTCGAAGTCGACGGTGCGGGTGCCATACATCTCGTACAAGGCGTCCCGCCGGCGAGGGGCTTTGGCTGCCAGGGCGACGTGGAGGGGAACGAGGCGCCGCTGCGCGGCTTCGCTGAGGCGCCGCTGGTACAGGCCGAGCGCGTAGGCGCGGATGGCGCACGCCGCCTCGTAGGTCAGCTCGGCCTCGTTGACGTGGCTGATGGCGATCTGCTCGCCGTCCTCGGTGATCCGGAGGGTGTCCGTGCCGACGTCGGCGACCGTGGCGAAGTACGCCGAGGCCTCTCGGATCCCTTCGAGCGGAGTGGGCGCGGAGGTGATCAGGTAGTCCCAGACCCCGAGGGTGCCGAGGCTCGACTGCTGCGCCAACACCACGGACACCTCAGTCCAGGGAGCGTGGCCGGTACTCAGTTCCGCGAGGCGGATGCTGGTGGCAGCGGGTGTCCGCCACCGGTCGTCGGTCAGGTGCTCGGATGCCAGGCCCAGCAGGTGCGCGTATCCGTCCGGGGGTACGCCGAGCAGGCGTGCGGTATTGACGCTCAGTCGGGTGAGGGCGGAGGAGATCGTCCCCTGATGTGCATGTGAGACCACGGGGGTTGAGCATAGAGGAGCGCGAAGTGCCAGGTCAGTGCCGGAGTTCGGCGCCTGGTGTCCCCCTTCATGGCGTGGAGGGTTCCCCTGTGGCACGCATGGTCCCCTGGGTGGCGTGTGATGTCCTCGGCCGAGTGGTCTTCCCGGCCATAACGTGGCGATCACTGAGCGCGTTCGACCGGCGCGAGATAGGGCCGATGATCCGGGGGGATCCGATGTTGGAGGTACTGGGGCTGACCGCCGCGGCCGCGACGGTGTACCAGGCCATGCTGGACCATCCCGGCTACAGCCTGGACGAAATCGCCGCGCACTGCGCCCTGACACCCGTCCAGGCACACGATCACCTCGACGAGTTGAGCCGCCTCACCCTCGTGCGGGCCTCCGCCGAGCGGCCCGGCCAGATGCGCGCGGTGAGCCCGGAGATCGGCCTGGCCGACCTGCTCGCCGGCCAGGAGGCCGAACTCGCCGCACGCCAGGCGCGGCTGGCCGCCTCACGTGCCGCCGTCTCCCGCATGGTCGCGGAACGCGCCGAGCACCGCACGAACCACGGCGAGCGCCTGCGCGGTATGGACGCCATACACAGCCGCCTGGAACACATGGGCCGCTCTGCCGCCACCGAAGTCCTCAGCAGCCAGCCCGGCAACCAGCGCCCCGAAGACCTCGTCGCCAGCCGCCCCGCTGACAGCGAGGCCCTCGGCCGCGGCATCAGGATGCGAACCCTCTACCAGGACGCCACTCGCAACCAACCCCACATCACCGCCTACGCCCAATGGCTGCTCAGCCAGGGCAGCGAGGTCCGTACCGCCCCCGCGATCCCCCAGCGCATGGTCGTCGTCGATCGTGTCCAAGCCCTGGTCCCCATCGACCCCGCCGACACCCGCAAGGGCGCCCTGCACGTCACCGAACCAGGCATCCTCGCCGCGCTGCTCGACTTCTTCGAGCAGTCCTGGAACACGGCCGTTCCCCTCGGCGCCACCCGCCCCGAGGACCCCCACACCAGCCTCACCCCCACCGAACGCGAGATCCTGCGTCTGCTCGGCGCTGGTCTCACCGACGACGCCGTGGGGCAGCGCCTCGGAATTTCCTCGCGCACCATCGGACGTCACATGTCCTCCATCATGGAACGCCTGGGCGCCAGCAGCCGCTTCGAAGCCGGGATCAAAGCCGCCCAGAAGGGCTGGCTCTGATTCACGAGGGTCGCCGCGGGGGAGCAGTGGCATCGGTCAGGCTGGGGGCCATGACGAGGAGCAGCAGCGCGGCACCGAGGGCGCCATGGAACCGGCGCTGCGACACTTCTCCGACCCGCGCGACGCGCCACCATCGTGGCGTACCTGCGGACCCGGAACTACCGGGCGGCGTCCTTGGTATGGCTCGAGGGCTCCCAGGCACTCGCCGCTGACGCCAGGACAACGGCATCACCGGCCTGCGCTCCCTGTCCGACGACACCGACACCGAAGTCGGCGTCACCCGGCACTTCCCGCTCGGGCTCTGCGTCCACGAGTAGCGCGAGGTGCTGGAGCAACGGCGAACTGGAGGAACGGCGCGGGAAACTCCTCGACGCGCCGGCTGGAATCTTCTGGGGATCAGGCGAGGAAGTCCGGGAGACGAACTCGCGGCGCTGCGCTGCTAACGGCACGCACACGTCACCTCGCCCCAAGGCAGGGCGCGGTGTGGAGTGAAGCCGAGGCCGAGCTCATGCCCGGAGGGAGCACCTCGCCGACTCCACCATCGGCCTGATTTCCACCTCGCGCCTCACAGGATCAGCGACAGAGCCCCCACTTGTGTACCTGGCTGGGCACAATCCGCTGTACGCCGACACCAGGGCTGGGGGGATGCCCATGGCCGGTGGACCGGCAGCGCTGCAAGGTCTTCGCCCGGCCTGGTCGACGCCGACGTGTGTCCTGCCGACCGCGTGCTGTGCGAGGGCGATGATCTGGGGCGGCAGACGAACTCCTGGGCGGCACTGCCGGAGGAGTCGCAGCGGCTGGCCGGCGCTGCGGCGTGAGGCTTGCTGAGTGGCCAGCCACGTCCGCGGTGGCCAAGGACGGCCAGGCAGACGCCGGGGCCCATGCGTGATCTCGGGGTGCGCGTGCGAGGACTGCGTCCCGCACCACTTCGCTTTCACCGGAGAGTCGAGAACGTCCGTCCTCCGTGGGGGTCGAGTGAGCCCGATCTTGACATGTCCATGTCTTCATGGCCGGATCCCGACAGGCTGGTAGGCGACACCCTCAAGGTCTTCCGGTGCTGTCGGCGAGCGACGAAGCTGGTCATCGCCGCCAGGGAAACGCCCCAGGACGGCGACCGGACAAAGCGTCACCCGCGGGACGCCCGAACGGTGCAGGACAGACTTCCCATCAGTAGCTAAGGACTTTCGTAGTGATCCGCACTTGTATCACCCAGGCCACCGCGGTTGCCGTTGTCTCCCTCACCGCGATCACCCTCATGCCCGGCACCGCCGCGGCCGCCGCGGCGAAGACGCCCGCCTTGGCCACCGCCGCGATCTCCGACAGTCTCGGCTGGGGCGTACAGCCCTCGTCCAACAGCCTGGGCTGGGGCTGATGAGCCGGCGATGGAAATCGTTTATGCCAGCCTGACATGCAGGCAGCCGGGCGAGGTCGCTGAGGCGAACGAAGTGGCCCAGGCCGTGGACGCCATGTGGGCCCATGCCCTGCCCCACGTCGGACTCCAGCACGTCAGCGCGCGTTCCCAGTCCGGCCGACTCGATTTCCTGATGTACCTCATGAGCTCCAGTTCCCCGGGCGCCCCCAGCGCCCTCTGCCGCGCTCACGCCCTGCTCACCCGCAGCCAGCAGACCTCACCGCTGCTCAACCGGCGCTATCTGCCCCCAAAGCCGCTCACGGAGCACACCGGCCACTCCGCCTGGTGACCACGACGCTGTACGACCGCAGCGCCATCCGACCGCGCCGCCGCTGACCGCAGCGACGTGAGGCGGCGGCTGCCCCCCACCACCCGGCAGCTCCCTGGGCGGTGTGAGCAGACCGGAGCCGACGAGCTGTTCCAGGACCTTGCCGTACTTGGGTGCGGGTGGGCCCCATCCGCTGAGCGAGTTCGTCCAAGCACGCCGTCGGCTGCTTCAAAACCCATTTCCCGTCATGCCCTTCACCACACGGGGAGCCGTCATGCCCAGACTGAACCGATCCACCTTCAGCGCCGTCTCGGTGGCCCTCGCCATGTGCGCAGTGGCTACGGCCACGGCCGGTTGTGGTCGCGCCGACACCGGAACCGCGTCGGCGGCCGCGGCCCACGAAGCCCCGGCCGCCGCCTCCCGGGCCCCCGACACCTCGCTGAGCGCATCCCCGCAAGGCAAGGAGTCAGCGAGTCCGAAGGCCAACAAGGAGTCCTCGGCTCCGAAGGCCTCCCAGCCACCGAGTGGAAACGCCGCACAGCGGAAGAGAAACCAGGCGCGCACCGTGGCCGTCCTACCGGAAGGCCTCGCGAAGCTGCCCGTCGAGAAGGCCCTCGGCTGGAAGCCGGACGGTCCTCTGAGCAGCCAGGAACTGCGCGGACAGAAGATCACGCTGAACGAGTGCGCGACCGTCGCCGGCGCCACCCTCTGGCAGCAGCAGGGATACCTGAGCTCGGCAAGAAATGCCGCTGGGCAGCAGCTGTTCTCCTTCCCCAATACTTCATCCGCCAGCAGCGCCTATGACCGGCTCGTCGCCGACATGAACAAGTGCCAGACCACTTCCCGCCAACTCCAGGCCCGGGAGGGGGCACCGCAGGACGCTGTCGTCTCCACCACCGCCACGGTCAAGGACGGCATCGCCTGGTCGCGGCACTGGACGGGTGTGGGCGGGATGTCGGCTCGCGACGTGCAGACCAACCACCTCTACGTCGTCCGCCAGGGCGAACACCTCACGCTCTTCCAGTTCGACGAGCTGGCCGAGCGTCCCGCACCACCGCACGACACCGGCACTGACGCCGCCGTACTCGGCGCGCTCGCCCAACTCAGCGCCCAGAGCTGAGAGCGCCGCGGAGCCACGAACGACCCAGCTGACCTTCCTTCCACTTTCCAATTCACTAGGAGTTGCCTTGTCCGTCCACACCTCGGCCTTCCGCACCGCGAGCATTGTCACCGCGGCATGTGCCGCCTCGCTCGTCCTGTCCGTCGTGCCCGCTCATGCCGACAGCATCCAGGCCTCGAGTTCCTCCGTCACGTCCACCGGATCGCTGGGCAACGAGGCTGCCCCCGGCGGCAAGGTCTCCCGCAGCCAGGCCATATCCCGAGCCCAGGTGTGGGTGGACGAGCAGGTTCCGTACAGCGCCAACGGCCTCAACTCCCCCTACAGCTGGTGGGCCGACAGCCGCACCGGCGGCCGCTACCGGCAGGACTGCTCCGGCTTCGTATCCATGGCCTGGCAGCTCTCCTACAGCCGCACGACGTATGACTTGCCCGATGTCTCCACGGCGATCAGCAAGTGGGACCTCAAGCCGGGCGACATCCTCAACAGCAACGACCATGTCGTCCTGTTCGCCGGCTGGCGCGACAAGACCGCGGGCACCTTCAACTACTACCAGGAGAGCAGCCGCAGCAGACCGACGAACTACAACACCGACGGCAACCTTTACGGCTCCACCCTCGCGTCACACCCCACCAGCAGCTACTCCGCCCTGCGCTACAAGAACATCACCGACGACGTCGCGACCAACGGGGATGTGCCGGTGGCGGGGAACTGGGATGGTGGTGCGGCCGGCAATGTGGGTGTCTGGCGCGAGGGGAAGTTCCACCTGCGCTACGACGACGGGTCCGTTGCCTATGTCGACTGGGGCCAGGCCGGTGACCTGCCGGTTTCCGCCAACTGGGATGGTGCTGGACCGGACAATGTGGGTGTCTTCCGTCCGTCCACCGGTCAGTTCCACCTCCGGAAGGACGACGGCAGCCTGGTGATCATCGACTGGGGCCAGGCCGGCGACGCCCCTGTCGCAGGAAACTGGGATGGTGGTGCGGCAGCCAACGTCGGCGTCTGGCGGGACGGGAAGTTCCACCTGCGCAACGACAACGGCACCATCACCTACGTCGACTGGGGTCAGGCCGGGGACGTGCCCGTCTCCGGTAACTGGGACGGTACGGGCACCGACAATGTGGGTGTCTTCCGGCCGTCCACCGGCCAGTTCCACCTCCGCATGGACGACGGCAGCCTGAAGATCCTCGACTGGGGTCAGAACGGGGACCTTCCCGTGGCCGCGAACTGGGACGGCGGCAACGGCAGCCCCGCCGCCAACATCGGTATCTGGCGTCCCTCCGAGGCCCGCTTCCACCTCCGCAACGACAACGGCACCCTGACCACCCTCGACTGGGGACAGCCCAGGTAAGCCCTACCGGGGGTGCGGTCGGCCGCACCCCCGGGCCCGCTTGCCTGACCAGCCATCAGCGCCATGCCGTCGAACGCGTCCGGAACGCTCACTGTGAGCGATTCATGCGCCGGCATCTGGCCGCCTTCACCATCACACCGGGCTGGCCGCGCTCTCCTCGCCCAGCCTCCGCCTGCCCCACGCGACAGGCGCCGACTCCTCCACCCGTGCCGCTGTACCAACGAACCGGGACAACCCCTGCGGCACGCAAAACGCCCTCGGCCATGCCCCCTCCCCCACCGGCTCAAGTGCAAGCCCAGCGGAGCCTGCGCGGCTACCTGACCGCCTACCAGGTCCACCTGCGCCCCCGCGACCAAACAGCGCAGTCCCGGATCGCGGTAAGCCGCAGCGGGTCGGCCCGATCCCCGTGCCCCACCCCCATCCTCACATTGCCAAGGAAGACGAATCCCTGATGAAGAACCACACCCGGCGTATCCTCCCGGCAGCCGTCATAACTGTCGCTCTCACCACGCCGATGGTCCTCGCCGCGGGCCCCGCCCACGCGGCTCTCCCCAACCGATCCTGCGGAACCATCGCCGCCGCCGACAGCACGACCGCCGCGAACCTCAACAAGGTACTCACGGGCAAGCTGCGGGGCGCGATGACCGCCTACCGTCTCTCCTGTGCGCGGGCGATAGTCGACGCCACACGTTCCCGCGGGCTGCCGGAGAGAGCCGCCGTCATCGCCATCACGACAGCCATCGTCGAATCCGTGCTGGAGAACAACCCGAACATGGTGGACCACACCAGCGTCGGCCTGTTCCAGCAGCAGGAATGGTGGGGGAGCTTCGAGGAACGGCTTGACCCCGCCTACTCCACCAATGCCTTCCTCGACGCGATGCTCAAGCTCTACCCCAACAACTCCTGGCAGAGCCAGCAGATAGGCGTCGTCTGTCAGAAGGTCCAGGTCTCGGCCTTCCCCGACGCCTACCAGCCCCAAGCCGCCGACGCCCAGAGCATCGTCAGCGCCCTCTGGAACAGTCCTGCGACTAACGGGGATGTGCCGGTGGCGGGGAACTGGGATGGTGGTGCGGCCGGCAATGTGGGTGTCTGGCGCGAGGGGAAGTTCCACCTGCGCTACGACGACGGGTCCGTTGCCTATGTCGACTGGGGCCAGGCCGGTGACCTGCCGGTTTCCGCCAACTGGGATGGTGCTGGACCGGACAATGTGGGTGTCTTCCGTCCGTCCACCGGTCAGTTCCACCTCCGGAGGGACGACGGCAGCCTGGTGATCATCGACTGGGGCCAGGCCGGCGACGCCCCTGTCGCAGGAAACTGGGACGGTGGTGCGGCAGCCAACGTCGGCGTCTGGCGGGACGGGAAGTTCCACCTGCGCAACGACAACGGCACCATCACCTACGTCGACTGGGGTCAGGCCGGGGACGTGCCCGTCTCCGGTAACTGGGACGGTACGGGCGCCGACAATGTGGGTGTCTTCCGCCCCTCCACCGGCCAGTTCCACCTCCGCATGGACGACGGCAGCCTGAAGATCCTCGACTGGGGTCAGAACGGGGACCTTCCCGTCGCCGCGAACTGGGACGGCGGCAACGGCAGCCCCGCCGCCAACATCGGTATCTGGCGTCCCTCCGAGGCCCGCTTCCACCTCCGCAACGACAACGGCACCCTGACCACCCTCGACTGGGGACAGCCCAGGTAGTTCTTGCTCAGCCCGTGTCCGGCACGTCCACCAGAGGCGCGCCGGGCACGACGGGCAGGCGCTCGGCGTCGGACACAACCGTCGGGACGCAGACGGCCACCGCCACCTGGACGGACCAGCGGATCCATCGCCCGACTCAGGCGGCGGGCGGGTCGTCCTCCTCGGGCGGCGTGAACCGTACGTACTCCGGCAGCGTCAGCCGCGCCTCCGCCCCGCCCTCCGGCGCGTTGGTGAAGACCAGCTCCGCGCCGATCACCGACGTCTGGCCCACCGCGATCGTCAGCCCGAGGCCGTGCCCCTTGCTGCCGCTCTCCGTGCGGAACCGCTGCGGCCCGCTGTCCAGCAGGTACTGCGGATAGCCCGCGCCGTGATCGCGCACGACGACCACCGGCCCGTCCACGGTCAGGACCACCGGAGGCGCGCCGTGCTTGTGCGCGTTGACGACGAGATTGCCGAGCACCCGCTCGAGGCGCCGCCTGTCGGTCTCGACGGTCGCGTCGCGTACGACCCGCACCTCGGTCCGCGTACCCGAGTGCCGCACCACGCCCTCGACCAGCGGCCCCAGCGCGTGCATGGCCAGATCGACCTTCTCGTTGCGGGCGTCGAGGCGGGAGATCTCCAGCAGGTCCTCGGTGAGCGCCCGCATCGCCCGCACCCGGTCCTGTACGAGCTCGGACGGGCGGCCGGGCGGCAGCAGTTCGGCCGCCGCCGAGAGCCCGGTCAGCGGGGTGCGCAGCTCGTGCGCCACATCGGCGGTGAAGCGCTGCTCGCTCAGCAGCTTGCGCTGCAACGATGACGCCATCGTGTCCAGGGCCCCCGAGACCGTGGCCACTTCGTCCTCGGGGCGTGAAGGGTCCTTGGTCCGTGGGTCGTTGACGCGCGCGTCCAGATCGCCCGCGCTGATCCGGCGCGCCACGGTCGCGGTGAGATGCAGCCGCCGCGTCACCCGGGTCACGGCGAACGCGCCGACGAGCAGCGTCGCGCCGATCGCGAGCACGGAGGAGCCGAGGATCGACCGGTCGAGCCCCATGATCGTCCCGACGCTCAGCGAGTAGTCGACCCGGACGGCGATCGCGCGGCCGTCGGCGGGGCCGGCCGCCCACATCGTGGGCCGGCCGTCGTGGTCGGCGACCAGGGTGCCGCGCTGCCCGCGCAGGGCGAGCGCGCGCAGCGACGGAGGGAGGCCCTCGGGGTCCACCCCGGCGAAACGGGGCAACGGCTCGCCCGACTCGTAGGCGCGGGTGACCTCGACCAGCCGGCCCAGCGCCTTCTCGCGGGCCGCGTCGACGGTCTGCCGGGTCACCGACACATGGACGAGGACGCCGAGCAGCGCCGCGAGCGCGCAGCACATGACCGCGATGAAGACGGCGGCCTTCCAGGTGAGCGTGGCGGTCCAGGCGGGAAACCGCAGCCGCCGCGCGGGCCGTCGTCGCGGCCCGGAGCGTGGTTCGGTACGGGCCCGGAGCCGCGGCCCGGACCCGGGTCGGGATCGTCGCGGGAGTCTCATCGGGAGGCCGCGCTCGGAGTCCTGGACGGCGCCTCGGGCGACCGCGAGGGGTACGGCGGGGACGGCTTGACCCGGACGATCTCGTCCCGGGTGGGCAGCATCGTCCGCTGCTGGTCGTCCCAGGACCAGGCCGTGCGGTACTCGTATCCGGGAATCCCGGCCGAGCTCACCCGCAGAATCAGGTCCCGCCCGGCCAGGTCCACGCTGATGACCTGGTCCACGGTGGACATGATCCGTGTCAGGCCCCCGCCCTCGGCCAGATAGACCCGCACGCCCACCTGCTGGTCGGGCATGCGGATCCCCACGATCAGCTCGTCACTGCCGTTGCCGGTGAGATCGCGGTAGTACGGCTTCAGGACCGGGCAGACCTTCGGCTTCTTCCCGCAGTCGCGCAGCTGCTGGACGGTCTCCTCGTAGACGCCGTCACTGCCGGTGTACGTGTCGGGGTGCGCGTTCACCTCGGCTCGGACGACCGCCACCGGGTCCACCCTGTGGACATCGTTGCCCGGCGCCTTGATGCCGGGGACGCGCTCGGTGTCGCTCTCGCCGTAGTCGAGCGGCGGGTCGGTGGCGGGCGGCAGATCGGGCCAGAGCCGCACCGGCCCGGTGGCCGTGGGCGTCGCGCCCGCGCTCTCCAGTCCGCCCTGGTCACCGCAGCCGGTGAGTACGGGCACGGCAAGGGCCAGCAGCAGCGCGGCGCGGACGATGCGGCTGGTCGTGCTCAAGGTTCTCCTCGATCGGGCGGGGTCCTCAGTCGGGCGGGCCGACGTCCGTCCCATAGGGCCGTATAGGCCTTACTTATGGCTCTTCAAAGGGATTCATGGGGATTCAACGAGATTCAAAGGGATTCAAAGGGAAGTCGGCTTTGTCACTCCTCCCTGTGTACCAGCCCGGCTGCCCGGCCGTGTCACCCGGGTGGGACCCCGGGCCCCGCGCCGCAGCGCGTCCGCCCGCGCCCGCCGCGCCCGCCCGCGCCCGATCATTGGTCCATCCGCTCCAGTGCCGTACGGCAGAGCGTCAGCAGCTTCTCGTCCTGGTGGATGTCATGGCTGCCCGAACCGCCCTCCACCACGTTGTGCCGGCACCGCCGGGCCAGCTCCGCGTGGAGCTCCGGCGCGGCGTCCCGAGCCGCCGGGCCCATGCCCGCCAGGCACTCGGCGATCTCCACGCGTGCGTAGCGGTTCTCCCGCCAGGCCCCCATCAGCACCGGCAGGGCTTCCTCAGCCTCTCCGGTGACCCGCCACAGCGCGGCCGCCGCCTCCACCCGCAGCCACAGGTCCCGGGCGGTCAGGCAGGCCCGCAGCGCGGGCGCGGCCTGCGCCGCGGCCGGCCCGATCGCGCCGAGCGCCTTGGCCGCCGACCGCCGCTCGCTCGTGTTCCGCGCCCGCAGCCAGGCGTCCAGCGTGGGCAGCACGGCACCCGCGTCGCCCTCGACCTCCCACAACGCGCGGGCCGCGGCGGTCGCGACCGCCGCCGCGTCGCTGCCGAGGAGCCGGCGCAGATCCGGGATCGCCGGGCGCGCGGCGCGGCCGAACGCGGTCAGCGTCCGCAGCGCCGCTTCGAGCACCCAGTCCCTGCGGTAGGCCGGCGCGCCACGCAGCACTCGCAGCACCTCCGGCAGGGCGTCGGTCGCCCGCGCCGACGCCAGCCCGGAAAGCAGCGGCGCCGCCCGGTCGTACAGCTGGTCGTCCAGCTCCACCTCGGCGAGCCGGCGCCGCAGCACCGGCCCGAGCGGCGCGGCAGCCGCCCCCAGTTGCCCGATCGCGTACGTCAGTTGGTCCCGTATCTCGCCGCACTCCAGGGCCTCGCCGAGCGCCGGGACCGCGCGGGCGTCGCCGCAGCGGGCCAGCGCCAGCAGGGCGCTTCCCAGGGCGATCCGGCCGTCGAGCCGCTCCTGGATCCACGGTCTCGGCTCTGCCGCCACCCTGGCCGCCAGCGCGTCGGCGGCGGGCCGGGCCAGTTCGAAGAGGCCCTCGAGCCGGCTCGCGGCGGCCTCCCGCAGACGGGGCTCGGGATCCGCCAACTGCTCGCCGACCAGCCGCACCACCTCCTCGTAGCCACCGCGCCAGCCCTGGACCAGACCACCGCACATCCAGATCGCGTCGGCCCGCTGGCCCCAGTCGGGGCTGCGCAACTGGGCGGTGACGAGCGCGATCCGGTCGCCGACACGGTCGCCAAGCGCGGCGTGCAGCGTGCGCAGCAGCTCGTCCGTCCACGGGGTGCGCCGGCCCGCCGACTGCTCCTCGCGCAGCTCCCGCAACTGGCCCACGAGCGTCGGCGTGGCCGGCCGCCCTGCGTCCCCGCCGCCACCCTCGAGCCCGCCGGCCTCCACGCCCGAGCCGGCCGGTGGCTCGTTCCGTATCTCCTCGAGCAGCCAGGCCACCGTCGCCACGACGTCCCCGGGCAGCCGCGCCGGCGCGCACCGGGCCAGCTGGGCGAGGGCGGCGAGCCGCAGGCCGGGAGCCTGCGCCGCGCCCGCGAGCCAGCCCAGCCAGTCGACGGTCTCCTCGCGCAGCGACTCGTGCCGCAGGGCGATCCGGCCCACGGCCTGCACCAGGGAGAGGCGCACCTGGGTGTCCGTCTCCACGGTCAACCGCTCCCGCAACAGATCGAGTACGCGCGCGGGGTCGCCGTGCAGGGAGGCGAGCGCGCACGGAGCGGCCAGCCGCACCTCGGGGTCCGGGTCGTCGAGCAGCGCGATGAACGCGTCGGCGCCCGCGGCGACGGCGGCCGCCGCCATCGCGTAGTTCGCGGCGTCCTCGAACTCCTCGTCGTCCGGGTCGAGTTCGTCCAGCTCGTCGTCACCGCTCAGATCGATACCGCCGATGCTGGTGAGTAACTCCACGATGCCGCCCCGGTCCTGGACCTTCGGGTCCCTGACCAGTTCCAGCAGAAAGGGGATGCAGGCGAGCGTGCAGTCGTAGACGTCGCCCTGGTGGTGGACCGCGCCGTACATCCCGTCGAGCGCGATCTCGCGCTCCGCCGCGTCGTGGGACGCCAGCCCGCGCAGCATGACCGGCACATCGTCGGCGGGCCCGTAGGCATGCCTCATCGAGGCCCAGTCGACCTCCTCGATCCCCGTCAACATGCCCCGCCTCCCCGTTGAACACCGCACTTGGGGGCAAGTGTGCACCACAGCGCCGACAAGCAGGACCCGGCAATCGGACGCGGTTGCGCGGCGCTCTTGCGCCACGGCTCAGCCGTCGGAGCCGCTGTCCCCGCTGTTGTCGTCACCGTCGCCGCCGGGGTGGGCGGGCTCGGTGACGGTGGCACTGGCGGCGGCACTTTCCTCCGCGCGAGGGTCGTCGCGCAGCCGCAGCACCGTGATCAGGCTGTGCCGGGTGGTGCCCTGGGCGACCTCGGCCATGAGCCCGGCCCGTACAGGCTGGTAGGCGACCTCGCCCAGGCCGGGCGCCATGGCGGTCGCACCGGCCCCCGGACCCGCGGCCGTACCCGCCCCCGGCCCGGCATCCACCGCCGCTGCATCCGCCGGCCCTCCCGCCGCTGCTCCCCGTGGCGCCGCCGACGCCGCCAGCGCCTCGCCCGCCTGCACCCGGAGGGCCGGCGCCAGCGGGCTGGAAATGATCGGAAGGTCGTCGTCCGGCAGGACGAGCGCCAGCGCGTTGGGCCGTTCACGACCGCCGGTGTAGCCGACCACCAGCGCGTCCCGGGTGTCCGTGTGCCGTAGCTTGCGCCATGCGCGCGTGCCACCCCGGTACGGCTGGTCGAGCCGCTTGACGACCAGTCCTTCGACCCCGATCGCGGGCAGCGTCTCGTACCAGACCTCGGCCAGCTCCGGATCGGGCGTCATCGGCACCGGCTGGAGCGGCGGCCCCAGGGGCCCGAGCACCGCGACGAGCCGCTCGCGGCGCCGCTCGTACCGCACGGGCCGCAGGTCCTTGCCCTCCTCCGCCAGCAGGTCGAAGGCGGCGTACGAAGCGGGCAGCCGAACGGCCAGCACCTCGGCGCGCGCCCGGGTGGCCGCCGCCCGGCCCTGGACGGCGGCGAAGTCGGTCCTGCCGTCGGTCCAGACGACGACCTCGCCGTCGAGGACCGTACCGTCCGGCAGCCGCCGTGCCGCCTCCACCAGATCGGGGAACGCGGCGGTGATGATCCGGCCCGAACGGGCCTGGAGGACGACCTCGTCGCCGTACCGGAAGATCACCACCCGGTGGCCGTCGAACTTCGGCTCGTACGCGAGCCCCCGCCCGCGCGGCAGCGTGCCCACCGACTCGGCGAGCGCGACCCGTACCGGCGGCCGTACGCCTCCGCGAGAGACGTCCCCGGAGCTCATGGCAGGGTTCCGCCCCCGTCCGGGACGGTCAGCGGCTCGAGCAGGTCACCGAACCGCTGGAGCCGTGGCGCGACGTCGCCCATGAGGAACACCAGTTGCCCAGGATCCGCGCAGGCCTCCACCTCCGTCCAGGTCACCGGCGCCGACACGGTCGGCTCGCGGCGGGCCCGCAGGGTGTAGGGAGTGGCCGTGGTCTTCGCCGCCGCGTTCTGGCTGTGGTCCACGAAGACCTTCCCGGGACGCAGGGCGCGGGCCATCCGGTGGACGACCAGGGCGGGCATGTCCGCCTCGGCCTCCACGGCGAGCTGCTTCGCGTACGCCGAGACCTGCTCCGACGGGGTGCGCTTGAGCGGTACGAGCAGATGCAGTCCCTTGGAGCCCGACGTCTTCGCGTACGCGTCGAGCCCGTCGGCGGCGAGCCGCTCCCGCAGCCACAGCGCCACCCGGCAGCAGTGGACGATGGTCGCGGGCGGCCCCGGGTCGAGGTCGAAGACCAGCCGGTCGGCCTGCGCCGGGGCGTCCGCCTGCCACTGCGGCGTATGGAACTCCACCACCAGATTCGCCGCCCACATCAGCGAGGGAAGGTCCTGGATCATCACCTGGCTGGCGGAAGGGTCGTCCGACCGGGGAACGGGCGCGATCTTCACCCACGCGGGGGTGCCGGGCGGGGGGTTCTTGGTGAAGAACAGCTGCCCGTCGGGGCCGTCCGGATAGCGCAGGAAGGAGACGGGGCGGTTGTGCAGATGGGGCAGGATCGCGCCGCCCGTGACGGCGTAGTAGTGCAGGATCTCGCCCTTGGTGGTGCCGGTGGCGGGGTGCAGGACCTTGTCCAGGTTGCTGAGGGGCAGCCGCCGGCCCTCCACCTCTGTGATCGGCGTCATACGATGAGAATCCCATACATCTCGCCTGTAACGGATGAAAGGGATGAACCGTGCGATCCATTTGGAACGGCGCGATCTCGTTCGGGCTGGTCAGCATCCCGATCAAGCTGGTCAACGCGACCGAGAACCGGTCCATCTCCTTCCGCCAGATCCACACCGAGGACGGCGGCCGGATCCGCTACCGCAAGGTCTGCGAGCTGGACGGCGACGAGGTCTCCAACGCGGAGATCGGCAAGGCGTACGAAGAGGCCGACGGGACGATGATCCCGATCACGGACGAGGACCTCGCGTCGCTTCCCCTGCCGACCGCCAAGACCATCGAGATCGTGGCCTTCGTGCAGGCCAACGAGATCGACCCGCTCCAGATGGACGCCGCGTACTACCTCTCCGCGAACGGCGTGCCCGCCGCCAAGCCGTACACCCTGCTCCGCGAGGCGCTCAAGCGCAGCGAGAAGGTCGCCGTCGCGAAGTTCGCGCTGCGGGGGCGGGAGCGGCTCGGCATGCTGCGGGTCGTCGACGACGTCATCGCCATGCACGGTCTGCTCTGGCCCGACGAGATCCGGTCGACGGAAGGCGTCGCCCCGGAAACCGCCGTGACCGTACGGGACGCCGAACTGGACCTCGCCGACGCGCTGATGGACACCCTCGGCGAGGTCGACATCGAGTCGCTGCACGACGACTACCGCGCCGCCGTCGAGGCGATGATCGCCGCGAAGGCGGAGGGCGGCGAGGTCGAGGCACCCACCACCGCTGCGGCGCCGGGCGGCCAGGTGATCGACCTGATGGCGGCCCTGGAGAACAGCGTGCGCGCGGCGAAGGAAGCCAGGGGCGAGGAGCCGGGCGGGGTCGCGGAGGTCACCGAGCTGGCGCGACGCCCGCGCAGCGCGGCGGCGGTGCCCAAGGAGAGCGGCGGAAAGAAGTCGACGGCGAAGACGGCCGCGAAGAAGACGACGGCGCAGGCCCGCAAGTCGACAACGAAGGCGACCGAGAAGAAGGCGGCGGCGAAGAAGACGACGGCCAGGAAGACCACGGCGGCTGCGAAGAAGCAGCCGGCGAAGAAGACGACGGCGAAGAAGGCAACGCCGAGAAAGCGTTCGGCGTAAGGGGGGCGCGGGCACCGCCGTCGTAGTCCGCACCCGCGTGTCCGAACCGGGCGCCTGGCGCCGCGATGCCTACCGCGCCCGAGACCCCACCCACGCGCGGAGCGACCGCTTCAGGTCCACCACGAACGCGTCCCGTTCCTTCTCCGGCAGCAGACCGAGCGAGAGATACGGATTCAGGTCCTCGAGCTCCACGAGCAGCAACTCCCCGCTCCGCGCGCGGCACGCGTCGACCCGCTGGATCCCGTACTCGAGGCAGTTCCAGTCGACGAACCGCCGCGCGAACGCCACATCCTCGGCGCTCGCCCGATACGGCTCCAACTCCCACCGCGCCTCGGGCCGCGGCGCGTACAGCGCGTACTGGAATTCCCGCCCGATGAAGTAGAAGGACACCTCGTACGCGAAGTCCACGCGCGGCTGCACCAGCATCCCTTCCCACTCCACCTCCCCGATCCGCTCCCGCCCCACGAACTCCATCCCCACGGAATCCGCCCCGAGCACCGGCTTGACGACGTACTCGTCCACTTCCGGAAGCAGACCCAGATCCGCTTGCCGCTCCACGGTCGGAATCACCGGAAACCCCTCGCGGAACAGGGCCGGCAGATACCCCTTCCCGGCCATGTCCCCCTTACCGTCCAGCGGATTGAACACGGCCACGCCGCCCGCCCGCGCCGCCGCCCTGAACTCCTGATACGCCTTCGGGTACTCGATGACGGGTCCGCTGTTCCTCACGACCACCCCGTCGAAGGCACCCATGAGCGCGACGGCATCGAGCGGATGACAGAGCGCGACATCGAACTCCTCACGCAACCGCCCGCTCAACCAGATGTCCTCGTCGCAGTAGCGCCGCCCCTTGGCCTGATACCCAAGATCGGTCACATAGAGCAACCGCCCACCCTTACCCACCACGCCACCCACCGCTTCCCTCTCTCCCCACTGCCGACCCCTAGACCCTACGGACCGGCAGCCCTGTGACAGCTGCGGAACCCATTGCTCCCTCGCCCGCGACTGTGTCCGCAAGTTGGGTCCACAAATAGGGTCCACAAATTAGGGACTGACCAGGACTCGTCGACAACCTGGCCCCCGAAGTCGTCCGCGAGTGCCTGCATGAGCGTGGCGCCGACGCCCATGTGCCGGTAGGCGTTCGACCTGGATCAGGATGATGCGCGGGCGCGGAGTGGCATCCTGTTCGCCGTACTGTGACTCGTCGACCAGGTCGCGAGGGGACTATGGGGCTGCATCAGGACGGGAGCCGAGCGGTTTACCAATAGTGACGGCGTCCGCCGACCGCGTGACCGACCGCCCCGAGGATCCACAGAATGACTCCGATGACGAGCAGGATGATCCCGATGGTCCACAGGATGGAAATGCTGGCCACAAACCCGATGACGAGCAGGATGACCCCGAGAATGATCATGATGACCTCCGGCCTCGCGGGTACCTCGATCTCAGAGTAGGCGCAACTCGTGGTGGTCGCCAGGCAGCCCCCGAGCGAACGGTTCGGCGAGATTCCGTCCTGGTGTGCGGCGACGGATTTCTAGTCGACGCGATGGGCGCCGTGGCGGACTTCCCGGAGGCGAACGTTCGACGGGAGACGGTCCAGGCCTGCCGAGTCTCGTGCGCGTGCGAGCGTTTCCCGGCTGACTCGGCCCAGGGTCTGCTCTGGTTCCGCGTGAGGCTCCAGCCACAGCCGCACTCGTGCGACCGGAGCAGTACGCCGGCCTGTCAGCTGCACGTGAGCCCGCGAGACTCCGTCCAGAGCCTGTGACTCTTCTTCGATCACGTCCTCCAGCGCGCGGCCGTTGAGGTGGGCCGCCGTGCCGTCTTCGCTGTCGACGAGGAGCTGGCCCAGCCGGTCCTTACGCAGTTGCGCGAGAAGCCACCACAGCAGCAGCACCAGCAGCACGGAGAGCGCCGCGATGACGGCCGGCCACCACCAGCCCTCTTCCCTCCACCGGGTGCGTCCCCCGACGCCCAGCACTACATCGGCCGGACCGCGAAAGGGCCACCAGCCCGGCACGTCGAACCCCCAGTGGCGCTGCAGATCCAGGCTGCCCAGGAGCACGCCGCCGCCCAGGGCGAACAGGCCAAGGCCGAGCAGTCCCAGCAGGACCCGGTTAACCGTCTTGAGCATCGGGATCACCTCAGCGCTTCTTCGGGCGCCGGACACGCACGGCCAGCGTGGGTTGCCGGGCGAGACCCAAGGTCGGCACGGCTTCGCCCAGCGCCCTTTCCAGGTCTGCGCGGACCTCGTCGAGATCGCGGAAATGCGCCTGTGCCTGGGCTTTGACCTTCCGGCGGCCGACATCGACCCGTGCCGATTGGACACCGGACACCCGCATGGCCCGGTCGCGCAGGAGCAGGGCGGCTGCGCGGCGGTCGAGTCCGGCGCGGACCTCCCCTGGTCCTCGGGTACCGATGGGTTGCCGCATGGGCAGCAGTCTGCGCAGTCCCGGTGTGAACGCCAGCAGGAGGAGCCACAGGCCGAGGGCCATTGCCACTGCGGCTCCGACGATCACCCAGATGTCGTCCAAGGGTCGTGTGGCCAGCTCGTCGGCGAGCTGCCGTCGCCAGCGCATCCCGGGCTGGCCTGCCCGCACCGAGACCACGTCGTACAGGAGCAGTCCGGTACCCGCGACGGCCAGCAGGGCCACAACGGCCGCGGGGATCCGCCGCGCGGACCAGAATCGGTGGGCCGACCGGCCGGGTTCATGGGCCCCTGTCGTCGCGCCCTTGTCCGGGGGGTCACCGGAGGAAGCTGCCTGTCCAGGATCGGAGGGGAGGTCGCTGTCGCCGGTCGGTTGCCACCGGGTGTCGGCGCTCATCTCACCCTCCCTCGGTCTGTGTGCCGCGAGTGCGCCGAGTGCAGCCTCTCGACCGACACCGCGAGCTCGTAGATGTCCATGCCGGCCCATCTCCGGAGCTGTTCGGTGACCTCTCGGCGGACCGCGGCGCACTGCGCCCCGATGTCGGACGGATAGCCCAGCTCCACGGCGATGCCCATCCGTGCTTCGCCGAGTACGGCCGACCGTCCGGCGGCAGACTCGCCGTCCCGCCGTGTGTCGTTCCGCTCGGGTGCCCTCCGCACGGATGTCGTCACGCGTGGCGTCCGACGGCCGGGCGGTACGCGGCCGGCCGACTCGGTGAATCGGCTCAGCGCCTCGCGGGTCACCTGGGAAGCGATCTTGGCAACGACCCGGTCGGCGACTGTGGTCGCACCCCGCTCCTGCTCCCCACCGGGAATGCCCGGGCGGCGATCGGCCTCGCTGGTCACTGCCGCCAGTCCCCTCGAACCCGTCGCTGGTCATCGCGGATCCGCTGGTGGTCGTCACGGCGGCGGAAGAAGTCACCCGGTTCGAGATCACCCTCCATCAAGAGTCCGACCACAAGTCCGACGGCGCCCAGGACCAGCACCAGCAGGAAAGCCCAGAAGTCACCGAAATACGCGGCGAAACCCAGTGCCATTCCGGCAATCAAGCCGACCACGGCCTTGCTCATCACGCGCTCCTTCACTCAAGCAGCCGACTCGGCCCCGGCTACTGGACCCGCTGCCGCTGGTCCTCTTCGTCCTCCTCGTCGGGCAGCTTCACATCGCTGACCGCGATGTTGACTTCCACGACTTCCAGGCCCGCCATCCGCTCCACCGCGGAGATCACGTGCTCGCGTACGTCACTGGCCACGTCCGTGATCGAGACGCCGTAGTCGACGATGATCTCCAGATCGATGGCCGTCTGTACCTCTCCGACCTCGACGCTGACCCCACGCGTGGCGGATTTGCCGCTACCGGCGCCGGGCATCCGCTCCCGCATGGCTCCCATTGAGCGCGCGAATCCACTGCCCAGGGCATGGACGCCGAGCACGTCGCGTGTCGCCATCCCGGCGATCTTCTCCACCACCACATCGGCGACGGCCGTCCTGCCGCGAGAGCCGGGCGCACCACCGTGCTTCACGCCGGTGTTCTCAGTCATCGGGCCATTCCTCCCTGAACGAGTTCACCTAGCCCTTCATTCGAATTATATTCGAATTAGTAAGTGATGTACCGAGATGCGGACCTGGCCGGAGGATCGGACGAGTGGCACGAGCGCCTCCGCCCGGAGCCCCTGCGGCACTTCGGGCACGGTGCGGCATGAAGAGAATCGCGGCCATGGAAGGGGGCGAGAGGCCGGTGAAGACTGAGGCGTGGATGCAGGCAGTACGGCGCCAGCTCGACCTGGGCCGGCTGCTCCCGCTGGGCGGGCCCGACGACGGGACGTGGATCACCGAGCAAGCGGCCGTCCGGGCCCTCAGGCGCACGGCCGCTGAGATTCCCGGTGCTCGGCTGGAGAGCCTGCGCATCGGGCTGGCACCGTTTGGGCCTGTCTCCGAGCCGACCGTCCGCCCGCCGGCCAGCGCACTACCGCCCGGCCCGCTCAGGATCGAGGCGTCCTTCACCGCAACCATGGGGCAGCCACTGCCTCAAACCGCCGAACAGTTGAGAAGCACACTGCTCAACGTGGCCAGTGAACGGCTCGGCCTGGCCACCGTGGCAGTTGATCTGCGCGTCACCGATCTCCTCGGCGGCCCGGAGACAGGCGTCAGCTCGCAAACCGCGGAGAGGGCCATGCCCCCGCCGGAAGCCGCAGTCGCCGAACGCTCGCCTTCAACAACCGGAACAGCACCCATGCGGGGGTTCATCGGGGAGTTGGCCGACGTCGCGGCGGCTGTTCCGGGCGTCGCCCGCCTCACCCCCGTGCTGGGAAGCCGTCCGGTCAAGGTGGAGCACCATGACCATCCCCCCGGCCGGCGCATTGAGGTCCAGCTCGCGGTCGCCCACGGGCACCATCCACTGGAAGTCGCCCGCGCCGTCCGGGCAGCGGTAACCGACGCAGCCACGAGGGACACCCCGGGCCCGGTCACCGCCGCCGTCCTCGTCACAGAAACCGCGGCCTAGCTGTAAGGCAGCTCAACGCTGGAAAAACCAAACCGCCGGCCTTGGGACTCCGAGTCCTACTCGAGGAGGAACCCGGACTCCCCTGCAGGTTCTTTTCCGCACGGCCCCCTCCGAACCCGCCGTACGAGATTCCCCGTAACGGGCTCTCCAGTGACGGCGCGGTTGCCGGTTCCTGAGCCTTGCGTATCGCGCTGCTGTACAGCAGCGCTCACCTCAAGGCAGCGATGACCGCGCCTATACCCATGAGGAGCGAACCCACCCCCATCATGATCGTGGCCGTCACTTTGATGAGGCGGGACACTTCGTCACGTTGGGGCTCATCTTGCGCGAGGGGAACTTCCATTTCTGTTCCTTCCCAGGCTTGCCCTCTCGGGCCGTGTCTGACCCCGTCTCGGTGCAAAGTGCCGCGGAGTCCAGTACGTTCAATCAGGCTAGATGAACTGCTCAAAATGCCTCAATACGGACAGTTCGCGGAGTCTCGGTGAACAGAGAACGCACCGGAATTTCCAGCCGTGTTGGCGGCCCTGGGCCGCGAACCAGGCCGTTCACCTACGTTCACGAGCGGTCGGCCGCGGGTGCGGCTACCGGCTTCGGTCTCGTCTGGACGGCCGCCAACCGGGCTGAACGAGACGGAAACTGAGACGGACGCCGGAGAGCTGGCCCGGCGTCGCAGGTGGTCAGTAGTGGAAGCGAGCCGTACCACCCTCGACGTGCAAGAGAAAGCCTTTGATCGCTGGTCCACCGTCGAGCGGAACAAGGGCCAGGCCCAGATTCTCGACCGCCTGCCGTGCGCGCGGGATGCGGAGGATGTCTGAGGCGTCAGCCTCCAGCGTTGCCTTGGTCCACTCGTCGACGATGGGCCGGATGCCCTCCCAGGCCGGGCCGGCGGTGAAGCGGCCTGGCTCCTCACGACCCAAGACGTCATAAACAGGCTGTGGGTCGCGAAGAAGCTGATCCGTATCCAGTTCCCCGTGCCTGTGTATGACGCGGCACGCAAGCACTTCCTCGACCTCAACCGGACCCCGTCGCATCCCCATACGTCCCGATCGGCGTGGCCTGTGTCCTGCAGGCCAAGGCCGAGATGACTGCCCACGGTGAGGATGCCGAACCCCACCACTGCCTATGGCAGCCTGGGCAAGGCCTCTTCCCCGTTGCCGCACCCGTCCGGTGACCATGCGGGACCACGTGCTGGCCGCGGGACGACGTCAGGGACGGGCCCATGACCTGGCGCAAGGGTTCCAAAGCGGCGATGAGCTCGCACTTCGTTCCTTTGCGGGTCCGGCTCGCCGGCCGCCGCCCCAAACCCGCCGCCGACGGCACGATCCGGCTGACCTGGCTGATCGCCCAGTGGCCCGAAGGCCAGGACGAGCCGGTCATGTACTGGATAATCCAACCTGCCCGCCAACATCCCCGCCCGCGATCTGGTCCGCATCGCGAACCTGCTGTGGCGCATCGAGCACGACTACCGCGAACTGAAGACCACCCTTGGCCTCGACCACTTCGAAGGCCGCTCGTTCACCGGCTGGCATCGGCACGTCACCCTGGTCACCGCCGCCCACCTGTTCCCGACCGAGCAGCGGACCTGCCCAAAAGCCGCTGCCAGGGCCTGACCCTCTACCAGGCCCTGGACCTCCTGCGACACCTACTGGCCACCTGGACCGGCACCTGCCCCACCTGCCGACAACCCACCCCTGGCGGCCCTACGACACCACTTAACAAAGCCCTTACTGGTCCAGCTAGTTGTCGTCGCAGTGATTGGACGGGAAGCGTTTGAGGATCTGACCTTGGCATGGCTGAGGCGGAGCGACGAGGATCTGGTCAGATCTTGATCATGGTGGCGCGTCCGTGGCACAGAGCGGTGAGGTCTTCGGGGTCCGAAGTCAGGATCGTGACCGGTCCCGGGACGGCCAGGGCAGTTGCGGCGAGCATTGAGTCGATGGCGTACTTGTGGCCGTGAAGGCCGGCATCGGCGAGGAGGGTGGCGGCGTGCCGAGCGAGCGGTTCGGTGACCGGTTCGACAACCAGCCGGGAGAGCGCCCACTCCAGGGCCGGGCGGTTGATGCGAGGGTGAACGACTTCGACCAAAGTGGCTGCTGAGGTGATTACGCGCAGGTCGTCGGCGCGGGCCAAGGCGAGCCAGCCGGTGACGGTGCGGTCGCGCAGGACGGCCTTGGCCAGCCCTTCGCTGTCGAGGACGAGGGTGCCGCCGGGCTTGGCGGGGAAGCGAGTCACGCGGCGCTCGCTCCGCCCCGCGTCTGCTCGTGTCGTGCCTGAGCGAGCTGATCGCGTAGGGACTGGACCTCTTCATCCGCGATGGGACCGTGTTCGGCCTCGGCCACCTGGATCAGCTCGTTGAGGTTGTCCCGCTCAATCTGGCGAGCGACGGCCGCAGCCACATATGCAGACAGGCCCGAGGGGCCGCTGCGGGCCTTGGCGGCTTCGGCGATGTCGCGCGGCATGGTGATCGAGTACTTGCCGGTAGGCTCACTCATGCTACTTATCCTACCCAGAATCCGCCATGTCCCGTCGGGTACTCGACGACCCTCGGAGCTCTTCGCCGGGTCCGCGCCGGAATGCCGCGCCGCCCAGCAGCGGGAGCCCTAGGTGTATTGCCCTGTGAGGTTGGGGACGCGGCTGGCGGGTGGTTTGCCTGCGAGGGCGGTGTGTCCGCGGTGGTGATTGTAGGTGTGCAGCCAGCCGGGGAAGGCGTCGCGTCGTTCCTGTTCTGAGCGGTAGGGGCGGGCGTAGGCCCACTCGTCCAGCAGGGTCCGGTTCAGCCGTTCGACCTTGCCGTTCGTCTGGGGCCGGTAGGGCCGGGTTCGCTTGTGTGCGATCCCGGATGCTGCCAGGGCGTCGCGCCAGTCGCGGGAGCGGTAGCAGGCGCCGTTGTCGGTCAGGACACGTTCGACGGTGATCCCGGCGCTGGTGAAGTAGGCATGCGCGCGGTGCCAGAAGGCGGTGGCGGTTTCCTTCTTCTCGTCGGCGTGGATCTCGCTGTAGGCGAGGCGGGAGTGGTCGTCGACGGCGGTGTGGATGTAGCTGTAGCCGGCATTGGCACGGTTCTTGCGGCCGGCCTGGCGGCCGAGGGTCTTGTGGCCGCCGCCGTCGGGGATGTTGCCGAGCTTCTTGATGTCCACGTGCACGAGCTCACCCGGCTTGTCGCGTTCGTAGCGGCGTATGACGCGGCCGGTGGCCCGGTCCAGGTGGCTCAGGCGGGCCAGCCCGAAGCGGGTCAGGACGCGGTGAACTGCCCGCGCCGGACACCGACCCGCACCGAACGCCGCATCATCAAGGTCCGTGCCGGCTGTTCTTCAGCGAGGACGGGGGAGTGGTCTCCTCCTCGACGTCCTACCGCGCCTGGCAGGAAGCCCGAACACTCGCGCTCCCGCCGGCCGCGTTCGCCTCCCCGCTCGCCCCACGACCGTACGACCTGCGGCACTCGGCGCTCTCCACACGGCTCAACGCCGGTGTGGACCCGACCGAGGTCGCCTAGCGGGCAGGTAACAGCGTGGAGGTGCTGCCGCGTTGGTACGCCAAGTGCCTCGATGGCCGTCAGGAAGTGGCGAATCGGCGTATCGAAGACCTGCTCACGAGTACCTGTGAGACCTGTTGAGCGTTACCCTCCACGGCCCCTGGACCTGATCGGAGGCCTTCGCCGTTCTCCGGGACTGCCTGCGTCGATGCCGCAAGATCCTGTCCACGAATAGTCCACGGACTCCGACATACGGCTGCTCCGAGCCGCACACGGCTGCACATACGCCAAGACCCCGTCCTCAGCGAAAGCGCTGGTGGCGGGGTCTTTGGGCACTTCCTGCGAAGTGCCCCCGGCAGGATTCGAACCTGCGCACACGGCTCCGGAGGCCGTTGCTCTATCCCCTGAGCTACGGGGGCGTCCGCCGCTTTCGGCGGCGACGGGTAGAACCCTACCAGCTCCCGCAGGGTGGCCGTGAACAGGTATTTACGCCGGTTCCACGCCGGGCCGGGGGCTCCTCCATTTGTGCCGGTTCCGTGCGACGCGGGCGCTCGTGGACGGTGGGTGTCTGCCTGGCTGGGTTGCTCTGGGAGGGAGGTGCGAGGAGGACCGCTGCGCCACCCCACCCGCCCTTCCCCCACCCCCTCCGCCACCCCCTTCCCCCGCCCGGCCCCTCCCTCGTCCCCCGCACGGGGTGGAAGTGGGGAAAACCCGGACGCAGCCACTTCCCTCGACCTACTCTCGAGGGGTGTCAGGCGCGTCCGGGCGGGTGCTCGTTGTCGATGACAACCGGGTGATCCGGCAGTTGATCAGGGTCAATCTCGAGCTGGAGGGCTTCGAGGTCGTGACCGCGGCCGATGGTGTCGAGTGTCTGGATGTCGTCCATCAGGTACGTCCCGATGTCGTCACGCTCGATGTCGTCATGCCCCGGCTCGACGGGCTCCGTACCGCCGCGCGGCTGCGGGCCGACCCGCGGACCAGGCATGTGCCCCTCGCGATCATCAGTGCCTGTACGCAGTACGAGGTGGAGAGCGGGATCGCCGCCGGTGTCGACGCGTTTCTCGCCAAGCCATTCGAGCCCTCCGAGCTCGTGCGGCTCGTCCGGCAGCTGATGCGCCGGGAAGTGCGCGAGGGTGCTCAGGAGGAAGAGCGCGGAGACGGGCCGGACGCGCCGCCCTCCTTCGAGGGGCGGCACGGTGCCGGGCACGCGGAGCGCGCGCGGGGCTGACCGCATCGCGAAACCGGTTCGCATGGTGACCCCCCTCCTCCCATACGCTTGTCCCGTGACCCCCGCAGATCTCTCCCTCACCGTGCTGCACGCCGTGCGCCGCGCGGTCGACGAGGGTGCGCTGCGGGCCCCGGTGCCCCAGCGGATCGTGGTGGAGCGGCCCCGCCCCGGCGGCAGCGGCGACTACGCGACGAACGCCGCGCTCCGGCTCGCCCGCGAGGCCGGGATGCCGCCGCTCCGGATCGCCGAGGTGCTGTCCGCGAGGATCGCGCGGGAGCCCGGGATCGCAGCCGTGGAGATCACCGGGCCCGGGTTCCTCAACATCACCCTCGACCGGGCCGGTGACGCGGAGCTGGTGCGCCGGGTCCTCGCCGAGGGGCCGGAGTACGGACGCGGCCGGTCCATGGCCGGCCAGGTCCTCCAGTACCACCACCGCCCGGAGGTCAGGGCCGCCGTCACCGCCGACGTCGTGCGCCGGCTTCTTCTCGCGCAGGGCGCTTTCGTACGGACCAGCTGCGACAAGGTCGACCCGCAGTGGGCGCGGCTCGGTGTCACGGTCGGCGCCGAGGGGATCCCGCCCGTGCCGCTCGACGAGGTGCGGGCCGTTCCCGCCGGGGCCGACGCCGCCGAACTGCTGCGGCGCCTCGGGTCCGACGCGACCCGGTGGGCGCTCCTGCGGCCCGCCGCCCACGATCACCCGCGGGTCGGCGACGAGCTGCTCGTGCAGGGCGAGGGCAACCCGCTCTTCCGGGTGCGCTACGCCCACTCCCGCGTCCGTGCCCTGTTGCGCAACGCCACCCAGCTGGGCATCCCCAGCGTCTACGAGGAGAGCGTCGACGCGCCCGCGCTCCTCACCGCCGTCGGCGACCACCCCGCCGTACTGGAAACCGCCGCCCGCCTGCGCGCCCCCGACCGGGTCGCACGGCATCTCGAAGCCACCGCCGACGCCCTGCTCGGCTTCCAGCACCGCGTGCTGCCGCTCGGTGACGAGAAACCCTCGGCCGCCCACCGCTCCCGCCTCGCGCTCGCCGAAGCCGCCGGGACGGTGCTCGCCGGCGGCCTGTCCCTGCTCGGCATCAGCGCCCCTGACTACTTGTGAGAGAAACATGAGCCGTTCCGCCCACCCCGCAGGGCCCCGCCACGCCGACGTCCTTCCCGAGGGCCACTACTCGGCGCCGCCCGCCGACCTCAACTCCCTCGACCCGAAGGTCTGGTCACACACCGTCAGCCGGAACGACGACGGTGTCCTGACCGTCGGCGGCATTGCGGCCACCCGGCTCGCCGAGGAGTTCGGGACCCCCGCGTACTTCCTCGACGAGACGGACTTCCGGGCCCGCTGCCGTGCCTGGGCCGACGCCTTCGGGCCGGACGCCGACGTCTTCTACGCCGGCAAGGCCTTCCTCTCCCGGGCCGTCGTCCGCTGGCTGAAGGAGGAGGGGCTCAACCTCGACGTGTGCTCCGGCGGCGAGCTCACCACCGCCCTCGACGCCGGGATGCCCGCCGAGCGCATCGCCTTCCACGGCAACAACAAGAGCGAGCAGGAGATCCACCGCGCGGTCGAGGCCGGCGTCGGGCGGATCGTCCTCGACTCCTTCCAGGAGATCGTCCGCGTCGCGCACATCGCCCAGTCTCTGGGCAGGCGACAGCGGGTCCAGATCCGGGTGACCGTCGGCGTCGAGGCGCACACGCACGAGTTCATCGCCACCGCGCACGAGGACCAGAAGTTCGGGCTGGCGCTCGCCGGCGGACAGGCCGCCGAGGCCGTCCGGCGGGCCCTCAAGCTGGATGGTCTCGAGCTCATCGGGATCCACTCGCACATCGGGTCGCAGATCTTCGACACGTCCGGGTTCGAGGTCGCCGCGCACCGGGTGATCGGTCTGCTGAAGCAGATCCGCGACGAGCACGGCGTCGAGCTGCCCGAGATCGACCTCGGTGGCGGTCTCGGCATCGCGTACACCTCCGACGACGACCCGCGCGAGCCGCACGAGATCGCCAAGGCGCTCAGCGACATCGTCACCAGGGAGTGCGAGGCCGCCGGTCTCGCCACCCCCAGGATCTCCGTCGAGCCCGGGCGCGCCATCGTCGGCCCGACCGCCTTCACGCTCTACGAGGTCGGCACGGTCAAGGCCCTGGAGGGCCTGCGGACGTACGTCAGCGTCGACGGCGGCATGTCGGACAACATCCGCACCGCGCTGTACGACGCCGAGTACAGCGTCGCCCTCGTCTCGCGGACCTCCACCGCCGAGCCGATGCTCAGCCGTGTGGTCGGCAAGCACTGTGAGAGCGGCGACATCGTCGTACGCGATGCCTTCCTGCCGTCCGATCTGGCCCCCGGTGACCTGATCGCCGTGCCGGCCACCGGCGCCTACTGCCGCTCCATGGCCAGCAACTACAACCACGCACTGCGCCCGCCCGTCGTCGCCGTCCGGGACGGCTTGGCGCGCGTGATCGTCCGACGTGAGACAGAGGAAGATCTCCTGCGTCTCGATGTCGGCTGATGAAATAGATGTCTCAGGATCCGGACGGGGGATAGAAACCTCCGTCCGGTGAGTGAGACTGGTCCATACCGTAGAAGTACGAGAAGTGAGGTCGGATGATGCGTACGCGTCCGCTGAAGGTGGCGCTGCTGGGCTGTGGAGTGGTCGGCTCAGAGGTGGCGCGCATCATGACGACGCACGCCGACGACCTCACGGCGCGCATCGGCGCTCCGGTGGAGCTCGCCGGTGTCGCCGTCCGCCGCCCCTCGAAGGTGCGCGAGGGCATCGACCCCGCGCTGGTCACCAGCGACGCGACCGCCCTGGTCAAACGGGGCGACATCGACGTCGTCGTCGAGGTCATCGGCGGCATCGAGCCCGCCCGCACCCTCATCACCACCGCCTTCGAGCACGGCGCCTCCGTCGTCTCGGCCAACAAGGCGCTGCTCGCCGAGGACGGCGCGACGCTGTACGCCGCCGCCGAGGAGCACGGCCGGGACCTCTACTTCGAGGCGGCCGTCGCCGGTGCGATCCCGCTGATCAGGCCGCTGCGCGAGTCGCTCGCCGGCGACAAGATCAACCGCGTGATGGGCATCGTCAACGGCACGACGAACTTCATCCTCGACAAGATGGACACCTCCGGCGCCGGGTACTCGGAGGCGCTCGACGAGGCCACCGCCCTCGGATACGCCGAGGCCGACCCGACCGCGGACGTCGAGGGCTTCGACGCCGCCGCCAAGGCCGCCATCCTCGCCGGGATCGCGTTCCACACCCGCGTGCGTCTCGACGACGTCTACCGCGAGGGCATGACCGAGGTCACCGCCGCCGACTTCGCCTCGGCCCGTCGCATGGGCTGCACCATCAAACTGCTCGCGATCTGCGAGCGCGCCGCCGACGGCGGGTCCGTCACCGCGCGCGTGCACCCCGCGATGATCCCGCTCAGCCACCCGCTCGCCTCCGTCCGCGAGGCGTACAACGCGGTCTTCGTCGAAGCCGAGGCCGCCGGGCAGCTGATGTTCTACGGCCCCGGCGCCGGCGGTTCGCCGACCGCGTCGGCCGTACTCGGCGACCTGGTCGCCGTGTGCCGCAACAAGCTCAACGAGGCCACCGGCCCCGGCGAGTCCGCGTACACCCAGCTGCCCGTGAGCCCCATGGGCGACGTGGTGACGCGGTACCACATCAGCCTCGACGTGGCCGACAAGCCGGGCGTTCTCGCCCAGGTGGCGACGGTCTTCGCCGAGCACGGGGTGTCGATCGACACCGTCCGCCAGCAGGGAAAGGACGGCGAGGCATCGCTCGTCGTCGTCACCCACCGCGCGCCCGACGCCGCCCTTTCCGGGACCGTCGAGGCGCTGCGCAAGCTCGACACCGTGCGCGGTGTCGCCAGCATCATGCGTGTTGAAGGGGAGTAAAGGACCCATGACCAGCAAGGGCACCCATCAGTGGCGCGGCATCATCGAGGAGTACCGGGACCGTCTTCCGGTCACGGACACGACGCCGGTCGTCACCCTTCGTGAGGGTGGTACGCCGCTCGTCCCCGCTCAGGTCCTCTCCGAGCGCACGGGCTGCGAGGTGCACCTCAAGGTCGAGGGCGCCAACCCCACCGGTTCCTTCAAGGACCGCGGCATGACCATGGCCATCACCAGGGCCAAGGAGGAGGGCGCGCAGGCCGTCATCTGCGCGTCGACCGGCAACACCTCGGCGTCGGCGGCCGCCTACGCCGTACGCGCCGGGATGGTCTCCGCCGTACTCGTCCCACAGGGCAAGATCGCGCTCGGCAAGATGGGCCAGGCGCTCGTCCACGGCGCGAAGATCCTCCAGGTCGACGGCAACTTCGACGACTGCCTGACGCTGGCCCGCGCGCTCTCCGAGAACTACCCGGTGGCGCTGGTCAATTCGGTCAACCCGGTCCGTATCGAGGGCCAGAAGACCGCCGCGTTCGAGATCGTCGACGCGCTCGGCGACGCTCCCGACATCCATGTGCTGCCCGTCGGCAACGCCGGCAACATCACGGCGTACTGGAAGGGCTACAAGGAGTACGCGGCGGACGCCATGTCCACGCACACCCCGCGCATGTGGGGCTTCCAGGCCTCCGGCTCGGCGCCGCTGGTCCGTGGTGAGGTCGTCAAGGACCCGTCGACCATCGCCACGGCCATCCGGATCGGCAACCCGGCCTCGTGGGACTACGCGCTCGCCGCGCGTGACGAGTCGGGCGGTTTCATCGACGAGGTGACGGACCGCCAGATCCTGTCCGCCTACCGGCTGTTGGCCGCCCAGGAAGGCGTCTTCGTGGAGCCGGCCTCGGCCGCTTCGGTGGCAGGCCTGCTGAAGGCCGCCGAGGAGGGCAAGGTCGACCCCGGTCAGCGGATCGTCTGCACGGTCACCGGCAACGGCCTCAAGGACCCGGACTGGGCGGTCGCCGGAGCGCCCCAGCCGGTCACCGTCCCGGTCGACGCGGCCACGGCCGCCGAGCGCCTCGGCCTCGCGTAAGAGCGGGACGGAAGCCGGGACCGGCGGCGGGGATCGGAAGCCCGATCCGTGTTTTCAAAGCCCGGAACCGGAATCATCGGGAACCGGAACCGCCCGGAACCGGAATCACCGAAACCCGAACAGGATCGTACATAGGCGCACAGGACGGCTCGCGACACGCATCGTGCGCCTCCTGTGCGCCCTATGTCGCCACAGAACCTTCCTTCGATAGGCTGTACTGAACCCGCCCCGACGCATATGCGCGGTGTCGTTGCCGTTGTCGCCACGTAGGGACGACAGTGCCCCCGGGTCTTCGTACCTCCTCAACAAACCCCGTAGTCAGAGCCAAGGAGAGTCATCGAGCGATGGCCGGTCCAGCGTTCCGCGCCGCCGCCGTACGGGTGCGCGTTCCCGCCACCAGCGCCAATCTCGGCCCGGGCTTCGACGCCCTGGGCCTGTCGCTGGGGCTGTACGACGACGTCGTCGTCCGGGTCGCCGACTCCGGGCTGCACATCGACATCGCCGGTGAGGGAGCCGAGACGCTCCCTCGCGACGAGAGCCACCTGCTCGTACGCTCCCTGCGCACGGCCTTCGACCTGCTCGGCGGGCAACCGCGCGGCCTCGAGGTCGTCTGCGCCAACCGCATCCCGCACGGGCGCGGTCTCGGCTCCTCCTCCGCCGCCATCTGCGCCGGTATCGTCGCCGCCCGCGCCGTGACCATAGGCGGCGACGCCAAGCTCGACGACGCGGCGCTCCTGGAGCTCGCGACCGAGATCGAGGGTCACCCCGACAATGTCGCCGCCTGTCTGCTCGGCGGCTTCACCCTCGCCTGGACCGAGTCCGGCGCCGCCCGGGCGATCAGGATGGACCCCGCGGATTCCATCGTTCCGGTGGTTTTCGTCCCCGGGAATCCGGTGCTCACCGAGACCGCGCGCGGCCTGCTGCCGCGCACCGTCCCGCACGTCGACGCCGCCGTCAACGCCGGCCGCGCGGCCCTGCTCGTGGAGGCGCTGACCAGGCGCCCCGAGCTGCTGCTGGCCGCCACCGAGGACCGTCTCCACCAGGAATACCGGGCCCCCGCGATGCCGCAGAGCATCGCGCTCGTGAACCGGCTGCGCGCGGACGGCGTCCCCGCGGTCATCTCCGGGGCGGGCCCGACGGTGCTCGCACTGGTCGAGGGCGGCGCGGCCGACAAGGTCGCGCGACTGGCGGGCGAGGGCTGGGCGGCCAACCGGCTGGCTCTCGACGGCTCGGGCGCGAGTGTTCTGCCGCTGGCCCCGTAGCTGGGCATGACACGAGATTGCCGGTGAGTGAGAGGGGGAATGTTTGATGGAGCCGGTAGTGTTAACCTCAAGTCTGCACTCGACGTCGTTGTGGCGCGGTGCTGAGTGTCCCTATCAGGGACCGCCATTCTTCCGGGAGCCTCCCCAACTGCCTGAGCAGCCTGCCTGAGCAGTTTCGAGCACGCTCCGGAACCGGCACGACACCCCTCGCTTTTCCCAGGAGCGGGCCGAGCGCAGGGGACCTCGGGCCGGACCCACAGCACACCTTTCTCTTCCGCCGTACCCGGCGGGACCACCGCCCCGACCTCGATTCATGATCAAGATCACGGATCGCGGTCGGACAGCACAACCGGTCGCCGAGCCAGATGGCCGACGTCCGCTCCAGGGAAGGACCCTTCGTGAGCGACACCACCGATCTGATGGGCGTGACTGCCGACAACAACGTCGACACCGCCGCGCCCGCCGCAGGTGCTGCCACTGGCACCACCTCACGGCGCCGCCGCTCCGGCACCGGCCTCGAGGGCATGGTCCTGGCCGAGCTGCAGCAGGTCGCGTCCGGCCTCGGCATCAGGGGCACCGCGCGGATGCGCAAGAGCCAGCTGATCGAGGTCATCAAGGAGGCGCAGGCCGGGGGAGGCGCCGCCGCTCCCGCCAAGTCCGCCGACACGGCCGAGACCAAGCCGAAGCGCCGCGCCACCTCCAAGGCCCGTACGGCCGACGACAGCGCCGCGGCCCCGGTCGAGAAGACCGACAAGGCCGAGAAGGCCGTCGCCCAGCAGCAGATCGACATCCCGGGCCAGCCCGCGAGCGACGACCAGCCGGTGGGCGAGCGCCGCCGCCGCAGGGCGACCGCTCCGGCCGGCAGCCCCGACGGCGACGTCAAGGTCGAGGCCAAGACGGAGGCGAAGACCGAGGTCCGGACCGACGGGCAGGCCGAGGCCGCCGTGGACGGCGCCGAGGGCCGTGGCCGTCGTGACCGCGGCGAGCGCGGTGACCGCGGTGGCGAGCGCGGCGGTGACCGCCGTGAGCGCCAGCGCGACCGTCGCGACCGCGGCAAGGGCGACGAGCAGCAGGGCGGTGGCCAGGGCGGCCAGCGCCAGCAGCGTCAGGGCGGCCAGCAGGCCCCGCAGGGCGGCCCGCAGGACGACTTCGACGACGAGGGCGGCCGTCGTGGCCGTCGTGGCCGCTACCGCGACCGCCGCGGCCGTCGTGGCCGTGACGACTTCGGTACCGAGGTCCAGGTCAACGAGGACGACGTCCTGATCCCCGTCGCGGGCATCCTCGACATCCTCGACAACTACGCGTTCATCCGGACCTCCGGCTACCTGCCCGGCCCGAACGACGTGTACGTCTCGCTCGCCCAGGTCCGCAAGAACGGCCTGCGCAAGGGTGACCACGTCACCGGCGCCGTGCGTCAGCCGAAGGAGGGCGAGCGCCGCGAGAAGTTCAACGCGCTGGTCCGCCTCGACTCGGCGAACGGCATGGCGGCCGAATCCGGCCGCGGGCGCCCGGAGTTCAACAAGCTCACCCCGCTCTACCCGCAGGACCGGCTCCGTCTGGAGACCGACCCGGGCGTGCTGACCACCCGCATCATCGACCTCGTGTCGCCGATCGGCAAGGGCCAGCGAGGCCTGATCGTGGCCCCGCCGAAGACCGGCAAGACCATGATCATGCAGGCGGTCGCCAACGCGATCACCCACAACAACCCCGAGTGCCACCTGATGGTCGTCCTGGTCGACGAGCGTCCGGAAGAGGTCACCGACATGCAGCGGTCGGTCAAGGGCGAGGTCATCTCCTCGACCTTCGACCGCCCGGCCGAGGACCACACCACGGTCGCCGAGCTGGCCATCGAGCGCGCCAAGCGTCTCGTCGAGCTGGGTCACGACGTGGTCGTCCTGCTGGACTCGATCACCCGCCTGGGCCGCGCGTACAACCTCGCGGCGCCGGCCTCCGGCCGCATCCTGTCCGGTGGTGTCGACTCGACCGCGCTCTACCCGCCGAAGCGCTTCTTCGGTGCGGCGCGCAACATCGAGGACGGCGGCTCGCTGACCATCCTGGCCACCGCGCTGGTCGACACCGGCTCGCGCATGGACGAGGTGATCTTCGAGGAGTTCAAGGGCACCGGCAACATGGAGCTCAAGCTCGACCGGAAGCTCGCCGACAAGCGCATCTTCCCGGCCGTCGACGTCGACCCGTCGGGCACGCGCAAGGAGGAGATCCTCCTCAACGCGGAGGAGCTCAGCATCGTGTGGAAGCTGCGCCGGGTGCTGCACGCGCTCGACTCGCAGCAGGCGATCGAGCTGCTTCTCGACAAGATGAAGCAGACGAAGTCGAACGCCGAGTTCCTGATGCAGATCGCGAAGACGACGCCGTCGGGCAACAACGACTGACGTCATTTCAGAAATAACCAGGGCCGCCCCGTTACGCGAGTGACGCGGGCGGCCTTTGGTTTGTACGATCAGCGTGCCAAGGTGGGGGGGAACACGCGTCCAGCGTGCCCGCTGTGCATGTGCGGGGCCTTCGGGCTGCCGTCGTACAGCGGTTGTCTCTCTCCTGCGGGCACATCGACAGGAGATCTGAGTGACCGTTGGACAGTGGAGGACGCGTACCGGCCTCCCTGCGGCGATGGCCGCGATCCTGGTGGGAGGCGCGGTTCTGGCCGCGGCGCCCGCTCAGGCAGCGGAAGGGCCCACCCTTCCGGAGGCGAAGAGCGTGGAGCGCAACTCCGCCTCGGACGCCGAACTCCTCGCCCGGGTCGAGAAGTCGATCCAGGCCATGGGGAAGCAGGACCAGGGGACGGCCGGTTCGGCCACGCCCCAGCCGTCGGGCACGGCCGACTCGAAGATCATCGGCGGTACCGCCGCCACCATCACCGAGGCGCCGTGGATGGTGCAGCTGCACTACCGGGGTTCCGCCACGGAGGAGCCCTTCTTCTGCGGCGGCACGCTCGTCAGCCCCAGCAAGGTCGTCACCGCCGCGCACTGCGTGGCCGGGGCGAACTGGAAGGACAACGGCGTCGTGGTCGCCGGATCGGCGCAGCTGCCGACCGCGGACCCGAACGGCGGAGAGCCGGATCTGCACGGTGGCAAGGCCGTCGGGGTCTGGCGCCAGTGGAAGAGCCCCACCTACACCGGTGCGGTCACCTCCAAGGGCGACATCGCGGTGCTCACGCTCGCCGAGCCGCTGCCGTACAAGACGCTGCAGCTGACCTCGTCGACCGACACCGCCTCGTACCAGCCCGGTACGGCGCGCGGCGCGATCTACGGCTGGGGCCGCACCAGCGGCGAGCCCGGCTCCCCGATCTCGCCGACGCTGCAGAAGGCCACCGTGCCGGTCGCCTCCGACGCCGCCTGCACCAGCAACTTCGGGTCGGGCTACGCCGCCGGCCACATGGTGTGCGTCGGTGACGCGGCCACCGGCCAGGACGCGGGTACGGTCACCGCGTGCAACGGCGACTCGGGCGGTCCGCTCGTGGTCAACGGCCGGATAGCGGGTGTCGTCTCCTACGGCGTGAGCGACTGCATCGAGGAGGGCGCGCACAGCGTCTTCACCAGGTCCAGCGCGTACGTCGGTCAGGTCAACCCGCGCGTGGACGACGCCAACCTCAACGCCGACGACCGGGCCGACCTGGTCGCCCGGGCGTCGACGAACGCGGTGTTCCAGTACTACTCCACCGGTTCCTCGCTGGGCGGTGGCCGCGACCAGATCTCCAGCGACTGGAGCGGTCTCAACCTGATCCGCCAGGCCGACCTGAACGGGGACGACTACCAGGACTACGTCCTGCGGACGCTCTCCGGTGAGTTGTGGTGGACGCACTTCGACACCACGGCCGGCACCTGGGCCGACACCAAGATCGGTACGGGCTGGGGCAGTTACCGCAACATCACCATCACCGGTGACGTGACGGGCGACGGCTTCGCCGACGTGACCGGGAACGACTCCAGCGGCACCCTGTGGATGTGGTCGGGCCGTGGCAACGGCACCGTCAACGCCAAGGTGAAGATCGGCGTCGGCTGGGCCACCTACGCCGTGTACGGCAAGGGCGACTACAGCGGCGACGGCAAGCCGGACCTGCTGGCCCGGGACGCGCAGGCCCGCCTGTGGGTCTACAAGGGCACCGGCAACCGGATCTCGCCGTTCTCGAGCCGTGTCCAGGTGGGTTCCGGCTGGAACTTCACCGCGTACGCGACGACGGGTGACTTCACCGGTGACGGCCGCGCCGACTTCATGGTCCGTGACTCGTCCGGCTACATGTGGGCGTACAAGGGAACGGGCTCGGCGACGACCCCGTTCATCACCTCGCAGCGGATCAAGGTCGGTACCGGCTGGAAGTCCTACAACCTCTTCGGCTAGGCCTGCCCCGGCCGGGAGAGCTTCGCCACACGGCGGACGGGCGTCCCCAGGGCCGTCACCCGCGTGTGACCTGCGCAAAGCAACAGTGCCCACCGTGCCTCGCACGGTGGGCACCGTGCTTTTCCACCGGTTGCGCACCGAAACCTCACATGCGGCCATGCAACCCTTTTGGGCGCTTCTCCGTCACACATGGTGAACCGCTGACCCGAGGATGATGATGACCGAGCAGAGTAAGGGCGGCCGAATACGCGCCACCGGGCGCCGTCGGGCGCCGTCCACCAAGCGCCGCAAGGCGACGACCGTCGCCCTCTGGGCGATGGCGGCAGCCGTGGTGGCCGGCGGGTCCGGGCTCGGATACGTCTACTTCACCCTCAACGGGAACATCCAGAGCGTCGACATCAACGCGCAGCTCGGCGACGACCGCCCCGCCGATGTCGACAACGGCTCCATGGACATCCTCGTCCTCGGCTCGGACTCGCGCTCCGGCGACAACTCCGCCTACGGCCGGGACGAGGGCGCGGCGCGCTCCGACACCGCGATGATCGTCCACGTCTACGAGGGCCACAGGAAGGCTTCCGTCGTCTCCGTGCCCCGCGACACCCTCATCGAGCGCCCGGAGTGCACGGACGGCGAGGGCAGGACCGTCGCCTCCGAGCGCCGCGCCATGTTCAACACGGCGTACGAGGTCGGCGGGCCGGCCTGCGCGGTGAAGACCGTCGAGTCGGTGTCCGGCATCCGCATGGACCACTTCATCGAGGTGGACTTCACCGGCTTCAAGAAGCTGATCGACGAACTCGGCGGGGTGAAGGTCACGACCACCGAGCCGATCAAGGACGGCAAGAGCCATTTCGACCTCGCCCCGGGCCCGCACACCCTCGACGGCGAGCAGTCCCTCGGCCTGGTCCGCACCCGCAAGAGCGTCGGCGACGGCAGCGACCTCGGGCGCATCCAGCTCCAGCAGGCCTTCATGAAGGCCTTCATCAACCAGGTCAAGGACGTCGGCGTCTTCACCAGCCCCAAGAAGCTGCTGAACCTCGCCGACTCCGCCACCAAGGCGATCAAGCCCGACTCCGAGCTCGACTCGGTCAATGAGCTGATGAGCTTCGCCCAGGGCCTCAAGGGGCTCGGCGCCGACGACGTCCACATGATCACGATGCCGGTGACCTACGACGTCCGGGACCCGAACCGGGTGATCCCGATGGAGAAGCAGACCCAGCAGGTGTGGACCGCCCTCAAGACGGACCGCCCGATCCCCGCCTCCGCGACCAAGGACGCCGCCACCGGCCAGGCCGACGGGGTGGTCCAGTAGCGCCGGAATAGATCCGGCCGCCCCCCGGTTTTGGGAGATACGGCCGGTCCTGGCAGACTGGTACGTCGGCCCCGGTTCACGTACGAGCAATCCGCGCGTACGACCCGGCGCCCTCCCGAAACTAGGAGACACCTTGAAGCGCGAGATCCACCCCGAGTACGTCGAGACCCAGGTCAGCTGCACCTGTGGCGCGTCGTTCACCACCCGTAGCACCCTCACCGAGGGCACCATCCGTGCCGAGGTCTGCTCCGAGTGCCACCCGTTCTACACGGGCAAGCAGAAGATCCTCGACACCGGCGGCCGCGTGGCCCGCTTCGAGGCCCGCTTCGGCAAGGCTGCCGGCTCCGCCTCGAAGTAGCGAGCCACTGCGCCGGTCTTCGGCCGCCCCCGCGGGGGCGGCTGGGACCGGCGTTTGCCGTCCCGCAGCCACTTCCCGCGCAGCCATGCCGCGTCACCGGACGCGTAGAAAACCAGGAGCCCCCGAATGTTCGAGGCGGTCGAGGAATTGATCGGCGAACACGCCGATCTCGAGAAGAAGCTCGCCGACCCTTCGGTCCACGCCGACCAGGCGAACGCGCGCAAGCTCAACAAGCGCTACGCCGAGCTGACCCCGATCGTCGGCACGTACCGCTCCTGGAAGCAGGCCGGTGACGACATCGAGACCGCCCGCGAACTGGCGCACGACGACCCCGACTTCGCCGCCGAGGTGAAGGAGCTGGAGAAGCACCGCGAGGAGCTCACGGAGAAGCTGCGGCTGCTCCTGGTCCCGCGCGACCCCAGCGACGACAAGGACGTCATCCTGGAGATCAAGGCGGGCGCGGGCGGCGACGAGTCGGCGCTGTTCGCCGGCGACCTGCTGCGGATGTATCTGCGCTACGCCGAGCGCGTCGGCTGGAAGACCGAGATCATCGACGCCACCGAGTCCGAGCTGGGCGGCTACAAGGACGTCCAGGTCGCGGTGAAGACCAAGGGCGGCCAGGGTGCCACCGAGCCCGGCCAGGGCGTCTGGGCGCGGCTGAAGTACGAGGGCGGGGTGCACCGCGTGCAGCGCGTGCCCGCCACCGAGTCGCAGGGCCGCATCCACACCTCCGCCGCCGGTGTCCTCGTGACCCCCGAGGCCGAGGAGATCGAGGTCGAGGTCCACGCCAACGACCTGCGGATCGACGTCTACCGCTCGTCGGGTCCCGGCGGCCAGTCCGTCAACACGACCGACTCCGCGGTCCGCATCACGCACCTGCCGACCGGCATCGTCGCCTCCTGCCAGAACGAGAAGAGCCAGCTCCAGAACAAGGAGCAGGCCATGCGTATCCTCCGGTCCAGGCTGCTCGCCGCGGCCCAGGAGGAGGCCGAGAGCAAGGCCGCCGACGCCCGTCGCAGCCAGGTTCGTACGGTCGACCGTTCCGAGAAGATCCGTACGTACAACTACCCGGAAAACCGCATCTCGGACCACCGCGTCGGTTTCAAGGCGTACAACTTGGACCAGGTGCTCGACGGTGACCTGGACGCCATGATCCAGGCCTGCGTCGACGCCGACTCCGCGGCGAAGCTCGCCGCCGCGTAAGCCCACCCCGTACGGAGGACCAGCGTGAACCTGCTGCTCGCGGAAGTGGCCCAGGCCACCCAGCGGCTGGCCGACGCCGGCGTGCCCTCGCCGCGCAATGACGCGGAGGAGCTCGCCGCGTTCGTGCACGGCGTCAAGCGGGGGGAGCTGCACACCGTCAAGGACGCGGACTTCGACGCGCGCTACTGGGAGACCATCGCCCGGCGCGAGGCCCGTGAACCGCTCCAGCACATCACCGGCCGTGCCTTCTTCCGGTACCTGGAGCTCCAGGTCGGGCCCGGTGTCTTCGTGCCCCGCCCGGAGACCGAGTCGGTCGTCGGCTGGGCCATAGACGCCGTACGCGCGATGGACGTGGTCGAGCCGCTCATCGTCGACCTCTGCACCGGCTCCGGCGCGATCGCGCTCGCCATGGCGCAGGAGGTCCCGCGCTCGCGCGTGCACGCCGTGGAGCTCTCCGACGACGCGCTGCGGTGGACCCGGAAGAACGCCGACGGTTCGCGGGTCACCGTCCACCAGGGCGACGCCCTGAGCGCCCTGCCCGAGCTCGACGGCCAGGTCGACCTGGTCATCTCCAACCCGCCGTACATCCCGCTCACCGAGTGGGAGTACGTCGCCCCCGAGGCCCGTGACCACGACCCGGAGATGGCCCTCTTCTCCGGCGAGGACGGACTCGACACCATCCGCGGCATCGAGCGCACCGCGCACCGGCTCCTGCGCCCCGGCGGTCTCGTCGTCATCGAGCACGCCGACACCCAGGGCGGCCAAGTGCCGTGGATCTTCAACGAGGAGGCCGGCTGGGCGGACGCGGCCGACCACCCGGACCTGAACAACCGACCGCGCTTCGCGACGGCGCGCAAGGCGACACCATGACGTACAGGGAGGCCCGCTAATGGCTCGGCGATACGACTGCAACGACGCGACCGACCGCACGACCGGCCTGCGTGAGGCCGCGTCGGCCGTCCGCCGCGGCGAGCTCGTCGTGCTGCCCACCGACACCGTGTACGGCATCGGTGCGGACGCCTTCTCCTCGGAGGCGGTCGCCGATCTGCTCGACGCGAAGGGGCGCGGCCGCAATATGCCCACCCCTGTCCTCATCGGCTCGCCGAACACCCTGCACGGTCTGGTCACGGACTTCTCCGAGCAGGCCTGGGAGCTCGTCGACGCCTTCTGGCCCGGCGCGCTGACCCTGGTCGCCAAGCACCAGCCCTCGCTCCAGTGGGACCTCGGCGACACCCGTGGCACGGTCGCGGTCCGGATGCCGCTGCACCCCGTCGCCATCGAGCTGCTCACCGAGGTCGGCCCCATGGCGGTGTCGTCCGCGAACCTGACGGGCCACCCCTCGCCCGAGGACTGCGACGCCGCGCAGCAGATGCTCGGCGACTCCGTCTCCGTCTACCTGGACGGCGGTCCGACGCCGGGCATCGTCCCGTCGTCGATCGTCGACGTCACCGGCAAGGTCCCGGTCCTGCTGCGCGCGGGCGCCCTCGACGCGGACGAGCTCCGCAAGGTGGTACCCGACCTCGAGGTGGCCAATTGACCGCCCCTGAGGGGCGTGGCATAGCGGGGTACGGCAGTTCCTTCCGCATCCTCCACGTCAGTACCGGCAACGTCTGCCGCTCGCCGATCACCGAGCGGCTGACCCGCCATGCCCTCAGCGACCGCCTCGGCGGCGACCCGCTGGCGGGCGGCCTGATCGTGGAGAGCGCCGGCACCTGGGGCCACGAGGGCGCCCCGATGGAGGCCAACGCCGAGATCGTCCTCGCGGACTTCGGCGCGGACGCGACCGGGTTCGTGGGCCGTGAACTGCTCGACGAGCACGTGATCCGCGCGGACCTGGTGCTGACGGCCACGCGCGACCACCGGGCGCAGGTCATCTCCATGGGCCACTCGGCGGGCCTGCGCACCTTCACCCTGAAGGAGTTCACCCGCCTCGTCCGGGCCATAGACCCGGCGACGCTGCCCGACCCGTCGAGCGAGGGCATGGTCGAACGGGCCCGCGCCCTGGTCCGGGCGGCGGCGGCGCTGCGCGGCTGGCTGCTGGCGCCGAACGCGGACGCCGACGAGGTCAACGACCCGTACGGCGCGCCCATCACGTTCTTTCGCTCGATCGGCGACGAGATCAACCAGGCGCTCGACCCGGTGGTCACGGCCCTGACGGGTGTGCCCACGCGCACCTGAACCGCCGGCCGGTCGCGTACCCCGTCCCGGGCCGCCGCGGGGCTGGCCGAAAATAATCGGTACACCCGGATCGCCCGACAACCGCGCACAGCGGCCCGCGCGCGCCTACATTGGATCTGAAGCCCAGCCCACGCCTGGAGCCAAGATGCCGGTCACCGTTGCTCCCGCTCCCGACTCCGACGATGTGCGCGTCACCGCGCACGGACCGGATTTCGACGTCCTGCGCCGACAGGACCCCGAGATCGCCGACGTGATGCTGGCGGAAGTGCGGCGGCAGGCCGACGGCCTGCAGCTCATCGCCGCCGAGAACTTCACCTCGCCCGCCGTCCTCGCCGCCCTCGGCTCGCCGCTGTCCAACAAGTACGCCGAGGGCTATCCCGGCGCCCGCCACCACGGTGGATGCGAGCTCGTCGACGCCGCCGAGCGGATCGCGACCGACCGCGCCACCGCCCTCTTCGGCGCCGAGCACGCCAACGTACAGCCGCACTCCGGCTCGTCCGCCGTCCTCGCCGCCTACGCGGCGCTGCTGCGCCCCGGCGACACGGTCCTCGCCATGGGGCTGTCGTACGGCGGGCACCTCACGCACGGCTCACCGGCCAACTTCTCCGGCCGCTGGTTCGACTTCGTCCCGTACGGCGTCGACGCCGGGAGCGGCCTGATCGACTACAGCCAGATCCGCGCCCTCGCCCGTACGCACAAGCCCAAGGCGATCGTCTGTGGCTCGATTTCATACCCCCGGCACATCGACTACGCCCTCTTCCGCGACATCGCCGACGAGGTCGGGGCCTATCTGATCGCCGACGCGGCGCACCCCATGGGGCTGATCGCCGGGGGAGCCGCGCCCAACCCCGTCCCGTACGCGGACGTGGTCTGCGCCACCACGCACAAGGTGCTGCGCGGCCCGCGCGGCGGGATGATCCTGTGCGGCGAGGAGCTCGCCGAGCGGATCGACCGGGCCGTCTTCCCCTTCACCCAGGGCGGCGCGCAGATGCACTCGATCGCCGCGAAGGCCGTCGCGTTCGGCGAGGCGGCAACACCGGCCTTCGCGAAGTACGCCCATCAGGTGGTCGATCACGCCCGCACCCTCGCGGAGGCGCTGGCCGACGAGGGATTCCTGGTCACCACCGGCGGCACCGACACCCATCTGATCACCGCGGACCCGTCCCCCCTCGGCATCGACGGCCGCCTCGCGCGGATGCGGCTCGCGGCCGCCGGCATCGTGCTCGACACCTGCGCCCTGCCCTACGGGGACGGGCGGGGAATCCGGCTCGGAACCGCCGCCGTGACCACCCAGGGCATGGGCGCCCGGGAGATGACCCGGGTCGCCGCCCTGTTCACCGCGGCCCTGCGCGACGACGCCGAGGAGTCGGTGCGGGTACGCGAGGAAGTACGCGATCTCGCGCGGCGATTTCCTCCGTACGGCCCCCGGCGTTAGGCCTCCGGACACCCACGGGAACCGGCGGCGCAACCATCCCGGCCCCCCGGGTGTCCTCCAGCACATGGACAGCACAGCTAGGGTGTGGGGCTGAGATGGCCAGCGATTCCTGTGGGGCAGCCCGTGCGTGATTACCTGCTGACGCTCTGTGTCACGGCTGCGGTGACCTACCTGCTGACCGGTCCGGTGCGGAAGTTCGCCATCGCGACCGGAGCGATGCCGGAGATCCGCGCCCGAGACGTACACCGAGAACCGACACCGCGGCTCGGTGGCATCGCCATGTTCATCGGGCTGTGCGCGGGCCTGCTCGTCGCGTCCCATCTGCAGAACCTCAGCAGTGTCTTCGAGCTCTCCAACGAGCCCCGCGCGCTGCTCTCCGGCGCCGCGCTGATCTGGCTGATCGGCGTCCTGGACGACAAGTTCGAGATCGACGCCCTGATCAAGCTGGGCGCGCAGATGATCGCGGCCGGTGTGATGGTGATGCAGGGTCTGACGATCCTGTGGCTGCCCATTCCCGGTCTCGGCACGGTGGCCCTGACCCAGTGGCAGGGCACGCTGCTGACCGTCGCCCTGGTCGTCATCACCATCAACGCGGTGAACTTCGTCGACGGCCTCGACGGTCTCGCCGCCGGCATGACGTGCATCGCCGCCGCGGCCTTCTTCCTGTACGCGTACCGGATCTGGTTCGGCTACACGATCGAAGCCGCGGCCCCGGCGACGCTGTTCGCGGCCATCCTCATGGGTATGTGCCTGGGCTTCCTGCCGCACAACATGCATCCGGCGCGGATCTTCATGGGCGACTCGGGCTCGATGCTGATCGGGCTGATCCTCGCGGCCTCCGCGATCTCGATCACCGGCCAGGTCGACCCGGACGCGCTGAAGATCTTCGAGGGGTCGACCCGTCAGGCCACCCACGCGGCGCTGCCCGTCTTCATTCCGCTGCTGCTGCCGCTGACGATCATCGCGATCCCGGTCGCGGACCTGGTCCTCGCGATCGTGCGCCGCACCTGGCACGGCCAGTCGCCGTTCGCCGCCGACCGCGGTCATCTCCACCACCGTCTGCTGGAGATCGGACATTCGCACAGCCGGGCCGTGCTGATCATGTACTTCTGGTCGGCGCTGATCGCCTTCGGCACCCTCGCCTACTCGGTGCACTCGGCGTCGATGTGGATCGTGCTGATGATCGTGGGCCTGAGCGCGATCGGTCTGGTGCTCCTGCTGCTGCCGCGGTTCGAGCCGCGGGCACCGCGCTGGGCAGAGTCGTTCGTTCCGCCGCGCTACCGCCGACGGGGCGCCGTGCGGTCCGGGACCGCGGCCGACGCCGAACCGGTCTCCGCGGCCGCGCGGGAGGCGGAGCCCGAGCGGGTCGCCGTTCCGGCGGGGGTCAACGGGGCGACCGCCATCGGTCACCGTTCCCGCTTCACGGACCGGCGGAAGGCCGGAACGCCCAGTTGACGAAAGCGGCACAGGGGTCCATTACCAGACACAACGCCCTTGTGTCCTGCACACACGCGCGGGGTACCTCTCATGTGTGACAGTCAGCACACGAGGTGAGTAAAGACCTCATCAAATAGTTTGTGATACCGTTCACGAGACCCGGCGACAGAGCCGAAGGACCGTAGTGCGACGGTCCGTTGGCCCCGAGACTCACCTCGGACCGGGCTTACGCTCGTCCATGACGACACCACTGCCCCCACCAGCAAGCGGAGACACCGCCATGCCGTCCAACGACGCCCGCACCCTGCTGCACACCGCCGTACCCGCTGCTGCCGTCGGCGCCATCGCCGTCCTGGTCAGTGGTCTGGTCGCCGGTGGCAAGGGAGCGCTCGGCGCGGTCGTGGGGGCTCTGGTGGTGATCCTCTTCATGGGGGTCGGGCTCGTGGTGCTCCAGCGGACCGCGAAGTCACTTCCGCAGCTGTTCCAGGCCATGGGGCTGATGCTCTACACGGCCCAACTGCTGCTGCTCTTCATTTTGATGGCCCTGCTCAAGAACACGACGTGGTTCGACTTCAAGGCCTTTGCCTTCACCTGCCTCGCGGTGACCATCGTGTGGGTCGCCGCACAGGCACGCGCGTACATGAAGGCAAAGATCCTCTATGTCGAACCCGAGTCCCCGAAGGGTGAAAAGCCCGAGAAGACGGGGTCGTCGACGTGAAGGGTAGGGCCGGGATAAATGCCCGTTCGCGATCCTGCTATCGTCCGGTGCCAACTGCGGCACTGCGGGCGCGGGCATCCGAGCTGACGCCTGTCCCAGCGCGAGGCACGATGCCGAACCGCCGCCCCCTTATCCGTAAGACCAGTCCAGTGCCGACCCGCGGCTGCGTGCCGCGCCGACACAACGAGGTTGCCGTACCTATGCGCCACGCTGAAGGAGCCCGCGGTGAGTGCTGACCAGACGCTTGCCTTCGACCCCGATTGCCACCTCTTCTCCGGATGTGGCTTCCCGGCGCCGGGCCTCCACACCTTCCTTTACGAGCCCATCGCCACCTGGGGCAGCTTCGAGTTCACGAAGCCGATGCTGCTCGCGCTGCTGAGCTCGATCGTGGTCGTCGTCTTCTTCTGGGCTGCATTCAACAAGCCCAAGATGGTCCCGGGCAAGGTCCAGATGATCGGCGAGGCCGGTTACGACTTCGTTCGCCGCGGCATTGTCTACGAGATCATCGGCAAGAAGGACGGCGAGAAGTACGTCCCCTTGATGGTGTCGCTGTTCTTCTTCGTATGGATCATGAATCTCTGGTCCATCATTCCGGTCGCGCAGTTCCCGGTCACCTCGCTGATCGCGTTCCCGGCCGGCCTCGCCGCGATCGTGTACATCCTGTGGGTCTCCCTGACCTTCAAGAAGCACGGCTTCGTCGGCGGCTGGAAGAACATCACCGGCTACGACAAGTCGCTCGGCTGGGTGCTGCCGCTCATCGTGGTGATCGAGTTCTTCTCGAACCTGCTGATCCGGCCCTTCACGCACGCGGTCCGACTGTTCGCGAACATGTTCGCCGGCCACCTGCTGATCGTGATGTTCACGCTGGCCTCCTGGTACCTGATGAACGGCATCGGCATCGCCTACGGCAGTGTCTCGTTCGTCATGGTCCTGGTGATGACGGGCTTCGAGCTCTTCATCCAGGCCGTCCAGGCGTACGTCTTCGTCCTCCTGGCCTCCAGCTACATCCAGGGCGCGCTCGCCGAGCACCACTGAGCCCAGCCCCTCCCCCTGAACCAACAGACGTCGGTGGCCAACCCCCACCGGTCCGTGAAAGAGAAGGAAGTAACGGCATGTCCGCTGCTCTCGAAATGGTCAACCTCGCCGCCGGCGCCAAGGAGAACGTGGTCGGCAACGTCGCCTCGATCGGCTACGGCCTCGCGGCCATCGGCCCCGGCGTCGGCGTCGGCATCATCTTCGGTAACGGCACCCAGGCCCTCGCGCGTCAGCCCGAAGCGGCCGGCCTGATCCGCACCAACCAGATCATGGGTTTCGCGTTCTGTGAGGCGCTCGCCCTCATCGGCATCGTCATGGGCTTCGTCTACCAGTAAGCCGGATCGACAGCCCAAAACCATTCACGGAAGGCACTGATGTGAACGCTCTGCTTCTTGCGCAGGCGGAGGAGCCTCAGAATCCTCTGATCCCGCATCTCGATGAGCTCGTCATCGGCCTGATCGCCTTCGTCATCGTCTTCGGCTTCCTCGCCAAGAAGCTCCTCCCGAACATCAACAAGGTTCTGGACGAGCGCCGCGCGGCGATCCAAGGCGGTATCGAAGAGGCCGAAGCCATGAAGATCGAGGCCCAGAGCGTGCTGGAGCAGTACAAGGCTCAGCTCGCCGAGGCCCGTCACGAGGCCGCGCGTCTTCGCCAGGAAGCGACGGAGCAGGGCACCGCTCTCATCCAGGAGATGAAGGCGGAAGGCCAGCGCCAGCGCGACGAGATCATCGCTCTCGGCCACGCCCAGATCGAGGCCGACCGCAAGGCCGCGGCCACCGCACTGCGTCAGGACGTGGGCAAGCTCGCCACCGACCTGGCCGGCAAGCTGGTCGGCGAGTCCCTCGAGGACCACGCCCGCCAGAGCCGCACCATCGACCGCTTCCTCGACGAGCTCGAGGAGAAGGCCGAGGCTGCCCGATGAACGGAGCGAGCCGCGAGGCACTGGCTACCGCACGTGAGCGTCTCGACGCGCTGACCGACAACACCTCGGTCGACGCTGCGAAGCTCGCCGAGGAGCTGGCCGCCGTCACCGCGCTGCTCAACCGCGAGGTGTCGCTGCGTCGGGTCCTGACCGACCCGGCGCAGGCCGGTGAGGCCAAGGCCGCGCTGGCCCAGCGACTGCTGAGCGGTCAGGTGGGCGGGGACACCGTCGACCTGGTCTCCGGCATGGTCCGTTCCCGCTGGTCGCAGTCGCGCGACCTGGTCGACTCCGTGGAAGAGCTGGCGAACACCGCCGACCTCACCGCGGCGCAGCAGGCCGGCGTACTCGACGACGTCGAGGACGAGCTGTTCCGGTTCGGCCGGATCGTCACCTCCAGCACCGAGCTGCGCTCGGCGCTGACGGACAAGGCGGCCTCGCTGTCCGCCAAGGGCGAGCTGCTGGGCAGCCTGCTCGGCGGCAAGGCCAACCCGGTCACCGAGCGTCTGGTGGTCCGTCTCGTGACCCAGCCCCGGGGACGTAGCCTGGAAGCGGGACTCGAGTCCCTGTCCAGGCTCGCCGCGGCGCGCCGGGACCGGATGGTGGCCGTCGTGACCACGGCGGTGCCGATGACCGACCAGCAGAAGGCGCGCCTCGGCGCGGCACTGGCCAAGCTGTACGGCCGCCAGATGCACCTGAACCTGGACGTGGACCCCGAGGTCCTCGGCGGGATCACGGTCCGCGTCGGCGACGAGGTCATCAACGGGACCATCGCGGACCGTCTCGAAGAGGCGTCCCGCCGGCTGGCCGGCTGACACACCGTCAGCAGACCAACTCAACAAGCATCACCAGCGGCCCGGTTGGGCCGTGCAGAACTTGCAGAAGATTCCTGGGGGTCGGCCCCCAGACCCCCAAAGAAACTTCGGGCCCAACAAGGAGAGCAGGGAACCCAGATGGCGGAGCTCACGATCCGGCCGGAGGAGATCCGGGACGCGCTGGAGAACTTTGTCCAGTCGTACAAGCCGGACGCGGCCTCGCGCGAGGAGGTCGGTACGGTCAGCCTGGCCGGCGACGGCATCGCGAAGGTCGAGGGTCTTCCCTCGGCCATGGCGAACGAGCTGCTGAAGTTCGAGGACGGCACCCTCGGTCTCGCCCTCAACCTCGAGGAGCGCGAGATCGGTGCGATCGTCCTCGGCGAGTTCAGCGGTATCGAGGAGGGGCAGCCGGTCACCCGCACCGGTGAGGTCCTCTCCGTCGGCGTAGGCGAGGGTTACCTGGGTCGCGTCGTCGACCCGCTCGGCAACCCGATCGACGGCCTCGGCGAGATCGCGACCGAGAGCCGGCGCGCGCTGGAGCTGCAGGCTCCGGGCGTCATGGCGCGTAAGTCGGTGCACGAGCCGATGCAGACCGGCTACAAGGCCGTCGACGCGATGGTGCCGATCGGCCGTGGCCAGCGTCAGCTGATCATCGGCGACCGTCAGACCGGCAAGACCGCGCTGGCCGTCGACACGATCATCAACCAGCGTGACAACTGGCGCACCGGCGACCCGAAGAAGCAGGTCCGCTGCATCTACGTCGCCATCGGCCAGAAGGGCTCCACCATCGCGTCCGTGCGCGGTGCCCTGGAGGAGGCCGGCGCGCTCGAGTACACGACGATCGTCGCCGCGCCCGCGTCCGACCCGGCCGGCTTCAAGTACCTCGCCCCGTACACCGGCTCGGCCATCGGCCAGCACTGGATGTACGACGGCAAGCACGTCCTGATCATCTTCGACGACCTGTCGAAGCAGGCCGACGCCTACCGCGCCGTGTCGCTGCTGCTGCGCCGTCCGCCGGGCCGTGAGGCCTACCCGGGCGACGTCTTCTACCTGCACTCGCGTCTCCTGGAGCGCTGCGCCAAGCTGTCCGACGAGATGGGCGCCGGTTCGATGACCGGTCTCCCGATCGTCGAGACCAAGGCGAACGACGTGTCGGCGTTCATCCCGACCAACGTCATCTCCATCACAGACGGCCAGTGCTTCCTCGAGTCCGACCTGTTCAACGCCGGCCAGCGTCCGGCCCTGAACGTCGGTATCTCGGTCTCCCGTGTCGGTGGCTCCGCCCAGCACAAGGCCATGAAGCAGGTCTCCGGCCGTCTGCGCGTGGACCTCGCCCAGTACCGCGAGCTGGAGGCGTTCGCCGCCTTCGGTTCCGACCTGGACGCGGCCTCCAAGGCTCAGATGGAGCGCGGCAAGCGCATGGTCGAGCTGCTGAAGCAGGGCCAGTACCAGCCGATGCCCGTCGAGGAGCAGGTCGTCTCCGTCTGGGCCGGTACCACCGGCAAGATGGACGACGTCCCGGTCAACGACATCCGTCGCTTCGAGGCCGAGCTGCTGGAGTACCTGCGCCGTGAGCGCAAGGACCTCCTGACCAGCATCGCCGAGGGCGGCAAGATGTCGGACGACACCCTCCAGTCCGTCGCCGACGCCATCACCGCCTTCAAGCAGCAGTTCGAGACCTCGGACGGCAAGCTTCTGGGCGAAGACGCGCCGGTCAGCACCGCCAAGTAGACGACGGAAGGGACCTGACTCATGGGAGCGCAGCTCCGGGTCTACAAGCGTCGCATCAAATCCGTCACCGCGACCAAGAAGATCACCAAGGCGATGGAGATGATCGCCGCCTCGCGCATCGTCAAGGCGCAGCGCCAGGTGGCGGCCTCCACGCCGTACGCGACCGAGCTCACCCGAGCGGTGACCGCGGTGGCGACGGGGTCGACGACGAACCACGCCCTGACCACCGAGGTCGAGCGTCCGACGCGCGCCGCGATTCTGCTCATCACGAGCGACCGCGGCCTCGCCGGCGGCTACTCCTCGAACGCCATCAAGGCGGCGGAGGAGCTCACCGAGCGCCTCCGCGGCGAGGGCAAGGAGGTCGACGCCTACATCGTCGGCCGCAAGGGTGTGTCGTACTACGGCTTCCGTGAGCGCAAGGTCACGGAGTCGTGGACCGGCTTCACCGACAACCCGACGTACGCGGACGCCAAGGCGGTCGCGGCCCCGCTGATCGCGGCGATCGAGAAGGACACGGCCGAGGGCGGTGTGGACGAGCTCCACATCGTGTTCACCGAGTTCATCTCGATGCTGACCCAGACTCCTGTGCAGAGCCGGCTGCTGCCGCTCAGCCTGGAGAAGGCCGCGGAGGAGACCGGCACGAAGGGCGAGATCCTTCCGCTGTTCGACTTCGAGCCGTCGGCTGAGGACGTCCTCGACGCCCTCCTGCCGCGCTACGTCGAGAGCCGGATCTACAACGCGCTGCTGCAGGCGGCTGCTTCCAAGCACGCCGCCACCCGCCGCGCGATGAAGTCGGCGACCGACAACGCCGGGGAGCTCATCAAGAGCCTCTCCCGGCTTGCCAACGCGGCCCGCCAGGCCGAAATCACCCAGGAAATCAGCGAGATCGTCGGTGGCGCCAGCGCCCTGGCCGACGCGACCGCGGGGAGTGACAAGTAATGACGACGTCTATCGAGCAGACCGGGACGGCCGTAGCCACGGGCCGCGTCGCCCGGGTCATCGGCCCGGTCGTCGACGTGGAGTTCCCCGTCGACGCGATGCCGGAGATCTACAACGCGCTGACCGTCCAGGTCGCCGACCCGGCTCTGGAGGGCCAGCTCAAGAAGCTGACCCTCGAGGTCGCCCAGCACCTGGGTGACGGCCTGGTCCGAGCGATCTCGATGCAGCCCACCGACGGTCTGGTCCGCCAGGCCCCGGTGACCGACACGGGCGCGGGCATCACCGTCCCGGTCGGCGACTTCACCAAGGGCAAGGTGTTCAACACGCTCGGTGAGGTGCTGAACAAGCCCGAGGAGAACGCCAACATCGGCGAGCGGTGGGCGATCCACCGCAAGGCCCCGAGCTTCGACCAGCTCGAGTCCAAGACCGAGATGTTCGAGACCGGCGTCAAGGTCATCGACCTTCTCACCCCGTACGTCAAGGGTGGAAAGATCGGTCTGTTCGGTGGTGCCGGTGTCGGCAAGACCGTTCTGATCCAGGAAATGATCTACCGCGTCGCCAACAACCACGACGGTGTGTCGGTGTTCGCGGGCGTCGGTGAGCGTACCCGTGAGGGCAACGACCTCATCGAGGAGATGGCCGACTCCGGCGTCATCGACAAGACGGCGCTCGTCTTCGGTCAGATGGACGAGCCCCCGGGCACCCGTCTGCGCGTCGCCCTGGCCGGTCTGACCATGGCGGAGTACTTCCGCGATGTGCAGAAGCAGGACGTGCTCTTCTTCATCGACAACATCTTCCGGTACACCCAGGCCGGCTCCGAGGTGTCCACCCTGCTCGGCCGTATGCCGTCCGCGGTGGGTTACCAGCCGAACCTGGCCGACGAGATGGGTCTGCTGCAGGAGCGCATCACCTCGACGCGTGGTCACTCGATCACCTCGATGCAGGCGATCTACGTCCCCGCGGACGACCTGACCGACCCGGCCCCGGCCACCACCTTCGCCCACCTCGACGCGACGACGGTTCTCTCCCGTCCGATCTCCGAGAAGGGCATCTACCCGGCCGTGGACCCGCTGGACTCCACGTCCCGGATCCTGGACCCGCGTTACATCGCGCAGGACCACTACGACACCGCCACGCGGGTCAAGGGAATCCTGCAGAAGTACAAGGACCTCCAGGACATCATCGCGATCCTCGGTATCGACGAGCTCGGCGAGGAGGACAAGCTCGTTGTCCACCGTGCCCGTCGCGTGGAGCGCTTCCTGTCGCAGAACACCCACGTCGCCAAGCAGTTCACCGGCGTGGACGGTTCGGACGTGCCGCTCGACGAGTCGATCGCCGCGTTCAACTCGATCTGCGACGGTGAGTACGACCACTTCCCCGAGCAGGCGTTCTTCATGTGCGGTGGCATTGAGGACCTCAAGGCCAACGCCAAGGAGCTCGGCGTCTCCTGAGTCCCATGACTCGCAGAGGGGGGCGGGTGCGTCCCGCCCCCCTCTGTACGCCCTTTAGAATTGACCCAACACCCGGCCGAACCGCCGGGTGGTGACCCGAGGAGCCACCCTTGGCTGCTGAGCTGCACGTCGAGCTGGTCGCCGCGGACCGGAGTGTCTGGTCCGGCGAGGCCACCCTGGTCATCGCGCGCACCACGTCCGGCGACATCGGCGTCATGCCCGGCCACCAGCCGCTGCTCGGTGTGCTGGAGTCGGGCCCGGTGACCATCCGTACGAGCGAGGGCGAGACCGTCGTCGCCGCCGTGCACGGCGGATTCATCTCGTTCGCCGACAACAAGCTTTCGCTGCTCGCGGAGATCGCCGAGCTGGCGGACGAGATCGACGCCCAGCGCGCCGAGCGCGCGCTGGAGCGAGCGAAGTCGGATTCGGACGCCGCCGCCGAGCGTCGCGCCGATGTCCGGTTGCGCGCGGTAGCGGTCCGCTAGCGGACCGCCGCCGAGAGTTGTGCCCTCAGCCGCGGCCCGGCCTGGAATTCTCCGGGCCGTGCCGCGGCTGAGGCGATGCAGATGCAGGTGTAATCCGCTACGCACGATGCGAGGAGGTCGGTGAAGATGTTCCTCGCTCTGCTCGTGGGCGGACTGGTAGTCGCACTGGTGGTGATCGGGCTCTTCGTCTTCGGTCTGCGCCGGCGGCTGATCCAGCGCTCCGGGGGCACCTTCGACTGCAGCCTGCGCTGGAACGTGCCGGAGGAGATCGACCTCTCCGGCAAGGGCTGGGTGTACGGAGTCGCCCGCTACAGCGGCGACCGCATCGCCTGGTTCCGGGTCTTCTCGTACGCACCCCGGCCGCGCCGGGTCCTGGAGCGCTCGGCCATCGAGGTGCTGGCGCGCCGGATGCCCGAGGGCGAGGAGGAGCTGGCGCTGCTGTCGGACGCCGTGATCCTCGGCTGTCTGCACCGGGGGACCCGTGTCGAGCTGGCGATGAGCGAGGACGCGCTCACCGGCTTCCTGGCCTGGCTCGAGGCGGCGCCTCCGGGCCAGCGTGTGAACGTGGCGTAATACCTGTGGCAGGGCGGAGGGGGCGGCGTGCTGCGCCGTCCCCTCCGCCGTGTCCCGTTATCCGAGACCGTTCTTGATCGCGCTCACCAGCTCGCCGTTGCCGGTGTCACCGCTGAACTCCCAGAAGAACGCGCCGCCCAGGCCCTGGCTCCTGGCCCAGCTCATCTTGGACGTGACGGTCGCCGGGGTGTCGTAGCTCCACCAGTTGGTGCCGCAGTGGGCGTAGGCCGTGCCGGCGATCGTGCCGTTGGCCGGGCAGGAGTTCTTGAGGACCTTGTAGTCCTCGATGCCCTGCTCGTACGTACCGGCGGCCGGGCCCGTCGCCGTGCCGCCCGGGGCCGACTGGGTCACGCCGGTCCAGCCCCGGCCGTAGAAGCCGATGCCCAGCAGCAGCTTGGCGGCCGGGACGCCCTTGGCCTTGAACTTGGCGATCGCCTCGGCGGAATTGAAGCCCGCCTGCGGGATGCCGCTGTACGAGGTGAGCGGGGAGTGCGGGGCCGTCGGTCCCTGCGCCGCCCAGGCGCCGAAGAAGTCGTACGTCATCACGTTGAACCAGTTCATGTACTGCGCGGCGCCGCCGTAGTCGGCCGCGTCGATCTTGCCGCCGGACGAGGCGTCGGCGGTGACGGCCGCGGTGACCAGGTTCCCCGTACCGAACTTGGCGCGCATGGCCTGGATCATGTTCTTGAAGGACGCCGGGCCGCTGGTGTCGCAGGACAGACCGCAGGCGTTGGGGTACTCCCAGTCGAGGTCGATGCCGTCGAAGACATCGGCCCAGCGGGGGTCCTCGACCAGGTCGTAGCAGGACTGGGCGAAGGCGGCCGGGTTCGCCGCGGCCTGACCGAAGCCGCCGGACCAGGTCCAGCCGCCGAAGGACCACAGCACCTTGATGTGGGGGTAGGCCTTCTTCAGCTTGCGCAGCTGGTTGAAGTTGCCGCGCAGCGGCTGGTCCCAGGTGTCGGCGACGCCGTCGACGGACTGGTCGGCGGTGTAGGCCTTGTCGTAGTCGGCGTAGGAGTCACCGATGGTGCACTTGCCGCCCTGGACGTTGCCGAAGGCGTAGTTGATGTGAGTGATCTTGGCGGCGGAGCCGGAGGTCACCAGGTTCTTCACGTGGTAGTTGCGGCCGTAGACGCCCCAGTTGGTGAAGTAGCCGAGCTTGACGGTGGAGCTCGGGCCGGGGCCGGGGCCGGGGTCCGTGCCGCCTCCGGTGGTGCGCACGCTCACGGCGCCGCTGGCCGGGCCGGTCTGGTCGAGGGTGTCGCGGGCCTGGACCGTGTACGAGTAGTCGGTGCCGGCGGTCAGCCCCGTGTTGGTGTACGTGAGTCCGGTGACCGTGGCGATCCTGGCGCCGCCCCGCAGGACGTCGTAGTTCTTGACGCCCTTGTCGTCGGTCGCGGCGGTCCAGGTCAGCTTCACCGAGGTGTTGGTGATGTCGGAGGCGACCGGGGTGCCGGGGGCCGAGGGCGGGTTGTCGCCGGGCTGCGAGCCGCCGTCACAGGATCCGCCGTTGACCTTGCAGCCGCTCGGGGCGCCGGAGCCGGTGCCGTTGAAGCCGAAGGAGACGGAGGCGCCGGGGGAGAGGGTACCGTTCCAGCCGACGTTCTTGGCGGTCCAGTGGGTGCCGGAGCTCGTGACGGTGGCGTCCCACGCCGAGGTGACGGCGGTGCCCGAGGGGTAGTCCCACTCGACGGTCCAGGAGCTGAGGGTGGTGGTGCCGGTGTTCTTCACCGTCCACTTGCCCTCGAAGCCGCTGCCCCAGTCGGAGACCTTGGTGTACGTGGCGGTGGCCGCCGCGGCGGCCTGTGCGGGAGCGGCGAGCCCGACCATCGCGGCGAGCGGTAGCAGCAGAGCGGTCAGTCCCGCGGCGGCACGGGATCTGAAGCCTGGTCTGTGCACGGAAGCTTGAGTGCTCAACGGTGCTCCTCAAGTTGCGGACGGACAAAAGAGGGGGTGGTCCGTGAACTGTGTGCGCGCCGTGAGCGTAGGAAGGTCTGGACCAATCGTCAATAGGTCCAGACCATAGGTGGAGAATGTGGGGGAGGCGGTGGGGTCAGACCCCCAACTCCTGAGCCAGCACGGCCGCTTGGACCCTGCTGCGCAACTCCAGCTTGCCGAGCAGTCGGCTGACATGCGTCTTGACCGTGGCTTCCGCCATGTCGAGCCGGACCGCGATCTCCGCGTTCGACAGCCCCTTGCCCAGGCACCCGAGCACCTCCCGTTCGCGCCGGGTGAGCGCGTCCAGTACGGCCGGGCCGGGTGAGTCCGGCGACGGCACGCGACGGGGCGCCGCGAACTCGGCGATCAGCCGCCGGGTCACCGCCGGCGCGATCAGACCCTCGCCGCGCGCCACCGTCCGTACCGCCTCGATCAGGTCCTTCGCGTCGGTGTTCTTCAGGAGGAAGCCCGCCGCGCCCGCCCGCAGCGCTCCGAAGACATACTCGTCCAGGTCGAAGGTGGTGAGGACGAGGACGTCGGCCAGCCCCTCGGCGACGACCTGGCGGGTGGCCGTGACCCCGTCCATCCGGGGCATCTGGACATCCATCAGCACCAGATCCGGGCGCAGCTCCCGGGCCAGCTCCACCGCCCGCTCCCCGTCCGCGGCCTCGCCCACCACCTCGATCTCCGGCGAGCTGCCCAGGATCAGGACCAGCCCGGCGCGCACCGCGCTCTGGTCCTCGGCGACCACTACCCGGATCGTCATGCGCTCGGAGTCCTCTCCTCGGCGGGCAGCTCGGCCCGTACCTGCCAGATCTTCGTACCGTCACCGTTGCCGACGGGCCCCGCCTCGAAGGTGCCGTCCAGCAGCGCCACCCGCTCGCGCATCCCCACCAGACCGGCTCCGGAGCCGGGCGCGCGGGGCCCGTCCCGGTCCCCGTACGGGCTGGTGACCCGTACCCTCAGCGCCCGCTCGTCCCGGACGAGCCGGACCGTGACCGGTCCGGCCGGAGCGTGCTTGAGCGCATTGGTCAGCGACTCCTGGACGATCCGGTACGCGGCGAGCTCGACCGGCGCCGGGAGCGGATCGAGATCCTCCGCGCGCACGTCGTCGAGGGTGAATGTCAGCCCGCTCGACGCGCCGTTCGTCCGTGCCTGCGCCAGGAGCGCGTCCAGTCCGGCCAGCCTGGGCGCGGCGGCCGGTTCCCCGTCGTCGCCACTCGCCCGCAGCAGCCCGATCAGCCGGCGCATCTCGGCGAGACCCTCCACGCTGTTCTCCCGGATCACGGTGAGCGCCCGGCGGGTGGTGGCCGCGTCGTCCAGCGAGAGCGCCGCCGTGGAGTGGATCGCGATGGCCGAGAGGTGGTTGGCGACCATGTCGTGCAGCTCGCGGGCCATGCGGGCGCGCTCGGCGACCACCGCCTGGGCGCGGTCCATCTCGGCCAGCAGGGCCGTCTGCTCGGCACGCAGCGAGGCGGTCTCCGCGGCCTCGCGGTGATTGCGGATGATCGCGCCGGTGGCCGCGGGTGCGAAGGACACCAGGCCGGTGACGATGCCGAGCAGCAGCCCCTCGGGTGTGCGGAACCAGGCCAGGTACGTGATGGTCGCGGCCACGGTGATCAGCCCGGTGGTCCGGGGCACCCGGCGTGCGGTCGCGGGCGACCCGTAGACCACGGCCGCGTAGACCAGGTCCGTGAACATCAGCACCGTGACCAGGTTCCCCTGCGTGAACTGGTCGGCCACGACCGCCAGGGTGCCGACGTTCAGGGCGGTACGGGGCATGGTCCTGCGATGCAGTTCGAGCAGCGCGGCCACCACGAGCGGCACCAGCGTCACCCAGGACGGCAGCTCGTCCCGGTGGTCCTGGGTGTGCAGTCCGAGTGCCCAGAGCAGGACACCGCCGAGCAGCCCGGTGACGGCGAAGAACACGTCGTCGCGGTGGGGGCGGGGGAGGGTCACGAGTCCATCCAACACGCCGGGAGCGGGCCGGGAGTCGGCGCGGGGGCGGAGCCGGGCATCCGTCGAAGGATGTAGTGGCGGGCCGTCCGGCCGACGTCCTCGTCCGCACGCACCGGACCCCGCTCACTGATCCGGCACGATCCGGACGAAAGACCCTACGTCGTGTCCGCTAGCGCTCTCCGCCCGGCACCCAGAGCACGTCCCCGACCGCCTTGTTCGCCGTCCTCGCCAGAATGAACAGCAGGTCGGACAGGCGGTTCAGATACGTCGCCGTCAGCGCGTTCATCGTCTCGCCGTGGACCTCGATCGCCGCCCAGGTCGAGCGCTCGGCCCGCCGTACGACGGTGCACGCCTGGTGCAGCAGCGCCGCGCCCGGTGTGCCGCCCGGCAGGATGAAGGAGCGGAGCTTCTCCAGCTGCTCCAGGAAGCGGTCGCAGTCCGCCTCCAGTTTGTCGATGTACGACTGCTCGACCCGCAGCGGCGGGTACTTCGGATCCTCGATCACCGGGGTCGAGAGGTCCGCGCCCACGTCGAACAGGTCGTTCTGGACGCGGACGAGGACTTTGACGACCTCTTCGTCGAGCTGCCCGAGGGCGATGGCCGTGCCGATGACGGCATTGGCCTCGTTGGCGTCGGCGTACGCCGAGATCCGCAGATCGGTCTTGGCGGTGCGGCTCATGTCGCCCAGCGCGGTGGTGCCCTGGTCGCCGGTACGGGTGTAGATGCGCGTCAGATTGACCATGAGGCCAGCGTAGTTACGCTCCGGCCCGGCGGAAGACACGTGTGCCCACCGTCACGGCCAGCGCGGCGAACCCGGCGCCGACCAGGACCCCGTACAGCATCGCCGTCCCCGCGTAGTCGCCGACGTACCCCGCCCGCACCGCGTCCACCAGGTAGCGGAACGGCGTGAAGTGCGACAGCACGTCCAGCCAGGCGGGGGCGAGCGCCATCGGCAGCATGAGGCCGGACAGCAGCATCGAGGGCATCGACAGCGCGTTGACGACCGGGCCGAACTCCTGCGGCTTGGAGACCTTGAGCGCCAGTGCGTACGAGAGCGAGGCCAGCGCCACCGTGAGGACGGCGACGAAGGCGAAGCCGATGAGGATGCCGCCGAGCGGGGCGCGCAGGCCCATCGCCAGCGCGGCGAGGACGAGCAGGACGGCCTGGAAGACGAAGAGCGCCGCGTCGCGCAGTACCCGGCCGAGGAGCAGGGCGAGCCGGCTGACCGGAGTCACCCGCATCCGCTCGACCACCCCCATCTGGTTCTCGATGATGACCGCGAAGCCGGAGAAGGAGGCGCCGAAGAGCCCGAGTTGGAGGAGAAGGCCGGGGACGAGCACCTGCCAGGAGTCGCCCTCGGAGGCGAGCGGCAGCTCGGTGAGCAGCGGCCCGAAGAAGAGCAGGTAGAGCAGCGGCATCAGCACACCGAAGAGCATCTGGAACTTGGAGCGCAGCGTCTGACGGGCGTACCGCCCGAAGATCAGCGCGATGTCGTGGAGAAGCATGGTCGTGTCCTCGGGGAGGGGCCTAGACGGCCACGGGAGTGGTGTCGGCGGGGGCGGGGCCGCGCCCGGTGATGGCGAGGAAGGTGTCCTGGAGGGTGGCGCCGGGCGAGCCGGCGTACCGCTCCTTGAGCTCGGCCGGGGTGCCCTCCGCGACGACCGCGCCCCGGTCGACGACGACGAGCCGGTCGGACAGCTCGTCCGCCTCGTCGAGGTAGTGGGTGGTGAGGAAGACGGTCGTGCCGTACTCGTCGCGCAGCCGCCTCACCAGCTTCCACAGCTCGGCGCGGCTGCCCGGATCGAGGCCGGTGGTCGGCTCGTCGAGGAAGAGCAGCTCGGGCCGGTGGGTGAGGCCCATCGCGATGTCCAGGCGGCGGCGCTGGCCGCCGGAGAGGGCGGCGCAGCCGCGGTCGAGCAGCTCGGTGAGGCCGAGGTCGGCGGCCAGCTCCTCGGCGCGGACGACGGCCTCGTCCCTGGTGAGCCGGTAGAGCCGTCCCTGGGTGACCAGTTCCTCGCGTACGGAGACGCTCAGGTCGACGCCGCCGGACTGGGCGACGTAACCGATCTTGCCGCGCACCTTGGCGGGGTCGCGGACGAGGTCGAAGCCGGCCACGGTGGCCGCTCCGCCGGTCGGCGGCAGCAGTGTGGTGAGCATCCGCAGGGTCGTGGTCTTGCCGGCTCCGTTGGGCCCGAGGAAGCCGAGGATCTCGCCCGGCCGCACGGTCAGGTCGATGCCGCGCACCGCCTCCACCGGGCCGTTCTTGGTCTGGAAGGTCCGGGCGAGCCCGGCGGTACTGATGATTGCCATGGCCCCAGAAAAACAGAGTCTCTTAAATTTTGCAACGACCCCAAGTTTTCATCGACGCCAGAAAAGTTACGATGGGTCCATGGCTGAGGGACTCAGAGAGCGCAAGAAGCGGCAGACCAGGCAGCTCATCTCGGACGTGGCGACAGGCCTGTTCGTGGAGCGCGGCTTCGACGCGGTGACGATCGCGGAGATCGCCGAGGCGGCCCAGGTGTCGGTCAACACCGTCTACAACTACTTCCCGGCCAAGGAGGACCTCTTCCTCGACCGCAGCAAGGGGGTCGTCGACCGCCTCTCCCGCTGGGTGCGCGGCCGCGCGCCGGGGGAGTCGGCCGCCGACGCCGTGCTGCGCGAACTGCGCGCCGAGGTCGAAGCCGTCTCGCCGGCCGTCGGCCTCATCGACGGCTACGCCGACTTCATGCGGGTGATCACCGAGGCGCACACCCTGCGCTCCCGGCTCTGGGCCATCCAGCAGGAACTCCTGGCGGACCTGGAGGCGACCATGCGCGCGGAGGCCGGACCGGACGACGACTCCCTGCTGCCCGCCCTCGTCGCCGGACAGCTGGCCTGGGTGCACAGCACCGTCATGGGCTGGATCGGTACGGAAATGGTCAAGCGGCGCAAACCGGCGGAAGTGTCTCGCGAGGCCCTCGTCCTCCTCGACGAGATCGAGGAACTCCTGGGGGAGAAGGTGCTCAAGTACGCGGTACGGCCCACGGAATGGGCCCCGGCGGTGTGATGTCCGTCATCTGAGACGTGACGCGCATCTCTTCGGGCTCACACGACCCCTCACGCCCGCTAACCTCCGCCGGAGAGCCAGAAAGTAAACAGCCGTTAAGGGGTAGAACGTGGCCAGGAAGCTCGCCGTCATCGGGGCCGGACTCATGGGGTCCGGAATCGCGCAGGTCTCGGCCCAGGCGGGCTGGGACGTCGTCCTGCGTGACGTCACCGACGCGGCCCTGACCCGCGGCACCGACGGCATCAAGGCGTCGTACGACAAGTTCGTCTCCAAGGGCAAGCTCGAAGCGGCCGACGCCGAGGCCGCGTTGGCCCGCATCACCACCACCACCGACCTGGACGGCGCCGCCGACGCCGACATCGTCGTCGAGGCGGTCTTCGAGAAGCTCGAGGTCAAGCACGAGATCTTCCGTACGCTCGACAAGCTCGTACGGGACGACACGGTCCTCGCCTCCAACACCTCCGCCATCCCGATCACCAAGATCGCGGCGGTCACCGAGCGCCCGGAGCGCGTCGTCGGCGCCCACTTCTTCTCGCCGGTGCCGATGATGCAGCTCTGCGAGCTGGTCCGCGGCTACAAGACCAGCGACGAAACCCTCGCCACCACCCGCGAGTTCGCCGAGTCGGTCGGCAAGACCTGCATCGTCGTCAACCGCGACGTCGCCGGTTTCGTCACCACCCGGCTGATCTCCGCGCTGGTCGTCGAGGCCGCCAAGCTCTACGAGTCGGGCGTGGCCTCCGCCGAGGACATCGACATCGCGTGCAAGCTGGGCTTCGGTCACGCCATGGGCCCGCTGGCCACCGCCGACCTGACCGGCGTGGACATCCTGCTCCACGCCACCAGCAACATCTACACCGAGTCGCAGGACGAGAAGTTCGCCCCGCCGGAGCTGATGCGCCGGATGGTGGACGCCGGTGACATCGGCCGCAAGAGCGGGCAGGGCTTCTACAAGCACTGACCCCACCTCACCCCCGCGGGTGAATTTGGTATCGGTTCGCTTACAAGGCGCAACTGGCCCGCCCATCCGGCAGTCAGTTGGTGCAAAGCCAAACTCTCGGGGAGCGCATATGCACATCAGGGGCGACCACGCCGAGCTGGTCGTCGGGGGGCGCCTCGACGTGCGCAGCGCGGCGGACGCCCGTACGGTCCTGCACTCGGCCGTCGACGACGGAGCCGGCGACCTGGTCCTCGACCTGACCGGACTGGACTCCTGGGACGCCACCGGGCTCGGGGTCATCATGGGCGCGCACCGGCGGGCCGGCCGGTGCGGCCGCCGCCTGGTGCTGCGCGGGGTCCCGCCCCAGATGCAGCGCCTGCTGGTGGCCACCCGGCTGCACCGCATCCTCGCCATCGAGGGCGGCATCGCGGCCGAGTCGCTGCCGCGCGTCTGAACCTCGTCCACGGGCGTCACCGTGTGTGGAGCGCCTGTGAAATTCGCCCCTGGCGCCCAATCCTCACGAGAAGGTGACGTCTGGGGCGGCGTGGCACCCCACCTGTTCCCCGAGGCCGTGCGACCGTCTAGGGTTCGGCTGCCCGCCGATTGACGGACCCACTGGCGGGCACCGGACCAGAAGCGACAGCGGACGTGCAGATCGGCCGGGAGGGGCTTGGCATCGGCGCGCGACGCTTTTGGGGGCTTTGATGGACCCGATCAACCGGGGGCCGGAAGAACACGGCCACGACAACGACGGCGGCGGCACCCGTGACGGCGGCCGGCGCGACCCCATCACACCCGTGACCGGACCGGTCAAGGGCGGCGGGTCGGCGGGTCCGACGACCGCCCGTACGGCACAGATCGTCTCCGGCGACCTGCTGCTCACCATCAACCCGATCGACGGCAGCGAGATAGAACCCTGCCCGCCCGGTGAGCTCCCCGCACGGCCGCGCAAGCGCACCGCCGACGAGCGTGCCGACCTCACCCGCGTCTCGGGCCCGCCCCTCCCCGCCGGGCCCGCCGCCCCGCCTCTGCCGCTCCTGGAGCGGCAGGAGGAGCGCGAGCGGCTCGTACAGCTCCTGGCGCGCGGGCGCTCGGCCCGGCTCACCGGGCCCGCCGGCTCCGGCCGGACCACCCTCCTCGACGCCGTCGCCGGCGACTGCGCGGACATCGCCCCGGACGGCGTCGTACGACTCTCCGGCTACCGCCGCACCGCGACCGAGCTGCTCCACGAACTGTTCGCGACGGTTCACCACGCCTCGCAGTACCGCCCCGACCGGGCGACCCTGCTCGACCACGTCCACGACATCGGCGCGGTCGTCGTCGTCGACGACCTGGAAATCGGCGGCGCGGCCCTCGACGAGCTCCTCGACGCGACCCCCGAATGCGCCTTCCTGTTCGCCGCCACCCCCGATGTGCCCGCGCCCACGGCCGAAGCGCACCTGGAAGAGGTCACCCTCGCCGGTCTCGGCCGGGGCTCCACACTGGAACTGCTGGAGCGGGTCGTCGACCGGGCCCTCACCGACGAGGAGGCCAACTGGGCCGGCGACCTCTGGTTCGAGTCCGAGGGCCTGCCGCTGCGCTTCGTCCAGGCGGGCGCGCTGCTGCGCCAGCGCGACGCCCTCCGCGCCGACCAGGGCGCCTTCGACCCGTTCGGAGCGGGCCCCGCCAACCCCGACGACGAGCCCGACGACCCCGACGACATCCCCGACTCCGAGCTGCCCGAGATACCCCTGCCCAGCCTCGCCGACGGCGCGGCGCCGGCGGCGCTGCTCGCCTCGCGGCTCGGCCCGTCCGCCCGCGAGACCCTGCGCCTCGCGGTCGCGCTCGGCGGCGAGGTGCCGCATCCGGCCCATCTGCCCGCCCTCGTCGGCGACACCCACGCGGATGCCGCGCTCGGCGAGCTGGTGAACTGCGGTCTGCTCACCCCCGTCGGCCCCCGCTACCGGCTCGCCGCCCAGGTACTGGCCCAGCTGGAGGCCGCCGGATACGGCGAGGGCGCCGCCGACCGCGCCCACACCGTCGCCCAGCACTACGCCTGGTGGGCCGGACACCCCTCGGTCACCCCCGAGCGCGCCGGCGCCGAGGCAGACGCCCTGCTCGCATCGATGACCGCGCTGCTGCCCAGCGAAGGCGCGCCCCCCGGGCAGAACTCCGACGACGAGGACGGGCACATCGCCGCGGCCGTCCTCCTCGCCCGCAGCGCCACCCCGGCCTTCGCCGCGGGACTGCACTGGGGCGCCTGGGAGCGGGCTCTGCGCACGGGCCAGGAGGCCGCCCGGATCGCCGGCGACGTCGCCGAAGAGGCCTATTTCCACCACGAGTTGGGCGTCCTGGCTCTCTGCGCGGGCAACCTCGACCGGGCCCGCGCCGAGCTGGAGGCTTCCATCGGCATGCGCGGCGCGCTCGCCGACAAGCGCGGCACCGTCGCCGGCCGCCGGGCGCTCGCCCTCGTCGCCGACCGTGCGGGCGGCCCGCTCGCAGGACGCGGCCCGGCCGGCGAGCAGGCCCCGTCCGTCCGCCGGGACGCGTCGGCGTCCCCGCCCGGCGGCATCCCCGTCGCCCGCACGGTGTCGCCGTTCCCCGACCAGGACGTCACCCTCGTCACCCGCCAGGACACGTCCTCCGGCGGTATGACGAAGACGCACACCCGCTGGGCCTTCCTCGGCGGCGCCCGGCGCAATGCCGTCGCGGTCGGCGCGGGCGCGCTGCTCGTCGCCGTCCTCGGCACGGTGATCACCCTCGGCGCGACCTCCGGCGGCGACGAGAAGCCGGGCTCGGAGCGGGTCAGCTCGGACCCGTCGGCCGGCCAGGACACGGGCGACGACGGCTACAACACGGACGAGCCCGTCGAGGACCCGACCCCGCCGGGGAGCACCGGAAAGCCGGAATCGCCGAACCCGTCGGGATCGGCGACCCCGCGCGACGGGGGCTCCTCCACGGGCGGCGGCTCATCGACGACATCCGGTGGCAGCCCGTCGTCCTCGGGCAGCGCCTCGACGGGCGGCCCGACGACCGGTGGGTCGACCACGTCGGGGGGCGGCAGCACGTCGGGCTCCACGACGACCGGTGGTTCGCCGAGCGGCAGCCCCTCCAGCACCGGCGGTACGTCGTCGAGCGGGGGGACGACCACGACCGGCGGGACCGACCCGGCGGGTGGGACGACGACCGGTGGGACCGACCCGACGGGCGGCACGACCACTGGTGGGACCGACCCCACGGGTGGCACGACCACCGGTGGGACCGACCCCACGGGTGGCACGACCACCGGCGGGACCGACCCGACGGGCGGCACGACCACCGGCGGGACCGACCCCACCGGCGGCGACACGAACGGCAGCCCCAGCAACAGCGGCAGCGCGGCCTGACGACCGTACCCGCGCACATGGAAACGGCCCCCGGCGGTAGTCACCGCCGGGGGCCGCCCCGTACCGCGTGGCTCAGAACAGCCGGAGCTTGTCGTCCTCGATGCCGCGCATCGCGTCGTAGTCCAGGACCACGCACCCGATCCCGCGGTCCGTCGCCAGCACCCGCGCCTGCGGCTTGATCTCCTGCGCCGCGAAGATGCCCTTGACCGGCGCCAGATGGGGATCGCGGTTGAGCAGCTCCAGATAGCGGGTGAGCTGCTCCACACCGTCGATCTCGCCACGCCGCTTGATCTCGACCGCGACCGTCGCGCCGTCCGAGTCACGGCAGAGGATGTCCACCGGGCCGATGGCCGTCGGGTACTCGCGGCGGATCAGGCTGTATCCGTCGCCCAGTGTCTCGATCCTGTCGGCGAGAAGCTCTTGGAGGTGCGCTTCCACGCCGTCCTTGATGAGCCCCGGGTCGACGCCGAGTTCGTGCGAGGAATCATGGAGGACCTCCTCCATGGTGATGATCAGTTTCTCGCCCGCTTTGTTGACGACGGTCCAGATGCCCGCCTCTCCGTCGACGCCCTCCTTGAGCGTGCACGGCGGGGACATCCAGTTGAGCGGTTTGTACGCCCGGTCGTCGGCGTGGATGGAGACGCTGCCGTCTGCCTTGACCAGGATCAGACGGGGGGCGGAGGGCAGGTGGGCGGTGAGCCGGCCCGCGTAGTCCACGGAGCAGCGGGCGATGACGAGACGCATGGGGCGCAACGCTACTCGACGCATACGCTTCCGCGCGATTCGGCCCTAAAGCCCCGTTCGTTATTGGCCGGTTGTGGTCCCAATCTCCTGGTGCGGTCCGGACAGCGCGCTTAACGTGGAAGCAGGAGGTCGTCGCTCGTGCACTCTGCGTGGCGTACGGGGGCTCCTCCTTCCCTGCCCGTAAGACCCCGCTCGTCGGGGTCGCGAGAGGAGAACCCATGTCGCTCGACGTCTCACCGGCGCTGTTGGAACAGGCCGAGCGAGGCGAGGTCGACGAAGCCGACTTCGTCGACTGCGTCCGGACCTCCCTGCCCTTCGCATGGGAGATGATCAGTTCTCTGGTGGCTCAGCTGAAGGTGGACGGCGGAGAGTTCGCCGACAACCAGACGCCGCCGCCGGACGAGCAGGCACGTGGTCAGCTGCTGCGCGCGCTCGCGAGTGACGCGATCCGCGGAGCGCTCCAGCGGCACTTCGGTGTGCGTCTGGCCTTCCAGAACTGCCACCGTGTAGCGGTGTTCCCGCTGGACTCCTCGGTGGACGAGCGGCTGGCCCGCTTCACTTCCATCCGGGGCCAGCTGCTCAATCAGTCGCCCGAACTGCGCGACTGCTGATGTCTTCTGCTGCCGCTCCGCTTCGCGCGAGACACCTGATGCCGGGGCGGCAGCCTTCTTCGTACGGCGGGAAGGGCGGCGGCTCAGACGAGCAGCGGCAACACCTCGGCGCCCAGGCGCCGCACGTTCTCCTCGGTCGCCGTGAGGTCTCCCGACCCCTCGGCCAGCAGCGCGAAGCGGGTGATGCCCGTGCGCTCGGCGGTCGCGGCGAGCCGGTCCGCCGCCAGCCGCGGCGTGCCGACCGGGTGCAGGGCGCACAGCAGCTCGGTGTAGGCGACGGGGTCCCGCATCGCCCGGTGCCGACCGTCGACCGTCACATGGGCGTCCAGGCCCTGCTTCAGCCACCCCGGCATCGCCTTGAGGAGCGCCTCGGCGGCGTCGGCCCCGCTGTCCGCGATCTGCGCCACACCCGCCGACACATGCCCGGCGGCGGCGCGGTCGACCGCGTCCGGCGCATGGCCCGCCGCGAGGGCGTGCCTGCGCCACGCGGCGACCATCTCGGCCTTCTCCTCGTCGCCGCAGTGCATACCGAGGAGCATCGGCAGCCCACGCTCGGCGGCCCTGCGGACGCTCGCCGGCGAGGTGCACGCCAGGACCACTTCGGGCCCGGCCGATTCACCGACGGGGCCGAGGAGCTCGTCCGGCCGCGGCACGACCGCGACTTCACGGAAAGCGAATCGTTCCCCCTGGGCTCCCACACGGGGCTCGCGCAGCCAGCGCAGCAGCAGGTCCAGCGCCTCGGGGAACCCCTGCTCGTACGCCTCCAGGCCCGCGCCGAAGACCTCCAGGTCCACCCAGGGGCCGCCCCTGCCGACGCCCAGGGTGAAGCGGCCGCCGGAGGTGAGGTGCAGCAGCGCGGCCTGCTCGCCCAGTGCGACGGGATGGGCGGTCGGCAGCACGCTCACCGCCGTCCCCACCCGGATCCGGCGGGTGCGGCCGAGGAGCAGCGCGGCCAGTGTCACGGCCGACGGACACACGCCGTACGGAACGAAGTGGTGCTCGGCCAGCCAGACCGAGTCGAGCCCGGCCTCCTCGGCGACCTCGGCGGTCCGCACCGCCCGGTGCAACGCCTCCCCCTGCCCCTGCCCCGGGAACTGGGCGGCCAGAACAAACGTACCCACGCGCATCGCCTTTTGCCTCCTTGCGGCCGACGCGGCTCTCCCCCTCTTACCGGCAACAACGTCTGACACGTGCCAAAGGCAACGGGCGGATGCGAAGTTCTTGCGATTTTCCGGTAACTGGGCCTGTCGGCCGACACCGCGACACCCGTCCGGGACATGTACCCGGGGTCGTGAGCCGTACGCTGGAAGTCACCTGTCCCGCACCCGGCCCCGTGAGGTGTTACGTGTCCCCGCGCCGCAACCGCCCTCGTGGCGGCGACAGTCCCGTCGAGCAGGAAGGTGCGCCGGGAGACCGGTACGGCGGTGTGCAGCGCACCGAGCCCTGGCAGGGCGAGGAGTGGTCCGTCCGGCATGTCGCCGGGGCGAACTCGGTCGGCAAGCGCTACCGCTGCCCCGGCTGCGACCAGGAGATCCCCGCCGGGATGCCCCACGTGGTGGCCTGGCCGGAGTACGGCGGCGTGGACGACCGGCGCCACTGGCACAAGGCGTGCTGGAACGCGAAGGACCGCCGCACCTCCCGGGTGCAGCGGTCCCGCAACGCCCCCAAGTACTGAGGCGGTTGTCCGGCGGCGCCGGCCGGGTTCCTCACGCGTCGCGGCTGTTGAGCACCGCGAACGCGGCGCCCAGCGTCGCCGCGGTCAGACCCAGCATGATCAGGAGAGGCTCCCAGCCGGCCGGCCCCGACTCGCGCACGGCGTTCTCGCTGTAGAGCGCGATGATCTGGCTCGGGATCGCATAGGCGAGCAGCCCCTCCTGGAGCTTCGCCAACGACTCCGAGAACATGAACATGGCCGCCACCAGCGGGAACAGCAGCACGCCGATCATGATCGTGATCGCGCCCGCCGAGTGCCGCAGCAGCGTGCCGACGGCGAGCGACAGCAGCCCGAGCAGCGCCAGGTAGAGCCCCACGCCCACGGTCGCCCGCAGCCAGTCGCCGCCGGACGCGGGGGTCGCGTCCACCATCGCGGTCTGGACCGCGGCGACGACCGTGACGGTCACCGTGGTGACCGTGAACACCAGCACGAAGAAGACGATCGCCTTGGCCGCCAGCACACGGGCGCGGCTGGGGCAGGCGGTCAGCGTCGTGCGGATCATGCCCGTGCCGTACTCGGACGCGATGGTGAGCACGCCGAGCGTGATCACGCAGATCGAACCGAGCAGTACACCGAAGAACCCGAGACCGAGGGCGGACTCACCCTCGGTGTCGACGTCGGAGGCGGCCACGATCGCCGCGACGCCCAGGCCGATGCCGACCATGAGCAGGATCATGACGCCGAGCGTCCACATCGTGGAGCGCAGAGAACGGATTTTGGTCCACTCGGAGGCGAGGGCGTCCCCGAGGTGGGCCCTGCGCACCGGGATGGGTGAGACGTACGAGGCGAGGGGTGCGCCCTGCTGCTGGTACGGGGTCGTCATCGGGCGTCCTTGTTGGTGCTCGGGTCGGTGTCGGGGGCCGGGCCGGCCGGGGTCTGGTCCACGGGCGCGGGCGCGACGGGCGGCTCCGCGGGCACCGGCGGCTTCTGCGCGTACGGGTTCTCCCCGGGCGGCGGCGGGGCGTACCAGCCCTGCTGGGGCACCTCCGGAACCACCGGCTGCGGCACCACATAGCCGTCCCCGGGGTGCGGCACGGGCTGCTGCAGGCCGGCCAGCTGGTCCTCGGTGGAGCGGTAGTCCACGGCGCTCTGCGTCATCCGCATGTACGCCTCCTCCAGCGACGCCTGGTGCGGCGAGAGCTCCCACAGCCGGACGTCCGCCTCGTGCGCCAGATCGCTGATCCGCGGCAGCGGGAGACCGGTCACGCGCAGCGCGCCGTCCCGCTCGGAGAGCACCTGCCCGCCGGCCTCGGTCAGTACCGCCGTCAGCTTCTCCCGCTGCTGCGGCTCGGTCTGGGGCGTCCGCACCCGGGCGAAGTCCGCGGAGTTGGCGGAGATGAAGTCCTTGACGCTCATGTCGGCGAGCAGCTGACCGCGGCCGATCACGATCAACTGGTCGGCGGTCAGCGCCATCTCGCTCATCAGATGGCTCGACACGAAGACCGTCCGGCCCTCGGAGGCGAGCTTCTTCATGAGGTTGCGGACCCAGAGGATGCCCTCGGGGTCGAGACCGTTGACCGGCTCGTCGAAGAGCAGCACCTGGGGGTCACCGAGGAGCGCGGCCGCGATGCCGAGCCGCTGCCCCATGCCGAGCGAGAAGCCCTTGGAGCGCCTGCGGGCCACGTCCTGGAGCCCGACGACCCCGAGCACCTCGTCGACCCGGCGGGCCGGGATCCCGGCGAGCTGGGCGAGGGACAGCAGATGGTTGCGGGCGCTCCGGCCGCCGTGGACGGCCTTGGCGTCGAGCAGGGCGCCGACCTGCCGGGGGGCGTTGGGAAGCTGCCGGAAGGGGTGGCCGCCGATCGTGACGTGTCCGGAGGTCGGCCGGTCGAGCCCGAGGATCATGCGCATGGTCGTCGACTTCCCGGAGCCGTTGGGCCCCAGGAAGCCGGTGACGGCGCCGGGCCGCACCTGGAAGGAAAGGTTGTACACGGCCGTCTTGGCGCCGTAGCGCTTCGTCAGGCCGACTGCCTCGATCATTCTCCAGCCCCATCGACAGGTCAGGTCGTCGTCGGGGCAGTGGCCCGTGGCCGAAGGCCCCCGTAGGAGGTAAGAGGGTATCCGGCCCTTGACGGTTCCGGCCAAAGCCGACGAGCCCCGGACGCCCCGGCCGGACGCCCCGCCTCCCCGGCCGGACGGCCCGACCGGGTCAGGCGTCGCGCTTCTTCATGACCAGGTAGCCCCCGATCAGCGCGGCCGCGACCCAGATCAGCATGATCCCCAGCCCGCCCCAGGGCCCGTACGGCGCCTCCTGCGTGTTCATCGCGTCCGGGACCACCTGCATGATCTTGGAGCCGGCCTGGTCCGGGAAGTACAGCGCCACGTCCTTGGCCTTCGGGACGGCGGACAGGATCTGGGAGATCAGGAAGAAGAACGGCACCAGGATGCCGAGGGAGAGCATCGACGAGCGCAGCATCGCCGCGACGCCCATCGAGAAGAGCGCGATCAGCCCCATGTAGAGACCGCCGCCGATGACCGCCCGCAGGACGTTATCCGCGCCGAGGGTGGTGCGGTACTCGCCGAGCAGGGCCTGGCCGATGAAGAACGACAGGAAGCTGGTCGCGAGCCCGACGACGAGGGCCAGCAGTCCGGCCACCGTGATCTTGCTGAGGAGGAACGTGGCCCGCTGCGGGACGGCGGCCAGCGAGGTGCGGATCATGCCCGAGCTGTACTCGGTGCCGACCACGAGCACACCGAAGACGACCATCGCCAGCTGGCCGAGAATCATCCCCGAGAAGCTGATGAAGGTCGGGTCGAAGGTGGCCCGCTCGGCGGGGGAGAGCTCGGTGAAGGTCGACTTCATCAGCGCGCAGAGCGCCGCGCTCATGGCGACCGTGACCAACAGCGCGCTGACCAGGGTCCAGCTCGTGGAGGACACCGTGCGGATCTTGGTCCACTCGGACTGGAGGACGGCGGCGGGTACCGATGCCATGGTTCAGGCCCCCTGGTGGGTGTCGCCCCAGTGGGGGCCGCTCGTCGTTTCGGCCGGGGGGGCCGGCGCGCCCCAGACGGGGCCGCCCGTGGTGCCGTGGACGTCCGTGCCGTGCGCGTGGTATTCGACCGCGCCCGCCGTCATCTGCATGAACGCCTCCTCCAGCGAGGCGCGCTGGGCGCTGAGTTCATGGAGGACGAGCTGGTGCCGGGCGGCGAGCTCACCGAGCGCCTCGGTGGTCGCGCCGTCGACCTCCAGGGTGCCGTTGCCCGACTCGACCGGGATGAAGCCGTTGGCGTGGAGCACGTCCCGCAGCTCCTCCTGCTGGGGTGAGCGCAGACGCACGAAACTCCGTGAGTTCTGCTGGATGAAATCGGCCATCGAGGTATCGGCGAGCAGCTTGCCCTGGCCGATGACGATCAAGTGATCGGCGGTCAGCGCCATTTCACTCATCAGATGGCTGGAAACGAAGATCGTCCGGCCTTCCGCCGCCAGCGCCTTCATCAGATTGCGGATCCAGTGAATACCCTCGGGGTCCAGACCATTGACGGGTTCGTCGAACATCAAGATCTCCGGATCACCCAGCAACGCGGAGGCGATTCCCAGCCGCTGGCCCATCCCGAGCGAAAATCCTTTGGACTTCTTCTTCGCCACCGGTGTGAGTCCGACCGTGTCGAGAACCTCGGTGACCCGGCGCTCCGGAATGCGGTTGGACTGGGCCAGGCACAGCAGGTTGTTGTACGCCGAGCGGCCCCCGTGCATCGCCTTGGCGTCCAGCAACGCCCCTATGTACTTCAGCGGTTCCTCGAGGTCGCGGTAGTGCTTGCCGTCGATACGGACGGTACCGCTGGTCGGGATGTCCAGATCGAGCATCATGCGCATCGTCGTCGACTTGCCGGCGCCGTTCGGTCCGAGGAAGCCGGTGATCATCCCGGGCCGGACCTGGAACGACAGATGGTCGACCGCCGTCTTCGTGCCGAAGCGTTTGGTAAGCCCCTCAAGCTCGATCATCCGTCCACGCTACGAGCGGACGAAGCCCCCCGCCACCGGAATGACGGAGGGCTGCGCGCTGCTTTGGGGCTCGGTTCCCCTCCGGGACGCTCAAGCGTGCGTCGACGGTGGATCGGGCTCGACCGCTCGTTCCTCGCGGCCTCCGCGCTCCCCCTGCCTACGGCGGGGGGACCCCATCCCTTTCGACACCCGCGCGTCCCTTCGGCTGACTCGCCGGGGCGCGTGCTTACCGGGACTGCTGGGCCGGGACGCCGCGCGTCACGGGCTCGTCGTCCACCGGCGAACCGGCCGCGGCCACCGCGGCGCCGGTCAGCGTCGCCAGCATCTCGCGGACGTTGGTCAGCTGCGCGTTGATGGAGTCGCGGCGGTTCGTCAGCGCTGCCAGCTCGCGCTCCGATTCCGAGCGGATCCGGTCGGCCTTGGCGTTCGCGTCGGCCACGATGTCCTCGGCCTGGCGCTGCGCGGTCTCCACCGTCTGACGGGCCCGGCGCTCCGCGTCCGTACGCAGCTTCTCGGCCTCCAGGCGCAGCTGCTCGGCGCGGTGCTCGATCTCCGCGAGACGCTTCTCCGCCTTCGCCTGACGCGACGCCAGGTCGCGCTCGGACTGCTCGCGGCGCTTGGCGAGGTTGGTCTCGAAGTCGGCGGCGGCCTGAGCGGCCTTGGCGCGGGTCTCCTCGAAGAGGGCGTCCGCCTCCTCGCGCTTCGACTGCGCGTCCTTCTGCGCCTCGGCGCGCAGCGAGTTCGCCTCGCCCTGGGCCTTCTCGACGATCCGGACGCCCTCGTCCTCGGCCTTCGCCTTCCGCTCCGCCGCGAACGACTCCGCGTCGTTGCGCACCTGCTGGGCGGCCGACTCGGCGAGCTCGCGGTGCTGCTCGGCCGCGCGACGGGCCTCCTCACGCAGGTCCTTCGCCTCCTCCTCGGCGAGGCGGAGGATCTTCTCGACCCGCGCACCGAGACCGGCGTACGACGGCTCGGCGTCGCTGACCTGGGCCTGGGCGTTCTGGGTCTCGAGGTGGAGCTCCTCGATGCGCTTTTCCAGAGAGGTGATTCGGGCCAGAGCACTGTCACGGTCGGCGACGAGCTTGGTAATGCGGTCGTCCACCTGACCGCGGTCGTAACCACGCCGCACGAGCTCGAAGCCGAAGGGGGAGGATGTGTCGCTCATGGGGTTCCTGTCGAATGAGACCGGTGAGGTGATAGGGGGAATCCTAGGGGCCGAAGCGGCGTGTCATCGAGCGGATGCCCGTTTGATCTGGAGAATGTCCAGCCTTTTGAGTGGCTAGCCCTCGGAGGACTTGCCACTCGAACGTGTAACCCCCGCCGAAACGCCCGCCTTGACTCCGTCCTTCGTACCCGTGGACGGCGCCTCGAAAGACTCCAACGCCTCAAGAACATCCTGGACACGGGAGATCTCGGCATTGATGTCCTCCCGCCGACGCACCAGGACCTCCAGTTCCCGCTTTCCTTCGGAGATCATCTGCTCCGCCTCGTGCTCGGCGTCGGCCTTGATCTTCTCCGCCTCACGGACCAGCGTGGCCTTCTTCTGCTCGGCCTCCTTGAGCAGCCCCTCGGCCTTCTTCACCGCGGCGATCCGGACCTTGCTCGCCTCCGAATTGGCGTCGGCCAGCAGCTCCTTGGCCTTCGCCGCGGCCCGTGCCTCCTGCTCGGTCGCCGCGGTCACCAGCTTGTCGACCCGCTCGCCGGCCGTCCTCATCTGCTCGGCGCTCTCCCGGCGGGCCCGGTCGTGCAGCTCCTCGATCTCCGCCTCGGTACGCGCCCGCAGCTCCTCGGTGCGCTCCCTTATGGCCGTCGCGTCGCTGCGCGCCCCGACCAGCAGTTCATCGGCGTCCGTACGGGCCTTCTCCACCAGGGAGTTGCCCTCGACGGTCGCCTCGGCGACGATCCGCTCGGCCTCCTTGCGGGCGGCGCCCACCATCGTGTCCGCCTGCGCCTCGGCCTCGGTGGTGGCGCGCAGCGCCTCCTCCTGGGCCTTCGCGATGAGCTGGTCCGCCTGCTCGGCCGCGTCCGCACGGCGCTTGGCCGCCGACTCGCGCGCCTCGTCGAGGATCCGGTCCGCCTCCGAGCGGGCCTCCGCGCGCATCTGTTCGGCCGCGGCCTCCGCCTCGGCCCGCACACGCTCGGACTCCGCACGGATCCGCTCCGCCGCCTGCTGCGCCGAACCGACCGTCTCGGCGGCCTCGGCCCGCAGCCGCTCCGCCTCGCCCGACGCCTCGCGCAGCCGCCGCTCGGCCTGCTCGGTCGCCTCGGTCGTGATCCGCTCGGCCTCGCTCGTCGCCTCGCCGATCAGCTGGTCCGCCTGCGCCGCCGCGTCGGCCCGCCGCTTGTCGGCGGCCTTCCGCGCCTCGTCCAGCACCTGCTCGCCGTCGGTCCGGGCCGCCGCGCGCAGCCGCTCGGCCTCCGCCTCGGCCTCCGTCCTGATCCGCTCGGACTCCGTACGGGTCCGCTCCGCGTCCTGCTCGGCCAGCGACAGCAGCTCGGTCGCCTCGGTCGTGATCCGCTCGGCCTCGCTCGTCGCCTCGCCGACCAGCCGGTCCGCCTGCGAAGCCGCCTCGGAACGGATCCGGTTGGCGTCGTCGCGGGCCCCCGCACGGGTGCGGGACGCGTCCTGCTCGGCCGACGCCAGCGCGTCCGTGGCCTCGGTCCGGACCCGCTGCGCGTATTCGGCCGTGTCCGAACGGAGCTTGTCCGCCTCGGTGATGGCCTCCGAGACGGTCCGGTCGGCGAGCGCCCTGGCGGCCTCCGACTCCTCCTGGGCGCGGGTGCGGACCCGGTTCGCGTCCTCGGCGGCCCGCTCCCGCTCCTCGTACGCGTCGGCGCGGACCCGGTCCGCCTCCTCCTGCGCCTCGGTGCGGGTCCGCTCGGCGGAATGCTCGGCCGCCGAACGCAGCCCGGCGATCTCCTCCTCGGCCTGCTCCTGGAGACCGGCGACCGAGTCCCGTACCTGCTGGGCCGTCTGCTCGGCGGCGGACACCATCTCGGTGGCACGCCGGTCGGCCTCCTCCACCAGCCGGTGCGCCTCGGTCTGCGCCTCGTCCACGCGCTTGCGCGCGGAGGCGAGCAGCTCCTCGCTCTGCTCGCGCGCCCGCTCACGCTCCTCGTTCGCCTCGGCGCGCGCGGAGTTCAGCGTCTCCTCGGCCTCGCGGCGGCGGCGGTTCGCCTCCTCCTGGGCGGCGGCGAGCGCCTCGGCCGCCTCTGCGCCGACCCGCTCGGCCGCGGCGGCCGCCTCGGCCCGCAGACGGTCCGCGGTGTCCTGTGCCTCGGTCTTGAGCCGCTCCGCCTCGGTGGCGGCGTCGGTGCGCAGCCGTACGGCCACCGACTCGGCCTCCGCGCGGGCGGCCGACGCGTCGGCCGCCGCCTCGGTGCGCAGCCGCTCGGCCTCCTGCTCGGCCTGGGCCTGCAGCGTACGGATCCGCTCGGCGGCCTCGGTGCGCAGCCGCTCGGTCTCCTCGGCGGCCTCGCGGCGCATCCGCTCGCCCTCGGCACGGGCGTCGGTGAGTTCCTGTCCGGCGGTGGTGAGGCGCATCTCGGCCTCGGAGTGCAGCCGGCTCAGCTCGGCGGCCGCCTCGGCGTGCCGGGCCTCGGCGGCCCGCTCGGCGTCGGCGCGGGTCTCGGCCGCTGCCTGGTCGGCCGCCGCCTTCACCGAGTCCGCCTGCTCCTCGGCCTCGGCACGCAGCCGGTCCGCCTCGGCGCGGGAGCGCTCCAGGGTCTCCTCGGCCTGCTTGCGCAGGGCGGCGGCCCGCTCGGCCGCTTCGCCCCGGATCCGCTCGCTCTCCGCGCTCGCGCCGGAGCGCAGCTCGTCCGCGTCGGTCCGCGCCTTGGTCAGCAGCTCTTCGGCGGTCCTGGCCGCCTCCTCGATCTGCTGGACGGCCTCGCGCCGGGCCTCGCCCCGGATCCGCTCGCCCTCGGCGATCGCCTCCGCCCGCAGCTGCTCGGCCTCGCCGCGCAGCCGGCGCGCCTCCTCCTGCAGCTCGACCGTCTTGGCGCGGTACTCCTTGGTGTCGTCCTTGGCCGCGCCCTTGAGCTGGTCCGCCTGCTCCTCGGCCTGCGACCGCAGCCGCTCCGCCTCCGCCTCGGCCTCGCGGCGGATCCGCTCGGCCTCCTCGGACGCCTTGCGGGTGGTCTCCTGGGCGTTCGCGGACGCCTTGGTGAGGACCTCCTCGGCGGTCCGGGCGGCCTTGGCCAGCTGCGCCGCCGAGTCCTCGGCCACCGCCGTGCGGGCCTTCTCGGCGGCCTCCGCCACCAGCTTCTCGGCCTCGGCGCGGGCGTCGGCGAGCGCCTGCTCGGCCTCCGCCTTCAGCGTCTCGGAGTCCTTGGTGGCCTCGGCGACGAGCCGGGCGATCTCCGCCTTGGCCGTACGGGTCCGCTGTTCGTTGACGGACTCGGCGGAGGTGAGCTGCCGGGCGGCGGTCTCCTTGGCCTCGTTGAGGGTCTTCTCGGCCTCGGCGCGCGCCTCGCGCAGCCGCTCCTCGGCCTCCTGCATCCGCTGCTCGGCGGCCCGGCCGAGCTCGGCGGCCTGCCGGCGCGCCTGGTCGGACTCGGCGGTGGTGGCGGAGCGCAGCTGCTCGGCGTGGCTGGTGGCCTCCTGGGCCTGGGTGGACGCGGCGTTGAGCAGCCGCTCGGCGTCCTTGCGGGCGCGCAGCAGGGTCGCCTCGGCCTCGGCGCGGGCGGACTCCGCCTCGGCGGCGAGCCGCCGACGGGCCTCCTCGGCGAGCCGGGTGGCCTCGGCGCGGGCGGCGGCCAGGGACTGCTCGGCCTCGGCGCGGGACTCCTCGAGGAGCCGGCGGGCCTGGGACTCCGTACGGGCCCGCAGCTGCTCCGCCCAGGCCACGTTCTCGTTGACGTGGGCCTCGACCGTCTGCCGGCGCTCGGCCAGCTCCTGGTCGAGGCGCTGGCGCCGCTGCACGGCCTCGGTGTGCAGCTCGGCCTGGAGCCTCGCCTGGTGCTCCGCGTGCTCCTGGAGGATGCGCTGGGTCTGGGCGCGGGCCTCGCGCAGCTCGCGCTCGGCGTCCGAGCGCAGCTGGTCGGCCTGGATCTGGGCGTTACGGAGCAGCTGCTCGGCCTGGTAACCGATGTCGGCGCTGTCGTAGGCGGGCCGGGATGCGATCGTGCGGCGCGCCTCGTGGAGCTTGGCGCGCAATACCTCGACCTGGTAACCGAGGTCCTCGGCGTGCTGGACGGCCTTCTCCCGCTCGGTCTTCAGCCGGTCCATCTCGGCTTCGAACCGCGAGAGGTGGTCGTCGTCAGCTCGGTGGCTCTCCTGGCGTTCGTAGCCCCGCACTGCGCGGTCCCATCCGTCCCCTGGTCGCAACTCTCTCCAAACGAGCACCGTTCCCCGGCGAACGGCCCCCCGGGGAATGGTGTCAGATCAAAGACGACACCGCGGCACGGCCCCGATCCGGCCCCGGCCCGGAGCCGCCACTCTACCGGGCCGGGAATCCGGGGGTCAGTGCTCGGCTGAGGAGGGGTCGGCGGACGGCTTCGCCGAGGTGACGAGTTCGGTGAGGACCCCGTGGCAGTCCTTGGGGTGCAGGAACGTGATGCGGGACCCCATGGAGCCGATGCGCGGCTCGTCGTACAGAACCCGTACGCCCTTTTCACGGATGTCCTGGGCGTCGCCGTCCACGTCGGCGGTGCCGAAGGCGATGTGGTGGACCCCCTCACCGTTCTTGGCCAGCCACTTCCCGACCGCGGAGTCCTCGCGGGTGGGTTCGAGGAGCTGGAGGTAGGAGGCGCCCCCGTCGGAGGTGTCATTGATCTTGAGCATGGCCTCGCGGACGCCCTGCTCCTCGTTGATCTCGGAGTGGAACACCTCGAAGCCGTACGTCGCACGGTAGAACTCGACAGTCTTGTCGAGGTCGAAACAGGCGATCCCGATGTGGTCGATTCGCGTCAGCATGGCACCTAGTGCAGCGCCCCGGCGGTGGTTACGCAACGTGCGCGCGATCACACTGACTGGCCGGTGACCGGACCAGTACCGCTCAGTACATTGAGGTAAACCCTCGTTCACTCCTCATCTCCAAGGGGCTGTGCCTCATGTCTGGAACGACCGGTACCACTTCAGTGATCGTCGCGGGCGCTCGCACGCCCATGGGCCGTCTCCTCGGCTCCCTCAAGTCCTTCTCGGGCGCCGACCTCGGCGGATTCGCCATCAAGGCCGCCCTGGACCGCGCCGGGATCGGCGGCGACCAGGTGCAGTACGTGATCATGGGCCAGGTGCTGCAGGCCGGTGCGGGCCAGATCCCGGCCCGTCAGGCCGCGGTCAAGGGCGGCATTCCGATGAACGTCCCCGCGCTGACCATCAACAAGGTCTGTCTGTCCGGCCTGGACGCCATCGCGCTGGCCGACCAGCTGATCCGCGCCGGTGAGTTCGACATCGTGGTCGCGGGCGGCCAGGAGTCGATGACCAACGCGCCGCACCTGCTGCCGAAGTCCCGCGAGGGCTACAAGTACGGCGCGATCGAGATGATCGACGCGATGGCGTACGACGGTCTGACCGACTCCTTCGAGAACGTCGCCATGGGCGAGTCGACCGAGAAGCACAACACCCGCCTCGGCATCGCCCGCCCCGAGCAGGACGAGATCGCCGCGCTGTCGCACCAGCGCGCCGCCGCCGCGCAGAAGAACGGCATCTTCGAGGCGGAGATCACCCCGGTCGAGATCCCGCAGCGCAAGGGCGAGCCGGTCGTCTTCTCCAAGGACGAGGGCATCCGCGGCGAGACGACCGTCGAGTCGCTCGGCAAGCTGCGCCCCGCGTTCGCCAAGGACGGCACGATCACGGCCGGCACCTCCTCGCAGATCTCCGACGGCGCCGCGGCCGTCGTCGTGATGAGCAAGGCGAAGGCCGAGGAGCTCGGTCTGGAGTGGATCGCCGAGATCGGCGCCCACGGCAATGTCGCCGGCCCGGACAACTCGCTCCAGTCGCAGCCGTCCAACGCCATCCAGCACGCCCTCAAGAAGGAGGGCCTGTCCGTCGACGACCTCGACCTCATCGAGATCAACGAGGCCTTCGCCGCGGTCGCCGTGCAGTCAATGAAGGACCTCGGGGTCTCCCCGGAAAAGGTGAATGTGAACGGTGGCGCGATCGCGCTCGGTCACCCCATCGGCATGTCCGGCGCGCGCGTGGTTCTCCACCTGGCGCTGGAGCTGAAGCGCCGCGGAGGCGGCGTGGGCGCGGCCGCGCTGTGCGGCGGCGGCGGCCAGGGCGACGCCCTGATCGTGCGCGTCCCGGGTAAGTAAGTCTCGAGGAACGGAGCAGCACGATGGTGGACGTCCCCCAGCTGGTCGCCCAGGCGCGGGAGGGCCGGCCGCGGGCCGTGGCCCGGCTGATCTCACTCGTGGAGGGGGCGTCCCCGCAGCTGCGCGAGGTGATGGCGGCGCTGGCGCCGCTGACCGGCGGGGCGTACGTGGTCGGTCTGACCGGCTCGCCGGGTGTCGGCAAGTCGACGTCGACCTCGGCGCTCGTCTCGGCGTACCGGCGGGCCGGGAAGCGGGTCGGCGTCCTGGCCGTCGACCCGTCGTCGCCCTTCAGCGGCGGCGCGCTGCTCGGTGACCGGGTCCGGATGTCGGAGCACGCCTCCGACCCGGGGGTCTACATCCGCTCGATGGCCACCCGAGGGCACCTGGGCGGTCTCGCCTGGTCCGCGCCGCAGGCGATCCGCGTCCTCGACGCGGCCGGCTGCGACGTGATCCTCGTCGAGACGGTCGGAGTGGGGCAGTCGGAGGTGGAGATCGCCTCCCAGGCGGACACCTCCGTGGTGCTGCTCGCCCCGGGCATGGGCGACGGGATCCAGGCGGCCAAGGCGGGCATCCTGGAGATCGGCGACGTGTACGTGGTGAACAAGGCCGACCGGGACGGCGCCGACGCGACCGCCCGCGAGCTGAACCACATGCTGGGCCTGGGCGAGGCCAGGGGCCCGGGCGACTGGCGCCCGCCGATCGTGAAGACGGTCGCGGCGCGCGGCGAGGGCATCGACGAGGTGGTCGAGGCGCTCGAGAAGCACCGGGCGTGGATGGAGGAGCACGGGGTCCTCGCGGAGCGCCGCCGGGCGCGCTCGGCGCGCGAGGTGGAGACCATCGCGGTGACGGCGCTGCGCGAACGCATCGGGGACCTGCACGGTGACCGGCGTCTGGACGCGCTGGCGGAGCGGATCGTGGCGGGACAGCTCGATCCCTACGCGGCGGCGGACGAACTGGTGGCCGCGATCACGGCGTAGCCCGTTCCCGGGGCACCCGTCCCTCGGGGCGGGTGCCCACGACCGGGGACGGCGAAGGTCAGGGCTTGCCCCGGCGGCCCCGGAGCTTCTCCGCCACCGGGGTGAGTGACTCGCGTAGATCCGCGAGAGCCTCGGGCGTCATCAGGTCGATGAAGTGCTTGCGTACGGAGTCGACGTGGTGCGGCGCGACCTTCCGCATCGTCTCCATGCCCTGCTCCGTGAGCACGGCGTACAGCCCGCGCCGGTCCGACTCGCAGTTCTCGCGGCGGACCAGGCCGGCCTTCTCCATGCGGGTGATCTGGTGCGAGAGGCGGCTCTTGGACTGAAGCGTCGCCGCCGCGAGGTCACTCATCCGCAGGCGTCGCTCGGCCGACTCCGAGAGGTTCACCAGGATCTCGTAGTCGTTGTTGGTCAGGCCGAACGGCTGGAGGTCCCTCTCCATCTGGTACGTCAGCATCCTGTTGACGTCCAGGTAGGTGCGCCAGGCGCACTGCTCGGCGTCGCTCAGCCAGTGGGTGGCGGTGTCGGTCTCCATATGTGGATTCTACCTAAGAAGTTGAATACTGGACGAAGTCGGGGAGTGTGACGCCGGCGTCAGCGAGCCCAACAAGGGCGCAGACGTTCGAGAGCGTCACACTCCGCAGACTACCGCTCACAGGCCGAAGCGACGCTGGAGGTCTCCGAGCTGTCCGGGAAGGCGCGGTACCGAGCCCGGCTGACCATGGCCGGAACCCGCCCCGCCGCCTGGAACGCCCGGCTCGTGCGGCACGGCGCCCGTCGGCTGCTCGGCCATCAGGGTCTCCGTCGACTGGAGCAGTACCGTGCCCGCCCCCACGAACTCGAACTGGTGCTCCTCGCCGGAGACACCGCCCAGGCCCGTCAGTGCCCGTACCCCGCCCATCACGCCGGCCATGTAGCCGTGGTCGTAGTGGTGGCACGGCGACGGGCAGTCGGCCCAGCCCACCAGCGCCTGGGGGTCGACCCGCAGCGGCGGCTCCATGAAGACCACCGGACCGTTCGACGCGGCCACGAACTTGCCCGTACCGATCAGCGTCACGAACCCCGGGACGATCGACTGCTTCAGCGCCAGTGACGGCTGGTAGGCCAGCAGATTGCCCGACCGGATCGTCAGATTGCCCTCGTCCAGGTCGTACGAGTTCACGTCGAAGGCGCGGTCCGCGAGCAGCATCTTGCCGCTGCCCTCCGCCACCACCCAGTCGCTCGCGTGCAGCGGCGAGTGGAAGCTCGTCCGCAGCAGCCCCTCGAAGCGGCCGTGGCCGATGCCGTTGAAGTCGATCCGCCCGTAGTAGGCGATCATCTTCCCCTTCTGCAGGAACCACTGGGAGCCCTTGAGCTCCACGCAGAAGGTGTACGCGTTGACGTTGTCGTCGCTCGGCAGCGTCATCGGGTCCAGGATCACGGGGCCCGCCCCGCCGTACGCGCTCACAGCTTCTCCTCCGACGCCTGGACGTAGACCACACCATTGCCGCTCAGCTCCAGCTGGAACGCCTCGCCCGAGCCCCGGCCCACCATGTCGCGCCAGCCGAGCGCGGTGGAGAGCTTGTTGCGCACGTCGCCGTGGTGGGCAACGTAGGCCTGCGGGTCCACATGGACGTCCCGGCCCGGCGCGACGGGCAGTTCGATCACGCCGCCGTGCGCCATCACCGCGACCGCGCCATGGCCCTTGAGAGTCGTGGTGAACAGGCCCTGGCCGGTGACCTGGCCGCGCACCATCCCCATGACGCCGCCCTGGGAGCCCATGAACATCGTCCCCTGCTCCAGGGTGCCGTCGAAGGCCAGCAGCCGGTCGGCCTCGACGTACAGGGTGTCGCCGGTCAGCTGGATGACCTGGATGTGGTGGCCGCCGTGACCGAACATCACCGTGCCACTGCCCTCGACGGTCATCAGCGGCGTCGCCTCGCCGGCCACCCGGCGGCCGATCATCGACATCACGCCGCCCTGGCCCCCCGCGATGTTCGGCGTGAAAGTGACGTCCCCCCGGTACGCGAGCATCGCGCCACGCTGGCTGAACATCCGCTGACCGGGGACCACCGTGGCCTCGACCATCTTCGAATTGATCTCTCGGAACGGCATGTCAGACGTCCCCTCCGACGGTGTTCCGCTCGCTGGGCTGTACGTAGACCAGGCCGTCGCCCTCGAACCGGATCTGGAACGCCTCGCCGCCGCCCTCGCCCATGAACGTGCGGAACGTCACACCGGACTGGAAGCTCTGCTGGAGGTTGCCCTGGTGGGCGATGTACGCGCCGGGGTCGACCGAGAGCGGGTACTGCGGGGTCACCCGGAGCACCACGGCGGGTCCGTCCGACATGATCGCCGCCTGCCCGCTGCCCTCGACGGTGGTGGTGAACAGACCGTTCCCGGTCGCACCACCGCGCAGCCCGGTGAAGCTGGTGCCGGTGCGCAGGCCGGCGTCGGTGCAGAGCAGATTGCTCGCCTCGACGTACAGCTTGTCGCCGCGCAGGGACACCAGATTGATCTCGGACGCACGGTCGGCGAAGTAGCACGTGCCCTGGCCGGTCACCTCCATCACGGTCATCTGCTCGCCGGTGAGCCGGCGGGTGACCATGCCGCGGATCCCCTCACCGCCGCCGGACATCTTCTTGAAGGCCATCCGGCCGTCGTACGCGACCATCGAGCCGTTCTTCGCCTTGACGGCGTCGCCGGTCATGTCGACGGCGAGCACTTTGCTGCCTTGGAGTCGAAACGTTGCCACGGGGTGACGTTACTGGGCGGGAAGCGGGCGCGAACAGAGACCCCGGGACGATCCGACCCCCGACCCGACCCTCATAAAGCTCCGGCAAAGACGGCTGCCACAATGGACGAACGCTTGTGCTTCCATTCACAAGATCACCGGCCCCTCCCCCCGAAGGTGAACCGTGGACATCAAGACCGCCTCCTCCCTCCACCGACTCCGGCTCGTCTCGGCCCCCGAGGCCGTGTCGTTCCTGCTGCTGCTGGTCTGCTCGGTGCTCAAGCGCACCACGGACTTCAACGCGGTCCCGGTGATGGGCGCCGTCCACGGCATCCTCTTCATCCTCTACGTGCTCTTCTGGCTGGACGCCTGGAACCGTACGAAGTGGCAGCTCTCCACCGCCGCCCTCTACTTCGTCCTCTCCGTCCTGCCCTTCGGCGGCTTCTTCGCCGAGCGCAGGCTCAAGCGCGCCGCCGAGGACGCGGTCATCGCCTCCCGCGCCCGCCGCGAGGGCACGGTGAACGCATGATCGTCGCCTTCTCCGTCACCCCGCTCGGCGTCGGCGAGGAGGTCGGCGAGTACGTGGCCGACGCCGTCCGGATCGTCCGCGAGTCCGGGCTGCCGAACCGCACCGACGCGATGTTCACCTCGATCGAGGGCGACTGGGACGAGGTCATGGACGTCGTCAAGCGCGCCGTCGCGGCGGTCGAGGCCCGGGCGCCGCGCGTCTCGCTGGTCCTCAAGGCGGACGTCAGGCCCGGCGTCACCGACGGGCTGACCAGCAAGGTCGAGACGGTGGAGCGGCACCTCTCGGCCTGAACGCACCCTTTCCCGCGAAAGCCCCCGGCCCACCCGGCCGGGGGCTTCGCCGTTCCCCGAAAGGGGCGTTCACCGGATCGGGCGTACCGGCCGTCACCGCATCGGCCCAACGGACAAAAAACGCCCGCTCGGACGACACCGGTCGCGACACGGTCCCCACTCCCTTTCCGTGGGGTGTATCGACCTCGCTCGACAGCTGGAGGCACCGTGGGGCCGGATGGCTACGACTACGACACCTACAGTCGTCTGGCCGGTCCGCTCACCGAGCCGGGGCGGACCGCCTACACCGTGCGCTACCGCAGTCTGCTCTCGCGCGAACCGCACCGAATACGCGCCGTCCTGCTGATGACCCTGGCGCCGGTGCTCTCGGGCGTGCTGCTCGTGTACCTGGTCTGGCCCACCCACTGGACCGTCCGCGAGGGCGGCGACCGGTGGCTGATCGGGTTCGACACCGTGATGCTCGTGTCCATCGGCCTGATCTGCCTCTTCATGCTGGTCAACGTCGCCTCCATCGCCCACGCCACGATGGCCGCCCGTGATCCGATACCCGTCGTCCCGCAGGCCGGGACCCGCGTCGCGTTCCTCACCACGTACGTCCCCGGCAAGGAACCGCTCTCCATGGTCCGCGCCACCCTGGAAGGCGCCACGCGCCTCAGGCACGACGGGCCGCTCGACATCTGGCTCCTCGACGAGGGCGACGACGAACAGGCCAGGGCCCTCTGCCGGGAGCTGGGCGTACGGCACTTCTCCCGCAGTGGTGTCCCCGCGTGGAACCGCGAGAAGGGCGTCCACAAGGCGCGCACCAAGCACGGCAACTACAACGCCTGGATCGCCATGCACGGGGACGACTACGACGTCTTCGCCTCCGTCGACACCGACCATGTGCCGCTGCCGAACTTCCTGGAGCGGATGCTCGGCTTCTTCCGCGATCCCGACATCGCCTTCGTCGTCGGCCCACAGGTCTACGGCAACTACACCTCGCCGGTCACCAAGGCCGCGGAGTCCCAGCAGTTCCTCTTCCACGCCCTGATCCAGCGGGCCGGAAACCGCTACCACGCGCCCATGTTCGTCGGCACCAACAACATCGTCCGGATCTCCGCCGTCAAGCAGATCGGCGGCCTGCGCGACTCGGTCACCGAGGACATGGCGACCGGTTTCGAACTGCACCGCCACAAGAACCCGAGGACCGGGCACTTCTGGCGCTCCGTCTACACCCCCGACGTCCTCGCGGTGGGCGAGGGGCCGGCCTCCTGGACCGACTTCTTCACCCAGCAGCTGCGGTGGTCCCGGGGGACGTACGAAACCCTCCTCAAGCAGTACTGGAAGGCCCCTTTCCGGATGCCGTCCGGCCGGCTGCTCAACTACACGCTGATGCTCGTCTACTACCCGATGACGGCCGTCAACTGGCTCCTCGGCGTCCTCAGCTGCGTCCTGTTCCTCTGGCTCGGCGCCTCCGGAACCCAGGGTTCGTCCTCGGTCTGGCTGATGCTCTACAGCGACGCCGCCGCCCTCCAGATCGGGCTCTACCTCTGGAACCGCCGCCACAACGTCTCGCCCCACGAGCCGGAGGGCTCCGGCGGCCTCGCCGGCATGGCGATGTCCGCCCTCTGCGCCCCCATCTACCTCAAGTCGCTCGCCTCGGCGGTGCTGCGCACCCGCGGCCGCTTCGTCGTCACTCCCAAGGGCGGGGAGGCCAGCCCCGACCGGGCGGCGACCTTCCGGATCCATCTGTACTGGGCCGTGGTCCTGGCCGGCTCGCTCGCCGCCTCCGTGCACTTCGGCCACACCCACGCGGCGATGCGCACCTGGGCCGTACTCGCCCTGGTCATCGCCCTCGCCCCGGTCGCCGTGTGGAGCTGGACGGTCGCCGTGGAGCGGCGGGAGCGGACCCGCCCGGCCGGGCTCGACCTCGCACCGGGCGAGGAGCCGGAGCCGGCGCTCGCCACGACGAGGGGAACGACAGGAGGGAGCTGAACCATGGCCGACCGGTCGTCGAAGAAGGTCAGGAAGACGCTTCTCGGCAGTGGAGCGGTGCTTCTCCTCGCCGCGCTCAACGCCCCCGCCGTCGTCACCTTCGCCGAGGAGCAGTACCACGCGTACAAGATCGCCCAGCCCGCCTACAAGGCGAAGTACGGCTCGTGGGCCCCCCTGGACGTGCCGGACGAGTACCGCGTCAACGCCATCCACGCGGCCCTGCTCCACACCGGCAAGGTGCTGCTGATCGCCGGCTCCGGCAACGACCAGAAGAAGTTCGACTCCGGCACCTTCGAGACCATCCTGTGGGATCCGCGGAAGAACACCTTCAAGAAGATCCCGACACCCGAGGACTTCTTCTGCGCCGGGCACGCCCAACTGCCCGACGGGCGGCTGCTGGTGGCCGGCGGAACCGCCCGCTATGAAGTCCTGGACGGCGAGGTCAAGCGGGCCGGCGGCGGTATGCGGGTCAAGAACGAGAGCCCGGACAAGGCGGTCACGCTCAGGAAGGGCACGGTCTTCCGGTCGCCGTCCGGTGTCGAGTACGTCTCCACGTCCGACGTCACGGTCCCCAGGGCCACGCGCGACTTCGAGATCTCGTACTTCAGGAGCGGCCAGATGAAGCCCTGGCGGACCAGGGTCACGGCGGCCGAGAGGCGGGTCTTCGTCGAGGCGGTGGAGGAGGGCGCCCGCGCCCTGACCACCGAGGCCGCGCAGTACGAGGTCGTCGGTCTCAAGGGCGAGGACGCGGACAACGTGTACGGGATCGCCCAGCGGATCACCACCGAGAAGCAGGACTTCCAGGGCATCAGGGCCGCGTACGAATTCGACCCGAAGGCCGAGAGGTACCTCCCGGTCGCCCCGATGAAGGACGCCCGCTGGTACCCCACCCTCGTCACCCTGCAGGACGGCAGGGTCCTGGCGGTCTCGGGCCTCAACGACGTGGGTGACGTCGTCCCCGGGGACAACGAGATCTACGACCCGAGGACCAAGGAGTGGTCCGAGGGACCCTTCCACTACTTCCCCACCTATCCGGCGCTGTTCCTCACCAAGGGCGGCAAGCTCTTCTACACCGGCTCCAACGCCGGCTACGGCCCGGCCACCAAGGGCAGGGTCCCGGGCCTGTGGGACCTGAGGAGGAACGTCTTCACCCCCGTCGGCGGACTCGCCGACCCCGACCAGCTGGAGACCTCGGCCTCCGTGATGCTGCCGCCGGCGCAGGCCCAGAAGCTGATGGTCCTCGGCGGCGGCGGGGTCGGCGAGTCCGAGAAGGCGACCGCCCGCACCGCGATCATCGACCTCGGCAAGGAGAGCCCCTCCTTCGCCGAAGGGCCCGCGCTCCCGCAGGGCACGCGCTATCTGAGCAGCGTGCTCATGCCGGACGACTCGGTGTTCACCACCGGCGGGTCCGCGCAGTACCGCGGCCGCAGCGGCAGCGACATCCTCAAGGCACAGTTCTACGACCCGAGGACCAACGCGTTCAGGGAGGCCGCCGAGCCGACCGTGGGCCGCGACTACCACTCGGAGGCGCTGCTGCTCCCCGACGGGCGGGTGGCGACCTTCGGCTCCGACCCGCTCTTCGACGACGTGGACAACACCAAGCTCGGGACGTTCGAGCAGCGCGTGGAGATCTTCACCCCGCCCGCTCTGCACCGGAACGGGGCGAGGCGGCCGGTGCTGGGCGAGGGGCCGCAGGAGCTCGACCAGAACGGCCGGGCCACCTTCCGTACGGCGCACGCGGACCGGATCACCAAGGCCCGGCTGATGCGGCCGAGCGCGGTCACCCACACCACGGACGTCGAGCAGCGCTCGATCGAGCTGGGTCTGACGAAGGGCAAGGACTCCGTCACGGTGACGGCCCCGCTGGACAGGACGCTGGTGCCGCCCGGCTGGTACATGCTCTTCGTCACCGACGCGGACGGCACCCCGTCCGAGGCGAAGTGGGTCGAGGTCGGCTGATCAGCTCTTGGCGCGACGGGCCAGACCCAGGGCGTAGTCCGGCCACCAGGTGCCGGCGGCCGGGCCGCCCCGGCAGGGGCCGTCCGACTCGCCGGGGCGCTTGATCCAGAGGTAGGCGTCGACCAGGGGGTCGCCGGTCCGGTCGGTCGGCGGGACGCCGAGGGCCCGGCCGGGCGGGTTGCACCAGGCCTCCTCCCGGTCGCCCGGCAGCGGGCCGTGGCCGTTGCGACTGGTGTCCACGGTGAAGTGCGCGCCGTCCAGCAGTGCGGACAGTTCGGCGCCGAAGCGACGCACGGCGTCATTGGTCTGGAAGTTGGAGACGTTGAGCGCGAAACCGTCGGCGTGGGCGATCCCGGCCCGCCGCAGCGGCTCGGCGATCTTGTCCGGGCTCTTGATCCACGCCGGGTTTCCGGCGTCGAGGTACACCTTGGTGCGCGGCTGCCGCTTCAATCGGTCGACGGCCTCGGAGAGCAGCCGGTAGCGCTCGTCGTGGTGCTGGGCGGGCGTGCAGCCGTCCACGAGGTGGGGCAGGGCGTCGGGCTCCAGGACCACGATGGCGGGAGCCCCGCCGATGGCGCCGGCGAAGGCGTCGATCCAGTCGCGGTAGGCCTGCCCGTCGTGCGCGCCGCCGGCGGAGTACAGGCCGCAGTCGCGGTGCGGGATGTTGTACGCGACGAGGACGACCGTGCGCCGGCCGGTGGTGGCGCCGTCGACGGCCTTCGTGATCCCCGGGACCGGATCGTGGCTGTCCGGCCATTCGGCGACCGGCCGCTCGGAGATGCGCCTGAGGACCTCGGCGTCCTTGGCCCGGCCCTGCGCCTCGTACGTCCGCACCTGCCGGGCCGCGTCGCTGTCGGGATCGACCCAGAACGGGGAACCGGCGGTGGGGGTGGCGGCCGCGGTCCGGGCGCCCGGCGGCCCCGAGGGGCTCGCACCCGGTTCCCCCGAGCCGCCGGAGGCGCAGCCCGCCAGCATCGCGGAGGCGAGGGCCAGAGCGGTGAGGACGGAGAAGGATCTGCGGCCGGACATCCAGCCCCCTCGGACGAATGCGGACAGGCTGGGTCATCGTGGCACAACGGCCGGTCGAGGCCGGTCTGCGACACCTGGACCGCCGCCCACCAGGCGTCCAGGGCCGGCCCGCACGCCCGTGGGACCGAAGAGCGAGACAGGGCTGACCACCATGTGACCAGTCGGTAAGGTCGTGCCGTGCCGAAACCGCTCAGTCTTCCCTTCGACCCCATCGCCCGTGCCGACGAACTCTGGCAGAACCGCTGGGGCCCGGTGCCGTCGATGGCCGCGATCACCTCGATCATGCGGGCGCACCAGATCCTGCTCGCCGAGGTCGACGCCGTGGTGAAGCCGTACGGACTGACCTTCGCGCGCTACGAGGCGCTGGTGCTGCTCACCTTCTCCAAGGCCGGCGAGCTGCCGATGTCCAAGATCGGCGAGCGGCTGATGGTCCACCCGACGTCGGTGACGAACACGGTGGACCGGCTGGTGAAGTCCGGTCTCGTCGACAAGCGGCCCAACCCCAACGACGGCCGCGGCACCCTCGCCTCCATCACGGAGAAGGGCCGCGAGGTGGTCGAGGCGGCGACCCGCGATCTGATGGAGATGGACTTCGGGCTCGGGGCGTACGACGCCGAGGAGTGCGCCGAGATCTTCGCGATGCTGCGGCCCCTGCGGGTGGCCGCCCGCGACTTCGAGGAGTCCTGACCCGCGCGAAGATCGCCCGGAACGTGCCGTTACGCTCGATGCCATGAAAAAGAGCGTGCTGACCCGCTACCGGGTCATGGCCCTGGTGACCGCCGTCATGCTGCTGGTGCTCTGCACCTGCATGGTCTTCAAGTACGGCTTCGGCAAGGGTGAGGACCTCACCTTCGTGGTCTCCCAGATCCACGGCGTGCTCTACATCATCTACCTGATCTTCGCCTTCGACCTGGGCTCCAAGGCGAAGTGGCCGTTCGGCAAGCTGCTCTGGGTGCTGGTCTCCGGGACCATCCCTACGGCCGCGTTCTTCGTCGAGCGCAAGGTCGCCCGCGAGGTCGAGCCGCTGATCACCGACGGGGCCCCGGCGCCCCTCAAGGCCTAGGACCGGCCCGGCGGATCCGCCGTACGGATGCGTACGGCGGTTGGCCATCGACATTTACTAGGACGTCCTAGTAAATTTGAAGGCATGGACGCTGACGCGATTGAGGAAGGCCGCCTTCGCTGGCAGGCCCGGTACGACAAAGCCCGCAAGCGCGACGCGGACTTCACCACGCTCTCCGGGGACCCGGTCGAGCCCGTCTACGGCCCCCGGCCGGGCGACACCTACGAGGGCTTCGAGCGGATCGGCTGGCCGGGGGAGTACCCCTTCACCCGGGGACTGCACGCCACCGGCTACCGCGGCCGGACCTGGACCATCCGGCAGTTCGCCGGCTTCGGCAACGCCGAGCAGACCAACGAGCGCTACAAGATGATCCTGGCGGCCGGCGGCGGCGGGCTCTCCGTCGCCTTCGACATGCCGACCCTGATGGGCCGCGACTCCGACGACCCGCGTTCGCTCGGCGAGGTCGGCCACTGCGGTGTCGCCATCGACTCCGCCGCCGACATGGAGGTCCTGTTCAAGGACATCCCGCTGGGTGACGTCACCACCTCCATGACGATCAGCGGGCCCGCCGTGCCCGTCTTCTGCATGTACCTGGTCGCCGCCGAGCGCCAGGGCGTGGACCCGGCGGTCCTCAACGGCACGCTCCAGACCGACATCTTCAAGGAGTACATCGCGCAGAAGGAATGGCTCTTCCAGCCCGAGCCCCATCTGCGCCTGATCGGCGACCTGATGGAGCACTGCGCGCAGGGCATCCCCGCGTACAAGCCCCTCTCGGTCTCCGGCTACCACATCCGCGAGGCCGGCGCGACGGCCGCGCAGGAGCTTGCGTACACGCTCGCCGACGGTTTCGGCTACGTCGAACTGGGCCTCTCCCGGGGCCTGGACGTGGACGTCTTCGCGCCCGGCCTGTCGTTCTTCTTCGACGCGCACCTCGACTTCTTCGAGGAGATCGCCAAGTTCCGCGCGGCACGCCGGATCTGGGCCCGCTGGATGAAGGAGGTGTACGGCGCGAAGACCGACAAGGCGCAGTGGCTGCGCTTCCACACCCAGACCGCCGGTGTCTCCCTCACCGCCCAGCAGCCGTACAACAACGTCGTACGGACGGCCGTCGAGGCGCTCGCCGCGGTGCTCGGCGGCACCAACTCGCTGCACACCAACGCCCTGGACGAGACCCTCGCGCTGCCGAGCGAGCAGGCCGCCGAGATCGCCCTGCGCACCCAGCAGGTGCTGATGGAGGAGACCGGCGTCGCCAACGTGGCCGACCCGCTGGGCGGTTCGTGGTTCATCGAGCAGCTCACCGACCGCATCGAGGCCGACGCCGAGAAGATCTTCGACCAGATCAAGGAGCGGGGCACCCGGGCGCACCCCGACGGCCGGCACCCGATCGGACCGATCACCTCGGGCATCCTGCGCGGGATCGAGGACGGCTGGTTCACCGGCGAGATCGCCGAGTCGGCCTTCCAGTACCAGAAGTCCCTGGAGAAGGGCGACAAGCGGGTCGTCGGCGTCAACGTCCACCACGGCTCGGTCACCGGCGACCTGGAGATCCTGCGGGTCAGCCACGAGGTGGAGCGCGAGCAGGTGCGGGTCCTGGCCGACCGCAAGGCCGGCCGTGACGACGCCGCCGTGCGCGGCGCCCTGGACGCGATGCTGGCGGCGGCCCGGGACGGCTCGAACATGATCGCGCCGATGCTGGAGGCCGTCCGCGCCGAGGCCACGCTCGGGGAGATCTGCGACGCCCTGCGCGACGAGTGGGGCACGTACACCGAGCCGCCCGGCTTCTAGCAGCGGCGGCGCGGGGCGGCGCGGGTCCGGGGCGCTCAGCCGCCGGCCGCCGCCCCCAGGCCGCCGATCAGCAGCGCGGTGAAGCGCCGGACCCACTCCTCGTCCACGGGTTCGGCGCTCACCAGCGCCCGGTGCACCACGGCCCCGGCGATCACGTCGAAGATCAGGTCGTCGGTGCCCTCCATCGCGCGCGGGTCCCGGTCCGCGGGCAGCTCGCCCCGCTCCTGGGCGCGCTGGCGACCCTCCAGAACCAGCCTCTTCTGCCGGTCCACGATGGACGTCCGGATCCGCATCCGCAGTGGCTCGTCGCGCGTGGACTCCGCCACCACCGCCATCAGAGCCGTCTTGGTCTCGGGCCGTTCCAGCAGCGCCGCGAACTGCAGCACCACGTTCTCGATGTCGGCCTGGAGACTGCCGAGATCGGGCAGTTCCAATTCGTCGAAGAGCACCGCGACCGCGTCCACGACCAGCTCGTTCTTGCTCGCCCACCGCCGGTAGAGCGTCGTCTTGGCGACCTTGGCGCGGGTCGCCACATCGCCCATGGTCAGCTTCGACCAGCCCAGTTCCACCAGCGCGTCACGGGTCGCCTCGAGGATCGCGGCATCGGCCTCGACACTGCGGGGGCGCCCGGTACGGCTGCGGGAAGTGGTGCGGCTACACATGACGGCGACCATACCGGCGAGTAGGTAATGCGCCAGCGTCCTCGCCGTGTGAGCCAGTTCACCCGCCGGTTGTCCCACCGCCCCGAGAAGATCCAGTTACGCTACGACTCGTAGCGAAAGGCTTGAGCGGCCCCAGCGACAACCACAGGCGCCAGGTGGGGACCCGGCGCCACAGCGAAGAGTGGCAAGAGGCTTACCGGTTACGCGCGCGGAAGGGGGAGGATGTACTCATGCAGCCTAGGAACATGTCCATGAGCGGCGTCGTCGACCTCGCCGCGGTGAAGGCGGCCGGAGAGGCCAAGGCCAAGGCGGAGCAGGCGCGCGCCGAAGCGGCCCGTCAGGGCGGCGGCACCGCGGCCGTGGCTCCCTCCGCCCTGGTGATCGATGTCGACGAGGCGGGCTTCGAGCGCGAGGTGCTCCAGCGCTCCACCGAGGTGCCGGTCGTCCTCGACTTCTGGGCCGAGTGGTGCGAGCCGTGCAAGCAGCTGAGCCCCCTTCTCGAGCGCCTCGCCGTCGAGTACAACGGCCGTTTCGTGCTCGCCAAGATCGACGTCGACGCAAACCAGATGTTGATGCAGCAGTTCGGGATCCAGGGGATTCCGGCCGTCTTCGCGGTGGTCGCCGGCCAGGCGCTGCCGCTCTTCCAGGGCGCGGCCCCGGAGGCCCAGATCCGTCAGACCCTGGACCAGCTGATCCAGGTCGGCGAGGAGCGCTTCGGACTCACCGGCATCGTGGTCGACCCGCAGGCCGACCCGTCCGCCCCCGCCCCCGTGCCCGTCGGCCCGTACGACGCGCTGCTCGAAGCGGCCGTCCAGGCGCTGGACGCCGGCGACCTCGGCGGCGCGATCCAGGCGTACAAGAACGTCCTCGGTGACGACCCGGGCAACCTGGAGGCCAAGCTCGGCCTCGCCCAGGCCGAGCTGCTCGCCCGGGTGCGGGACCTGGACCCGGCGCAGGTGCGCAAGGACGCCGCGGAGAACCCGGCGGACCCGGCGGCCCAGATCGCCGCGGCCGACCTGGACCTGGTGGGCGGACACGTCGAGGACGCCTTCGGACGGCTGATCGACGTCGTGCGGCGCACCGCGGGTGAGGACCGGGACAGGGCGCGTCTGCGCCTGCTCGAACTCTTCGAGGTCATCGGCTCCGACGACTCCCGGGTGACCGCCGCCCGGTCGGCGTTGGCGCGGGTGCTGTTCTGACCCCCTGAACACCCCGTACGCCACCGATTTGGCGACCCAGTGACAAAACGCGGCCGCGTTTTACCAAAACTTGGTAATCGCGGCCGCTGTTACTCGTAGTAAATCAAACCCGTATTTCTGTCCGGTTTTCACCGGCAATCTTCCTCTATGTCGTGCACCCGGGTGGCACCCTGTGTGGCCGGTCGACATCACCCCGTCGTGGCGTGGTTATCCACCCGTTACTAGTCAGTAACGAACCCCCTTGTGCCCCGGCTCGGAATGGACCACGATCGGCGACGCTCGGTCCTCCACCGCACCAGCCCGGCATCCTGCCGGGTGAGCGGCGAGGGTCCCCACCGAGCGAGTCGGCGACAGTGTCGCCGGCTGTGGACAGGGGGGTTCCTGCTGATCCGGCAGGGCCTGTCCAAACAGGCTGTGTGGACGCGTGAAGCACAGCCAGTGGTTGTCGCTCGGGGGTGATCGCCGGTGATTCGGACGCACCTCGCGCCTGGAGTACGGCGCTCTCCTTCCCGAGGACGTAGCACTTCTCCCATCCCAGGACGGGCCCTGGGCCCATCCGGAGATGTACGTCCGAGAAGGAGGAATTCTCATGAAGTCCCAGGTTCGTGGCGGTACCAGATGGAAGCGGTTCGCCGTTGTCATGGTGCCGAGCGTGGTCGCTACGGCCGCGATCGGTGTCGGCCTGGCGCAGGGCGCGCTCGCCGCGTCGTTCAGCATCTCCGGCCAAGAGTTCAAGGTTAAGGCTGACAGCCTCAAGGGCAACGACTTCGTCCAGTACGGAAGCGTCGCCAGCGGCAAGGACCTCAAGGGCAAGCCGTTCGCCGAGCCGGTCGCCGTTTCGGGCTTCAGCGAGGCCTGGATCACCAACATGTGCCAGTCGGTCGTCACGCCCGACGTGCCGTTCATCGGCAACGTCAGCCTGGAGCTGCGGGCCGGCACCGAGGAGAACAAGCCGGTCTACGCGAAGGACATCTACCTCGATGTCTCGTCGCTGAAGGCCGACGCCGAGTTCGGCAACATCGACATCGGTGTGGCCGCGGGCTCGCTGAAGGACCCGGGCATTCAGCCGGGCACCCAGGCCAACCCGTACGGCTTCTCGCAGCGCGCCAAGTCGGCCAAGCTCACGGGCGTGGAGCAGAAGGCCTGGGCGACCACCGCCGGCACCTTCAAGCTCCCCAACCTGAGCCTGAAGCTGCACAAGGGCACCAAGGAGTGCTTCTCCGAGTAAGAAGCTCCCGACGGGCGTGGGCCGCGGTAGTGGCCCCGCCCGTTCCGGTCCCCTTCATTACTTTTCACCACCTTTCTCAGCAACACCGCTTCCAGGGAGCTGTTTTCCATGAGCGCCGAGTCCACTGGTTCCCACGGATTCCCCTACTGGTGGCTGCGTTTCCGGGCGTGGCGTGGCAACCGGCCGTTCTGGGGCGGGCTGTTCACCATGCTGGGCGGCGTACCGATCGCCTACCTGCCCTACGCCGACATGCGGCTGGGCAACATGACGATCGCCATGTCCACCACGGCGGGCGCAGGATCGCTGATCATCGGCGTCCTGCTCGTCACCCTCGGTCTGACGATGTGGTTCCAGGCCGCCGTCCGGGTCTTCGCGGGCGTCGCCGCCATCGTGCTGGCCCTGGTGTCCCTTCCGGTGGCCAACATCGGCGGCTTCCTCATCGGCTTCCTCCTCTCGCTGGTCGGCGGCGCGCTCTCCGCGGCGTGGGCCCCGGGAGTGCCGGTGGAGGAGAGCGACGCGGTGCGGGCCGAGCAGGCGCAGCACGACGGGACCGCGGGGCCTTCGGGCACCGACGGCGCCTCTGTCCTCCCCGAGCAGCGTGCCGGCGAGGAGTCGTACTCGAACGCGAGCGCCCATGAAACGGCGTTCGACGCCAACGGCGGGAGGAACAGTGCGGGGTGACGAAACACAGTCGGCGACGGCTGGGGGCGACGCCACTCTGGCAAGAAGCGGGCCGCGGCACGCGGCCCCCCGGAAGTCGCTGCTGAGCAAGATCCAGGCCCCCGCCGGCAAGGCGATGGCCCTGGCGGCGATGCCGACCGCCGTCTTCATCGGTCTTGGCCTGACCCCGAAGCTCGCACTCGCCGACGAGAAGGACATCCCCTTCGCGCCCGGCCCGTGCGTGACGCGCTCCGACGAGCCGTCGGAGTCGGAGAAGCCCACCGCGTCGAAGAGCCCGGAGGAGTCCACCGAGCCGTCGGCGAAGCCGAGCGCGAGCGAGTCGGCGGGCAAGGACGACGGGTCCAAGGACGAGACGGACACGGCGGACGGCAAGACGCCGACTCCCGGCGCCAGCCCCTCCGCGAGCACCAGCGGCACGCAGACCCTGCCGAAGGACACGGCCGCCCAGGCGCCCGCCCCGGCCCCGACCCCGACGAAGACGGTCAATCCGCTCGACCCGCTGGGTCTCGGCGACAAGATCAAGGACATCTTCGACGGCCCCGACGAGCAGCCGACGGCCACCCCGTCGACCACTGCCCCGAGCGCGCCGGACGCCCCGTCCACCAAGCCCTCGACGCAGCCGAGCACCGAGCCGAGCGCCGAGCCGAGCACCGAGCCGTCCGCGGAGGCGGGCGGCACGAAGACCGGCGAGGTCACCGACAGGACCAAGGACGCGATCAAGGACGCCGCCGACAAGGCCGGCGCCACGGTCGAAGAGCTGCCGGAGAAGGCCAAGGGCCTCGACCCCAAGAAGGACGAGGACATACCCGAGGGCGCCAAGCAGCCCTTCCCCTGCCCGACGCCCGATCCCCAGGCACTCGCGGACGCGAAGATGGAGCCGGGCATCCCGCTGCTCCCGGACGAGCCGTGGCTGCTGGAGAGCAGCAAGCTCACGCTCAAGGGCCTCGACTACCACGGCATCGTCGAGGTGAAGACCGGCAGCGGCAAGATCAAGAAGGTGCTGAAGTTCACCGCGAGCGAGGTCGAGATCAAGGACCTGCACCAGCTCACGGTGCACTCCGAGGGTCTGACCGGCCACGTCAGGTCCAACGCGGGCTCGACGTCCACGATCACCAACGGCACGGTGACGATGTACACGGAGGAGCTGAAGGGCAACCTCTTCGGCCTCATTCCGATCACGTTCAGCCCGGAGACCCCGCCCCCGCTGAATGTTCCCTTCGCCTTCTTCACCAAGGTGCACGTCAAGCAGGCCGGCCAGTTCGGCGGCACGCTCAAGGTGCCGGGCCTGCGGAACACGATCGAGCCCAGCTGATCCACCCCAGACTTTTCCGGGAGCCGCGAAAAGCGGTGAGCCCCCGTCCGCACCGGACGGGGGCTCACCGCTTTTCTCGCGGTCGGCGCCGTGACTACTCGGCGGCGGCCTCGCCGCCCAGGTGGTGGACTCGGACCATGTTCGTGGTGCCGGGGACGCCGGGGGGCGAACCGGCGGTGATGATCATGGTGTCACCCGCGTTGTACCGCTGGAGCTTCAGCAGCTCCGCGTCGACCAGGTCGACCATCGCATCGGTGTTGTCCACGTACGGGACGACGAAGGACTCGACGCCCCAGCTCAGGGCGAGCTGGTTGCGGGTGCCCTCGTCGGTGGTGAAGGCCAGGATGGGCTGGGCCACGCGGTAGCGGGAGAGACGGCGGGCAGTGTCGCCGGACTGGGTGAAGGCGACCAGCGACTTGGCGCCCAGGAAGTCCGCGATCTCGCAGGCCGCGCGGGCGACCGAGCCGCCCTGCGTACGCGGCTTCTTGCCCGGCACGAGCGGCTGCAGACCCTTGGAGAGGAGCTCCTCCTCGGCCGCGGTGACGATCTTCGACATCGTCTTCACGGTCTCGATCGGGTACGCGCCGACGGAGGACTCCGCCGACAGCATGACCGCGTCCGCGCCGTCCAGGATCGCGTTGGCCACGTCGGAGGCCTCGGCGCGCGTGGGGCGCGAGTTGGTGATCATCGACTCCATCATCTGGGTGGCGACGATGACCGGCTTGGCGTTGCGGCGACAGAGCTCCACGAGGCGCTTCTGCACCATCGGGACCTTCTCCAGCGGGTATTCGACCGCCAGGTCGCCGCGGGCGACCATCACCGCGTCGAAGGCCGCCACGACGTCCACCATGTTGTCGACGGCCTGCGGCTTCTCGACCTTGGCGATGACGGGGACCCGGCGGCCCTCCTCGTCCATCACCTTGTGGACGTCCTTGACGTCGTTGGCGTCCCGCACGAAGGAGAGCGCGACCATGTCGCAGCCCATCCGGAGCGCGAAGCGCAGGTCGTCGACGTCCTTCTCGGACAGGGCCGGGACGTTGACCGCGGCGCCGGGCAGGTTGATGCCCTTGTGGTCCGAGATCACGCCGCCCTCGACGACGATGGTCTTGACCCGGGTGCCGTCGACCTCGATGACGCGCAGCTCGACGTTGCCGTCGTTGATCAGGATCTGGTCGCCCTTGGAGACGTCTCCGGGCAGCCCCTTGTACGTGGTGCCGCAGATGGACTTGTCACCGGGGACGTCCTCGGTGGTGATGGTGAACTCGTCGCCCCGGACCAGTTCGACCGGTCCCTCGGCGAAGGTCTCCAGGCGGATCTTCGGGCCCTGGAGGTCGGCGAGCACGCCCACGGCGCGGCCGGTGTCCTGCGAGGCCTGTCGGACGCGGTGGTACCGCTCCTCGTGGTCGGCGTGGGTCCCGTGGCTGAAGTTGAAGCGGGCCACGTTCATACCGGCCTCGATGAGCGCTTTCAGCTGCTCGTAGGAGTCGACGGCGGGGCCCAGTGTGCAGACGATTTTGGAACGGCGCATAAGGCGGATCCTATCGGTTTGTTTCCCTGCGGAATATTCCGTCTGGTGGAAAGTACAAATGGGCGGGGGCCCGCTCAGGCGTTCACAAGATCGAACGTCTGACGCGCGATTTCGAGCTCCTCGTCCGTCGGCACTACTGCCACCGCCACTCGCGCGTATTCCGGCGAGATGAGCCGTGGCTCGTCGGAACGTACGCCATTGAGTTCCGCGTCCACCGCCAGGCCCAGCTCCTCCAGGCCCGTGACCGCAGCTTCCCGCACCGGGGCGGCGTTCTCCCCGACACCCGCCGTGAACGCCACCGCGTCCACCCGGCCGAGTACCGCGTAGTACGCGCCGATGTACTTCTTCAGCCGGTGGACGTAGATGTCGAACGCGAGCCGGGCCCGCTCGTCGCCCTCGTCGATCCGCCGGCGGATCTCCCGCATGTCGTTGTCGCCGCAGAGCCCCACCAGGCCGCTCTTCTTGTTCAGCAGTGCGTCGATGTCGTCCGCGCTCATCCCGGCGACCCGCATGAGGTGGAAGGTCACGGCCGCGTCGATGTCACCGGAGCGGGTGCCCATCACCAGACCCTCCAGCGGCGTCAGCCCCATCGAGGTGTCGACACAGCGACCACCCGCGACCGCCGACGCCGACGCGCCGTTGCCCAGGTGCAGCACGATCACATTGACGTCCTCCGGCGCCTTCCCGAGCAGCTTCGCCGTCTGCCGCGACACATAGGCGTGCGAGGTGCCGTGGAAGCCGTAGCGCCGGATGCGGTGCGCGTCCGCGGTCTCCACGTCGATCGCGTACCGGGCGGCGTACTCCGGCATGGTCGTGTGGAACGCGGTGTCGAACACCGCCACTTGGGGCAGATCGGGGCGCAGCGCCTGCGCGGTCCGGATGCCGGTGATGTTCGCCGGGTTGTGCAGGGGCGCGACCGGGACCAGCCGCTCGATCTCCGCCATGACCTCCTCGGTGATCACCGTCGGCGCGCTGAACTTCAGCCCGCCGTGCACCACTCGGTGGCCGATCGCGGCCAAGTCCGAGGAGTCCAGGCCCATTCCGTCGCGCGCCAGCTCCTCGGCGACGGCCTTCAGCGCCGCCGCGTGGTCGGCGATCGGGCCCGTACGCTCACGCCGGTCGGCCCCCGTGCTCAGCGGGGTGTGGACCAGCCGGGACGTCTCCTCGCCGATCCGCTCGACCAGGCCCACGGCCAGCCGCGAGCTGTCCCGCATGTCGAGCAGTTGGTACTTCACCGACGACGAGCCGGAGTTGAGAACGAGGACGCGCGTGGCCGTCCTGGCCTGCGTGGCCGTCATGCGGAGATCTCCTGACCCTGGGACTGGATCGCCGTGATGGCGACCGTGTTGACGATGTCGCTGACCAGCGCGCCGCGCGAGAGGTCGTTCACGGGCTTGCGCAGACCCTGCAGCACCGGACCGACCGCGACGGCGCCGGCCGAACGCTGCACGGCCTTGTAGGTGTTGTTGCCGGTGTTGAGGTCCGGGAAGATCAGCACGCTCGCCTGGCCCGCCACCTCCGAGTCCGGCAGCTTCGTCGCGGCGACGGACGGCTCGACGGCCGCGTCGTACTGGATGGGGCCCTCGATGCTCAGATCCGGGCGCGACTCACGGACCAGCTTCGTCGCCTCCCGCACCTTGTCCACGTCCGCGCCGGAGCCCGAGGTGCCGGTGGAGTACGAGAGCATCGCGATCCGCGGCTCCACCCCGAACCGGGCGGCCGTCGCGGCCGACTGGACGGCGATGTCGGCGAGCTGCTCGGCGTTCGGGTCCGGGTTGACCGCGCAGTCGCCGTAGACCAGCACCTTGTCGGCGAGGCACATGAAGAAGACCGAGGAGACGATCCCCGCGTCCGGCTTCGTCTTGATGATCTCGAAGGCCGGGCGGATCGTGGCGGCCGTGGAGTGCACCGAGCCGGAGACCATGCCGTCGGCCAGGCCCTCCTCGACCATGAGCGTGCCGAAGTAGTTCACGTCCGCCACCACGTCGTACGCCAGCTCCACGGTCACGCCCTTGTGGGCGCGCAGCCGCGCGTACTGCTCGGCGAAGCGCGGGCGCAGCTCGGAGGTCTGCGGGTCGATCAGCTGCGTGGCGCTCAGATCGATCCCGAGATCGGCGGCCTTCTTGCGGATGATCTCGACGTCACCGAGCAGTGTCAGGTCGCAGACGTCGCGCCGCACCAGAACGTCGGCCGCCCGCAGCACCCGCTCCTCGGTGCCCTCCGGAAGAACCACCCGGCGCCGGTCGGCCCGCGCCTGCTCCAGCAGGTCGTGTTCGAACATCATCGGCGTGACCCGGCCACTGCGCGCCACCGAGATCCGCTTCAGCAGATCGGCGGTGGTCACGTGCCGCTCGAAGAGACCGAGCGCGGTCTCCGCCTTGCGGGGTGTCGCCGCGCTCAACTTGCCTTCGAGGCCGAAGAGTTCGGCGGCGGTGGGAAAACTGTTGCCGGCGACCGAGATCACCGGGGTGCCGGGCGCCAGCCTGGCCGCCAGGGTGAGGATCTCCTCACTCGGCCGCTCGTTCAGGGTGAGCAGGACACCCGCTATCGGCGGCGTCCCGGCGGAGTGCGCGGCGAGCGCGCCCACCACCAGGTCGGCCCGGTCGCCGGGGGTGACGACCAGGCACCCGGGGGTCAGCGCGTTGAGGAAGTTCGGCAGCATCGCACCGCCGAAGACGAAATCCAGGGCGTCCCGTGCGAGCCCCGCGTCGTCGCCGAGCACCACCGTGCCCCCCAGGGCGTGGGTGATCTGGGCGACCGTGGGCGCCGCCAGGGCCGGCTCGTCGGGCAGGACGTAGCAGGGGACCGGGAGGCGGGCGGTCAGCCGGTCGGCGATGGCCTCGCGGTCCGCCGCGGCGACCCGGTTCACCACCATCGCGAGAACGTCGCAGCCGAGCCCTTCGTACGCCCGGAAGGCGTTGCGCGCCTCGGCCCGGACGGCCTCGGCCTCCTGCTTCCTGCCGCCGACGACCGGGATCACCGAGGCGCCGAACTCGTTGGCCAGCCGGGCGTTGAGCGCCAGCTCGTCGGGGAGCTGGGTGCCGGCGTAGTCGGTGCCGAGGACGAGCACGACCTCGTAGTCCCGCGCCACCCGGTGGAAGCGCTCGACGAGCCGGGACACCAGCTCGTCGGTACCCCGCTCGGCCTGGAGCGCCGACGCCTCGTAGTAGTCCATGCCGTACACCGAGGACGGATCCTGGGAGAGGCGGTAGCGCGTCCGCAGCAGTTCGAAGAGCCGGTCCGGCCCGTCGTGCACAAGCGGCCGGAACACGCCCACCCGGTCCACCTGGCGGGTCAGGAGCTCCATGACCCCCAGCTCCACGACCTGCCGGCCGTCTCCGCGGTCGATCCCGGTCACGTACACGCTGCGCGTCACGCCGTCGTCTCCTGTCAAGCGAGTGCGGTGGGAAATCCCCGATAGGGTGGCATTGCCCTCTTGACAATACCTCTGGGCATGGATAAAGCGCCCGTGGGGCACTCACGGTGCCCCGGAGGCGGACCGAGCCCTCGAAGTGGGAGAATCGGTAAAGCTCACATGTACCACTACGGAGCAGGAGACACGGCACGATGCGCATCGGAGTTCTCACCGCAGGCGGCGACTGTCCCGGTCTGAACGCTGTGATCCGGTCGGTCGTCCACCGCGCGCTCACCGGGTACGGAGACGAAGTCATCGGCTTCGAGGACGGATTCAAGGGTCTCCTCGACGGGCACTACCGCCACCTCGACCTCAACGCCGTCAGCGGCATCCTGGCCCGCGGCGGCACCATCCTGGGATCGGCCCGCATGGAGCGCGCCCGGCTGAGCGAAGCGGCCGAGAACTGCGCGGAGTTGCAGAAGCGCTACGGCATCGACGCCCTCATCCCCATCGGCGGCGAGGGCACACTGACCGCCGCCCGGCTGCTGTCCGACGCCGGTATGCCCGTCGTCGGCGTGCCGAAGACCATCGACAACGACATCTCCTCCACGGACCGCACGTTCGGCTTCGACACCGCCGTCATGGTGGCCACCGAGGCCATCGACCGGCTCAAGACCACGGCCGAGTCCCACCAGCGGGTCATGGTCGTCGAGGTCATGGGCCGGCACGCGGGCTGGATCGCCCTGGAGTCCGGCATGGCCGGCGGCGCCCACGGGATCTGCCTGCCCGAACGCCCCTTCCAGGTGGACGACCTGGTGAAGATGGTCGAGGAACGCTTCGCGCGCGGCAAGAAGTTCGCGGTCATCTGCGTCGCCGAGGGCGCGCACCCGGCCGAGGGCTCCATGGAGTACCAGAAGGGCGAGATCGACCAGTACGGCCACGAGCGCTTCCTGGGCATCGGCAACCGGCTGGCCGTCGAGCTGGAGCGGCGCATGGGTAAAGAGGCGCGGCCGGTCATCCTGGGGCACGTCCAGCGCGGCGGCACGCCGACCGCGTACGACCGGGTGCTCGCGACCCGGTTCGGCTGGCACGCCGTGGAGGCGGTGCACCGGGGCGAGTACGGGAGGATGACCTCGCTGCGGGGCTCGGAGGTCACCATGGTGCCGCTGCGTGAGGCCGTGACCCGCCTCAAGACGGTCCCCGAGAACCGCGTGTTCGAGGCCGAGTCGGTCTTCTGACGCCACGCCCGCCCGGGTGAGTTGCGTCCGGGCGCTGTCCGGGACACACCTCGCCGAGTCACCCGTCGAGCGGCCCTGATCGTCTCCCCCGTGGACGATCAGGGCCGTTCGTGTCCCCCGCGGCATCCCGGCCCCACCGGAATTGCCGGATTCCACTCTTGAGTTGGGACGGCGGATCATCAAGGCTTAGGCATGTCCCGGACATGTCCCAACTCTGTCCGGAGGCGGTTCGGCACCCGGGCGGGGGAATGGGGGAGAGGCACGCATGGCCGAGGGGGAGAGAACTCCCGATCCACGGGAGGCGCGGAGCCCCGCCGAGTTCATCGCGCTGCTGGCCGCTCTCAAGGACCGGTCCGGGCTGACCTACCGCGAGCTGTCCGCGCGTGCGGAGGCGGTCGGGGAGGTACTGCCCCGCTCGACCGTGGCGAACATGCTGTCCCGTACGACGGTCCCCCGCGAGGAGCTGCTGACCGCCTTCGTGCGGGCGTGCGGCGCGGGGCCGGAGGCGCTGGAGAGCTGGCTGGTGGTCCGCAAGGAGCTGGCCGTACGGGGTCGCTTCGAGGCGGCATACGCCAAGGAGGCGGCCGGGGAGCCCGCCGGGGGCCCGGCCGAGGGCGGGACGGCGGGCCCGGACAGGAGCGGGGCCGAGTGGGCGGAAGGGACGCCGGGCGCCGGGGAGGCCGGTACGGAAGGCCCCGGGAGCGAAGGTGCCGGTGAAGCGGGCGCCGTCCCACACCGGCCGACGACCCCGGCGCCCGGGCCCCGTTCCGGTCGCGGCCGGTCCGGCACGCCGCGCCTGCTGGTCGCCCTGATCGCCGTCGCGGCGCTGGTCATCGCCGTGGTGAGCGTGGTCGCGTACGTCCGCGAGGAGCCCCCCGCCAAGGGCGGCGGCGCGGGTGGCGGAGGGACCGCGGGCGCCCCCGGCCGCCCGTCGCGCCGGCGTCCGGTTTCGTGGCGATCCGCGCGGTCCACTCCGGCCTGTGCCTGAACGAACGCCCGAGATCGAGGGAGGGGCAGGTCTACCAGGTGCGCTGCGAGGGAGCGGTCGTGCCGCAGTACGCCCTCGAACGGCTCGACGGCGGCCGGTGGCGGATCGTGTCGCACCATCCGGAGTTCGGCCCGGGCTGCTCGGGGATTCCGGCGGAGGCCCGGTTGCCGGGCGGTCCGCTGCAGGACAGCGAGTGCGGTCAGCGGGGTGACGCGGAGGCGTTCCGCATCGAGCCCCTCGGTACGCCGGTGAGGGGTTACCGGCTCAGGCCCACGCACACCGGGCTGTGTGTGGCGGTGGTGGGCGGCGACCTGAAGGCGCAGTGGGCGCGGCTGGAACAGGCGCCGTGCGCGAAGGACGGAGCGGGACAGCTGTTCAGCTTCGACCCGAAGGCCGCCGATCCGGCGAAGAAGCCGGCCGCGTAGCGCGCGAAGGCGCCGCACGGAGGGTGCGCGAGGGGTGCGCGGGAGGGATGAGGGAGCGGTCGGGCGGACGGGCCGGGCGGGTGGCTCAGTCGCCCGTCAGTTCCCAGAAGTGCGGGACGATCCGGTCAAGGAACTCCCGCCCGGAGTCGCCGCTGCCGCCGGAGGCGCCCCAGCTGCTGGTGGCCGCCATCCGGGAGTGGTACTCGGTGTGCAGCTGCTGGAGGACCCGCTCGAGCACGTGCCTGGGTATCGGCAGGAGCTTGCCGACCGGCTTCACATACGCCTGCCAGCGGGTCGTCGACGCGCTCTGCAGCAGTTCGGCCAGCTCGTCGTCGCGGCCGGTGGCCGAGACGAGGGCGCGGGGCGACAGGACGAGGACCTCGGCGAGGGCGGTGGTCTGGCGCTCATTGCCGCGCCAGCGGCCGGACTCCTCCATCCGCCGGTAGGCGTTCACGTCCAGCCCGACCCGGCGGGCCAGGTCGTCGAGGGCCAGGCCGCGCGCCATCCGGTGTTCGCGGAGCGTCGTGGCGGCGGCGAGCAGCTCGGCCGGGGCGCACCAGAGCACTCCGGCGAGCGCGGTGAGCTCCTGGGAGCTGGGGGCGAGGTGCCCGCGTTCCCAGGCGATGACGGTGTCGGGGGATATCGGCAGGCCGTACTGGGCGCGCAGTCCGTAGGCGACATGGCCGGGGGCCATGCCGAGGGCTTCGCGCAGCCGACGTGCTGCTGGGGCGTTGAAGGGAGGGGAGGGTTGCACGCCGACACGGTAGAAGCATCCGGTCACAATTGGCTACGGTGCGTTCACCCAACGCCATAACTCGTAGGAACCTCTGAGAGACCCTCTCTGGAAGCCTGGGGCCGGACGCAGGCGTGGCTCGGCCCACCGTATCGAACTGGCTGGTAACACGGAAGAGGGCGTGCGGATCTTGTTTTTCAGCGGGCGGAGGCGGTCCAGCGGTACTGCAGCTCCGGGCGTCCGACCTGGCCGTACTGAGGACTGCGCGCCGCCCGGCCGTCGGTGACCAGGTGCTCCAGATAGCGGCGTGCGGTGATCCGGGAAATGCCGACGGCGGTCCCGGCCTCGCTCGCGGTGAGCCCGCCCGGCGACTCGCGCAGCGTCCGCGTCACCGCCGCCAGAGTGGGCGCGCTGAGGCCCTTGGGCAGCGCGGCGGGCTGCGGGGTGCGCAGCGTGGCGAGCGCCCGGTCCACCTCCTCCTGGCCGGACGCCTCACCCGCGGAGGCGCGGAACTCGGCGTAGCGGGTCAGCCGGTCGCGCAACGTCGCGAATGTGAAGGGCTTCAGGACGTACTGGACGACCCCCAGGGACACGCCCTCACGGACGATGCCCAGGTCCCGCGCGGATGTGACGGCGATGACGTCCGCCGCGTGACCGGCGGCGCGCAGCGCGCGGAGCAGCTGAAGGCCGTGCCCGTCGGGCAGGTACAGGTCCAACAGGATCAGATCGACGGGCATACGGTCCAGGGCGCGTACCGCGGCCGCGCGGGAGTGCGCCACCGCGACGACGGTGAAGCCCGGGACGCGTCCCGCGTACAGCGCGTGCGCGTCGGCCGCGACCGGGTCGTCCTCGACCACCAGAACCTTGATCATGCCGGGACCTCCGCGCGTCGCAGCGGCAGTCGTACGGTGAACTCGGCGCCGCCCTCCGGCCCTTGGGCAAGCTCGACCGCTCCGCGCGCCCGGTGCGCCGCCTGCTGTACGAGGGCCAGGCCGAGCCCCCGCCCGGTGCCCCGGGTCGACCAGCCGCGCTCGAACACGACGGCCCTGTCCTCGCACCGCACTCCGGGCCCGCTGTCGCCCACCCGCAGCAGCAGCTCGTCCTCGTCGGCGCGTGCGGTGACCGTGACGCGCGGCCTCCCCGGGCCGGCGCCCGTCCCCGGCGGTGTCGCCGGGTCACTCCGTTCCCCGCCGTCGGCCGGCCGCTCCTCGTCCCGTTCCCCGCCGTCGGCCGGCCGCTCCTCGTCGTCCGTCGCCGCCTCGACGGCGTTGTCGATCAGGTTGCCCAGGATGGTCACGAGGTCGCGGGCCGGGAGCGCCGGCGGAAGCAGGCCGTCGTCGATGCGGCTGTCCGCGGTGAGGACCAGTTCGACGCCCCGCTCATTGGCCTGGGCCGCCTTGCCCAGCAGCAGGGCCGCGAGGACCGGCTCACCGACCGCGTCGACGACCCGGTCGGTCAGGGCCTGGGCCAGCTCCAGTTCGGCCGTCGCGAAGTCGACCGCCTCCTGGGAGCGGCCCAGCTCGATCAGCGAGACGACGGTGTGCAACCGGTTCGCCGCCTCGTGAGCCTGTGAGCGCAGCGCCTGCGTGAAGCCCCGCTCGGAGTCCAACTCACCGGAGAGCGACTGCAGTTCGGTGTGGTCCCGGAGCGTCACGACCGTACCGCGCCGCTCCCCGCCGACCACCGGACGGGTGGACACCACCAGCACCCGGTCGGCCGTCAGGTGCAGCTCGTCGACCCGGGGTTCACTCGACAACAGGGCCCCGGTCAGCGACTTCGGGAGCCCCAGCTCGGCGACCGGCGCCCCCACCGCGTCGGCGTCCAGGCCGAGCAGCTCCCGCGCGCCGTCATTGATCAGGGCGATCCGGCGCTGTCCGTCCAGCATCACCAGACCCTCGCGCACCGCGTGCAGCGCGGCCTCGTGGTAGTCGTGCATCCGGCTCAGCTCGGCGGCGTTCATGCCGTGGGTGTGCCGCCGCAGCCGCGCGTTGATGACGTACGTCCCCGCGCCGCCGAGCGCCAGCGCCGCGCCCGCCATCACCAGGAGCGCGGTCACCTGCTCCCGCATCTGCGCGCTGATCCGCTCGATGGTGATGCCCGCGCTGACCAGGGCGACGACCTTGCCGTCGTCGACGACCGGCGCGACCGTGCGGACGGAGGGGCCGAGTACCCCCAGGTGGGTCTCGGAGAAGGTCCGGCCCTGTACGGCGGGCTCGATGTGCCCGAGATAGGTCCGGCCGATCTGGGCCGGCTCGGGGTGCGTCCAGCGCGTCCCGTCCGGGGCCATGATCACCACGAAGGTGACGCCCGCTTCCTTGCGCAGCGCCTCGGCGTACGGCTGGAGCAGCGTGGTCGGGTGCGGGGAGCGGGCCGCCTCCACCACCGACGGGGAGGCGGCGACGGCCGTCGCGGTCGCCGTGGACTGCCGGCGCGCGGTCTCCTCGGCCTGCGAGCGGTCCGTCACATATGCGAAGACCGCGCACCCGGCCACGATCGCGGCCACCAGCACGACCTGCATCGCGAAGAGCTGCCCGGCGAGGCTTCGGGGCCGGGGGCGGGGTATGCGCATGCACTCAGTCTGCCTGGCCGGAATTGCATGGCGGAATCGCGTGACTCAATCGTGTCGGCGGATCGATGAACGAAACGCACGCAAGGGTGACCGGGCTCACAGGGTGATGGATAGTCGCCGCATCCCCCGGGACGGGGACACCCATCTGGACGAGGAGGACCCCGTGGCCGCACGACGGGACCGTACCCACTATCTGTATCTGGCAGTCATCGGTGCCGTCGTACTCGGCATCGCCGTCGGCTTCGCCGCCCCCGGTGTCGCCGTCGAGCTCAAACCGCTCGGCACCGGCTTCGTGAATCTGATCAAGATGATGATCTCGCCGATCATCTTCTGCACGATCGTGCTGGGGGTCGGCTCGGTCCGCAAGGCCGCGAAGGTGGGCGCGGTCGGCGGCCTCGCCCTCGGCTACTTCATGGTCATGTCCTCCGTCGCCCTCGCCATCGGCCTGCTCGTCGGCAACCTGCTGGACCCGGGCTCCGGGCTGCACCTCACCAAGGAGGTGGCGGCCGCGGGCGAGAAGCAGGCCGCGGGCGGCGGTGAGAGCACCGCGGACTTCCTCCTCGGCATCATCCCCAAGACCCTGGTGTCCGCCTTCACCGAGGGTGAGGTCCTCCAGACGCTGCTGGTCGCGCTGCTCGCCGGCTTCGCGCTGCAGGCCATGGGCAAGGCCGGCGAGCCCGTCCTGCGCGGCATCGGCCACATCCAGCGCCTGGTCTTCCGCATCCTCGCCATGATCATGTGGGCTGCCCCCGTGGGCGCCTTCGGAGCCATCGCCGCCGTGGTCGGAGAGACGGGCGTCGACGCCCTCAAGTCCCTCGCGGTCATCATGATCGGCTTCTATACGACCTGCGCCCTCTTCGTCTTCCTGGTGCTCGGCACCCTGCTGCGGCTGGTCGCCGGCATCAATATCTTCACGCTGCTGAAGTACCTGGGCCGGGAGTTCCTGCTGATCCTCTCCACCTCGTCGTCGGAGTCGGCGCTGCCGCGGCTGATCGCGAAGATGGAGCACCTCGGGGTGAGCAAGCCCGTCGTCGGCATCACCGTCCCGACCGGCTACTCCTTCAACCTCGACGGCACGGCGATCTACCTGACGATGGCCTCGCTCTTCGTCGCCGAGGCCATGGGCAACCCGCTGTCGGTCGGCGAGCAGATCTCGCTCCTGGTCTTCATGATCATCGCCTCCAAGGGCGCTGCGGGCGTCACCGGCGCGGGCCTGGCCACCCTCGCGGGCGGCCTCCAGTCGCACCGGCCCGAACTGGTCGACGGCGTCGGTCTGATCGTCGGCATCGACCGCTTCATGAGCGAGGCCCGCGCCCTGACCAACTTCGCGGGCAACGCGGTCGCGACCGTGCTGGTCGGCACCTGGACGAAGGAGATCGACAAGGAACGGGCCGCCGAAGTCCTCGCCGGCCGTGTGCCGTTCGACGAGAAGACCCTGGTCGACGATCACGCCGAGGTCCCGGCGGACGTGCCGGAGCAGCGGGGCGACGAGAAGACCCCCGCGGTGGTCTGAGGCTTCCCGCGGCGCGTGCCGGCCCGCCGGCGTACGGACGGACAGCGTCCGCACGCCGGCGGGCCGGCCGGTCGGCCGGTCAGATCAGGGCGTACGTCCCCGATGCCGGCCAGGACTCAGGAAGGTGTACGTCCCCGATGCCGGCCCGGGCTCACGAAGGCGTCGGCTCCTCGAACTCCAGCAGCGCCAACTCCCGCTCGTCCAGCGCCAGATCGGCGGCCGCCGCCGAATCCCGTACGGTCTGCGGCCTGCTCGCCCCCGGGATCGGGATCACCGCCGGTGACCGGGCCAGCAGCCACGCCAGCGCCACCCGCTGCGGACTCACTCCCCGCTCCCGCGCCACCGCGTGGAACCCGGCGAACGCCGGGTCCGCGTCCTGGCCCGACGCGCCGTCCAGCGAGCTGCGCGAGATTCCGCCGAGCGGACTCCACGGCAGGAACGCCAGCCCCAGCTCCTCGCACAGCCGCAGCTGCGCCTCGCCCGTCCGGACTGCGGGTGAGTAGCGGTTCTGCACGGAGACCAGCCGGTCGCCGAGGATCTCCCTGGCCAGCCGGATCTGCGTCACATCCGCGTTGGATATCCCGGCGAGCCGGACCGTACCGGCGTCCAGGAGGTCGCGGACCGCCCCCAGCGAGTCGGCGTACGGCACGTCCGGGTCCGGCTTGTGGAGCTGGTAGAGCCCGATCGCCTCGACACCCAGGCGCGAGAGGGAAGCCTCCGCGGCCCGCCGCAGATGACGGGGGTGGCCGTTCACGCTCCAGCCGCCGTCGTCCGTCCGCCCGCGCCCGCCCTTGGTGGCGACCAGCACCGCGTCCGTACCACCGCCGTACGTCGCGAGCGCCCTGGCCACCAGCAGCTCCCCGGCACCCGGCTCGCCGCCCGGAGGGTGGTACGAGTCGGCCGTGTCGAGCAGGGTCACGCCCGCGTCCAGGGCCGCGTGCACGGTGGCGAGGGCCCGGGCGGTGTCCGGACGGCCCTCGATCGACAGCGGCATGGTGCCGAGCCCCACCGCGCCGACCTGTACGCCGCCGATCGTCCGTGAGCGCATCAGCGGGCCTCTCCGGGAAGGGCGACGGTCTGCGCGATCGCCTCGCGCAGCCACTCGGAGGAGTGCCGGAAGGCGAATCCGAGTGCCGTGGCGCGGGAGTTGTCCATTGCGTACGAGCGGGCGAAGGAGAAGGGGGAGACGTCTCCCACCTCCACCTGCCGGAACACGGTCCGTCCGCCGACGAGTTCCTCGATCACCGCGCAGATGTCGGCCGTCGTCAGCGGGCCGTGGGAATGCGCGTTCACCGGCCCGGTGAATTCCTGTTCCGCCGCCCATGCGAGGAATTCCGCGATCTCCTCGACGTACACATAGGTGGCGGGGTGGTTCACGACCGGGACCGCGATCGGCTCGGCCTCGCGGACACGCCGCGCGTAATGGCCGACCCGTCCGGTGAAGTCGTCCTCGCCGCCCAGCACATGAGCCACCCGCACGGCCACGTAAGGGAACACCGGGTCCGCCGCGAAGACGGCCTCCGCCTGCCGCTTCCCCTCTCCGTAGTGCGCGTCGAGGAAGGCGGCGTCGTCCCACGGCAGGCCGGTGTCCACCGGAACCCCGCGGGGATCGACCGCCTCCTCCCGCACCGGCGACGCGGAGTCCTCGTACTCGTACACCTCGACCGTGGACGTCATCACATAGCGCCGGGCGCGCGGACCGAAGACCCGGCGCGCGATCTCCGCCTGCACGGGGGTGTAGCAGACCTGGTCGATGACGGCGTCGAAGGTGCGCGCACCGAGCGCGGCCTCCAGGGCCGCCTCGTCGTCGCGGTCGGCGACCAGACGCGTCACCCCCTCCGGCGGCGCCGAAGAACCCCGGTTGATGACGGTGACCGAATGCCCGGACTTCAGCAGAAGGTTGATCAACCGCTTTCCGAAATAACGGCTTCCGCCGATGACGCAGATGTCCAATGCCCTGCCCATTTCCCCAACTCCCTCTCGCGGTAGGACAAGTGTTACGGTGACGCACCGCGTTCTGAAGGGGGAAACATGGGAGTCACGGACGTCACGCCAAAAGAACCACGGCATCTGCGCGCCGCCACCGAAGAAACATCGGCGCCCGCTTTCGACCCCGTCGACCGGCAGATCCTGGAGCTCGTCCAGAGCGACGGCCGCATCAAACTGAGCGAGCTGGGCCGGCGGGTCCGGCTGAGCCCCGCGGCCGTCACCGAGCGCGTCCGCCGTCTGGAGGCGTGCGGAGCCATCACCGGCTACGGCGCGCATGTCTCCCCGGCCCGGCTCGGTTACGGCATCCAGGCCTTCATCCGCGTCGATCCGCACGGCGGTTACACGCTCAAGCACCCCCGGACGCTGGAACTGACCGGCCGTCCCGAGGTCACCGAGGCCCACCACGTGGTGGGGGAGGACTGCTGGATCCTCAAGGTCGCCGTGACCGACACCCTCCACCTCGAAGAGATCCTGGAACAGACCTCCGCCCTCGGCCGGACGACCACCTCGATCGTGCTGTCGTCCCCCGTCGAGCGGAAGCCCCTGCTGCCGGCACCGCGCTGACCTGGATGGTTACCTCCTGGTGAGTACCTGACTTTTTAGTCGGTACTTGTGGCGTGACGGTGCGTCGAAGAAGCATGGCGGCCATGTCCACCACACGATCCACCACACAACTCACCACGGAATCCACCATGGAAGCCAAGGCCCCCGTGACCGTCCTCGGTCTCGGCGCCATGGGCAGCGCCCTCGCCGGAGCCTTCCTCGCGGCCGGCCACCCCACCACCGTCTGGAACCGTTCGCCGGGCAGGGCCGACGACCTCGTCGCCCGGGGCGCGGTCCTCGCCGCCGACGCCGAGGCGGCCGTCCGCGCGAGCGAGGTCGTCGTCGTCTGCGTCGTCGATTACACGGCCTCCCAGGCCATCGTCGACCCGCTGGTCGACGCCCTCGCGGGCCGTGTCCTGGTGAACCTCACCTCGGACACGCCCGAGCGGGCACGCACCGCCGCCGCCTGGGCCGCCGCCCACTCCATCGGCTATCTGGACGGTGCCGTCATGGTGCCGACCCCGGCCGTCGGCACCCCGGAGGCGCTGCTCTTCTACGCGGGTTCGCGCGCCTCCTTCGAGGCGTACGAGTCCACCCTCAAGGCACTCGGCGGCCGGGCCGCGTTCGTCGGCGAGGACCACGGGCTGGCCGCGCTCTACGACCTGTCCCTGCTGGACTTCTTCTACGGCTCCATCACCGGGCTCATCCACGCCTTCGCGCTGGGCGCCGCCGACAAGGTGCCGGCGAGCGCGCTCGTCCCGTACATGCAGACCATCGTGGACATCCTGCCGCCCCTCGCACAGGGCTGGGCCGAGGCCGTCGACGCGGGCGAGTACCCCGGCCACGCGGCGAATCTGGGGATGATGGCGGAGGGTGTCGCGCACATCCTCCACGCCTCCCGGGAGCGCGGTCTGGACGTGTCCCACCTGGAGGCCGTGAAGTCCGTCGCCGACCGGGCGATCGCCCGAGGGCACGCCGCCGACGACTGGGCGAGCATCGTCGAGGTCGTGAGGAACGGGTCTTGACAGCCGGTCCCGTCCCCGGTTTCCATGTCCGGGCTCGCGTCGCGTGCCGGTCCGCGCTCGAAAGCGGAGGCATGGAGGCTCGAGGGCAGTAGGGACGGCTCTTGCCTCTCAACTCCGACGGAAACGTCGACTTCAATACCCACGTCATCACGGAATTCCGCACCAACGCCGGCGTACTCGGCGGCCCCTTCGAGGGATGGGTGCTTCTTCTTCTTACCACCACCGGCGCCCGGTCGGGCGGGGCGCACACCGTTCCGCTCGGCTTCGTCGAGGACGGCGACCGGCTGCTTGTCGTCGGTTCGGCCGGCGGCTCCGACCGTGACCCCGACTGGTACCGCAACATCCTGGTGAACCCGCGGGTCACCGTGGAGACCGGCACCGACACCTGGCAGGCCACCGCCGTCGCCGCGAGCGGCGCGGAGCGCGACGAGCTGTTCGCGCGGGTGGTGGCCGAGGCGCCCGGTTACGCGGACTACCAGCGGGCGACCGCCCGGACCATCCCGGTGGTCGCGCTCTACCGGATCCCGGAGAGCGACTACACCCCGCCGGACCGGCTCGACGCGCTCGCCGACGAGCTGGTCGGGATCCACGACTGGCTGCGCGGCGAACTCGCGGAGCTGCGCGCGGGCATCGGCGCCCGGGGCGGCCCCGGCGCCGAGGGTCTCACCGTCGAACTGCGCAGGCACTGCCTGACGTTCTGCTCGGCGATGGCGGTCCACCACGGGGGCGAGGACGCGGGCCTCTTCCCGTATCTGGCCCGTACCCACCCCCACAAGGCGGATGTCTTCGAGCGGCTGCGACGGGAGCACCGCACGGTCGCCCGCATCCTGGACGAGCTCCAGGCGCTGCTGTCGCCACTGGACGAGGTGGAACCGTCGGCGCTCCGGGCGGAGTTCGACCGGCTCCAGGCCGAGCTGGAGACCCATTTCGCCCATGAGGAGGAGCAGGTGATCCCGCTGCTGCGGTGAGTGCGGGGCCCCCTCCGGCGCTCGGAGCGTTGCCTTGACCCCGACGTCAAGGATTACGGTCGGGGACATGCGAATCGGCGAGCTTGCCGAGCGGGCCGGAACCACCACGCGGACTCTGCGGTACTACGAGTCCCGTGGTCTCCTGCCCGCCCGGCGGACGGTCAACGGCTACCGCACGTACGACGAGGACGACCTGCGGCTGCTCCAGCAGATCCGGACCCTGCAGGACTTCGGGTTCGAGCTGGAGGAGACCCGGCCGTTCGTCGAGTGTCTGCGCGCCGGCCACCCGGCCGGGGACGCGTGCCCCGCCTCGCTCGCGGTGTACCGGCGCAAGCTCGCCGAGCTGGACGGGCTCATCGACCAGCTGCAGGCGGTGCGCGCGCAGGTCGGCGCGGAACTCCTCAGGGCCGAGGCGGAGCTGCCCGCCGGCCCCGAACCCAAGTGTGAACTCGGAGGGTGAACGGATGATCCGAACAAAGGGCGTCGACGCGGTGACGGACGCGGACTTCGACGCGGAGGTGCTGGGCGCGGACCTCCCGGTCCTGGTGGAATTCACCGCGGACTGGTGCGGACCGTGCCGTCAGCTCGCCCCGGTCCTCAGCGCGGTCGCGCACGAGGAGCGGGACCGGCTGAAGGTGGTGCAGCTCGACGTCGACACCAACCCGGAGATCATGGCGCGCTACGGCGTGCTGTCGATGCCGACGCTCATGGTCTTCCGCACGGGCGAGCCCGTGAAGTCCATGGTCGGCGCCCGCCCCAAGCGGCGGCTGCTCCAGGAGCTGGAGGACGTGCTCGCCGACCGGGCCTGACCGGGCGTGGCGCGGCCCCACGGGGCCGCGCCCAGGGCCGTGCGCATAAAAAATCCCCGGATCCGAATTGACGGTCGGGGTATTTCTCTGCGTATATTAGTTGTTTCCATCTATGCGCGCACAAAGGCGCAGGGCGGAATCAACTAATGGCACTGTATCGCGTCAGGAGCTGAATTGTCAAGCGAGGAATTGCGGCGGGAACAGCAATTCGTCTCCCTCGTCCACGCGCGTCTCGACGCGCTCAGGGACGAGGCCGAATCCGCCGTCCGGACGTCGATCCAGCAGGTCGGGAACGGTCTTCAGGCCCGCGTGGAGCGGGATGTCGCCGTCATCGAGCACTCCGCCACGCTCGCCGCGCTGAACACCAACGATTCCGGACTCTGTTTCGGGCGCATCGACCGTCGAGACGGCGTCACCCATCACATCGGCCGAATTGGAATCCGGCGGGACGACGCCGAGCGGACACCCCTGCTCATCGACTGGCGTGCGCCCGTCGCGCGGCCTTTCTACCTCGCCACCGGATTCGAGCCGATGGGGCTGCGCAGAAGGCGCCACATCACCACCCAGGGCCGCACCGTCACCGCGCTGCACGACGAGATCATGGACCTCGACGACACGACCCGCACCGGATACGAGTCCCGGGACGCGGACGAGGTCCTGCTCGCCGCGCTGAGCACCGCCCGGACCGGTCGCATGGGCGACATCGTGCGCACCATCCAGGCCGAGCAGGACCGCGTCATCCGCGCCCCGCACCAGGGTGTCCTGGTCGTCGAGGGCGGACCGGGAACGGGGAAGACCGCCGTCGCCCTGCACCGCGCCGCCTATCTGCTGTACGCGCAGCGCGAGCTGCTGGCCCGCCGTGCCGTCCTCGTCGTCGGGCCCAACCCCGCTTTCCTCGGCTACATCGGCGAGGTGCTGCCCTCGCTCGGCGAGACCGGGGTGCTCCTCTCCACGGTCGGCGAACTGTTCCCCGGCGTGCACGCCACCGCCACCGACAGCCCCCGCGCCGCCGCCGTCAAGGGCCGCGCGGACATGGCGTCGACCCTCGCCGACGCCGTACGTGACCGGCAGCAGGTGCCCGAGCGGGGCTCCCCGCTGGTGATCCCGCACGACGACGGTGATCTGGTCCTGGACTGGGACATGGCCCTGGAGGCCCGGCACAAGGCGCGCGAGACGGGGCTCCCGCACAATCTCGCCCGCCCGTACTTCGCCTTCCGGATCATCGACGCACTGGCCGAGCAGCTGTCCGACCGGATCGGCGCCGACCCCTACGGCGGCCCCAACTTCCTCGGTCCCGACGACATCGCCCAGCTCGCCAAGGGCGTCGCCGCCAGCGCCGAGGTGCACGCGGCGATCGACTCGCTGTGGCCGGCGCTGACCCCCGAGGACTTCGTCGCCGACTTCCTCGAGGAACCGTCCCATCTGCCGGACGAGGACGCCGCGGCCATCCGCCGCACCGGCGGCCCGTGGACCGTCTCGGACGTTCCCCTGCTGGACGAGGCCGCCGAGCTCCTCGGCGAGGACGACTCCGCCGTCCGCGCCGCCCAGGAGGCCGAACGCCAGCAGCGGATCGCCTACGCCCAGGGCGTCCTCGACGTGTCGTACGCCTCCCGCACCTACGAGTTCGAGGACAAGGAGGAGCTCGACAAGGACGCCTCGGAGGTTCTCGCCGCGCACGACGTCATCGACGCCGAACGGTTCGCCGACCGTCATGAGGAGAGCGACCACCGCACCGCCGCCGAGCGCGCCGCCGCGGACCGGACCTGGGCCTTTGGGCACATCATCGTCGACGAGGCGCAGGAGTTGTCGCCGATGGCGTGGCGGCTGCTGATGCGCCGCATCCCCACCCGTTCGATGACCCTGGTCGGCGATCCGGCCCAGACCGGGGACGAGGCGGGGTGCGGCTCGTGGGAGCAGATCCTCCGCCCGTACGTCGAGGACCGCTGGGAACTCACCCGGCTCGGCGTCAACTACCGCACGCCCGCGGAGATCATGGAGTACGCCGCCGAGCGGCGCCGCGCCCATGATCCGGGGTTCGAGCCGCCGCGTTCCATCCGCTCGACGGGCGCCCGGCCGTGGGAGCGGACCCTCCCGCTCGGCGAGGTACCGGCACTCGCCCTCGAGGAGGCACCGAAGGAGGGCCGGCTCGCCGTGATCGCCCCGCGCGATCTGCACGCCGGGCTCGCGGACCTGGCGTCCGACGGGCCGTTGGACCTCTCCCGGCCCGTCGTACTGCTCGACCCGCGTGAGGCCAAGGGCCTGGAATTCGACACCGTGCTCGTCGTCGAACCGGACCGGATGCCCGTCAACGACCTCTATGTGGCACTGACCCGGGCCACCCAGCACCTCGGAATCGTCCGCGTCGCCCCGGCCGAAGCCGCCGCCCGCTAGCGCGGCAGTGATGACGGAGAGTGGCCCCGCGCACCGGCCGGTGCGCGGGGCCACTCATGTCAGGAAACCGTCACGCCGGCCGCAGCCACACCGTCGCCAGCGGCGGCAGCGTCAGCTCGATGCTCGACGACCGCCCGTGCGAGGCCACCGACTCCGCCTTCAGCGGGTCCGGGGACACCACGTCGCCGCCGCCGTAGCGGGCCGCGTCCGTGTTGAGCACCTCCGACCAGGCCTCCACTCCGTCCGGCACGCCCAGACGGTAGTGGTGGCGCACCACCGGCGAGAAGTTGCTCACCGCCAGCAGGGGAGCCCCCTCCATGTCGAAGCGGAGGAAGGCGAAGACGTTGTCCTCCACGGCGTCACCGGCCACCCAGGCGAACCCCTCGGGGACGGTGTCCCGCTGCCAGAGCGCGGGGGTCTTCGTGTACACGGTGTTCAGGTCGCGCACCAGGTCCCGCACGCCCCGGTGGTCCGCCTCCGCCGCGTACGACGGGTCGAGCAGCCACCAGTCCGGGCCGTGACCCTCCGACCACTCCGCCCCCTGGGCGAACTCCTGTCCCATGAAGAGGAGTTGCTTGCCGGGATGCGCCCACATGAAGCCCAGGTACGCACGGTGGTTGGCGCGCTGCTGCCACCAGTCACCGGGCATCTTGGACACCAGCGACCGCTTGCCGTGCACGACCTCGTCGTGCGAGATCGGCAGAACGTAGTTCTCGCTGTACGCGTACACCATCGAGAAGGTCATCTCGTGGTGGTGGTACTTGCGGTGCACCGGCTCCTTGGAGACATAGCCGAGCGAGTCGTGCATCCAGCCCATGTTCCACTTCATGCCGAAGCCGAGCCCGCCGAAGCCACCGGAACCGACCTGGTCGGTGGGGCGGGTCACGCCGTCCCAGGCCGTGGACTCCTCGGCGATCGTGACGACCCCCGGGCAGCGACGGTAGACCGTGGCGTTCATCTCCTGGAGGAAGGCGACCGCGTCCAGGTTCTCCCGGCCGCCGTGCTCGTTCGGCGACCAATCGCCCTCCTCGCGCGAGTAGTCGAGGTAGAGCATCGAGGCGACCGCGTCCACCCGCAGGCCGTCGATGTGGAACTCCTCGCACCAGTACACCGCGTTGGCGACGAGGAAGTTCCGGACCTCCTTGCGGCCGTAGTCGAATTCGAGGGTGCCCCAGTCCGGGTGCGCGGCCCGCTGCGGATCCGAGTGCTCGTACAGCGGGCGTCCGTCGAACTCCGCGAGCGCCCAGTCGTCACGCGGGAAGTGCGCCGGCACCCAGTCCATCAGGACCCCGATACCGGCCCTGTGCAGCGCGTCGATGAGGTACTTGAAGTCGTCCGGGGTGCCCATCCGGGACGTCGGCGCGTAGAAGCCGGTGACCTGGTAACCCCACGAGCCGCCGAACGGGTGCTCGGTGATCGGCATCAGCTCGACATGGGTGAAGCCCAGGTCCCGTACGTACGAGGGAAGCTGCTGCGCCAGCTGGCGGTAGGTCTGGCCCGGGCGCCACGACGGCAGATGCACCTCGTAGACGGAGATCGGCGACTCGTGGTGGGGACGCGCGCCGCGGCGTGCCATCCACTGGCCGTCCTCCCACTCGTGGTGCGAGTCCGTGACGATCGACGCGGTGGCCGGCGGCACCTCGGCGCGCCGGGCCATCGGGTCGGCGCGCAGCGTGTGCGAGCCGTCCGGCCGGGTGATGTCGTACTTGTAGAGCGCGCCGTCGCCCACGCCCGGCACGAACAGCTCCCACACCCCGGTCGCGCCCAGCGACCGCATCGGCAGCGAGGTGCCGTCCCAGCAGTTGAAGTCGCCGCTGACCCGCACGCCGCGCGCGTTGGGCGCCCAGACGGTGAACCGGGTCCCGCTCACACCCTCGTGGGCCATCGGCCGTGCGCCCAGCGCCGTCCACAGCTCCTCGTGCCGGCCCTCGCCGATCAGATGCAGATCGAGCTCCCCGAGCGCGGGCAGGAAGCGGTACGGGTCGCCGACCTCGATCTCGTCCTTTTCGTAACGCACCAGCAGCGTGTACTGGGGGACCTTGCGCAGCGGAAGCAGCGCGGCGAAGAACCCGTCGCCCTCGTCGAACAGCTCGGCCCGCAGCCCCTTGCCCACCACCGTGACCGCCTTGGCGTACGGCCGCAGCGTCCGGAACACCACCCCGCCGCGCACCGAGTGCGCGCCCAGCACGGCGTGCGGGTCGTAGTGCTCACCGGCGAGCAGCCGCGCCCGGTCCCCGAACTCGATGGGTGGCGCGAGCCGGGCGCCCCGCCCACCTCCCTTCCGGGGAGCGGGCGCCTTCGCCGGGGCCTTGGCCGACGTCTTGGCCGGCGCCTTGGCGGCTCGCTTCCTCTTGGCCGGTTCCGGTTCCGGTGCCGGTGCAGGTTCCGGCGACGTCGCGGGAGGCGGCAGGACGGGCGCGGAGGGCTGCTCGTCCGACACCTGGCGGGCAGGTTCGCGGGACGGGTGGCGGGCGGTCACGGGGGATGGCCTCCTTGGAGAGGTGATCGGAGAGAGGGGGATGCGCGGAGCGCGCGGCGGTCTCAGGAGCGGCCGGCGAGGCGGTGGATCGCCGCCATCGGCACCGGCAGCCAGTCGGGGCGGTGCCGTGCCTCGTACACGACCTCGTACACCGCCTTGTCGGTCTCGTAGGCGCGCAGCAGCGCCGGTTCGTCCCGGGGGTCGGTGCCGGACGCCTCGGCGTATCCGGCGCAGTAGGCCTCCCGGCAGCGCGCCGCCCACTCGGGGTTCCACGGGTGGTGCGTGCGGGCCGCGTAGTCGAAGGAACGCAGCATTCCGGCGACGTCGCGGACCGGCGGGTGGGGCCGGCGCCGCTCGGCCACAGGCTTGGCCGGTTCGCCCTCGAAGTCGATGACGGACCAGCTGCCGTCGGTGGCGCACAGGGTCTGGCCGAGGTGCAGATCGCCGTGCACCCGCTGGACGAACCCGGGCCCGGACTTGGCGGTGACCGCGGCGAACACCGCCCGCAGTCCGGGGACGTACGGCGTGAGCGCGGGCACGGCCTGCGCGGCCGCGTCCAGACGCTCGCCCATCGCCGCCACCAGCTGCTCGGTGCCGGCCTCGGTGAGACTTTCGGTGGGCAGCGCCTCGGCCAGCGCGGTGTGCACCTCGGCGGTGGCCCGCCCCAGCGCGTGCGCCTCCGCGGTGAATTCCCGCCCGGCGGTGAGCGCGTCGAGAGCGAGCCGCCATCCGTCCCGGGAATCTTGCAGATACGGCTGGAGCACACCCAGGGTGGTCGGCTCGGGCCCCTCTGCAGCCTCGAACCAGGCGACGGGCGCCGGCACCCGGCCGCAGCCCGCGCGGGCCAGCGCGAGCGGCAGTTCGAGGTCGGGGTTGGCGCCCGGCCCCACCCGGCGGAAGATCTTGAGGATGAACGCATCGCCGTACACCAGCGAGGTGTTGGACTGCTCCGCGTCCAGCACCCGTGGCGTGAGTCCCTCGGGGAGCTCGGTGGTGCGGGCGAACCGCAGCGGTCCGAGTGCGCCCGGTGTGCGCAGCCGCTCCAGGAGCAGCGCGGCGAGGCGCGGGTCGCGCAGCCCTTCGTAGATCGTGCGGCCGCTCAGCGGGCCCTCGTGGACCCGGCCGATCAACGCGGGCGCCAGCCTGGGCGGCAGCGCGGTGCGTACGCCCAGGAGGAGTTGGTAGCAGTCGGCCCCGGCTCGCGAGGGCGGCCCCGGCTGCTGGACCCGGACGAGCAGATGCAGCAGCCCCGGCCCCGCGCCGTCCACTGGCAGCAGCTCGGTGGCCGAGACGAGGGAGAAGCCGTTCACCGGCCGCCCCTTGCCCGCGAACCAGCGCTGCCGGGGCAGCCATTCATGCAGCAGCGGCGCGAGTGACGGGAGGAGGGCGGCCGGGGCCCGGGTGGTGGAAGCGGTCTCCGGCATGGCGTCGCGTCCTTTCCCCGGGCGCAGCTCGGAATGCGCAGAGTGTCCCGGATTGCGGCTTGACTGTCCGGCTGTGCGGGACGTGTCGGGCGGGGAAGGTCCGTATGGGCCCGACAAGACGGTCCGTATGGACCAGATGCGGTGTGCTGGTGACCCTGCCCAGGGAGAGGCGGTGGAAACCGCCCCACCCCGGGCATTCATGGTCAACTCGGCTTTGTCTCCCGGCGGAGACGGAACCAGTAGAAGCCGTGACCGGCAAGGGTCAGCAGATAGGGCCACTCGCCGATGGCGGGAAACCGCACTCCGCCGAGCAGTTCCACCGGGTGCAGTCCGTTGAAGGCCCGCAGATCCAGTTCGGTCGGCTGCGCGAACCGCGAGAAGTTGTTCACGCACAGCACCAGGTCGTCGCCGTACTCCCGGAGGAACGCGAGCACGGCCGGATTCGACGACGGGAGTTCCGTGTACGAGCCCAGACCGAAGGCCTTGTTCTGCTTGCGGATCTGGATCATCTGCCGGGACCAGTGCAGCAGCGACGACGGGGAGGCCATCGACGCCTCGACATTGGTGACCTGGTAGCCGTAGACCGGGTCCATGATGGTCGGCAGGTACAGCCGGCCCGGATCGCACGAGGAGAAGCCCGCGTTCCGGTCGGGTGTCCACTGCATCGGCGTCCGTACCGCGTCCCGGTCACCGAGCCAGATGTTGTCGCCCATGCCGATCTCGTCGCCGTAGTAGAGCACCGGCGAGCCGGGCAGCGACAGCAGGAGGGCGGTGAACAGCTCCATCTGGTTGCGGTCGTTGTCGAGCAGCGAGGCGAGTCGCCGCCGGATGCCGATGTTGGCCCGCATCCTCGGGTCCTTGGCGTACTCCGCGTACATGTAGTCGCGTTCTTCGTCCGTGACCATCTCGAGCGTCAGCTCGTCGTGGTTGCGCAGGAAGATGCCCCACTGACAGTTGGCCGGAATCTCCGGGGTCTTCGCCAGGATCTCCGAGACCGGGTAGCGGGATTCACGCCGGACGGCCATGAAGATCCGTGGCATCACCGGGAAGTGGAACGCCATGTGGCACTCGTCGCCGCCGGAGGCGAAGTCGCCGAAGTAGTCGACCACGTCCTCCGGCCACTGGTTCGCCTCGGCCAGCAGCACGGTGTCCGGGTAGTGGGCGTCGATCTCCTTGCGGACCCGCTTCAGGAAGGCGTGCGCGGCGGGGAGGTTCTCGCAGTTCGTCCCCTCCTCCTGGTAGAGGTACGGCACCGCGTCCAGCCGGAAGCCGTCGATGCCCAGGTCCAGCCAGAAGCGCAGCGCGGAGAGGATCTCCTCCTGGACCGCCGGGTTCTCGTAGTTCAGGTCGGGCTGGTGCGAGAAGAACCGGTGCCAGAAGTACTGCTTGCGGATCGGGTCGAAGGTCCAGTTGGACGTCTCCGTGTCGACGAAGATGATCCGGGCGTCCGCGTACTGCTTGTCGTCGTCGGCCCAGACGTAGTAGTCGCCGTAGGGCCCGTCCGGGTTGGCCCGGGACTCCTGGAACCACGGGTGCTGGTCGCTGGTGTGGTTCATCACGAAGTCGATGATCACCCGCATACCGCGCTGGTGCGCCGCGTCCACGAACTCCACGAAGTCGGCGAGATCGCCGAACTCGGGCAGCACGGCGGTGTAGTCGGAGACGTCGTAACCGCCGTCTCGCAGAGGGGACTTGAAGAACGGCGGCAGCCAGAGGCAGTCCACGCCCAGCCACTGGAGATAGTCCAGCTTGGCGGTGATGCCCTTGAGGTCGCCCACCCCGTCGCCATTACTGTCCTGGAAGGACCGGACCAGGACCTCGTAGAAGACGGCTCGTTTGAACCAGTCCGGGTCGCGGTCCTTGGCGGGGGTGTCCTCGAAAGTGTCGGGGACGGGTTCGTTGACGATCATGATGTGGGTGACCCTCCGATCGGCGGGGACGGTCGCAGGGCGCTGTACTCGTCCGGTGCCGCGACGTCCGCGGCTTCCGCCGCACGGCTTCCGGACCCCCGGATGACGAGGATGTGCGCGGGCGTGACGCCCGGCTCCAGGCGCACATAGTTGGCCCTGCCCCAGTGATAGGTCTCGCCGGTGAGCTCGTCGCGCACCGGAACGGTCTCGTGCCCCTGAAGTCCTTCCAGGCCGAGTTCCGGCATGTCCAACGAGACCGTGGCCTCCTGGGTGTGGTGCGGGTCGAGGTTGACGACCACCAGAACGGTGTTCGAACCCGACCGCTTGCTGTAGGCGATCACCGCGTCGTTGTCCACGTGGTGGAAACGGAGGGTCCGCAGGGTCCGCAGGGCGGGGTGGCGGCGCCTGATCCGGTTGAGCGCGGTGATCAGCGGCGTGATCGTGCGGCCCTCGCGCTCGGCGGACTCCCAGTCCCGCGGGCGCAGTTCGTACTTCTCCGAGTTCAGGTACTCCTCGCTGCCCTCCCGCACAGGGGTGTTCTCACAGAGCTCGAAGCCCGCGTACACGCCCCAGGTCGGGGAGAGGGTCGCGGCGAGCACCGACCGCACCTCGAAGGCGGGCCGGCCGCCGTGCTGGAGGTAGGCGTGCAGGATGTCGGGCGTGTTCACGAAGAAGTTGGGCCGCATGTAGGCGGCGGCGTCCCCGGACAGTTCGGTGAGGTACTCGGTCAGCTCGTGCTTGGTGGTGCGCCAGGTGAAGTAGGTGTACGACTGCTGGAACCCGACCGCGCCGAGGGTATGCATCATCGCCGGCCGGGTGAATGCCTCGGCCAGGAAAATCACGTCGGGGTCGGTCCGGTTGATCTCCCCGAGCACCTTCTCCCAGAAGACGACCGGTTTCGTGTGGGGATTGTCCACACGGAAGATGCGTACCCCGTGGTCCATCCAGTACCGCAGAATGCGTACGGTCTCATGAACGATTCCGGCCAGATCCTTGTCGAAGGCGATCGGATAGATGTCCTGGTACTTCTTCGGTGGATTCTCGGCGTAGGCGATGCTGCCGTCGGCGCGATGGTGGAACCACTCCGGGTGCTTCTCCACCCACGGGTGATCGGGCGAGCACTGGAGCGCGAAGTCCAGGGCGATCTCCAGCCGCAGTTCGCGGGCCCTGGCCACGAAGGCGTCGAAGTCCTCGATGGTGCCGAGGGCCGGGTGGATCGCGTCGTGGCCGCCCTCGGGCGAGCCGATGGCCCACGGCACGCCGACATCATGCCGTCCGGGCTTCAGTGAATTGTTGGGTCCCTTGCGGTGGGTGGTGCCAATGGGGTGAATGGGTGGGAGATAGACGACGTCGAAGCCCATCGCGGCAATGGCCGGCAACCGCTCGGCGGCCGTACGGAAAGTCCCCGAGACCGGGCCGCCCCGCTTGCGCAGCCGGGCGCCCTCGGAGCGGGGGAAGAACTCGTACCAGGAACCGAACAGCGCCCGCTCCCGTTCCACGAGCAGCGGCAGAGAAGGGCTCGAACTGACCAGTTCGCGCAGCGGATGACGCGTCAGGGCCTCGGTGACCTGCGGCGCGAGGGCGGCCGCGAGCCTCGCGGCGGCCGGCCGCCGCTCGTCGCGCAGCGCGTCCACGGCGGCCAGGACGGCCTCGCGGCCGTCCTTCTTCGGGACCCCCGCGGCGGCGCGCTCATGGAGTTCGGCGCCCTCGGCGAGCACCAGCTCGGAGTCGATCCCGGCCGGGATCTTGATCCCGGCGTGATGGCGCCAAGTGGCCACCGGATCGCTCCAGGCCTCGACCGTGTACGTCCAGTGGCCGGGGGCGTCCGGGGTGACGTCGGCACCCCAGCGGTCGGTGCCGGGGGCCAGTTCCCGCATGGGTGTCCAGGGCCCGGGGCGGCCCGAGGGATCGCACAGGACGACATTGGCGGCGACCGCGTCATGGCCCTCACGGAAAACGGTGGCGGTGACCTGGAACGTTTCTCCGGCCACCGCCTTGGCGGGCCTTCGCCCGCAGTCCACCAGGGGGCGGACGTCGAGCACGGGAATGCGACCAATCAGCGACTTCACGGCATCACCTGGGGTTGCTCAAAGGGGTGCGGGTGCGCTCTTTGTAGCTGCTCCGTCGACGTATGGCGGGCTGCGGGCATGGCCGCTCCTGTCCGCGTTCACTCGGATAGCGGGTCTACGGCGTGCACTCGGGTGTGCGTACCGGGTGAGCCTTCCCACAGTTTTCGGGTGGGCAATCCGGTGCTGTGTTAACTACTAGGGCGTAGGGGAGCGCACAAGACGATCGGACCGCGGGCGGCGGGTTTTCGGCGGGGCGTCCGGAAATCGCTCCGAACAAAAGTCCGGCCCCGCTTGAGTGTGGCGGGGCCGGACGACGGTGGACCGAATTCAGCCTTGCGGTTGCGCGTCCCTCTCCTCCGTGTCGCTGCCCCACACCTGCCACGGCTGCCGCGTCACCCATTCCTCCACGGGCGCGGGCCGCACCGACAGGACGCCCGCCGAGACGCCGTCGTCACCCGCCAGCAGCAGCGGGTCCGCGCCCGTCGCCATGTAGTGGTAGATCCCCGCGACGCCGGCCGCGGCCTCCGCGCCGAGCAGTTGGGCCAGCCCCTTTTCGAACGCCTCCGGTGCCAGCGGGAGATACCGCACCTCCCGGCCCAGCCCCCGGGAGAACGCCTCCGCGAGGTCCGTCCCGGTCAGGGAGCGCGCGCCTCCGATGTCGAACGTACGGCCGTCGAGACCGTCACCCGTCAGCGCCGCGTACACCGCCTCCGCCAGGTCGCGGTGGGAGAGCCAGGCCGTCGGGGCGCTCGCCGGCAGCGGATAGGCGAGGACGCCCTCGTTGACCAGGGCGGGACCGTTCCACGGGCTGAAGAGGTTGTCCAGGTAGACCGGCGGCCGCACCACCACGAGCGGAACGCCGCTCTCCCGGAGGACCTCCTCGGCGATCCGCCGCGTCTCGAACGCGGTGATCCGGGTCCGCTCCTGCGGGATCCGGGTGTTGGCGTTGTACACGAGCCGCAGGATCCCCGCGTCGGCCGCCGCCCGCGCGATGTTCCGGGCGTACCGGCGCACCCGCTCGGGGTCGTACACCAGCGGCATCGTCACCATGGCGTGCGTCGCGCCCTCGAAGAGCCGCCGGACGTCCGCCGCGTCGGTCAGGTCACCCGCGACGAAGGAGACGCCCGGCAGCGGCGGCCGGTCACCGTCCGGCCGCCGGGTCAGCGTACGGATCCGGTGGTGCCGCTCGGCCAGCAGACGGGCCACGGCCCCGCCCTGGAAACCGGTCGCTCCCACGACCGCCACGCGCATCGGAATGTGATCGGACATGTGTCTGAAGTGCCCTTCGATAGGGTGTGACTGCTGCCGTCAACGGCTTTCTCAGATTGGCGGCGGCGGCTTTGGCCGATCAATTAACAAACCGGGGCGGAAGTTGAAGGATCGTCCATGGACACCGTGGGTACCGAAAGCGACGACCTCCTCAGTGAGCTGCTGAAGCCGCTCCGACTCACCGGAGTCTTCGACAGCCGTTGGCACGTCAGCGCCCCCTGGGCCATCGAGGGAGACGCCGAACAGAGCTGCGCCGTCCTCCACTACATCGTCGAGGGCGGCTGCTGGATCACAGGAGAGGAGCAGACCCCGCTCGAACTGCGGGCCGGCGACCTGATCGTCTTTCCCACCGGCACCGCGCACCGGCTTTCCGACCGCCCCGACCGCCAGGGCGTACCCCTGAAGGCCGTGCTGCCGGAGCGTCAGCCCGGCACCTCCGGCGAGATCCGGATCGAGGGCACCGGCCCGCAGAGCCGGCTGCTCTGCGCCGGCCTGCACTACGACGCCAGCGCCGCCACAGGTCTCTACCAGGCGCTGCCCTGGGCGCTCGTCCTGGACGGCTCCCAGGTCGACCGTGAGCCGCTGCTGCGCGACACACTGCGCCTGCTGGCGTCGCCGGACCGGCCGATCGGGCCCGGGGACCGGCTCATCACGCTGCGCGCCTTCGAGATGGCGCTGGTGCTCGCCCTGCGGCCGCTGCTGCGGGAGTTCACCGACAACCCGGCCTCGCTGCCCGTCCTGCGGCACCCGGGGATCAGCCGGGCGCTGGTGATGATCGCGACCCGGTTCGCCGAGCCGTGGACCATCGACTCGCTCGCCAAGGAGGTCGGGATGTCCCGCTCCGCCTTCACCGCCGCTTTCCGGGAACTCGTCGGCGAGGCGCCGGCCCGCCATCTGACCGGCCGCCGGATGCAGGAGGCGGCGCGGCTGCTGGGGGAGACCTCGCTGCCCCAGTCGGCGGTGCCGCAGCGCGTCGGCTACCAGAGCTCGGTCGGTTTCCATCTCGCGTTCCGCAAATGGTTCGGCAAGACACCGGGCGAGTACCGCACGAGCGTCGCCAGCGCAGCCTGATCCGGCGAAACGGAATATGCCCCGGCGCGCCGTCTTGACCTGGACTGGCCGGTTCTTAAGGACCAGTGGACGGACGTTCATTGCCGCAGGTGGGTACGGGAGGAGAGGCTCGGCTCGGGGCGTGGCCGTACGGATGAGGAGAACTGGTGACGAGGTCCGGTCGGGATTATCTGGAGTCGCTGCGCGACGGGCGGGAGGTATGGCTCGACGGGGAGCGGATCAAGGACGTCACACGGCACCCCGCGTTCCGCAACACCGCCGCGTCGATCGCCCATCTGTACGACCTGGCGCACGACTCCGAGCACACACCGGTGCTGACCCAGGGAGGGGTCCACCGCGCGTTCGCCGTTCCGCGCTCGTACCAGGACCTGGTCTCCCGCAGGGCCGCCTACAAGGTGTGGGCGGAGGCCAGTTTCGGCTTCCTGGGACGCACCCCCGACTACATGGCGGGCGCGGCGGCCGGCTTCGCCGCGGTGCCCCAGGTCTTCACCACCGACGCGTTCGACGGCGCCGGCAACGCCCTCGCCTACCACCGGCGGCTCGCCGAGGGCGATCTGTACCCGACGTTCACCATCACCAACCCGCAGATCGACCGGACCAAATCGGCCTCCGAGCAGGAGGAGGACGATCTGATCGTCCGGGTGGTCGCCGAGAAGGACGGCGGGATCGTGGTGCGCGGCGCCAAGATGATCGGCACCGCCGCCGTCTTCGGCAACGAGGTGATCGTCGGCACCATCGAACCGCTCGCCCCGCAGGACATCGAGCACGCGGTCTGCTTCTCGCTGCCGATCGACACCCCGGGGCTGAAGCTCATCTCCCGGACGTCGTACGAGGCGCAGGCCCGCAGCGTCTTCGACAACCCGCTCTCCTCGCGTTTCGACGAGAACGACGCGCTGCTCGTCTGCGACGACGTCTTCGTCCCCTGGGAGAACGTCCTCGCCTACCGCAATGTCGACGTGTCCTTCCGGATGTGGTGGCAGACGCCCGCCTATCTGAACTTCGTGCACCAGGCGGCCACCCGCTTCTGGACCAAGCTCGAATTCCTCACCGGCATAGCGATCCTGCTGACCAAGGCGAACAACACCTACCAACTGCCGCCCGTCACCCAGGCCATCGGCCGTCTCCTCGGCAAGGTCGCCCAGGCCAAGGCCTTCGTCCTGGCGGCCGAGGCGTCCTGCCGGCAGGTCGACGGCGGACACGGCGGCGTCATGCCCGGCAAGGACATCTCCTTCGCCCAGCGCATCATGGCCGGCGAGATCTACCCGCAGGCCGTCCAGGAGATCAAGCTCCTGGCCGGCGGCGGCGTCATCCAGCTGCCCGCGTCCGGCGACGACCTGCTCCACCCCGAGCTCGGCCCGCTGATCAGGAAGTACATCCGCTCGCCCGGGACCCCGGCCGAGAACCGCGTCAAGCTCCTCAAGCTGGCCTGGGACGCGCTCGGTTCGGAGTTCGCGGGCCGCCACGAGCAGTACGAGCGCTTCTACCACGGAGCCCCGCACATCTATCTGATGCAGCAGGCCTGGGAGGGGGAGGGCGCGCACTGCGAGAGCCTCGCCCAGGCGTGCCTCGACGGTTACAGCCTGGGGCCGGGCCGGTGACCACGGTCTCCCCGCGCGCGGCCCTCGGGCTGCTCGCCTCCACCCAGCTTTTGCTGATCATGGACACCGCGATCATCAATGTCGCGCTGCCCTCGATCGGCGACGACCTCGGCTCGGGTTCGGCGGGACTGTCCTGGGTGGCCAACGCCTACCTGATCACCTTCGGCGGGCTGCTGCTCCTCGGCGGGCGCACCGCCGATCTGCTGGGCCACCGGCGGCTGTTCGTCGCCGGACTCACGCTGCTCGGCGCCGCGTCCGCCGCCGGCGGCCTCGCGACCGGCGCCGGTGTGCTGGTCGCCGCCCGCGCCGTACAGGGCGTCGGAGCGGCACTGGCCGGCGCCGCCGCCTTCGCGCTGCTGCTGAGGCTCTTCCCCGACGGCCCCGCCCGGCACAAGGCACTCGGCGCGTTCGCCGCCATGGGCGGACTCGGCGGTGTCGTCGGCACCGTCCTCGGCGGCATCCTCACCGACGTCCTCGGCTGGCGTTCCACCTTCTGGCTCAATGTGCTGGTCGGGCTGCTCCTCGCCGCCCTGGCGCTGCGCGTACTCGACGGGGGGACGCGCTCCACGGAGCCCGGCTTCGACCTCGCCGGGGCGCTCACCGCCACCGCGGGCCTCGGGTCGGTCGCCTACGCCCTGGTCGGCGCGGGCGAGTCCGGCTGGACCGGCACCCGGACGCTCGCCACGGGCGCCGCCGGACTCGTCCTGCTCGCCGTCTTCGCCGTGGTGGAGACCAGGACCGCCCGGCCCCTGGTGCCGCCCGAGGTCCTCAAGCGGCCCGCGCTGCGCCTGGCCAATGTCCTCAGCGCGCTCGCCCAGATGGCGCTGTTCCCGATGTTCTTCCTGGTCAGCCTCTATCTGCAGAGCGTGCTCGGCCACTCCCCGCTGGCCGGCGGCCTCGGCCTGCTTCCGCTGTCCCTGGTCGTCGTCGCCGTCGCGCCCCAGACGGGCCGGATCATCCACCGGCTCGGTCTCACCCGGACCATGACCCTCGGTTTCGGGCTGCTCTTCGCCGGCACCCTCTGGCTGGCCCTCGCCCTCCGCGCCGACGGCACCTTCTTCACCACAGTCCTCGCACCCAGCCTCGTGCTGGGCGCCGCCCTGCCGTTGGTCATGGTCACCACCAATGTGGCCGCCACGGCGGAAGCCACCGCCGAGGAGACCGGACTCGCCTCCGGACTCGTCAACACCAGCCAGCAGTTCGGCTCGGTGCTCGGCCTGGCCGTTCTGGTGGCCGTAGCCACCTCCCGTACCGAGACCGCCGGAGCGGTCGCCGAGACCACCGGCTACAGGACGGCGCTGCTGGTCGGCGCCGCCTTCGCCGGGGCGGCCGCCCTACTCTCCGTACGGCTTCGCCTGCCCCGGCCCGCGACGGCGCCACCGCGCCCGGACCGGGTGGGCGACCCGCGGTAACCGCTGAGCGGACCGCATCCACCCGCTGCCCAACCTCGCCCGAGGGGGACATTCCTTTGACCCTGTACGACCTTGTCGCGCCCGGTCTCGATACACACGGCGACCCGCGCTACCGCATCGCCGAGATCCGCGCGGCCGACCCGCTCGGCGCCGACGCCCTGCTCGCCGCGCTGCCCGGGATGAACCGTGACGCCGACGTCGCGGCGCTCACCGTCGCCCTGCGCGCGCTCGTGCCCGACCTCGACCGTGTCGCCGAGTGGAGCGTCGTCGACGCGCTCGCCGCCATGCGCGACCTCGGCATGCTGCTCGGCTCGCTCAAACGGCACGGCACCCAGCCTGTCGCCGCCGTCCCCGAAGTCCTGCCGGTCCTGGAGGAACTGGCCCGCCGCACCGACATGGTGCCCCGCGACACCGTGCACCACTACACCACCTGGAACCCGCCCGGCCGGCGCCAGCGGATGTACACCGGCCACCCCATGGAGGCCGACCTCCAGGAGGCGGTCCGGATGGTCTTCCCCGGTCTGGTCGCCGCCCTCGACACCTGCGGTGAGCTCGCCAGGCTGGAACCGTACGACCCGGGCTTCGCCCTCGCCCTGGACCGCACCGCCCACCACGTCCACTCGATGGTCGACTCGATCGACTTCACCGTCGCCCATGTCTCCCCGGTGTACTTCGCGCAGACCCTGCGCTCCTACTTCGAGGAGATAGACGTCGCGGGGCGCGACTACCTCGGCCCGGCCGCCGCGCAGGTGCCGCTCTGGCTCGTCGATCTGACGCTGTGGCAGTCCGACCGCTCCAACCCGGCCTACGACGCGTTCCTCGCCGAATCGGTCCAGTACAGCCTGCCGAGCTGGCGCGCCTTCCACGCCCGGCACGCGGGCGGAACCTCCGCCGTCTCCAAGCTCTCCGCCGCGATCAGCTGGGAGACCGTCCACCGGCTGCCCCCGCAACTGGCCGCTTCCGCCGCGTCGCTGGCCCGGGTGCTGCGCATCCTCAAGACCTTCCGGGCCCGTCACATCGGCATCGCCCGCAAGGCCTACAGCGACGACATACGCCTCTACGACGAGGGCAGCGGCGGCGCCCCCGTGGTCCTGCTGCGTTCGATACTCGACCTGACCCGGGACAACGAGACGCTGGTGCGCCGCTCCACGCCCCGGTCCGGCGCCGGCCCCACGGCCGCCTGAGGAGGAGACCATGCCCCCCCATGCCGCACACCGGCCCGGGCACATCGTCATCGCGGGCGGCGGCATCGCCGGGCTCACCGCCGCGCTCGCCCTCCACACCGCGGGCTTCGACCGCGTCACCGTCGTCGAGGCGGCCCGAGAGATCCAGCCGGTCGGCGCCGGGCTCAACATCATGCCCAACGCCGTCCGCGAACTGGACGCACTCGGTGTGCTCCCCCGTCTGGAGAGCCGCGCCGTGCGCACCCGCGAGCTGCGCTACTACCACCGCTCCGGCGCGCTCATCACCGGTGAACCGCGCGGGCTCGGCGCCGGCTACCGCTGGCCCCAGCTCTCGATCCACCGCGGCCGTCTCCAGGAGGTCCTGGCCGATGCCGTACGCGAACGGCTCGGCCCCGGCGCCCTGGTCACCGGCGTCCGGGTCATCGGCCTGGAGATACTCCCCGACGGCCGCCCCCGCATCCAGCTGGAGCACCGCGACGGCGAGCTGCGCGGCCGCGCCTCTCTCGAACCGGACCTCCTGATCGGGGCCGACGGCATCCGCTCGGCGGTCCGCGCCGCCCTCAACCCCGGCGAGGGCGCCCCGCCGTGGAACGGCATGCTGGTGTGGCGCGGCACCTCCCGGATGTCGGCCGGCAGCGCCGGCTCAGCCATGATCATCGCGGGGGACGACCGCCAGAAGGCCGTCGTCTACCCGATGACGGAGCCGGCCGGCGCCCACGGGGAGGTGCTGGTCAACTGGGCCCTGGCGATGCCGTCGGAATCGGTGGACGACGCGTCGCGGCTCGCCCGGCTCTCGCGGGGCGACTGGAACCGGCCGGTGCCGGTGGAGCGGTTCCTGCACCACTACGAGGGCTGGGAGTTCGGCGGCGTCAGCGTCCCCGACACCCTGAGGGCAGCCGACGGAGCGTTCGAGTACCCGATGGTCGACCGTGAACCCCTCGACCGCTGGACCCACGGCCGTGCGACCCTGATCGGTGACGCGGCCCACGCCATGTATCCCATCGGCTCCAACGGCGCCACCCAGTCCATCGTCGACGGCCGCGCCCTCGCCCACGCCCTGGCCGTGCACCGCGACCCGGCGGCGGCCCTCGCGGCGTACGAGGCGGACCGCAGGCCCGCCATGACCGCGCTCCAGCGCGCAAACCGGCGGCTCGGCCCCGAGGTCGTCATCAATCTGGCGCATCAGCGGGCACCGAAGGGGTTCACCGACATCCACGAGGTGATTCCGCGGCGGGAACTGGAGGAGATCGCCGCCCGGTACGCGGCGGCCGGCGCGTTCGACCCGGCCGCCGTCAACGAGGGTTCGCCCTACGACGTGCCGGTGGGGGCGCTTTCCTGACTGCGCCGCCCCGCCCCCGTGCGCCGTGGTCGCGCGGGGCCGGGTGCCCTACGGTCTTCGGGGACACGGTCGGACGCACAGCGTGGTGTGTCCGCCCCGATCCGTACCTCCCCTGCGAAGGTGGAACACGTGAAGGCAATCCGTCGATTCACTGTGCGCCCCGTCCTCCCCGACACCCTTCGACCACTCAGCGACCTGGCCCGCAATCTGCGCTGGTCCTGGCATGCCGAGACCCGTGAGCTCTTCCACTCCGTCGACCCCGACGGCTGGCGGGCCGCCGACGGCGATCCCGTCCGGCTGCTCGGCTCCGTGCCCGCCGCACGGCTGGCAGAGCTGGCGGCGGACCAGGACTTCCTGGCGAAGCTGGCCGCCGCCTCCGCCGACCTCGACGACTATCTGCACCGCCCCCGCTGGTACCAGGAGCAGCTCGGCGAGCTCCCGGCCGGCATCGCCTACTTCTCGCCCGAATTCGGCGTCACCGCCGCTCTTCCGCAGTACTCCGGCGGCCTCGGCATCCTCGCCGGGGACCACCTCAAGGCCGCCAGCGACCTCGGTGTACCGCTCACCGGGGTCGGTCTGCTCTACCGCCACGGCTATTTCCGCCAGTCGCTCTCCCGCGAGGGCTGGCAACAGGAGCACTACCCCGTCCTGGACCCGAACGAGCTGCCGGTGACCCTCCTGAGGGAGGCGGACGGGACACCCGCGCGGGTCTCCCTCGCCCTGCCCGCCGGCCGCTCGCTGCACGCCCACATCTGGGTCGCGCAGGTCGGCCGTGTCCCGCTGCTGATGCTCGACTCGGACGTCGACGAGAACCAGCCCGGCGAGCGCGAGGTCACCGACCGGCTCTACGGCGGCGGCAGCGAGCACCGGCTGCTTCAGGAGATGCTCCTGGGCATCGGCGGCGTCCGGGCCGTGCGCATCCACAGCAGGCTCACCGGGCGGCCCGACCCCGAGGTCTTCCACACCAACGAGGGCCATGCCGGCTTCCTCGGGCTCGAACGCATCCGCGAACTCGCCGATCAGGGGGTCGATTTCGACGCGGCCCTGGAGGCGGTGCGGGCCGGGACCGTGTTCACCACTCACACCCCTGTTCCCGCCGGCATCGACCGGTTCGACCGCGACCTGATCGCCCGCCACTTCGGCGACGGCGGCGAACTGCCCGGCGTGGACGTCGAGCGGATCCTCGGCCTCGGCATGGAGACCTATCCGGGCGGCGAGCCGCGCCTGTTCAACATGGCCGTCATGGGACTGCGCCTGGCCCAGCGGGCCAACGGCGTCTCCACCCTCCACGGCGCCGTGAGCCGTCAGATGTTCGCCGGTCTGTGGCCCGGGTTCGACCCCGAGGAGGTCCCCATCACCTCCGTCACCAACGGAGTGCACGCCCCCACCTGGGTCGCCCCCGAGGTGACCCGGCTCGGCCCCGACCCCAGCAGTCAGGACCTCTGGGCACTGCGCCGCACCCTGCGCGAACAGCTGGTCACCGAGGTGCGTGAGAGACTGCGCGCCTCCTGGCGGCAGCGTGGCGCCCTCACCGCCGAGCTCGGCTGGATCGACGGGGTCCTCGACCCCGACGTCCTCACCATCGGCTTCGCCCGCCGGGTCCCCTCGTACAAGCGGCTCACCCTGATGCTGCGCGACCGGGACCGGCTGACGGAGATGCTGCTCCACCCGACCCGTCCGGTGCAGATCGTCGTCGCGGGCAAGGCCCATCCCGCGGACGACGGCGGCAAACGCCTGGTCCAGGAGCTGGTGCGGTTCGCGGACGATCCGCGGGTGCGCCACCGGATCGTCTTCCTGCCCGACTACGGCATGGCGATGGCGCGCAAGCTCTATCCCGGCTGCGACGTCTGGCTGAACAATCCGCTGAGGCCGCTGGAGGCCTGCGGCACGAGCGGGATGAAGGCCGCGCTCAACGGCTGCCTCAACCTCTCGGTGCTCGACGGCTGGTGGGACGAGTGGTTCGAGCCGGACTTCGGCTGGGCCATCCCGACCGCCGACGGCTCCCCGGACGAGGACCGCCGCGACGACGTGGAGGCGCACGCGCTCTACGAGCTGATCGAGGGCCGGGTCGCGCCCCGCTTCTACGACCGGAGCGCCTCGGGCGTCCCCGAGCGGTGGACCGAGATGGTCCGCAGGACGCTGGCCACGCTCGGCCCGAAGGTGCTCGCGGGACGGATGGTGCGTGAGTATGTGGAGCGGCTGTACGCGCCGGCCGCCCTCGCCCACCGGGCGCTCGACCAGGACCGGGCGCGGGAGCTCGCCGCCTGGAAGGCGAAGGTACGGGCCGCCTGGCCGCAGGTCGCGGTCGGCCATGTGGAGGCCGGCGAGGAGTGCGGAGTCGTCGAGCTGGGCGCCACCCTCGCGCTGCGGGTGCGCGTCGCGCTGGGCCCGCTCCAGCCGGAGGACGTGGAGGTCCAGGCGGTGGCCGGGCGGGTCGACACCGAGGACGCGATCGACGACGCCCGGACCTGCTCACTGAAACCGGCCGGGGGCGGTCCCGACATTGACGGCCGCTGGCTGTACGAGGGACCGCTGGCGCTGGACCGGACGGGCCCCTACGGCTGCACGGTACGGATCCTGCCGGCGCACCCGCTGCTCGCGACCGGCGCGGACCTCGGCCTGGTGGCGCTGCCCACCGAGGCGACGGGGGAGGGGGCCGGGGTACTGATGCGATGACCCGGACCGGTTGGTCCGTACCAGAGTCTTGACGTGTCCATGGGGTGCCCTTAGTTTCCACGTTCAACGCGGCGTTCACCGTGTCGCCCGTTGTTCATGTGGTTGAACGAAAGGGCACCCCCTTATGCGTAGCGGAATCAGAGCTCTGGTCCTGGCCGTGGCGGCAGCCCTGACCCTCACCCCCATGGCGGTCGCCGCACCCGAACCGGCCGCCGCCCCGGCGGTGTTCACCCATCCGGGCGTCCTGAACAGCCGCCCGCAGCTCGACTTCGTACGGGCGAAGGTGCAGGCGGGCGCACAGCCGTGGAAGGCGGCGTACGACCAGATGCTGGCGAGCAAGTACGCCTCGCTCAGCCGTACGCCGAGGCCCCGCGCGATCGTCGAGTGCGGCTCGTACTCCAACCCCAACCACGGCTGCACGGACGAGCGCGAGGACACTCTGGCCGCGTACACCCTCTCCCTGGCCTGGTACGTCACCCAGGACAGCCGGTACGCGAAGAAGGCGATCGAGATCATGGACGCCTGGTCGGCCGTGATCAGGGACCACACCAACTCCAACGCCCCGCTCCAGACGGGCTGGGCCGGTTCCTCGTGGCCGAGGGCCGCCGAGATCATCAGGTACACCTACAGCGGCTGGCCGAACGCCGGCCGCTTCGGGACGATGCTCCGCACGGTCTATCTGCCCGAGGTCGCGGGCGGCTCCCACTCCAACGGCAACTGGGAGCTGAGCATGACGGAGGCGGCGATCGGCATCGCGGTCTTCCTGGAGGACCGGGCGGCCTACGACAAGGCCGTGGCGAAGTTCCGCGGGCGCGTCCCCGCGTACATCTACCTGAACTCCGACGGATCGCTGCCCAGGACCGCTCCCGGCAGCGGACTCGACACCCGCGACGAGATCGTCCGTTACTGGCAGGGCCAGAGCACCTTCACCGACGGCCTGAGCCAGGAGACCTGCCGCGACCTCACCCACACCGGGTACGGCCTCTCCGCCATCTCCCACATCGCCGAGACCAGCCGTATCCAGGGTCAGGACCTCTACCCCGAGATCGCCGACCGGCTCCGGCACGCCCTCGGCCTCCAGGCCACCTACGAACTGGGCGAGCCCGTGCCGTCCTGGCTCTGCGGCGGCGCTCTGAAGGACCATCCGGGCCCGGTGACCGAGGTCGGCCTCAACGCCCTGCACCACCGCATGGGATACCCGATGTCCCGCACCCGGCGGCTCACCGAGCAGCAGCGGCCGGCCGGCTCCAACAACCTCTTCGTCGCCTGGGAGACGCTGACCCACGCGGGCAACCCCAACTGAACGCGCGGCCGCCCGGAGGGACGGGTCCCTCCGGGCGGCCGGTGTCACTCCCGCTGTCTCCCGGTTACGGGAAGGTCAGCTTGAAGTTGTTGATGTAGCCGGTGTCCTGCGCGGCCTTGTCCTGGACGCGGAGCTTCCAGGAGCCGTTGGCCACCTCGGAGGAGGCGTTGACCGTGTAGGTCGCCTGCACGTTGTCCGCCGAGTCGGAGGAGCTGAAGGGCTTCAGGTTGTAGACCGACCCGTCCGGGGCCACCAGGTCGACGACCAGGTCACCGCGCCAGGTGTGGACGATGTCCACGTCGACCTTGAGGGTCGAGGGGGCGTTGCCGGTGATGCCGGTGACGCTGACCGCCGAGGTGACCGCGGCGCCGTTGTCCGGGATGGAGACGTCGGCGGTGTTCTCGAAGACCTTGCCGGTGCCGGGGTCGCCGCCGGGGCGGGTACCCACGTTGATGGCGGCCCAGGCGTTCTCGACGGCCGTGACCTCGGGGCTGGTGGCGCCGTAGAGGGCCTTGGCCACGTCGACCGTGCCGGTGCGGGCACCCGCGTAGTTCGTGGTCGTACCGAACTTGGTGGTGAGCGCCTTGAACCAGATCAGCGCGGCCTTGTCCCGGCCGATGCCGGTGACCGGCAGACCGTCCGAGGTCGGGGAGTCGTAGTTCACGCCGTTGATGGTCTTGGCGCCGCTACCCTCGGAGAGCAGGTAGAACCAGTGGTTCGCCGGGCCCGAGGAGTAGTGGACGTCGACACCGCCGATGCCCGAGTACCAGGCGTCCTTGGACGAGCCGTCCTTGCTGGGCTTGTCCATGTAGCGCAGCGGGGTCCCGTTGCCGCGGATGTCGATCTTCTCGCCGACGAGGTAGTCGCCCTTGTCCTGGGCGTTGTTGGCGTAGAACTCGACGGCCGCCGCGAAGATGTCGGAGGTGGCCTCGTTGAGACCGCCGGACTCGCCGCTGTACTGGAGGCCCGCCGTGTTGGAGGTGACGCCGTGCGTCATCTCGTGCGCGGCCACGTCGATGGAGGTGAGCGGCTTGGTGTTGCCCGAGCCGTCGCCGTACGTCATGCAGAAGCAGCTGTCCTGCCAGAAGGCGTTGACGTACGCGTTGCCGTAGTGGACCCGCGAGTACGCGCCGACGCCGTCGCCCTTGATGCCGGTGCGGCCGTGCACGTTCTTGTAGTAGTCCCAGGTGAGCGCGGCACCGTAGTGCGCGTCGGCGCCGGCCGTCTCCTTGTTCTGCGGCGTGCCGTCGCCCCAGATGTCGTCCGCGCCGGAGAAGAGCGTTCCGGTGCCGGAGGAGCCGCCGTTGAGGTTGTACGTCTTGTGGTTGCCGCGGCCGGTGTCGGTCAGCGTGTACGAGGGCGCGGTGCCGAGGGTCACCTGGCCGCTGTACATGGTGTTGCCGGTGCCGGTCTCGACGCCCTGCCACTCGTAGAGCTTCTTGCCGCTCTTGGCGTCGGTGACGACGTGCAGCTCGTTGGGGGTGCCGTCGTGCTGGAGTCCGCCGACGACGGTCTCGTAGGCGAGGACGGGCTTGCCCTGGGCCATCCAGACGACCTTGCGCGGGGCGCGGTTGGCGTCCGCCGCCTTCGAGCCCTCCGCCTTGGCGGCGCTCAGCGCCTGCGACTTGGCGGCGGACGGCGCGATGGCCGCGGCGGTGTCCACGTTCGCCAGCCGCTCGCGGGAGGCCTTGGTGACGCTCGCGGTCTTCCCGGCCTTGGTGGCCTCGACGATCAGGTCACCGCCGAGTACGGGGAGTCCGGCGTAAGTGCGCTCGTAGCGGGTGTGCGTCGTCCCGTCACGGTCCTGGACGACGTCACGGACGACCAGCTTCTCCTGGGCTCCGAGGCCGAGCCTCTTGGCGGTGTCCGCCTTGGAGGCGTCGGCCGCGCGTATCAGCGCGGTGCGCTGGGCGGGAGAGAGGTCGGCGGGCAGCGCGCCCGGGTCGGCCTGGCCGGTGGCCTGGGCCTTCGGGGCGGCGGTACCGGCGTCACCGGCCGCCGTGGCGGAACCGGTCTGGACACCGACGGCGAGCATGGCCGCGGCGGCGATCAGAGCGCCCGTCGCTGTGGCGCGACGGCTTGGCGTGGATCTCACGCGAACTCCTTTTGCGAGGGGGGTACCGGCGGCTGGGTGGGCCGTCCGGGAGAGCAAACAGAGTGGTGGAGCGTGGAGCGGTGATGCGCAGAACCGGGGGAAGAGTGGCAGCAGTGACGGCCCGCTGTCAGGACCGCGTCAAAAACTTGGCCGGAAATCGTCCGGTGCCCGAAAGGCGATGTTCGTTAAGCGGACGTTTCGGCGATCATCACCGCGACGCCGTCCAGTGTTCGCCGAAGCCCGAATTCGAAGAGGGAATCGAGGTCGAGCTCGAAGTCGTCCTGTGTGAACAGGGTGTTGAGCAGCGGATACCCGCCCCCGCGGCGATCGCCTCGAACTGTGACTCGTTCCGTGCCATCCACGGAATCAAGGAGCTCGCCGAGGACGGCCTCGCGCCACGGCCGCTCCTCGGTGTTGCGGCCGGCCTCGTCCTCGGACTGCTCTTCGTCCGCCGCCAGGCCCGCCTGGCCCACCCCATGGTCGACCTCGCGCTGGTACGGCAGCGGGCGTACGGGGGAGCGGTCCTGGTGAACCTCCTGGCGATGGCGGCGACCGTCGGCTTCGCGGTCTTCTTCACCCAGTACCTCCAGTCGGTACTGGGCCAGAGCCCCTTCGAGGCGGCCCTGTGGAGCGTCGTGCCGTCGGTGGGCGTGATGGTCGCCGCCCCGCTCGGGGCGGCCCTCGCCGGGCGCGTCGACCCCGCGTACGTGATGTGCGGCGGCCTTCTCGTCTCGGCGGCGGGCTTCACCCTCCTGACCCGGGCCACCACCGCAACTCCCTTCTGGTTCATGCTCACCGCCTGCGCCGTCTACGCGGCCGGCCTCGTCTCCGCGATGACCCTCGCCAATGAACTCGCCCTCGGCACGGCCCCGCCCGAGCGCGCCGGATCGGCCGCCGCCGTCCTCGAATCCGGCCAGGAACTCGGTGGCGCCCTGGGCATGGCCGTGCTGGGTTCCATCGGCGCGGCGGTCTACGGTCACGCCATGCCGGACGCGGCGCCCGCCGCCGCCCGCGAGACCCTGGCAGGGGCGCTCGCCACGGTCCGGGGGGACGACGCCCTGCTGACCGCCGCCCGCGAGGCGTTCACGCGTGGCCTGACCTTCGCCGCGGGGGGCGCGGCCCCGACGATGGCGGCCGCGGCGGTCCTGTCCCTGTGGCTGCTGCGCGGCGCGCGCTCGTCCGCTTCCCCGGCGTCCCCGGAATCCGCGTGGCGGCGGAACCGGTGTGAGCCGGGGCCGGCCCGTGGAAGCAGCGGGACAGGCCGGCCCCGCGCCCGCCCCTCAGACCAGGCTCTCGCGCCACGCCCGGTGCAGTCCGGCGAACCTGCCCCGTCCGTCGATCAGTTCGGCGGGCGGCCCGTCCTCCACGACCCGGCCCGACTCCATTACCAGCACCCGGTCTGCGATCTCCACCGTGGAGAGACGGTGGGCGATCACCACCGCCGTGCGCCCGTGCAGGACGGTGTCCATCGCCCGCTGCACGGCACGCTCACCCGGAATGTCCAGCGAGCTCGTCGCCTCGTCCAGGATCAGGACCGCCGGGTCCGCCAGCAGAGCCCGTGCGAACGCGACCAACTGCCGCTGCCCCGCCGAGATCCGGCCACCCCGCTTGCGCACGTCCGTGTCGTAGCCGTCCGGCAGGCTGGTGATGAAGTCGTGCGCGCCGATCGCCTTCGCCGCCCGCTCGATCTCCTCGCGCGTCGCCTCGGGCCGTCCGATCGCGATGTTCTCGGCGACCGTCCCGGAGAACAGGAACGCCTCCTGGGTCACCATCACCACCCCGCGCCGCAGCTCCGGAACGGCCAGCTCGCGCAGGTCGACACCGTCCAGCAGCACCCGGCCCTCGGTCGGGTCGTAGAAGCGGGCCAGCAGCTTCGCCAGGGTCGACTTGCCGGCGCCCGTCGAGCCGACGACCGCCACCGTCTGGCCCGCCGGGATGGTCAGCCCGAACGACGGCAGCACCTCGCCGCCCGTCCGGTAGGCGAAACGCACGTCCTCGAAGATCACCTCCCGGCCCGGATTCCCGGCCCGGGGCGGCAGTCCGCGCGGCGACGGCGGCTCGGGGACGGACGGCGTCTGGGCCAGCAGTCCGGCGATCTTCTCCAGCGAGGCGGCCGCCGACTGGTAGGAGTTGAGGAACATCCCGAGCCGGTCGATGGGGTCGTACAACCGCCGCATGTACAGCACGGCCGCCGCCAGCACCCCCAGCGCCAGCGTCCCGCCCGCGACCCGGTACGCGCCCCACAGCACCATCCCGGCGACCGCCGTGTTCGCGACGAGCCGGGAGCCGACGACATAGCGGGCCATCTCGAGCAGCGCGTCGCCGTTGCTGCGCGCATGGCTCTCGTTGAGGGTCCGGAACTGCTCGTCGTTCAGCCGCTCCCGCCGGAACGCCCGTACCGGCCGGATCCCGTTCATCGTCTCCGCGAATTTCACGATCACGGCCGCGATCGCCGTGGACCGCACGGCGAAGACGACGGCCGCCCGCCGCCGGTACCTGCGCACCAGCAGATACAGCGGCCCGAACGACACCACCGCGACCGCGCCGATGCCGAGATCCAGCCACAGCAGCATCGCCGAGATGCAGACGAAGGCGAGGATGACGCCGATCAGCTCCTGGAGCCCCTCGGTGAGCAGCTCCCGCAGCGACTCGACGTCCGTGGTCGCGCGGGAGATCAGCCGGCCGGCCGTGTACCGCTCGTGGAAGTCCACGCTCAGCGCCTGCGCGTGACGGAAGATCCGGCCGCGCAGATCGAGCAGCACGTCCTGGTTGACCCGGGCGGAGGTGCGGATGAAGGCGTACTGGAAGAGCCCGCCGCCCAGCGCGCAGAGAAGGTACCCGGCCGCGACGGCGACCAGCGGCCCGTAGTCGTCGCGCCGCAGGGCGGGCACGCCCCGGTCGATGGCGTGCGCGACGAGCAGCGGGCCCGCTTGCACGGCGGCCTGCTGGAGGAGCAGCAGAAGGGCGGCGAGGGCCACGCGGACGCGGTGCGCGGCGAGGAGCGAGCGCAGGAGGGCGCCGGTGGCACCCTCGGGCGTGGGCAGGGCGTCCCGGTCGAACGGGTCGCCGCCCTCACTGCCGTCGGCCGGTCGGGGCTCGGTGCCGGGCCCACCGCGCTCGTCGCCGGTGAGCCGTTCCTCCGGGGAGCCGCCGGTGCGGTCAGCCGGCCTGTCCGAACCCGTCGTCGTGCTCGTCATCGCGTCCCGTCCTCCTCGGCGGCGAGGGCCGGAGCCCGCTCGTCCACCCTGTCGCCGGACCCGTCCCCGGCCTCCTGGTCGAGGGAGCCCGCTCCCGAGCCCGCTCCGGACATCAGCCAGGCGTACTCCGCGTTTCCCCGCAGCAGCTCCTGATGGGTGCCCACCGCCGCGATCCGGCCCTCCGACAGCAGCGCCACCCGGTCGGCGAGCATGACCGTGGACGGCCGGTGCGCCACGACCAGCGCGGTCGTGTCCCGCAACACCTGCCGCAGGGCCGCCTCCACCAGCGCCTCCGTATGCACGTCCAGCGCGGACAACGGGTCGTCCAGCACCAGGAACCTGGGCCTGCCGACGACGGCCCGGGCGAGCGCCAGCCGCTGCCGCTGGCCGCCCGAGAGACTGAGGCCCTGCTCACCCACCTGGGTGTCCGCACCCTGCGGCAGCGAGTCCACGAACCCCGCCTGGGCGACGTCCAGGGCGCGCCGCAGAGCGCCCGCGTCCGCGCCCCTGCCCGCGCTCCCGTCCGCCCGTTCCGCGCCCGGTCCCCTGTCCGGCCCCACGCCCATCAGGACGTTCTCCCCGACGCTCGCCGAGAAGAGGGTGGGTTCCTCGAAGGCCACCGAGACCAGCCCGCGCAGCCGCTCGCGGTCCATCGCCGCGATGTCCTCGCCGTCGAGCAGGATCCGGCCGCCGGTCACCTCGTGGAGCCGGGGGACGAGCGCCGTCAGCGTGGTCTTCCCGCATCCCGTCGCGCCGACCAGGGCCATCGTCTCGCCGGGCCGGATGTGCAGATCGACACGGGCGAGGACGGGCGGGCTGTCCTCGGGCGCGTCCGGGTACCGGAACTCCACGCCCTCGAACCGCACACCGTCGGAATGCGCCTTCCCGGCCCGCCCAGCGTCCCCGCCCGCCGCCGGCCGACCGGACGGCGTGGCCCCGGGCCCGGAACTCTCCTCCGGCTCGTCCATCACCTCGAAGAACCGCTCGGTCGCCGTCGCCGCCTCCTGGCTCATCGCCAGCAGGAACCCGATCGACTCGATCGGCCACCGCAGCGCCAGCGCCGTCGACAGGAACGCCACCAGTGTGCCCGCCGACAGCGCCCCGTCCGCGACCTGGAGCGTCCCGAGCACCAGCGCCGCGCCCACCGCCAGCTCCGGCACGGTCATGATGAGCGCCCAGATGCCCGCCAGCAGACGCGCCTTGCCCAGTTCCGTACCCCGCAGCCGCTGCGACAGCTCACGGAACGCGCGCGCCTGGCTGCGATGGCGGCCGAAGCCCTTGATGATCCGGATCCCGAGGACGCTCTCCTCGACGACCGTCGTCAGATCCCCGACCTGGTCCTGGGCGCGCCGCGCGACCAGCGCGTACTTCGTCTCGAAGAGCGAGCAGAGGACGACCAGCGGCACGACCGGCGCGAGCAGCACCAGCCCGAGCGTCCATTCCTGATCGAGCAGAATCGCACAACCGACCAGGATCGTGACCCCGTTGACCAGCAGAAAGGTCAGCGGAAACGCGAGGAACATCCGCACCAGCATCAGATCCGTCGTGCCGCGCGACAGCAACTGTCCCGACGGCCAGCGGTCGTGGAAGGCGATCGGGAGCCGCTGCAGATGGCGGTAGAGCCCGGCGCGCATCGACGCCTCGACCCCCGCCAGCGGCCGCGCCACCAGCCAGCGTCTTATCCCGAACAGCCCGGCCTCCGCGATGCCGAGCAGCAGTACGTACAGCGCCCCGAGCCAGACGCCGCCCGGGTTGCCGTCGGCGACCGGGCCGTCCACGAGCCACTTCAGTACGAGGGGGATGACCAGTCCGAGACAGGAGGCGACGACGGCGACGAGGGCGGCGAGGGACAGCCGCGCCCGCACGGGGCGTACGTACGGCCACAATCGCAGCAACGCACGCACGGTGGAACGGTCCTTGGCGGCTACACGTGGCTGACGCATCGAGCCGAGCCTACGGCTGCGCACCGACATCGATGACGAGGATTTCCGGCCGGGGCGCCTTCGGCCCCCGGTCGGCCGTACCGCCCCGTCGACGAGCGCGGGACCCCGGGCCGGCCCGCACCCGTCCCGGGCGGCCCCGGGGCGCGGACGCGCGCACCCGGGCCCGTACCACCCCCTACGTACGCACCCTCAGCAGCAGCGCCGACCGCGCCGGCACCGTCACCACCTCGCCGCCCGGATGCACCGTGCCCGGGGCCCGTGACTGGTCCTCCAGGGAGGTGTCCACGATCAGCTCGTACGCCTCCGCCCAGGGCGGCCCCGGCAGGCGGTACTCCACCGGCCCGTCCCCGGCGTGCAGGAGCGTCAGAAAGCTGTCGTCGGTGATCTGTATTCCCCGGGCGTCACGGCCCGGGATGTCACGCCCCGACAGGTAGAGGCCCAGCGTGGCCCTCGGGGCGTACCAGTCGGGCTCCGTCATCTCCTTGCCGTCGCTGGTGAACCACGCCAGATCCCGCAGACCGTCGGCCCCCTGCGGGCGGCCGTCGAAGAAGGCGCGGCGGCGCAGCACCGGATGGGTCTGCCGCAGGGTGAGCAGCCGGGAGGTCAGCTCCAGCAGCCCGCTCGGACCCGGCTCCTCCAGGAGGGACCAGTCCAGCCAGCCGATCTCGTTGTCCTGGCAGTACGCGTTGTTGTTGCCGCCCTGCGTACGGCCCATCTCGTCGCCCGCGACCAGCATCGGCACCCCGGTCGACAGCAGCAGGGTGGTGAGCAGGTTGCGGATCTGGCGGCGCCGCAGCGCGTTGATCCGCTCGTCGTCCGTCTCGCCCTCGGCGCCGCAGTTCCAGGCCCGGTTGTCGTTCGTACCGTCCCGGTTGCCCTCGCCGTTGGCCTCGTTGTGCTTGTGCTCGTAGGACACCAGATCGCGCAGGGTGAACCCGTCGTGCGCGGTGATGAAATTGATGGACGCGTACGGGCGGCGCCCGCCCCACGCGTACAGGTCGCTCGACCCCGACAGCCGGTAGCCGAGGTCCCGCACGTCCGGCAGCGCCCCGCGCCAGAAGTCCCGTACGGCGTCGCGGTACCGGTCGTTCCACTCGGTCCACAGCGGCGGGAACGCGCCCACCTGATAGCCCCCGTTGCCCACGTCCCACGGCTCGGCGATCAGCTTCACCCGGCGCAGCACCGGGTCCTGGGCGATCACGGCCAGGAAGGGGGAGAGCATGTCGACGTCGTGCATCGAACGGGCCAGGGCGGCCGCAAGGTCGAAGCGGAAACCGTCGACGCCCATCTCGGTGACCCAGTAGCGCAGGCTGTCGGTGATCAGCCGCAGCACCTGCGGCCGCACCACGTGCAGGGTGTTGCCGCAGCCCGTGTAGTCGGCGTAGCGGCGGGAGTCGGGCTGGAGGCGGTAGTAGCCGCGGTTGTCGATCCCGCGCAGCGACAGCGTCGGGCCCAGCTCGCCCGCCTCCGCCGTGTGGTTGTAGACGACGTCGAGGATGACCTCGATACCCGCCTCGTGCAGCGCCCGCACCATCCGCTTGAACTCGCCGACCTGCTGGCCGGCCGTGCCCGACGCGCTGTACCCGGCGTGCGGCGCGAAGTAGCCGATGGAGTTGTATCCCCAGTAGTTCTTCAGCCCGCGCCGCAGCAGATGGTCCTCGTGCGCGAACTGGTGCACCGGAAGCAGTTCGACCGCGGTCACGCCGAGCCCCACGAGGTGCTCCACGGCCGCGGGGTGCGCCAGCCCCGCGTACGTGCCGCGCAGTTCCTCGGGGATCCCCGGATGCAGCTTGGTGAAGCCCCGTACATGGAGCTCGTAGATGACCGAGTCCGCCCAGGGCGTCTTCGGCCTGCGGTCGTCGGCCCAGTCGTCGTCGTCATGGACGACGACGCCCTTGGGGACGTAGGGCGCCGAGTCCCGGTCGTCGCGGACGGTGTCGGCGACATGCTGCTGCGGCCAGTCCCGGACATGCCCGTAGACCTCGGGGGGAAGCGTGAAGTCCCCGTCAACGGCCCGGGCATACGGGTCCAGCAACAGCTTCGCCGGGTTCCAGCGGGCGCCCGTCCACGGGTCCCACCGGCCGTGCACCCGGAAGCCGTACCGCCGGCCCGGCCGTACTCCGGGCACGAACCCGTGCCAGATCTCATGGGTCAGCTCGACCAGCGGCAGTCGTGTCTCCGTCCCGGACTCGTCGAAGAGACAGAGCTCCACGGCCTCCGCCCCACCTGCCCACAGCGCGAAATTGGTCCCCGCGGTGCCGTCGGGGCCGACGCGAAACCGCGCCCCGAGCGGCGTCGGCGCCCCCGGCCACACCTGCGGGCCCCGGGGCAGCCCCGAAGGGCCGCCCCGCGCCGGCTCCCGCACCCTTTCCCGTACGGGATCCGTCACCGGCTCCCGTACTGCCTCCTGCTCGGCTGCGCTCGACACCTGTCGGCCTCCCGCGGCTCGTCGGGCCCTGTGCCCAGAGGAAGCGAGCGGCGTCCCGGCCGCGGCTCCCCGCACGTTGGTCCTCCCACCTGTTCTTCCCGGCGCGGTCACCTCCCAACATGACCCGCACGCACGTTTCCCCTGGAGGGTGGTGGTCGTTGGGCCACTCGTGAGAGACGTACTGAAGCGGACGCGCGCCGGACTGGCCCTCGCCCTCGCGGCGGCAGGACTCCTGGCCGGTCTCGCCGGCTGCACCGGAACCGGCGGCTCGGGGGGCGGCGGCCTGGGCGGACTGCCCATCCCCGGCAAGGCACGGGCCCCCGGGGACATCATCCGGATCACCCCAGAGGACGGGGCCAGGAGCGTCCCGGCCGACGGCCCCCTCGAGGTCACGGTCCCCAGCGGCCGCCTGGAGCGGGTCCGTGTGACGCAGGTCGAGGACGCGCAGCGGACGGAGGTGCTCGGCAACGTCTCCGAGGACGGTCTGCGCTGGCAGCCCGCCGAGGGCACGCGCCTCGCGCTGGCCGCCAAGTACAGCGTGGACGCCGTCGCCCTCGACGCCCACGGCCGCCGCTCCGCCCGGCACACCACCTTCACCACCTATGTGCCCGCGGAGCGGTTCATCGGCTACTTCAAGCCGGAGAACCGCTCCACGGTCGGCACCGGCATGATCGTGTCCTTCTCCTTCAACCGCGCCATCGAGAACCGCGCGGCCGTGGAGCGCGCCATCCGGATCACCTCGGTGCCGCCGGTGGAGGTGGCGGGTCACTGGTTCGGCAAGGAACGGCTCGACTTCCGCCCCCGCGAGTACTGGAAGCCCGGTACCCGAGTCACGGTGGACCTGCGGCTGCGCGACGTGGAGGCGGCCAAGGGGGTCTACGGCATCCAGCAGAAGACCGTCGGATTCACGATCGGCCGCTCCCAGGTCTCCCTCGTCGACGCGGAGGAGCACACGATGGAGGTGCGCCGGGACGGCGAGCTGGTCTCCACCCTGCCCATCACGGCGGGCGCGCCCAAGACGACGACGTACAACGGGAAGATGGTCGTCACCGAGCTGTTCGACGTGACCAGGATGGACGGCCGGACGGTCGGCTTCGGCGGCGAGTACGACATCAAGGACGTGCCGCACGCCGTACGGCTCACCACCTCGGGGACCTTCCTGCACGGCAACTACTGGGCCTCGGCGGACACCTTCGGTTCCGCCAACGTCAGCCACGGCTGTGTCGGACTGCGCGATGTGAAGGGCGGCAGCCCCGACACCCCGGCGGGGTGGTTCTTCGACCGGACCCTCGTCGGCGATGTGGTGGAGGTCGTCAACAGCCAGGACCGGAAGGTCGCTCCCGACAACGGCCTCGGGGGATGGAACCTCGACTGGAACCAGTGGAAGGCCGGTTCCGCCGTGCGCTGACACGCGCTGACCTGCATGGTCCGGCCCCGTCACGGACAAGTTGCTACTGAACGGTGACATTCCCGAGCAACTCTCGCCGCCTTCGGTGTGATTATCTAACGCCGTGCGCGCTGAGGAGCGCGCGGGGGTGCGGGCCGTGGCGATGCCAGGCCGTGCGAGGGGAGAACAGCATCGTGAACGGGCAGCCGATATCGGGCGAATCGGCAGGGGTGGCCGGCAGGCGGAACCGTGGGGGGACCGGTCTGTCGGCGCTGGTACTGGGGGCGCTCCTGCTCCTGGTGACGGCGTGCGGGGGCGGCGCCTCCGACGGCGGCAAGGACGACGCGGGGAACAAGGACGGCGGCAAGGCCGGGAACACCGCCTCGCAGGCGGTGGTGACGGTCAGTCCCAAGGACGGCGCCGACTCGGTCGCCACCAGTGGCGTGCTGAAGGTGACTGCCGCTCAGGGCACGCTGACCACGGTCACCGTCGCCGACGACAAGGGCACCCCCGTCGAGGGGAAGATCGCGGCCGGCGGTGCGAGCTGGGAGCCCACGCGGCACCTCTCCGCCGCCACCAAGTACAAGGTCCACGCGATCGCCAAGGACGCCGAGGGCCGTGAGTCGGCGAAGGACACCACTTTCACCACCCTCGTCCCGAAGAACACCTTCGTCGGCCACTACACCCCCGAGGACGGCTCGACCGTCGGCGTGGGCATGCCGGTCTCCATCAACTTCACCCGGGGCATCACCGACCCGAAGGCCGTGGAGAACGCCATCAAGGTGACGGCCGAGCCGTCCGTGCCGATCGAGGGCCACTGGTTCGGCAACGACCGCCTCGACTTCCGCCCGGAGAAGTACTGGGCCTCCGGCACCAAGGTGACCGTGCAGCTCAACCTGGACGGCGTCGAAGGCCGTCCGGGTGTCTACGGCAAGCAGACCAAGACGGTGAAGTTCACCATCGGCCGCAGCCAGGTCTCCACCGTGGACGCCAGTGCGCACACCATGAAGGTCGTGCGGGACGGCAAGCAGATCCGCAGCATCCCGATCACCGCCGGCGCGCCGTCCACGACGACGTACAACGGCGAGATGGTCATCAGCGAGAAGTACAAGGTGACCCGGATGAACGGCGCCACCGTGGGCTTCGGCGGCGAGTACGACATCAAGGACGTGCCGCACGCGATGCGCCTGTCCAGCTCGGGCACCTTCATGCACGGCAACTACTGGGCCTCGGCGGGCACCTTCGGCTCCTCGAACGTCAGCCATGGGTGTGTGGGTCTGCGGGACGCCCGCGGCGCCGGCGACGACTCGACGCCGGCGGCCTGGATGTACAACAACTCGATCATCGGTGACGTGGTCATCGTGAAGAACTCCAAGGACAAGCAGATCAGGCCGGACAACGGTCTGAACGGCTGGAACATGTCCTGGTCGGAGTGGATCAAGTAGTCCGCCCGGTGCGGAACGCGCGGGGCCCGGTGCTGTGACCAACGGCACCGGGCCCCGGTGCGTTAACGGCCACTAACCTTCCTCCCATGACCGTTTCTCTCGAAGTCTCCGAAGGCGTCGGCACCATCCGCCTGGAGCGCCCCCCGATGAACGCCCTGGACATCGCCACCCAGGACCGGCTGCGCGAGCTCGCCGAGGAGGCCGCCCGCCGGGACGACGTACGCGCCGTGATCCTCTACGGCGGCGAGAAGGTGTTCGCGGCCGGCGCGGACATCAAGGAGATGCAGGCCATGGACCACGCGGCCATGGTCCTGCGGTCCAAGGCGCTCCAGGACTCCTTCACCGCCGTGGCCCGGATCCCCAAGCCCGTCGTCGCGGCCGTCACCGGCTACGCCCTCGGAGGCGGTTGCGAGCTGGCCCTGTGCGCCGACTTCCGGATCGCCGCCGACAACGCCAAGCTCGGCCAGCCGGAGATCCTGCTGGGCCTGATCCCGGGCGCCGGCGGCACTCAGCGCCTCGCCCGGCTCGTCGGTCCGTCCAAGGCCAAGGACCTGATCTTCACCGGCCGAATGGTCAAGGCCGACGAGGCCCTGGCGATCGGCCTGGTGGACCGGGTCGTCCCCGCGGCCGAGGTGTACGAGCAGGCGCTGGCCTGGGCGGCGAAGCTCGCCCAGGGCCCGGCGCTGGCCCTGCGCGCCGCCAAGGAGTCGGTCGACGCCGGTCTCGAGACCGACATCGACACCGGGCTCACCATCGAACGCAACTGGTTCGCGGGCCTGTTCGCGACCGAGGACCGCGAGCGGGGGATGCGCAGCTTCGTGGAGGAGGGCCCGGGCAAGGCCAAGTTCCTCTGATCCGCGTCGGGTTGAGTCCCGTCGGGTCGACCTGCGGCGAGTTGCCCCGTGCCGCGCCGAGTCATGCCGAGTCATGCCGAGGCGCGTCACACCGGGGTGAGTCGGCGTCAACCATGTGGGTGGTTTAGCGCAGTCTTAAGGCAGCCCTAAGTGCGGCATCGTCGATGCGCTCGGCGATCATGTGTGCACAGGGTGTCACCGCAGGTGGGGCCCGGTTTCCGGCCCGCGGACTGCCTCTGGCATATGCCCGACGGTTCCCCCGGAATGACCCGGTCCGGGGGGCCGATTCCCCCGGAACGGCCCCGGAGGCCGCGCGGGGCGGCCATGATGGGGGGCATGGCGGGCCTGGAGGACATGGAGCAACCGCGGCAGCGCGGCGGCGCGACCGCCGCCCGTTGGGCGCCGGCCGTCGAGGACGAACGGGCGCTCGAGGCACTCGAGTTGTTCGGGAATCCGGTCGAGGAGGAAGTACGGCTTCCGTCCCGTCCCGAATCCGCCGCCACCGCCCGCCGGCTCGCCCAGTGCGTGATCCTGCGTCAGTGGGCGCTCGGCCCCCAGGTGGCCGAACACGCCGTCCTCCTCGTCTCCGAGCTCGTCGGCAACGCGGTCCGGCACACCGGAGCCCGGGTCTTCGGGCTGCGGATGCTGCGCCGCCGCGGCTGGATCCGGATCGAGGTGCGCGACCCCTCCCGCGGGCTGCCCTGTCTGATGCCGGTGCATGAGATGGACACCAGCGGTCGCGGGCTCTTTCTCGTGGACAAGCTCTCCGACCGGTGGGGCGTGGATCTGCTGCCCCGGGGCAAGACCACCTGGTTCGAGATGAGGGTCTCCGACCGCTGAACGCACAGAAGCCCCCGTATGCCGTGGTGCGGCAGCCTGGGGGCTCTGTGTGGAGCGCCGTGGACAAGGGGGGTGTATCCACGGCCGCTGTGAACGACCTGGCCCGGGTCAATGGGGGTCGTGTCACCGACTATGGCAGACGGGGGCCATGCCGCCAAAAGCACATAGCGGGATGAAACCCACCAGTGCGGACAGATCGCCTCTGGATCGCAGGTGGGATGGGTCACCCACCTCGTAAATCATGAATAAATATGGGATCTCCCGCGTGATTCCTTGATCGATGCCACGGGGGTGTGGGTGATCCATGGCGACCCGCAAAGGTCGCGAATTGGGTCAATCATTACCTTTCGGTCCCACCACCCCTTAAATGGTCGAGTGACCCTGACCGACCGCCGCGGCGTACTGCGCGCGGGGACAGCGGCAGCCGCCGTGGGAGCCTTCACCACCGCCTGTACGGACAGTGGTCCCGCCCCGTCGCCCCCTCCCGCACCGCCCGCCGCCCCCGCAGCCACCCGGCCGGCCGCCGCGCCCGCCGCCCCTGCCCCCCGGCGCTTTCCCGGCCGGCCCGCCCAGATCAGCAACGGTCCCCGGGACCGTCCCGGGGTCGCCCTCACCTTCCACGGCCAGGGCGATCCCGCCATCGCCCGCGCGCTGCTGGGCGAGGCCGAGCGGGCCGGCGCCCATGTCACCGTCCTCGCCGTCGGCGGCTGGCTCGACCAATACCCCGACATGGCCCGCCGGATCCTCGACGGCGGCCATGACCTCGGCAACCACACCCAGCGCCACCTCGACATCAACACGATGCCCGAGGCCGAGGCCTATGCCGAGATCACCGGGTGCGCGACGCGGCTGCGACGGCTCACCGGGTCCATCGGCACCTGGTTCCGCCCGTCCCGCACCCGGAGCGCGACCCCGCTCGTCCAGCGACTCGCCCAGCGGGCCGGCTACCCGCACGTTCTGTCCTACGACGTCGACTCGCTCGACTTCACCTCACCCGGCGCCCAGACCGTCGTGCGTACCGTCACCGGGCAGATCCGCGGTGGGTCCGTGGTGAGCCTGCACTTCGGCTATGCGGACACGGTCGCCGCGCTGCCCGCCCTCCTCGACGACCTCGACCGCCGCGGCCTGCGCGCGGTGACCACCACGGAGCTGCTGACCTGATGCCCACGAAGCTGACCAAGAGTCTCGTCGCCGCCGCGCTGCTCACCACACTTGCCGGCTGTGGAACCACCGCACCCCGGCCCACGAGCCACGGCACCGAAGCCGCCGCGCCCCCCGTCGTCAAGAAGAAGCCCGTGCGTTCGGACGGGCTGCCCGGGATGCCGCCGGTCCTCGACCCCAAGGACCTCTACGCGGCAGACCGGCCGGGCAAGCTCTCGCCGGCGGTCAAGGGCTTCCCCTCCCGGGTCTATGTGCCCAACACCAACTCCAACACGGTCTCGGTCATCGACCCCGCCACGTACAAGGTCGTCGAGACCATCCCGGTCGGCATCCAGCCCCAGCACGTCGTCCCGTCCTGGGACATGAAGACCCTCTGGGTCAACAACAACCGCGGCCACACGCTCACCCCGATCGACCCGGCCACCGGTGTCGCGGGCAAGGCGGTCGAGGTGCACGACCCGTACAACCTGTACTTCACCCCCAACGGCAAGTACGCCATCGTCATGGCCTCCATGGACCGCGAGCTGGTCTTCCGCGACCCGCACACCATGGACAGGGTGCACACCGAACCGGTCACCTGCTACGGCGTCAACCACGCCGACTTCTCGGCGGACGGCCGGTACTTCATCGTCTCCTGCGAGTTCTCGGGCGAGCTGCTCAAGGTCGACACGGAGAAGATGAAGGTCGTCGGCCAGCAGAAGCTGCCCTTCGGGGGCGCCATGCCGCAGGACGTCAAGATCTCCCCGGACGGCAAGACCTTCTACATCGCCGACATGATGGCGCACGGCATGTGGGTCCTGGACGGCGAGAAGTTCACCACGCCGACGCTCCTGCCGACCGGCAAGGGCTGCCACGGTCTCTACGTCTCCCGTGACTCCAAGGAGATGTACGTCTCCAACCGCGGCGAGGGCACCATCTCCGTCTTCGACTTCCCGCAGAACAAGCTGACGAAGAAGTGGGTGCTGCCGGACGGCGGCTCCCCGGACATGGGCGGGGTCTCGGCCGACGGCAAGGTGCTGTGGCTGTCGGGCCGGTACGACTCCGAGGTGTACGCCATCGACACGAGGACCGGCCGGCAGCTCGCCCGGATCCCGGTCGGCGGCGGACCGCACGGCCTCGCGGTCTATCCGCAGCCCGGCCGCTACTCGCTCGGCCACACCGGCATCTTCCGCTGACCCGGCGTGACGGACACCGCGCGGGCCCCCGGCACGGTCGCCGGGGGGCCCGCCGCGCACCCCGCGGCGGTCAGCCGGCGATGAGCAGTGCCTCGGACCCCACCGGCCGATAGCCCGCCGCCTGGAACGTCCGCACGCTCCGCGCGTTGCCGGGCGACTGCTGCGCCCACACCACCGTGTCCGGTACGAGATGCCGGGCCGCGACCGCCAGTGCCCGGCCCAGGCCCCCGCCGCGCGCCGCCTCGTCGACCTCGATCGCGGCCTCCCAGCGGCCCGCGACGCCCCGGCCGAGGACCAGTACGCCGCCGCCCGGCGCCGACCACACCCGGACGTCGTCGCGGTACTTCATCGCCCGCGCGACGCGCGGGTGCGCCGGGTCCTCGATCTCCCGCAGCGCGATCTCCGGCGCCCCGGGCAGGGTGTCCGCGACCGTCAGCAGATCGATGGTGTTCATGTGCCGGCCGGTCCTGGCCATCAGGGCGCCGAGGAAACCGGGGTTCATCGACGCGGCGAGCGGATCGCCCGAGGTGGCGGCCAGCGTCGCGCGCACCCAGGCCGGGTCCTCGTCGGTGAAGACCACCGTGTGCGCGGTGAACGCAAGGACCCCGGCGTCGCGCCGGTTCGGCTGCGGCACCACCGCCGTCGTCCCGTCCGCCGGCGGGAAGTGCCCCCGCGCGGCCGCCGCCAGGATCCGCGCCACGTCCTCACTCATACGCCCATGATCCGTCATGGGCCGAGGCCGGAGGCACCGGGCACTGCCGATAATCTGAGCCCCGTCAGGTTAGGCACCAAGAATGGGGTGGAAGCAGTGGCGGACATCGAGTCGGCGCGCACGGCATTCGAGCGGTTCGACGTGGACGGGGACGGAATGATCACCGCCGCCGAGTACAAGAGCGTCATGGCGCAGCTGGGTGACTTCAACGTCACCGAGCCGGTCGCCCAGGCGGTCATCAACGCCCAGGACGGCAACGGCGACGGCAAGCTGTCCTTCGACGAGTTCTGGGCCCACATCAACAAGGCCTGACCTCGCGGGGGCGGCGTCGCGCTCCACGCCGGCGCCGCCCGCCCCGCCTCCGGTTGCCGCCCCACCACGGCTCGGTGACGATCGTCCGGTGACCCTCTCCGGACCTGACGGCACCCAGATCCGCACTCGGTCGACGGCCCGTGCCCTGCTGTTCACCGGTGCCGCGCTCATTGCGCTCGGCGTCGCCCTGTTCGGAGCCCGGCTCGCAGCCCGCGGCACCGGGGAGCTCCCCGTCCCCGCCGCCGGGATCACATCCGTCCTGCGCGTGCTGGTCTTCTCCGGGCTCGCCGTGACGATCGGCGACCCGGTCGGCGCCCGCCTGGCAGGCCGTGGGCCCCGCCCCCGCTCGTGGGCCCTCCCCGCCGCCCTCATCGGCGCCGCCGCGTCGGCCGGCCAGATCGTGCTGCTGTCCGCCGTCAGCGGTCTGGATCTGGTCACCGTCTACGGACTGCACGAGGGCCGCCTGCTGCTGTTCACCGCCAACGGCTTCGCCGTCGCGGCCGGCTGCCTGGCACTCGGGCGGCCCCGATGGGCGGTGGTCCCGCTCGTCGTCGTGATCGCCGCGGAGGCGCTGCGCGCGCACCCCGAGACGTACTGGCCCGTCATCGGCACCGCGCTGACCGTCGTCCATCTGACGGCCGCGTCCCTGTGGTCCGGGACGCTCCTGAAGGTGCTGCGCACCATGGCCCTGCGCCGGGGCGGCCGGGACGTGCTGGTCCGCTACGCCAGGATGGCGGCATGGCTCTTCGCCGGCGTCGTGGGCACCGGCATCTGCTCGACCCTGCGCAAGCTCCCGCTGGAGGTCGCGTTCACTACGGCCTACGGCAGGGTCCTGATCGCCAAACTGATGCTGGTCGGCGCGGCGAGCGGCCTCGCGCTCCTCGCCCGCCGCCGGATGCTGCGCGGCGGGGACCCGGCGCCGCCCGCCCGGATCGAGCTGACCGCGCTCGTGGGGATCCTGCTCCTGTCGGCCGTCCTGACCGTCGTTCCCGACCCCCACTGGATCGGCGCCGGATGAGCCTCAGCACTCGATGATGTTCACCGCGAGCCCGCCCCGCGCCGTCTCCTTGTACTTGACCGACATGTCCGCGCCGGTCTCCTTCATGGTCTTGATGACCTTGTCGAGGGAGACCAGGTGGCTGCCGTCGCCGCGCATCGCCATCCTCGCCGCCGTGACGGCCTTCACCGCCGCCATGCCGTTGCGCTCGATGCACGGGATCTGGACCAGACCGCCGACCGGGTCGCAGGTCAGGCCGAGGTTGTGCTCCATGCCGATCTCGGCCGCGTTCTCCACCTGCTCCGGGCTGCCGCCCAGCACCTCGGCGAGCGCGCCGGCCGCCATCGAGCAGGCCGAGCCGACCTCGCCCTGGCAGCCGACCTCGGCGCCGGAGATGGAGGCGTTCTCCTTGAAGAGCATGCCGACCGCGCCCGCGGCGAGGAGGAAGCGGACCACACCGTCCTCGTCGGCGCCGGGCACGAAGTTCATGTAGTAGTGCAGGACCGCCGGGATGATGCCCGCCGCGCCGTTCGTGGGGGCGGTGACGACCCGGCCGCCCGCCGCGTTCTCCTCGTTCACGGCCATGGCGTAGAGGGTGATCCACTCCATGGCGAGCGCGGCCGGGTCCCCCTCGGAGCGCAGCTTGCGGGCGGAGTTCGCGGCGCGCCGGCGGACCTTGAGGCCGCCGGGCAGGATCCCCTCACGGGACATGCCGCGCGAGACGCAGGCCTGCATGACGCGCCAGATCTCCAGCAGACCCTCGCGGATCTCCTCCTCGGTCCGCCAGGCCTTCTCGTTCTCCAGCATCATCGCGGAGATCGACAGGCCCGTCTCGCGGGAGAGCCGCAGCAGCTCGTCACCCGTGCGGAAGGGGTACTTCAGCACGGTGTCGTCCGGGACGATCGGGTTCTCGCCCTGGACCGCGGCCTCGTCGACGACGAAGCCGCCGCCGACCGAGTAGTACGTCTTCTCCAGGATCAGAGCGCCCTCGGCGTCGTAGGCGAAGATCGTCATGCCGTTGGCGTGGTAGGGCAGGGCCTTGCGGCGGTGCAGGATCAGGTCCTCGTCGAAGTCGAAGCCGATCTCGTGCACCCCGAGGACGCTCAGCCGCTTGGCGGACTTGATCCGCTCGACCTGCTCGTCGGCGCTCTCCACGTCGACCGTGCGGGGGGAATTGCCCTCCAGGCCCAGCAGGACGGCCTTGGGCGTGCCGTGGCCGTGGCCGGTCGCGCCGAGCGAGCCGTACAGCTCGGCCCGTATGGAGGCGGTGTGGGCCAGGAGGCCCTCGTTCTTCAGGCGCCGGGCGAACATCCGCGCCGCCCGCATCGGGCCCACCGTGTGGGAGCTGGACGGGCCTATGCCGATCGAGAACAGGTCGAAGACCGAGATGGCCACGGGGGAACTCCTTGTGGGGGTGGGTAGACGCCGTTGTCTGCCGGGGTGGAGCAGAAAGCGCGGAGAAGGGACGGGGCACCGCGCTCACTGTCCAGTGTGCGCGGTGCCCCGGATGTTCGTACGAACGAAAATACAACAGAAAGGGTCGAAACTACTTCAGGCCGGGGTACAGCGGGTGCTTGTCCGCGAGGGCCGTGACCCGCGCCTTGAGGGCGTCCGCGTCATAGGCCGGCTTCAGCGCCTCGGCGATGATGTCGGCGACCTCGGTGAAGTCGGCGGCCTGGAACCCGCGGGTGGCCAGCGCCGGCGTGCCGATGCGCAGACCCGAGGTGACCATCGGCGGACGCGGGTCGTTCGGGATCGCGTTCCGGTTGACCGTGATGCCGACCTCGTGGAGACGGTCCTCGGCCTGCTGGCCGTCCAGCTCGCTGTTGCGCAGGTCGACCAGGACCAGGTGCACATCGGTGCCGCCGGACAGGACCGAGACGCCGTGCTCGGTGACGTCCGCCCGGACCAGGCGCTCGGCCAGGATGCGGGCGCCCTCCAGGGTGCGCTGCTGGCGCTCCTTGAACTCCTCGGAGGCGGCGATCTTGAACGAGACGGCCTTCGCGGCGATCACGTGCTCCAGCGGGCCGCCCTGCTGACCGGGGAAGACCGAGGAGTTGATCTTCTTGGCGAGCTCGGCGGTGGAGAGGATCACACCACCGCGCGGGCCGCCCAGCGTCTTGTGCGTCGTCGTGGTGACGACATGGGCGTGCGGCACCGGGTTGGGGTGCAGACCCGCGGCGACCAGGCCGGCGAAGTGCGCCATGTCGACCATCAGGTACGCGCCGACCTCGTCCGCGATCCGGCGGAAGGCGGCGAAGTCCAGCTGGCGCGGGTAGGCGGACCAGCCGGCGATGATCAGCTTCGGCTTGGACTCCTTGGCGAGGCGCTCGACCTCGGCCATGTCGACCTCACCGGTGGCGTCGTCGACGTGGTACGCGACCACGTTGTAGAGCTTGCCGGAGAAGTTGATCTTCATGCCGTGGGTCAGGTGACCGCCGTGGGCCAGGTTCAGGCCCATGATCGTGTCGCCCGGCTTCAGCAGCGCGAACATCGCGGCGGCGTTGGCCTGCGCGCCCGAGTGGGGCTGGACGTTGGCGTGCTCGGCGCCGAACAGCTCCTTGATGCGGTCGATCGCGATCTGCTCGACCACGTCGACGTGCTCACAGCCGCCGTAGTAGCGGCGGCCGGGGTAGCCCTCGGCGTACTTGTTGGTGAGGACCGAGCCCTGGGCCTCCATGACGGCGACCGGAGCGAAGTTCTCCGAGGCGATCATCTCGAGGGTGGACTGCTGGCGGTGCAGCTCGGCGTCGACGGCGGCGGCGACGTCCGGGTCCAGCTCATGGAGAGGGGTGTTCAGAAGCGACATCGGGGACATCCTTAGTTGCCGGAGAACGCGGTGTACTCGTCGGCGGAGAGCAGGTCGTTCGGCTCCTCGCTCACCCGTACCTTGAACAGCCAGCCGCCCTCGAAGGGAGCGGAGTTCACCAGGGACGGGTCGTCCACCACGTCCTGGTTCGCCGCGACGACCTCGCCGGACACCGGCGAGTACAGGTCGCTGACGGACTTGGTCGACTCCAGCTCACCGCAGGTCTCGCCCGCGGCGACCGTGTCCCCGACCTCGGGGAGCTGGGCGTAGACGACGTCACCGAGCGCGTTCGCCGCGAACTCCGTGATGCCGACCGTCGACACGCCGTCCTCGGCGTCCGACAGCCACTCGTGCTCCTTGGTGTAGCGCAGCTGCTGGGGGTTGCTCATGACCTGAATTCTCCTGTACGCGGGGGAGTGCTGATGAACGGGGGAGAGATACGGGAGGTGCCGAGTGTCACTTCTGGCGCTTGTAGAACGGCAGCGCCACGACCTCGTACGGCTCATGGGCGCCGCGGATGTCGACACCGACACCGGGCGTGCCCGGCTCGGCGTGCGCCGCGTCCACGTAGGCCATGGCGATCGGCTTGCCCAGCGTCGGCGAGGGGGCGCCGGAGGTGACCTCACCGATCACCTTTCCGCCCGCGACGACGGCCATGCCCGCGCGGGGGACCCGGCGGCCCTCGGCGACGAGGCCGACCAGCTTGCGCGGCGGGTTGGTGGCGGCGCGCTCGGCGGAGTCCTCCAGGGCCGCGCGGCCGACGAAGTCGCCCTCCTTCTCGAACTTCACCACGCGCCCGAGACCGGCGTCGAAGGGGGTCAGGGCGGTGGACAGCTCGTGCCCGTACAGCGGCATGCCCGCCTCCAGGCGCAGCGTGTCACGGCAGGAGAGACCGGCCGGGACGAGACCGGCGCCCTCGCCGGCCTTGGTCAGCGCCTGCCACAGCTCCACGGCGTGCTCAGGGGCCACGAAGAGCTCGAAGCCGTCCTCGCCGGTGTAGCCGGTACGGGCGATCAGCGCCGGCACCCCGGCGACCGTGCCCGGAAGGCCCGCGTAGTACTTCAGCCCGTCCAGGTCGGCGTCGGTGAGGGACTTCAGGATGCCGGGGGACTCCGGGCCCTGGACGGCGATCAGCGCGTACGCGTCGCGGTCGTCCCGTACCTCGGCGTCGAAGCCCGCCGCGCGCTGGGTGAGGGCGTCGAGGACGATCTGCGCGTTGGAGGCGTTGGCGACGACCAGATATTCGGCCGGTGCGGCCCCCTGCTCCTGGAGCCGGTACACGATCAGGTCGTCGAGGATGCCGCCGTCCTCCCGGCAGATCATCGTGTAGCGGGCGCGGCCGGGGCCCACGGTGCCGATGTTGCCGACCAGCGCGTAGTTCAGCAGGTCCACGGCCTGCGGGCCGGTGACGGTGATCTCGCCCATGTGGGACAGGTCGAAGAGACCCGCCCTGGTCCGTACGGCGTTGTGCTCGTCGCGCTCGCTCCCGTACCGCAGCGGCATGTCCCAGCCCGCGAAGTCGGTCATGGTCGCGCCCAGCGAACGATGCAGGGCATCGAGGGCTGTCAGGCGGGGGGCAGTGCTCATGGATGTGGCTCCCGGGTCCCAGGGCATGAGATGGCGAGGACAATCCTCCCCATCTGTCATCGGAACCTGAGAGGTTCACCACGACCCTTACGTACATCGGGTCATGACTTGCACCTTGGGTGGAGCCGCCAGGCGGCTCACTTTTCAGATCTGCCTCATCCACGCGGTACGGGGCCTGAGAGATTCAAGGGAGGAACTTGCTCCTTCGGCGCCCGGGGTGCACTGCGACCCCGGGACTCTCCCGCGCGGATTCAAGCGGCCGGTATGAGGTTGTCTGCGCACGCGTGTGCGCTTGGCGCGCACATCATTGCACGAGGGATCTCATCGGCAAATCGCTTGTGCCTCATTACTGTTTCTTTACACTCCATGGGCAAGGGTCCGACGACCCGACAGGGGGAGAAGCGATGACGTTGCAGCGGACAGGTGCGTACGCGACGACGGCGGGGCTGCCCGCGCCGCGCGGGCGGGTGCGCTCGGCGGCCGCCGCGCCGGTCCTGCGCGACCTGCGGGAGCGCGGGGGCCGGGGCCCCCGGGCCCTCACCTTCGCGGCCGGGGACATCGTGGTCGTCTCCGGGCTGCCCGGCAGCGGAAAGTCGACACTGATCCGGCGCGCGGCCCAGGAGCGCGGGATCGACTCGCAGGACGCCCGCGAGCGCTGGGAGGCGCGGATGCCGTCCTTCCTTCCCTATGCCGTCTACCGCCCGGCCGCCCGGATCGCCCACTACGCCGGCCTGTGGCGGGCGCTGCGCTCCGGCGAGAGCGTCGTCGTCCACGACTGCGGCACCCAGACCTGGGTCAGACGCCTGCTCGCCCGCGAGGCGCGCCGCCGCGGCAGCGCGCTGCACCTGCTCCTGCTGGACGTCACGCCCGAGACGGCCAGGGCCGGCCAGCGCGAGCGCGGCCGGGGCGTCTCCGGCTATGCCTTCGCCCGCCACCGCCGCGCCGTCTCCCGACTGCTGTGCGACGCCGAGTCGGCCCGCTTCCCGCGCGGCTGCTCCTCCGTGACGCTTCTGGACCGCGACGCGGCGACCGCCCTCCGGCGCGTCTCCTTCGCGGCCCCCGTCTGACGGCCCCGCTGGAACCGCTCCCCCCGCCGAGCCGCCCGTCCCGGAGAACCGTGGAACCGGAAGCCGGCCCTCACTGTCCTTTTCGACACAGCACGCCCTTCCGCCGCCGCCCCGGCGTTAGGGTTCTGCCGGGATCGGGTCAGAAGGGGAAGCGACCAGTGGACAGTGCATGGCCGGGCAACGAGCTGGAAGAGGTGCTCGCCGCCTCGCTCGGCAACCCCTCGGCGGGAGGCCGGCTCGTCGAAGTGCTGGGACGCAGCTCCGTCTGGGTGCCCCTCCCCAACGGCGGAGGACCGGACAGCAGGGACCTCGACCTGCCGACGATGGAGATCGAGGGGATCCCGTACGTCCCGGTGTTCAGCTCCGAGCAGCAGTTCCTCGCCTGCGTCGGCGGCCACATGTCCTTCACCGTCGCCCCCGCCCGTGACGTCGCCCGTGGTCTGCCGCCGCAGCTCGGCATCGCCGTGAACCCCGGCGGCGCCGTCGGCCTCCCGCTGCCGCCGCCCGCCGTCGCCGAACTGTGCCGGGTCGGCCGCACCCCCCTGGACGGCCCCGCGAGCGGCGGCCGGGTCCGGCTCTTCGAGCCCGACTGGCAGGACGACCCCGTCGACTTCCTCGCCGCCGCCTCCGCGGAGTTCGAGGCGACCGGTGTGGTGCTCAGCGCCCGCCGCGGCCTGGCCAGCGTCGAGGGCGACGAACCGTCCCTGTTTATAGGCGTCCAGCTCGCCTCCTGGGAGGGCGCCGACCGCAACGCGCCGATGGACGCCCTCGGCCGCGCGCTCGGCCGGGCCTCCGTGTCCTGGCCGGTGAACCTGGTCCTCCTGGACGTCGCCCAGGACCCGGTCGGCGACTGGATGCTGGAGAAGGTGCGCCCCTTCTACCAGCGGGTGCCCGCGTAAGCGGGACCGCGCACAAGCACGCATAAGCTGGTTCGGTGGATCGAAGAGGGGCGGAACCCAAGGTGAGCGCGTCAGGCACCGCTGCGGCCGGGCAGGTCGAGCACATGCTGCGCCAGGTGACGCCCGGACGCTACGACGCGTACGAGTCGCTGCTGCACGCGCTCGCCGACGGCCAGGTCTGGATGCTGCTGTGGCACGGCACGGCCGGCTCGCCCGAGGCACAGTACGGAAACATGGAGGTCGACGGCCTGGGCTACGCGCCCTGCGTCACCTCCACCCAGGAGCTCTCCGCCTCCGGCTGGACCCGCGCCCACGAGGTGATCAGCGGCCGCGACGTCGCCCGCGCCCTGTACCCCGACCGCTGGGGCATCTGGCTCAATCCGCACGCCCCCGGCGGCGGTCTGGGCGTCCCCTGGGCCGATCTGCGCCGGATCGCCACCGGCCTGGACCGGATGCCCGCGGGGCCCCTGCGGCTGGCCGAACCGGCCATCGAGATCCCGCAGTTCTACGCCCTGCTCACGCAGAACGCCCACCGCACCCCCGCCGTCCGCTCGCTGCGCCGCGCCTGGGTCCAGCCGGCGCTCGGTTCCCCGTACCTCGCCATCGGCCTCGATCTGTACGACACGAGCCGCCTGTCCGTCGACGCGGTCCGCGCGATGATGCAGCAGTCCATCGCCGCCGTGCCCGACGGGCTGCCCGTCTCGACGGTCGCCATGTCCGACGAGTACGACCCGGTGACGATGTGGCTGCGTGCCAACGCCCGGCCCTTCTACGACCGCGAGGCGCACGCGGCGCCGCAGCCGCAGGCCCCCGGTTACGGCTATCCGCCGGCCGCCCCCCGCGCGTACTGACATCCGCACGATCGTTCTGCCCCAATTACTTCCGCGGTTGGGGCAGTTAGCCGTCATGTCCGATCTGGTGGAATAGTGACCGAGATGGTCCGCTGACGCGATCACCGCGTCCGGATAACGGAACCTCACGCCCCGCATCACGTTTGAGCAACCATTCCCCGCCAGGTCTGGCGGGTGATCGCAAACCCGTTGAAGACTCCCCGCTAACAAAGAACCGTCGGTCCTTTGTACGAGTCGCATCACATGCGGCGTCATGGGTAATTTCCGCACCATCGGCATGACTTGCGTCATCACCTGATGTGAGACAAGCCGTGGCAGCAGCGGGGTACGGGCCGGTCACCGCCGGCCGGGAGGGGTCTAAGGCACTGTGACCGCACCGATCGAGACCACCGGATCGGCTGCCGAGGCTCAGCCGGAGGCAGTACTCACGGGGGTCAAACAGAGCCAGATCGAAGGCCGTTCCCTCGGTCAGATCGCCTGGGCGCGCTTCAAGCGCGACAAGATGGCGATAGCGGGCGGAATCATCGTGATCCTGCTCGTACTGATGGCCATCCTGGCCAAGCCGATCCAGGCGGTTTTCGGCCTCGATCCCAATGAGTTCCACCAGGACCTCATCGACCCGGCCCTGCTGGCCCCGAAGGGCGCCTTCGGTGGCATGAGCTGGGACCACCCGCTCGGTGTCGACCCGCAGTTCGGCCGCGACATCCTGGCCCGTGTCATCGAGGGCTCCTGGGTCTCGCTGCTCGTCGCGGGAGGCGCCACCGTGCTCTCCGTGGTCATCGGCGTGGTCATGGGCATCGTCGCCGGGTTCTACGGCGGCTGGGTCGACTCCCTGATCAGCCGGATGATGGACACCTTCCTGGCGTTCCCGCTCCTCCTCTTCGCCATCTCCCTCTCGGCGACCCTTCAGGACGGCGCGTTCGGCCTGAGCGGTCTGCCGCTGCGGATCGGTGTGCTGATCTTCGTGATCGGCTTCTTCAGCTGGCCCTACATGGGCCGTATCGTGCGGGCCCAGACGATGACGCTGCGCAACCGCGAGTTCGTCGAGGCCTCCAGGTCGCTCGGCGCACGTGGCCCGTTCATTCTCTTCCGTGAGCTGCTGCCCAACCTGGTGGCACCGATCCTGGTCTACGCCACGCTGCTGATCCCCACCAACATCCTCTTCGAGGCGGGCCTCAGCTACCTGGGCGTCGGCATCGCTCCGCCGCAGGCCTCCTGGGGCGGAATGCTCACCACCGCGGTCGACACCTACGCGGCCGATCCGCAGTACATGCTCGTGCCGGGCATCGCGATCTTCATCACGGTCCTGGCCTTCAACCTGCTGGGCGACGGGCTGCGAGATGCCCTCGACCCGCGCAGCAAGTAACCAACGAATGAGGGGGCTTTCCTCAGGTGAAGACTAGAAAAGCGACAGTTCTGGTCGCCACGGCAGTGGTGCTGGCGCTGGGGGCGTCCGCGTGTGGTGGTTCCAAGGACGACAAGGGCAAGGGTGGTTCCGGCACGGCCGACGCCGCGCTGACCTCCGTCGTCAACAAGTCCGACAAGAAGGGCGGCACGGTCTCGTACGAGTTCTCGGACGAGCCCGACTCCCTCGACCCGGGCAACACGTACTACGGCTGGATCCAGAACTTCGCCCGCCTGTACGGCCGCACGCTGACCTCCTTCAAGCCGGCCGCCGGCAAGGAGGGCCTGGAGGTCGTCCCCGACCTCGCCGAGTCGCTGGGCAAGCCCAGTGACGGCGCCAAGACCTGGACGTACACCCTCAGGAAGGGCCTGAAGTTCGAGGACGGCACGCCGATCACCTCGAAGGACGTCAAGTACGCCGTCGAGCGCTCGAACTTCAGCCCCGAGGCGCTGGCGAACGGTCCGACGTACTTCAAGGCGCACCTCATCGGTGGTGACACGTACAAGGGTCCCTACAAGGACAAGAACCCGGCCGGCCTCGCCTCCATCGAGACGCCGGACGACCTCACCATCGTCTTCAAGCTGAAGAACGCCTTCGCGGACTTCGACTACCTGGCGACCTTCTCGCAGACGGCCCCCGTGCCGCGCGCGGCCGACAAGGGCGCCGAGTACGTCAAGAAGATGGTCTCCTCGGGCCCGTACAAGTTCCAGTCGTACGAGGAGGGCAAGGGCGCCACCCTCGTCCGCAACGAGAACTGGGACCCGAAGACCGACCCGGTCCGCAAGGCCCTGCCGGACAAGATCACCCTGCGCTTCGGCGTGAAGCAGGAGACGATCGACGGCAACCTGATCTCCGACAACCTCACCGTCGACGGCGCCGGCACCGGTGTCGCCCCGGCCACCCAGCCGAAGGTCCTCACCGACGCCAAGCTGAAGAAGCAGACGGACAACCCGTACGCGGGCGCCACGTCGTACATCGGCCTGAACGTCAACGTCGCCCCGTTCAACAACATCGAGTGCCGCAAGGCCGTTCAGTGGGGCATCGACAAGGCGTCCGTCGCGGCCGCCCAGGGCGGCGCGCCCAAGGGTGACCCGGCGACCACGCTGATCCCGCCGACCGTGGCCGGTTACACGAAGTTCGACCTGTACCCGTCCGAGGGCTTCAAGGGCGACATGGCCAAGGCCAAGGAATCGCTGAAGAAGTGCGGTCAGCCGAACGGCTTCAAGACCAACCTGTCGGCCCGTTCGGACCGTCCGGCCGAGATGGCCATGGCCACCGCGGTCCAGGCGTCGCTGAAGAAGATCGGCATCACGGCCGAGATCAAGACCTTCCCGGCCGGTAAGTACTTCCAGAACTTCGCGGGCAACCCGAGCTATGTGCACGCCAACAAGCTCGGCATGATCATGACCGCCTGGGGTGCGGACTGGCCGACGGGCTTCGGCTTCCTCGACCAGATCGTCAACGGCTCGGCCATCAAGCCGGCCGGTGGCAACAACGTCCAGGAGCTGAACGACCCGAAGGTCAACCAGCTCCTCAACGAGGGCATCGCCACCACCGACACCGCCGCCCGCGAGAAGGTCTGGGGCGAGGTCGACAAGACGGTCATCGAGGGCGCGACCGCGGTCCCGCTGGTCTACCGCAAGAACCTGCTTCTGCGGCCCGAGTCGGCGACCAACGTCACCATCACCCAGGCCTACCTGGGCATGTACGACTACCTGCTGATGGGCTCCGCCAAGTAGCAGGCGGGTCCCACCCCGAGAGTTCGAAAGGCAGGTGATGGCTCCGGTGTCCGCCGGCCGGCCGGCCGCTCCTCACAAGGGAGCGGGCCGGCGGCCGGCGGACACCGGCGCCGGATAGCTGTGGCTGCGTACTTCATCCGACGCGTCTTCGGCGCGGTGCTACTGCTGCTGATCGTCAGCGCAGTCACCTTCGCGATCTTCTTCCTCGTCCCCCGCCTCGCGGGCCAGACGATGGACCAACTGGCGGCCCAGTACGTGGGCAAGGACGCCAACCCCGACACAGTGGCCGCGGTCAAGGCAAACCTCGGCCTCGACAAGCCGCTGTACGTCCAGTACTGGGACTTCATCCGGCAGATCTTCGTCGGCGCCGACTACAAGTTCGGTCCCGACGCCTCGCACTGTGACGCCCCGTGCTTCGGCTACTCCTTCAAGCGCCACATCGAGGTGTGGCCGGAGATCATCGGCCGCGTCCCGGTCACCTTCTCGCTGGCCATCGGTGCGGCGGTGATCTGGCTGGTCACCGGTGTCGCCACCGGCGTCGTCTCCGCCCTGAAGCGCGGCTCCCTGCTCGACCGCTTCTTCATGGGCGTCGCCCTCGCCGGCGTCTCCCTCCCGATCTTCTTCACCGGCATGCTCGCGCTGGGTGTCCTCACGGTCCAGTGGCCGGTCTGGGACGGCATCAACTACGTGCCGTTCACGGAGAACCCCGCCGAGTGGGCGTGGAACCTGCTCGTCCCCTGGTGCTCGCTGGCCTTCCTCTACTCCGCGCTCTACGCCCGGCTCACCCGGGCCGGAATGCTGGAGACGATGGGTGAGGACTACATCCGTACGGCCCGCGCCAAGGGCCTCAAGGAGAGCCAGGTCATCGGCAAGCACGGTCTGCGGGCCGCACTCACCCCGATCGTCACCATCTTCGGCATGGACTTCGGTCTGCTGCTCGGCGGCGCCGTCATCACCGAGACGGTCTTCTCCTTCGAGGGCATGGGCAAGTACGCCATCAAGAGCGTGCGGGACAACGACCTGCCGATCGTGATGGGCGTGACCCTGACCGCCGCCTTCTTCATCGTCTTCTGCAATCTGCTGGTGGACCTGGTGTACGCCGCCATCGACCCCAGGGTGAGGTACTCGTGAGCGAGGTTTCCAAGGAGCAGACCGCCGGTCCGGCGTCTGCCGTGCCGTCTGCCGCGTTGGGTGAGCCGGTGCCCGCCCAGCGGTCCGGCACCGAGGACTCCTTCCTCTCCGTGCGCGATCTGCGCATCCACTTCGCCACCGACGACGGCCTGGTCAAGTCGGTCGACGGCGTCAGCTTCGACGTCAAGGCCGGCGAGACCCTCGGCATCGTCGGCGAGTCCGGCTCCGGCAAGTCGGTCACCTCGCTGGGCGTGATGGGACTGCACCGCGCCGCGCCGAACGCGAAGATCTCCGGCGAGGTCTGGCTGGACGGCGAGGAGCTGATCGGCGCCGACGCCGACCACGTGCGGCAGCTGCGCGGCCAGAAGATGGCCATGATCTTCCAGGACCCGCTCTCCGCGATGCACCCGTACTACACGGTCGGCGCGCAGATCGTGGAGGCGTACCGGGTCCACAACAAGGTCACCAAGAAGGTCGCCCGCACCCGGGCGATCGAGATGCTCGACCGTGTGGGCATCCCGGAGCCGGGCAAGCGCGTCGACTCCTACCCGCATGAGTTCTCCGGCGGTATGCGCCAGCGCGCGATGATCGCGATGGCCCTGGTCAACAACCCGCAGCTGCTCATCGCGGACGAGCCGACGACGGCGCTCGACGTCACCGTCCAGGCGCAGATCCTCGACCTGATCCGGGATCTGCAGAAGGAGTTCGGCTCCGCGGTCATCATGATCACGCACGACCTGGGCGTCGTCGCCGAGATGGCCGACAAGCTTCTCGTGATGTACGGCGGCCGGTGCATCGAGCGCGGCACCGCCGAGCAGGTCTTCTACGAGCCCCGGCACCCCTACACCTGGGGCCTGCTGGGCTCGATGCCGCGCATCGACCGGGACCAGACCGAACGCCTCATCCCGGTCAAGGGCTCCCCGCCGTCCCTGATCAATGTCCCCAGCGGCTGCGCCTTCAACCCGCGCTGCCCGTACGCGGACATCCCCAAGGACAACATCACGCGGACCACCCGCCCCGAGCTGACGGAGACCGGAAGCGGCGTCGGCAGCGGGCACTTCTCGGCCTGCCACATGTCGCAGGAGGAGCGGACCCGGATCTGGACCGAAGAGATTGCGCCGAAGCTGTGACCGATGTGACCGACAAGAATGCATCCGCTGAGCCGCTGCTCAAGGTCGAGGGGCTGGTCAAGCACTTCCCGATCCGCAAGGGCCTGCTCCAGCGCCAGAGCGGCGCGGTCAAGGCGGTCGACGGCATCTCCTTCGACGTGCGGCCGGGCGAGACCCTGGGCGTCGTCGGCGAGTCCGGCTGCGGCAAGTCGACGATGGGCCGGCTGATCACGCGGCTGCTCGAACCGACCGGCGGCAAGGTCGAGTTCGACGGCCACGACATCACGCACATGTCGGCGGGCGCGATGCGGCCGCTGCGCCGCGACATCCAGATGATCTTCCAGGACCCGTACTCGTCGCTGAACCCGCGCCACACGATCGGCACGATCGTCAGCGCGCCGTTCCGGCTTCAGGGCGTCGAGCCCGAGGGCGGGGTCAAGAAGGAGGTCCAGCGGCTGCTGGGCCTGGTGGGCCTCAACCCCGAGCACTACAACCGCTATCCGCACGAGTTCTCGGGCGGTCAGCGGCAGCGCATCGGTATCGCCCGCGCGCTCGCGCTCAACCCGAAGCTGGTCGTGGCGGACGAGCCGGTCTCCGCCCTGGACGTGTCGATCCAGGCGCAGGTCGTGAACCTGCTGGACGACCTCCAGGAGGAGCTGGGCCTGACATATGTGATCATCGCGCACGACCTGTCCGTGATCCGCCACGTCTCGGACCGGATCGCCGTGATGTACCTCGGCAAGATCGTGGAGCTCGCGGACCGGAAGTCGCTGTACGAGGCGCCGATGCACCCGTACACCAAGGCGCTGATGTCGGCCGTGCCGGTGCCCGACCCGCGGCGCAAGGGCGTGAAGAGCGAGCGCATCCTGCTCAAGGGAGACGTCCCGTCGCCCATCGCGCCGCCGAGCGGCTGCCGCTTCCACACGCGGTGCTGGAAGGCGACGGAGATCTGCAAGACGCAGGAACCGCCGCTGCTCCAGCTGAAGCCGGGCCAGCAGGTGGCCTGCCACCACCCGGAGAACGCGCCGGACCAGGCCCCGGAGGAGACGGTGCTGCCGTCCGCCCGGGAAGCGGTGGAGATCGTCTCGGTGACGAAGGCGCCTTCGGCGAAGGAGCCGGAGCCGGCGCAGGAGCCGGAGCGGGAGAAGTAGGAACGGAAGCGGCGGGGCCGGGGAACCGGCGCTCCGGCCCTCGGCGTGACCTCCGCGCGCGGCGGCGCCTGTCCCGGGGACCGGCTCTTGGCTCCTCGCGCACCCGCCCGCCCCGGGCGCCGGGGCGGGCGGTGCGCCCCGGCTCGGGGCGAGACCCCGGCGGCCCACGGCCCTCCGCCGACCGTGCACGCGGCACGGCACGGGACGGCGCGTCCCGTACGCGCGCCCGGCCCGACCGTGCCCGGTGAGGCGGTCGCGCCGCGGACGGTGCCCACCACCACACGCGCCCGGGGCCCCCGGGCGCCGGTGGCGGGTTACGAGGCGCATCGCGACCGCCGAGGCGCGCTGCCGTAAGGAGACCACCGTCCCGTCCTGGACGGTGGTCCGCGGTCCCGCCGCGGGCCCCGGTCCTGGGGCGGGCCCGGGCGGCCTCGGCGCCGCGTGCGTGCCCGGGGCCGTCGGCCGCGGGTGGGCCCGGCACAATGACGCGGTGCTCCACGAACTCTTCACCCCCTCCGTCCAGCACGCGCTCGATCTCGTCGGCATCTTCGTCTTCGCGATCTCCGGCGCTCTCCTCGCCGTCCGCAAGAACTTCGACGTCTTCGGCATCGCCGTCCTCGCCGAGGTCACGGCGCTCGGCGGAGGACTCTTCCGCGACCTGATCATCGGCGCCGTCCCCCCGGCCGCCTTCACCGATCTCGGCTACTTCCTCATGCCGCTCGTCGCGACGGGTTTCGTCTTCTTCCTCCACCCGCAGGTCGAGCGCACCCAGACCGCCGTCAACGTCTTCGACGCCGCCGGTCTCGGGCTGTTCTGCGTCACCGGCACCACCAAGGCGTACGAGTACGGCCTCGGTCTGACCGCCTCCGCCGCGCTGGGCCTCGCCACCGCCGTCGGCGGCGGTGTGCTGCGGGACGTGCTCGCCAACGAGGTGCCCTCGCTGCTGCGCTGGGACCGTGATCTCTACGCCGTCCCGGCGATCGTCGGATCCACCATGGTGGTGCTCTGCATCCGCTTCGACGTGCTGAACGCCGGCACCAGCGGCCTCGCCGTGGTGACCGCCTTCCTGCTGCGGCTGCTGGCGATGCGCTTCCACTGGCGGGCCCCGCGCGCCTGGAACCGCCGCTCCTCGGCGACCGAGGAACCCCAAAAAGCTACCGCTTAGTAATTGTTTGTTGTACGGTGCCGCCATGGCACAGGCAGCACAGGCACAGGCAACCATCGGGGACAGCGAGTTCGACCGCGACACCGCTGTCACCCTGCGCGAACCGGGCGTCTACGACGCGGACCTCTCCGCGGGCTGGACCATCATCCACGCCGTCAACGGCGGGTACCTCCTCGCCCTCCTCGGCCGCGCCCTCGGTGACGCCCTGCCCCACCCCGACCCGTTCACGGTCTCCGCGCACTACCTCACCCCGTCCGCGCCGGGTCCGGCCGTCATCCGCACCCAGGTGGTCCGCACCGGCCGCACCCTCTCCACCGGCCAGGCGTCCCTGTTCCAGTACGCCGAGGACGGCACCGAGGTCGAGCGCATCCGGGTCCTGGCATCGTACGGAGACCTCGACACGCTGGCCGACGAGGTCCGGACCACGGCGACGCCGCCGGTCATCCCGCCGCGCGACCACTGCTTCGGCCCCTCCGACGGCCCCGCGCCCAAGATCCCCGGCTCGTCCGCCATCACCGAGCGCCTCGACATCAAGCTCGACCCGGCGACCGTGGGCTGGGCCATCGGCGCGCCGTCGGGCAAGGGCGAGATGCGCGGCTGGTTCGGTCTCGCCGACGGCCGCGACGCCGACCCCCTCTCGCTGCTGCTCACCGTCGACGCGCTGCCGCCGACCTCCTTCGAGCTCGGCCTCAAGGGCTGGACGCCGACCGTCGAACTCACCACCCATGTGCGCTGCCGCCCCGCCCCCGGCCCGCTGCGCGTCGCCATCACCACCCGCAACCTCGCCGGCGGCTTCCTGGAGGAGGACGCCGAGGTCTGGGACAGCGCCGACCGGCTCGTCGCCCAGTCCCGCCAACTGGCCCGCGCGCCCCGGGGATAGCGTTGGCCGTGTGAAGTCCGACCGGCTGCTCTCCCTCCTCCTCCTGCTCCAGACCCGGGGTCTCGTCCCCGCGACCGAGCTCGCCGAGCGCCTCGAAGTCTCCGTACGCACCATCTACCGGGACGTCGAGGCGCTCTCCGCGGCCGGGGTCCCGGTGTACGCGGAGCGCGGTCGGCACGGCGGGATCGCGCTGCTGCCGGGCTTCCGTACCGATGTGACGGGGCTGACCGAGAGCGAGTCCCGGGCACTGTTCGTCCTCGCCGCGCGGGGCGCGCACAGCGCGCTGGGGCTCGACGAGGCGCTCGCCTCGGCCCTGCGCAAGGTCATGGCCGCACTGCCCGCGCCGCACCGCCCGGCCGCCGAGCTGGCCCGCCGCCGCATCCTGGTCGACCCCGAGCGCTGGATGCGCGCACCACGGCCCGCGACCGATCTGGACCTGCTCGACCGGGCCGTCTTCGCCGACCGGCGGCTGCGGCTGCGGTACCGGCACGGCGGCGCCGACGCGGCCCGGCGGTACACCGTCGATCCGTACGGACTCGTGGTCAAGGCGGGCGTCTGGTACCTGGTCGCCGACCACCGCGGATCGCCCCGCCTCTACCGGGCCGACCGGGTGCGGGACGCCACCCTCCTCGACGAACCCGTGCGGCGGCGCGCGGGTGTCGAGCTCGGAGCCGTGTGGGAGGAGCTTCGGCGGCGCGTGGAGGAACGCCCCGCGGAGCTCCTGGTCCGGGCACGCGTGCACCACGACCGCTTCGACCGCTTCCTGCGGCTCCACGGCGACCGGCTGACCGGGCCACCGGACCAGGACGGTGACTGGTCGCGGGTCGAACTGGCTCTCCCCGAGCTCGGCGCCGTCCGCCCGCTCCTCGCCTTCGGCGGCAGCGTGGAGGTACTGGAACCGGAGCCGGCCCGTGCCCTCCTGGCCGAGGCGGCGGGGGAGGTCGTCGCGCTGTACGGCTGAGTGCCCGGCCGTCCTCGGGTCGTGCCCGGGCCGTCCCCGGGTGCTGGCGTAAACCGGCCAAGCCGTACGCCCGGCGGGGAGGGGGCCGGTGGGCTCGTAGAATCGGAGCACCATGGCATACCTCGACCACGCCGCGACCACTCCCATGCTGCCGGAGGCGGTCGAGGCGATGACCGCCCAGCTCACCGTGACCGGCAACGCCTCCTCGCTCCACGGCGCCGGACGCCGGGCCCGCCGCACCGTCGAGGAGGCCCGCGAGACGCTTGCCGCCGCACTGGGCGCCCGGCCCAGCGAGGTCGTCCTCACCTCGGGCGGCACCGAGGCCGACAACCTCGCCGTGAAGGGCCTGTACTGGGCACGCCGCGACGCCGACCCCCGCCGCGTGCGGGTCCTGGCCAGCCCTGTGGAGCACCACGCCGTCCTCGACGCCGTGGACTGGCTCGGCGAGCACGAGGGCGCGACCGTCGAGTATCTGCCGGTCGACCGGTACGGCAGGGTGAGCCCCGAGGCTCTGCGGGCCGCGATCGCCAGGAACCCCGACGACGTGGCCCTGGCCACCGTCATGTGGGCCAACAACGAGATCGGCACTGTCATGCCGGTGCGGGAACTGGCAGACGTGGCAAGCGAGTTCGGTGTCCCGCTGCACGCCGACGCGGTCCAGGCCTTCGGTCAGCTTCCGGTCGACTTCGCCGCCTCGGGACTCGCCGCCATGACCGTCTCCGGCCACAAGATCGGCGGCCCGTACGGCATCGGCTCCCTGCTGCTGGGCCGCGAGTACAGCCCCGTCCCGGTGCTCCACGGCGGCGGGCAGGAGCGCCATGTCCGCTCCGGCACCCTCGACGCCCCGGCGATCGCGGCCTTCGCCGTCGCGGGCCGGCTCGCCGCCGAGCGCCGCGAGGAGTTCGCCCGCGAAATCGGCGCGCTCCGCGACGACCTCGTGGCGGCCGTCCTTGGCGCCGTGCCCGACGCGATCCTCGGCGGCGACCCGGACGACCGGCTCCCGGCCAACGCCCACTTCACCTTCCCCGGCTGCGAGGGCGACTCCCTGCTCCTGCTCCTCGACGCCCAGGGCATCGAGTGCTCCACCGGGTCCGCCTGCACCGCAGGCGTCGCCCAGCCGAGCCATGTGCTGCTGGCCACCGGCACCGATCCCGACCTCGCGCGCGGCACCCTGCGCTTCACCCTCGGCCACACCTCCACGAAGGAGGACGTGGCGGCCGTGGCGGAGGCCATCGGTCCGGCGGTGGAGCGGGCCCGTACGGCAGGCCTCAGCTAGCCGCGCTCACGACGGACGCGGACCGCACGAGCCTCAGGTAGCGGTCCCAGTCCCAGTGCGGCCCCGGGTCGGTGTGGTCCGTGCCCGGCACCTCGACATGACCGATGACGTGCTCGCGGTCGACGGGTATGCCGTACCGCGCGCAGATCCCCGCCGTCAGCCGCGCCGACGCCGCGTACATCTCCGGCGTGAAGCCCTGCGGGCGGTCCACGAACCCCTCGTGCTCGATGCCGACACTGCGCTCGTTCATGTCGCGGTCCCCGGAGTGGAACGCCACGTCCAGCTCGCGGATCATCTGCGCTATGTGCCCGTCCTTGCGCACCACATAGTGCGTCGCGGCTCCGTGGCCCGGGTCCTTGAAGACCTTCAGGGCGCTCGGATAGCTGCCCTGGACGACATGGATGACGACCCGGTCGATCGTGAAGTCGTCCGGGCGGTCCGCCCGCCGCCAGTTCGCCCGCGCCGCCGACGTCCACTCCGCCCCCGGGTGGTCCAGCTCACCCTCCACACGCTTCTTCTCCGTACCGGGCAGCCGCCACCAGGCACGCCTCAGCTCGTCCCTGGCCAGCAGCGCCGCACCCGCCACCGCGGCTCCACCACCGATCAGCACGGTCCGCCGGCCGACCCCCCGCTTCGGTTCGCTCCCCATACGAGCGCCAACGCATACTCACGTGCTCCTGGTTCCCGCGGGCCCGTACCCTGGTAGGGCTATGACTCAGACTCCCCAGCGCCCCCTGCGCGTGCTCGCCGCCATGTCGGGCGGCGTGGACTCCGCCGTCGCCGCCGCCCGCGCCGCCGAGGCCGGGCACGACGTCACCGGGGTCCACCTCGCGCTCTCCGCGAATCCGCAGTCCTTCCGCACCGGCGCGCGCGGCTGCTGCACCATCGAGGACTCCCGCGACGCGCGGCGCGCGGCGGACGTCATCGGCATCCCCTTCTACGTGTGGGACCTCGCCGAGCGGTTCCGCGAGGACGTCGTCGACGACTTCGTCGCCGAGTACGAGGCGGGCCGGACGCCCAACCCGTGTCTGCGCTGCAACGAGAAGATCAAGTTCGCGGCGCTGCTCGACAAGGCGCTCGCGCTGGGCTTCGACGCCGTCTGCACGGGCCACTACGCGACCGTCGTCGTCGCCGAGGACGGCTCCCGCGAGCTGCACCGGGCGTCCGACATGGCCAAGGACCAGTCGTATGTGCTCGGCGTCCTCGACGAGAAGCAGCTCGCCCACGCCATGTTCCCGCTGGGGGACACGCTGACCACCAAGGACGAGATCCGGGCGGAGGCGGAGCGGCGCGGGCTTGCGGTGGCGAAGAAGCCCGACAGCCACGACATCTGCTTCATCGCCGACGGCGACACCCAGGGCTTCCTGGCGTCCCGGCTGGGCACGGCCGAGGGCGACATCGTCGACGAGACCGGCCAGAAGCTGGGCACCCACGAGGGCGCGTACGGCTTCACCATCGGCCAGCGCAAGGGCCTGCGGATCGGCCACCCGGCCGCCGACGGCAAGCCGCGCTACGTCCTGGACATCTCGCCGGTGAACAACACGGTCACGGTCGGCCCGGTCGAGGCCCTCGACGTCACCGCCCTCACCGCTATCAAGCCCCGCTGGTGCGGTACGGCCCCCGAGGGCCCCGGCACCTACACGGCTCAGCTCCGCGCCCACGGCGGTGAGACGGAGGTCTCGGCGGAGCTGGTCGACGGAACGCTGCGCGTGACCTTCGCCGAGCCCGTGCGCGGGGTGGCCCCGGGCCAGGCGATCGTGCTGTACGACGGCACGCGCGTGGTCGGTTCGGCGACGATCGCGACGACGGCGCGGCGTACGGCGGAAGCGGGCGTCTGAACTCGTAGCGAGCGGCCCCGGCCACTCGCTCCTGATCGGCCCTCGGCCATCGGCCCGCGCGTTCACTCCGTGAAGAACTCCTCGAGCAGCGGCGCCGGCACGTGCGGCGCCACCAGGTGCGTCTGACCCGTCAGCGTCCGGTGGCGTCCACGGGGGAGCGCCCGGGACGCCGCGCGCGCCGCCTGCCGCGTCCGGGTGGGGCTCGCCCCGCCGTCGACGACCTGCACAGGCGCGTGGACCCGGGAAAGGCACTCGACCGGGACCGCGCCGTCGCCCATCACCGCGCAGTCGTACGCGAGGGTGTGCGCCACCGCCTCCATGTCCGGCCACACCGGCGCCTTCCGCAGCGCTGCCACCGCCTCCGGTTCCACGGCGTCCCCCAGGAACAGCTCCAGTGCCGCGGTGCGCCGGCCCTCCTCCAGCAGGGCGGTCAGCCGCACCACCGAGCGCGCGTACGCCGCCCGGGCCTCGGGAGCCACCGAGAACGGCGGCTCGTACGCCGAGACCATCCCCACGGGCAGCCCGGCCGCCGCCGCCGCGAGGGCGAGCGCCCCGCCCGAGGACATGCCGTGCACACAGGCGCTGCCGCCCGCCACCCCGGTGATCGCGAACAGATCCTCGATCTCGCGCCGGACGTCGTACGGCGCGGTGTCGCCGCTCGCGCCCCGCCCCCTCCGGTCGTAGGTGAACACGGTGAAGCGCGGGGCGAGCAGCTCGGCGAGCGGCACCTCGGCGGCGCCGGTGCACAGCGCCCCGCTCACCAGGATCACGGGCGGCCCGTTCCCGCGCCGCTCGTAGGCGAGGAGCGTGCCGTCGCCGGAGGCGACCCGGCCTCCCGACGCTGTCAACGTCCCCTGAGATGTCCCGCTCGACGTCCTGCCGTGGTTGTCCATGGAGAGGCAGACCCCCGGCCCGCACGGAACTCATCGGTCCCCGGCGGCCCTTCCCGACGAACCTTCGCTGTCGGTGGCGGGGCTTACCGTGGAGCCCATGAACATCTGCGTCTTCCTCTCGGCCGCCGACCTCGACGAGCGCTACACCGGACCGGCCCGCGAATTCGCCGAGCTGCTCGGCAAGGGCGGCCACACCCTGGTGTGGGGCGGCTCCGACGTCGGCCTGATGAAGGTCGTCGCGGACGGAGTGCAGGAGGCCGGCGGGCGGCTCGTCGGTGTCTCCGTCGACTTCCTGGCGCACAAGGCCCGCCCGGACACCGACGAGATGGTGACCGCGAGAGACCTCGCGGAGCGCAAGGCCCTGCTGCTCGCCAAGTCGGACGCGATCGTCGTCATGGTCGGCGGCACCGGCACTCTCGACGAGGCCACCGAGATCCTGGAGCTGAAGAAGCACGGGAAGCACACCAAGCCGGTCGTGCTCCTCAACACCGCCGGGTTCTACGACGGTCTGAAGGAGCAGTTCCGGCGGATGGAGGACGAGGGCTTCCTGCCGCTGCCCCTCACGGAGCTGGTGTTCTTCGCCGAGGACGGGGTCTCTGCCCTCGCCCACCTCGAAGAGAGCGCCGGCATCCGGTAGTGCGAGCATGGGGGCATGGCTACCCATCTGATCACCGGCGCGGGTTCCGGCATCGGCGCGGCCGTCGCGCGCCGGCTGCACGAGCGCGGCGACGACCTCGTACTCCTCGCGCGCAACGCCGGACGGGCGAAGGAGCTGGCCGCCGCCCACCCCGGCGCGCGCACGCTCGTCGCCGACCTGGCCGATCCCGACCGCATCTCCTGGGCGCTCGGCCAGCAGGCCATGCCGGACCGGCTGGACTCCCTGCTGCACATCGCCGGCATCGTGGACCTGGGGCCGATCGCGGACCTGCGCCCGAAGACCTGGCACCAGCAGCTCAACGCCAATCTGATCGCCCCCGCCGAGCTGACCCGGCTGTTCCTCCCCCAGGTCCGGGCCGGTCGGGGCCTGGTGTTGTTCGTCAACTCCGGCGCCGGTCTCAACGCCCATGCGGAGTGGGGCGCTTATGCGGCTTCCAAGCACGGACTGAAGGCGCTGGCCGACTCCCTGCGCCAGGAGGAGCACGAAAACGGCGTCCGGGTCACCTCTGTCTACCCGGGCCGCACGGCCAGCCCCATGCAGGCCAAGGTGCACTCGCAGGAGGGCAAGGAGTACGACGCCTCCCGCTGGATCGACCCGGAGTCCGTCGCCACGGCGATCCTCACGGCCATCGACCTGCCGCGCGACGCGGAGATCAACGACCTGTCGGTGCGGCCGGGACGCTGAGGCCGCGGGGGAGCCGTACGGCCGCCCTCCCGGGCGGACGTACGCTTCCTGCGTGAGCGAGAAGAACGAGTTCAGCTGGGGTCCGGCCACCGGTGTCGGATCCATGCCCGGGGGTGACGCCCGGGAGGCCGCCAAGACCGTCGTCGGGTCCTTCGAGGACTTCCCGTACCTCCCGGAGCTGCCCGCCCGCGGGCCCGGCGCCGACATGATCGGGCGGACCCTCGGGATGCTCGTCGAGATGTACGCGCACCTGGAGCCCAGCGGCTGGCGGGTGAGCGACCGGCCGGGCCGCGACACCCGGCGCGCCCGGTCCTGGTTGGGCGAAGACCTCGACGCGCTGGAGGAGTTCACCCAGGGCTACGAGGGCCCGCTCAAAGTGCAGGCCGTGGGCCCGTGGACGCTCGCCGCCGCCCTGGAACTGCGCGGCGGCGAGGCGTCGCTGGGCGACCCAGGCGCCTGCCGGGACCTCGTGGCCTCCCTCGCCGAGGGGCTGCGGGACCATCTCGCCGATGTACGGCGCCGGATGCCGGGTGCCCAGGTGATCCTCCAGCTCGACGAACCGTCCCTCACCGGCGTGCTGCGCGGACAGATCCGCACGGCCAGCGGCTACCGCACCTACCCCGCGGTCGACCGCCAGGTCGTGGAGAGCGCCCTGCGCGAGGTGATCGGCGTCAGCGACGGACCGGTCACGGTGCACAGCTGCGCGCCGGACGTGCCCTTCGCGCTGCTGCGCCGGGCGGGTGTCGCGGGCGTCTCGTTCGATTTCGATCTCCTCACCGAACGTGACGAGGAGCAGATCGGTGAGGCCGTCGAGGGCGGTACACAGCTCTTCGCGGGCGTGGTCCCGTCCACCGACGCGGCATTGTCAGACCCTGCCGGTAGCGTCATGGGTGTCAGAACGCTGTGGCGCAGGCTGGGGCTGAATCCGGGGACTCTCGCCGAGTCCTTGGTGATCACCCCGTCGTGCGGGCTCGCGGGTGCCTCACCCGCCTATGCCCGGGCGGTCCTCGCCCACTGCGCGCGGGCGGCGCGATCGCTCGCGGACAACCCTGAGTAACGGGTCGAAGCACAACGGGCTGAAGTAACGGGAGGACGAGACGGTGGCTGTCGAACAGCACGCAGATGTGCCGGCGGAGGCACGGGAGAAGCACGCGCAGCTGGCCGAGCAGGTCGAGGAGCACCGCTTCCGGTACTACGTGAAGGACCAGCCGGTCGTCAGCGACGCCGAGTTCGACACCCTGCTGCGGGCGCTGGAGGCCCTGGAGGATGAGTATCCGGAGCTGCGGACCCCCGACTCGCCGACCCAGAAGGTCGCGGGGGACTACGAGACGGGCCTCGCGAAGGTCGACCACCGCGAGCGGATGCTCTCCCTGGACAACGCCTTCGACGAGGCCGAACTGACCGCCTGGGCCGAGCGGCTCGCCCGTGACGTGGGCACCCCGGACCACCACTTCCTGTGCGAGCTGAAGGTCGACGGCCTCGCGGTCAACCTCACGTACGAGAAGGGCCGGCTGACCCGGGCCGCGACCCGCGGCGACGGCCGCACCGGCGAGGACATCACGCCCAACGCCCGGACCATCAAGGGCATCCCGGACCGGCTGAAGGGCGACCGGGTCCCGGACCTGGTCGAGATCCGCGGCGAGGTCTACTTCCCGATGGAGGCGTTCGAGGAGCTCAACGCGCGCCGGGTGGAGGCGGGTGAGCAGCCGTACGCCAACCCGCGCAACTCCGCGTCCGGTTCGCTGCGCCAGAAGGACCCCAAGGTCACCGCGACCCTGCCGCTGCGCATGGTGGTCCACGGCATCGGCGCCCGCGAGGGACTGGACATCGCCCGGCTCTCGGAGGCGTACGAGCTGCTGCGCGAGTGGGGTCTGCCGACGGCCCGGCACAACAAGGTGGTCGGTTCGCTCGACGAGGTCCGGGAGTTCATCGCCTACTTCGGTGAGCACCGGCACTCCGTGGAGCACGAGATCGACGGTGTCGTCGTCAAGCTGGACGAGATCCCCCTCCAGGGGCGGCTCGGTTCGACTGCGCGCGCGCCGCGCTGGGCGATCGCCTGGAAGTACCCGCCGGAGGAGGTCAACACCAAGCTGGTGAACATCCGTGTGGGAGTGGGCCGCACGGGCAGGGTGACGCCGTACGCACAGGTGGAGCCGGTGACGGTGGCCGGTTCCGAGGTCGAGTTCGCCACCCTGCACAACCAGGAGGTCGTGAAGGCCAAGGGCGTCCTGATCGGTGACACGGTCGTGCTGCGCAAGGCGGGCGATGTGATCCCGGAGATCCTCGGCCCGGTGGTGGACCTGCGGGACGGCAGCGAGCGGGAGTTCGTGATGCCGACCGAGTGCCCCGAGTGCGGGACACCGCTGCGGGCCATGAAGGAGGGCGACATCGACATCCGTTGCCCCAACGGCCGCACGTGCCCGGCGCAGCTGCGTGAACGTCTCTTCTATCTGGCCGGCCGGGCCTGCCTCGACATCGACGCCTTCGGCGCGGTGACCGCGGCGGCACTGACCCGCCCCGCGGAGCCCGCCGAGCCGCCGCTGGCCGACGAGGGCGACCTGTTCGATCTGACGATCGAGCAGCTGCTGCCCATCAAGGCGTATGTCGTGGACCCGGACAGCGGCCTGCCCAAGCGCGACCCCAAGACCGGCGAGGAGAAGATCGTCACGGTCTTCGCCAACCAGAAGGGCGAGCCGAAGAAGAACGCCCTGGCCATGCTGGAGAACATCGCCGCCGCCAAGGAGCGTCCGCTCGCCCGCATCATTAACGGCCTCTCCATCCGCCATGTGGGCCCGGTCGCGGCCCAGGCGCTGGCCCGGGAGTTCCGCTCCATCGACCGTATCGACCAGGCCACCGAGGAGGAGCTGGCGGTGGTCGACGGCGTCGGGGCGACCATCGCCAAGGCGGTCAAGGAGTGGTTCGCCGAGGACTGGCACCGGGAGATCCTGCGCAAGTGGAAGGCCGCCGGCGTCCGAATGGAGGAAGAGGGCTCGGGCGAGGACCAGGGGCCGCGCCCGCTGGAGGGGCTCACGGTGGTCGTGACGGGCACGCTGGAGAACCACACCCGGGATGGCGCAAAAGAGGCGCTGCAGAGCCTCGGAGCGAAGGTGACTGGTTCCGTTTCGAAGAAGACCGCCTTCGTGGTGGTCGGTGACAACCCTGGTTCCAAGTACGACAAAGCCATGCAGCTGAAGGTTCCGGTTCTGAACGAGGAGGGCTTCGCGGTCCTGCTGGAGCAGGGTCCGGAGGCCGCCCGGGAGGCGGCGGTCCCGACCGCCGGGTAGGCGCCCGGGCGCTGAGCGAACGTCACCCGTTCAGCGCATACCAGACCGATAAGGGTGGCCCGGCCGCATTCGGGCAAGACCTGTAGAGCGCTGCCCTTCTGAGCCGTCCGCGGCCTACTGTTGAGGTGTGCGCCTGTCGTGCACGGCTGCGTGGTGGTTTTCAGTCGTGGTGGCATGACAACGGGCCATCGTGGCATCGGCACCGCCGGCTGTGAGAGGGACCGAATGAAACCGACCGAGAGTGCCGCCCCGGTCGCACGGCCGCGTGGTCGCGCGGCCCTCGCGGGCATCTCCACCGGGCTGCCCAGCGCCATGCTGGGACTCGCCGCCGTCCTGCTCACCGCCGGGATCTACCAGGCGGTGAGCGAGGGCCACGCCCTGTTCCCCGGCGGTGCCGAGGGCTGGTCGCTGGCCGTGCTCACCGGAGTGATCGTCGGCCATCTGGTGGCCCTGGGACGCGACCGCTGGTGGGGCGGCACCGGCTCCGGTGCCGCTCTGACCCTCGCCGTCCTGCTGCTGTACGGATGGGTGCCGGCCGGGCTCGTCAGCCTGGCCGTCGTCGTCCTGGTCGGCGTCGCCCGCCGACACCGCTGGCGGCAGGGGCTGACGCACGGCGCGGCGGACATCCTGGGCATCGTCGCGGCCGCGCTGGTCCTCGCCGCTTTCGGAGACGTACCGACCGTCGAGAGGCCGTGGGGGCCCCTCGGATGGGGGCTCGGCGCGGTACCGGAAGTCGCGCTTGCGGCCGGGGCGTATCTCGTGGTGACCCGGCTCCTGCTCTGGTACGCGCTGGCGCCCCAGGGCGGCGGCCTGCCGACCGTGGCCCGCACGGCCCTGTTGAGACAGGGGCTGGTGGCCGTCGCCCTGCTCGGCATCGCCCCGCTGATCTGCGCGGTAGCGGTCTCCCGGCCGATATTGCTGCCGCTCTTCGCCGTCCCGCTCATCGCCCTCGACTCCACGCTCTGGATCGCCAGGGCCCGCGCCGAGGAGCAGCTCCGCGACCCGCTGACCGGCCTGCCCAACCGGCAGTGGCTTCTCGAACGCACCTGGACGGCGCTGGAGGAGGCGGAGGGCGCCGGCGCCAGGGCCGCCCTGGTGCTGATCGACCTCGATCGTTTCCGATCGGTCAATGACACGCTCGGGCACCTCGCGGGCGACCGGCTGCTCCTCCAGATCGCGGACCGGCTGCGGCTCGCCCTGCCGCGCGGGGCGGAGGCGGCCCGGCTCGGCGGCGACGAGTTCGCCGTACTGCTGCCGACGGCCGACTCCACCACCAGCGCCCAGCGGGTCGCCCGCCACCTGGTGGCCGAGCTCTCCTCCCCGCTCGATCTCGACGGACTCACCCTCGTCCTGGAGGCCAGCGCGGGCGTCGCCGTCTTTCCCGACCACGCGCTGGACGCGGAGGGACTGCTGCGCCGCGCGGACGTCGCGATGTACCAGGCGAAACGTGATCGCACGGGCGTCGAGGTGTACGAGTCCAAGCGGGACTCCAACACCCCGGACCGGCTCGGCCTCCTCGGTGACCTGCGCCGGGCGCTGGACGCCGGAGACGTAGAACTCCATTACCAGCCCAAGGTCCGCTTCGACGGACAGGTGGCCGGCCTGGAGGCGCTGGTGCGCTGGGTGCATCCCGAGCGCGGGCGGGTCTCCCCGGACGAGTTCATCGCGATCGCCGAGTCCTCCGGGCTGATGCCGCACCTGACCGAGTACGTCCTGGAGACGGCGCTCGCGCAGGTGGCGCGGTGGCGCGCCCAGGGCCTGTACGTACCCGTCGCCGTGAACGTCTCCCCGCGGGACGTGCACAGCCCGGGCTTCGCGGGCGCCGTCGCCGCGCGGCTGGCCCGCCACGGCGTCCCGGCGGGCTCCCTCCAGCTGGAGATAACGGAACACGTGCTCCTTGAGGATCCGCAGCGCGCGGCGGACACCCTCGCAGGACTGACCGGGCACGGCGTGAAGATGTCCCTCGACGACTTCGGCACCGGGTACTCGTCGCTGGTCCATCTGCGCCGCCTCCCGGTGAGCGAACTGAAGATCGACCGGTCCTTCGTCGCCCGCCTCGCCGTGGACACCGAGGACGCCGAGATCGTCCGCTGCACGGTCGACCTGGCCCACTCGCTGGGCCTCCTCGTCGTCGCGGAGGGCGTCGAGGACGACGAGACCTGGGAGCGTCTGCGGGATCTGGGCTGCGACGCGGTCCAGGGCTGGCTGGTCGCGGCGGCGATGCCGCCCGACGAGACGACGGCCTGGCTCAGGGCCCGCGGCGAGCGCGGCTGGCGACGTCCGGCGGAGCTGCTGGCGGCGGAGTCGCCTGGCCCGTCGGAGGCGGACCCGGTCGTGCAGTAGCGGCGGTGCGGTGGGGCGCGGCAGGGCCGCGCCGGGCGCGGCGGCGGGGTGGGCGACCCCGCGTCCCGGGCTCCGGAGGCCCCGGAAGGAGGAGCCACCGGCAAACCGTTTCACGGGCAGGGGGCCGAGCCCCATAGGATTGAGCCCAAACCACACACACTCCACCCTGAGGATCGCTGCATGCCTGGCATCACGCGCGAGGAGGTCGCCCACCTCGCACGGCTGGCGCGTCTGGAGCTGAAGGACGAAGAGCTCGATCACTTCGCCGGTCAGCTCGACGACATCATCGGCGCGGTCGCCCGCGTCTCCGAGGTCGCCGACCAAGACGTCCCGCCGACCTCCCACCCGCTGCCGCTGACGAATGTCATGCGCGCGGACGAGGTCCGTCCGTCGCTCACCCCCGCGCAGGCGCTCTCCGGCGCCCCGGCCCAGGAGCAGCAGCGTTTCAAGGTGCCGCAGATCCTGGGGGAGGACTAATCACCATGACGGACAGCATCATCAAGCTCACCGCCGCCGAGACCGCCGCGAAGATCGCGTCCGGCGAGCTCACGGCCGTCGAGGTCACCGAGGCGCACCTGGCGCGCATCGAGGCGGTCGACGAGAAGGTCAACGCCTTCCTGTACGTGGACCGCGAGGGCGCCCTGGCGCAGGCTCGCGCCGTCGACGAGAAGAGGGCCCGGGGCGAGAAGCTCGGACCGCTCGCCGGCGTCCCCCTCGCACTGAAGGACATCTTCACCACCGAGGGCGTTCCGACGACCGTCGGCTCGAAGATGCTCGAGGGCTGGCTCCCGCCCTACGACGCGACGCTGACCAAGAAGCTCAAGGCCGCCGACGTCGTCATTCTCGGCAAGACCAACATGGACGAGTTCGCCATGGGGTCGTCGACGGAGAACAGCGCCTACGGGCCCACCGGCAACCCGTGGGACCTCACCCGGATCCCCGGCGGCTCCGGCGGTGGCTCGGCCGCCGCCCTCGCCGCGTACGAAGCCCCGCTGGCCATCGGCACGGACACCGGCGGATCGATCCGCCAGCCCGCCGCTGTCACCGGCACGGTCGGCGTCAAGCCGACCTACGGCGGCGTCTCCCGCTACGGCATGGTGGCGTTCTCCAGCAGCCTCGACCAGGGCGGGCCCTGTGCCCGTACGGTCCTGGACGCGGCGCTCCTCCACGAGGTCATCGCCGGTCACGACCCGCTCGACTCGACCTCCATCGACGCCCCGGTCCCGCCGGTCGTCGAGGCGGCGCGCAACGGCTCCGTACGGGGCATGCGCGTCGGTGTCGTCAAGCAGTTCCGCGGTGAGGGCTACCAGGCCGGCGTCGTCCAGCGGTTCAACGAGTCCGTCGAGCTGCTGCGCGAGCTGGGCGCCGAGATCGTCGAGCTCGACTGCCCGTCCTTCGACCTGGCCCTCTCCGCGTACTACCTGATCGCGCCGTCCGAGTGCTCCTCGAACCTGGCCCGCTTCGACGCCATGCGCTACGGCCTGCGGGTCGGCGACGACGGCACGAAGTCGGCCGAGGACGTCACCGCCCTCACCCGTGAGGCGGGCTTCGGCGACGAGGTCAAGCGCCGCATCATCCTCGGCACGTACGCGCTCAGCTCCGGCTACTACGACGCGTACTACGGCTCGGCGCAGAAGGTCCGCACCCTCATCACCCGTGAGTTCGAGGCGGCCTTCCAGGACGTCGACGTGATCGTCTCGCCCACCACGCCGACCACCGCCTTCCCGATCGGCGAGCGCGCCGACGACCCGATGGCGATGTACCTGGCCGACCTGTGCACCATCCCGACCAACCTGGCCGGCAACGCGGCCATGTCCCTGCCCTGCGGCCTCGCGCCGGAGGACGGTCTGCCGGTCGGGCTGCAGATCATCGCCCCCGCCATGAAGGACGACCGGCTCTACAAGGTCGGAGCCGCCGTCGAGGCCGCCTTCGTGGAAAAGTGGGGCCACCCGCTGCTCGAGGAGGCTCCGTCGCTGTGAGTGCCATGGCAAAGAAGGCCAAGAACTTCAAGAAGTCCAAGACCGGGCTGTACGTGTCGCTGGGCACCACCGCCTTCGGTGCGCTCAGCGTAGCCAAGCAGGCCAAGCTGGCCCGCGCCGACAACGACACCCTGCGGCTGATCGACGCCGCGGTGTCCGCCGCCGCCATCGTCACCGGCCTTGCGATCCTTTACCGGGAGCTCAAGCGCCTGGGCGACGACGACGTCCTGCTGGGCTGAGAGGGAAAGTCTCACCGTGACCGTCACTGAATTGCTGTCGTACGACGCGGCCCTCGCTGCGTACGACCCCGTCATGGGCCTCGAGGTCCATGTCGAGCTGGGTACGAAGACGAAGATGTTCTGCGGGTGCTCCACGGAGCTGGGCGCCGACGCCAACTCGCAGACCTGCCCCACCTGTCTCGGCCTGCCCGGTTCGCTCCCGGTCGTCAACGCGATCGGCGTCGAGTCGGCCATCAAGATCGGCCTCGCGCTGCACTGCGAGATCGCCGAGTGGTGCCGTTTCGCCCGGAAGAACTACTTCTATCCGGACATGCCCAAGAACTTCCAGACCTCGCAGTACGACGAGCCGATCGCCTTCAACGGCTATCTGGACGTCCAGCTGGAGGACGGGGAGATCTTCCGCGTGGAGATCGAGCGCGCCCACATGGAGGAGGACACCGGCAAGTCGACGCACATCGGCGGCGCGACGGGCCGTATCCACGGCGCCTCGCACTCGCTGCTCGACTACAACCGCGCCGGCATCCCGCTGATCGAGATCGTCACCAAGCCGATCGAGGGAGCGGGCGAGCGCGCGCCGGAGGTCGCCAAGGCGTACGTCGCCGAGCTGCGCGAGCTCATCAGGGCGCTCGGGGTCTCCGAGGCCCGGATGGACAAGGGCCAGATGCGCTGCGACGTGAACCTGTCGCTGCGCCCCAACGGCACCAAGACCTTCGGGACGCGCTCGGAGACGAAGAACGTCAACTCCCTGCGCAGCGTGGAGCGTGCCGCCCGCTACGAGATCCAGCGGCATGCCGCCGTGCTCAGCAGCGGTGGCACGATCGTCCAGGAGACCCGGCACTTCCACGAGGACGACGGCTCCACGACGTCCGGTCGCATCAAGGACAACGCCGAGGACTACCGGTACTTCCCGGAGCCCGACCTCGTCCCGGTGGCCCCGTCCCGCGAGTGGGTCGAGGAGCTGCGCGCCACGCTGCCCGAGCTTCCGCGCGTGCGCCGCAACCGGCTGCGCGAGGAGTGGGGGATCTCCGAGCACGACATGCAGTCGATCCTCAACGCCGGTGCCGTCGACCTGATCGTCGCGACGACCGAGGCGGGCGCCCCGGCCGACCAGGCCCGCAAGTGGTGGATGGGCGAACTGGCCCGTAACGCCAACGAGTCGGGCAAGGGCCTGGACGAGCTGCCCATCACCCCGGAGCAGGTCGCCAGGGTCGCGGCGCTCGTGGCGTCCGGCGACCTGAACGACAAGCTGGCGCGCCAGGTCATCGAGGGCGTCCTCGCGGGTGAGGGCGACCCGGACACGGTCGTCGAGAAGCGCGGCCTGAAGGTCGTCTCGGACGAGGGCGCGCTCGGCGCGGCCGTGGACGAGGCCATCGCGGGCAACGCGGCGATCGCGGACAAGATCCGCGGCGGCAAGGTGGCCGCGGTGGGCGCGCTGGTCGGCGCGGTCATGAAGGCCACCCGGGGGCAGGCGGACGCGGCGCGCGTCAAGGACCTGATCCTGGAGAAGCTGGGCGTGAGCGAGGGCTGAGCCTTTCGCGTTCCGCACGAGGGGCGGGGGGGGGGGGGGGGGGGGGGGGGGGGGGGAGGGCCGGGGGGGTGGGGGGGGGGGGGGGGGGGGCCGTCCCTCTGACGGCAGAAGGCTCCGCTTGTGTCTGTTTGGGTTTTTTTTTTTTTCTTATTTAT
>NZ_JBVIPQ010000002.1:586971-842980 GCF_055577795.1 Streptomyces sp. NPDC033174
GACCCGCATTACCAAGGAGCAGGCTTCGCAACACTCTTCGAAGGCGACCCCCCCCCCCCCCCCTTCTCCCCCCCCCCCCCCCCCCCCCCCCCCCCCCACCCCCTCCCCCCCCTCCCCCCCCCCCCCCCCCCCCCCCCCTCGGCGGTTCCGGCGGGTCCCGTCGGTTCCGGTCCCGGGGTGAGCCTTGCCGCCGCCCCCTTCGGCGGTTCCGGCTGCCGCTCCACCCCTCGGCGGTTGCGGCTGGACTCCGGCCCCTCGGTGGTCGCGGCCGGGACGCCGCGCCCCGCCGCGCTCCTCGCCCGTCGCGGCTTCGTCGCCGTGCCCCTCGCCCGTCGCGGTTACGGGCTCCGACGGCCGCGCGGAGGTCCTCGCGCGTCGACCGCCACGAGTCTCCGGCTGACCCGGCCCGGGCGCGTCCAGCGGGGCCGCCGCGCCGGGCCCGGCGCATCCCTGTGAGTATCGCCACGAATGGGGCAAAGGATCTCGTTCGGCTGCGACCATGGATGCTCCGTAGGTCTTGCGTTCTTTGCGGGCTATTCCCGATAAAGATCCACGAACCACCCAGGGAGCCCGTCCGTTGGCAGCTATCGCGCGATGGTGCGTCAGGCACCGTCTTGTCGCCGTACTCCTCTGGCTCGCCACCCTCGGTGGGGTGACCACCGCGGCGGCCGTGGCAGGCAGCGCCTACTCCAACGACTACGAGGTCCCCGGCACCGAGTCCGGCCGCGCCGTCGCCCTTCTCGAACGGGGCTTCCACGGCCAGGGCGGCGACAGCGACACCATCGTCTGGCACACCGGGCCCGCCGCGGGCAGCGTCCGGGCCGACGCGGTCGAACAGCGCATGACCCGGATGCTCGACGAGGTCGCCGGTCTGCCCGGCATCGCCTCGGTCGTCGGCCCCTACGGCTCCGAGGGCTCCATCGGCCACGGCCAGGGCCGGATCAGCGCCGACGGACACACCGCGTACGCCACCGTCACCTTCGAGCGGCAGGCCGACGACATCCCCGAGGCCCAGGCCGAGGCCCTCGTCCGGACCGCGAAGGCGGCCGCCACCGACGGCGTCCAGGTCGAGCTCGGCGGCAGCGCCGTCGCCCTCACCCAGGCCCCGGGCGGACACCTCGCCGAGATCGTGGGCGTCGTGGTCGCCGCCGTCGTCCTCCTCCTCGCCTTCGGCTCGCTCGCCGCCAGCGCCCTCCCCATCGCGACCGCCCTCGTCAGCGTCGGCACGGCCTACTCCGCCATCGTGCTGCTCGGCCATGTCATGACGGTCGCCGACTTCGCCCCCATGCTGGGCCTGCTCATCGGCCTGGGCGTCGGCATCGACTACGCGCTCTTCATCGTCACCCGCCACCGCAAGGGCCTCAAACGCGGCCTGAGCGTCCCCGAAGCAGCCCAGAACGCCGTCGCCACCACCGGCAGGGCCGTCGTCTTCGCCGGCGCCACCGTCTGCATCGCGCTGCTCGGCATGCTGATCCTGCGGCTCAGCTTCCTCAACGGCGTCGCCATCGCCGCGTCCCTGACCGTCGTCCTCACCGTCGCCGCGTCCGTGACGCTGCTGCCCGCCCTGCTCTCCCTCATCGGGATGCGGGCACTCAGCCGCCGTGAGCGCGCCCGGCTCGCCGAGCACGGCCCGCAGCCTGAGCTCCCCACCGGGTTTGCGGCCCGGTGGTCCGTGTTCGTCGAGCGCCACCCGAAGCTCCTCGGCGGGGTCGCCGCCGTCGTGATGCTGATCCTGGCGCTGCCGACGTTCTCGCTCCATCTCGGCACATCGGACCAGGGCAACGGGCCCGCCACCGCGACGACCCGCCAGGCGTACGACCTGCTCGGCGAGGGGTTCGGGCCCGGGGTCAACGGGCCGCTCACCCTGGTCGCGCAGATCGACGGCGCCGACGACCGGCTCGCGCTCGGCGAGCTGCCCGCCGCTCTCGGGGCCACCAAGGGTGTCGCGTCCGTCGGCCCGGTCACGTACAACAGCACCGGTGACACCGCCGTTCTCACCGTCGTACCGGAGTCCTCGCCGCAGTCCCAGGACACCAGCGGCCTCGTCGACCGGCTCCGCGAGGACGTCCTGCCGGACGCCGAGGAGGGCACCTCCCTGGAGGTGCACGTCGGAGGTGTCACCGCCGGATACGACGACTTCGCCGAGATCATCGTCGGCAAGCTGCCGCTCTTCGTCGGGGTCGTCATCGCGCTCGGCTGTCTGCTGCTGCTGGTCGCCTTCCGGTCCCTGGGCATCCCCCTCAAGGCAGCCCTGATGAACGTGGCCGCCGTCGCCTCCGCCTTCGGCATCGTCGTGGCGGTGTTCCAGTGGGGCTGGGGCAGCGAGCTGCTGGGCCTCGGCAGTGCGGGCCCGATCGAACCCTTCCTGCCCGTGATCATGGTTTCGGTGCTCTTCGGGCTCTCCATGGACTACCAGGTCTTCCTGGTCAGCCGGATGTACGAGGAGTGGCTGGAGACCGGCGACAACCGCCGCGCGGTCCGGGTCGGCCTCGCCGAGACCAGCCGGGTGATCAACTCGGCGGCGGTCATCATGATCTCCGTCTTCCTCGCCTTCGTCCTGTCCGGGGACCGTGTCATCGCCATGTTCGGCATCGCGCTCGCGGCCGCCGTCGCGCTGGACGCGTTCGTGCTGCGCACACTCCTCGTACCGGCCCTGATGCACATGCTGGGCGGCGCGAACTGGTGGCTGCCGCGCTGGCTCGACCGGCGTCTGCCGCGCATCAGCATCGAACCGCCCGAGTACCGGGAGGCCGTCACCGCCCGAGCCGGCGTCGTCGGGCCGCGGGTGACGATCCAGGAGCAGGGGTCCGACCGTCAGAAGACCCGGACCCCATGACCCCGCCCCGGGGGCCACGACCCGGGATACGGGCGGTCCGGGCCACTTGAGGGAACGCGCCCTGCCGAGCCGGTCCCGTTAAGAGGAATCTCAGATTCGGCACTTAGCGTGCAACGCATGAACCGTACGACGACCGACACATCCGCAGACGTCCCCGCCGTCCCCTCCCGGCCCGACGACGTGGTCAACGACCAGGTCGCCGTCGCCCTCGACGCCACCGACGACGAGGCCCTCGACGTCACAGACGACGACCTCATGGCCACCCTCGACGACGAGGATGCCGCCACCCCCTCCGGGCTCGTCGCGGGAGCCTCCGCCGTCGTCGCGGCCGGCCTCGGCCTCGCCTCCCTCACCGGCACCTGGCTCGGACGGGTCGTCGCCGAACGCGAGACGCTCATCGGCCAGATCACCACCTCCCGGAGCGGCACCGCCGCCCAGCAGATCTCCGCGATCTACGGCGACGCCTGGCACAGCACCGCCCTCGTCAACGGAGTCTTCGGGCTCCTCGCGGTGATCGCCGGCCTGGTCGTGGCGGCCCGCCCGCAGCGCCCGGCGTGGGTCAGGGCCGTCGCAGTCGCAGGAACCGTACTCGGCGCCCTGGGACTGCTCCTGTCCGCCGTCATGTACTTCGACCTGCTCGTACCGATGCCCACCCCGGCCGGCTAAGGCCTGGTGGCGCGGTCCGGGCGGGGCCTTAGGGCGTACCCGAGACCCCGGGCCGCCGTCTAAGGCACCCCCGGCCCCGAACATGCGGCACACTCCCGATGTGGGGAGACCCCCTGGGACGCGAGAGTTGAGACATCGCAAGACGGCGATACCTCAAAGACCCAGGGAGTACGAGATGTTCGAGTACGAGATCCAGCAGATGCGCCACGCCGAGCTCATCCGCGAGGCCTCCGCCCAGCGCCTGGCCAAGGAGGCCCGCAAGGCCCGCCGCGCCGCCCGCCGGTCCAGTGACAACGCCCCAGAGGGGCCGGTGAATTCACTGCGGGACTCCTTCGCCCGGGCCGCGTGACCTTCCCATGGCGACGGTGGTCCCGATCAAGGGTGCCGCACTGTCCGAGGTCTGTGCGATGCTCGGCGACGTGGAGAACTCGTCCGTCAGTCCGGTGTTCGTCGGCAGAGCCGGTGAACTGACCACCCTCACCGACGCGCTCGCCCGCGCCTCCGCAGGCGGCGCCTCCGGGGCCTCGGGGTCCGGGGGAGAGCCGCAGACGCTGCTGATCGGCGGCGAGGCGGGTGTGGGCAAGACGCGCCTCGTCGAGGAGTTCCTCGCCGAGGCCGCCGAGCGCGGCGCCGTGGTGGCGGTCGGCGGCTGCGTCGAGATCGGCGCCGAGGGGCTGCCCTTCGCGCCGTTCTCGACCGCCCTGCGCGCCCTGCGGCGGCGGCTGCCCGACGAACTGGCCGCCGCCGCCGCGGGCCAGGAGGGCGAACTGGCCCGGCTGCTGCCCGAACTGGGCGACGCCAACCGCCAGGAGGCCTACCACGAGGACAGCACGGCCCGGCTCTTCGAGCTCACCGTCCGGCTCCTGGAGCGCCTCGCCACGGACCGTACGATCGTCCTCGCCCTGGAGGACCTGCACTGGGCCGACGCCTCCACCCGGCATCTGCTCGCCTACCTCTTCCGCACCCTGCGCCGCGGCCGGCTCGTCGTCGTCGGCACCTACCGCGCCGACGACATCCACCGGCGCCACCCGCTGCGGCCCCTGCTGGCCGAGCTGGACCGGCTGCGGACCGTGCGGCGGATCGAGCTGCCCCGGTTCAACCGCACCGAAGTCCACCGCCAGCTCACCGGCATCCTGGCCGCCGAACCCGCGCCCGCGCTCGTCGACGAGATATTCGGCCGCTCCGACGGCAACGCCTTCTTCGTCGAGGAACTCGTCGTCTGCCACGAGAGCGGTTGTGTCTCCGGAGGCATGAGCGACTCACTGCGCGATCTCCTGCTCGTGCGGGTCGAGGCGCTCTCCGAGGACGCCCAGAAGGTCGTCAGGATCGTCGCCGAGGGCGGCTCCACCGTCGAGTACGACCTGCTCGCCGCCGTCGCGCGGCTGGCCGACGACGACCTCATCGAGGCCCTGCGCGCCGCCGTCGGCGCCAACATCCTGCTCGCCGTGCCCGACGGCGAGGGATACCGCTTCCGCCACTCGCTGGTCCGCGAGGCCGTCAGCGACGATCTGCTGCCCGGTGAGCGCTCCCGGCTCAACCGCCGCTACGCCGAAGCGCTGGAGGCCGACCCCGCGCTGGTGCGCGCCGACGAGCGCGCGACCCGGCTCGCCAGCTACTGGTACCACGCACACGACGCCAGCAAGGCCCTTCCCGTCGTGCTGCGCGCCTCCGTCGAGGCCCGCCGGCGCCACGCCTACTCCGAGCAACTCCGGCTGCTGGAGCGGGCCATGGAGCTGTGGGACGAGGTCCCGGGTGAAGTGCGCGACTCGCTGCGGCCCATGGACTACGCCGGCGCCTACCCGCCGTGCGGCTGCGACCCCCAGACCACCCCGCTGCGCTACCTCGACCTGCTCGCCGAGGCGGCCGTCGCCGCCCGGCTGTGCGGAGAGCGCGAACGAGCCCTGAAAATCGTCAAGACGGGCCTGCGGCTCATCGAGGGCGACGGCCGCGAGAAGGACGGCCAGGCCGACCCGGCGCGCGCCGCCTGGTTCTGGATCGAGCGCTCACGGCTCGTCGCGGGCCTGGCCCGGGGCGACGGCTGGGCGGAGCTCGCCACGGCCCAGGAACTGGTCCGTGGCCTGCCGCCGTCGGCCGTCCACGCCCAGGTGCTGGCCAGCGCCGCCGGCTGGGGCATGCTGCACGCGCCCGGCCTGGAGACCCTCGCCGCCGCCGAGCGCGCCGTCGAGTACGCGCGGCTGGTCAACGCCGAGGAGATGGAGCTCAACGCCCGGCTCACCCTCGGCGCCCTCATGACCGACTCCGGCGACATCGAGCGCGGGCTCGCCGAGATGTACGCCGTGCGGGACCGGACCGTCGAGCTGGGCATGGTCAGCGAGGCCGCCCGGGCCCACACCAACCTCTCCTCCAGCCTGGAGAGCGTCGGCCGCTCCCGGGAGTCGGCCGTCGTCGCCCGTGAGGGTCTGGAGCTCGCCCAGTGCTGGGGCCTCCTGGACCCCGAGGGCTGGATCCTCGGCAACCTCACCGAGGCACAGATGTCGATGGGCCACTGGGACGAGGCCTACGACGGCGCCATCCGGCTCCAGCGCATCGCCTACAGCGCCAAGCCGCGCGGCTCGGCGGCGCTGCGGCTGGCCCAACTGTCGGTGGCGCGCGGCGAGCTGACCGCCGCCACGGAGTATCTGCGGCTGGCCCGCGAGGCGTACGGCAAGCACGACCCGATGATGCAGTACACCCTGCCCATGGCCGGGGTCGCGCTCGCCATCGCCGTCGCCGAGGGCCGTCTCGCCGACGCCCGCGCGATACTGGCGGAGGCCGCCGAAGCCGGATTCCCGCCCGGCACCCAGCGTTACGGCTGGCCGCTGCTCCTCGCCGCCGTCACCGCCGAGGCCGACACCCGGGGGCTCCCGGCCGCGGCGGAGGGCCGCGCCGAGGCGCTGGCCCTCATCCGCTCGATCGCCAGGAGCCTGGCGGCCCCGGAGGCGGTGTGGGTGGCCCACTCCCTCTTCGTGTCGGCCGAACTGGCCCGCGCGGAGGGGCTGGAGAGGGCGGACCGCTGGGCGGAGGTGGCCGTCGCCTTCGGACCGCTGGAGCGTCCCTACGACCTGGCCAGGGCCCGGCACCGCTGGGCGGACGCGCTCCTCGTCGAGGGCGGCAGACGCGACGAGGCCGCGGCCCTGCTGCGCGAGGCCCACCTCGTGGCCGTCGACCTCGGCGCCCGTCCGCTGCGCGAGAGTGTCGAACTCCTCGCCACCCGCGCGCGCCTCTCCCTGGCCGCCCCGGAACCCGCCCCCGCCCCCGACGAGGACGGCTTCGGCCTCACCCCCCGGGAGCAGGACGTCCTGCGCCATGTCGCGGCCGGCCGTACCAATCGCCAGATCGCCGAGGAACTCTTCATCTCCCCGAAGACGGCGAGCGTCCACGTCTCCAACATCCTTGCCAAACTGGGCGTCGCCGGCCGGGGCGAGGCAGCGGCCCTGGCACACCGCCTCCACCTCCTGGAGGAGGCGGTCTGAGGACGCGGGGAGTGCCCTGGAATGAAGTACGCGATGCTGGTCCAGCAGCGGCGTGAGGTGCCGGACGACGCCGCCCGGCTCGAGGTGCCCGACGGCGTCTCCCTGGACGACGTGGCGGCCGTGCTGGAACGGCTGTTGGCGACGCGTCCCACACCGGCCGGCGTGGTGCTCGTCGTCGGCGGCCGGACCGTCGGCGCCACCGGCCCGGACCACCTGCGCACGCTGCGCGCGCTCGGAGTCGTACGGAGCGCCGGTGAGGAGGACCGGGCGCACCAGCCGGCCGAGTCCACCCAGTACACCCTGCTGATGTTCCGCTGCGCCTCGTGCGAACGGACGGCCGCCACGGCCTTCTACGACGAGCGCTACCGGCCGCTCTGCGAGACACCCGGCCACGGCCCCATGGACCTGCGGTGAGCCGCCGGTGAGCCAGATCAGCCTCGGCGCGGCCGCCGGCGCGCCGTCCCAACTCGCCTCCGGGCGGTTCTTCCTGGTCTCCTATCTGCCCACGTACGCGGGCGCGTTGAGCCTGCTGTGGCTGGTGTGGGCCGGCGCCCCCGGCGGGCCGCTGTCGATGCGCCGGGCCTGGGACACCGCCGCCGGCCTCGGTATCGGCGAGGCACTGCTCATCGCGGCGGGCATCACCGTCGTCGCCGTCGTCTTCCAGCCCCTCCAACTGGCCATGGTGCGACTCCTGGAGGGCGGCCGGCCCGGCCTTCTGGGCGCCGGCGTGGGCCTCGCCCTGCAGCGCCGGCGCAAGGCCCGGCTGGAGCGCCGTACGCGCCTGCCCGGGGCGGCGGCCGACGGCGGGGCGGACGCCGTGAGCGCCGAGGACGTACAGCGGGCCGGAGCCGCGGCCGCCCGGCTGCGCCGCCGCTACCCGCTGCCCGACCACCTCGTGAGGCCCACCGCCCTCGGCAATGTGCTCACGGCGACGTTCGACACCGCCGGCCGCGACCACGGCTGGGACGCGGCCATCGCCTGGCCCCGGCTCTATCTCGTACTCGGCGAGCGGTCACGGGCACTCGTCGACGACGCCCGCGACTCCCTCGACGCCGCGGTACGGCTCAGCGTGACCGGTGGCGTCACCGCGCTGACCGCGGCGATCCTGCTGCGCTCCAGCGGCTGGTGGCTGACGCTGGCGCTGATCCCGCTGGCCGTCGCCTGCCTCGCCTACCACGGCGCCGTCCAGGCTGCCCTCGCCTATGGGGACGCCGTACGCACCGCCTTCGACCTGCACCGCTTCGACCTCCTGAGCGGCCTGCACCTGCCGCTGCCGGCGAACCTCGCCGAGGAACGGACCCTCGCCCGGGCCCTGTGCGCCTCCTGGCGCCAGGGCCTGCCGCCGCCGGACCGCTACGAACACCCCGATCCCGCTTAGGGCTCGGTTCTGCGGACCGCTACGAACACCCCGATCCCGCTTAGGGCTCGGTTCTGCGGACCGCTACGAACACCCCGATCCCGCTCAGGGCTCGGTTCTGCGGACCGGGGAGCACCACTTCGGCTCACTCGCCCCCGAGGCGGCGCCCGGCGCTCTACCGTGGACGCCATGGGCGCTCACACCAGCGACGACCGCGTCACCGTCCTGCACACCTTCGGAATGCGCGAACTGGACGTCCATCTGCGCACCGGCGACCCCGCCGCCCTGGAACGCGCCCGGACGTTCTTCCGCCAGACCGTGTCCGCCATGACCCCCCTCACCCCTCACGGCCATGTGCACCTCAGGAACCTCGCCCTGACCGAGGTGATGACCCACGAGCGCTCCGGCGCACTCGCCCCGCTCCGGGACGCCGTCGTCCTCTACCGCAGGGCCCTCGACGCCGCCCCGCCCGGGCACGAGTACCGGCCCGCGTACGCGTACGGACTGGGCCGCGCCCTGCGGCAGTTGCACCAGGCGACCGGCGACCCCGCCCATCTGGACGAAGCCATCGCCTGGCAGTACCGGGCACTGCCCGAGGAGCTGTCCGGAGCGACGGCGGAACTGCCCACCCAACTCGGCGGCCTCGCCGAGTCCTTACTCGACCGCTACGAAGCCGGCGCCGACCCGGCCGACCTGGCGGAGTGCGTACGGCTGTACCGCCACGCACTGAGCCTGGCCCCCGCGGACGATCCGGACCGCGCCGCCCGGCTGGTCAATCTGGGCTCGGCGCTGGGCGCCCAGTACCGGCTGACCGGTGACCCGGCCCGGCGCGACGAGCACATCGACGCCTACGCGGAGGCGCTGGCCCTGCTGCCGCGGGACCGTCCCGAACGCCTGCCCCTGCTGGAGGCGTTGGCATCGGCGCTGCGGGAGCGGTACGAGGACGGAGGCGGCCTCGACGACCTGGACACCGCGATCGCGCTGCTCCAGCGGTTCGCCGCGGCCACCCGCCCGGGCACCTTCGAGCACGCCGCGGCCGCCGACCAGGCCGGCGAGGCTCTGCTGGGACGCGCCCGGACGACCGCGGACCCCCATCGCGCGAGCCAGGCGATCGCCCTGCTGGAGGGCGCCGTCGCGGCGGAGCCGCCCGACGGCCTCAACCGCGGCGCGCTGCTGGGATCCCTGGCGACGGCATACGGCGTCCGGCACGACCTGACCGGGGAGCCCGGCGACCGGGACCGGGCCGTCGCCCTGCTCCGCGCGGCCGTGGAGACCCCCCGGCCCACCGCCCACAACCTCTCCGCCCTGCGCTCGATGCTCGCCGACGCCCTGCGCCACCGGCACCACGAACGGGGCGGCGCGGCTGACCTGGACGAGGCGATCGCCGTGCACCGGACGGCCCTGGCCGGTCAGGGCACCGACGGCATGGACCCCGACGGCACGGACGCCGACGGCACGGACGCCGACGACACATACGCCGTCGACCGGGCCGTGCACCAGGCCGGCCTGGCCGCCTGCCTGAAGCAGCGCTTCGAATTCCACGGCGACACGGCCGATCTCGACCAGAGCGCCGAGCTCTGCCGGCAGGCCCTCCTCGTCCTCCCCGAAGGACACGTCAACCGCGCGGCCGTGCTCGTCCACCTGGGCGACACCCATCTGGCCAGGTACCGCCACACCGGGCGCGGGGAAGCCCTGGACGCGGCGCTCGACGCCTACCGGCAGGCCGTCTCCACCGACCGGGGCGACCAGCAAGGAGCCCTCCTGGGCAACCTCGCCTCCGCGCTCCTCGTCCGCTTCGAGCACGCGGGCGGCGCGGCGGCCGACCTCGACGAGGCCATCGGACTCCAGCGCCGCGCCCGGGCCCTGCTCCCCGCCGACCAGGAGACCAGCGGCTACAACCTCGCCCAGTCCCTGCGCTCCCGCTATGAGATCGGCCAGGACCTCACCGACCTCGAGGAGTCCGTCGAGCTGCTGCGCGGCGTCGTGCGCTCCCGCCCCGCGGACCACCCCGACCGGATCAGCCCCTGCCTGGCTCTCGCCGAATGCCTGCATCAACTGCATCTGCGCACCGGGGACCGGGATCTGCTGACCGAGGCGGCCGGCGCCGCCCGCGACGCCGCGGCGGTCCCCGGCGCGCCGGTGCTCGACCGGCTCCGCACCCATGTCACCCGGGGCCAGGTGTCCGGCGTGATGGAGGACTGGGAGACGGCCACGCGTGAGCTGTGCGCGGCGACCGCCCTCCTGCCCGAACTGGCGACCCGCAGCCTGACCCGCAGCGACCAGCAGTACGCCCTCGCCAAGCGGCCCGGTCTGGCCGCGGAAGCCGCCGCGTACGCCGTCCAGGCCGGCCGGTACGAACAGGCCCTGGAAGTCCTGGAGCACGGCCGGGGCGTCCTCCTCGGCCGGCTGCTGCGCACCCGCGAACTCGACGTGGAACGGCTGCGCACGGCGGCGCCCGATCTCGCCGACCACTTCCTCCGACTGCGCGACGAGAACGACGAGGGGCCGGCCGCGCCCTCCGCTCCGCCGCTCCCCGGTGGCCCTGCCCAGGCCGCCGAGCGCCGACGCGCCCGGGCCGCCCAATGGCAGGGGCTGCTGCACCACATCCGGGCACTGCCGGGATTCGACGACTTCCTGCTCCCGCCGTCGGCCCAGGAGATCCTGCGCCAGGCCGGCGAGGGCCCCGTCGTCCTCGTCAACATCAGCATCCGCTGCGACGCCCTCATCGTGGCCGGCGGCACGATCGACGTCCTGCCGTTGCGTACGGTCTCCGAGGCCGTGACGGAGAAGGTCGCCACCTTCCTCGCCGCCACCCGCGACGCCTCCCGCAAGGGCGCCTCGCTGGAGGACATCTGGTCCGCGCAGGAGGCCGTCTCCGGGGTCCTCGAATGGCTCTGGGACACGATCACCGGACCGGTGCTCCAGCGTCTCGGCTACACCGAACCCGCGGCGACGGGAACCGCTCCACGCCGGATCTGGTGGTGCCCGCAGGGCCAGTTGGCCTTCCTGCCCCTGCACGCCGCGGGCTATCACGGCACCCGCGCCGACCCGGACCACCCGCGCTGCGCGCTCGACCTGGCGGTCTCCTCCTACACCCCGACCATCGGCGCCCTGCACCACGCCCGCCGCCGGCCGGAGCCCGGCACCATGGGTCCAGGCACGCCGCTGCTCGTGGCCATACGGAACACCCCGGGCGCCGCACCCCTGCCGAACGCCCTGGACGAGGCCGAAGCGGTCGCGCCCCTTCTGCCGGGCGCGACCGCCGCCCGGCTGCTGGCCGACGAGGAGGCCACCCGGGAGCGCGTACGGGACGCCCTGCGCACCAGCGCCTCCGCGCACCTCGTCTGTCACGCCCTGACCGACCCGGACGACCCGTCCGCCTCCCGGATCCTCACCCACGACCACCTGGAACGCTCGCTCACCGTCGCCGACATCTCGGCCCTGCGGCCCTCGGGGGCGGACCTGGCCTATCTGTCCAGCTGCTCCACCTCCCGGACCCGGCACGAGCTGGCGGACGAGGCGATCCACATCACCAACGCCTTCCAACTCGCCGGGTACCGCCATGTCGTGGGCACCCTGTGGCCCGTCGCGGACGAGATCGCCCCGCGCATCGCCCGCCGCTTCTACGCCGCCCTCCCGGACGGTGCCGCGCACGCGCTCCACGCCGCGGTCCGTGAGGCCCACGCCGAGTTCCCCCTGCTGCCGTCGCTGTGGGGGGCGCACGTCCACGTCGGCCCCTGACCCTCCGGCCCGCCGCCCCCCGGGCGCCCCTATCCCCGTGCGGCCCGCACCAGCCGCAGGTTGCCCCGTGCCTCCGCCGTCCGCGCGTCCCCGGGCCCGTAGAGCCGCTCGTACGCGGCGAGGACCGTACGGCACTCCCGCTCGGCCTCCTCGTGCCGGCCCGCGTGGTGGAAGGTGGCACCGAGGCTGGTCCTGCGCTCCAGCACGGCGGGATGGTCGGCACCGAGGATCCGCGCGAGTCCCTCGGTCGCCGCCCGCAGGTGTTCCAGGGCCTCCTGGCCCTCGCCCAGCGCCTGAAGGGCGGCCCCCAGGTTGGCGCGTGCCTCCAGCGTGTCCATGTGGTCGGGCCCGTTGATCTCCTCCAAGCGACGCGCGACGGTCCGCATCACCGAGGCGGCCTCGGCGACACGGCCGCGGTGGAACAGCACGGCCGCGTGATTGGCCCGCGAACTCAGGGTCAACGGGGCGTCGGGGCCCAGCACGCGCTCGGCGTCGCGCAGCAACGACAGGTAGGCGTCCTCGGCTTCCTCCAGCCGGCCGCGGCTGCGTAACAGTCCGGCCATGTGCCCGCGGCCGACGAGCGTGTCCGGATGCTCCGCGCCAAGGACGCGTGTCCGCCCCGCGAGGACAGCACGCCACAACTCCTCGGCCTCGTCGAGCCGCCCGAGGGCCCGGGTGACCCGGGCCACGTCCGCCATCGAGCCCAGTGTGTCCGGATGATCGGCGCCCAGCACCCGCTCACGCCGCGTCAGCAGGGAGCGGTGCAGCCGCTCGGCCTCCTGCGGCCTCCCGCGCACTTCCAGGAGGGCCGCGAGGGCTCGCTCCGCGGCGAGGGTGTCCTGGTGCACGGGCCCCAGGTCCGCCCTGCGCTCGGCCAGGACCCAGCGGTACACCTCCTCCGCCTCCTCCAACTGCCCCTCGGCGCGCAACTCACGGGCCAGCTCGAACGAGAGGTCCACCACCCGGGGGTCGTGCGCGCCGTGCTCGCGGGCGAGGTGCTCCAGCTTCAGGCGGATGGCACCGGACGGCGTCAGCCGCAGCTGCATCTCCACCACGGGGATGCCGTTCTCGCCGTCGCGCACGGTGGAGCGGTAGGACCCGAGGGACGGCAACTCGCCCTCGCTGTAGGACGGTTCCCGAGGCGCTCGCTGCTTCGGGGCCCTCTCCTTCGGGGCCCTCTCCTCAGCCCTCTCCTGCCGGGCCCCCTCCTGAGGCGCCCCCGACTCCCGTGGGCTCTCCCCGGCCGCGCCGTCCCCCGGTCCGCTCGCCCCTCCCGTCGGAGGAGTCGCCCCGGTCGGGGGAGTCGCCCCGCGCCTGCGGAAGGGCCACCGGCTCCGTCCCGACGTGTTCCGATCGGCCATGCCGGCTCCTTCGCCGTCGTCCGCCCGCTGCCTCGCCCGCCCGCTACCTCACCCGCAGCTGGAGGATCTTGTCGTCGCCGGGCCCGGGCGTGCCCCGGGTGTCCGTCTCGCTGGTCACCAGCCAGACCTTGTCACCACCGGCGGCGAGAAGGGTCCTCAGCCGGCCGTGCTTCCCCTCCAGAAAGGCCTGCGGATCGGCGGACCGGCGCGGCCCGGAGAGCGGGATGCGCCAGAGCCGTTCTCCCTTCAGACCCGCCATCCAGATCGAGCCCTCGGCGTACGCGATCCCGCTCGGCGAGGCCTCGGACGTCCTCCACTGGGCCACCGGGTCCACGAACCCGGCCTTGGAGCCCTTGCCCTCCACCTCCGGCCAGCCGTAGTTCCCGCCCGGCTCGATCAGATTCAGTTCGTCCCAGGTGTTCTGCCCGAACTCGGCCGCCCACAGACGCTTGTCGGCGTCCCAGGCCAGCCCCTGCACGTTCCGGTGGCCGTACGAGTAGACGACCGAGTCCGCCGAGGGATTGCCGTGGACCGGTTGTCCGTCGGGCGTCATCCGCAGGATCTTCCCGCCCAGTGACTTCCTGTCCTGGGCGAGCCCCGTCTCGCCGGTCTCTCCCGTACCGGCGTAGAGCATCTTGTCCGGCCCGAACGCGATCCGACCGCCGTTGTGCACGGTCCCCTTGGGGATGCCCCTCAGCACCGTGTCCGGCGCCCCGAGCTGCTGGCCGGCCGGCTTCCTCTCGTCGTACAGCAGCCGCGCGATGCGGTTGTCCGACGCGGTGGTGAAGTAGGCATAGACCATGTTGTCCGTGGCGAACGACGGCGACACCGCGAGTCCCAGCAACCCGCCCTCGCCCGCCGGCGCCACCCCCGGCACCGACCCGAGCTCGGTCTTCCGCCCGCTCTCCGCGTCGACGCGGGTGATCGTGCCCTCGTCGCGCGAGGAGACCAGGAAGTCGCCGTCGGGCAGGGCCGCGAGGCCCCAGGGCGACTTCAGGCCCTCGGTGAGCGTGGCCACCACGGTCACCGACCCCTTCGCGGGCGGAGCCGTACGCGAAGGAGCGGCCGGCACCGAGCCGGACGGACGCGGCGCGGAGCTCGAACCACCCGTCGGCGCCGGGGCGTCACCGGACGAGCACCCGGCCGACAGCACCAGCACGGCGGTGGCCAGCATGGCCGTCACTGCAGGACGTCGCACAGTTCTGATCCCTTTCCCAACGGCGGTGGGAGCCGCGTCTCGCGCACCTCTCCCCTTCATACACCGCTCGCCCGGATCAGGTTCCCGATCTCCTCGACGGGTCCGGTAACCGCCCGCCCGCCCGGGTGTCAGTCCCAGGAACCCCGCGCCGCCGGCAGTGCCGCGATCTCCGCCAGGTCCTCGGCCGTCAGCTCCAGACCGGCCGCCGCCGCGTTCTCCACGGCCCACCGCTCCTGCTTCGTCCCCGGGATCGGCACCACGTGCCGCCCCCGCCCGAGCGCCCACGCCAGCGCCACCTGCGCCGGGGTCACCCGCTCCCCGTGGCGCGCCGCCACGCGCCGCAGACCCGCCACGACCGGCTGGTTCGCCGCCATCATCTCGGCCGTGAACCGCGGGTGCCGGGCCCGCAGGTCGTCCGGCTCGAAGCCGCCGCCCGGGGTCAGGGTCCCGGTCAGGAAGCCGTTGCCCAGCGGCATCGCGGCCAGGACGCCCACCCCCCGCGCCTCGCACCACGGAAGGAGCCGATCCAGCGCTTCCCGCGCCCACACCGACAGCTCGGCCTGGACCGCGCTCACGGGAAAGACCTGCTGTACGCGCTCCAGCTGGCGGATCGTTCCGTCATGCATCCCCGCCCCCGAGCGGCGCGAGGCCCGCGCCCCCACCGCGCACAGCCCCAGCGCCCGCACCTTCCCGGCGGACACCAGCTCCGCCATCGCCCCCCAGGTCTCCTCGACCGGCACTTCGGGGTCGGCGCGGTGCAGCTGGTAGAGGTCGATGACGTCCGTCTGGAGCCGGCGCAGGGAGGCGTCGCAGGCGCGCCGCACGTACCCGGGGCGCCCATTGGCGACGATGTGCTGCTCGCCGACGAGCAGCCCGCACTTGGTGGCGACGAAGGCGTCCGCCCGGCGCTCCTTCAGCACCCGGCCCAGCAGCAGTTCGTTGGTGAACGGCCCGTACATGTCGGCCGTGTCGAGCAGGGTCGCACCGGCGTCGAGCGCGGCGTGCACCGTGCGCAAGGACCGGTCGCCGCGCTGCTGCGAACCGCTGTAGCCCCAGCTCATCGGCATACACCCCAGGCCGATCGCTCCCACTTCGAGCGCCGTCGCCCCGATTGTCCTGCGCTCCAACTCCCCGTACCCCTCCTTGTGCCGTTCCCCAAACTAACCTCCTGACCATGACTGCTGATGTGTGGCTCCCCATTCCGGCCGACGAGATCGACGGACTCCCGGACCCCGCCGCGGCGGGGCTGACCTACCGGTTCTGGGACGGCGGCCCCGACTTCCCGGCCGATCCCGCCGACTGCGCCTTCTACGTCGTCCCGTACATGAAGGGCCCGGAGATCGCGGTCCGGCCGCTCGGCGCCATGACCTCCGTGCGGGTCGTGCAGACCCTCTCCGCGGGGATGGACCATGTGACGCCTGGGCTCGGCTCGCTCCCGGCGGGGGTACGGCTCTGCAACGCCAAGGGCGTCCACGAGGCCAGTACCGCCGAGCTCACCCTCGCGCTGATCCTCGCCTCGCTGCGCGGCATCCCGGGCTTCGTGCGTGGCCAGGACGCGGAGGAGTGGCGTGCGGGCTTCTATCCGGCGCTCGCCGACAAGTCCGTGCTGATCGTGGGGTACGGATCGATCGGTGCCGCCATCGAGGACCGGCTCGCGGCCTTCGAGTGCGCGCGGGTGGTACGCGTCGCGCGCTCCGCCCGCACTACGGAGCGCGGTCCCGTGCACGCACTCGCCGATCTGCCCGCCCTGCTCCCGCAGGCCGACGTGGTCGTGCTCTCCACTCCTTTGACCGCGGACACCCGTCACCTCGCTGACGCCGGTTTCCTGGCGCGGATGAAGGACGGCGCCCTCCTGGTGAACGTGGCGCGCGGCCCGGTGGTCGACACCAAGGCGCTGCTGGCGGAGGCCGAAAGCGGACGTCTGACCGCCGCCCTGGACGTCACCGACCCGGAACCGCTGCCTTCCGGCCACCCGCTGTGGCACGCTCCAGGCGTGCTCATCAGCCCGCACGTGGGCGGCTCGACCTCCGCCTTCATGCCCCGGGCCAAGCGTCTGCTGGCCGGACAGCTCACAGCGTTCGCCGCTGACGAGCCGCTGCGCAACGTCGTGCTCACCACGGGATAGGCACGCTCCGGAGCCGCCCGCGCGCGCTGCGTACACACAACACCCCTGCTGGTCACGGAGCGTAGAGGTGCCCTGTCGCTGAGTGACGGTCCTGGTGTATCGTCCCGAACGGGGGACTGCGTCGGGTGCGAGATGACGCCGGGGAGCGATGTGACGGGCCATCAGATTCCGAGGGGGGCGACGGGTGAAGTACGGCCGAAGGACCGGAGATCCGACGCGGCGGGAGCTGGGTCGGCGACCCTCCCGCGCTCCACTGCGCCGCCGCGAGCGAGCGAGCCGATCGAGCCATCCGAAGTCGCTCACCGGGGCGTTCCGGTGAGCGCCCCGGGCGCGCTCATCGGCCGCCCGCGCGTCCCGGGCGCCGGTGCGGGCCCGAGCGGCGGGCCGGGCTGGGGTGCGCGGGGCGGAGGCGGGACCGGGGGTTCGGGCGGCGTGCTCGGCGGCTCCCTCTCGCAGCTGCTTCTCGCCCTGGTCTGCGCGGGGTACGCGCTGGGGGCGCTCTTCGGCTGGGGCTCCCGGCAAGTGAGCCTGATCATGGGGGACTTCGGGCTCAGCGCGGCCGCCCTCATCGCCTCCGGCTCGTGCCTCCTCTACGCCCGCGCGCGAGGCAGCCGCTTCGTCCCCGCGTGGCTGCTGTTCTCGTTCTCGTCCGCCATGGCCGCCGCAGGGAACGCGGTCTGGGGGTGGTACGAAGTCGTGCTCGAGCGTTCCGTGCCGAGCCCTTCCGTCGCCGACCTCTTCTTCCTGCTCTTCGCCCCGCCGGCCATCATCGGCCTCCTCGTCCTCGCGAAGAGGCCCGTGACCCGGGCGGGCTGGGTCTGCCTCGCTCTCGACGCATGGCTGATCGGCGGCTCGCTGCTGACGCTCTCCTGGAGCCTCGCCCTCGCGCACACCGCCCACTTCCAGGGCGAAACCGTCGCCAGGGCCGCGCTCTCGCTGGCCTATCCGCTGCTTGACATCGTTCTCGTCAGCATGGTGCTCGCGCTGCACTTCCGCCGCTCCAACACCCACCGGTCGGCGATCAACACCGCCATCGCGGGGCTCGCCCTGACGGTTCTGTGCGACGCCCTCTTCACCTCGCCGCTGCTGCGCGAGAACTACCGGTCGGGCCAGTTGCTCGACGCCGGCTGGTTCGCCGGCTCGCTGATCCTGGCCTACGCCCCCTGGGGCGTGCGCCGCGTCGCCGAGAGCGCGGGGGCGCCCCTCGGGACCCGCCTCACCAGCCGCCCGATCGCGGGCTCCCTGGCCGCCCTCACCCCGTACCTCGCCGCCGCCGTCTGCACGCTCGGCATCCTCTACAACGTCGTCGAGGGGCGCAGAGTGGACCGCGTCGTGGTCTTCACCGGCTGTACGGTCGTGCTCGCCCTGGTCGTGCGGCAGGGCATCATGCTGCTCGACAACATCGCCCTCACCCACGAACTGGCCCAGAAGGAGAACCACTTCAGGTCCCTGGTGCAGGGCTCCAGCGATGTCATCATGATCGCCGCACCCACCGGCATACTGCGCTATGTGAGCCCCGCCGCCTCGGGGGTCTACGGACGCGACGCCGAGGACCTGGTCGGCTCCGAGCTGGCCTCGCTCATCCATCCCGAGGATCTCGGCGGCGTGGTCCACGAAGTGCGGCGGTTTCTGGCCGCTCCTCCTTCGGAGGAGCCCACCACCCGCATCGAATGCCGCTTCCGGTCCGGCACGGGGGAGTGGCTCAACGTCGAGTCCACCGTCAACCGCCACCAGGGCGGCCTGATCTTCAACAGCCGGGACGTCACCGAACGGGTCCGTCTCCAGGCCCAGTTGCGCCACAACGCCGAACACGACCCACTCACCGAACTGCCCAACCGAGCCCTGTTCACCGAGCGGGTCCGCAAGGCGCTCGGCGGCCGTCGGGCCGGTGACCCCGGCACCGCCGTGCTCTTCATCGACCTCGACGGTTTCAAGGGTGTCAACGACCGCCTCGGCCACCAGGCCGGTGACGAGCTGCTGATCCAGGCCGCCCGCCGCCTCCAGGACTCGGTGCGGGCCGGGGACACCGCGGCCCGCCTCGGCGGCGACGAGTTCGCCGCGCTGATCCTCGGCGACGGCGGCCGCGACCGGGGCGCCCGCGAGTACCAGGTCCACGAGATCGCCGAGCGGCTGCGCCTCACGCTCTCCCAGCCGTACCGCATCGAGGGCAACGATGTCCGGGTCGCCGCCTCCATCGGCGTCGCGTTCGCCGACCCCGGTCTGAGCGCGGGAGATCTGCTGCGCAACGCCGACCTGGCCATGTACCGCGCCAAAGCGGGCGGCAAGAACCGGGTCGAGATGTACGCTCCGCAGATGCAGGCAGAGGTCGTGCGCAGGACCGAACTGGCGGCCCGCCTGCGCACCGCCCTGCACGACGGCGAGTTCGTGCTGCTCCACCAGCCGGTGGTCGACCTCGGCACCGGCCGCGTCTCCTCCGTCGCCGCCCAGGCCCGCTGGCGCTCCGCCCAGGGCGTCCTCTTCACCCCCGCCGAGTTCCTGAGGGTCGCCGAGACGCCGTCCCAGGACGGCGACCGCACCGGGGAGCTCGGCCGCTGGCTGCTCGAGGAAGCCGTCGAGCAGGCGGCCGAGCGGCGCGGCCTCGGCCACCACGTCCCGGTCTCGGTACGCCTGTCGGCCCGCCGGCTGCTGGACAGGTCGCTGCCGCTCGCCACTGTCGAGGCCCTGCTCACCCGGCACGGTCTGCCGTCCGGCGCGCTGATCATCGAGCTGGCCGACAGCGACCCGCGCACCTCCTTCGACGAGCTGGAGCACCGTCTGGTGGCGCTGCGCAGACTCGGTGTACGCATCGCCCTGGACGGTTTCGGCAGCGGTTACGCGGCCATCAACGCGCTGCGCCGGCTCCCTGTGGACGTACTGAAACTGGACAGAGGTCTGGTCGAGGGCGTCGTCGAGTCCGCCCGGCTCCACAAGATCACGAGCGGGCTCCTCCGTATCGCCTGCGACCTGGGTATGCAGTCGGTGGCGGACGGTGTCGACGTGCCCGAGCAGGTGCTGGCCCTGCGCGCGATGGGGTGCACCCACGGTCAGGGCATGGCCTTCTCCGGGCCGCTCGACGAGTACCGGCTGCGGCGCGCCCTGGTCCGCGACGAGTACCCGGTCCCCGGACCTGCCCGGCCGGACGCCTCTTCGGCCCTTCCGGGAGGCGGTCCGGCGGGTGCGTCGACGGGTGCCGCGCTGCCCGTTCTGAGTGGCCGATCCCTTCCCCCAATCCGCTCAAATACTGAGACGCCCGTCCCACCCACTTGACAGTGGTAGTGCGCCGGGGGGAGGGTCATTGCCATGCGCACCCGAATTCTCGTACTTGGAAAGCGCGTCGGCTGAAGCAGGGCCACGACGGCCCGGCTTGAAAGCACCCGACGCGCTCCCCTCGCTTGCCTCACGGCACGAGGGGTTTTTTGTTGCACTGGTACCAGTCAAAACCAGCTAAAACCCTCGCGAAAACCCTCAGCTTCGAGAAGAGAATGCCGATGACCGAGCAGGCCACCGGGGCCCACCATCCGCAGCCGCGGTCCCGTAACGGCGGACAGTCCTCCGCCTCCGTTGAGCACGTCACGGGTGCGCAGTCCCTCATCCGTTCTCTCGAGGAAGTGGGGGCCGACACGGTCTTCGGCATCCCCGGCGGCGCCATCCTTCCGGCCTACGACCCGATGATGGACTCGAAGCGGGTCCGCCACATCCTGGTCCGCCACGAGCAGGGCGCCGGCCACGCCGCGACCGGCTACGCCCAGGCCACCGGCAAGGTGGGCGTCTGCATGGCCACCTCCGGCCCCGGCGCCACCAACCTGGTCACCCCGATCGCCGACGCGCACATGGACTCCGTGCCGCTGGTCGCGATCACCGGCCAGGTCGCCTCGAAGGCCATCGGCACGGACGCCTTCCAGGAGGCGGACATCTGCGGCATCACGATGCCGATCACCAAGCACAACTTCCTGGTCACCAAGGCCGAGGACATCCCGAGGACGATCGCCGAGGCGTTCCACATCGCCTCCACCGGCCGCCCCGGCCCGGTCCTGGTCGACATCGCCAAGGACGCCCTGCAGGCGAAGACCACCTTCAGCTGGCCGCCGCAGACCGACCTGCCCGGCTACCGCCCGGTGACCAAGCCGCACGCCAAGCAGATCCGCGAGGCCGCCAAGCTCATCACCCAGGCCAAGCGCCCCGTCCTGTACGTCGGCGGCGGCGTCCTGAAGGCCGGCGCCACCGCCGAGCTGAAGGTCCTCGCCGAGCTGACCGGCGCCCCCGTCACCACCACCCTGATGGCGCTGGGCGCGTTCCCCGACAGCCACCCGCTGCACGTGGGAATGCCGGGCATGCACGGTGCGGTCACCGCCGTCACCGCGCTGCAGAAGGCCGACCTGATCGTCGCCCTCGGAGCCCGCTTCGACGACCGCGTCACCGGCAAGCTGGACAGCTTCGCGCCGTTCGCCAAGATCGTCCACGCGGACATCGACCCGGCCGAGATCGGCAAGAACCGCACGGCCGACGTCCCGATCGTCGGTGACGCCCGCGAGGTCATCGCCGACCTGGTCCAGGCCGTCCAGGCCGAGTACAGCGAGGGCAACAAGGGCGACTACACCGCCTGGTGGAAGGACCTCAACCGCTGGCGCGAGACCTACCCCCTCGGCTACGACCAGCCGGAGGACGGCAGCCTCTCGCCGCAGCAGGTCATCCAGCGCATCGGCCAGCTCGCCCCGGCCGACACCATCTACGCGGCCGGCGTCGGCCAGCACCAGATGTGGGCCGCCCACTTCATCAACTACGAGCAGCCGGCCACCTGGCTGAACTCCGGTGGCGCCGGAACGATGGGGTACGCGGTCCCGGCCGCCATGGGCGCGAAGGCCGGCCGGCCGGACCGTACGGTCTGGGCGATCGACGGCGACGGCTGCTTCCAGATGACCAATCAGGAGCTGGTCACCTGCGCGCTGAACAACATCCCGATCAAGGTCGCGATCATCAACAACGGCGCGCTCGGGATGGTCCGCCAGTGGCAGACCCTCTTCTACAACCAGCGGTACTCCAGCACGGTCCTGCACGCCGACGACACCGGCCACCACACGGCCGGCTCGCAGGTCGGCGCCAGCACCGCGCCCCGCAAGGGAACCCGCATCCCGGACTTCGTGAAGCTCTCCGAGGCCATGGGCTGTGTCGCCCTGCGCTGCGAGAGCCCCGACGACCTGGACAAGGTCATCGCCGAGGCCAACGCGATCAACGACCGCCCCGTCGTGATCGACTTCATCGTCCACGAGGACGCCCAGGTGTGGCCGATGGTCGCCGCCGGCACCTCCAACGACGAGGTCATGGCCGCCCGTGGCGTCCGCCCGGACTTCGGCGACAACGAAGACGACTGAGAGCCGTAGGAAGAGGAACGACGCACATGTCCAAGCACACGCTCTCCGTCCTGGTGGAGAACACCCCCGGCATCCTGGCCCGGATCGCCGCGCTGTTCTCCCGCCGCGGCTTCAACATCGACTCGCTCGCGGTCGGTGTCACCGAGCACCCCGACATCTCCCGCATCACCATCGTGGTCAACGTCGAGGACCTGCCGCTGGAGCAGGTGACCAAGCAGCTCAACAAGCTGGTCAACGTCCTGAAGATCGTCGAGCTGGAGCCCAGCGCCGCGATCCAGCGTGAACTCGTTCTGGTGAAGGTCCGCGCCGACAACGAGACCCGCTCCCAGATCGTCGAGATCGTCCAGCTGTTCCGCGCCAAGACCGTGGACGTTTCGCCCGAGGCGGTCACCATCGAGGCCACCGGATCGAGCGACAAGCTCGACGCGATGCTGAAGATGCTCGAGCAGTTCGGTATCAAGGAGCTCGTCCAGTCCGGCACGATCGCCATAGGGCGTGGCAGCCGGTCGATCACCGACCGCTCGCTGCGGTCGCTCGACCGCAGCGCCTGACGTCGGCCGCCGGCCCCGTCCTGCGGTCCGCCAGGCGAGACCCGAACACTTCCCTCACCCCTCCCGCCGTACGGTGGGATGCAAAGCCAGCAAGACCGGCATGAACCAAGGAGAATCCCAGTGGCCGAGCTGTTCTACGACGACGACGCCGACCTGTCCATCATCCAGGGCCGCAAGGTCGCGGTGATCGGTTACGGCAGCCAGGGCCACGCCCACGCGCTGTCGCTCCGTGACTCGGGTGTCGACGTCCGCGTCGGTCTGCACGAGGGCTCCAAGTCCAAGGCGAAGGCCGAGGAGCAGGGCCTGCGCGTCGTGACGCCCGCCGAGGCCGCCGCCGAGGCCGACGTCATCATGATCCTCATCCCGGACCCGATCCAGGCCCAGGTGTACGAGGAGTCCATCAAGGACAACCTGAAGGACGGCGACGCGCTGTTCTTCGCCCACGGCTTCAACATCCGCTTCGGCTTCATCAAGCCCCCGGCCGGCGTCGACGTCGCCCTGGTCGCCCCGAAGGGCCCGGGCCACCTGGTCCGCCGTCAGTACGAGGAGGGCCGCGGCGTTCCGGCGATCGCCGCCGTCGAGCAGGACGCCACCGGCAACGCCTTCGCGCTGGCCCTCTCGTACGCCAAGGCCATTGGCGGCACCCGCGCGGGTGTCATCAAGACGACCTTCACCGAGGAGACCGAGACCGACCTGTTCGGCGAGCAGGCCGTGCTCTGCGGCGGTGCCTCGGCGCTGGTCAAGGCGGGCTTCGAGACCCTGGTCGAGGCCGGCTACCAGCCGGAGATCGCCTACTTCGAGTGCCTCCACGAGCTGAAGCTGATCGTGGACCTCATGTACGAGGGCGGCCTGGAGAAGATGCGCTGGTCGGTCTCCGAGACCGCCGAGTGGGGCGACTACATCACCGGCCCGCGTGTCATCACGGACACCACCAAGGCCGAGATGAAGAAGGTCCTCGCCGAGATCCAGGACGGCACGTTCGCCAAGAACTGGATGGACGAGTACCACGGCGGTCTGAAGAAGTACAACGAGTACAAGACGCAGGACTCCGAGCACCTGCTCGAGACCACCGGCAAGGAGCTGCGCAAGCTCATGAGCTGGGTGAACGACGAAGAGGCGTAAGCCTCGGACGGGGCGGGTCCTTCGGGGCCCGCCCCGCTTGTCCACCGCGTCCATCCTCGTGTGGGTGAACCCTCCACCGAGGCGCATGATGGACGTAGTGGCAGCACTAGACTGCTCAACAACATTCGCGTCAGGCCCACAGCGTCGTGCGTCTTCCACGCGGCAAGCCCCTCCACCGCCTGCGGCCGTCGGGACGGCCGTCCGCACTGGATCTGTGAGGACTCACGTGAGCTCGAAACCTGTCGTACTCATCGCTGAAGAGCTGTCGCCCGCCACCGTCGACGCGCTGGGCCCGGACTTCGAGATCCGGCACTGCAACGGCGCGGACCGCGCCGAGCTGCTCCCGGCGATCACCGACGTCGACGCGATCCTGGTCCGATCCGCGACCAAGGTCGACGCCGAGGCCATCGCCGCCGCCCGCAAGCTGCGCGTCGTCGCCCGTGCCGGTGTCGGTCTGGACAACGTCGACGTCTCCGCCGCCACCAAGGCCGGCGTGATGGTCGTGAACGCCCCGACCTCCAACATCGTCACCGCCGCCGAGCTCGCCTGCGGCCTCCTGGTCGCCACCGCGCGCAACATCCCCCAGGCCAACACCGCCCTGAAGAACGGCGAGTGGAAGCGCTCGAAGTACACCGGCGTCGAGCTGAGCGAGAAGACCCTCGGTGTCGTCGGCCTCGGCCGCATCGGTGTCCTCGTCGCCCAGCGGATGTCCGCCTTCGGCATGAAGATCGTGGCGTACGACCCCTACGTGCAGCCCGCGCGCGCCGCCCAGATGGGCGTGAAGCTGCTTTCCCTGGACGAGCTGCTCGAGGCCGCGGACTTCATCACCGTGCACCTGCCCAAGACGCCGGAGACGGTCGGTCTCATCGGCGACGAGGCGCTGCACAAGGTCAAGCCCAGCGTCCGTATCGTCAACGCCGCCCGCGGCGGGATCGTGGACGAGGCCGCGCTGTACTCGGCGCTCAAGGAGGGCCGGGTCGCCGGCGCGGGCCTGGACGTGTACGCGAAGGAGCCCTGCACGGACTCCCCGCTGTTCGAGCTCGACCAGGTCGTCTGCACCCCGCACCTCGGCGCGTCCACGGACGAGGCCCAGGAGAAGGCCGGTGTCGCCGTCGCCCGCTCGGTGCGTCTCGCGCTCGCCGGTGAGCTGGTCCCGGACGCGGTCAACGTCCAGGGCGGTGTCATCGCCGAGGACGTGAAGCCGGGTCTGCCGCTCGCCGAGCGCCTCGGCCGCATCTTCACCGCGTTGGCGGGCGAGGTCGCCGTCCGGCTCGACGTCGAGGTCTACGGCGAGATCACCCAGCACGACGTCAAGGTGCTCGAACTCTCCGCGCTCAAGGGCGTGTTCGAGGACGTGGTCGACGAGACCGTGAGCTACGTCAACGCACCGCTGTTCGCGCAGGAGCGCGGCGTCGAGGTCCGGCTGACCACCAGCTCCGAGTCGCCCGACCACCGCAACGTCGTCACCGTCCGCGGCACGCTCTCGGGCGGCGAGGAGGTCGCGGTCTCCGGCACGCTGGCCGGCCCCAAGCACCTCCAGAAGATCGTCGCCATCGGTGACTACGACGTGGACCTCGCGCTCGCCGAGCACATGGTCGTCCTGCGCTACGAGGACCGTCCCGGTGTCGTCGGCACCGTCGGCCGGATCCTCGGGGAGGCCGGGCTCAACATCGCGGGCATGCAGGTTTCCCGCGCCGAGGAGGGCGGCGAGGCGCTCGTCGTGCTGACCGTGGACGACACCGTCCCGCCGGCCGTGCTCGCGGACATCTCCGAGGAGATCGGCGCCCGCTCGGCCCGTTCGGTGAACCTCACCGACTGACGCGGAGCATCAGCACCAGTACCCAGTACCAGCACCCGTACCCGGTTCCTTAGACGACCGTCTTACACGGACGTCTAAGAGCCGGGTACAGTGCTGTCATGGGACACCGTGAAGATCTGCTCGAAGGCGCCAAGCGCTGCCTGTTGGAGAAGGGCTACGCCCGGACGACCGCCCGGGACATCGTGGCCGCGTCCGGCACCAATCTCGCCTCCATCGGCTACCACTACGGTTCCAAGGAGGCGCTGCTCAACCAGGCCTTCCTGGCGGTGACCGAGGAGTGGGGCAATGCGGTCGGCGGCTCCGGGAAGGACGCGCCCACGTCCCCGGCCGACCCGTACGAGCGGTTCAAGGGCATCTGGGAGCAGGTCATCGCCGCCGCCGAGGCGAGCCGCGCCGTCTGGAAGCTCCAGTTGGAGATCGTCGCCCGTCTCGACGACGACGAGAGCCTGCGGGACGCGATCAAGGAGCCTCAGCGCGAGGGGCGGCTGGGCATGGCCGAGGCCTTCCTCGGCCTGGACCCGGCGAAGGACCCGGAGAAGGCGCGGGTGGCGGGGCTGCTCTGCCAGGCGCTCTCGGCCGGCGTGATGATCCAGTGGATGGTCGACCCGGAGACGGCGCCCTCGGCGGAGGACCTCACGGAGGGGCTGAAGGTGCTGATGGGGCAGGGGAACTGACGGTGGATCCGATGTCTGCCTGAAGACGTCCCTCCGCACCGTCCGGCCCGACATACTTCCGGTACGGGAACCGGAACGGTTCGCCGCGCAGTCCGAGAAAGACCATCGGCAAACGGCGACAAGGACACGTCGACCATGGATGTGCTGACTGATGCGCTACGCCAGGAGATCAAAGAGGCGTGGAGCGACGGCGGGCTGGCACCGGTACCGCCGGAACGGGTTCCGGCCGACACCGTCTCACCCACCGCCAGGGCGTTGCTGACCGAGGTCGGTCTGCCGACCCGGTACAGCGAACTGATCACCTTCCCCCAGGACGAACGGCTGCTGCGGCCCGTCACGGTGGCGGGCGTGGAGTACCTCACGCTGGCCGAGGAATCCGGAGGGCCGGTCGCGCTGAAGGCACGCACCGACGAGGTGTGGGTACCGGCCGCCGACGACCGCGACCAGCCGCTGTTCGTCAACAGCCACCCAGGGTTCCTGGTGCTGTTCGTCGGCATTCTGCTGCCACTGGTCGACGAGCTGCGTGACCGGGAACCCGCCGAGGTCGACGCACGGCTGGACGAGGTCACGGCACGGTTCGCCGCGCATGACGCCGCCGCGCTCGCCGACCCGGACAGCTGGTGGCCAACCGTCCTGGCGGAAGCAAGGGAGGGATACCTGTGAGCCGATTAGCCCGCCTGGCGTTCATCGGCCTCGTCGGCCTGATCGCCGTACTGCTCGGCGCGACAGGCGCGCTGCCGGCCCCGGCCCACCCCGTCTCCTCGGCCCCGACGGCCCAGCCGGCTCCGGGAACGCCCACCAAGGTGCCCTTCGGCAGCACCTTCATCGCCAAGATCAACAACATGTACCGGGCGCGCTATCGCATCGAACCGGCCCGGAACGTGGCCACGTTCCAGTACATCAAGGACGGCAGGACCTACTACGTGACGGTGGCGTCGGTGTCGTCACTGGGCAAGGGTCCGAAGGTCGCGGTGTTCAACGTCCGGGACGCCCAGGGAAGGCTGGTGCGGTTACCAGACGGGGACGGCACACTGCGCGACGAATTCCGGGTGAAGAACGAAACCCAACAGGTCGGGCCGGACGAGAAGGACACCCGGCAGACGGTGAGCGGGAAGCACTCCGAACAACTCATCGACATGGTCCTGGAAAAGTGGGGCATCCACCCGGACCGGGTGAAGGAGATCTTCACCGAACTGGAGCCCTGCAACCTGCGTGCGAACAACTGCTCGGTGCGAGTGATCCCCAAGTACAAGAACGCTGCCGTCAGTTACAACCACGACTACCACGATGCCGCCACCAGAAAGCAGGGCGTGAAGGATCTGGTGTCGGACGTACGGGAGTTGTACGAGGAAATCGACGAACTCCAGGTGATGTTCCGCGACACCAAGAACCCCGTGGCGGCAGGAGAACTGGCCAATTTGCTCACAGGACTCGGTGTACCGCCGCCCGGTGGCATCGACTTCTCCGCGCTGCAGTTGCGTTACCTCTCGGACGCGCCTCCCGGAGAGGGGAAAGGGCTGCGTTACGCCTTCAGTACGGCTCCCGGAGGAAACCCGGACCCGGCGGTCGGGCGCACCGCGGCGCTGCAGTCCTCGGACGCCTTCTTCGTGTGGCTGGAGCTCACCCCGGACAAGTTCTGGGTGAACCTCAACCCGTCGGAGCCGGACCGGATCGTCGACCCGAAGCTGGGCAGTACCGACGCCGGACGCATCCTGTTGCAGGCGGATCTTCGGATGAAGAAGACGGTGGGCAAACTGATCCATCCGGACAGCAAGCTGGGCAAGCAGTTCTGGGGGCAGCTGAAGTCCAGTGGCAACCGGATCTGCCTTTCGTTCCGGCAGTGGATCGTGCCCGCACCGGCGACCGTCCGGCAGGACGGCGAGAGCCTCTACATCATGGATGCGCCGCTGGAGGTGAAACTGGAGTCGGACTATCTCGCCAAACACGGGATCTCCGGCAACAGCCGAGCCTGTCCCGCGCCGGACAAGACGATCGAGAGCAACAACGAGCGGGTGTTCCGCACGCTGATTCTGCCGAGGGTCCAGCAGGCGGTGAACACCGCGCCGGACTACGCCGACCTGCGCAGGGTGTATCTGAGCAGGGTGGCGGCCGAGTGGTACCGGCAGCGCAGCGCCCGTCAGCAGACCACCTACGGCGATCTGATCGACCGCAATGACGTACGCCGCTGGCCGGCCCGCGCCACGTGGTCGTCGCGGCAGGTGTTCGACCAGTACGTCGACTCGTACAAGAACGGCGAGTTCAACGTCACCCGGAAACGTCGGGACGGCCAGTACATCTACACCCACACCTATGTCTACGGTGGGGTCGATTTCAGCAGCGTTCCGTTCGTCAAGGTCGACGCCACCGCGTTCCGGAAGCGCTGGGGCGACCTCTCCAAGGTGGTGGACGGCTCAGTGAGCCGGCCCACCTCGGACGGTCGCGGCGGCATCTGGCTCGGTTCCTCGCCCGCGGCCGCCCCCGAGCCCGAAGCCGCGGGGGAAAAGGCGTCCTCCACCTCGTCACCGCCATGGCTGCCGGTGGCCGCCGGTGCGGCGCTGGCGGTGGCGGTGGCGGTGCTGTGGGCCGGCCGGCGCAGACGGCGGCGGATCTAGGTCCTACAGCTTCGCCGCCTTCAGCGCCATGTGGAGCAGCAGACGGTCCTCGCCCTCGCCCAGGTCCAGGCCCGTCAGCTGTTCCACCCGCGACAGCCGGTAGTACAGCGTCTGCCGGTGGATCCCCAGGGCCGCCGCCGTGCGGCCCGCCTGGCCCGCGTGGTCGAGGAACACCTCGACCGTGCGGGCCAGTTCCGCGTGCGCCGGCTGCAGCAGAGGGCGGACCGCCGGATCGTCGTGTGCCGTCGGAAGGGCGGTGAGCAGACGGTACGGACCGATGTCCGCCCACTGGGCCACCTCGCCGAGGAGGGGCTGGGCGGCGGACGCGCGGACCGCGGCGGTGGCCTCGCGCCAGGAGACGTCCAGTTCGGCGAGGCCGTGCCGGGGGGTGGCGACACCGGCGGTGGCGGCCGCTCCCGCGGCGGCCCGCAGCCGGGTGGCCGCCGTGACGGCGGGGGACAGAGCGCCGGGCGAGCGCAGCCGGACCAGCGCCGCGAGGGCATGAGCGCCCGGCCGTCCGTTCCTGTTCGACCCGGGTCCGGAGCCGGACCCGGGTGAGCCCGAGGCGTGCGACCGGGACCCGCCGGCCCCGGCCGGTCCCGGGCCGGCCCAGGGCCACGGCACCGTACACAGCGCGGCCGCGCCCGGAGCCGTGCGCACCGAGGGGCTTTCGTCGCCCGTCCACGGAGCCACGCACACCAGCGCGTGCAGCCCCTCCGCCCCGGGCCCCAGGGCCGTGCGCAGCGCGGCCAGGGCCATGTCGTACTGCCAGCCGCGCTCCGCGGTCAGCGCCGCCCGCAGCTCCCGTGAGAGATCCGCCCCGGCACGCTCCTCGTCCGCGAGCAGGGCACCGATCCGGGAGGCCACCTCCATCGCCGCGGCCAGCTGGGCGGGCGGGGGGCCGGGCTCGGCGTCGAGAAGCCAGACGTATCCGAGGGCGACGCCCCGGTGGCGTACGGGCAGACAGATCCGGCCGCGGAAGACACCGGCGTCCGGGGCGGCCGGGATACGGACCGGGGCGGTGGCCCGGGTGATGCCGAAGCCCTCGAACCAGGCGCGCACCGCGGGCGTGGACTTCCTGGTGAGGATCGACCGGGTGCGGACCGGGTCCATGGCCGAGTCGTCGTCGCTGTCGTGGGCGCCGAAGGCGATCAGCCCGAAATCACGGTTCTCCAGGGTGGCGGGGGCGCCGAGCAGCGCCGAGATCTCGTCGACCAGGTCCTGGTAATCGCCCTTCACCCGGACATTCTCGCACCCCTTCAGACAGATGTCTGAGATGCCGGCCACGGATGCGTGACAGCTGTCGATGGCCGAGGATCGGAGCGATCCTTAGGTTTCACGGTGGTTCTCCGTGCTGTTCCCGGAATGTTCGGGTACGGCCTCCTTCAACCCCTGTTCCGTGGAGGTGCCCCGTGCTGGGTCCCGTGATCCTCGCCGCGTCCCGCAGCGACAAGATGCGCCGTTTCGTGTCGGCCGCCCCGGGGACCAAGCAGGTCGTCGCCCGGTTCATCGCCGGTGAGACGGTCGAACAGGTGATCCCGATCGTGAAGGACACCGTCGCCAAGGGCCTCGAGGTCACCCTGGACGTCGTGGGCGAGGACATCACCACCCGCGAGCAGGCCTTCGCCGCGCGCGACGCGTACCTGGAACTCATCGAGCACCTGGGTGCCCTCGGCTTCGGCACCAAGGCCGAGATGTCCATCAAGCTCTCCATGTTCGGCCAAGCGCTGGAGGGCGGCCACGAGCTCGCCCTCGCCAACGTCCGCCCGGTCGTCGAGGCCGCCGCCGCGATCGGCACCACGGTCACCCTCGACGCCGAGGACCACACCACCCTCGACTCGATGTTCGCCATCCACGAGGAGCTGCGGAAGGACTTCCCGCAGACCGGCTGTGTGATCCAGGCGTACCTCTTCCGCACCGAGGACGACGCCCGCCGTCTCGCCGCCGCCGGCAGCCGCGTCCGTATCGTCAAGGGCGCCTACAAGGAGCCCGCCTCCGTCGCCATCCAGGACAAGTCCGAGATCGACAAGGCGTACGTCCGCATCCTGAAGATCCTGATGGAGGGCAAGGGCTACCCGATGATCGGGTCCCACGACCCGCGCCTGATCTCCATCACGCAGGAGCTCGCCCGCCGCGCCGGGCGCAAACTGGATGAGTACGAATTCCAGATGCTGTACGGCATCCGCGGCGAGGAGCACGTCCGGCTCGCGGCCGAGGGCCACCGGATGCGCGTCTACACGGCGTACGGCACCGACTGGTACGGCTACTTCATGCGGCGCCTCGCGGAGAAGCCCGCGAACCTCCTCTTCTTCGCCCGCTCCATTCTCACCAAGGGCTGAGCTCCCACCCGACACCCCTAAGGAGTTACGGAACTCATGGACGCTGTGACCCAGGTCCCCGCCCCGGTCAACGAGCCGGTGCACGGTTACGCCCCCGGTTCGCCCGAGCGCGCCCGTCTGGAGGCCAAGCTCAAGGAGCTGGCCGAGAACCCCATCGACCTCCCGATGACCATCAACGGTGAGAAGCGCATGGGTGGCGGCGAGCGTTTCGACGTCGTCCAGCCGCACAACCACCAGGCCGTCATCGGCACCTTCGCGGCCGCCACGCAGGCGGACGCCCAGGACGCGATCGACGCCGCCCTCGCCGCCGCCCCGGCATGGCGCGCGATGTCCTTCGACGACCGCGCCGCGATCATCCTGCGCGCCGCCGAGCTGCTGGCCGGCCCCTGGCGCGAGACGCTGGCCGCCTCCACCATGCTGGGCCAGTCGAAGACCGCCCAGCAGGCCGAGATCGACACCCCGTGCGAGCTCGTCGACTTCTGGCGCTTCAATGTGAAGTACGCCCGCGACCTGCTCGCCGAGCAGCCGCCGGCGAACTCCCCGGGCGTCTGGAACCGGCTCGACCACCGCCCGCTCGAGGGCTTCGTCTACGCGATCACGCCGTTCAACTTCACGGCCATCGCCGGCAACCTGCCCACCGCCCCCGCCCTCATGGGCAACGTGGTGGTCTGGAAGCCGTCCCCGACGCAGACGCACGCCGCTGTGCTCCTCATGGAGCTGCTGGAGGAGGCCGGCCTGCCGAAGGGCGTCATCAACCTGGTGACGGGCGACGGCATCGCCGTCTCCGAGGTGGCGCTGAACCACCCGGAGCTCGCCGGTATCCACTTCACCGGTTCGACCAAGACCTTCCAGCACCTGTGGAAGACGGTCGGCAACAACATCGAGAAGTACCGCTCCTACCCGCGCATCGTCGGCGAGACGGGCGGCAAGGACTTCGTCGTCGCGCACCCGAGCGCCGACCGCGCGGTGCTGAAGACCGCGCTGACCCGCGGCTCCTTCGAGTTCCAGGGCCAGAAGTGCTCCGCGTCCTCGCGTGCGTACATCCCGGCCTCCATCTGGAACTCGGGCTTCAAGGAGGAGTTCGCGGCCGAGGTCGACGGCATCAGGATGGGTGACGTCACCGACCTGTCGAACTTCATCGGCGCCGTCATCGACGAGCGTGCCTTCGCCAAGAACAAGGCGGCGATCGACCGGGCGAAGCAGGACCCGACCTGCACGATCGTCGCGGGCGGCACCTACGACGACTCGGTCGGCTACTTCGTCCGCCCGACGGTCGTCGAGTGCTCCGACCCGGCCAACGAGGTCTTCACGACCGAGTACTTCGGCCCGTTCCTCGCGGTGCACGTCTACGAGGACGCCAAGTACGACGAGATGCTGGAGCAGATGGAGTCGGTCTCCGACTACGCGCTGACCGGCGCCGTCATCGCGAACGACCGCGCCGCGGCCGCGCACACGATGGAGAAGCTGCGCTACGCGGCGGGCAACTTCTACATCAACGACAAGTCGACCGGCGCCGTCGTCGGCCAGCAGCCCTTCGGCGGCGGCCGCGCGTCCGGCACGAACGACAAGGCCGGCGCCCCGCAGAACCTGATGCGCTGGACGCTGACCCGCGCGATCAAGGAGACGCTGGTCCCGCCGACCGACTACGGCTACCCCCACATGGGCTGATCTCCGCCCTCCCCAGACCCGCCCCCGCCCCGGCCCCCACGCCTGGACGGGGGCGGTCCACGTCCGGCGGGTCTACCCTGCGAGAAGGGGGCGTGGGAAGGAGAGAGCGATGCCTGGTTCCACCACGCTGGGCCACGGGCACCCCATCGACTGGATCGAGCACACCGACGCCGTACGGCTCGCCTCCGTGCTCCGCCGGCTGAGCGGGCTGCTGGCGGTCGACGGACCCGACCGGCTCACCGACGCGCAGGCCGGCGCCCTGTGCGCGGAGCACCCCCGGGATCGGCAGGAGTTCACGGAGTGGGTCGCCGGGCTCGCGAAAGATCTGACCGCGAAGGTGTCGGCGTAGCGGATCCTCCGGTCAGAGCCGGCGCCAGCGCGCCATCGCGAAGGAGAAGACGCCGAACAGGGCGAGGCCCACGGCGACCACGACGAGCAGCCACGGGCCGACGGGCGTGTCGGCGAAGGCGCGCAGGGTGTCGTCCACGCCCTTGGCCTCCTCCGGCCGGTAGGTGACGGCCGCCCGCACGATGAACACCCCGACGGCCGTGAAGACGATGCCGCGCGCCGCGCCGCCCGCGACGCCCGTGATGTCCACGACCTGCCGGGTCCTGCGGGTCATCTCTCCCAGCCGCAGATGCTTGTGGAACGACCGGGCCACGGCGCGGGCGCCGATCACGACGCCCGCGATCGCGATGCCGATGCCCGCGGCGCCGACGAGCCACTGTCCGGCGGGCAGATCCAGCACCTTCGTCGTCACATCCTGCGACTGCTGGTCGCTGGAGCCGCTTCCGCTGCCGCGGTCACCGGCGGCGAAGGCCAGGACGGAGTAGGCGACGAAGGCGTAGAAGACGCAGCGGGCCGCGGACGACAGCCGTTTGGTCGTCTTGTGGCCGTCGGGACCGGCGGCCCCGAAGAGGGCTTCGGTCAGCCTCCACAGCGCCATGCCGACCAAGCCGGCCCCGAGGGCCCACAGCAGGACGGAGCCCATCGGTTTCTCGGCCAACTCGGCGAGCGCTCCGCCCCGGTCCGCCTGTTGCCCCGTTTCGCCGAAGGCCACCTGCAGGGCCAGCAGCCCGACGAGTACGTAGATCACCCCCCGCGCCGCGAACCCGCACCGCGCCGCCGCGTGGGTGGCCGAACTGTGAGCGGCCTTGCGGGCACTGGCGTGTCCACGAAGCGTCATCCTGTACGTGTTCATCGGCGTACCTCCCCCTTGGCGGTTTCCCCCGGCCTCCGGGAGGAAACGACGGGAGGTCCCGAGGCGGCTCAGGAGACGCGGGGAACGACGCGGCCGAGGAAGTCGTCGATCAGCGACGCGATCCGGGGCGCGTGGGTCTCCAGGGCGAAGTGGCCCGTGGGCAGGAGGTGGATCTCCGCATCCGGCAGGTCGCGGCGGAAGGCCTCGGCGCCCGCCGGGACGAAGACCTGATCGCCCTCTCCCCAGACCGCGAGCAGCGGGACCCGGCCGGTGCGGAAGTACTCCTGGAAGGCCGGGTACAGCGCGAAGTTGGAGCCGTAGTCGGCGATCAGGCCGAGCTGGATGTCGTCCTGCCCCTCCCGGGCCATCAGGGCCGCGTCGTGGTGCCAGGCGTCGGGGTTCAGCAGGGAGCGGTACGCCTGCGGGACGCCCGTCTCGTACTGCCATCTGATGCCGTCGAGCGAGCGGATCGCCCGCACGGGCTCCTCGGTCCCGGGTGTCCGTTCGGCGATCAGCGCGAGCACCGGCGCCCACGCGTCGGCGCCGAGCCCCTCCTCGTAGGCGTTGCCGTTCTGGCTGATGATCGCGGTGATGCGCTCGGGGTGGGCGAGGGCGAGGCGCAGGCCGATCGGGGCGCCGTAGTCCTGGATGTAGAGCGCGAACCGGCCGAGGCCGAGCTGCTCGGTGAATTCCTCGGTCAGGGCGGCCAGTTCGGCGAAGGTGTACGGGAAGTCCTGTGCCAAGGGGGCCGCCGAGTGGCCGAAGCCGAGGTGGTCGGGGGCGATGACGCGGTACCGCCGGGCGAGCCGCGGGATCAGGTCGCGGAACATGTACGAGCTCGTCGGGAAGCCGTGCAGCAGGAGCAGCACCGGCGCGTCCGCGGGTCCGGCCTCCCGGTAGAAGATCTCGTGGCCGCGGACGGTGGTCGTGCGGTGATGGACCTGCGGTTCCGGCGTCATGGCTAACCCCTCATGTGATCGTGACTGGTTATGAGGTGAGACAACCACACGCCATCTAACCTGTCAATAAATGTTCAAGGGTTAGAAGGGTGTCGGTGCATCATGGGCGCATGAGCGATCTGCCGCACCTCGCCCACACCTACGAACTGACCGCGGCACGTCTCGCCGGGATCCGCGCCTTCCTCGACGACGCCTTCGAAGGGGACTTCGGGGACGAGGACTGGGACCACGGTCTCGGCGGCGTCCACGCGTACCTCGCGGACGACCGCGGTCTCGCCGCCCACGGCAGCGTCATCATGCGGCGGGTCGTGCACGCCGGCCGTTCCCACCGCGTCGGCTACGTCGAGGCGGTCGCGGTGCGCGCGGACCGCCGCGGGCAGGGCCTGGGCGGTCGCGTGATGGCGGAGCTGGAGAAGGTCATCGACGGGGCGTACGACCTGGGCGCGCTCTCCGCGTCGGACCAGGGCGCCGCGATGTACGCCTCCCGGGGGTGGCGCCTGTGGCGCGGCCGGATCGACACGCTCGCGCCCCACGGGGTCACCCGTCTCCCCGGCGAGGAGGGCTCCATCTTTCTGTGGCCGGCGGCCGGACGCCCCCTCCCGCAGCCGGCGGCCGGCGCCCTGCTCTTCGACTGGCGCGACGGCGACGTGATGTGACCCCCCGCGCGACGCCGGTCTTCCGTGACCGGTCCGCCGTGCTCCTCAGCCCTCGCAGCCCTTGTCGATGTCCCTCTTGATGCCGTACGCCGCACCGGCCATGCCGCCCGCCATCGCGCAGGCGACGGCGTACCCGGGAAGGTCGATCGCCCCCGCCAGGGACAGCGCGACCAGTGCCAGCGTGAGCGCCGCCCAGGCGGCCAGCATCCACCGTCCCTTGTCGCTCAGGAAGAGCCGGCCCTTCGGCCTCTCGGGCAGGGTGTCGAGCGCCGCCGCCGGGCCCTCGCTGGCCGCCTTGGTCCGCTTGAAGTAGGCGTAGACCATCCACTCCCCGCAGATCTCCCAGCCCTCGGGCGTCAGCCGCTCCAGCACCTCGGCGCGGCGCTTGCCGGATATCACCTCGCGGCGGTACTCCCAGCGCAGGGCCGCGCCCGGCACCCGGCGGCAGACGAACCGGCCGAGCCCGTCCAGCCTTTCGACCTCCCAGCCCTGGTCGCCGAAGTGGGCGAGCTGCTTGCGGTCGTTGTAGATGTCCGCCGTCCAGGTCCAGGTCTGCGCCTCTTCGGCCGGCTTCACGGTCGAGGGGGCCGAGCCGCCCAGCTGCGCGGCGAACGCCTCGGCCGGACCGAACTCGTCCTCCGGGTCCGTGCCCGTCTCGGCGAGGTGGCCGGTGAGCTCGGCGACGGTCGCGGTGATCTGCTCCTGCGGGACCCCGGCGGTGCGGAGTGCCGCGGCGAGCGTCTCGAAGTAGGTCGTCTGCTCGGTGTGCGGCGTGTGCGGCGTGTTCATCGTGCTCCCCCTGCGTGCAGTGCGGTCTTGACGGCGGTGTGGAAGTCCAGCCAGGCGTCGGTCTCGGCGGCGAGATGACGCCGCCCCTCGTCCGTGAGGTGGTAGTAGCGGCGCCCCGGCCCGCGCTCGGCGGCCCGGAACTCGCCCTCGGCGAGACCCGCTTCCTCGAGCCGGTTGAGTACGGGGTAGAGCGTGCCCCCCTTGATCTCCCCGAGGCCCGCCTCGGCGAGCGACTTGGAGATCTCGTACCCGTAGCTCTCGCCCTCGGTCAGGGAGGAGAGCACCAGGAGATCGAGAACTCCCTTGAGCCAACTGGATCTGCGGTCTGCGGCCATGGCTGTATTCCAGCACCACCTAGATAGGAATGCAACCTATCTAGCCGATCGATCTGGGTCGGGGTGCCATCTGGCTGGCGGTGTCGACCGTCTCAGATAGTAGGAAGTCCGAGTAACTGTGCAGACAGACAGCCGGGGCTCCCTTAGCTTGGTAGAAGCCGAACGTCTCGCTCCATCAGCGAATGGCGGTCGCGAGCGCAGTGCCCCCAGGCAGGCAACCCCTGCGGCACCGCTCCCCGCCCCTTCCGGCGCCTTCACGAGACATCACGCGGCTCCGCCGCGTGGTTGTGATCCAAGGAGTCGATCATCATGGCCGCTGGAACCGTCCGCCGCGTCCGCCACTCCGCCCGCACGAGCGAGGCCGACCGCAAGAATGCCGCCGCCGCCCTGCAGCGAGCTCTCGACCGCAGGGACAACGGCGGCGCGACCGGCCACTGAGCCGGCTCGCTCGAGCCGCTAGGAAGAGCGCCTGACCTCGAAATGGTCGATGCGCTCGCCGCTCTCGGCGAGCGCGGAGACCCTCAGTACCGGCGACGCGCCGGCCTCGGCCTCCACCGCGAGGAACGAGAAGCCGGTGTACCGCACCCGCGACCACTCCACGGTGCCCGGGTCGGGCAGCCGCAGCTTCGTCCAGTGGAACGTCACGATGTGTTCGTGGTCGTGGACGTGCCCCTCGTAACTGTCCTTCACGCCGAGGCCGAAGCCGTAGAGCTCCTTGCCCGCGCCGCCGGCCGTGACGTACACGATGCCGTCGCGCGTCGGGTCGGTCGTCGCCCCGATGGGCACCGGCCTTCCCACCTCGCCGCCCTTGACGGCGTTGGTGCGCTCGTAGACGTGGTTGTGCCCGTTGATCACCAGATCCACCTGGTGCTCGGCGAACAGGGGCACCCAGGCGTCGCGCACCCCGCCGTCCGAGGCGTGCGTGGAGGTGGAGTATGCGCAGTGGTGGAAGAAGACCACCACGAAGTCGATCTCGGGTCTGGCCCGCAGCTCCCCGAGCCGCCGGTCGAGCCAGGCGGTCTGCCTGCCGTCCGTATACCCCCTGTTCGCCGGGATCTCGTACGAGACGTCGTTGGCGTCCAGCGCGACCACCCCGACGTTGCCGTACGTGAACGAGTAGACGCCGGGCGCCCCGGCCGGGTCCGGGCCGTTGTCCGGCAGTGACCAGCGGGCCGACTGGCCGCCGTAGCCGTCGGGGGAGTACCAGGCCTCCATGTCGTGGTTGCCGGTGGTCACCATCCACGGCACCCGGGACGCCACGCTCTCGGTCTGCGCCAGGAACTGGTCCCACACCCGCGCGTCGTAGGTGTCGGACTTGAGACTGCGATATCCGTGGCACGTCCGAATGGCGGACAACGGGTGTCAGCGGATGGGACGGGGAGTAGGGTGCCGACATGTCTCGCAGCATCAATCTCGCAGTGATCCCCGGTGACGGCATCGGCCAGGAGGTCGTGGCCCAGGGCCTGAAGGTCCTCTCGGCTGTCCTTCCGCAGGATGTGAAGCTGGAGACCAAGGAGTACGACCTCGGCGCCCAGCGCTGGCACCGCACCGGAGAGACCCTCCCCGACGCGGAGCTCGACTCCCTCAAGACCCACGACGCCATCCTGCTCGGCGCGATCGGCGACCCGTCCGTGCCGTCCGGCGTCCTGGAGCGGGGCCTGCTCCTCAAGCTCCGCTTCGCCTTCGACCACTACGTCAACCTGCGTCCGTCGAAGCTCTTCCCGAACACCGCGACCCCGCTGGCCGGCCGCCCCGAGATCGACTTCGTCGTCGTCCGTGAGGGCACCGAGGGCCCGTACACCGGCAACGGCGGTTCGCTGCGCACCGGCACGCCCGCCGAGGTCGCCACCGAGGTCAGCCTCAACACGGCGTACGGCGTCGAGCGCGTCGTCCGCGACGCGTACGAGCGGGCCAACGCCCGCCCCCGCAAGAAGCTGACGCTGGTCCACAAGAACAACGTCCTCGTCTACGCCGGCCACATGTGGAAGAACATCTTCGACAAGGTCGGCCAGGAATACCCCGAGGTCACCACCGACTACCTGCACGTCGATGCTGCGACGATCTTCTTCGTCACCCAGCCCGAGCGCTTCGACGTCATCGTCACCGACAACCTCTTCGGTGACATCCTCACCGACCTCGCCGCTGCCGTGACCGGCGGCATCGGCCTGGCCGCGTCGGCCAACATCAACCCGGACCGGACCTTCCCGTCCATGTTCGAGCCCGTCCACGGCTCCGCGCCCGACATCGCGGGCCAGGGCAAGGCGGACCCCACCGCGACGATCCTCTCCGTCGCGCTGCTCCTGCGTCACCTCGGCTTCGACGCCGAGGCCGCCCGCATCGAGGAGGCCGTCGCCGCCGACCTCGCGGCCAGGGACGGCTCCGCCCGGACGACCGGCGAAATCGGCGACGCGCTCGCGGTACGAGTAGCGAGCTAGCCCGCCGACTGAACACCTCCTAGAGGCACAGCCGCCGGGTCGCATCCGCACCCGGCGGCTTCTCCTATGCGGTCGCGGGGTGCCACCATCAGACCCTGGACCGCAATCACACCGTTTCACCCACGGGCCCACGCGAGCGATAATCGAACGTGGGGCCGCGGCATGCGGGAAAGCTCGGACGTCCTAGCAGCAGCGGCGTGAGCGCGGTCCGTCACAAACAACCGGTGAAGGACACGCACTCATGACGACGCCCACGATCGAGCTCAAGCCCTCCTCCAGCCCGCTGTCCGACGCGGAGCGGGAGGCGATCCTGGCCAGCCCCGGATTCGGCCGCCACTTCACCGACCACATGGTGACGATCAAGTGGACCGACGGGCGCGGGTGGCACGACGCGCAGCTCACCCCCTACGCGCCGCTGTCGATCGACCCGGCCAACATGACCCTGCACTACGCCCAGGAGATCTTCGAGGGGCTCAAGGCCTACCGCCGCCCCGACGGCTCCGTCGCCACCTTCCGCCCCGAGGCCAACGCGCTCCGCTTCCAGGCCTCCGCCCGCCGCCTCGCCATGCCGGAGCTGCCGGTCGAGACGTTCATCGCGGCCTGTGACGCCCTGGTCCAGCAGGACAAGGCATGGGTCCCGGCGCACGGCGGCGAGGAGTCGCTCTACCTGCGCCCGTTCATGATCGCGACTGAGGTGGGCCTGGGCGTCCGGCCGGCCAACGAGTACCTCTTCCTGGTCATCGCCTCGCCCGCCGGCGCCTACTTCCCCGGGGGCGTCAAGCCGGTCTCGATCTGGCTCTCCGAGGACCGCGTCCGCGCCGTCCCGGGCGGCATGGGCGACGCCAAGACCGGCGGCAACTACGCCGCGTCCCTGCTCGCCCAGGCCGAGGCCGCGTCCAAGGGCTGCGACCAGGTCGCCTACCTCGACGCCGTCGAGCACAAGTGGGTCGAGGAGCTGGGCGGCATGAACCTCTACTTCGTGTACGAGACCGGGCCCGACGAGCCGCTCAAGATCGTCACGCCCGAGCTCACGGGCTCGCTGCTCGCCGGTATCACCCGTGACTCGCTCCTCACGCTCGCCAAGGACCTCGGCTACGCCGCCGAGGAGGGCCGCGTCTCCATCGACCAGTGGAAGGCCGACACCGCCAACGGCACGCTCAAGGAGGTCTTCGCCTGCGGCACGGCCGCGGTGATCACCCCGATCGGCACGGTCAAGTCGGCCGGTGGTGAGTGGCAGCAGTCCGGCGGCCGGCCGGGCGAGGTCACGATGAAGCTCCGCAAGGCGCTCCTGGACATCCAGACGGGCAAGGCGCAGGACGTCCACGGCTGGACGCACGCGCTGGCCTAGTCGGTCCCGGCGCTGCCCCCGAGGCACACCGATGGCCCCGGTCCGTACGCCGGACCGGGGCCGTCGCCGTTCGGCCCCGTGCGAGGATCACGGCATGATCGAGGAACGCGACCGGCTACTGGCGCAGGCGGTACGGCTGCGCGAACGGGGTGGGGCCGAAGAGGCGCGCCGACGGCTGCTGGCCCTCTCCGCCGCGCTTCCCGAGGACCGCGAGATCGCCTATCAGACCGCCTGGGCCCATGACGTCCTCGGTCTGGAGGAGGAGGCCGTCCCGCACTACGAGCGGGCTCTGGCCGCCGCCGGTCTCGGCGAGGAGGACCGGCGCGGCGCGCTGCTCGGCCTCGGCAGTACGTACCGGGTGCTCGGCCGGTACGCGCGGGCGGAGGAGACGCTGCGCCGGGGTGTGGAGGAGTTTCCCGACGACGCCGCCCTGCGGACCTTCCTGGCGATGGCGCTGTTCAACACCGGAAGCCACCAGGAGGCGATGCGCACCCTCCTGGAACTGCTCGCCGCCACCAGCACGGACCCGGCGATCGCGCGCTACCGCAAGGCGATCGAGTACTACGCCAAGGACCTCTCGGCGACCGAGTAGTCGTCCGCCTCCGGGCCGGCGCCCGTGACGTCGTCCGTGGTCGCGGCCCGCCCGGGCGTGAGCACCAGGTACAGGGCGCCGCCGACGAGGCCCGACAGGACGAAGCTGCAGTCGATCCCGCCCGTCAGGCTGAGCAGCGGGCCCTCGTAGATCGGGGTGGAGACGCCGGCGAGTCCCACCACCGCGCCCAGCGCCCAGGCGACGACGGCGCGCGGGTGCCAGCCGGCCCGGAACCAGTAGATCCCGCCCTGCGCGCGGCGGTTGTAGACCTGGAGGGCGTCCGGCTCGTACGCGCCGCCGCAGCGGAAGTGGCCGATCAGCGTGATGACCGCCCAGGGTGTGCCGATCGCGGTGAGCAGCAGGACGAACGAGGTCATCACCGACTGCGCGTCCCAGACGAAGTGCCCCAGGAAGACGAATCCCGTGGCGACGACCGCGACGACCAGGGTGGCCCGGGCACGGGTGGCGCGCGGCAGGATCGCGTCGAGGTCCAGGCCCATCGAGTAGAGCATCAGTCCGGCGTTGCCGACCGAGCCGGCGGTCGCGGCGATCAGCAGCGGCACCAGGTACCAGACGGGAGAGGCGTCGACCAGCGGGCCCGCGTAGTCGAGGGAGCCGCGCGCGGCCAACGCCGTGTACGTACCGAAGAGCTGAGGGACCAGCAGACCCGCGACGAGGCCCAGACAGGTGGCCCGCCAGACGGTCCGGGAGCTGTAACGCTCGGGGGAGATGTAGCGGGTGTAGTCACCGAGCAGCGTGATGAACGCGATCGGGCCGCTGAGCCCGGCGGCCACCGCGGAGAGCACCCAGGTGGGCCAGAACGAGCCCAGCAGGTACGGGGTGTCGGGCGGGGCAGCGGTGGTGAAGTCGCCCGCGTAGGCGAAGATGCCGAGAGCGAGCAGCACGGTCATGCCGAGGGCGAGTGCCTTGCTCAGCTTCAGCAGCAGCTTGTAGCCGTAGACCGCGCCGACGACGGTGCAGGCCGCGAGCACGGTGTAGACGAGGGCATGGGGCAGTCCGCCGGTGGGCAGGCCGATCAGCCGGTCCAGGGTGCCGAGCATGACGTCACCCCCGATCCACAGCGTCAACGCGGTGTAACCGAGCGCGAGCAGCAGGCCGACGATCGATCCGACCAGCCGGCCGCGTACCCCGAAGAAGGCGCCGCTGGACGTGGAGAGGTTGGTCGCCGTGCGGAGTGACACCAGGGCGAGCGGTGCGGTCACGACGACGCCGACGACCGTACCGGCGACCACCGAGGTGACCGCGGGCCACAGACCGAGGCCGAAGGAGACCGGCAGCCAGCCGAAGATGATCACGCCGAGGCAGAGGTTCGACCCCAGCAGGATCGCCATGAGGTCCCGTGGCCCGCTGGTGCGTTCTGCCTCCGGGATCGTGTCGACTCCGCGCTGTTCAATCGGCATAAGGGCTCTCCCTGCTCCTCGGACGACGTTTTGAGTGACGCTCAATGTGACCCATGCCCCCCTCGTCCGTCAATGCTTTGAGTACGGGAAACTCGCGGTTAGAGTGTTGTTCAAACAGGAGGTGTGGTGACGTGCGACTGACCCCCACGGAGCGGGACCGGCTGCTGCTGTTCGGCGCCGCCGAACTGGCCAGGGCCCGCCGGGCCAGGGGCCTGCGGCTCAATGTCCCCGAGGCGACCGCGCTGATCGCGGACACGGTCTGCGAGGCGGCCCGTGACGGGCGACGGCTCGCCGAGGCGATCGAGGCGGCCCGGTCCGTCCTCGGCCCCGACGACGTCCTTCCCGGTGTGGCCGACGTGGTCACCGAGGTCCATGTGGAAGCCGTGTTCGACGACGGATCGCGGCTCGCCGTGGTCTCGCAGCCGATCGGCGAGGGCTCCGGCGCGCGGGCGCCGGGAGCGCTGTTGCCCGCGCCCGCGCACGACGAGCCGCGGCCGGTCGTCACGCTGCGTGTGCACAACACGGCGACGGTGCCGGTCAGCGTCACCTCCCACTTCCACTTCTTCGAGGCCAACCCGCGCCTCGACTTCGACCGCGCCGCCGCCTACGGCATGCGGCTGTGCGTCCCCGCCGGTTCCTCGGTCCGCTTCGACCCGGGCGGCTCGTCCGAGGTCGGGCTCGTCCCCATCGGCGGCGAGCGGATCGCGATCGGCTTCGCCGGTCTGGTCGACGGCCCGCTGGACGCGCCGGGCGCGAAGGAGGAGGCCCTGCGGCGTGCGGCGGCCTGTGGCTACCTCGGAGCGGGACCCGAGAAGGAGGGCAACTGATGGATCCGTACGAGTACGCGTCGGTGCACGGCCCGCGCGCGGGCGACCGGGTGGTCCTCGGTGACTCCGGACTCGTCGTCCGCGTCGAGTCCGACGCCCAGAAGCCCGGCGACGAATTCCTCGCCGGCTTCGGCAAGACCGCGCGCGACGGACTGCATCTGAAGGCCGCCGCCGTCCGCGAGACCTGCGACGTCGTCATCAGCAACGTGCTGGTCATCGACGCCGTCCAGGGCATCCGGAAGGTGTCCATCGGCATTCGCGAGGGCCGGATCCACGCGATCGGCCGGGCCGGCAACCCCGACACCCTCGACGGCGTGGACGTCGTCGTCGGCACGGGCACGTCCATCGTGTCCGGCGAGGGCCTGATCGCCACCGCCGGAGCCGTCGACACCCATGTCCACCTGCTCTCGCCGCGGATCATGGAGGCCTCGCTCGCCTCCGGTGTGACGACGGTCATCGGCCAGGAGTTCGGCCCGGTCTGGGGCGTCGGCGTGAACTCCCCGTGGGCGCTCAGGCACGCCTTCAACGCCTTCGACGCCTGGCCCGTCAACATCGGCTTCCTCGGCCGCGGCTCGTCCTCCGACGCCGCGCCGCTGGTCGAGGCGCTCGCCGAGGGCGGAGCGTCCGGCTTCAAGGTGCACGAGGACATGGGCGCCCACACCCGGGCCCTGGACACCGCCCTGCGGGTCGCCGAGGAGCACGACGTCCAGGTCGCGCTGCACAGCGACGGCCTCAACGAATGCCTCTCCGTCGAGGACACCCTGCGCGTCCTCGACGGCCGGACCATCCACGCCTTCCACATCGAGGGCTGCGGCGGCGGTCACGTACCGAACGTCCTGAAGATGGCGGGCGTGCCGAACGTCATCGGCTCCTCCACCAACCCCACCCTCCCCTTCGGCCGGGACGCGGTCGCCGAGCACTACGGCATGATCGTCTCCGTCCACGACCTGAAGACGGACCTGCCCGGCGACGCCGCCATGGCCCGCGACCGGATCCGCTCCGGAACGATGGGAGCCGAGGACGTCCTGCACGACCTCGGTGCGATCGGCATCACGTCGTCGGACGCACAGGGCATGGGAAGGGCCGGCGAGACCGTACGCCGGACCTTCGCCATGGCCGGCAAGATGAAGGCCGAGCTGGGCCCGATGGACGGCGACGGCGCGCACGACGACAACGCGCGCGTGCTGCGCTACATGGCCAAGCTGACGATCAACCCCGCGATCGCCCACGGCCTGGCGCACGAGATCGGATCGATCGAGGTCGGCAAGATGGCCGACGTCGTGCTGTGGCAGCCGCAGTACTTCGGCGCCAAGCCGCAGCTCGTGCTCAAGTCGGGCTTCCCCGCCTACGGAGTCGTCGGCGACCCCAACGCGGCCACCGACACCTGCGAGCCGCTCGTCCTCGGCCCGCAGTTCGGCGCGTACGGCGCCACCCCGGCCGACATCTCCGTCGCCTTCGTGGCCCAGGCGGCCGTCGACCTCGGCTCCGACCACATGCCGACGCGCCGCCGCCGGGTCGCCGTCCGCGGCACCCGCGGCATCGGCCCCGGGAACCTGCTGCTCAACTCCCGCATCGGCGATGTGTCCGTGGACGGCAGGACCGGACTGGTCACCCTCGACGGCGATCCGATCCGCTCCGAGCCCGCCGACTCCATCTCCCTCAACCGCCTCTACTTCCTCTGAGGAACGACATGACCTTCCGTATGCCGCCCGAGTGGGCGCCGCACGAGCGCACGTGGATGGCCTGGCCCGGCCCCAACCCCACCTTCACCAACGACGAGGAGCTGGCCGAGGCCCGTGCCGCGTGGGCGTCCGTCGCCCGCGCCGTACGCCGCTTCGAGCCGGTGACCGTGGTCCACGGCCCCGGTCAGGGCGACTCCGCCCGCGCGCTCCTCGGCGACGGCATCGACCTGGTCGAGCGGGACCTGGACGACGCCTGGATGCGGGACATCGGCCCGACCTTCGTCACCGACGGCACACAGCTCGCCGCGGTGGACTGGGTGTTCAACGGCTGGGGAGCCCAGGACTGGGCGCGCTGGGAGCACGACTCCAAGATCGCGCGCCATGTCGCCGATCTCGCGGGCGTCCCGGTCCTGAGCAGTGACCTGGTGAACGAGGGCGGCGCCATCCACGTCGACGGCGAGGGCACGGTCCTGCTGACCGACACGGTCCAGCTCGGCGCCGGCCGCAACCCCGACTGGACCCGTGAGCAGGTCGAGGCGGAGATCCACGCCAAGCTCGGCACCACCAAGGCGATCTGGCTCCCGCACGGCCTGGCCGGCGACTACGGCACCTACGGCACCCAGGGCCATGTCGACATCGTCGCGGCCTTCGCCCGGCCCGGTGTCGTCGTCGTCCATGCACAGCAGGACCCGGCGCACCCGGACTACGAGCGCTCCAAGGAGTACGCGGCCATCCTGCGGGCCCAGACGGACGCCAGGGGCCGCCGCCTGGAGGTCGTGGAGATCCCGGCGCCGACCGTCCTCGAAGAGGACGGCGAATGGGTCGACTACTCGTACATCAACCACTACATCTGCAACGGCGGAGTGGTGCTGTGCGGCTTCGACGACCCGCGCGACGAGATAGCGGCGGGCATCTTCCGCCGGCTCTTCCCGGACCGCACGGTGACGCTGGTCGACGCGAGGGCGATCTTCGCGGGCGGTGGCGGCATCCACTGCATCACCCAGCAGCAGCCGAAGGTCTGATCCCCGAGGCGGATATCGGGTGGGGGCGGCCGCGGGCGGTGTGACAGCCTGCGGCCATGCCCCTGATCGAACACTCCGGCGGCGACTACGCGATCCGGCTGATGTACGCGCTGCCGGACGACGCCTGGTACCTGGAGCTGAACGACCTCGCCCGGGACGCGACCCTCGCGATCGGGATCGTGCCCGACGAGGACCCCGACCGCGAGCCGGCCGTCTGCCTGATCGAGGCCGAGACCCACCATCACGTCCCGTACGACGTCATGCGCTGGTTCATGGACGAGGTCGACCGGGAGATCCGCGCGAGCCGCGGCTGGATGGACCTCCGTCCCGAACTGGTGCGGATCATCCGCGCGTTGCGGGAGATGCACCAGGACGGCGTGATCCGTGACGACTTCCCCGCCCTCCTCGCGCTGCTGCGCGCCTCGGTCCCGCCGGAGGACCTCGACACGGTCGTCGAAGGCGCCTTCGGGGCAGACCTCGGGGTGCTCGCCGAACCCACCCCGCAGCAGGTCACGGCCCTGCGGGACCGCATGGCCGAGGACGGCTGGACGATCGGGTAAAACGTACGAGTGACCAGCAATCATCGCCGCCGCAACACCGCCCCGCCCCGCGAGGAGCTCCTCGCCGCCGCCATGGCCACCATCGCCGAGCGCGGCCTCGACGGGCTCACCATGGCCGGGCTCGGGCGCGAGGTGGGGATGAGCAGCGGGCACCTGCTCTACTACTTCCGCACCAAGGACGAACTGCTGCTGCAGACCCTGGAGTGGAGCGAGGCGCAGCTCGGCGCCGAGCGCAGCGCGCTGCTGTCCCGGCAGGCTCCGGTACGGGAGCGGCTGACCGCCTACGTCGATCTGTACGTCCCCGACGGTCCCCGCGACCCGCACTGGACCCTCTGGCTGGAGGTCTGGAACCGCTCGCAGAACGCGGACGCCGACGCTCGGGCCCGGCAGGCGGCCATCGAGGGCGCATGGCACCGCGACCTGGTCGCCCTGCTGGCGGAGGGCATCTCGCGCGGCGAGCTCCTCACCGTCGACCCGGACCGCTACGCCGCCCGTCTGCGCGCCCTCCTCGACGGCTTCAGCGTCCATGTCGCGGTGGGGATACCGGGCACCGGACGCGAACAAGTCCTCGGCCACGTGAGGGAGTTCCTCAAGCAAACGCTGATCCCGTGACCGTAACGCACGCAAGTACTCCCGATCGTTGCCGAGTTCACCCTTGTCCGGCCGGCGGGCCTGTTGGCACGGTTCGGCTCATGGGACGAGAGCACTGGAAAAAGATCTGGGTCGGCTCGGCCGGCAACATGGTCGAGTGGTTCGACTGGTTCGTCTACGCGAGCTTCGCCACGTACTTCGCGGGGGCCTTCTTCCCCGAGGGCAACGACACCGCCAAGCTCATGAACACCGCCGGCATCTTCGCCGTCGGCTTCTTCATGCGGCCCGTCGGCGGCTGGCTCCTCGGACGCGTCGGCGACCGCAGGGGCCGCAAGGCGGCGCTGACCCTCACCGTCACCCTCATGTCCGCGTCGGCCGTCCTCATCGCCGTCGCGCCGACCTACGCGGTCGCGGGATACGGCGGCGCGGCCGTGCTGCTCGTCGCCCGGCTGCTCCAGGGCCTGTCGGTCGGCGGCGAGTACGCCGCCAGCGCCACCTACCTCACCGAGGCCTCCGCACCCGAGCACCGGGGCTTCGCCTCCAGCTTCCAGTACGTCTCGATGACCGCCGGTCAGATCCTCGGCCTGGGCCTGCAGATCATCCTCCAGCGCACCATGTCCGCCGACGCCCTGCACAGCTGGGGATGGCGCATCCCGTTCATCGTCGGCGCGCTCGGCGCGGCCGTCGTCTTCTATCTGCGGCGCACGATGCTGGAGACGGAGGTGTACGAGAAGACGGCCGACGACACCCCCGCCGAGGCCAAGGGCACCCTGAAGGCGCTGTGGGCACACAAGCGCGAGGCGTTCCTGGTGATCGCGCTGACCATGGGCGGCACCGTCGCGTACTACACGTACACCACCTATCTGACGAAGTACCTGTCCAACTCCGCCGGGCTCTCCAAGCAGACCGCGACGCTGGTCTCCTTCTGTGCGCTGATCGTCTTCGCCTGTCTGCAGCCGCTCGCCGGGCGCCTCTCCGACCGGATCGGCCGCCGCCCGCTGCTGATCACCTTCGCGGTCGGCTCGACCTTCCTGACCGTCCCGATCATGACGCTGCTCCGGCACGCGGGCTCGTTCTGGCCGGCGCTGGGCCTCTCCTTGCTGGCCCTGGTAGTGATCACCGGCTACACCTCGATCAACGCGTGCGTGAAGGCCGAGCTCTTTCCGACCGGCATCCGCGCGCTGGGCGTCGCCCTGCCGTACGCCATCGCCAACGCGCTCTTCGGCGGCACGGCGGAGTACGTCGCCCTGTGGTTCAAGGACGCAGGCCTGGAGTCCGGCTACTACTGGTACGTGGCCGGCTGCGCCGCCGTCTCCCTGGTCGTCTACCTCACGATGCGCGAGACCCGGGACATCGATCTGGGCCGCGTCGGCGCCCCGCCTGCATCCGCGCAGACCCCCAGGACCCGGGAGTCCGCCGAGGCGCGGTGACACGGGGGCCGACGCGAGGGGCCGACGCGGGTGGTCACCGCCCCTCGGCGGCCATCCGCTGCTGGAGCTTCTGCAGGGCGGTGGCCGCCTGCTCGCGCAGCCGCGCCTCCTTCTTGGGGTCCCCGATCGTGCTCGCGCTCAGGACGTGCTCGCCGGCCCGGCCCGTGAGGAGGACGTAGAGCGAGTTCACCTTCTTCCCGTTCTCGTCGACCACCTGCCGTCCCTCCTCGGACACGATCGCGTCGAACCCGGTCACCGTCGGCGCGGTCGCCTCCCGGACGCCGGTCCAGCGGCTCTTGCCGCTGTGCTGGCTGGGGCAGCGGTGGATGGCGTCCGCGACCTCGTCCAGGTACATCCGTGCCGTGGGCTCGTCGGCGTACACCCGGACCTCGGAGTAGCCCGTGATCTGGGACGGATTGTGGACGGCCGTGCGGGAGAGGGAGGCCAGCGTGCCGGTGCGGCTTCCCTTCCCGGTCAACTCGCAGCTGCTCAGCACATCGGACTCGTCGACGGGCGTGATCTCGTACGTCGGGGCCTTCTCGTAGCCGGGCCCCCAGTCCGCCGGGGTCAGTGCCACCCGCTTGGCGAGGACCAGGGCCTCTGCCTTCGCCGACGCGGTGTCGCCGGGGGCCGACGCCGAGGCGTCACCCGTCGCCCGGTCGCTGCCCTTGTCGTCCCCCCGGAGCAGGAACACCAGGAGGACGGCCAGGCCCACCACCACCACCGCGCCGCCGACGACGAGGGCGAGCGTGCGGGGGGAGCGTCCGCCGGCCGGGCCGGTGGGGGTGCCCGGTGTCGAACCCCGCCCGGGGGGCGGTTCGGGGCCGGGTCCCGGTGGATGGGAGACCGGTCCGCGCGGTGGTCCTGTGGGTGGTCCTGTGGGTGGCCCTGAGGGCGGCTGGGAACTCACACCAGTGACCTACCACCGGAGGTCCGCCCGCATCGTGAGACCGCGGTCCCGTCACCCGTACAGATGTGGCAGACTGCCGCCGTGCTTGCTACCACCATGATTATGGGCAGTAGCGCGCCGGTCCGCAGTGACCACTGACCCGCGGCAGGACCCCCGCGGCAGTGGACACCGTGCCTCAGACCCGCGCGCAGACCTCTCGCACCCGCGAGGGGTTTTTTCATTTTCCGGACCCACCCAGACCGGACACGGAACGCGCGCGAAAATGGGGGCAAGTGGATCCAGACCTTCCGGAGCCACATCCGACAGGAGCCAACACAGCCATGACCACGGAGACCGACGACAGTTTCCATGTCTTCGACACCACGCTCCGCGACGGAGCCCAGCGCGAGGGCATCAACCTCACCGTCGCCGACAAGCTGACCATCGCCCGCCACCTGGACGACTTCGGCGTCGGCTTCATCGAGGGCGGCTGGCCGGGCGCAAACCCGCGTGACACGGAGTTCTTCGCCCGCGCCCAGCAGGAGATCGACTTCAAGCACGCCCAGCTCGTCGCGTTCGGCTCCACCCGTCGGGCCGGTGGCAAGGCCGCCGAAGACCCGCAGGTCAGGGCGCTCCTGGAGTCGGGGGCCCCGGTCATCACCCTGGTCGCCAAGTCGCACGACCGCCATGTCGAACTGGCGCTGCGGACCACCCTGGACGAGAACGTGGAGATGGTGCGCGACACCGTCTCCTTCCTGTGCGAGCAGGGCCGCCGGGTCTTCGTGGACTGCGAGCACTTCTTCGACGGCTACAAGGCCAACCCCGAGTACGCCAAGGCCGTCGTCCGGGCCGCCTCCGAGGCCGGCGCCGATGTCGTCATCCTCTGCGACACCAACGGCGGCATGCTTCCCGCCCAGATCCAGGCCGTCGTCGCCACCGTCCTCGCCGACACCGGCGCCCGCCTCGGCATCCACGCCCAGGACGACACCGGCTGCGCCGTCGCCAACACCCTCGCCGCCGTCGACGCGGGCGCCACGCACGTCCAGTGCACCGCCAACGGCTACGGAGAGCGGGTCGGCAACGCCAACCTCTTCCCTGTCGTCGCCGCGCTGGAGCTCAAGTACGGCAAGCGTGTGCTGCCCGACGGCGCGCTGGCCGAGATGACCCGCATCTCGCACGCCATCGCCGAGGTCGTCAACCTGACGCCCTCCACGCACCAGCCCTATGTCGGTGTCTCCGCGTTCGCGCACAAGGCCGGGCTCCACGCCTCCGCGATCAAGGTCGACCCGGACCTGTACCAGCACATCGACCCCGAGCGGGTCGGAAACACCATGCGGATGCTCGTCTCCGACATGGCGGGCCGCGCCTCCATCGAGCTCAAGGGCAAGGAGCTCGGCGTCGACCTGGGCAACGACCGTGAGCTGGTCGGCCGGGTCGTCGAGCGGGTCAAGGAGCGCGAGCTCCGGGGCTACACCTACGAGGCCGCCGACGCCTCCTTCGAGCTGCTGCTGCGCGCCGAGGCCGAGGGGCGCGCCCGCGGGTACTTCCGTACGGAGTCCTGGCGGGCGATCGTCGAGGACCGCCCGGACGGCACCCACGCCAACGAGGCGACCGTGAAGCTCTGGGCCAAGGGCGAGCGCATCGTCGCCACCGCCGAGGGCAACGGCCCCGTCAACGCCCTGGACCGGGCGATGCGGGTCGCGCTGGAGCGGATCTACCCGCAGCTGGCCAAGTTCGAGCTGGTCGACTACAAGGTCCGCATCCTGGAGGGCCGCCACGGCACCGAGTCCACCACCCGGGTCCTGATCACCACGGGCGACGGCAATGCAGAGTGGTCGACGGTCGGTGTCGGCGAGAACGTCATCGCCGCGTCGTGGCAGGCGCTGGAGGACGCTTACACGTACGGGCTGCTGCGGGCGGGGATCGACCCGGCCGAGTAGCGCGTCGTACCGGCCTGTAGCCCCCGTACGCCCCAGCGTGGGGGATATGGGCAGGACGTTGATCAGAACCCGCGGGACGACGGCGGCCGGCGTGGCCGCCGTCGTGCTCACCGGGTGCCTCACCGCACCGCCGAGCGGGAGCCCGGCGCGTACTTCGAGCTCCGGGGCTGACGCAGGAGAGGACCAGCAGCGGGGAGCGCAGGCCATGGCGCCGGCCCTGTCGAAGCCCTTCGCCGAGGCGAGCGGCGGGCTGAGCGATTCCCGCCCCGGGGGAGGGGAGCCGAGGCGGACTCGGAGGCCGCAGACGGGGCGGGCGGGGCTGGACGGGAAAGGCGGGGCCGGCGGCGCAGGCGGGGCGGGCGGGGCTGGACGGGAAAGGCGGGGCCGGCGGCGCAGGCGGGGCAGGCGGGGCTGGACGGGAAAGGCGGGGCCGGCGGCGCAGGCGGGGCAGGTTCCGGAGGCCGGGCGGGCTTGCGAGACCGGGGCGCCGTCTCCCCCGCCTCCCCGGTCCCTCTCGTCTCCATGGTCTGCTTTGGCCGCTTTCGGGTAGCGTCGAAGTATGAGGACCAGGCCGCTTTCCCTTCTGTCGGCCCTCGCCGGGCTGGCGCTCCTGCTGCTCCTGGCTCTGGCTCCTGGCGTATCCGCCAAGGCCACGGGTCTCTCGGACGTGGCCCAGGCCTTCAAGCAGGGCCCGGTCTATGTCGACCCCGGCGCGTCCTCCCAACTCTCCGGGGCCGAGGCGGACGCCCTCGCCCGGAAGATCAAGGACGCGGACAAGCCGGTCTTCGTCGCGGTGCTCCCCGCGACCTCGGCCTTCCCGCCGGACAACCTGCTGCGCAATCTGCGCACCGAGACCGGCATCACCGGCCTCTACGCCGTCCGCCTCGGGGGCGGGTTCAACGCCGGCGCCGACGCGGTGGTCATGCCGAACCAGGCCGTGCGCAACCTGGTGAACGCGGTACGCCAGCCCGGCGTGGACACCGCGACCGAGCTGAACAACTTCGTCGACCAGGCCCTGCCGCAGACCCGCGGCTCCGCCCCCGCCTCCTGGAGCGGCGGCGGCGCGGACGAGGGCGGCGCCTCCACCGGCGCCCTGATCACCCTCGGCGCGGTCGTGGCCGCTGGTGGCGCGGGCGCCTACGCCGTGGTCCGCCGCAACCGCGGCCGCAAGCAGGCCGAGGAGCGGGCCGCGCTCGACAGGCTCCGCGTCGTCGTCGACGAGGACATCACCGCCTTCGGCGAGGAGCTGGACCGGCTCGACTTCCACCCCGCCGAGGCCGGCGCCGACGACGCCATGCGCGGTGACTACGAACGCGCCCTCGACGCCTACGACACCGCCAAGTCCAGGATGGGCGCCGCCCAACACCCCGGTGATGTGCGCGCGGTGACCCAGGCGCTCGAGGACGGCCGCTTCTCCCTCGCCGTCCTCGCCGCCCGCCGCGAGGGCCGCCCGCTGCCGGAGCGCCGTCCTCCCTGCTTCTTCGACCCGCGCCACGGCCCCTCCGACGCCGACGTCACCTGGACCCCGGCCGGGGGCTCGGCCCGCGAGGTCCCGGTCTGCGCGGCGGACGCGACCCGGATCCAGGACGGCCTCGACCCCGTGGCCCGCACCGTCGACACGGAGACCGGGCGCCGCCCGTACTGGGAGGCGGGTCCGGCCTACGGGCCCTGGGCCGGCGGCTACTTCGGCGGCGGCATGCTGCCGGGCCTGCTGGTGGGCACGATGCTCGGCTCGATGCTCTCCACCCCCGCCTACGCGGCGGACTACGGCGGCGCCGACTACCAGGACTTCCAGGGCGGCGACTACTCCGGCGCCGACTTCAATTCCGGGGACTTCGGGGGCGGCGACTCCGGCGGGTTCGGCGGAGGCGGCGACTTCGGCGGTGGCGGCGGCTTCGACGGCGGTGGCGGCTTCTAGGCCGAGCGGGCCGTGAGGCCGGTGCCGTCGGCGTATCCGCCCCACCGCTCACATCAGGGGCTTCACCGACATCAACAGATGTTCGTGCGCCCGGCCCGACAACTCGGTGATCAGCGCGCGCTGCCCCGGCCCCAGCAGATGGAAGCGCACGGCGGACGACTGGAAGGACCCCAGCGCGTCCATCAGATACGCGGGGTTGAAGGCGACCGTCAGAGCCTCGCCGCCCTCCAGCGCCGCAGGCAGCCGCTGGGAGGCGACATCGTCCTCGTACCCCGCGCGCAGATGCACCGAGTCGGCGGAGAAGGCCAGTTGGAGCGGGCTGTCGCCCTCCGCGACCACCGCGACGCGCTTGACGGCCTCGACGAGCGGAGCCCGGTCGGTCACGGCGGTGGCCGGACCGTCCAGGGCGAACAGCTTGTCGTGGCGCGGCAGCCGGCCGTCGAGGAGACGGGTCGAGGTACGCATCCCGGCGCTCTCGAAGCCGATCGATCCGCCGTCCAGCGCGATGCGCAGCGGCCCGGCCGCCGCCAGGGAGCGGGCGATCTCGGTGAGACGGCGGGCGGGGACCACCACGTCGGCACGGGCGCCCGCGGACGTTGGCTTCCAGTCGAGCGTACGGACCGCATAGCGGTAGCGGTCGGTCGCGGCCAGCGTCATCGCGTCGCCGTCGAGCGCCAGCCGGATCCCGGTCAGTACGGGCAGCGCGTCGTCACGGCCCGCCGCGACGGCCACCGCCGCCACGGCCGAGGCGAACGCGGTCCCGTCCACGACGCCCAGGAAGCCGGGCAGCGGAGGCTGGGCCGGGTAGTCGTCCAGCGGCAGTACGGACAGACCGAAACGGGCCTCCCCGCCCACCACCGCGAACCGCGAGCCCTCCACCGCGCACTCCACCGGCGCCTTCGGCAGCACCCGGCAGATGTCGAGCAGCCGCCGCCCCATGACCAGCACCCTGCCGGGCCGCGCGGTCTGCGCCTCCACCTCGATCCGCGCCGAGGCCTCGTAGTCGAGCCCCGAGATCCGCAGCAGACCGTCCTCAGCCTCCAGGAGCAGACCGCCGAGCACGGGGACGGGGGAGCGGGCGGGCAGCACGCGGGCGGCCCAGGCGACGGCATCGCCGAACTCGCCGCTGTCGATACGGAATTCCATGGGCCGACCGTACGGGCCACCACTGACAACGCACGGGCCACCACTGGCATACCGGCCCTCCGCCACCGGGCAGGCCGTGCTGCGAGCGGCCGCCGACGGCCGACAGGTGACCGTTCACAGCGGGGTTGTGACCGGATACGCCGAGCGCCCGCTCTTCCGTCCGGGGGACGGAGGGCGGGCGCGCTCGGTTGTCGGCTCAGGCGGCGGACCTGATGGCGGAGATGTCGAAGTTCAGCTTCACCTTGTCGCTGACCATCACACCGCCGGTCTCCAGCGCCGCGTTCCAGGTCAGGCCCCACTCGGAGCGCAGGATCTCGGCACTGCCCTCGAAGCCCACGCGCTCGTTGCCGTACACGTCGGTGGCGGAGCCGTTGAACTCCAGGTCGATGGAGAGCGGACGGGTGACGTCCTTGATCGTCAGGTCACCGGTGATGCGGTAGTCGTCCCCGCCCAGCTGCTCGGCGCCGGTGGAGCGGAAGGTCATCAGCGGGAACCGCTCGGCGTCGAAGAAGTCGGCGCCGCGCAGGTGGCCGTCGCGGTCCGCGATGCCGGTGTCGACGCTGGCGATCCTGACGTCGATCGACGCGGCGGACGCGGCCGGGTCGGCGCCGTCGAGCCGCAGCGTGCCCTCGTGCTCACCGAAGGTGCCGCGCACATTGGTGACCATGGCGTGGCGGACGGTGAATCCGATGCTGCTGTGCGCCGGGTCGATGGTGTAGTCGCCGGTCAGGGCGGCCAGCGCCGGGGCCACGGCGGGAAGCGTGGCGGTGGCGGTCGCGGTGGTGCCGGTGACGTCGTTCTTGCGGGTGAAGAGGCCCATGACTGCTCCTTGGGACGGGCGCCGGGATGGCGCCGCTGCGGCTGATCGGCTCTTGTTGAACCTTCAACGACATCGACTCTAAGTCCATTCCGTTCAAAATTCAACTTCTTTGGTCTCCGTTCATCCGAAAGGCGCGCGGCCCCTCTGGCGGACGCGCGTAGAACTCAGGCACCATCTCCCTGCTCCACCTGCACGGCCCCACCACGGTTCACAGCAGGAGGGAATCCCCATGAAGCTCCGCTCCGTCCTCAGCGCGCTCGCCCTCGTCCTCGGCGCCCTGTTCGCCCCCGGGTTCGGCGTCATCAGCGGCGCGACCGACGCCCACGCCGTCACCAAGATCAGCCACGCCACCGCGACCTCGATGTTCCGCTCGTCCGGGATCACCTGGTCCTCGTCCGGCGGCTGCTCCGATCGCAACAACCCCAGCTGTACGTCCTTCGAGCAGCTCAACCTCGCCACCGCGAAGGGCGCCCAGACCCTCCGGAGCGCCAGCGGCTGCGCGCTCAACATCACCGGCGGCACGGAGACGGGCCACGCGGGCGGCACGTACTCGCACTGGAACGGCTACAAGCTCGACTTCAGCAAGTACACCTGCGTCGGGAACTACATCAAGAACACGTTCACGTACATCGGGCCGCGTGGTGACGGTGCCCCGCAGTGGAAGTCCGGTTCGGGCAACGTCTACGCCGACGAGGGCAACCACTGGGACGTCACGTACTACAACTGCGGCGGCTGCTGACCTCGCAGCCGCCCTCGCGACGCCCCCTTCGGCCCGGTCCCGGAGCGACTTGGACTAACCGAAGGGGGTTGTTGGACTGGCGCGGCCGCTGCCGCGCGATCTCGTTGACCGTGCCCCGCGCCAGGGACTACTCAGTCCCCATGTCGCGAAGAATCCGTACGGGGTGCGCCCTCATCGCCGCCTCCACCGCCGTATTCGCCCTGGCCGGGCCCGCCCTGCCGGCCGCAGCCGCGCCCCCGGCCGGAGCCGCCGAGGCCGCCGGACCGGCCGGTTCCGCCGCCGCGGACGATCCCGCCACCACCGCCCTCATCGGTTCCCCGCAGCTCTCGGTCGCCGTCGCCAAGGACTTTCCGCGCGTCGTGTCGTACACCGAGCGCGCGGGCGGCGCCCGCCTCCTCGGCAGTACCCGCCCGGTCACCGAGGTCGTCCTGAACGGCGCGCCGTATGCCGTACGGGCCAAGGCCGCGCCCACGGTCACCGCGAGCCGGGCCGCCTACACCCTGCTCTTCCCGGACCTGCCGGGCGTCGAGATCGACGCCTCCCTCACCGTCACCGGCCGGACCACCACCTTCAGGGTCACCGCGGTCCGGGACACCGACGCCTTCCGGCTCTCCACCCTCGACATACCCGGCCACGACCTGGTCTCGGTGGGCTCGTCCGACGCCGGGGCCGAGACCGCGTTCACCCGCCTCGACGCCGACTCGACGAGGACGGCCGACGTCTTCGCCGAGGTCACCGCCGCCACCCCGGTGGACGCGGCCCCCGCCGGGGCGAGCTACGCACTGGTGAACACCGGCGCCCTGGCCGCGGCCGTCGAGTCGAACTCCAGCTACGACAAGCCCTCCGGCGCGACCAACGGTGACGACGCCCGCTTCTGGCACCAGGCCCGAGCCGCCGCCGACGGCGGTACCCGCGTGGGCGTCTGGTCCGGACAGTGGACCTACCGAGGCGCCGGCGCACCACGGCCCGAGACCGGCGACGACCTCCCCTGGGCCAAGGTCGTCGTCACCCCCGACGCCAACGGCGACCGCAGGACCGACTGGCAGGACGGCGCCATCGCCTTCCGCACGATCGGATTCCACCCGCCCGGCAGCGGGACGACGCCCGACCGCGTGGTCACCCACATCCCGTTCAACTTCGCCAGCCAGGCCACCCACCCCTTCCTGCGCACCCTCGACGACGTCAAGCGCGTCTCGCTCGCCACCGACGGACTCGGCCAGCTCGCCGTCCTCAAGGGATACGGCTCCGAGGGGCACGACTCGGCCCACCCCGACTACGGCGGCAACTACAACAAGCGCGCCGGCGGCCTCGAAGACCTCAACAAGCTGCTCGTCGACGGGAAGAAGTGGGGCGCCACCTTCGGCGTCCACGTCAACGCCACCGAGTCGTACCCCGAGGCCAGGAACTTCAGCGAGACCCTGGTCGACAAGACCAGACCGGGCTGGAACTGGCTCAACCAGAGCTACTACATCGACCAGCGCCGCGACATCAACAGCGGTGATCTCGCGCGCCGGTTCCAGCAGTTGAGGAACGAGACCGACCGCAATCTCTCCTTCCTCTACATCGACGTCTACTACACGCACGGCTGGATCGCGGACCGGACGATGCGAGCCGTCCAGGCGCAGGGCTGGCGCGTCGGCACCGAATGGTCCGAGAAGTTCGAGCGGGCCTCGCTCTGGTCGCACTGGGCCAATGACCTGGACTACGGCGGGGCCACCAACAAGGGGCTCAACTCCCGGATCATCCGCTTCATCCGCAACGACGAGAAGGACGTCTGGAACAACCACCCGGTCCTCGGTCAGAGCGCCCTCGAAGAGTTCGAGGGGTGGACCGGCGAGAGTGACTGGAACGCCTTCTACGCCAACATCTGGCAGAAGAACCTGCCGGCCAAGTACCTCCAGCAGGAGAAGATCACCCGCTGGGAGGGCAACGACCTCACCTTCACCGGGGGAGTGCGGGGGACGGTCGAGGACGGGCACCGCACCTTCTACGACCGGGGCCGCAAGGTCCTCGACGGTGACCGCTACCTCCTGCCGTGGGACGGCGGGAAGAAGCTCTACCACTACAACAAGTCGGGTGGCAGCAGCAGTTGGGCGGTGCCGGGATCCGGCTCGTACACCGTCTACAGGCTCACCGACAACGGCCGCGTGAAGACCGCGACCGTACGGCCCGTCGACGGCAGGATCACCCTCGACGCCACCGCCGGGCAGCCCTACGTCCTCTACCCGGACCGGGCCCCCGAGCCGCGCGACCCGCACTGGGGCGAGGGCGGCAAGGTCGCCGATCCGGGGTTCAACGACAACCGGCTGGCCACATGGGCCACGACGGGCACGGTGACACGCCACACCGACGGTCAGGGCCGCACCAGCGCCGCGCTCACCGGTGACACGGCGGCATCACTCTCCCAGCGCGTCACCGGCCTGGAGCCCGGCAAGCGGTACACCGCCTCCGCGCTCATCGAGGTCGAGCCGGGCAGGACCCGCCGGACCACCCTCTCCATCGGCGGACGGTCCGTCGCCGTCGACCGCTCGGCCCTCACGGACCAGGTCGCCGCCTCCGAGTGGCACGGGACGCACTTCCAGCGGGCCAAGGTGAACTTCACCGCGGCGGCGGACGGCACGGCGACCCTGCGCGTCGACGCCGTGAGCGGTGGAGCGACCGTACGGATCGACGACGTACGGCTCGTGGCCAACGCCCCCGCCACCCGCCCCGGGACCGCCGCGTACGAGGACTTCGAGGCGGTCGACCAGGGCTGGGGCCCCTTCCTCAAGGGCGACGCGGGCGGCGCCACCGACCCCCGCACCCACATCAGCCGGCTCCACGCCCCGTTCACCCAGGCCGGCTGGAACGGAAAGCTCGTCGACGACGTGCTCGGCGGCGCCGAGTCCCTCAAGTCCCACGACGAGAACAGCGGACTCGTCTACCGCACGGCGCCCTGGACCGTACCGATGAAGGACGGCCACAGCTACCGGGTGGCCTACGACTACCAGTCCAGCCACGCGGGCGCCTATGAATGGGTGACCGGCTACGACCGTGCGTCCGGCAACGGCGCCGCCGTCGAGACCCGCCGCACCCCGCTCGGGCAGCAGCGGTCCACCGGCCACTTCTCCGAGACCGTCACGGCCGGCTGCGGTGACACCTGGACCGGCCTGCGCAAGCGGGCCGACGCCCCCGACGGGGCGGACTTCGTACTGGACGGCTTCACCGTCACCGACCTGGGCCCGGCGGCCGAGCGGGCCGCGTGCGGCACCCTCGCCGTCACCGCGGGGGAGACCCTGGAGCCCGGACGGGCCAACGAGGTCGAGGTCGCCTTCGCCAACGACGAGGCCACGGCCGCGAAGGACGTCACACTGGCCCTCACCGTCCCCGAGGGCTGGAGCGCCGAGCCGGCCGGCCCCGTCTCCTTCGCCTCGGTCGCGGCCGGTGCGAGGGCCACCGCGACCTGGCGGGTGACACCGCCGGTCGACGCCCCCTACCGGACGTACACGATCGGTTCGGCGGTGAGGTACGACATCGGCGGCTCGTCGCGCCGGCTCGCCGCCGCCGCCGCGGTCCGTACCCTGCCCCCGCCGCCCACCACCGACAGCTGGGCCGGAGACCTGGACTGGACGTCCGCGGAGAACGGCTGGGGTCCCGTCGAGCGCGACCTCTCCAACGGGGAGACCGGTACCGGCGACGGCGGTCCGCTGAGGATCGGCGGCGTGTCGTACGCCAAGGGCCTGGGCACCCACGCCCCGGCGAAGGTCCGTTACTACCTCGGCGGGCGGTGCACCTCCTTCACCGCCGAGGTGGGCGTGGACGACGTCCAGACGACGCGCGGAACCGTGCAGTTCACGGTCGTCGCCGACGGCACGGAGAAGGTTCAGTCGCCGGTCCTGAAGGCCACGGACGCGGCGTGGGCGCTCACCGCGGACGTCACCGGCGCGAACTACGTCGACCTGGTGGCCGGGGACGGGGGTGACGGCAACGGGAACGACCACGCCGACTGGGGCAACGCGCGCTTCCACTGCGCCGGTTAGCCCCACGAGACGGGACAAGACGGAAAGCGCTTTCAATCGGCTGTGTCCCACCCATTGAACGCCGGGGAAAGCGCGTGCTAGACCCTCCCTCAACCGGTCTACACCACTTCCCTCGGGAGGCTCCCGTGCCACCGATCGTCCCCGCCTGGTCCCGCCGCACCTTCCTCGCCACCACCACCTCCGCCGCTCTCGGACTCGCCCTCGCCCCGCCCGCGTTCGCCCAGCGGGCCGCGGCCGAGAGCGAGTTCGAGACGCTGCGGCAGCGGTGGCTGACGATCCAGCTCGGCGCCGGCTACGACCCGACCGCCGAGCCGTACGCCTCCCGCCTCGCGGAGACCGGCACGCTCGCCCGTACCTTCCGCGCCTCCATGGCCCCCACGGACACCTCCCTGTGGCCCGGCCACTCCTTCGATCCGCCCGCCGGAATCACCCAGAGCTACAGCAGGCTCTGGGTGATGACCCAGGCGTACGCCCAGCAGGGCACCGGCCTCACCGGAGACGAGACGCTGCTCGCCGACATCGTCCGCGGCCTCGACCACCTCTCCGCCCGCGTCTACAACCCCACCACCACCCGCTACGGCAACTGGTGGGAATGGCAGATCGGCAGCCCCCGCCTCCTCATGGACATCGTCGCCACGCTGCGCGACAGGCTGACGGACACGCGGATCCAGGCCGCCTGCGCCGCCGTCGACCACTTCGTCCCCGACTCCGCACTCCGCGACTACACCGGGACCTCCACCGGCGCCAACCGCGTCGACCTGTGCCGCTCCGTCGCCCTGCGCGGCATCGTCGGCGAGAACCCCGCCAAAATAGCGCTGGCCCGCGACGCGCTCTCGCCGGTCTTCCCGTACGTGACCAAGGGAGACGGGCTCTACCGCGACGGCTCGTTCGTCCAGCACACCTGGGTCGCGTACTCGGGGACGTACGGACAGGTCATGCTCGACGGCCTCGGCCGGCTCTTCACCCTCCTCGCCGGCTCCAGTTGGGCCGTCACCGACCCCGACCGGCAGATCATCCTCGACAGCGTCGAGCACGCCTACGCCCCGCTGATCTACAACGGCCTGATGATGGACAGCGTGAACGGCCGTGCCATCAGCCGCGGTTACCTCAAGAGCGACGAACGCCGGATCATGCGCAGCGACCACTTCCACGGCCAGGGCCTGATCGCCGCCATCGCCCTTCTCGCGGGTGGCGCGAGCCCCGCCGAGCGCGACCGCTGGCACGCGCGCGTGAAGGGCTGGATCGAACGCGACGCCGTCACCCCCCTTCTCACCGCCCGCCAGTTCGGCGTCGCCGACCTCGCCCGGCTGCACGCCGTGGCCGCGGCACCCGTGCCCGCCGCTCCCGAGCCCATCGGCCACCGCCTCTTCGCCTCCATGGACCGCGCCGTCCATCGCCGTCCGGGCTGGGCCGCGAACATCTCCATGGCCTCGGACCGGATCTCGCACTACGAGTGCGGCAACGGCGAGAATCCGCGCGGCTGGCACACCGGCGCGGGAATGCTCTACTGGTGGGGCCCGGGACCGGGGGCGGACGCGCAGTACACCGACTGGTTCTGGCCCACGGTCGATCCCTACCGGCTCCCCGGCACGACCGTCTCCACCAAGCGGCTGGCCGACCGGACCGGTGGCGAGTGGGGCGCGCCCAAGCCCGCCGTGCGCTGGGTCGGCGGGGCGAGCGACGGCGAGTTCGCCGCGGTCGGGCAGCACCTCAAGGGCCTCGGATCCACCCTCGAAGCCCGCAAGTCCTGGTTCTGCACAGCCGACACGGTCATCTGTCTCGGTGCCGGCATCACCGCCACGGACGGCGTGCCGGTCGAGACGGTCGTCGACAATCGCTGCCTCGGCGAGAGCGGCACGAACGCCTTCACCACCGGCTCCCGCTGGGTCCACCTCGACGGCCACGGCGGATGGGTACTCCCGGGCGGCACGGGGCAGTTGCGCACCCTGCGCGAGGACCGCACGGGCGCCTGGTCCGACATCAACAGCATCTCGTCGACCGAGCAGCGCACCCGCCGCTACCAGACCCTCTGGCTGGACCACGGCACGGACCCGGTGGGGGCGTCGTACGCCTATCTGCTGATGCCGGGCGCTTCCCGCCGCACCGTCGCCGCCCGCGCCCATGACCTCACCTGGCTGGACGTTCTCGACAACAGCGCCGACCGGCAGGCCGTCGTCGTCCGCTCCCTGGGGCTGACTGCCGCGAACTTCTGGCGAGCCGGTACGGTGGGGCGCCTCACCACCACCGCCCCGGCGAGCGTGATGGTGCGCCGGCGGCCCCTGACGGCGACACTCTGCGTGAGCGAGCCTGTCCGCGCCGGACAGCCGCTGGAGGTCGTCTGGGACCAGCCCGTCCGCGCCGTCCTCTCACGCGATCCGGCGGTCGAGGTGCTTGCCACGGGCCGTACGCTGCGGCTGAGGATCACCCCCGGGACGGCGGGCGCCACCCACCGCTGTGAGGTGGCTCTCAGCTGACATCTATAGGAACCTCACAAGTACGAGGGGTTCCAAGCTGTTGAGAAGTGCCGTACGCCCGCTCGTTCTGTCCAGCCCCACCAGGATTCGGCGCAGGAGACTGTGAAGAGTCGACTGCGGTTTTCCCTTGGTCGGCTTCGTAGGGTCGGTACATGACCGATGTCGAAACCATCCCGAGCGAGCCGAGTGACGCCCGAGGGCGTGTGGCCGAGCTGCACGCCCTGCGCGACGAGGCCCGGCGTGGCCCGAGTGACCGTGCGACCGAGGCCCAGCACGCCAAGGGGAAGCTCACTGCCCGTGAGCGGATCGACCTGCTGCTGGACCCGGAGTCCTTCCGTGAGGTCGAGCAGTTGCGCCGGCACCGGGCGACCGGTTTCGGGCTGGAGGCGAAGAAGCCGTACACCGACGGTGTGATCACCGGTTGGGGCACGGTGGAGGGCCGTACGGTCTTCGTGTACGCGCACGACTTCCGGATCTTCGGCGGTGCGCTGGGCGAGGCCCACGCCACGAAGATCCACAAGATCATGGACATGGCGATCGCGGCGGGCGCTCCGCTCGTGTCGCTCAACGACGGCGCGGGCGCCCGTATCCAGGAGGGCGTCTCCGCGCTCGCCGGCTACGGCGGCATCTTCCAGCGCAACACCCGTGCGTCGGGTGTGATTCCGCAGATCAGCGTGATGCTGGGCCCGTGCGCGGGTGGCGCGGCCTACAGCCCGGCGCTGACGGACTTCGTGTTCATGGTCCGCGAGACCTCGCAGATGTTCATCACGGGCCCCGATGTGGTCAAGGCGGTCACCGGCGAGGAGATCACGCAGAACGGCCTGGGCGGTGCGGATGTGCACGCCGAGACCTCGGGCGTGGCGCACTTCGCCTACGACGACGAGGAGACCTGCATCGCGGAGGTCCGCTACCTCATCTCGATGCTGCCGCAGAACAACCGCGAGAACCCGCCGACCGTGCACTCCGAGGACCCGGCCGACCGCCGCTCCGACGTGCTGCTGGACCTGGTCCCGGCCGACGGCAACCGCCCCTACGACATGCACAAGGTCATCGAGGAGCTCGTCGACGACGGCGACTACCTCGAGATCCACGAGCGCTGGGCCCGCAACATCATCTGCGCCCTGGCCCGGCTGGACGGGCAGGTCGTCGGCATCGTCGCCAACCAGCCCCAGTCCCTCGCAGGCGTTCTGGACATCGAGGCCTCGGAGAAGGCCGCCCGTTTCGTTCAGATGTGCGATGCTTTCAATATCCCGATCATCACCCTTTTGGACGTGCCCGGCTTCCTCCCCGGGGTCGACCAGGAGCACGGTGGAATCATCCGGCACGGCGCCAAGCTGCTGTACGCCTACTGCAACGCCACCGTCCCCCGGATCTCCCTGATTCTCCGCAAGGCGTACGGCGGCGCGTACATCGTCATGGACTCCCAGTCCATCGGCGCGGACCTGACGTACGCGTGGCCCACCAACGAGATCGCGGTGATGGGCGCCGAGGGCGCCGCGAACGTGATCTTCCGGAGGCAGATCGCCGAGGCCGAGGACTCGGAGGCCATGCGGGCCCGCATGGTCAAGGAGTACAAGGCCGAGCTGATGCACCCCTACTACGCGGCGGAGCGCGGACTGGTCGATGACGTCATCGACCCCGCCGAGACCCGCGAGGTCCTGATCAAGTCCCTCGCGATGCTCCGCACCAAGCACGCCGACCTGCCGTCGCGCAAGCACGGCAACCCCCCTCAGTAAGAGGAGCCCTCTGTGACCACACCTGCCACCGCCAACCTGCTCCGCGTCGAGAAGGGCCACGCCGACCCCGAGGAGCTGGCCGCCATCACCGCGGTCCTGCTCGCCCGCGCGGCTGCCCAGCCGGACGCCTCCGCCCCGGCCCACCGGGGCCGCTCCACGGCCGGCTGGCGCCGGCTGGAGCGCCAGTCCGGCTTCCGCCCCTCCCACTCCTGGCAGGGCTGACACCCACAGGACGTCCCCAGGACGCCTCTGGCCCCGTCCGGGGCCGCACGGCACCACCCGAGGCCCCCGTCTCCGTCGAGACGGGGGCCTCGGCGTGCGGGGGACCGGGGTCGACGAGACCGGAGCGGCACGAAGGCCCCGCACACCGACTCGGTGTGCGGGGCCTCGTTCATGCCAAGGGACGGAACTACCGCAGGCGGGCCATCAGAGCGTGCTCGACCAGCGTGATCAGCGCGCTCTTCGCGTCCGCGCGGTGGCGGGCGTCGGTGGTGATGATCGGAGTGTCCGGGCCGATCTGCAGAGCCTCACGGACCTCCTCCGGGTTGTACGGCTGGTGACCGTCGAAGCCGTTGAGGGCGATGACGAACGGCAGACCGGAGTTCTCGAAGTAGTCGACAGCCGGGAAGCAGTCGGCGAGCCTCCGGGTGTCCACGAGCACCACGGCGCCGATGGCGCCGCGGACCAGGTCGTCCCACATGAACCAGAAGCGGTCCTGACCGGGCGTACCGAAGAGGTACAGGATCAGGTCCTGGTCAAGGGTGATACGGCCGAAGTCCATGGCGACAGTCGTCGTCGTCTTGTCACCGGTGTGCGTCAGGTCGTCGATGCCCGCCGACGCAGACGTCATCACGGCCTCGGTACGCAGCGGGTTGATCTCCGAGACGGCGCCGACGAACGTGGTCTTGCCCACGCCGAAGCCGCCCGCCACCACGATCTTCGCGCTGGTGGTTGAGCGGGCAGCACCGCCGCTAGAGCTTGCGAAGTCCACTGAGCACCCTTTCGAGCAGTGTCACGTCTGGCTGGCCGCCGGCGGCCTCGTCGCCGCCGGGCTGGTGGATGGCGACAAGTCCGGCCTCCGCCAGGTCGGCGACGAGGATCCGGGCAACGCCGAGGGGAATGGTGAGAAGGGCCGAGATCTCGGCGACCGACTTGATCTCGAAGCACAGCCGGCAGATCCGCTGGTGCTCGGGCAACTGCCCTTGCAGCCGGGCCGGATCGGCCGTCGTGCTGACCAGCGCCTCGATGGCGAGCTGGTAACGGGGCCGCGTACGGCCGCCGGTCATGGCATACGGACGGACCAGCGGATTGTGGTTGTTCACGCCCGTCCCGGAGGCGCCGGCGCGCTCAGGAGCCCGCCGGGGAGCCCCCGACTGGATGCGGGGTGCCGCCGGCTGGCCGTAGGGCTGCGGAGACTGGGGCTGTTGATAGGGCTGCTGCGCGCCCTGTCTGCTCGGCGTGGAGGGAAAGTTGAAACGGTTCTGGCCGTTCTCACCGTTGGGCTGGTGACCACCGTCGTAACCGTTGAAAGGGCGTCCGCCCGGGGGTGTTCCCACGTTTCCTCCTCCGACTGCCGTCGCGGTCCATGTCCCTTGAAGCCGCGCCACCGCACCCTATGGTGCGATGGCGCGAAACGCACTGTCCGTCTGCTGGTTGAGAACACGCGCTCAGTTGAGCAGGCTTCCCTGGAGCTCCGCGCGAAGGTCCGGAGTGAGGACGCTGCCGGCCCGGTCGACCAGCAGCGCCATCTCGTACCCGACGAGGCCGATGTCGGCGTCGGGGTGCGCGAGGACGGCCAGCGACGAACCGTCCGAGATGGACATGAGGAAGAGGAAGCCGCGCTCCATCTCCACGACCGACTGGTTCACCGCACCCCCTTCGAAGATCCGGGACGCCCCCGCGGTCAGCGAGGTCAGTCCGGAGGCGACGGCGGCAAGCTGATCGGCGCGGTCCCGGGGGAAACCCTCGGACATCGCCAGCAGGAGTCCGTCGGCGGAGACCACCACCGTGTGGGACACCCCAGGGGTGTTGTCCACGAAGTTGGTGATCAACCAGTTCAGATTCTGCGCCGCCTGGCTCATCGGGCTCACACTAACGCTCCTGGTTGTAGGTACTACCCGGGCCGAGGCCCGATCCGTTCGTGTCCGTTCCCGCGTTGCGTCCCTGCTGGACGCCGCGGCGCAGGTTGCTCAGCCTGCCCCGTACGTCCTCCGGGGCGCGGGAGACCTGGGGGCCGCCCTGCGGGGTCTGCTCCGCCGTGCCCTCGACCAGATTGGCCTTGGGAACCCGTCGCGGAAGACCGGAGGGGGTGACCCCGCCCGCCTTCGGCTCCTTGAGCTTCTCGGCCCGCTGCCAGCGCTCGTCGTTCGTCGAGCGCCATGCCTCGGAGCCGTCCGCCTCGTTCTGCCGGTCCGACCGGACCGCCTCGGGCTGCTGCGCCGGCTTCGCCTGCGGCGCCTGCTGCTGCGGGGCCTGCGGGGTCTGCGCGGAGCTGCCGCGACGCGGAAGACCGGCGTCGGTCAGCGCGTGGCTGTTGCTCGGGGTGGGACCCGGACGGTCGAAGCCTACGCGCTCCGGAGCGTGAGCGGGAGCGCCCGGAACAGATTCCGATTCCGTCCGGTACTCCGGCTCGTAGCCACCCTGGTACGAACCCTGTCCATCCCACTCGCCCTGGTGGGAGTGTGCGTCGAACGAGGAGTCGTACTGCGGCTGTTGGGCCTCCTGGCCCTGGTACGGAGCTTCCGCATACGGGGTCTCCGCGTAGCCGCCAGCGGGGTACTCGCCGGTCTGGTACTCGCCATTCCGGTACTCGTCGTTCCGGTACTCCTCGGCGGGGTACTGGTCGTAGCCGGTCTGCTGGTAGCCACCCTGGTCGTACGCGCCCTGGGACTGGTCGTGCTGCGCGTACTCCTGGCCGTAGTCCTGCTCGTGCTGCTGCTGGACGTACGACTGCTGATCCTGGTCGAGCTCGTCGTGGTACAGCGGACGGTCACCGCCCTGCGCACGCTCCTCCAGGGCCGCACGCCGCTCCTCGCGCTGCAGCGAACGGCCGACCGGGTCGAGCTGGCGCTCGCCGCCCTGCTCCTCGTAGCGCGAGTCGTCGAAGCCGAGCTCGGCGGCGGTCCGCATCGGGGCGTTCTGCTGCGGCGCGGGCTCGAAGACCTGCTGCTCCGGGATGATCTGCGAGACCGTGAAGTCGTCCTCGGGCAGCGGCTCGCCACCGCCACCGTGGGTGATGGCGTCCGGGAGCATGACGAGCGACGTCGTACCGGCCTGCTCGCCGGAGGGGCGCAGCTGCACGCGGATGCCGTGCCGGTCGGCCAGCCGGCCGACCACGAACAGGCCCATGCGCTGCGAGACGGCGGCGTCCACGGTCGGCGGGTTGGCCAGCTTGTGGTTGATGTCCGCGAAGTCCTCGGCGGTGAGGCCGATGCCCTTGTCGTGGATCTCGACCATGACCCGGCCGTCCGGCAGACGGGTCGCGGTGACCCGGACCTTCGTCTGCGGGGAGGAGAAGGTGGTGGCGTTCTCGAGGAGCTCGGCCAGCAGGTGCACGAGGTCGGTCACGGCCTGGCCGTGGATCTCGCTCTCCGGGACGCCGGTGAGCTCGATGCGCTCGTAGGACTCCACCTCGGAGGAGGCGGCGCGGAGCACGTCCACCAGCGGCACCGGCTGGTTCCAGCGGCGGCCGGGCTCCTCGCCGGCGAGGACCAGGAGGTTCTCGCCGTTGCGGCGCATACGGGTCGCCAGGTGGTCCAGCTTGAAGAGGTTCTCCAGCTGGTCGGGGTCGGCCTCGTTGTTCTCGAGGTCGGTGATCAGCGTGAGCTGGCCCTCGATCAGCGACTGGTTGCGGCGCGAGAGGTTGGTGAAGATCGCGTTGACGTTGCCCCGCAGCATGGCCTGCTCGGCGGCGAGCCGCACGGCCTCGCGGTGAACCTGGTCGAAGGCGCGGGCGACCTCGCCGATCTCGTCCTGGGAGTCGATCGGGATGGGCTGCACACGGGTGTCGACGCGGCCGGGCTCGGTCCGGGACAGCTGGTCGACCAGCATCGGCAGGCGCTGCTCGGCGATGCTGAAGGCGGCGGTGCGCAGCTGGCGCATCGAGCGGCTCATCTGGCGGGCCATCATTCCGGCGAGGATGAAGGCGGCGAGCAGCGCGATGACGACGATGAGGCCGTTGACGATGGCGTCGGTCTTGGCGTCGTCGGAGATCTCGGCGGCCTCGTTCACCGCCTTGGTGACGAGCTCGGCCTCGACCTCGGAGTAACCGTCGAACTTGGCGGTCGCCGCGCCCATCCACGTCTGGGGCGTGACGTCCTGCTTGCGCAGGTCCTTGATGCCCTCGGCGTCCTTGGTCTGACCGATCGCGGCGGCCATGCCCCCGAAGACGGAGCCCTGGGCGTCCTGCGGCGGGTTCAGACCGGCGGCCTGGAGCCTCTTGCCGCCCTCGACGGCCTTGCCCTTCATGACTTCCTTGAGCCGCGCGGTGTCGGCCTCCGTACCACCGGACTGGTACTCGCCGAGGGCGATCTGCTCCAGGTAGTTGTACGAATTGAAGGCGACGGACTGCTGGGCGAAGACGGCATCGTCCTTGCTCGGCCGGACCAGCAGGTGCATACCGATGGAGCGCTGGAGCGACGCGGCGGCCTTGGCGAGCTGGATGGCGTAGACGGTACGGCCGTAGCTGGTGATGTTGCCGGTGCCGAGACCCAGCTCGTTGGCGAACTCCATCAGCGAGTGCTGGACCTTGACGTAGCCCTCTTCGGTCTTCACCGGGTCGGTCGCCCTGGTAAAGGCCTGACCCCGAAGGGTCTTTTCGTCCTCCGGGCTGCCGAGCAGGGGCTCGGCGTCCCTGAAGAGCTCAAGACGGCGCTCGAGACCCTGCCCGTCGGGCATGTCCTGCACGGCCAGGTCGAACTTCTTCTTGGCGGCCTCGGTGGCCGCGTAGGCCTTGAGGACGTCGGCGCTCTTGCGGTCCTCGTCGGTCTTGGCGGCGAGCAGCGGCGCGGCGGTGAGGTCGCGCTCGTTGAGCAGGGCCTGGCCGTACTCCGAGGCGGCGCGCACGATCAGCGCCGTCTTCTCGGCGTTCTGCGCCTCGCGCCAGGTGTCGATCGCACCCTTGACCTGGAAGCCGCCCATCACGAGGCCGACCAGCACGGGTATGAGGAGGATCGCGTTCAGACGGGTGGGCACCCGCCAGTTGCGCGGCGACAGCTTGCTGGAGCTGCCGGTGCCGCCGGCCTCGGATGCTCCGGGCGCGTCCGCAGGCTGCACCGCTGTGCGCGGCGGCGGGGTGAAGTTGCCCCGCGCCTGCTGCTCCGCGGAGCTTTCCTTGCTTCGCCTCACTCGACCAACAACCTCTCGGCGTCGGCACCTACGTTGTGCCGTTTTTCGTTCAGGGCCGTACTACTCGGGAGTTCATCGAATTGCAGCACGTGAAGCGGCCCCGTTCCAAACAGCAGGAAATGGCCATTTCAAGTGGTCCAGACCGCAGATAAAACGGGCATAAAGAGCGAGCCCCGCCAAAAGGCGGGGCTCATGTGAGCGCAGCGGTACGACTCGGATGCGTCGGGTGTCCGACCGCACTCAATTCTCTGTCGAAACGTTATGAACGCAGGGGCGGACCGTGTCAAACGACACAGCCCGCTCCCCTGGCGTCACTCTGGAACTACGACAACTGACGTAAATCGGCCACTATTTCAGACGGGCCATCAGAGCGTGCTCGACCAGCGTGATCAGCGCGCTCTTCGCGTCCCCGCGATGCCGGGCATCGGTGGTGATGATCGGCGCGTCGGGACCGATCTGCAGCGCCTCGCGCACCTCGTCGGGACCGTACGGCTGATGCCCGTCGAAGCCGTTGAGGGCGATGACGAACGGCAGACCGGAGTTCTCGAAGTAGTCCACCGCCGGGAAGCAGTCGGCCAGCCGGCGCGTGTCGACGAGGACGACGGCGCCGATGGCGCCGCGGACCAGGTCGTCCCACATGAACCAGAAGCGGTCCTGACCCGGCGTACCGAACAGGTAGAGGATCAGGTCCTGGTCCAGCGTGATACGGCCGAAGTCCATCGCCACCGTGGTGGTGGTCTTGTCCCCGGTGTGCGTCAGATCGTCGATTCCCGCCGACGCCGAGGTCATCACGGCCTCGGTACGCAGCGGGTTGATCTCCGAGACGGCGCCGACGAACGTCGTCTTGCCCACGCCGAAGCCGCCGGCCACCACGATCTTCGCGCTGGTGGTCGACCGGGCAGCGCCGCCGCTAGATCTTCCGAAGTCCACTGAGCACCCTTTCGAGCAGCGTCACATCCGGCGTGCCGCCGGCCTCTCCGTTCCCCGGCTGGTGGATCGCCACCATGCCCGCCTCCGCCAGGTCGGCGACGAGGATCCGGGCCACACCGAGGGGCATCGACAACAGCGCCGACACCTCGGCCACGGACTTCACCTCACGGCAGAGGTGGCAGATCCGCTGGTGCTCGGGAAGCAGCGTCCCGAGGTGGGCCGGGTCGGCCGTGGTGCTGACCAGCGCCTCGATGGCGAGCTGGTAACGCGGCCGGGTCCGGCCGCCGGTCATCGCGTACGGGCGGACCAGCGGCTGGTCGCCCTCATTTCCGTACGACGCGTCGAGCGAGACGCCGTACGGATCGTGAGAGGCGGGTGGCGGGGTCATGAATCCTCCGGGCGTGACAGCAAGATCTTCTTCGTGCCGTCTGAGAGGGCCGGTGGGGGGCCGTGGGGCGGCCGTACGGTCAGTGGGGCGGAGGCGGTGCGGAGGGGCGCACCGCCGAATGAAGCAGGTTCCTGCGGCGTACTAGTGGAGCAGGGTTCCCTGGAGCTCCGCTCGGAGATCCGGGGTGAGGACGCTGCCGGCGCGGTCGACCAGGAGCGCCATCTCGTACCCGACGAGGCCGATGTCGCACTCGGGGTGCGCCAGTACGGCGAGCGAGGATCCGTCGGAGACGGACATGAGGAAGAGGAAGCCGCGCTCCATCTCCACGACGGTCTGGGTGACCGGACCGCCCTCGAAGATCCGGGAGGCACCCGCGGTCAGCGAGGTCAGCCCGGAGGCGACGGCGGCCAACTGGTCGGCGCGGTCCCGGGGGAAACCCTCGGACATGGCGAGCAGCAGACCATCGGCGGAGACCACCACTGTGTGGGACACCCCTGGGGTGTTGTCCACGAAGTTGGTGATCAACCAGTTCAGGTTCTGCGCGGCCTGGCTCATCGGGCTCAACTATCGCTCCTGCTGGTGACTGGGGCCCGGATTGAAGCTGCCCGTGGTCGAGTTCCCCGCCTGGCGACCCTGTTGGATGCCCCGGCGGAGATTGGTCAGACGGCCGCGTACGTCATCGGGTGCACGTGAGACCTGCGGCCCGGCCGTGTTGGGCTGCTCCTGTGCGGTGCCCGGCACGAGGTTGGCGCGGGGCACACGCTTGGGCAGTCCGGAGGTGGTGATGCCGCCGGCCGCGGGCTTGCGGACCCGCTCGGCCTGGCGCACCAGCTCGTCATTGGGTGAACTGCGCCATGCGGCGGTGCTGGGGTTGGCCGCCTCGGGGGCGGGCCGCCGCTGCGCGGGAGCCGAGGGACGCTCCGCCTTGGGCTGCGGAACGACCGGCGTACGCATGGTCTGTTCGGCCGCCGACTCGCCGCCGCCCTGACCGTGGAACCAGTTGGTCTCCAGCGTGTCGTACAGCGGCGTACGCCCGTCACCGGCGCCGGACGCCGGAGGCAGGGCCTCGGGCTGGGACTGCGGGCCCGGGTTGCCGGCCGGCGGACGCGGCGCACCGAAGTCGGCGCTGTCGCGGCCGCGCTGACGCGGCGCCGGGGCCTGACCCGGGCCGGGCAGCTGCGGGCTGTTGAAGTCCGGACGCGGGAACTGGGCCGTGGCCGCGGGGTCCTGCTGACCCTGCTGCTGCGGCTGGTTCGGGTACGGGGGAGCCGGGCGGGGGGTGTGCAGGTCCGGCCGGGGGAACTGGCCGGTGGCGCCGAGGTCGGGGTCCTCGTGACCGCGCGGCGCGTCCAGCGGCGTCATGTTCTGCGGCTGGACCGGGCGGGGCTGCGCCTGCTGCCGACGGGGTGCCACCGGCTGGTCGGAACCCCAGCTGGTGGTCTGCGGGCGCTGCTGTCCCGACGGTCCGCCGGGCAGTTCGGCGCGCGGACCGGCCGGCGGAAGCGGCTGCTGGCGGCCGCGGTCGCCCTGGCCGGGAGCGGACTGCTGGAAGCCGTTCTGGCCCGGGCGGGAGCCCTGGTCGCGGGAGGGACGGCCCTGCCCGGCGGGGCCGGGCTGACCACCCTGGTTACCGGCCTGGTTGCCCGACTGGTTGGTGGGCTGGTTCTGGTTCTGGTTCTGCCAGACGTCGTTGCGCGTCGGGATGCCGCCCTGCCCACCGCCCTGCGCGCCGCCGCCGAAGCCACCGGCCACACCGGCGCCCTGACGCTGGGGGTCCTGCGCGGGACCGGACTGGGGGCTGCCCTGCGGTCCGCCGCCGGGGCGTCCGCCGCCGTCACGGCCGGGCAGCGCGGCACGCGGCCCGTTGCCCGAGCCGACCTGACCGCGCGGCGCACCGGCGCCGGCACCGAGCAGACCGCCGGAGGGAGCTCCGCCGGGACCGCCGGCGCCACCGGGGCCGCCCGGCAGACCGGGACGGCCGCCACCGGCCGCACCGGGACCGCCCGGCAGACGTCCGCCGGGAGCCGACGGGCCGCCCTGCGGTCCACCGGCCTGGGCACCGCCCGCACCCGGCATGGCCGGGGGCTTCTTGCCGCCGTGGGCGACGTCGACGGGCAGCATGACGAGCGCGGTGGTGCCGCCGGAGTCCGACGGGCGCAGCTGGATCCTGATGCCGTGTCGCAGGGACAGGCGGCCGACCACGAACAGACCCATGCGGCGGGAGACCGAGACGTCCACGGTGGGCGGCGACGCGAGCCGCTCGTTGATCGCGGCGAGGTCCTCGGGGGAGAGGCCGATGCCGGTGTCGTGGATCTCGACGAGGACACGTCCGTCGGGCAGCGCGTGACCGGTCACCCGGACCTTGGTCTGCGGCGAGGAGAACGACGTCGCGTTCTCCAGCAGCTCGGCGAGCAGGTGCACGAGGTCGTTGACCACACGGCCGGCGACCTCGGTCGCCGGGACGGAGGCCAGCTCGATGCGCTCGTACTGCTCCACCTCGGAGGCGGCGGCACGCAGCACGTCGACCAGGGGCACGGGGCGGGTCCAGCGGCGGCCGGGCTCCTCGCCCGCGAGGACGAGGAGGTTCTCGCCGTTCCGGCGCATACGGGTCGCGAGGTGGTCCAGCTTGAAGAGGGAGGACAGCTGGTCCGGGTCCGCCTCGCGGGACTCCAGCTCGGAGATGAGCGAGAGCTGACGCTGGATGAGGCCCTGGGAGCGACGCGAGAGGTTGGTGAACATCGCGTTGACGTTGCCCCGGAGCAGGGCCTGCTCGGCGGCGAGGCGGACCGCCTCGCGGTGCACGTCGTCGAAGGCCGCGGCCACCTGGCCGATCTCGTCCCGGGAGTGCACACCGACGGACTCCACCGAGGTGTCGACGTCCTGCGGGTCGGCCTCGGAGAGCTGCTTGACGAGCTCGGGCAGCCGGTCCTGGGCGACCTTGGTGGCGGTGTCCTGGAGGCGGCGCAGCGAGCGGATCATGGACCGGGCCACGACGAAGGCGCCGACGAGCGAGACGCCGAGGACGAAGAGGATCAGCGCACCGTTGATGATCGCGTCGCGCTGCGACTCGGCCCGCAGCTCACGGGCCTTGCTGTCCATCTGGCCCAGCAGGTGGGTCTCGATCCGGTTCATGGCCTGGATCTTGGTGCTGTACTCGTCGGTCCAGTCCAGGTAACCGCGGGGCTCCCGGTCGGCCAGACCCTTGGGGCTGCTCAGCACCCGGTCGGCGTACTTGTCCGCCGAGTCGATCGTCGGGTTGCTGCTGTTCAGCGAGGCCAGGAGCTCGGTGGGGTTGCCGCCCATGCTCTCGTACGTGGCGTTGAAGGCACCCAGCTGCGCCTTCTCGCTGGAGCGCGCGGCGGCCGCGTAGAGGCGGTCCTGGAGCTGGAGGTTGCCCTGCCCGTCGGTGGGGCTCTTCGGCAGCGCGGCGGCGATGATCGCCTGCTGGATGGAGGCGTACTCCTTGGCGGCCGAGAACGCGGCCAGCGCACGGGTCCGCTTGATCATCTCCGGGTTGCTGGTCGCCTGCGCCATGTCCTGCGAGAGGCTCAGCAGCGAGTCGATCAGCCGGCTGTACGCCTCGACGGTCTGCGAGTTCGAGATGTTCTTCTTGTACGCGTTCTGACGGATCTCGCCCAGGGTGACGACCTGCGTGGCGATCTGGCTGGCGTTGGCGCGGATGGACTGCAGGGCCTCGTCGCCCTGGGCGTCACCGATCTCCTCGGTGGCGTCGAGGAACGCCCGCTGAGCCTTGTCCGTCTTGTCGCGCGGCGTGGAGACGCTGTAGTCCGACGGCGTGGCGCCGTGCGACAGCGGACCCGCGGAGAGGTCGCGCTCCGTCTGGAGCGCCTGCGCGAGCTGCGTCGCCTCCTTGGTCATCTTCGTCAGCAGCTGCATGTGCTCCAGCTGCTGCATGTCGTTCAAGGAGTCGTTGATGCGGATGCCGCCCAGGGTGGTCGCGGCGACCACGGGGAGCGTCAGCAGGGAGACCAGACGCGTGCTGATGCGCCAGTTGCGCAGCGCTATTCGCGAACCGGTCTCGGACGGACCACGGGGCTTCGGGGGCGCGGTGGGCTCGGCCGCGCCGGCCTTCGTCGCGCCCGAGGGGCGGTCCGAATTCTCGCCGGCCGCCGGTCCCTGACCCTGGTTCTGGGTGTGCTGGGCCGAGGAGCCGCGGTCGGTCCCGCCGCGCGGCTCCTGTTCCGCCGCAGCGCTGCCATCCCTCTTGAAACGTCCCTGCACTAGCGTCGCAACCTCTGGACCAGGCGTCCTCCGCGTAAACGGAATGGACGGTGTCGGCGTCGTGGAGCGCGGGCGCGCGCCCCATGGTGGTCGTCAGTGACCGGCGCAGATCCCCCTTCCCCGCCGCTCACTCGGCGCTGCGTTGCGCCACCTGCGCGCCGGCCTGAAACCCGCGGCGGTGCGTGGAATTCCAGCACAGTGCCGGATCTCCAACAAGGGCCGTGTCCCGGACCACCACCGGCATAACACCCCGTGAACATCGCGTCACGCCATGTGGAGCGCGTTTTCGGAGGAATCGGACGTATCCCTACGAGTCATCGAGGGGACGGTGGTGTCCCAGTCGCCATGATCAGGAGCGGAATGATGGCTTCGGCTATGCAATGTCCGATTCCGGGCCCGTGGGCGACTATCCGTATTGCCCGGTTTGCCCACCAGTTGGTGAGCAAACTCACACGTAGATCGTTGCGTCTTCCATGCATTCGAAGGGAATTGAATGTTTAGCCTGGCGCTTTACAAACGCGCCTCTCACGACAAGGTCTGACACCAGCGATGAAGACGACGATGCTGCTCCGCAACATAGCCAACCCGCGCCGCACCACGCTGGCGCACCTGGAGGACGCCGAGCAGCTGGAGCGGGGCGCGCGCCCCGAGCACGCCGACGAGCTTCCCGCCCAGACCGCCAACCCGCGCCGCACCATACTGATCGACGCCCCCGTCGCACCGTAAAGCGCGAGGCGGGCCGCCCCTCGGGCGTTAGCCTGGAGCGTCAGACTCCAGCCAGCCAGTAAGTGAGGGGCGACAGCACTCGTGCGCATCGCCAGGTTCTCCATCGACGGCAATGTCGCCTTCGGCGCGGTCGAGGGCGAAAGCCCCGACAGCCTCGTCCTCGACATCATCAAGGGCATCCCGTACGGCGACTTCGAACTCTCCGGCACCAAGGTCCCGCTGAGCAAGGTCCGCCTCCTGCCGCCCGTGCTCCCCAACAAGGTCGTGGCCATCGGCCGCAACTACGCGGAGCACGCGGCAGAGCTCGGGAACGAGGTGCCCGAGGTCCCCGTCGCCTTCTTCAAGCCCACCACCTCGGTGATCGGCTCCGGCGACGCGATCGAGTACCCGTCCTTCTCCAGCGAACTGCACCACGAGGCGGAACTGGCCGTCGTCATCGGCCGCATGTGCCGCGAGGTCCCGCGCGAGCGCGTCAAGGACGTCATCTTCGGCTACACCTGCGCCAATGACGTCACCGCCCGCGACGCCCAGCAGCGCGAGAAGCAGTGGGCGCGGGCCAAGGGCTTCGACACCTCCTGCCCGCTGGGCCCCTGGGTGGAGACCGACCTCGACCCGGCCGACCTCACCATCCAGGCCACGGTCAACGGGGAACAGCGCCAGCTGGGTCGTACGAGCGACATGATCCGCTCCATCGAGGACCTGGTCGTCCACATCACCGAGGCCATGACGCTGCTCCCCGGAGACGTCATCCTCACCGGCACCCCCGCCGGGGTCGGCCCCCTCAACGTCGGCGACGAGGTCGCCGTCACCATCGAAGGCATCGGCACTCTCACCAACAAGGTGATCAAGCGTGGCTAACGCGAACATCCGCGTCCGTTTCTGTCCCTCCCCGACCGGCAACCCCCACGTGGGCCTGGTCCGCACCGCCCTCTTCAACTGGGCCTTCGCCCGGCACAACCAGGGCACCATGGTCTTCCGGATCGAGGACACCGACGCGGCCCGCGACTCCGAGGAGTCGTACAACCAGCTCCTCGACTCGCTGCGCTGGCTCGGCCTCGACTGGGACGAGGGCCCCGAGGTCGGCGGCCCCCACGCCCCGTACCGCCAGTCCCAGCGGATGGACCTGTACAAGGACGTCGCCGAGAAGCTGATGGTCGGCGGCTACGCCTACGAGTGCTTCTGCACCGCCGTCGAGCTGGAGGCCCGGCGCGACGCCGCCCGCCTGGCCGGCAAGCCCTCGGGTTACGACGGCACCTGCCGCAACCTCAGCGCCGAGCGCATCGAGCGGTACAAGTCCGAGGGCCGCGAGGCCATCGTCCGCTTCCGTATGCCCGACGAGCCGATCACCTTCACCGACCTGGTCCGCGGCGAGCTCACCTTCACCCCGGACAACGTCCCGGACTACGGCATCGTCCGCGCCAACGGCGCCCCGCTGTACACCCTCGTCAACCCGGTCGACGACGCGCTGATGGAGATCACGCACGTCCTGCGCGGCGAGGACCTCCTCTCCTCCACCCCGCGCCAGATCGCGCTCTACAAGGCGCTGATCGAGCTGGGCATCGCCAAGGAGATCCCGTCCTTCGGTCATCTGCCGTACGTGATGGGCGAGGGCAACAAGAAGCTCTCCAAGCGCGACCCGCAGGCCTCCCTCAACATCTACCGCGAGCGCGGCTTCCTCCCCGAGGGCCTGCTGAACTACCTCTCGCTCCTCGGCTGGTCCTTCTCGGCCGACCAGGACCTCTTCACCATCGAGGAGATGGTGTCGAAGTTCGACATCGCCGACGTCAACGCCAACCCGGCCCGCTTCGACCTCAAGAAGGCCGAGTCGATCAACGCGGACCACATCCGCCGCCTCGACGTGAAGGCCTTCACCGAGGCGTGCGAGCCCTGGCTCCGCGCCCCGCAAGCCAACTGGGCCCCGGAGGACTTCGACCGGACGGCCTGGGAGGCGATCGCCCCGCACGCCCAGACCCGGGTCACCGTCCTCTCGGACATCACCGCCAACGTCGACTTCCTCTTCCTGCCCGAGCCGGTCTTCGACCAGCCCTCGTGGGACAAGGCGATGAAGGGCGAGCCGGCCGCGCTGCTCACCACCGCCCGCGCCAAGCTGGAGTCCGCGGACTGGAACGACCCCGAGTCCCTCAAGAACGCGGTCCTGGCCGCCGGCGAGGAGCACGGCCTGAAGCTCGGCAAGGCCCAGGCCCCGGTCCGCGTCGCGGTCACCGGCCGCACGGTCGGCCTGCCGCTCTTCGAGTCCCTGGAGATCCTGGGCAAGGAGAAGACCCTGGCCCGCATCGACGCGGCGCTGGCGAAGCTGGCCGGCTAGTCGGTCCGGTACGCCGACGAGGCCCGGTCCCCGAGAGGGGCCGGGCCTTCGCGTTCCGCGCGGGGGCGGGGGACTCATCCCCCGGCGAGGATCCTCCGGGCCGCCGCGACCTTCTTATGGTGCAGATCCCGGAGCTTCCGCAGCGCCGCGGCGTCCTTGGCGATCATCGCCTTCTGGACTCCCGACTCCGCGGTGAACCACACGTCCAGCAGACCGGTGCTTCGCTTGCAGGCGACGTCGGCCTTGGCGGTCGCCTTTTCCTGCGCCGTCAGCGGACCTTCGCTGAAGTTCTTCACGTTGAACGGGTCCCGCGGGGAGCCGTAGGCGAACCCGCTTTTCTTCATGCAGGCCGACCACTTCTTGAAGACGGTCTGCACTTCGGGCACAAGCATCGATTTCTGATAGCTCAGCGCCGATATCCTGCTCGCCGTCCCGGCGCCTTCCGGATAGGCGTAGTCCTTGCCAAGCTTATTCTTGGCCTGTCCGATGCATCCGTCTTCCGGAATCTTCATTCCCCGGTATTCAAGGGGTCCGGACTTCCCTTCGGCCCCTTGCCTCCCGAACAGCACAGTGCGCTCGTCCTTGCCGAGCTGCATACGCCGGGGCGGGGCGCCGGAGGAATCCAGATGGTAGCCAAAACGAAGGGCGCTGCTTTCCTCCGACAAGCCGTACCTGCGATCTGCGACCGGCGGCGCGGCGGACGGCTTCGGCGGCTTGTAGGCCAGCGAATATCGCTCCATGCACGTACTCGCCAGCAGGTTCTCGGCCGCTTCGATGGACGCGTACTCGGCGTTGGTGTAGCTGTACGCGGCGATGGGCAGCCGCGAAGTGTAGTCCCGCTCGGATGCGGCGGATTCCTTGGCGCGGCCCGCCCCGGGCGGCTGCCCGCCGTCCCCCTGCGGTCCCTGCGCCGTGCATCCGACCAGGGCGAACAGGGCCAGCGCGGGTGTCACCAAACGTCTCATCAGGCTGCTTCCACTGCGGAGCCCCGCGTGGGCCGTGGCCTTCACGCGGGGCTGACGTGCAAAGAGGGAACGGCTACCCGTCAGTTGAACTTGTAGCAGTTCGAACCGGACGCGCCGAAGGCGAACGAGGCGTTCTCGTTGTACGTGTTCACCAGCTGGTTGGCGACGGTGTACGCCGCGATGGTGTCACACGGGCCGTTCCAGCCGCTGTTGTAGAAGATCGTGGTGGGGGCGCCACTGCCGTTGTAGAAAGAGGCAGCGCCATTCTTGACCGGCGAACCCTTACCGGCTCCGTCGCCCAGGAACGTGTAGCCCGCGAGGTCCTTGACGCTGCCGTTGATACCGCCGGTACCGGTGAAAGTCGTACGCGAGCCGTTCTGGCCGGTGTTGTACCAGAAGGTTCCGCAGCTGGCGTCCCCGGTGCAGTAAATGCCGACCGAGGCCTGGGCCGGGCTGACGCTGAAGGCCAGGGCGGCCGCAGCGGGAAGTGCGACGGCCATGGCGCGCCGAATGTTGGTCACGAATTCCTCCAGGAACCTTGATCGCCAGAGTGGCGGACGGAGTGTAGGCGGATGACGAGTCAGTAAGTCAACACGAATGAAGTGGAGCTCCGGATTCCAATAGGAATGCCTTATTCCGGATAAGCGCCGCGGTTTCGCGTACGGTCGTAGGCATGGCCATCAGAGCGGTCCTGTGGGACATCGACGACACCCTCTTCGACTACGCCCGCGCCGACACCACGGGGATGCGCGCCCATCTCGCCGCCGAGGGCCTGCTGGCGCGGTACGGCACCGCCGAGGAGGCGCTCGTCCGCTGGAAGGAGCTCACCGTCGTCCACTGGCGGCGCTTCGAGGCCGGCGGCGTCCTCTTCGAGGAGCAGCGGCGCGATCGCGTGCGCGACTTCCTGGCCGCGCCCGGGCTGAGCGACGGCGAGGCCGACGACTGGTTCACCCGGTACCTCGCGCACTACGAGTCCGCCTGGGAGCTCTTCCCGGACGCGGTGCCCGCGCTGGACCTCCTCGACGGCTACCGCCATGCGGTGCTCTCCAATTCGTCCCTGCTCAACCAGGAGCGCAAGCTCCGCACCCTGGGGGTCTGGGACCGGTTCGAGGTCGTCCTGTGCGCCGCCGAGCTGGGCGTCGCCAAGCCGGCCGCGGAGGCCTTCCGCGCCGCCTGCGCGGCGCTGTCCCTGGAGCCGCACGAGGTCGCCTACGTCGGCGACCAGCCCGACATCGACGCGCGCGGAGCGGTCGAGGCGGGCCTCACCGGAATCTGGCTGGACCGGGCCGGCCTCGGCGGCCGTCCCGAGCTGACCAGCATCACGGGCCTGGAGCAGCTTCCCGGCCTGCTCTGGCCGGGAACCCGTTTTGGAGCGCCGGACACCTTCGGGTAATGTTCTTCCTGCGCCGAGGGAAGCGGGAGACCATCCCAGAATCCGAAGCGCACAACCCGAACAAAAACCCCCACCGGGGGTTGCGTTTTGGTGGCCTATGGTGTAATTGGCAGCACGACTGATTCTGGTTCAGTTAGTCTAGGTTCGAGTCCTGGTAGGCCAGCTCGCAGAGCTCATCTGCAACGCCCCCGTTGTGTAGCGGCCTAGCACGCTGCCCTCTCAAGGCAGTAGCGCCGGTTCGAATCCGGTCGGGGGTACAGATCCATCCTGCGGAACACCAGGGTCGCACCCGGTGATCATGCGGTGACATCACCCGGCACTTCATGTGCCGGGTGGGATCGCTAGGGCCCCCGTTGTGTAGCGGCCTAGCACGCCGCCCTCTCAAGGCGGTAGCGCCGGTTCGAATCCGGTCGGGGGTACTGGTTCAAACCAATATTGGTCTAAACCACCATGGCCTATGGTGTAATTGGCAACACTACGGTTTCTGGTACCGTCATTCTAGGTTCGAGTCCTGGTAGGCCAGCTCGCAGAGCTCATCTGCAAGGCCCCCGTTGTGTAGCGGCCTAGCACGCCGCCCTCTCAAGGCGGTAGCGCCGGTTCGAATCCGGTCGGGGGTACACGTACGAGGAAGCCCTCCCCAGCAGGGGAGGGCTTCCTCGTTTTCGTTGTTCGTCGTGAGCCCAACTCCGGCCCACCGCTGCGGCGTTGAAGCGGTGACCCGGAGGGGGAAGGAGTGACGGCGGACGGTCAGCCGTTGCGGCGCAGCGCCTCGGAGAGGCGGGCGGCCGCGTCGATCACCGCTTGGGCGTGCATACGGCCCGGGTGGCGGGTCAGGCGCTCGATCGGGCCCGACACCGACACGGCGGCCACCACGCGGTTGGACGGGCCGCGTACGGGCGCCGAGACGGACGCGACGCCCGGCTCCCGCTCGCCGATCGACTGGGCCCAGCCGCGGCGCCGTACGCCCGACAGGGCCGTCGCCGTGAAGCGGGCACCCTGAAGACCGCGGTGGAGCCGCTCGGGCTCCTCCCAGGCCATCAGGATCTGCGCCGAGGAGCCGGCCTTCATCGTGAGGGTGGAGCCGACCGGCACGGTGTCCCGCAGTCCGGACAGTCGCTCCGCCGCGGCGACGCAGATGCGCATGTCGCCCTGGCGCCGGTAGAGCTGCGCGCTCTCGCCGGTCACATCACGGAGGTGGGTCAGTACCGGTCCCGCCGTGGCCAGCAGGCGGTCCTCACCGGCCGCGGCGGCGAGCTCCGCCAGCCGCGGTCCGAGGATGAACCGGCCCTGCATGTCCCTCGCCACCATCCGGTGGTGTTCCAGTGCCACGGCAAGGCGATGTGCCGTGGGTCGTGCGAGCCCTGTCGCCGCGACCAGCCCGGCGAGGGTGGCCGGACCGGACTCCAGTGCGCTCAATACCAGAGCTGCCTTGTCGAGAACGCCGACGCCGCTAGAGTTGTCCATGCAACGATACTCGCGTCTCACTCTGTGAAACGCAAGTTCAATTTCGCCGGTAACTTGCGACCCTGGAGGAGCGGCCGCACAACGGCCCGCGAAACGGGTCTCTAGTTGTGCCGGCGTAGACGTCGGCCGGAGGGAAAGCGATGGGTAGGACACTCGCGGAGAAGGTCTGGGACGACCATGTCGTCCGGCGCGCCGAGGGCGAGCCCGATCTCCTCTTCATCGATCTGCACCTGCTGCACGAGGTGACCAGCCCGCAGGCCTTCGACGGCCTCCGCCAGAACGGCCGCCACGTGCGGCGCCTCGACCTCACCATCGCGACCGAGGACCACAACACCCCCACGATCGACATCGACAAGCCGATCGCGGACCCGGTTTCCCGGGCGCAGTTGGAGACGCTGCGCAAGAACTGCGCCGACTTCGGCGTGCGGCTGCACCCGCTGGGCGACGTCGAGCAGGGTGTCGTCCACGTCGTGGGACCGCAGCTGGGTCTGACCCAGCCCGGCACCACCGTCGTCTGCGGTGACTCGCACACCTCCACCCACGGCGCTTTCGGCGCCCTGGCCTTCGGTATCGGCACCAGCCAGGTCGAGCACGTCCTGGCCACCCAGACCCTGCCGCTGGCCCGCCCCAAGACCATGGCCATCACCGTCGACGGCGAGCTGCCCGAGGACGTGACCGCCAAGGACCTGATCCTGGCGATCATCGCCAAGATCGGCACCGGCGGCGGCCAGGGCTACATCCTGGAGTACCGCGGATCCGCCATCGAGAAGCTCTCGATGGAGGCCCGGATGACCATCTGCAACATGTCGATCGAGGCCGGCGCCCGCGCGGGCATGATCGCCCCCGACGAGACGACCTTCGCCTATCTGAAGGGCCGCGCCCACGCCCCCGAGGGCGAGGACTGGGACGCCGCCGTCGCGTACTGGAAGACGCTGCGCTCCGACGACGACGCGGTCTTCGACGCCGAGGTCGTCATCGACGCCGCCTCGCTGGCGCCGTTCGTCACCTGGGGCACCAACCCCGGCCAGGGCGCGCCGCTGTCCGCCTCGGTCCCCGACCCGGCTTCGTACGAAGACGCTTCGGAGCGCAACGCCGCCGAAAAGGCCCTGGAATACATGGGGTTGGCCGCCGGCCAGCCGCTGCGCGACATCAAGGTCGACACCGTCTTCGTAGGCTCCTGCACCAACGGCCGGATCGAGGACCTGCGTGCGGTGGCCGGCATCATCGAAGGCCGCAAAGTCGCCGACGGCGTACGGATGCTGGTGGTCCCCGGCTCGGTCCGCGTGGCCCTGCAGGCCGTCGAGGAGGGTCTGGACAAGGTCTTCAAGGAGGCCGGCGCCGAATGGCGGCACGCGGGCTGCTCGATGTGCCTGGGAATGAACCCCGACCAACTGGCGCCCGGTGAGCGTTCCGCGTCCACCTCCAACCGCAACTTCGAGGGCCGCCAGGGCAAGGGTGGCCGCACCCACCTGGTCTCGCCCCAGGTCGCCGCCGCCACCGCGGTACTGGGCCATCTGGCCTCCCCGGCCGATCTGTCCGACGTCTCTACGCCCGCGGGGGTCTGAGGAACCATGGAAGCTTTCACCACGCACACCGGCCGGGCCGTTCCGCTGCGCCGCAGCAACGTCGACACCGACCAGATCATCCCCGCCCACTGGCTCAAGAAGGTCACCCGCGACGGGTTCGAGGACGGCCTCTTCGAGGCCTGGCGCAAGGACGCCGACTTCGTGCTCAACCGCCCCGAGCGGCAGGGCGCCACGGTGCTGGTCGCCGGCCCCGACTTCGGCACCGGCTCGTCCCGCGAGCACGCCGTCTGGGCGCTGCAGAACTACGGCTTCAAGACCGTCATCTCCTCCCGCTTCGCCGACATCTTCCGTGGCAACTCGCTGAAGAACGGGCTGCTCACCGTCGTGCTGGAGCAGGAAGTCGTCGACGCGCTCTGGGAGCTGACCGACGCCGACCCGACGGCCGAGATCACCGTCGACTTGGAGCGCCGCAAGGTGCTGGCCGCCGGAATCGACGCGGACTTCGAGCTGGACGAGAACGCCCGCTGGCGACTGCTGAACGGGCTGGACGACATCAGTCTCACCCTTCAGAACGAAGCCGACATCGCGGCTTACGAGGCCTCCCGACCGGCCTTCAAGCCTCGTACAATTACGGCCTGAGCAGCGCTTTTCCACGACTGCGCCCCCCACCGCCCGGTGGGGGGCGCAGTCGCTTGTTGAGACCCCGTCGGGCGACAACTCGCCCTAGATGGCACAATCGGTGCATGGAACGCGACAGCCAACTCGAGCTCTACGAGGCAGTCGCCGCCCGATTGAAGGAAGCGCACACAAGAGTGCGCTCACTGCAAGTCCCGGAGGGCGTAAGGATGGCGCTGTCCCGGAAGCTGCTGGTCGTGACGGCAGCGGCGAAGCACGATCTCGAGGACGCGGCCACGCGTCTGGACCGGTTGATGAAGGACCTCGACGAGGGCCGATTCCCTGAAGGCGACTGACACCCGGAACTCCGCAACGCGCTCTCATCGTTGCGGCACTAGGGTGATTAGACCGTTTCGTGTTTGATTTGCGGTATATATCTGCCTAACGTGCGAAAAAGCTTGAACACTTTCGTTCTGGCAATGTCTCCGAAGGGGAAGACGTGAACAAGGCGCAGCTCGTAGAAGCGATTGCCGACAAGCTCGGCGGCCGTCAGCAGGCCGCGGATGCTGTCGACGCGGTACTCGACGCGATCGTCCGTGCCACCGTCTCCGGCGACCGGGTCTCGGTCACCGGGTTCGGCTCGTTCGAGAAGGTCGACCGTCCGGCGCGGTACGCCCGCAACCCGCAGACCGGTGAGCGCGTCCGGGTCAAGAAGACCTCCGTCCCCCGCTTCCGCGCGGGACAGGGCTTCAAGGACCTGGTGAGCGGCACGAAGAAGCTGCCCAAGGGCGGCGAGGTCTCCGTCAAGAAGGCCCCCAAGGGCAGCCTTTCGGGCCCGCCCCCCACCATCTCCAAGGCCGCCGGCAAGAAGGCCGCCGCCAAGAAGACCTCCGCTGCGGCCGCGAAGAAGACGGCGGCGAAGAAGACCACGCCGGCCGCGAAGAAGACCACGGCCACGGCGAAGAAGACCACCGCCAAGAAGACCACGACGGCGGCGAAGAAGACGACGACCGCCAAGGCGACCCCGGCGAAGAAGACCGCCGCCGGCGCTGCCAAGAAGACCACCGCCAAGAAGACCGCCCCGGCGAAGAAGGCCACGGCGAAGAAGGCACCCGCGAAGAAGACCACCTCGCGCACGACCACCGCCAAGAAGACCACCGCACGCAAGAAGTAAGCGGCACAAGGTCATAGGGCCACTCACACGCCGGGCCGGGCTCCCCTCGGGGGAGCCCGGCCCGCGGCGTTTCCGGTCTCAGAAGGTCTGCAGCGTCACCAGCGTGATGCGCAGCGCCGCGCCCTCGCCCTCGGTCTCGATACGGACCCGCTGCCCCGGCCGCAGCAGCCGCAGGCCGCCTGCGTCGAAGGCCTCGGCACCGAAGTCCACGGGAGTGCCGTCGTCGAGCAGCACACTTCCGCTGCGGGATTCGGAGTCGTACGTGTACGCGGTCGCCTGCATGAACGGCAGCCTATCCGGCCGCGCGCTGCCAGCGGGCCGCCGTCCAGGGACCGACACCGAGCTCCAGCGCCCTGGCCAGATCCTCCCCGGTGTCCACGTCCCGGCGGACGGAATCCACCCGGGCAAGCCGGATTTCCACCGCGCCCGAGGACAAATGCCGATGCCGGGAAGCGCCGCCGAATGCGGGCCGCAATTCCATGTCCGGAGCCGCCGAGAGGAATGTTGTGCCGATTTCGGCGGCATCCGCCAGAAAAGACCTAGGAAATTGCCCGGCGGCGTCGAGGACACGGGTCAGTTCCGCGGGCCGCAGCGCGGGAAGATCGGCATTGAGCGCCGCCACCCGGGAGCCCGGCCTCCTCTCCCGTACAGCGCGCGCCCCGTGCGCGAGCGCCGCGTTGAGACCGGCGGCCGGGGAGTCGGGCACGATCCGCGCCCCCAGCGCGACCAGCGCCGCCGACGCCGCAGGATCGTCCGTGACGACCGCCACATCCCGCACGCGCGGACAGGAGAGCGCCGCCGCCACCGTGTCCTGCGCGAAAGCCAGCGCGAGACGCGGCCGAAGCAGCGCGCCCGCGGCCTCGGCGAGCCTGCTCTTCGCCAGCGCGAGGGGCTTCAGCGGCACGACCAGGGACCAGCCGTCGTCCGGATCCGTGTTCATCGCGGCCCATTGTGGCCCGGAGGCGCCACAACCCGGACGGCCGGGCCCGGAGGCGGGGCGTACGGTGTTCTCGACAGACCAGGAGCCTGGGGCGACACTTGACCCCCGGCAGGCCAGTTCCAGAGGAAGGTGTCCGAGTGTCCCGCCGCAGAATCGGCTTCTGGTACCGCCTTGCGGCGGTCATCGCAAAACCGCCGCTGGTGGTTCTGTTCAAGCGGGACTGGCGGGGAATGGAGCACATTCCGGCCGACGGCGGATTCATCACCGCGGTCAACCACAACTCGTACCTGGACCCGCTGTCCTACGCGCACTGGCAGTACAACACCGGACGCGTACCGCGCTTTCTGGCAAAGGCCGCCCTCTTCAAGGGTGCGTTCGTCGGCATGATGCTCCGCGGCACCGGACAGATTCCCGTCTACCGCGAGACCACCAACGCGCTGGACGCCTTCCGCGCCGCCGTCGCCGCCATCGAGAAGGGTGAATGCGTCGCCTTCTACCCCGAGGGCACGCTCACCCGGGATCCCGCGATGTGGCCGATGGCCGGCAAGACCGGCGCCGCCCGCGTCGCCCTGCTCACCAAGGCCCCCGTCATCCCGGTCGCCCAGTGGGGCGCCAACCTGGCCATGCCGCCGTACGCGAGGGAGAACAAGCTCAGCCTGTTCCCGCGCAAGACGCTGATCGTGCAGGCCGGGCCGCCCGTCGACCTCTCCCGGTTCTACGACCGGGAACCCACGCCCGACGTACTGCGCGAGGCCACCGAGGTCATCATGGCCGCGATCACCGCGCAGCTGGAGGGCGTACGGGGCGAGAAGGCCCCCCACGAGCCGTACGACCACCGCAAGGCGCGGGCGCAGCAGCGGCGCAAGGCCGCGGAAGAGGGAATGAAGTGACACGACCCGTCAAGGCAGCCGTCTTCGGATCGGGCTCGTGGGGCACCGCCTTCGGCATGGTCCTCGCCGACGCGGGCTGCGAGGTCACCCTCTGGGGCCGCCGCCCCGAACTCGCCGAGGCCATCAACACCACCCGCACCAACCCCGACTATCTGCCGGGCATCGAACTCCCGCCGAACCTGCGCGCCACCACGGATCCCTCCGAGGCCGCGCGCGACGCCGACTTCACCGTGCTCGCCGTGCCGTCCCAGACGCTGCGCGCCAACCTCGGCGCCTGGGTGCCCGCGCTGGCCCCCGGCACCGTCCTCGTCTCCCTGATGAAGGGCGTCGAACTCGGCACCGCCAAGCGGATGAGCGAGGTGATCCAGGAGGTCGCCGACGTCACGCCGGACCGTGTCGCCGTCGTCACCGGACCCAATCTCGCCAAGGAGATCGCCAGCCGCATGCCCGCCGCCGCCGTCGTCGCCTGCAGCGACGAAGCGGTCGCCCAGCGTCTCCAGGCCGCGTGCCACACCCCGTACTTCCGGCCGTACACCAACACCGATGTCGTCGGCTGCGAACTCGGCGGCGCGGTCAAGAACGTCATCGGTCTCGCCGTCGGCATCGCGGACGGCATGGGCCTCGGCGACAACGCCAAGGGCTCCCTCATCACCCGCGGCCTCGCCGAAACCACCCGGCTCGGCCTCGCGATGGGCGCCGACCCCCTGACCTTCTCCGGCCTCGCCGGTCTCGGCGACCTCGTCGCGACCTGCTCCTCGCCGCTCTCCCGCAACCACACCTTCGGCACCAACCTGGGCAGGGGCATGACCCTGCAGGAGACCATCGCGGTCACCAAGCAGACCGCCGAGGGCGTCAAGTCCTGTGAATCCGTGAGCGATCTGGCCCGCCGCCACGGCGTCGACATGCCCATCACGGAGACCGTCGTCGACATCGTCCACGAGGGCAAGCCCCCGGTGGTGGCCCTCAAGGAGCTGATGGGGCGCAGCGCCAAGGCCGAGCGCCACTAGGGCCTGTCCTTCGGCTCGTGTCGGGCTGGGTCCCGGGTCTCCCTCCGCCGGGCCGCCCGGCCGGAAGCGGAACAAGGGGAAGAAGCGGAACAAGCCGTACCGGGGGCGGCGCGGGAATCCCCGTCCGCCCCCCGAGCGGGTAGTCTCAAGCCGATATGAGCAGCGAGAACATCCCCACCAGCCCCGGGCGTAAGCCGCGCGTGGCCGTCGTCTTCGGCGGACGCAGCTCCGAGCACGCCATCTCCGTCGTCACGGCCGGTGCCGTCCTGCGCGCCATCGACCGCACCAAGTACGACGTGCTGCCCATCGGCATCACCACCGACGGCCGCTGGGCGCTGACCGCAGACGACCCGGAGCGGATGGCCATCACCGGCCGCACCCTGCCGAGCGTCGACGACCTCGCCGAGTCCGCGGAGGGCGGCGTCGTCCTGCCCGTCGACCCCGCCCGCCGCGACGTCGTCTACAGCGAGCCAGGAGCCGTCCCCCGAGCGCTCGGCGACGTCGACGTCGTCTTCCCGATGCTGCACGGCCCCTATGGCGAGGACGGCACCCTCCAGGGCCTGCTGGAGCTCTCCGGAGTCCCCTACGTCGGCGCGGGCGTGCTCGCCTCGGCGGTCGGCCAGGACAAGGAGTACATGAAGCGCGTCTTCGTCTCCTTCGGCCTGCCCGTCGGCCCCTACGTGGTCATCCGCCCCCGTGAGTGGGAGCAGAACCCGGCCACCGCACGCAAGAAGATCGTGGAGTTCGCCGCCGACCACGGCTGGCCGCTCTTCGTGAAGCCCGCCCGCGGCGGGTCCTCCATGGGCATCACCAAGGTCGACGACCTCGCCGGGCTCGACGAGGCGATCGAGGAGGCGCGGCGCCACGACCCCAAGATCCTGGTCGAGTCGCTGCTGCGCGGCCGCGAGATCGAGTGCGGTGTGCTGGAGTTCGAGGACGGACCGCGCGCCAGCGTGCCCGCCGAGATCCCGCCCGTCACGGACCACGACTTCTACGACTTCGAGGCCAAGTACATCGACTCGGCGTCCGGGATCGTCCCCGCGCCCCTCGGTGACGAGGCGACGGCCGAGGTGCAGCGGCTCGCCGTCGCCGCGTTCGAGGCGGCGTCCTGCGAGGGCCTGGTCCGCGCGGACTTCTTCCTCACCGAGGAGGGCGAGTTCGTGATCAACGAGATCAACACGATGCCCGGCTTCACGCCGATCTCCATGTACCCGCGGATGTGGCAGGAGAGCGGCGTCAGCTACCCCGAGCTGGTCGACCGGCTGATCCAGGCCGCACTGCGCCGCCCCACGGGCCTGCGCTGAAGGACGCCTGAGGGGCCCCGGTCAGGAGGCCGGGGCCCCGAGGCTGTCGGGAACCGTCTTCTTCACCGCGGCGGCGAGATCCACCAACGGGCCGACGTCGTGCGCGTATCGCTCGCCCAGCGTCACCTCGACATACGCCTTGCGATAGGTCGTCGTGAAACGGGGCCCGTCGCCCTCCCGCTGCTCCAGCAGCCAGTTGACGCCGTCCGCCTCGACCGCCTGGGACTGGGGATCGCTCATCTTCGCGGGTCGCGGGACGCCGCAGCGCAGTACGATCGCCGCGTCCCCCCATCCGGCGGTGAACTCGGACTCCGGCTCCGGATCGCTCCGGTCCAGCCCCGCCACGGTCCTGGGAAGCTCCTTGTGCAGCGCGCTGCAGAAGGCGGCCTCCTCCGCCGGCGGGCTGGGAACCGGGACCGACGCCTTCGCGTCCGTGGAGGAGCATCCCGAAGCGGCCAGCAGCAGAGCGGCGACGGCGAGGGGCACGCGGACGAGCCGGTGGGAAGAGAACACCGGCCAAGGGTAGACGGGGGCTACAGATGCACGACCGGGCAGGTCAGCGTTCGCGTGATGCCGTCCACCTGCTGGACCTTGGCGACCACCATGCGGCCCAGCTCGTCGACCGTGTCCGCCTGCGCGCGCACGATCACGTCGTAGGGGCCCGTCACGTCCTCTGCCTGGATCACCCCCGGGATCTTGGAGATGGTGTCGGCGACGGTCGACGCCTTGCCCACCTCGGTCTGGATGAGGATGTACGCCTGTACCACGGAACCTCCAGGGCGGCCACGAGGATCTTGTGGGGAGAGAAAGGGACGCCACGGTACCGCGTCGCCGCGGGCCACGGGGAGACCCGCGCGCCAGGAGGCGCCCGCAGCGTGGCGTACGTACGACAGAAGTTGACGGTCGCTTCGACCGTACCCACGGCGGCGACGGCCCGCGACCGCGCGACCCTTGGGGCGCACGGGACACGGGGATACGAGGGGGAGCCCGGTTCCACCGGGCGGATCAGGACCGGCCGACCACTCGGACCGGCCGGCACGACGACAAGAGGTGAGACTCGGTGAAGGGCACAGTCGGCGAGTTGGGGGAGTTCGGGCTCATCAGGGAGCTCACCTCGCGGCTCACCACCACCCCGGCGGTACGGATCGGGCCCGGCGACGACGCCGCGGTCGTGTCCGCGCCCGACCGGCGCGTGGTGGCCAGCACGGACATCCTCCTGGAAGGACGTCACTTCCGCCGCGACTGGTCCACGGCGTACGACGTCGGCCGCAAGGCAGCGGCGCAGAACCTCGCCGACATCGCCGCGATGGGAGCCGTACCGACCGCGCTGCTGCTCGGCCTCGTCGTCCCGGCCGAACTCCCCGTCACCTGGCCCACCGAGCTCATGGACGGCCTGCGCGACGAATGCCAGGTCGCCGGCGCGGCCGTGGTCGGCGGCGATGTCGTACGCGGCGACACCATCACCGTCGCCATCACCGCCCTCGGGGACCTGCGCAACAACGACCCGGTCACCCGCGGCGGCGCACAGCCAGGCGACGTCGTCGCCTACACCGGCTGGCTCGGCTGGTCCGCGGCCGGCTACGCGGTGCTGTCCCGCGGCTTCCGCTCGCCCCGCGCCTTCGTCGAGGCGCACCGGCGGCCCGAGCCGCCGTACCACGCGGGCCCCGCGGCCGCCGGGCTCGGCGCCACCGCCATGTGCGACGTGAGCGACGGCCTGATCGCCGACCTCGGCCACATCGCGGAGGCCAGCAAGGTCCGCATCGACCTGCGATCCGGCGCGATCGACATCCCCACCCAGATGAACGACATCGGGCAGGCCGTGGGCGTCGACCCGTTGCAGTGGGTCCTGACCGGGGGAGAGGACCACGCGATCGTCGCGACCTTCCCGCCGGACGTGAAGCTTCCCGCCCGCTGGAAGGTCATCGGCGAGGTGCTCAACCCGTCGGCGCTGCCCCAGGTGACCGTGGACGGTGCGCCCTGGACCAGCACGGGCGGATGGGACCACTTCGGGGAAGACGAATGACCTCCCGTACGCCGTCCCGGGTGCCTCCCCGGGTCCTGACCGTCGCCGGATCCGACTCCGGCGGCGGGGCGGGCGTCCAGGCCGACCTGAAGACCATGCTCGCGCTCGGCACCCACGGCATGAGCGTGATCACCGCCGTCACCGCGCAGAACTCCCTGGGTGTCCAGGGCGCGTGGGAACTCCCGGTGGAGGCCGTACGGGCCCAGTACCGCAGCGTCGTCGACGACATCGGCGTCCAGGCGGTGAAGACCGGCATGCTGGCGTCGGCCGCCCTCGTCGAGGCGGTGGCCGAACTGCTCGCCGCCACCGACGCCCCGGCGGTCGTGGACCCGGTGGGCGTCTCCAAGCACGGGGACGCCCTCCTCGCGGCGTCCGCGCTCGATTCCGTGCGGACGAAGCTGCTGCCGGCCGCGACCGTGGCCACACCCAACCTGGACGAGGTGGCTCAGCTCACCGGTGTCCGGGTGGTGGACGAGGGCGACCTCAGGGTGGCCGCCGAGGCGGTCCTTTCGTACGGGCCGCGCTGGGCGCTGATCAAGGGCGGCCATCTGCCCACCGGAGCCGAGGCCGTGGACCTGCTCACGGACGGCACCGAGGAGCACTGGCTGCGGGCCCCGCGGCTCGACAACCGGCACACGCACGGCACCGGCTGCACGCTCGCCTCGGCGATCGCGGCGGGGCTGGCGAAGGGGCTCACGGTCCCGGAAGCGGTGACGGCGGCCAAGGAGTACGTGACGGGCGCGATCGCGGCGGGGTTCGCCCTGGGCGGCGGCATCGGCCCGGTCGACCACGCGTGGAGATGGCGGTCGTAGGTACGGCAAAAAGCCGGTCCACCGAGGTGGACCGGCTTTTCAAGGCAACCGCAGAGGCTGCGCTACGACGGAACGTCGCGGTTAGCGCGAGACCTTGCCGGCCTTGATGCACGAGGTGCAGACGTTGAGCCGCTTCGGCGTCCGACCGACCACGGCACGCACACGCTGGATGTTCGGGTTCCAGCGACGAGACGTACGGCGGTGCGAGTGCGAAATGTTGTTGCCGAAGCCCGGCCCCTTGCCGCAGACGTCGCAGTTGGCAGCCACGGGTCACTCCAAAGACTTCAGGTGCACTTACAGTGAAATCCGGCGTGCCGGAATCAGATCGAAGTGACTGAAGTGGCAGTGCCGGGGGAATGGCCCGACTTTCATCGGGCAACCGAAGCAGCATACAACGGCCGCTTCGATGGAACGAAACTACCATGGCTTGCCCGGCTCCCGCCCCGGCCCCATGTCCTGACCGGGGCCCCTGAGGTCTACGCTGCGGTGCAGCCCGCCCCCGAAAGCCGATCAAGGAGGCCCGCCAGGTGACAGACGAGGAGGGGCGGCCCGCAGGGTCTCGGCCGAGGGTGGTGGCGGGAGACGGGCGGGCCCTCGACGCCGCAGCGGTCCGTACCTGGAGCTCACTGGCGGTGGAGGCGCTCGGCCGGGAGCGCGAGGAGATCGACGCGATCAACGTCTATCCGGTCGCGGACGGGGACACCGGGACCAATCTCTACCTGACCGTGGAATCGGCCGCCCAGGCCGTCGAGGCGCTCTTCGCCGCCTCCGGTACGGGCCCCGCGCAGCCCGACGCCGCCGACGCCGTGCGGGCCATGGCCCACGGCGCCCTGATCGGAGCCCGCGGCAACTCCGGGACGATCCTCTCGCAGCTGCTGCGCGGCATGGCGGAGGTCCTGGCGACCGGCCGTGACGCACATCACCTCGTACGTGCCCTGTCCACGGCAGCGCACTCGGCGCGCAACGCGGTCGCCCACCCCGTCGAGGGGACCATCCTCAGCGTGGCCACGGCTGCGGCGGCCGAGGCGGCCGGGGACGATCTCGCGGCCGTGGCCCGCAGCGCCTACGAAGGCGCCCGCGCCGCCCTCGACGCCACCCCCGGGCAGCTCGCCGTCCTGGAGCGGGCGGGTGTGGTGGACGCGGGCGGACGGGGGCTGGTGACCGTGCTCGGCGCGCTGGTCGAGGCGCTCTCGGGGGAGGCGCCGGCCCGTTCCGTACTGGCCACCAGGAGCGTCCCTCTCCCTTCGGCACCCCCGTCGTGCGGGGAAGGCGGACCGGCCTTCGAGGTCATCTACCTGCTGGAGGCGGACGACGAGGCCGTCGAGGGGCTGAAGAGGCGGCTCGACGGTCTCGGGGACTCGCTCGTCGTCGTGGGCGGCGACGGCCTGTGGAACGTCCACGTCCATGTCGACGACGCGGGGGCGGCGGTGGAGGCGGGCATCGAGGCCGGACGGCCGTACCGCGTCCGGATCACCCACTTCGGCACCGGCGCCCAGGACCCCGGGAGCGCCCCGGGGGCCGCGGCCACACCCTCTGCCACGGACGAAGCCGACGAAGCGGACGCGGGGGAGGCGGGGGAGCGGGGCCGGCGCGCCGTCGTCGCCGTGCTCCCCGGGGAGGGCCTGGCGGGCCTGTGCGAGGACGCGGGCGCCACGACCGTGCTCGCGAGGCCGGGAGAGACTCCGGAGAGCTCCGCACTCCTCGACGCGATCCGGCGGGCACGCGCCCGCGAGGTCGTGCTGCTGCCCAACGACCCCGAACTGCGGCACACCGCCGCCGCGGCGGCCGAACAGGCCAGGGCGGAGGGCATCCGCGTGGCCCTCGTCCCGACCCGGGCCGCCGTCCAGGGCATCGCCGCCCTCGCCGTCCACGAACCGGACCGCCGCTTCGACGAGGACGTCGTCGCCATGACCGCGGCGGCGGGCGCCACCCGCTACGGCGAACTCGCCGTGGCCGAACGGCAGTCCTTCACCTCGGCCGGCGTGTGCCAGGCCGGCGACGTCCTGGGCCTGATCGACGGCGACGTCGCGGTCATCGGCCACGACCTGGCCCTGACGGCGACGACCGTCCTGGACCGCATGCTGGCGGCGGGCGGTGAACTCGTCACGCTGATCCTGGCGGACGAGGTGCCGCAGGAGCTGTCGGACGCCCTTGAGGCGCATGTGCGCGAGGGCCACCTCGCGGTCGACACCATGACCTACCGGGCGGGAAGGGGGGCGCCGACCCTGCTGATCGGCGTGGAGTGACACCGGGCCGGGACGCTCGACGACGGGCCCCCGACGCGCGGGTGCGCGACGGCTGTCGGTGGCGTGGTGTGCAATGGGTCGTGTGTCAGCGCTCGACGAACCCCTGAAGAAGCTGCTCGGAGCCGCCACCGCGAAGGTGATGGCCGAGCACCTCGACCTGCAGACCGTCGGTGACCTTCTGCACCACTACCCACGGCGCTACGAGGAGCGCGGGCAGCTCACCAAGCTGTCCGAGCTGCCGCTGGACGAGGACGTCACCGTCGTCGCCCAGGTCGCCGACGCCCGGGTGCACACCTTCAACGGCGGCCGCGGCCAGCGGCTGGAGATCACCGTCACCGACGGCAGCGGCCGGCTGAGACTGGTCTTCTTCGGCCGGGGCATCCACAAGCCGCACAAGGAACTCCTGCCGGGCAGCCGCGCGATGTTCGCCGGCAAGGTGTCGGTGTTCAACCGGCAGCTCCAGCTCGCCCACCCCACGTACGCCAAGCTGGGCACCGACAGTGGGGAGACCGAGGTCGACTCCTGGGCCGGCGCGCTGATCCCCATCTACCCGGCCTGCAAGGGCCTGGAGTCCTGGAAGATCGCCAAGGCGGTCGACGCCGTACTGCCCGCCGCCAAGGAGGCAGTCGACCCGCTGCCGCCCTCACTGCGGGAGGGCCGGGGGCTCACGGACCTGCCCGACGCGCTGCTCAGGATCCACCGCCCGGGCACCAAGTCGGACATCGCCGACGCCAGGGACCGGTTGAAGTGGGACGAGGCGTTCGTCCTCCAGGTCGCCCTCGCCCGTCGGCGGTACGCGGACACCCAACTGCCCGCCGTGGCAAGGAAACCCGTACCCGGCGGACTCCTCGACGCCTTCGACGCCAAGCTGCCCTTCACCCTCACCGAAGGCCAGCGGACGGTCACGAAGGAGATCTTCGACGACCTGGCGACCGAACACCCGATGCACCGGCTGCTCCAGGGCGAGGTCGGCTCCGGAAAGACCATGGTCGCGCTCCGCGCGATGCTCGCCGTCGTCGACGCCGGCGGACAGGCCGCGATGCTCGCGCCCACCGAGGTCCTCGCCCAGCAGCACCACCGCTCGATCACCGAGATGATGGGCGAACTCGCCGAGGGCGGAATGCTCGGCGGCGCCGAGAACGCCACCAAGGTCGTCCTGCTCACCGGCTCCATGGGCACGGCCGCCCGCCGGCAGGCACTGCTCGACCTCGTCACCGGCGAGGCCGGACTCGTCATCGGCACCCACGCGCTGATCGAGGACAAGGTGCAGTTCCACGACCTCGGGCTGGTCGTCGTGGACGAGCAGCACCGCTTCGGCGTGGAGCAGCGGGACGCCCTGCGCGGCAAGGGGAAACAGCCGCCGCACCTGCTGGTCATGACCGCCACCCCCATCCCGCGCACCGTCGCCATGACGGTCTTCGGCGACCTGGAGACCTCCGTCCTGGACCAGCTGCCGGCCGGCCGCTCACCCATCGCCAGCCATGTCGTCCCGGCGGCCGACAAGCCGCACTTCCTCACGCGCGCCTGGGAGCGCGTGCGCGAGGAAGTGGAGAAGGGACACCAGGCGTACGTGGTGTGCCCGCGCATCGGCGACGGCGACGAGGAGCCCAGGAGCGGCAAGACGAAGCCGGCCGACAAGGCGCCCACCGCCGAGGACCTGGCGGAGAAGCGCCCGCCGCTCGCCGTGCTGGAGATCGCCGAGGGGCTCTCCAAGGGCCCCCTCGCGGGGCTCCGGGTCGAAGTCCTGCACGGCAGGATGCAGCCGGACGACAAGGACGACGTCATGCGCCGGTTCGCCGCGGGCGACGTCGACGTGCTCGTCGCCACCACCGTCATCGAGGTCGGCGTGAACGTCCCCAACGCCACCGCGATGGTGATCATGGACGCGGACCGCTTCGGCGTCTCGCAGCTCCACCAGCTGCGCGGCCGCGTCGGCCGCGGCTCCGCCCCCGGGCTGTGCCTGCTCGTCACCGAGATGCCCGAGGCCGCCCCGGCCCGGCAGCGGCTCGCCGCGGTCGCCTCCACCCTCGACGGCTTCGAACTCTCCCGTATCGACCTCGAACAGCGCCGCGAGGGCGACGTCCTCGGCCACGCCCAGTCGGGCGTCCGCTCCTCGCTGCGCGTCCTCTCCGTCATCGAGGACGAGGAGGTCATCGCCGCCGCCCGGGAGGAGGCGGCCGCCGTCGTCAGGGCCGACCCGGACCTGGAGCGCCTCCCGGAGCTGCGCACCGCCCTCGACGCGCTGCTCGACAAGGACCGCGAGGAGTACCTGGAGAAGGGCTGACGCGCCCCCCGCCCACAAGCCCATATCGTGGGAGTGACGACAGGTCTCCCCCTGAGGACAAGGACGCACGAATGACCCGCGTGATCGCCGGCGTGGCCGGCGGACGCCGCCTGGCCGTGCCGCCGGGCAACGGCACCCGCCCCACGTCCGACCGGGCGCGCGAGGGGCTGTTCTCCACCTGGGAGTCGCTCCTCGGCACCCTGGACGGCATACGGATCGCCGACCTCTACGCGGGCTCGGGAGCCGTCGGCCTGGAAGCACTCTCGCGCGGCGCCGCGCACGCCCTGCTGGTCGAGGCCGACGCCCGGGCCGCCCGTACGGTCCGTGAGAACGTCCGGATCCTGGCCCTGCCCGGCGCCGAGGTGCGTGCGGGCAAAGCGGAACAGATCGTCACGGGCCCGCCCCCCACCACCCCGTACGACCTCGTCTTTCTCGATCCGCCCTACGCCGTGTCCGACGACGATCTTCGCGAGATCCTCCTCACACTCCGCTCTCAGGGCTGGCTCACGGACGATGCGCTCGTCACCGTGGAGCGCAGCACCAGAGGCGGCGAATTCGGCTGGCCGGAGGGATTCGAACCACTGCGGGCCCGTCGCTACGGCGAGGGAACGTTTTGGTACGGTCGCGCCGCCTCTACGTGCGAAGACGCACGATGACCGGACCGGAGAGCGAGGGACTTCAGTTGCGCCGCGCCGTCTGTCCGGGGTCATTCGACCCCATCACCAATGGACACCTCGACATCATTGCCCGCGCCTCCAAGCTGTACGACGTCGTGCACGTCGCGGTGATGATCAATCAGTCGAAGAAGGGACTGTTCAGCGTCGACGAGCGGATCGAGCTGATCCGCGAAGTCACCTCCGACTTCGGCAACGTCGAGGTGGAGTCCTTCCACGGCCTCCTGGTCGACTTCTGCAAGCAGCGCGACATCCCCGCCATCGTGAAGGGCCTGCGGGCGGTCAGCGACTTCGACTACGAACTCCAGATGGCCCAGATGAACATCGGGCTGTCGGGCGTCGAGACGCTGTTCGTCCCGACCAACCCCACCTACAGCTTCCTGTCGTCCTCCCTGGTCAAGGAGGTCGCCGCCTGGGGCGGGGACGTCTCGCACCTGGTGCCCGCGCAGGTCCTGGAGAAGCTGACCCGCCGTCTCGCCGGGCAGTGACGGGCTGACAGCCCGTCACCCGGTGTCGGACGGGCGCCGACTGCCCTTACAGTCGTCCCGTCCGTCTCCATCCAGCTGTAGAGAGTGGCGAGCACACGGTGGACGTGCAGAAGAAGCTCGACGAGATCGTCGAAGCGGTCGGGAACGCCCGCTCCATGCCCATGTCGGCCTCCTGCGTGGTCAACCGCGCCGAGCTGCTCGCCATGCTGGAGGAAGTGCGCCAGGCGCTGCCGGGATCGCTCGCCCAGGCCCAGGAGCTGATCGGCGGCCGGGCCCAGATGGTCGAGCAGGCCCGCCAGGAGGCCGAGCGGATCATCGAGGCCGCCCACGCCGAACGCGGCTCGCTGATCTCCGACACCCAGGTCGCCCGCCAGTCCCAGGAGGAGGCGGACCGGATCCTCGCCGAGGCCCGCCGGGAGGCCGAGGAGATCCGCGCCGAGGCCGACGACTACGTCGACTCCAAGCTCGCCAACTTCGAGGTCGTCCTCAACAAGACCATCGGCTCCGTGGACCGCGGCCGCGAGAAGCTGCTCGGCCGCAGCCCCGGCCTCGGCGACCAGGGGTACATGGACCCCGCCGACGACGACGCCCCCGAGTACAGCGCGGACCCCCAGACCCTCATCCAGCGCGCCGACGAGTACGTCGACGCCAAGCTGGGCGCCTTCGAGAACGTCCTGTCCAAGACCCTCGAGGCGGTCGGCCGCGGCCGGCAGAAGCTCCACGGCCGCACCACCAGTGACGCCCTCGGCGAGCACATGGCCGCCCAGGACGCCGCCGGAGCGCAGGGGCACACCAGCGACGCGGACTATCTCGCCGGCCTCGCCGAGCTGGCCGACCCCGCGCCCGCCGTGGCCCAGCAGCCGCAGATCCCGGCCCAGCAGCCGGACCCGTACGCCTACCAGCCTCAGGCACAGCCCCAGGAGGCGTACGCCTACCAGCAGGACCCGTACGCCTATCAGCAGCAGGGCTACGACCAGGGCTACGGCCATCAGCAGCAGCCCGACCCGTACGCCTATCAGCAGCCCCAGGAACAGCAGCAGTACCAGCACCAGCAGGCCCAGGCGCTCGACGAGACCAGCTTCTTCGACACGAGCATGATCGACCTGGAGCAGCTGCGCCGGTACGAGCAGGGTCACGGGCAGGGGCACTGACCGGTCCGGATTGGGCTGTGAGCGAAGCGTCCAGTATCCTGGCTCTTCGGTCGCGAGTACGTCCGCGATCCAGCGTGCCCGCATCGGCCTTCGTTCTGATGCCGGGCCGCCCCCACACACGATTCGAAAGCAGGAAAAGCCCTGAGTACGCGCCTCGACCACCGCAACCCCCTCGTGTTCGACACGCACGAGCTGGGTCGGCGTCCTGGTGCCCTCCAGCGGCTGGCCCGCTCGGTCGACGCCCCGGCCAGCCTGGGCATCGACGGGGTCATCGGAGTGCCGGAAGGCGCTCCCGTGGAGCTCGATCTCCGTCTTGAGTCGGTCATGGAAGGGGTGCTTGTCACAGGCACCGCCCGTGCGTCGGCCGAGGGGGAGTGCGTAAGGTGTCTGGAGCCGCTGCACCAAGACGTTGTGGCGGACTTCCAGGAGATGTTCTCGTACCCCGACTCCGACGACCGGGGCCGCGGCAAAGCGGCCTCGACCGATGAAGTCGAGGAAGACGAGGACGTCATCCCCCTCGAGGACGGCATGTTCGACCTCGAACCCGTGCTGCGTGATGCGGTGGTGCTCGCACTGCCGATGCAGCCGGTGTGCCGGGAGGACTGCGCCGGCCTGTGTCCCCAGTGTGGGACCAGTCTGAACGACAACCCGGACCACCACCATGACGCCGTCGACATGCGTTGGGCGGCACTGCAGGGACTCGCCGGTTCACTCGGGACCGACGAGAAGGACAACATGAGCGGCGCCGAAGCTGGCGTCGACGAGAAGCAGGAGAAGTAGCCGTGGCTGTTCCGAAGCGGAAGATGTCGCGCAGCAACACGCGCCACCGCCGGTCGCAGTGGAAGGCTGCGGTCCCCACCCTGGTTTCGTGTGAGCGTTGCCAGGAGCCGAAGCTGCAGCACATCGCGTGCCCGAGCTGCGGCACCTACAACAAGCGCCAGGTCCTCGAGGTCTGAGCGGCCGGTGAGAGGCACGATGTCTGAACCGTCCCCTGCCAAGAAGCAGGCAGACACCCTCAGCACAGCCTCGTCCCACACGCTTCTGGAAGGGCGGCTCGGGTATCAGCTCGAGTCCGCCCTTCTGGTGCGTGCGCTGACCCACCGTTCGTACGCGTACGAGAACGGCGGTCTGCCCACCAATGAGCGACTGGAGTTCCTCGGGGACTCCGTGCTCGGCCTGGTGGTCACGGACACGCTGTACCGCACCCACCCCGACCTGCCCGAAGGCCAACTGGCCAAGCTGCGGGCCGCGGTGGTCAATTCGCGTGCGCTTGCGGAGGTGGGCCGCGGGCTCGACCTCGGCTCCTTCATCCGGCTCGGCCGGGGTGAAGAGGGCACGGGCGGCCGGGACAAGGCGTCCATCCTCGCCGACACCCTCGAAGCGGTGATCGGCGCGGTCTACCTCGATCAGGGCCTCGACGTGGCGTCCGAGCTGGTGCACCGGCTCTTCGACCCGCTCATCGAGAAGTCCTCGAACCTCGGTGCCGGACTGGACTGGAAGACCAGCCTCCAGGAGCTCACCGCGGCCGAGGGTCTCGGCGTTCCGGAATACCTCGTCAGCGAGACCGGTCCGGATCACGAGAAGACCTTCACTGCTGCCGCCCGCGTCGGTGGTGTCTCGTACGGCACCGGCACCGGCCGCAGCAAGAAGGAAGCGGAACAGCAGGCCGCGGAGTCCGCCTGGCGGGCCATCCGCGCGGCGGCGGACGAGCGCCTGGCGGCGGAGGCCAAGGCGACGGCTGACGCCGAGGCCGATGCCGCGGTCAAGGCCACGGCTGAGGCCAAGGCCGGCGCCGAGGCCGCGGCCGACGCCCCGGACGGCGGGACGCCGACCCCCGCCGACGCCGCCCCCGGCGTCTGACCGACCCTTCCTTCGGGCTCACCCGCCCGTCTCCTGCCCCGGCAGGAGGCGGGCGGTCCCTGTTTTCCGGGGGCTGCCGGCTCCCGCTCCGGGGCGCGGCGGTCCCCGGTAGGCTCACAGCACCCGCTGTCCGCCCCTGTTCTCCGGAGGAGTCCGTGCCCGAGCTGCCCGAGGTCGAAGTCGTCCGGCGTGGACTCGAGCGCTGGGTGGCGGGGCGGACCGTGGCCGACGTCGAGGTGCGGCACCCGCGAGCGGTACGCCGTCACCTCGCGGGCGGGGAGGACTTCGGGGCGCGGCTCAAGGGGCACCGGTTCGGGGCGGCCCAGCGGCGCGGCAAGTACCTCTGGATCCCGCTGGCCGACACCGACGCCTCGGTGCTCGGGCATCTGGGGATGAGCGGTCAGCTGCTCGTCCAGCCCGAGGGCGCCCCCGACGAGAAGCACCTGCGGATCCGCGTGCGCTTCCAGGACGACCTGGGCACCGAGCTGCGCTTCGTCGACCAGCGGACCTTCGGTGGGCTCTCGCTGCACGACAACTCCCCCGACGGGCTGCCCGATGTGATCGCGCACATCGCCCGCGACCCGCTCGACCCGGTCTTCGACGACGACGCCTTCCACCGCGCGCTGCGCCTGCGCCGTACGACGGTCAAGCGGGCGCTGCTCGACCAGTCCCTCATCAGCGGGGTCGGCAACATCTACGCCGACGAGGCGCTGTGGCGCGCGAGGCTGCACTACGAGCGCCCCACCGGCACGATGACCCGTCCGCGCTCGGCCGAGCTCCTCGACCACGTACGGGACGTGATGAACGCGGCCCTCGCAGCCGGCGGCACCAGCTTCGACAGCCTCTACGTCAATGTGAACGGCGAGTCCGGCTACTTCGACCGGTCGCTGGACGCGTACGGGCGCGAGGGCGAGCCGTGCCGGCGCTGCGGCACCCCGATGCGCCGCAGGCCCTGGATGAACCGGTCCAGCTACTTCTGCCCCCGCTGTCAGAGGCCGCCGCGCGCCTCGTCGTAGCTCGCGCGTGCCGAGAGCACGTCCGGCATCCGCCCTTCGACCAGCTGGATGAGCCCGAGCAGTCGCTCCGCGACGTCCTCGCCCAGCGGCGTCAGCCGGTAGTCGACGCGCGGTGGGTTCGTCGGCTGGGCCTCGCGGTGCACCAGGCCGTCCCGCTCCAGCGCGTGCAGGGTCTGCGACAGCATTTTCTCGCTCACGCCGTCCACGCGCCGCCGGAGTTCGTTGAAGCGCAGGGTCTCCTCGTGGAGAGCACCCAGCGTCAGGCTGCCCCAGCGGCCGGTGACATGCTCCAGCGTCGCGCGGGAGGGGCAGGTCCGGGCGAACACGTTGAACGCCAGGTCTTGGTCGTTCCCGATGTCCTGAGTCATCTCTTCACCATACTCCTGCGCAGCGCTGCACTTCGGGTTGCGCTTTCTAAAAGTTAGTGCTTCACTCGGGGCATCGCCAGGGAGCGGACCACCCGCTCCGGCCGCATCAAGAGGAGCCCCGCGCCGTGACCACCCCCGTCGTCTCCATCGCCTACCACTCCGGCTACGGGCACACCGCCGTACTCGCCGAGGCCGTCCGCAACGGCGCCGCGGACGCCGGCGCCACCGTCCACCTGATCAAGGTGGACACGATCACCGAGGCGGAGTGGGAGCTGCTCGACGCCTCCGACGCGATCGTGTTCGGCTCGCCGACCTACATGGGCACCGCGTCCGGCGCCTTCCACCAGTTCGCCCAGGACACCTCCAAGCGCTGGTTCGGCGACGCGTGGCTGAACAAGCTGGCCGCCGGATTCACCAATTCCGGGTCCAAGAGCGGCGACAAGCTGCACACCCTGCAGTTCTTCCAGACGCTGGCCGGCCAGCACGGCATGCACTGGGTCAACCTCGGCCTCAAGCCCGGCTGGAACACCACCGAGGCCTCCGAGAACGACCTCAACCGCCTCGGCTTCTTCTCCGGCGCAGGCGCCCAGACCCACAACGACCAGGGCCCCGAGGGCGTGCACAAGGCCGACATGGCCACCGCCGAGCACCTCGGCCGCCGGGTCGCCGAAACCGCCCGCACCTTCGCCGCCGGCCGTGCCGCGTCGGCCGCGTAAGGACGCGTGACCGAGGAAGGCCCCCGTCACTTCCGTGACGGGGGCCTTCGTGCTGACTCCGACGGCCGGGACCGGAATCACTGTCGCGGAGCACCTCCGTGCGGCTTAGCCTGAAATCAGGGGTACTGCGCGGAAGGGAGCCTGGAGATGCATTTCGTCCTGCTCGCGACCCATGGTCCTGAAGTCTGTCCGACCGCCAACGCGACGACGCGTGACCTGATGCTGAAGACCGCTCCTGACATGGCGAACCTCGCCCAGAAGGCAGGCGTCGACATCGTGGCTGGTCCCTTCGTCAACCGTGAGCACACGATCGTCGCGGTCGTACGGTCCGACAAGGTCGAGAATGTCGACCGCTTCCTGATGGAGGCTCGTCTTCCCCAGTGGAACCGCGTGCGCGTGCTGCCGTCGCTCACGATGGAAGAAGGTCTCGCCGAGATCGAAGCGCAAACGCCGATCTTCTGACCCAGACGCGTTTTGGACCCGCTGGAGGCGCAGTGTGGGCCGCCTCGGTCGCCGATGACGGCCCCGAGGCGCCCCACGAAAGCTCATAGCTCGCTGACCTGCGGAAATCTCAGAAGCCGAAGTCCTGCGTCCACCACGGGCCGCCGTCGGCGAAGTGCACGCCGACGCCGAGCGTCTTGTAGTCGCAGTTGAGGATGTTCGCGCGGTGGCCGTCGCTGTTCATCCACGCGCTCATCACCGCGGCGGCGTCCGCCTGGCCCCGGGCTATGTTCTCGCCGCCCAGACCCTGTACGCCGGCCTGGTCCGCGCGGTCCCACGGGGTGTCCCCGTCCGGGTCCGTGTGGTCGAAGAAGTCGCGCTGGGCCATGTCCCGGCTGAAGTCGGTGGCCAGTGCGCCCAGCGGCGCGCTCGCGCTCACCGGGCTGCAGCCCACCTTCGCCCGCTCGGCGTTCACCAGACTCAGCACCGCGGCCTCGGCCGCGCTCGCCTTGTCGCCCGCCGACCTCACCGAACGGGAGACCCGCTCGGACGGCTTCTCCGCCGTGGGCGTCGGCTTGGCCGTCGGCGTCGCGGACTTGGTCTTCTTGGGAGCCTGCGGAGCCTCGGTCCTCTTCGACGGGGTAGAAGAGGGCTTGGTGGGCGTCGCCGAGGGCGATTTCGAAGCGGTCGGCGTCCGGCCGGCGGCGCTCGCGGAGCCCGACGGCTGCTGCGAGGGCGTGCTGGAGGCGCCGCCCTGCGTCCGCAGCTGGGGCGCGCCCTCGGTGCGGATCTGCTCGCCGGCCTCGGTGCGGCTCCCGCTCACCGTGTTGTAGGTGTCCCCGCCCGGCAGCCAGCCGGAGGCGACCGCTACGGCGCCCACCGCCATGGCCGCGGAGGCGCCGAGCAGCCCGGTGCGCAGGGGCACGACGCCCCGCTTCTTCCGGCGCGCCCCCCGGTGCCGGCGCGCTTCCGTTCCGGCCGCGTGTGCGTCAGCGGCGGGAACGGCGCCGGAGCGTCGATGGCGTCCCATCTGCTCTGCCTTCCTGATCTTTCGGCATTCTGCGGCTGTCAACCTGACACGCCCGAAAGGGTGAGGTTGGTTTGCGTCGGGACTGTACGCCATGGCGCGAGGGGGTGAAGTGTCGTGTGAGCAATTGGCCAGTTAGCGTTCACGCATGAATGACGATGCACGGCTCACCGCATGGGTACGCGGTCGAGTACAGGGAGTGGGCTTCCGCTGGTTCACCAGGGCAAACGCTTTGGAGATCGGGGGCCTCACCGGATTCGCCCTCAATCTCGACGACGGCAGGGTGCAGGTCGTCGCCGAAGGGCCGAGTGAGAATTGCCACCGTCTGCTGGACTGGCTCCGCTCCGACGACACTCCCGGCCGGGTCGATGGAGTCACCGAAATCTGGGATACGCCCCGCGGCGGTTACGAGACCTTCGCGATCCGCTGACGATCTTGTCAGCAATGCTCTGTCCCCACCCCGTCCGAAGGCCTTCCGGAGTGCTCGCAGGGGACCTGTCGGACAGCCGCCGGGATGTACGTATGACCGGAGTGACCTGTGGGTTAGCGCTGAGTGACCGCATGGTTGCCAAGAAGGTCTTGCCGTGCCAGGCTGCGCGAGTAAGGATGATCCAGACGCCCCCGTGGCACCCTGCGCGAGGCGCGGCCGTACGCACCTACGGCCGCGGACCCCCATGGCTGCCCGTCGATACGGGGTGTGATCGTGTTGACCGTCAAACTTTTTGGTGAGACTCTGGAAGCCCCGCGCACCCTAGCTGTTTGGCAGTAGGAACGCAGTGGCACCAAGCAACTGCCGAGCACCGCGGGTGCGAATCCCTCACGACCCACACCGCTTCGGTCGGTCACTCAGTGTGGAGGACCATCCATCATGGCAAAGGCGCTTCTCGGTTACGTCGGCGGTTCCGACCCGCGACTCCTCGCCGAGATGCGACGGCTTCAGCAGCGCGTCCAGGACCTCGAGTCCGAGCTGGTACGGATCCAGTCCGAGAACGACGCGCTCAACGCCGCCGCTCAGCACCCGGCAGACTCGCTGCTCGAAGGCATCGACCTCGACGTACCGCATGCAGAGCCTGCGCTCACCTGATGTCAGCCCCGGCAGGGGACAGGTGAGAAACACTCTCGCTCAATGAGATAAGAGATATGCAAGGGACGCTTAGGCGTCCCTTCTTTCTTTTCGCCCCCGCCGCCTGCCTCGCCCCCGTCGCGGTTACCGTCGCCGTCGCCGTCCGGCGATCCTTAACGACTGATCTGCCCTGCGCCTACACGAGTGAAACCGGAGGTGCCGGTAGAGTCCGGGGGCGTGCATCTCAAGGCCATGACCCTCCGCGGGTTCAAATCGTTCGCCTCAGCCACGACGCTGCGGTTCGAACCCGGTATCACCTGTGTCGTGGGGCCCAACGGTTCCGGCAAATCCAATGTCGTGGACGCATTGTCCTGGGTCATGGGCGAACAGGGCGCCAAGTCGCTGCGCGGCGGCAAGATGGAAGACGTGATCTTCGCCGGTACCACCGGGCGGCCTCCGCTCGGCCGTGCCGAGGTCTCGCTGACGATCGACAATTCCGACGGCGCACTGCCGATCGACTACGCCGAGGTCACCATTACGCGGATCATGTTCCGCAACGGCGGCAGCGAATACCAGATCAACGGCGACACGTGCCGGCTGCTCGACATTCAAGATCTTCTTTCCGACTCCGGTATCGGCCGGGAAATGCATGTGATCGTCGGGCAGGGGCAGCTCGACTCGGTTCTGCACGCCGACCCGATGGGCCGGCGGGCTTTCATCGAGGAAGCCGCGGGCGTTCTCAAGCACCGCAAGCGCAAGGAGAAGGCGCTGCGGAAGCTGGACGCGATGCAGGCCAATCTCGCGCGCGTGCAGGATCTGACCGACGAACTACGCCGCCAGCTCAAGCCGCTCGGCCGCCAGGCGGCCGTGGCCCGCCGCGCCGCCGTCATCCAGGCCGATCTGCGCGACGCCCGCCTCCGGCTCCTCTCCGACGACCTCGTACGGCTCCGCGAGGCGCTGCGGAGCGAGATCGCCGACGAGGCGGCCCTCAAGCAGCGCAAGGAGAGCGCAGAGGCGGACCTGCGGGCCGCGCTGGCCCGCGAGGCCGAGCTGGAGGACGAGGTACGGCGCCTCGCGCCCCGCCTCCAGCGCGCGCAGCAGACCTGGTACGAGCTTTCCCAGCTGGCCGAGCGGGTGCGCGGGACCATCTCGCTCGCCGACGCCCGGGTGAAGAGCGCCACCACCCAGCCGGCCGAGGAGCGGCGCGGCCGCGACCCGGAGGACATGGAGCGGGAGGCCGCCCGGATCCGCGAGCAGGAGGCGGAGCTGGAGGCCGCGCTGGAGGCGGCCGAGCGCGCCCTGGAGGACACCGTCGCCCACCGCGCCGACCTGGAGCGCGAGCTGGCCGTCGAGGAGCGCAGGCTCAAGGACGTCGCCCGCGCCATCGCCGACCGGCGCGAGGGACTCGCCCGGCTGAGCGGCCAGGTCAACGCGGCCCGCTCGCGAGCGGCCTCGGCCCAGGCCGAGATCGGGCGGCTCGCCGCCGCGCGGGACGAGGCGCAGGGGCGGGCGGTCGCCGCGCAGGAGGAGTACGAGCAGCTGAAGGCCGAGGTCGACGGGCTCGACGCGGACGACTCGGCGCTCGGCGAGCAGCACGAAGCGGCCGGGCGGGAACTGGCCGCCGCCGAGGCGGCGCTGTCGGCCGCCCGTGAGGAGACCACCGCGGCCGAGCGCCGCCGCGCCGCGACCCAGGCCCGCCACGAGGCCCTCGCCCTGGGCCTGCGCCGCAAGGACGGCACCGGCGCGCTGCTCGCCGCGCAGGAACGTCTCGGCGGTCTGCTCGGCCCGGCCGCCGAACTGCTGACCGTCACCCCCGGCTTCGAGGTCCCGGTCGCGGCTGCCCTCGGCGCGGCGGCGAACGCGGTCGCGGTGACCGACCCGGCCACGGCCGCCGACGCGATCCGCCTCCTCCGCAAGCAGGACGCCGGCCGCGCGTCCCTCCTCCTGGGCGGCGCCCCCACCCCCACGGACACCCCCCGCGTCCCCGCGCCGGCCGCCGAGCCCGCCCCGGATCGGCCGGCACCCGGGGGCCCGGTCCCGGCGGCGGCGGAGGGATGGGGATTGCTCCCGGCACCGGCGGGCGCCGCCGCCGTGGAGCATGCCGGGGAGGACGGCCCGTCTTCCCCGGGCGACGAAGGCGAAGCCGCCCCGCGGGACGGTGCTTCGCACGACCGGACGGACGGACCTGCCGCTTCGGAGAGCCTGCTGCCCGCCCTCGCCGGCGACAGCCGCGTCCCTGCCCCGGCGGGCGCGACCGGCCCCGCACCGCAGGGCGCTATCGGGGACGCGGCCGGGCCGGTTGTCCCCGAGGGGCCTGTTGCCCCGGCGGGCGGTCATGTGCCGGGTTCCGGCGGGGAGAGCGGCGCCGTGCGGGTCGGTGCCGGCGTGTCCACGGCCCGGACCGCCTCCGCGCTCCGCTTCGTCGCGGAGCTCGTGCGGGGGCCGGGGGAGCTGATGGAGGCCGTGCGGCGGCTCGTACGGGACATCGTGGTCGTCTCCACGCTGGAGGACGCCGAGGATCTCGTCCACGCGCACCCCGGGCTGACCGCCGTCACCGCCGAAGGGGACCTTCTCGGCACCCACTTCGCGCACGGCGGGTCCGCGGGCGCGCCCAGTCTCCTCGAAGTGCAGGCGTCCGTCGACGAGGCCGCCGCCGAGCTCGCGGAGCTGGCCGTCCGCTGCGAGGAGCTCGCCGCCCGGCAGCATGAGGCGACCGGACGGCGCGCCGACGCCGCGGCGCTCGTCGAGGAGCTGGGGCAGCGGCGCCGGGCCGCCGACCGCGAGAAGTCGGCGGTGGCCCAGCAGCTCGGGCGGCTCGCCGGCCAGGCCCGTGGCGCCGCCGGGGAGGCCGAGCGGGCCGCCGCGGCCGCCGCCCGCGCCCAGGACGCCCTGGAGAAGGCGACCATGGACGCCGAGGAGCTGGCGGAGCGCCTGCTGGTCGCGGAGGAGACCCCTCTCGAGGAGGAGCCCGACACGTCCGTACGGGACCGGCTCGCCGCCGACGGCGCCAACGCCCGCCAGACCGAGATGGAGGCGCGTCTCCAGGTCCGTACCCACGAGGAGCGGGTCAAGGGCCTCGCGGGCCGGGCCGACTCCCTCGACCGGGGGGCCCGCGCCGAACGCGAGGCACGGGCGCGCGCCGAGCAGCGCCGCGCCCGGCTGCGCCACGAGGCCGCGGTGGCCTCGGCCGTCGCCGCCGGCGCCCGCCAGTTGCTCGCCCACGCCGAGGTGTCGCTCGTACGCGCCGAACAGGAGCGGGCCCTCGCCGAGGCCGCCAAGGCCGCCCGGGAACGCGAGCTGACCGCCGCCCGCGCCGAGGGCCGCGACCTGAAGGCGGAGCTCGACAAGCTGACCGACTCGGTCCACCGGGGCGAGGTCCTCGGCGCCGAGAAGCGATTGCGGATCGAGCAGCTGGAGACGAAGGCGCTGGAGGAGCTGGGGGTCGAGCCGGCCGCGCTGGTCGCCGAGTACGGGCCGCATCAGCTCGTGCCGCCCTCCCTGCCCGCGGAGGGGGAGGAGCTGCCCGAGGACCCCGAGCACCCGCGCAACCAGCCGCGGCGTTTCGTTCGCGCGGAACAGGAAAAGCGACTGAGGTCGGCCGAACGGGCGTATCAGCAGCTCGGGAAGGTGAACCCGCTGGCGCTGGAGGAGTTCTCGGCGCTGGAGGAGCGTCACCAGTTCCTGTCCGAGCAGCTGGAGGACCTGAAGAAGACCAGGGCCGACCTTCTCCAGGTCGTGAAGGAGGTGGACGAGCGTGTCGAGCAGGTCTTCACCGAGGCGTACCGGGACACCGCCCGCGAGTTCGAGGGTGTCTTCTCCCGGCTCTTCCCGGGCGGCGAGGGCAGGCTCGTCCTGACCGACCCGGACAACATGCTCACCACCGGAGTCGACGTCGAGGCCAGGCCTCCCGGCAAGAAGGTCAAGCGGCTCTCGCTGCTCTCCGGCGGCGAGCGGTCTTTGACGGCCGTGGCGATGCTGGTGTCCATCTTCAAGGCCAGGCCCAGCCCGTTCTACGTGATGGACGAGGTCGAGGCCGCGCTGGACGTCACCAATCTGCAGCGGCTGATCAGGATCATGCAGGAACTCCAGGAGTCCTCGCAGCTGATCGTGATCACCCACCAGAAGCGGACGATGGAGGTCGCCGACGCGCTCTACGGCGTCTCCATGCAGGGCGACGGAGTGTCCAAGGTCATCAGCCAGCGCCTCCGCTGAGCGAGTGACAACTCACTTCAACACTTGAACACCAGGCGACGTGCCGTGTCTTCGAATCGATCGCTGCTCAGCTATTGACTTCGAAACTTGAACGCATAGTCTCTGCAGCGTTGCTTTTACCTTCAAGTGGTGGGCGTCGTGAAGTTGTGCGCCACTGGAAGGGCTCGCCCCCCATGCTCCGGCGACGCTGCCGGATGCTCACAGGAGTACATGTGACCAGCACCGCGCAGGCGCCGCCGCCCTCCGAAGGGCGGGCGGCTCACCCGGACCATCTCGGCCATGTCATCTTCATCACGGCATCCGCCGCGATGGGCGGCTTCCTGTTCGGCTACGACAGCTCCGTGATCAACGGCGCCGTCGAGGCGATCCGGGACCGCTACGACATCGGCTCCGGAACGCTCGCCCAGGTCATCGCCATCGCCCTGATCGGCTGCGCCATCGGCGCCGCGACCGCCGGCCGGATCGCCGACCGCATCGGCCGCATCCGCTGCATGCAGATCGCCGCGGTGCTGTTCACCGTCAGCGCCGTCGGCTCCGCGCTCCCGTTCGCCCTGTGGGACCTCGCCTTCTGGCGGGTCATCGGCGGCTTCGCCATCGGCATGGCCTCGGTGATCGGTCCCGCGTACATCGCCGAAGTCGCCCCCGCCGCCTACCGCGGCCGCCTCGGCTCGTTCCAGCAGGCCGCCATCGTCATCGGCATCGCCATCTCCCAGCTGGTCAACTACGGCATCCTGCAGCTTGCCGACGGCGACCAGCGCGGTGAGATCGGTGGGCTCGAGGCCTGGCAGTGGATGCTCGGCGTCATGGTCGTCCCCGCGCTCCTGTACGGCCTGCTCTCCTTCGCCATCCCCGAGTCGCCGCGCTTCCTGATCTCCGTCGGCAAAATCGACCGGGCCAAGGAAGTACTGGCCGAGGTCGAGGGCCACTCGGTCGACCTCGACCACCGGGTCGCCGAGATCGAGCTGGCCATGCGCCGCGAGCACAAGTCCAGGTTCAAGGACCTGCTCGGCAGCCGCTTCGGTTTCCTGCCGATCGTCTGGGTCGGCATCGGCCTCTCCGTCTTCCAGCAGCTCGTCGGCATCAACGTGGCGTTCTACTACTCCGCGACGCTGTGGCAGTCGGTCGGCATCGACCCGGCGGGCTCGTTCTTCTACTCGTTCACCACGTCGATCATCAACATCATCGGCACCGTGATCGCGATGGTCCTGGTGGACCGGGTCGGCCGCAGGCCCCTCGCCCTCGTCGGTTCCGCCGGTATGGCGATCGCCCTCGCCTTCGAGGCCTGGGCCTTCTCCGCCGACCTCGTGGGCGGCAAGCTGCCCCACACCGAGGGCATCGTGGCCCTGATCGCCGCGCATGTCTTCGTGCTCTTCTTCGCCCTCTCGTGGGGCGTGGTGGTCTGGGTCTTCCTCGGCGAGATGTTCCCCAACCGGATCCGCGCCGCGGCGCTCGGCGTCGCCGCCTCCGCCCAGTGGATCGCCAACTGGGCCATCACCGCGAGCTTCCCGTCCCTCGCCGACTGGAACCTCTCCGGCACCTACATCATCTACACAGTCTTCGCCGTGCTCTCGATCCCCTTCGTACTGCGGTACGTGAAGGAGACGAAGGGCAAGGCGTTGGAGGAGATGGGCTAATCCCCGCTGCCCCTCTCCTCGACCACGGAACTGCCCCGGCTCATCCCTTGAGCCGGGGCAGTACGCCTTCCCCCAGCAGGTGCAGACTCCGCCACGCCTCGTCGACCGGCATCCCGCCGCACAGCGGATGCAGGACAAGACTCTCGGCGCCCAGCGCCACGCACTCGTCCGGCGTGACGATCCGGTACACCCCCTCGGCCCGCAGCTCCTCGACCGTCGTCGCCGTCGACCTCACGGCCGAGCGGATGTCCTTCGACTGCCAGGAGGCGTACATCCGCGCCTCGTGCAGGAAATGCTCGCCGTACCGCTCCCATGTCCGGTCCGGGTCCTCGGACAGATGCAGCAGCGGCGTCTTCTCGGCCGGCATCATCGTCCAGCCCTCGGTGCCGTACTCCGCGCAGAGCCCCGTGTAGTACGCCTCCAGCTCCGGCAGGTGGGCGCTCGGGAAGAAGGGCAGCCCGAGCCGGGCCGCGCGGCGGGCGGCCGCCCGTGACGAACCGCCGACCAGCAGCGGCGGATGCGGCCGCGTGTACGGGCGGGGGGTGACGCGCACCGTTCGGCCCTCGTACGTGAACGGCTCGCCGGTCCACGCCTTCAGCAGGGTCTCCAGGAGCAGGTCCTGCAGCTTGCCGCGCCGGCCCCAGTCGACGCCGAACGCCTCGTACTCCTCCGGCCGGTATCCGATCCCCGCGACCGTCACCAGCCGGCCCCTGCTCAGCAGGTCCAGTACGGCGATCTCCTCCGCCAGCCGCAGCGGATCGTGCAGCGGCCCGATGATCGCCGAGACGGTGACCGCGATCCTGCGGGTCGCCCCGAACACGGCGGCGGCGAAGGCGAACGGCGAGGGCAGCCAGTTGTTGGCGGCCCCGTGGTGTTCCTCGGTCTGCACGGTGTCGACCCCGCGGTCGTCGGCGTACGCGGCCATCTCCAGCGCCGCGCGATAGCGGTCCGAAAGGCTCTCGGGCGTGCCGTGGGGATCGACGAGATTGAACCGTACGACTGTGAAGGGCATGGGAACGTCCCCCTCCGCGGTGGGAAGCCGGCGAAGGGGGACGGTAGCTGACGTGGCGTCAGATGGACAGGGGTGCGGTCTCCCGCTCATCGGCGACGGCCACCGTCCGGGGGGCCCGCGTCCGCGGGAGCACGGCGTACAGCGCCGCCGCGACCACGATCGTCGCCGCCCAGCCCAGCCCGTTCCGCCCGATCCACGACGAGGCCAGCGGGCCGGTGAACCAGTCGACCCCGGTGAACAGCAGACCGCCGGCCAGCGCCACACCCCATGCCACCATCGCCTGCCAGGCGAACCCGCCCCGGTACCAGTACGCGCTGGTACGGGTGGTGTCCATCAGCGCCCTCCCGTCGTACGACGTGCGGCGCAGCATGTCGACGCCGAACACCCCGATCCACGCCGAGAACGCGACCGCGAGCAGCGTCAGGAACGAGATGAACGACCCGATGAAGCTGGTCGCCACCACCATCAGCAGGAAACCGAAGACCAGGCTGATCACCGCGTTCACACTCACCGCCCAGGCGCGCGGGACCCGGATGCCCAGCGTCTGCGCGGTGAAGCCCGCCGAGTACATCGACATCGAGTTGATCAGCAGCATGCCGATCAGGGCGATGAGCAGATACGGCACCGAGATCCAGGCGGGCAGCAGCTCGCCGATGAAGGACACCGGGTCCTGCGCCGACGCCAGATCCGGTGTGCCGACCGCCATCACCGCACCCATCAGCACCATCGGCAGCACCACGATCCCGGCGCCGCCGACGGTGGAGCCGACCATCGCCCGCGACGAGGCGGTGCGCGGCAGATAGCGGGTGAAGTCCGGGCCCGAGGGGACCCAGCTGATGCCGCCCGCCGCGATCGTCCCGATCCCCGCGATCAGCATCGCCGTCGAACCGGCCGGCTTGGCGAAGACCGCCGACCAGTCGGTGTCCGCGACCAGATACACCAGCACCAGCACGGAGAACGCGCCGAAGAGATACGTCGACCAGGTACTGCACACCCGCAGCGCGTTGATGCCGAGGCCCGAGACCACGAAGGTGCACGCGACGAAGGCGAGGAGCGTGACCACGATCAGCGGGGTGCCGGCCTCGACACCGAACAGCAGATCCAGGACGGTCAGCACCGCGTACGCGCCCGTGACCGCATTGATCGTCTCCCAGCCCCAGCGCGCCACCCAGATCAGCGAACCGGGAAAGAGATTGCCGCGCTGGCCGAAAACCGCCCGCGACAGCGCCATGCCGGGGGAGCCCCCGCGCTTACCGGCGATCGAGATCAGCCCGACGATGCCGTACGACAGGACCGGCGCGGCGACGGCCACCACCAGGACCTGCCAGAAGTTCAGCCCGTTGAAGACGATCAGGCCCGCGCCCATCGTGAGCAACAGCACACTGATGTTCGCGGCGACCCAGGTGGGGAAGAGCTCACGGACCTGGCCGGTGCGCTCGGCGTCGGGGACGGGTTCGAGACCGCGGGTCTCCACCGCGCCCTCGGATATCGCGCCTTCGGGTTCCGAGGCGTGGGGCATGGGACGGCTCCGTACAGAGGTGGGGGGCTCCGGGGGAGAGGCGGCACGAAGGCGCGCCAAGTGCACCAGCATCGTATGTAATCCCCGAAAGGTCCAAATAGACGACTCCGGCCCGCCGGTTCGCCGGGGGACGACCCCTCGGCGGGCTCGTGGCCGATACTGGACGGGTTATGGAAATCATCCTTGCTGTAGTCATCGCTCTGATCGTCGCGGTCGCCGTGACCAGCGGGCTCGTGATCAGCGGTCGCAAGAAGAAGAAGCTGCCGCCGGCCGAGGCGCCGTCCACCACGCCGACCATCACCGCTCCGCCCGCCGAGCCGCATGTCGGCGACGAGGCGGAGACACCGCGGGAAGAACCACGCCGCACGATCGAGGAGGTCGGCCTCCCGACCGCCGAGGAGGCGGTCGAGGCACCGGCCGCCGTCGAGGACCCCGTCGTCGCGGCGCCGCCCGCGCCCGAGATCGAAACCCCCGAGCCGACCGCCGGCCGGCTGGTCCGGCTGCGCGCCCGGCTCGCCCGCTCGCAGAACTCCCTCGGCAAGGGGCTGCTCACCCTCCTGTCCCGCGAGCACCTCGACGAGGACACCTGGGAGGAGATCGAGGACACCCTCCTCACCGCGGACGTCGGTGTCGCGCCCACCCAGGAACTCGTGGAGCGGCTGCGCGAACGCGTGAAGGTCCTCGGCACCCGCACCCCCGACGAGCTGCGGACCCTGCTCCGGGAGGAGCTCCTCACCCTGCTCGGTACGGACTTCGACCGCGAGGTGAAGACCGAGAGCGGCCTGGACACCCCCGGCGTGATCATGGTCGTCGGTGTCAACGGCACCGGCAAGACCACCACCACCGGCAAGCTGGCCCGGGTCCTGGTCGCGGACGGCCGCTCGGTGGTCCTCGGCGCGGCCGACACCTTCCGTGCCGCCGCGGCCGACCAGCTCCAGACCTGGGGCGAGCGGGTGGGCGCCCGTACCGTACGCGGGCCCGAGGGCGGCGACCCGGCGTCGATCGCCTTCGACGCGGTCAAGGAGGGCATCGCGGAGGGCGCCGACGTCGTCCTCATCGACACCGCCGGCCGGCTGCACACCAAGACGGGCCTCATGGACGAGCTCGGCAAGGTCAAGCGGGTCGTCGAGAAGCATGGGCCGCTGGACGAGATCCTGCTGGTCCTGGACGCCACCACCGGGCAGAACGGGCTGGTCCAGGCCCGGGTGTTCGCGGAGGTCGTGGACATCACCGGCATCGTCCTCACCAAGCTCGACGGCACGGCCAAGGGCGGCATCGTCATCGCGGTCCAGCGCGAGCTCGGCGTTCCGGTCAAGCTGGTGGGCCTGGGCGAGGGGCCGGACGATCTGGCGCCGTTCGACCCGGAGGCGTTCGTGGACGCGCTCGTCGGCGAGGCCTAGGCCGCCGGCCGGGTGTGGGCGGGGGTGGCGGCGGGAGCCTCGACCCCACGCCCCACCCGGAGGCCTACGCCGCCGAGCGGTGCGTGATGTACGCCAGCGTGCCCAGCAGCAGGCGCGCCTGCGGCGGCGCGCCCGCCGTGTCCAGGGTCGGGGGGCGCAGCCAGCGGGACGGCCCGAGGCCGCCGCAGTCCGACGGCGGCGCCGTGATGTGGCTGCCCGGGCCCAGGCAGTGCAGGTCCAGGGCCGCGTCGTCCCAGCCCATCCGGTAGAGCAGCTGCGGCAGCTCCGCCGCCGCCCCGGGAGCGACGAAGAACTGCGCCCGCCCCGAGGGGGTCGCGCAGACCGGGCCGAGCGGAAGCCCCATCCGCTCCAGCCGGACCAGCGCCCGCCGCCCCGCCGGTTCGGCGACCTCGAGGATGTCGAAGGCGCGGCCCACCGGAAGCATCAGCGCCGCGCCGGGGAACTCCGACCAGGCCTTGGCCGCGTCGTCGAGGCCGGCGCCCGCCGGGACCTCGGCGGCGAAGGAGAGCGGGTGGGCGCCCGGGGCCGGACACGCGGGGTCACCGCACGAGCAGCGGCCGGCGGAGGCCCGTGCCCCGGGGACCACGTCCCAGCCCCACAGTCCGGTGTACTCGGCGACCACTGTGCACTCCGCCGAGCGGGTCCGGCGCCGAGAGCCGGACCGGATATCCCTGATCCCGCGAGTGCTGCCGATCGTGAAGCCCATGCCCCCTCCAACGGGTCGAGCGCGCCGGTGGTTACGAATCGGAGCCCGGTCGTGACACGGCGTCACGCCGCGGCGGCACGGCGAGGCGCGAAAGGTGGTGCGCACCGGCCACCGCGCGCCGCCCCGCGCACCTCTGCGCCTACTCCATCCGTCACATGTCAAGTGAATCGTGTTCAGCGGTCGGCGAGTTCATTCGAAGGGGTGGCGAATGGTGGCGATTCTTGAAACGCCCTCGCTGGAGCGGTGATCGTGGGGTTACTTTCGGTACACGAACGCCGGGAGTGCAATGCACGCGCGGGTATGCCGGGGGCAAGCCGGTTTCCTGTTTGAAGGGTGGCAACCGCCGGACGGCGGCCGTAACTCACGGCATTCTGGTAGGGGTTCGCGCAACAGCGGGATCAGCGGATGGGGGCGTTCCAGTGGGCGGCAGTGGCGCAGACGGTACGAATGCCGGCAAGCGCCCGAACGAGCAGCTGAGTTCGTGGTTCGTGCGCAGCGGCTGGTCGAAGGGCGAGCTCGCGCGGCAAGTGAACCGGCGGGCACGGCAGATGGGCGCGCACCACATCAGCACGGACACCTCACGGGTCCGCCGCTGGCTCGACGGCGAACAGCCGCGCGAGCCCATCCCGCGCATCCTGTCCGAGCTGTTCTCGGAGCGTTTCGGCAGCGTCGTCGCCATCGAGGACCTCGGCCTGCGCACCGCTCACCAGTCACCGTCGGTGTCCGGCGTCGACCTGCCCTGGGCCGGCCCGCAGACCGTGGAGCTTCTCAGTGAGTTCTCCCGCAGCGACCTGATGCTCGCCCGCCGCGGTTTCCTCGGCACCTCCCTGGCGCTCGCCGCAGGCCCCGCCCTCGTCGAACCGATGCAGCGCTGGCTGGTGCCCACCCCCGCCGCCGAAGCCGGAAGGGCCGAGCCCCCCGTCCCGATCCGCCGCCCCACCCGGCTCTCCAAGCCGGAACTGGACCTGCTGGAGTCCACCACCGCGATGTTCCGCCAGTGGGACGCGCAGTGCGGCGGCGGACTGCGCCGCAAGGCCGTCGTCGGGCAGCTCCACGAGGTCACCGACCTCCTCCAGGAGCCCCAGCCCGCCGACACCGCCCAGCGGCTCTTCAAGTGCGCGGCCGAACTGGCCGAACTCGCCGGGTGGATGAGCTATGACGTGGGCCTCCAACCCACCGCGCAGAAGTACTTCGTGCTCGCCCTGCACGCCGCCAAGGAGGCCGGCGACAAGCCCCTCGGGTCGTACATCCTCTCCTCCATGAGCCGCCAGATGATCCACCTCGGGCGGCCCGACGACGCCCTCGAGCTCATCCACCTCGCGCAGTACGGAAGCCGCGACTGCGCCACCCCGCGCACTCAGGCCATGCTGTATGCGATGGAGGCCCGCGCCTACGCCAACATGGGGCAGCCCAGCAAGTGCAAGCGGGCCGTCCGGATGGCCGAGGACACCTTCTCCGACGCCGGACTCGACGGCGAGCCCGAGCCCGACTGGATCCGCTTCTTCTCCGAGGCCGAGCTGAACGGCGAGAACGGCCACTCCTACCGGGACCTGGCCTATGTCGCCGGCCGCAGCCCCACCTACGCCTCGCTCGCCGAGCCGGTGATGGAGCGCGCCGTGGACCTCTTCGCCAAGGACGAGGAGCACCAGCGGTCGTACGCACTCAACCTGATCGGCATGGCCACCGTGCACCTCCTCAAGCGGGAGCCCGAGCAGTCCACGGTCCTCGCGGAGAAGGCCCTCACCGTCGCCAGGAGCGTCCGCTCCGAGCGGGTCAACAACCGGCTCCGCAAGACCGTCGACACGGCCGCCAGGGACTTCGGCGACGTGCCCGAGGTCGTCCGTCTCACCGACATCCTCACCGCTCAGCTGCCCGAGACCGCCGAAGCGGTCTGAGACACACCCCGCCCGCCCAGACTCCGGCCGCGACAGTCATCCCGTACAGCCCGACTCGGCTCCCCCCGCCAGGTCAACGGGTGACTGCCGCGGCCGGTCCTCGTCGCGAGCAGAGGGTACGCACGTGACCATTCCGTGATCCGGCAGTTCATGGCCACGTAACACGGCCGACCTCTTCGTCACTGCGCCGAAACATCGTGCGGCATCGGCGGAAACGGCGCTGGGACAACCTCTGGCGATAACCGGCCACCCCTCATGGTCCGGCAGATTCCCGGCCCCGCCCCGCACAGGCCCTACCGACGACGAGGAGACGCCGATGCCCCCAGGCATCACGACCCTTGCCGCAGACGCCCCCGAGCTGTCTGCAGCCAACACCGGGTTCATGCTCATCTGCTCCGCCCTGGTCATGCTGATGACCCCGGCGCTGGCCTTCTTCTACGGAGGCATGGTCCGCGTCAAATCCACCCTGAACATGCTGATGATGAGCTTCATCAGCCTCGGGATCGTCACGATCCTGTGGGTCCTGTTCGGCTTCAGCCTGGCCTTCGGCACCGACTCGGGGTCGATCATCGGCTGGTCCTCCGACTACGTGGGACTCAGCGGCATCGGCATCACCGAGCTGTGGGACGGCTACACCATCCCGGTGTACGTCTTCGCGGTCTTCCAGCTGATGTTCGCGATCATCACGCCCGCCCTGATCAGCGGCGCCCTCGCCGACCGGGTCAAGTTCACCGCCTGGGCGCTGTTCATCACCCTGTGGGTCACCGTCGTCTACTTCCCGGTCGCCCACTGGGTCTGGGGAGCGGGCGGCTGGCTCTTCGAGATGGGCGTGATCGACTTCGCCGGCGGAACCGCCGTCCACATCAACGCCGGCGCCGCCGCGCTCGGCGTGATCCTGGTCATCGGCAAGCGCGTCGGCTTCAAGAAGGACCCGATGCGGCCGCACAGCCTGCCGCTGGTCATGCTCGGCGCCGGTCTGCTCTGGTTCGGCTGGTTCGGCTTCAACGCCGGCTCGTGGCTCGGCAACGACGACGGCGTCGGCGCGGTGATGTTCGTCAACACCCAGGTCGCCACCGCCGCCGCCATGCTCGCCTGGCTCGCGTACGAGAAGCTCCGCCACGGCTCCTTCACCACCCTCGGCGCCGCCTCCGGCGCGGTCGCGGGCCTCGTCGCCATCACCCCCTCCGGCGGCTCCTGCTCCCCGCTCGGCGCGATCGCCATCGGCGCCATCGCCGGCCTCCTGTGCGCCATGGCCGTCGGCCTGAAGTACAAGTTCGGCTACGACGACTCCCTCGACGTCGTCGGCGTCCACCTCGTCGGCGGTGTCGCCGGGTCGCTCCTCGTCGGCTTCTTCGCCACCGGCGGCGTCCAGTCCGACGCCAAGGGCCTCTTCTACGGCGGCGGCCTCGAGCAGCTCGGCAAGCAGGCCATCGGCGTCTTCGCGGTCCTCGCCTACTCTCTGGTGGTCTCGGCGGTCCTCGCGTTCCTCATCGACAAGACGATGGGCATGCGGGTCCCCGAGGACGACGAGGTCTCCGGCATCGACCAGGTCGAGCACGCCGAGACCGCGTACGACTTCAGCGGAGCCGGCGGCGGCACGTCCTCGCGCAGCACCGCCGCCCCCGCCCCCGTCGCCCAGGACGCCAAGAAGGTGGACGCATGAAGCTCATCACCGCAGTCGTGAAGCCGCACCGGCTCGACGAGATCAAGGAGGCCCTGCAGGCCTTCGGAGTCCATGGACTCACCGTCACCGAGGCCAGCGGATACGGACGGCAGCGAGGCCACACCGAGGTCTACCGGGGCGCCGAGTACACCGTCGACCTCGTACCCAAGATCCGTATCGAGGTACTGGTCGAGGACGAGGACGCCGAACAGCTCATCGACGTGGTGGTCAAGGCCGCCCGGACGGGCAAGATCGGTGACGGGAAGGTGTGGAGCGTCCCGGTCGACACGGCCGTACGGGTACGCACCGGCGAGCGCGGACCGGACGCCCTCTAGCCGCACGCCGGCCGAACAGGACAGGAGCTGCTGGGTGACGAGCCTTGAAGTCAGTACCGAAGCGGAAGACTCGGGACCCAGCGGTTACGCGGCGGCCCGACTGCGCCTTCTCACCGAGAAGGGGCAGTCCGGGCCGCCGCGCCGTGCCGCGCTGGCCCGGCTCACCGACACCTGGCTGAACGCGCTGTTCACCGCCGCCCGCCCGCCCCGGGGAACGGCGCTCGTCGCCGTGGGCGGATACGGCCGCGGGGAGCTCTCCCCCCGCAGCGACCTCGACCTGCTGCTCCTGCACGACGGCAGCGCACCCGCCGGCGAGATCGCCTCCCTCGCCGACCGGATCTGGTATCCGGTGTGGGACCTCGGGCTCGCCCTCGACCACTCCGTACGCACCCCCGCCGAAGCCCGCAGGACGGCGGCCGAGGACCTCAAGGCGCAGCTCGGGCTGCTGGACGCCCGCCATGTCGCCGGCGACCACGCCCTCGCCGCGGGAGTCCGCACGGCCGTACTGGCCGACTGGCGCAACCAGGCCCCCAAGCGGCTGCCCGAACTCGACGAACTGTGCCGCGAGCGCGCCGAACGCCAGGGCGAACTTCAGTTCCTCCTCGAACCCGACCTCAAGGAGGCCCGCGGCGGACTGCGCGACGCGACCGCTCTGCGCGCCGTCGCCGCCTCCTGGCTCGCCGACGCCCCCCGCGCGGGCCTCGCCGAAGCCCGCCGGCGGCTCCTCGACGCCCGCGACGCACTCCACCTCACCACCGGACGCGCCACCGACCGGCTCGCCCTCCAGGAGCAGGACGCCGTCGCCGAGGAGCTGGGGCTCCTGGACGCCGACACCCTGCTGCGCGAGGTGTACGAGGCCGCACGGACCGTCTCGTACGCCGGTGACGTGACCTGGCGCGAGGTCAACAGGGTCCTCAAGGCCCGCTCGGTACGGCCCCGGCTGCGCGCCCTCCTGGGCGGCGGCAAGCCGCCCGTCGAGCGCACCCCGCTCGCCGAGGGCGTCGTCGAGATGGACGGCGAGGTCGTCCTCGCCCGCACCGCCAGGCCCGAGCGCGACCCGGTGCTGCCGCTGCGGGCCGCCGCCGCGGCCGCCCAGTCGGCGCTGCCGCTCTCCCTGCACGCCGTACGGCGCCTCGCCGCCTCGGTCAAACCGCTGCCCGTGCCCTGGCCGGCCGAGGCCCGCGAAGAGCTCGTCACTCTCCTCGGCGCCGGAGAATCCACCGTCCCCGTCTGGGAAGCCCTGGAGGCAGAGGGGCTGATCACCCGGCTCCTGCCCGACTGGGAGCGGGTCCGCTGCCGCCCCCAACGCAACCCCGTCCACACCTGGACCGTCGACCGCCACCTCGTCGAGACCGCGGTCCGCGCCTCCTCGCTCACCCGCCGCGTCGGCCGCCCCGACCTGCTGCTCGTCGCCGCGCTCCTCCACGACATCGGCAAGGGCTGGCCCGGCGACCACTCGGTGGCCGGCGAGACCATCGCCCGCGACGTCGCCACCAGGATCGGCTTCGACCGCGCCGACGTCACCGTCGTCGCCACCCTGGTGCGCCACCACCTTCTGCTCGTCGAGACGGCGACCAGGCGCGACCTGGACGACCCGGCGACCGTCGCCGCCGTCGCTGACGCCGTCGGTAGCGTCGGCACCCTGGAGCTGCTGCACGCCCTCACCGAGGCCGACGCCCTCGCCACCGGCCCCGCGGCCTGGTCCTCCTGGCGCGGCTCCCTCGTCGCCGACCTGGTGAAACGAGTCGCGGGCGTCCTCGCCGGGGAGGCGCCCCCCGAGCCCGAACCCGCCGCCCCCAGCGCCGAACAGGAACGCCTCGCCATCGAGGCCCTGCGCACCGGCGAACCCGCCCTCGCCCTGCACGCCCAGACCGAGCCCCCGCAGCCGACCTCCGGACCCGACCCCGAACCGGAACCGGAACCCGTCGGAGTCGAGCTCCTCATCGCCCTGCCCGACCGGCCGGGAGTCCTCCCGGCCGTCGCCGGCGTCCTCGCCCTGCACCGGCTCACCGTCCGCGCGGCCGACCTGCGCGCCATCGAGCTGCCGGGAGAGCTCGGCACCGGCACGGTCCTCGTCCTCAACTGGCGCGTCGCGGCCGCCTACGGCTCCCTGCCCCAGGCCAACCGCCTGCGCGTCGACCTCGTCCGCGCGCTCGACGGCTCCCTCGACATCACCTCCCGCCTCGCCGAACGCGAAGCGGCCTACCCCCGCAGGCGCGGTGTCCAGGCCCCGCCGCCCCGGGTCACCGTGGCGTCCGCGGACTCCCGCCTCGCCACGGTCATCGAGGTCCGTGCCCAGGACGCCCCCGGGCTGCTGCACCGGATCGGCCACGCGCTCGAATCGGCGTCGGTACGGGTGCGCAGCGCCCATGTCTCGACGCTCGGCGCGAACGCCGTGGACGCCTTCTACGTGACGGACCCCGCGGGTGCCCCCCTCGGCCCCGAGGAGGCGGCGTCGGTCGCGGGGGCTCTGGAGACCGCCCTGCGCGGCTGACGCCCCACGGGCGGCCCGGGGTCTCGCGGGCCGCCCCCGCCCACCCCGTACCCGGAGGGGGCAGACCCCATCACGCGCGGCCGGATACCCTGGGGGACGACCATCCGCCGCCCCCGACAGCTGAGGATCCGCGACCGCCGTGTTCGATACCCTCTCCGACCGCCTTGCAGCGACCTTCAAGAACCTCCGGGGCAAGGGCCGCCTGTCCGAGGCGGACATCGACGCCACCGCCCGCGAGATCCGGATCGCGCTGCTCGAGGCCGACGTCGCTCTGCCCGTCGTCCGCGCCTTCATCAAGCAGGTCAAGGAGCGGGCCGCCGGCTCCGAGGTCTCCCAGGCGCTGAACCCGGCCCAGCAGGTCATCAAGATCGTCAACGAGGAGCTCATCGGCATCCTCGGCGGCGAGACCCGGCGCCTGCGCTTCGCCAAGACCGCCCCGACCGTGATCATGCTCGCCGGTCTCCAGGGTGCCGGTAAGACCACCCTCGCCGGAAAGCTCGGCCTCTGGCTCAAGGGCCAGGGCCACTCGCCGCTGCTCGTCGCCTGCGACCTCCAGCGCCCCAACGCCGTCAACCAGCTCTCCGTCGTCGCCGACCGCGCGGGCGTCTCCGTCTACGCGCCCCAGCCCGGCAACGGCGTCGGCGACCCGGTCCAGGTCGCCAAGGACTCCATCGAGTACGCGCGGACCAAGCAGTACGACGTCGTCATCGTCGACACCGCCGGCCGCCTCGGCATCGACCAGGAGCTGATGCAGCAGGCCGCGGACATCCGCGACGCCGTCAGCCCCGACGAGGTCCTCTTCGTCGTCGACGCCATGATCGGTCAGGACGCGGTCAACACCGCCGAGGCCTTCCGCGACGGCGTCGGCTTCGACGGCGTCGTCCTCTCCAAGCTCGACGGTGACGCCCGAGGCGGCGCCGCGCTCTCCATCGCGCACGTCACCGGCCGCCAGATCATGTTCGCCTCCAACGGCGAGAAGCTGGACGACTTCGACGCGTTCCACCCGGACCGCATGGCGTCCCGCATCCTCGGCATGGGCGACATGCTCTCGCTCATCGAGAAGGCCGAGCAGACCTTCAGCCAGGAAGAGGCCGCCAAAATGGCCTCCAAGCTGGCGAGCAGCAAGGGCAAGGACTTCACGCTCGACGACTTCCTCGCCCAGATGGAACAGGTCCGCAAGATGGGCTCCATCTCCAAGCTGCTCGGCATGCTGCCGGGCATGGGGCAGATCAAGGAGCAGATCAACAACATCGACGAGCGCGACGTCGACCGCATGGCCGCGATCATCAAGTCGATGACGCCGGCCGAGCGCCACGATCCGACGATCATCAACGGCTCCCGCCGCGCCCGCGTCGCCAAGGGTTCCGGTGTCGAGGTCAGCGCCGTGAAGGGCCTGGTCGAGCGGTTCTTCGAGGCCCGCAAGATGATGTCGCGCATGGCCCAGGGCGGCGGTATGCCGGGGATGCCCGGGATGCCGGGCATGGGTGGTGGCGCGGGCCGCCAGAAGAAGCAGATCAAGCAGGCCAAGGGCAAGCGCAAGAGCGGCAACCCGATGAAGCGCAAGGCCGAGGAGCAGGCCGCGGCCGCCCGCCGCGAACAGGCCCAGCAGGGCGGCGCGTTCGGGCTGCCGGCCGGCGAGCCGGGCAAGGACTTCGAGCTGCCCGACGAGTTCAAGAAGTTCATGGGCTGACGGCCGGCACACGGTCCACGGCCCGGACGACGGGTGTACGGGAAGGGCCCGGAGGCAGACCGCCTCCGGGCCCTTCCCGTACACCCGTCGTCCATGAGCGGGGGCAGGCCAGCCCACCCCCCGAGGGCTCACCTCTTACGAGCGATCAGATACCGGAACACATTCGGCATCCACACCGTGCCGTCCCGCCGCACATGCGGATGCAGCGCCTCCGTGAGCTCCTTCTCCACCTGCGCCTGGTCCGTCGCCGCCACCGCGGCGTCGAACACGCCCGTCGACATCAGCCCGCGCAGCGCGCTGTCCAGATCCGCGTACCCGAACGGGCACGCCACCCGCCCCGAACCGTCCGGCTTCAGACCCGCCTCGCCCGCGATCTCCTCCAGCTCGTCCCGCGGCGCCGGCCGCCAGCCGCCGGCGCCGCGCGTCCGCGCCCGCATCCGGTCGGTCAGCCTGGTCGCCACCCGCAGCACCGCCGACGTGGCGCACCGCTCCGGCGGCCCCCAGGCGGTCAGCACCACCGCGCTGCCCCGCTCCGCCCCCGCCGCGACGGAGGCCAGCGTCGGCGCCAGATCCTCCGAGTCGCCCGCCGTACAGCCGATCGGGTGAAAGGCTGTGATCATCGTGTACGGGGGAGAGGCCCCGTCCACCGCGTCCACCGGGCGGCCCGCCAGGAGCCGCGCGGACGGCGCGTCCGGCCCCGGCTCCCGCTCCGCGCCCGCGAGAGCCGTCCGGAGCCGCTCCCGGGCCAGCTCCACGCGGGCGTGGTCCGTGTCGACGCCCGTGACGTGCGCACCCCGCGAGGCCGCCATCAGCAGGGCGAGTCCAGAGCCGCAGCCGAGGCCCAGCAGCCGTGTGCCTGCACCGGTGTCGAGGCGCTCGTACACCGCCTCGTAGAGCGGCACCAGCATCCGTTCCTGGATCTCCGCCCAGTCGCGGGCGCGCGCCCGCGCGTCCGTGACCGCGGCCGCCGGGTCCGGGTGGGGTTGGTGCCGGACGAGCGTAGGTGTCATGGAATGCGCCCCAATCCGCCGAGAGTCCATCTGTGCGTCCGTGCCCTGATTGACAGCCCCCGTGTACGTGCGCTCGCTCTCCCCCCGTATGCCAGGGAACTCCCCATCCGTCCCGGCGTCCAGTGGTCGTGCGCCACGCTTGCGTTCGTTGCCGTACACACCCATCCCGCCCGGGGCGCCCGGGGGCGGTGCCGACCGCCGCCCCGGCCCCCGGTACTGTCGCTCCCGCCGGCCACGTCCGGGGACGCCGCCGGCGCCACGCGCCCTGGTCGCGCAACGGGCTCCCCGGCGCACGCAGTTCAGTCACGCGCGGGGGAGCGTGCCCGCCGGCGCCACTTCACCGGCGCACCGCTACGTACCACCTTGGTGCGAGCTGAGAGCCTTCTCCGCAGATCAGCGCACTGGCCCTCGTCAGGACGCATCAAGGGCAACTGACGGGTACGTGCAAAATATTTGGGATGCCCCGGAATGGAACCCGGGGGCGCCCAGGCTCGTTAGACGCGACGTGAGCACGACACCACCTGTTCTCGCCGCAGAGCTGGCACAGGCGTGGGCCGACATTCAGCGGCACCACCCCGAGCTGCCGGACCTAGCCGCGCCAGAGTCCCTGATCGGAGAGTCGTCGTCCGCCTGTGGCGCCGAGCTCTCCTTCGAACGACTGCTCCACGAGGCAGTCCACGGCATCGCCGCCGCCCGAGGAGTCCGCGACACCTCACGCGCCGGCCGCTACCACAACCGCAGATTTCTGGCGATCGCCGAGGAAATGGGCCTCGACCACCCCGAGGAGCCGCACGCCAGCAGCGGCTTCTCCCTGGTCACGCTCAACCCCGAGGCCAAGCGCCGGTACCGTCCCACGATCGAGCGGCTCCAGCGCGCCCTCAAGGCGCACACCGTCGCGACGGCCTCCGACACCAAGCGCTCCTTCCGCGGACCGGCCGCCCGGCACGGCTCCTCGGGCGGCGGAGTGCGGGTCAAGGCCGTCTGCGACTGCGGACGCAACGTCCGGGTCGTCCCCTCGGTCCTCGCCCAGGCACCGATCGTCTGCGGCGGCTGCGGCAAGCCCTTCCGCATCCCGGAAGCGGTGGCCGCAGCGAGCTGACGCCCAGGCGTGTGGCACAATGGCTAGCTGTACTCGACAGTCGCACAGGACCCCTCTCTCCTCCGGCTGACGCGTCCATCGGGCACCCGAGTACCGCAACCCCACGTGGCATCTCATGTGCCCAACCACGTCAAGACCAGGAGACACCACTCCAGTGGCAGTCAAGATCAAGCTGAAGCGTCTGGGCAAGATCCGTTCGCCTCACTACCGCATCGTCGTCGCCGACTCCCGTACCCGCCGTGACGGCCGGGCCATCGAGGAGATCGGTCTGTACCACCCGGTGCAGAACCCGTCGCGCATCGAGGTCAACTCGGAGCGCGCGCAGTACTGGCTGTCCGTCGGCGCCCAGCCGACCGAGCCGGTTCTCGCGATCCTGAAGCTCACCGGTGACTGGCAGAAGCACAAGGGCCTGCCGGCCCCGGCGCCGCTGCTCGTCGCCGAGCCGAAGGCCGACAAGCGCGCCGCGTTCGACGAGTTCGCGAAGTCCCTCGAGGGCGACGAGCCCAAGGGTGAGGCCATCACCCCGAAGGCGAAGAAGGCCGACAAGAAGGCGGACGAGGCCGAGGCCGCGTCCACCGAGTCGACCGAGGCCTGAGCATGCTCGAGGAGGCTCTCGAGCACCTCGTGAAGGGCATCGTCGACAACCCGGACGATGTGCAGGTCGCCTCGCGCAACCTGCGCCGCGGCCGTGTGCTGGAGGTCCGGGTCCACCCCGACGACCTCGGCAAGGTGATCGGTCGCAACGGCCGCACCGCGCGTGCACTGCGCACCGTGGTGGGCGCCATCGGCGGCCGTGGCATCCGCGTCGACCTCGTCGACGTGGACCAGGTTCGCTGACAAAGATGAACACCGGCACGGGCCGGGGAGGGCTTACGGGCCCACCCCGGCCCGTCGTCGTCCGACAGGAGAGTTGAGAGTGCAGCTGGTAGTCGCGCGGATCGGCCGCGCCCACGGGATCAAGGGCGAGGTCACCGTCGAGGTGCGTACGGACGAGCCCGAACTGCGGCTCGGCCCCGGAGCGGTCCTGCTCACCGACCCGGCGTCCACCGGGCCGCTGACCATCGAGACCGGCCGCGTGCACAGCGGCCGGCTGCTGCTGCGCTTCGAAGGCGTACGCGACCGCACCGCCGCCGAAGCCCTGCGCAACACGCTCCTCATCGCCGAAGTCGACCCCCAGGAGACCCCTGAGGAGCCCGACGAGTACTACGACCACCAGCTCATCGACCTCGACGTGGTCCTCGCCGACGGCACCGAGATCGGCCGCATCACCGAGATCTCCCATCTCCCGTCCCAGGACCTCTTCATCGTCGAGCGCCCCGACGGCACCGAGCTGATGATCCCCTTCGTCGAGGAGATCGTCACCGGCATCGACCTCGACGAGCAGAAGGCCGTCATCGACCCGCCGCCCGGCCTGATCGACGACCGCGCCGAGATCGCCTCCGCCCGGGACGCCGCCGAGGACGAGCACTGATGCGCCTCGACGTCGTCACGATCTTCCCCGAGTACCTGGAACCGCTGAACGTCTCCCTCGTCGGCAAGGCCCGCGCACGGGGCGTCCTCGACGTGGGCGTGCACGACCTGCGCCAGTGGACCTACGACCGGCACAACACCGTCGACGACACCCCCTACGGCGGCGGGCCCGGCATGGTCATGAAGACCGAGCCCTGGGGCGACGCCCTCGACGACGTCCTCGCCGACGGCTACGAGAGCGGCGCCCACCATCCCGTACTCGTCGTCCCCACGCCCAGCGGCCGGCCCTTCACCCAGGAACTCGCCGTCGAGCTGTCCGAGCGCCCCTGGCTCGTCTTCACGCCCGCGCGCTACGAAGGCATCGACCGCCGGGTCATGGACGAGTACGCCACCCGCATACCGGTCTACGAGGTCTCCATCGGCGACTACGTCCTCGCCGGCGGCGAGGCCGCAGTCCTCGTCATCACCGAGGCCGTCGCCCGACTGCTCCCCGGCGTCCTCGGCAACGCCGAGTCCCACCGCGACGACTCCTTCGCCCCCGGCGACATGGCGAATCTGCTGGAGGGGCCCGTCTACACCAAGCCCCCCGAGTGGCGGGGGCGCGCCATCCCCGACGTCCTGCTCAGCGGCCATCACGGCAAGATCGCCCGCTGGCGGCGCGACGAGGCCTTCCGGCGCACCGCACGCAACCGGCCCGACCTGATCGAACGGTGCGACCCGTCCGCGTTCGACAAGAAGGACCGGGAAACCCTCTCCATCCTGGGCTGGGCTCCCGAGCCCGGCGGCCGATTTTGGCGCAGGCCCCAGAACATGGAAGAATAGGCCGCTGCTGTACGCCCGCATGCGCCCCTGCCACAGGGGGACCGTCGCAGACGAGGTGACACAGCACCCGAATTCTCCACCGAACTCCCGCCCGGCGACCTGTGGCGTCGTGCGAAGAAAGCAGACGAAGAACATGTCTCACCTGCTCGATGGCGTCAACGCCGCCACCCTGCGCAGCGACCTCCCGGCCTTCCGCCCCGGTGACACCGTCAACGTGCACGTCCGAGTGATCGAGGGCAACCGCTCCCGTATCCAGCAGTTCAAGGGCGTCGTCATCCGCCGCCAGGGCTCGGGCGTCAGCGAGACCTTCACGGTCCGCAAGGTCTCGTTCTCCGTCGGCGTCGAGCGCACCTTCCCGGTGCACAGCCCGATCTTCGAGAAGATCGAGCTCGTCAGCCGCGGTGACGTCCGTCGCGCCAAGCTCTACTACCTGCGTGAGCTGCGCGGCAAGGCTGCCAAGATCAAGGAGAAGCGCGACCGCTGAGCCCCGGCTCACAGGTCCGCTCGACTTCGGAATCGGGCAGTCACAGGGCGGCCGGATAGGCTCTGCCCCTGATGGACACCGAAGCACAGCACACGGAGCGCGACCGCTCCTCCGAGACGGAGGAGCGGTCGCGCTCCGCGCGCATCTCCGGGGGCTTCACGCGCCCCTGGCGGACGGGGAGGCCGGGCCGTCCCGGGATCGCCGGGATCACATGGCGCCGGGCCGGTGCGACCGGCTTCGTCTGCACCGTCTTCCTGCTGCTCCTGAGCCACTTCGTCCTGCAGCCCTTCCTGATCCCCAGCGGATCCATGGAGCCCACCCTCCGGATCGGGGACCGGGTGCTGGTCAACAAACTGGCGTACCGTTTCGGTTCCGAGCCGGGACGGGGCGACGTCGTCGTCTTCGACGGCACCGGGTCCTTCGTCCAGCAGGCGCCGGAGACCGACCCGGTCACCCGGGTGGTGCGCGGAGCGGGCGCGGCACTCGGCCTCGCCGAGCCCGCCGAGACCGACTTCGTGAAGCGCGTGGTGGGCGTGGGCGGCGACCGGGTGGTCTGCTGCGACAAGGGGGGCAGGGTCGAGGTGAACGGCATACCGGTGGAAGAGTGGTATCTCTTCCTGGGCGATGCCCCGTCGAAGGTGCCCTTCGACATCGTCGTGCCCGAGGGCACCCTGTGGGTCATGGGCGACCATCGGGCCAACTCCCGCGACTCCCGCGACCATCTCGGCGAACCGGGCGGCGGCATGGTCCCCGTCGGCAGGGTGATCGGACGCGCCGACTGGATCGGATGGCCCGCCGGGCGCTGGTCCGCCGTCGAGGAGACCCACGCCTTCGACCGCACACCCGCCGCCCCGCACCCGGGTGGGCGCCATGGGTAACCGGGGCAGGCGCGCGCACCATCGCAGCGACACCAGGCTGCCCACGGGCTCGCGCCCCACGGACGGCGCCCGGCCCCTTCCCGGGCGGGCGGAGCGGCGCAAGCTCGCCCGCAAGGTCAAACGCCGCAGGCGTCGCTCCGCCGTCAAGGAGATACCCCTCCTCGTCGTCGTGGCGCTGTGCATCGCCCTCGTACTGAAGACCTTCCTGGTCCAGGCCTTCGTGATCCCGTCCGGCTCGATGGAGCAGACGATCAGGATCAGCGACCGGGTACTGGTGGACAAGCTGACCCCCTGGTTCGGCTCCAAGCCGCAGCGCGGTGATGTGGTGGTCTTCAAGGACCCCGGCCGCTGGCTTCAGCAGGAACAGGCACCGAAGGACGACGATCCCGTCGTCGTCAAACAGATCAAACAGGGCCTCACGTTCATCGGCCTGCTGCCCTCCGCCGACGAGCAGGACCTGATCAAGCGCGTCGTCGCGGTCGGCGGCGACACCGTGAAGTGCTGCGACCCCCAGGGACGGGTCACCGTCAACGGCGTCCCGCTGAACGAACCGTATCTGCACCCCGGAAACGAACCATCGAAGATCAGGTTCGAGGTGAAGGTGCCGGCCGGACGGATCTTCGTCATGGGCGACCATCGGTCGAATTCGGCCGACTCACGCTTCCATCTCGACGAGAAGGACCGCGGAACGGTCTCCGAGGAGCGGGTCGTCGGACGCGCGGTCGTGATCGCCTGGCCCTTCAGCCACTGGAGCACGCTGGAGGAACAGGAGACGTATGCCTCCGTCCCGGACGCGCGGACCTCGGCGTCGACCACGGCACTCCGCCCGTCGCATAGTGTGTCCTCGCGGAATCTCAACGGATTGATCCAGCTCCCGACCCCTGCGGAACTCCCGCTCGTTATGGGAGTGATGGGCCTGTCTCTGGCTTGGAGCAGGCAATTGCACGGAGTGAGGAGTGGATGTGGGGGATGTGGCGGTCGGCGCACGATCCGGACACGACGAACCCGAGGAGAGGCCCGAGCAGCTCGCCAAGCGACCCGCAGCCATGACGGACGACCCCGGTAGCCGGCCCGACGGCGACGCCCGGAGCGGCGGCGGTGACGGCGGCGATGGTGACGGAGACGGCGACGGCGACGGCGACAAGGGGCACGGCGAGGGCAGGAAGCAACGGTCGTTCTGGAAGGAACTGCCGCTGCTGATCGGTATCGCCCTGGTCCTGGCCCTGCTGATCAAGACCTTCCTGGTGCAGGCGTTCTCGATCCCCTCGGACTCGATGATGAACACCCTGCAGCGCGGCGACCGGGTGCTGGTCGACAAGCTGACCCCGTGGTTCGGCTCCGAGCCGGAGCGCGGCGAGGTCGTCGTCTTCCACGATCCGGACGGCTGGCTGCAGGGCGAACCCGTGGCCGAGCCCAACGCGGTGCAGGAGTTCCTCAGCTTCATCGGCCTGATGCCGTCCGCCGAGGAGAAGGACCTGATCAAGCGGGTCATCGCGGTCGGCGGCGACACCGTCCAGTGCCGCAAGGGCGGCAAGGTCACGGTCAACGGCAAGGCCCTGGACGAGACGGCGTACATCTACCCCGGCTCAACGCCCTGCGACGACCACCCCTTCGGGCCGATCACCGTGCCCGAGGGCAGCATCTGGGTCATGGGCGACAACCGGCAGAACTCGCTGGACTCGCGCTACCACCAGGACCGCCCCGGCAACGGCACGGTCCCCACGGAAGACGTCGTCGGCCGCGCGGTCGTGGTGGCCTGGCCGCTCACCCGCTGGGCGACCCTGCCCGTACCGGACACCTTCGACCAGCCCGGGCTGAGCGCGGCCGCCGCGGTCGCCCCCGGAGCGGCGGGACTGGCCGGCGCGGTGCCGCTGGTGCTGTGGCGCAGGAAGCGCCTGGCCGCCCGGTGATCAAGGCTCTGTGGCAAGGAAGTGACGAAGGGCCGACCGCTCGGCATACCGCCGAGTAGGGAAGCCCGGGTAGGGTGCCGCCCAGATCGTCGATCTCCGAGGTGGGGAGCGCTGGGATGAGCGGGACTGTACGGACGGACGGCGGCCGCGGCCGTCTCGGCAGTGTGCTGTCGGGGCTGGCCGTGGCCGTCGGCTGTGTGCTCTTCCTCGGCGGCTTCGTGTGGGGCGCGGTGCTGTACCAGCCGTACACCGTGCCCAGCGACTCGATGACCCCCACGGTCAACGTGGGGGACCGGGTACTGGCCCAGCGCATCGACGGCAGCGACGTGCGCCGCGGCGATGTCGTGATCTTCAAGGACCCCCTCTGGGGCGACATGCCGATGGTCAAGCGCGTCGTCGGCGTGGGCGGCGACAAGGTCGCCTGCTGCGACGCCGACGGCCGTCTCACCATCAACGGCACCGTGATCGAAGAACCGTATCTCCACTCGCAGGGACCCGCCTCGGGCCAGGGCTTCACGGCCCAGGTGCCCGAAGGCAACCTGTTCCTCCTCGGCGACGAACGCCGCAACTCCCTCGACTCCCGCGTCCACCTCCAGGAGGCCGGCCAGGGCTCCGTGCCGCGTACGGCCGTCAGCGCCCGCGTGGACGCCATCGCCTGGCCCCTGGGGACCGTCCTGGAGCGGCCGGAGGGCTTCGCCTCCCTGCCCGGCGGGGTGTCCCGGCCCGGCCCCGTGAAGCTGGTTTTCGGCGCGGTGGTCACCGGGGCCGTACTGATCCTCCTCGGAGCCGCGTACGGACCGCTGGCCCGGCTCCTCACCCGCCGCCCGCAGCCCGCCCGGCAGACGGCTCCCCGATGACAGGCGTCCCCGCGGTACCCCCCGCCCACGGCCGGCCGCTCAGGCGGGTCGCGCGCGTGGTGCTGCTGGACCCGGACGACCGCATCCTGCTGCTGCACGGCTACGAGCCCGACGACCCCAGCCTGACCTGGTGGTTCACCCCCGGCGGCGGTGTGGAGGGCGACGAGACCCGGGAAGAGGCGGCCCTGCGGGAACTGGCCGAGGAAACCGGCATCACCGACGTCGAACTCGGACCCGTGCTGTGGCAGCGGATCTGCTCCTTCCCCTTCGACGGGCGCCGCTGGGACCAGGACGAGTGGTACTACCTGGCCCGGACGACCCGGACCGAGACCCTGCCCGGCGGGCTCACCGAGCTGGAAGCGCGCAGTATCGCGGGTCTGAGGTGGTGGACCTCCGCCGAACTGTCGGCGGCCCGTGAGACGGTGTACCCGACCAGACTCGCCGAGCTGCTCCACGCACTGCTCGACGAGGGACCCCCGAGCGCACCGGTGGTCCTGGCCCCGGAAATCGTCTAGGGGTGCGGGGGACCGGCGCACAATGGGGGGACGCACGGGTGAAGGGGAACATGCCATGAGCGCCGAGGACCTCGAGAAGTACGAGACCGAGATGGAGCTGAAGCTCTACCGGGAGTACCGCGACGTCGTCGGGCTGTTCAAATACGTGATCGAGACCGAGCGCCGCTTCTACCTCACCAATGACTACGAGATGCAGGTCCACTCGGTCCAGGGCGAGGTGTTCTTCGAGGTCTCGATGGCCGACGCCTGGGTTTGGGACATGTACCGGCCCGCCAGGTTCGTCAAGCAGGTGCGCGTCCTCACGTTCAAGGACGTGAATATCGAGGAGCTCAACAAGAGCGACCTGGAGCTTCCCGGCAGCTGACGCCGCCGGGCCGCCCTTCGAACGGGCGGCCGGGAAACCCGATCGGGTGACGGAGTTGTCCACAACCGGCCGGTTGTCCACCAAGATCCACAAGCCTTCGGCCGGCCCGTCACAGTCGGTACCGGAGGTGGTACCGATGAACGCCACGGGGGCACTCGGACGCTACGGAGAAGAGCTGGCCGCACGCCGGCTCACCGAAACCGGCATGACCGTCATCGCACGCAACTGGCGCTGCGGACGCACCGGAGAAATCGACATCGTCGCCCAGGACGGCGACACCCTGGTCATCTGCGAAGTCAAAACCCGCACCGAGGGCGCCTTCGAGCACCCCATGGCCGCCATCACACCCACCAAGGCCGACCGCCTCAGAAGGCTCGCCGCCTGCTGGCTCCACCGCCACGGCGGACCACCACCCGGCGGCCTGCGCATCGACCTCATCGGCATCGTCCTCCCACGACGAGGCGCCCCCGTCGTCGACCACGCCCTGGGGGTGGCCTGATGGGATTCGCCCGCACCTGCTCCGTCGCCCTCCTCGGCGTCGAAGGCGTCCTCGTCGAAGTCCAGGCCGACCTCGAACCCGGCGTACCCGCCTTCACCCTCGTCGGACTCCCCGACAAAAGCCTCACCGAAAGCCGCGACCGCGTACGCGCCGCCATCGTCAACTCCGGCGCCGACTGGCCCCAGAAAAAACTCACCGTCGGACTCAGCCCCGCATCCGTCCCCAAAAGCGGCAGCGGATTCGACCTCGCCGTCGCCGCGGCCGTCCTCGGCGCCGCCGAACGCATCGACCCCCGCGTCATCGCCGACCTCGTCCTCATCGGAGAACTCGGCCTCGACGGCCGCGCCCGGCCCGTCCGCGGCGTACTCCCCGCAGTCCTCGCCGCCGCCGAAGCCGGCTACCAACACGTCGTCGTCCCCGAACAAACCGCCGGCGAAGCCGCACTCGTCCCCGGCATCTCCGTCCTCGGCATCCGCAGCCTGCGCCAACTCATCGCCGTCCTCACCGACGAACCCGTACCCGACGAACAACCCACAGACCCCGGACGCCCCGACCCCATGCTCGCCGGCCTCCTCGTCCCCGGCGCCGGCATCGGCACCGGACTCGCACCCGACCCCACCGACGGACCCGACCTCGCCGACGTCGCCGGACAACACGCCGCCCGCACCGCCATCGAAGTGGCAGCCGCAGGCAGCCACCACCTCCTCCTCTCCGGACCACCCGGAGCCGGAAAAACCATGCTCGCCGAACGACTCCCCGGCGTCCTCCCACCCCTCACCAAAAAAGAATCCCTCGAAGTCACCGCCGTCCACTCCGTCGCCGGCATCCTCCCGCCCGGCGAACCCCTCGTCCGCCGGCCGCCCTACTGCGCACCCCACCACTCCGCCACCATGCAATCCCTCGTCGGCGGCGGCAACGGCCTCCCACGCCCCGGCGCCGTCTCCCTCGCCCACCGAGGCGTCCTCTTCCTCGACGAAGCCCCCGAATTCTCCGGAAAAGCCCTCGACGCCCTCCGCCAGCCCCTCGAATCCGGCCACGTCGTCGTCGCCCGCAGCGCAGGCGTCGTACGCCTCCCCGCCCGCTTCCTCATGACCCTCGCCGCCAACCCCTGCCCCTGCGGACGCCACACCCTCCACGGCGCCGGATGCGAATGCCCCGCCTCCCTCATCCGCCGCTACCAGGCCCGCCTCTCCGGGCCCCTCCTCGACCGCGTCGACCTCCGCGTCGAAGTCGAACCCGTCACCCGCTCCGACCTCCTCGCCCAAGGCGGCCGAGGCGAACCCACCACAGCCGTCGCCGCCCGCGTCCAAGAAGCCAGACACCGCGCCGCAACCCGACTCCACGGCACCCCCTGGACCGTCAACAGCGAGATCCCCGGCCACGAACTGCGCACCCGCTACCTCGTCGCACCCGGCGCACTCGCCGCCGCCGAACACGACATGGAACGCGGACTGCTCACCGCCCGCGGCCTCGACCGCGTCCTGCGCGTCGCCTGGACCATCGCCGACCTCGCCGGCCACGACCGCCCCAGGCCCCAGGACGTCGCCCTCGCCCTCCAACTGCGCACCGGCATCGCCCGAGGCGTACCCACCGGCGCCGGAGCACACCCATGACCCCCACCCCGCCCGACCCCGAACGCCTCGCCCGCGCCGCCCTCACCCGCATCATGGAACCCGGCGACGAACACGCCGGACGACTCCTCCTCCAACACGGCGCACAAGAACTCCTCGCCCGCCTCACCACCCCCACCCACCACCCAGGAACACTCGGCGACACCCGCGAACGCCGCATCCACGCCTGGCGCACCCGAGCAGCCACCGCCGACCCCGAACGCGACCTCGCCACCGCCCACGCCGCCGGCGCCCGCCTCGTCATCCCCGGCGACACCGAATGGCCACGCCAACTCGACGACCTCGGCACCGCCCGACCCTTCGGACTCTGGATCCGCGGCCCCGGCGACCTGCGCACCTGGGCCCTGCGCTCCGTCGCCGTCGTCGGCGCCCGCGCCTGCACCCCCTACGGCGCCCACACCGCCGCCGACCTCGCCTCCGGACTCGCCGAACGCGGCTGGGTCGTCGTATCCGGAGCCGCCTTCGGCATCGACGGCGCCGCACACCGAGGCACCCTCGCCGTCAGCGGAGCCACCATCGCCGTACTCGCCTGCGGCGTCGACACCGCCTATCCCCGCGGCCACGCCGAACTCATCGGACGCATCGCCGAACAAGGCCTCGTCATCGGCGAGTTACCACCCGGAAGCCATCCCACACCCAGCCGGTTCATCCTCAGGAACCGCGTCATCGCCGCACTCACCCGAGGAACCGTCGTCGTCGAAGCCCAATACCGCAGCGGATCCCTCGTCACCGCCCGCAACGCCCACGCGCTCGGCCGCCACACCATGGGCGTCCCCGGCCCCGTCACCAGCGGCCTCTCCGCGGGCGTCCACGAACTCCTCCGCGGCGAAGGCACCCTCGTCACCGACGCCGCCGACATCATCGAGCTCATCGGAGACATCGGCGAACTCGCCCCCGACCGCCGCGGCCCCATCCTCCCCAGAGACCTCCTCGGCCCCCTGGCCACCCGCGTACTCGAAGCACTCCCCGGCCACGGCACCGCCACCGGCCGCGTCATCGCCCAGCACGCCGCCACACCTCCGGACGAGACACTCGCCAAGCTGTACGAACTCCACTCTCTCGGCTTCGTCCAACGCCACGGCGACCAATGGCAGTTGACAAGCCATGCCAGACGCGCCTCGAACACCCGGCGAGGCGGTACTTGACCAGGAGCATTCGGGTGAAAAAGTGATCCCGATGACTCACGGACCTCCCCCGGACCCGCCCGAACGACCGACGCACACCGCGACGGCCACGGTTCGAGCGTGTGGCCGACCCAGGCCCCCCACCCAGGAGCGATCCCCGCACGTTCGCTCACCGCGACCGTCCAGTCACGCTACGCTCGCCAGCACCCCCACTCAGGCTCCCGCCTCCCCGCACCCCACAGCAGAACGGCTCAAGGCAACGCATGCCCCAGCACACCTCCGGGTCTGACCGCACCGCGGTGCCCCCCGCAGCCCGGGGCACCGCGCGGCCGTCCGCGCCCACGTCACTCGACGAGCTGTGGCGGTCGTACAAGGCAACGGGCGACGAGCGCCTGCGAGAGCAGCTGATCCTGCACTACTCACCGCTGGTCAAGTACGTCGCGGGGCGCGTCAGCGTGGGACTGCCCTCCAACGTGGAACAGGCCGACTTCGTCTCCTCCGGCGTCTTCGGACTCATCGACGCCATCGAGAAATTCGACGTCGAGCGGTCGATCAAGTTCGAGACCTACGCCATCACCCGCATCCGCGGCGCCATGATCGACGAACTGCGGGCCCTGGACTGGATCCCCCGCTCCGTACGCCAGAAGGCACGCGCCGTCGAGCGTGCCTACGCCACCCTCGAAGCCCAGCTGCGCCGCTCCCCCTCGGAGAGCGAAGTCGCCGCCGAGATGGACATCACCCTCGAAGAACTGCACGGCGTCTTCAGCCAGTTGTCGCTCGCCAACGTGGTCGCCCTCGAAGAGCTGCTGCACGTCGGCGGCGAGAACGGCGACCGGCTCAGCCTCATGGACACCCTCGAGGACACCGCCGCCGACAACCCCGTCGAGGTCGCCGAGGACCGTGAACTGCGAAGACTCCTGGCCCGCGCGATCAACACCCTCCCCGAGCGCGAGAAGACCGTCGTCACCCTCTACTACTACGAAGGTCTCACCCTCGCCGAGATCGGCCACGTCCTCGGCGTCACCGAGAGCCGCGTCAGCCAGATCCACACCAAATCCGTCCTGCAGCTGCGGGCGAAGCTCGCCGACGTAGGACGCTGACGCCCGAACGTCGGTCGTACAGTGGACCCGTGCCCAGGATTCGAGCGGCCTCCGTGGCCGAGCACCGGACCATGCAGCGCGGCGCCCTCCTGGATGCCGCGCGTTCCCTGCTGTCCGAAGGCGGAACGGAAGCACTGACCTTCCCCGCCCTCGCCGAGCGAACCGGCCTCGCCCGGTCCTCCGTCTACGAGTACTTCCGCTCCCGCGCCGCGGTCGTCGAGGAACTCTGTGCCGTCGACTTCCCCGTCTGGGCCGCCGAGGTCGAGGCCGCCATGGGGCGCGCCGACTCGCCCGCCGGGAAGGTCGAGGCCTATGTACGGGCGCAGCTGGAGCTCGTGGGGGACCGCCGGCACCGGGCCGTCGTCGCCATCTCCGCGAGCGAACTGGACGACGGCGCCCGCGAGAAGATCCGCGCCGCGCACGGCGGCCTCGTCGCCATGATCGTCGAAGCGCTCCATGACCTGGGCCAGGCCGAGCCCCGGCTCGGCGCCATGCTCCTGCAGGGCGTCGTGGACGCGGCGGTCCGCCGTATCGAACTCGGCGCGGCCGAGGACCCGGCGGTGATCGCGGAGGCGGCGGTCTCGATGGCGCTCCACGGCGTCCGGCCTTCCTGACCCTGGGGGGCCTCCCCCCCCCGCCCCCCTCCCGCCCCCCTCCCTCCCCCCGCCCCCGGTCCCTCCTCCCAGCCGCTCAGCCCCGCCCCACCCCCCTTCATGGCACGCCCAGGACCGGCAGGAGCCGGGACGGTGGGCGGCGGAGCAGGTGCGGGGGCAGCAGGGTGAGTGGGTCGAGGTAGGTGTCGGCTCGTCGCAGGCCCCAGTGCAGGCAGCTCGTGGGGCAGTGGGCAGGCGGAGCGGTGGCGGTGACGGCGACTACTTGCCCGGCGGTGACGGTGTCGCCTTCGGTGGCGGTGGGGGTCACCGGTTCGTAGGTGGTGCGCAGGGGCGGGTCGCCGGTGCCCGTGAGGGTGATGCTGAGGACTCCGCGTCCGGCGACCTGTCCGGCGTAGGAGACCCGGCCAGGGGCGGCGGCCCGTACGGGTGTGCCCGGCGGGGCGGCGAGGTCGATGCCGCGGTGGCCGGGGCCGTAGGGCGTGGAGGGTGGTTCCCAGCCGCGTACGACCGTGGGCCGTGGTGGTCCCACGGGCCAGGCCCGGTCCCGGGGGCCGGTGGGCCCCGGGGCCTCGGGGCCCGGCGTCGCGATGGGCCCGGCCGCCGGTGCGGGGGCCGGTGTGGTCCACGGCAACAGCGTCAGGGCCAGTGCGAACAGTGCGTAGCGGTTCATGGCTGTCACGCTGCCGCACATGGGCCGACCTCGCTGATCATGGTCCGGATCTGTGGACAACTCACCGGTTGTGGACAGCGCCGTCACCCGGGACTGTCCGGGTCCCGTACACTTCTTCTGGCGATCCGGGTCACCGGGTCGACTTCGCACGCCCCGCCAGCACCCTCATCGGTCATGGCAGCGCCTTTCGGTCCCTTGTGGCACGGCGCGCCGGGGCGTCAGGACATAACCGAGAAAACCAAGGAGATACGGCCATGGCCGTCGTCACGATGCGGGAGCTGCTGGAAAGCGGCGTCCACTTCGGTCACCAGACCCGTCGCTGGAACCCGAAGATGAAGCGCTTCATCTTCACCGAGCGCAACGGCATCTACATCATCGACCTGCTCCAGTCGCTGTCGTACATCGACCGCGCCTACGAGTTCGTCAAGGAGACCGTCGCCCACGGCGGCTCCATCATGTTCGTCGGCACCAAGAAGCAGGCCCAGGAGGCCATCGCCGAGCAGGCGACGCGCGTTGGTATGCCGTACGTCAACCAGCGTTGGCTGGGCGGCATGCTCACCAACTTCTCCACCGTCTACAAGCGCCTTCAGCGTCTGAAGGAGCTTGAGGCGATCGACTTCGAGGATGTGGCCGCCTCCGGTCTCACCAAGAAGGAGCTCCTGGTCCTCTCCCGCGAGAAGGCCAAGCTGGAGAAGACCCTCGGTGGTATCCGCGAGATGCAGAAGGTGCCGAGCGCTGTCTGGATCGTCGACACCAAGAAGGAGCACATCGCCGTCGGTGAGGCGCGCAAGCTCCACATCCCGGTCGTCGCGATCCTCGACACCAACTGTGACCCCGACGAGGTCGACTACAAGATCCCGGGCAACGACGACGCGATCCGCTCCGTCACCCTGCTCACCCGCGTGATCGCCGACGCCGTCGCCGAGGGCCTCATCGCCCGTTCCGGCGTCGCCACCGGTGACTCGAAGCCGGGCGAGAAGGCCGCGGGCGAGCCGCTCGCCGAGTGGGAGCGCGACCTGCTCGAGGGCGAGAAGAAGGCTGACGAGGCTCCGGCCGCCGACGCCGAGAAGCCGGCCGAGGCCGAGGCTGCTGCCGAGGCGCCCGCCGCCGAGGCTCCGGCGGACGAGGCTCCGGCTGCGGACGCCGAGCAGGCCTGACCTTCACACTTCGGTTGTTGACGGCGGGGGCTCACAAGGCTCCCGCCGTTCACCCGTAGATCTTCGTAGATCTTTCAGACTTCGAGAGAGAAATACAGACTCATGGCGAACTACACCGCCGCTGACGTCAAGAAGCTCCGTGAGCTCACCGGCGCCGGCATGATGGACTGCAAGAAGGCGCTCGACGAGGCCGACGGCAACGTCGACAAGGCCGTCGAGGCCCTGCGCATCAAGGGCCAGAAGGGCGTCGCCAAGCGCGAGGGCCGCTCTGCCGAGAACGGTGCCGTCGTTTCCCTGATCGCCGACGACAACACCTCCGGTGTCATCGTCGAGCTGAAGTGCGAGACGGACTTCGTCGCCAAGGGCGAGAAGTTCCAGACCGTCGCCAACCAGCTCGCCGCGCACGTCGCCGCGACCTCCCCGGCCGACATCCAGGCGCTGCTCGCCTCCGAGATCGAGGCCGGCAAGACCGTCCAGGCGTTCGTCGACGAGGCCAACGCCAACCTGGGCGAGAAGATCGTCCTGGACCGCTTCGCGCAGTTCTCCGACGGTTTCGTCACGGCGTACATGCACCGCACCATGCCGGACCTGCCCCCGCAGATCGGTGTCCTCGTCGAGCTCGACAAGGAGAACGCCGAGGTCGCCAAGGGCGTCGCGCAGCACATCGCCGCCTTCGCGCCGAAGTACCTCTCCCGCGAGGACGTTCCGGCCGAGGTCGTCGAGGCCGAGCGTCGTGTCGCCGAGGAGACCACGCGCGCCGAGGGCAAGCCCGAGGCCGCGCTCCCGAAGATCGTCGAGGGTCGCGTCAACGGCTTCTTCAAGGAGGCCACGCTTCTCGGCCAGCCGTACGCGCTCGACAACAAGAAGTCCGTCCAGCAGATCCTGGACGAGGCCGGTGTCACCCTGAAGCGCTTCTCGCGCATCAAGGTCGGCATCTGAGCCGGTACGCGATCGACACGGGAGCCCGCTAGGGTTTCCCCAGCGGACGTCGGGCGCGCACGTGCCGGACAGCCGCAGATCTGACGAGGAGGCCATTGCCGCGAGGGACACCAGCACCCATCGGCAATGGCCTTCTTCGTATGTGCACGAGGAGATCTCCATGAATCAGGGCGCCGCACACGGCGAAGACAACCACGGCAAAAAGGCCGGCCGCTTCATGCTGAAGCTGTCGGGCGAGGCGTTCGCCGGCGGAGGCGCTCTCGGCGTCGACCCCGACGTCGTCCATGCCATCGCTCGCGAGATCGCCGCGGTCGTACGCGACGGGGCGGAGATCGCGGTCGTGATCGGCGGCGGCAACTTCTTCCGCGGCGCCGAGCTCCAGCAGCGGGGCATGGACCGGGCGCGCTCGGACTACATGGGCATGCTCGGTACGGTCATGAACTGCCTCGCTCTTCAGGACTTCCTGGAGAAGGAGGGCATCGACTCCCGGGTCCAGACCGCCATCACCATGGGTCAGGTCGCGGAGCCGTACATCCCGCTCCGTGCGGTGCGCCACCTGGAGAAGGGCCGCGTCGTCATCTTCGGCGCGGGCATGGGCATGCCGTACTTCTCCACCGACACCACCGCCGCCCAGCGTGCCCTCGAGATCGACGCCGAGGCCCTGCTCATGGGCAAGAACGGCGTGGACGGGGTCTACGACTCCGACCCGAAGGCCAACCCGGACGCGGTGAAGTTCGACGCGCTGGAGTACGGCGAGGTGATCTCCCGCGATCTCAAGGTCGCCGACGCCACCGCCATCACCCTCTGCCGTGACAACAACCTTCCGATCCTCGTCTTCGAACTGCTCGCCGAGGGCAATATCGCCCGCGCGGTGAAGGGTGAGAAGATCGGCACTCTCGTGAGCGACCAGGGCACCCGGGTCTGACCCGGGGACTTGCCCCGTAAGGGGACTGCCCCGCGAGGGGACCGCCCCGCGAGGGGATGGACAAAGCCCTGCCGGTCGGACACCGTGCAGGACAAGACGCGACGCAGGTTCCGCGGCCCTGTTGCACGGGCCTACTCAAGACACGCAGGAGCAAGTGGTGATCGAAGAGACCCTCCTCGAGGCCGAGGAGAAGATGGAGAAGGCCGTCCTGGTCGCCAAGGATGACTTCGCCGCGATCCGCACCGGGCGTGCGCACCCGGCGATGTTCAACAAGATCGTGGCCGACTACTACGGTGCCATTACGCCGATCAACCAGTTGGCGTCCTTCTCGGTGCCCGAGCCGCGGATGGCCGTGGTGACCCCGTTCGACAAGAGCGCGCTGCGCAACATCGAGCAGGCGATCCGTGACTCCGACCTCGGTGTGAACCCGAGCAACGACGGCAACATCATCCGTGTGGTGTTCCCGGAGCTGACCGAGGAGCGCCGCCGCGAGTACATCAAGGTCGCGAAGACCAAGGGCGAGGACGCCAAGATCTCGATCCGTTCCGTGCGCCGCAAGGCGAAGGAGACCATCGACAAGCTGGTCAAGGACGGCGAGGTCGGCGAGGACGAGGGCCGGCGCGCGGAGAAGGAGCTCGACGACACCACCGCGAAGTACGTCGGTCAGGTCGACGAGCTGCTCAAGCACAAGGAAACCGAGCTGCTCGAGGTCTGATGAACGACTCTTCCTGGGGGGTCCAGCCGAGAGCCGACTACGTCGGGGAATGGCGACCGCCCGACCAGGGGCCCGCCCCGGCGGGTCCCGCATACGATGGGCATGACGCACAGCAGACTCGGCCCATGCCCATCGCGCCCGACGTTCCGGCCGCCGGAGACCAGGATGACGACCGGGGGGCCGCTCGGCTGAGCGGTCCCCTGTTCCGTGACGAGAAGCCGCAGGAGCCCATGCCAAGCCCGCCGCAGGCGGCCCCGCAGCCTGCGGAGTCCCCTCAGCCCCCCGAGCGTCCGCAGAAGAAGAGCGCGGGGCGCGACCTGGGCGCGGCCATAGGGGTGGGTGCCGGACTGGGTGCGGTGATCGTCGCGTCGCTGTTCATCTGGAAGGCGGCGTTCGTCGGCGTCATAGCGGTCGCCGTGGTCGTCGGTCTGTGGGAGCTCACCTCCCGGCTGCAGGAGCGCAAGGGCATCAAGGCGCCTCTCGTACCGCTCGCGGTGGGTGGCGCCGCGATGGTCGTGGCGGGTTATGTGCGAGGTGCCGAGGGCGCCTGGGTGGCGATGGCGCTCACCGCGCTCGCGGTGCTGGTGTGGCGGATGACCGAGCCGCCCGAGGGTTACCTGAAGGACGTCACGGCCGGGGTGTTCGCGGCGTTCTACGTGCCGTTCCTGGCGACGTTCGTGGCGCTGATGCTCACCGCCGACGACGGCCCGCAGCGGGTGCTCACCTTCCTGGTGCTGACGGTGGTCAGCGACACGGGCGCGTACGCGATCGGCTGGCGTTTCGGAAAGCACAAGCTGGCGCCGCGCATCAGCCCCGGGAAGACCCGTGAGGGTCTGGTCGGAGCGGTGACGTTCGCGATGGCGGCGGGTGCGCTGTGCATGGAATTCATGATCGACGACGGGACGTGGTGGCAGGGTCTGCTGCTGGGCCTGGCGGTCGCGGCCAGTGCGACCCTCGGTGACCTCGGCGAGTCGATGATCAAGCGGGACCTGGGGATCAAGGACATGGGCACGCTGCTCCCCGGCCACGGCGGCATCATGGACCGTCTGGACTCGCTGCTGCCGACCGCCCCTGTGGTGTGGCTGCTGCTGGTGGTTTTCGTGGGAACCGGCTGACCAAGAGGTCGGCGCGGTCCGCCCGCGCGTTGTGAGCCGAAGGGCTCGTCGTCCACCGGACGGCGAGCCCTTCGGCGTTCCCGCCGTCCGCGAAGGATCTGTCTCAAAAGCGACTTGGGGCTTTGATCGCTTGTTGCGCCGGGTTGCTCTGCGTGTTCTCGTAGCGGCGCGGTCGGCGGTGCGCGACCATCAGAACGCCGACACTGGCGAGATTATCCGTGTCCTGCGTGAGTATGGATATCTCGAGCTCTGCTTTGACTGCCGCGGGTCGCAGTGTTCGACACCAGCAAAGCAGCCGACGTCCAGAGCAAGCAGCCAGCAGAAGGAACACCGAGACAGGAAGAAGGGGCCGACGTGTCCGGCAGCGAAAGCGAGAACCCAGTAATCCCCTCCCCGGAGCCCGCGGCGACTCGGCCACGGACGAACCGGGACTGGTGGCCGAATCAGCTGGATCTGCAGGTCCTCCACCAGCACTCGCCGCAGGCAAATCCGATGGGCGAGGACTTCGACTACGCGGAAGAGTTCAGGTCCCTCGATCTCGACGCGCTGAAGCGGGACGTCTTCGAGGTGATGACGGCGTCCCAGGACTGGTGGCCCGCTGACTACGGCCACTATGGGCCGCTCTTCATCCGGATGAGCTGGCATGCCGCGGGGACGTACCGCATCGCCGACGGCCGGGGCGGCGGCGGCAGCGGCGCTCAGCGCTTCGCCCCCCTCAACAGCTGGCCGGACAACGCGAGCCTCGACAAGGCGCGCCGGCTGCTCTGGCCGGTCAAGCAGAAGTACGGCCGGAAAATCTCCTGGGCCGACCTGCTGGTCTTCGCCGGCAACTGCGCCATGGAATCGATGGGCTTCAAGACATTCGGGTTCGGATTCGGGCGAGAGGACATCTGGGAACCCGAGGAGATCTTCTGGGGGCCCGAGGACACATGGCTCGGAGATGAGCGCTACAGCGGCGACAGGGAACTCACCGGTCCTTTCGGCGCCGTGCAGATGGGACTCATCTACGTCAATCCGGAGGGCCCCAACGGCAACCCGGATCCCTTGGCTGCCGCCCGGGACATTCGCGAGACGTTCGGGCGCATGGCGATGAACGACGAGGAGACGGTCGCGCTCATCGTCGGCGGCCATACGTTCGGCAAGTGCCATGGCGCGGTCGACCCCCAGTACATCGGACCGGAGCCCGAGGCCTGCCCCATGGAGCAGCAGGGCCTCGGCTGGAGGAACACGTACGGCACCGGTAAGGGCCCCCACGCGCTCACCAGCGGGCTCGAGGGCGCGTGGACCACCGAGCCGACGAAGTGGGACAACGGGTACCTGGAGAACCTGTTCCGGTACGAGTGGGAGCTGACGACGAGCCCCGCCGGCGCGAAGCAGTGGACTCCCACGGACCCCTCGGCCAGGGACACCGTGCCCGACGCGCACGACCCGTCGAAGCGGCACGCTCCGATGATGCTGACGACGGACCTCGCGCTGAAGCTCGACCCGGTCTACGGGCCGATCTCGAAGAGCTTCCACGAGAACCCGGACAGGCTCGCGGACGCCTTCGCCAGGGCCTGGTACAAGCTGTTGCACCGTGACATGGGGCCCCTCTCGCGCTACCTCGGCCCGTGGGTTCCCGAGCCGCAGCTGTGGCAGGACCCCGTCCCCGCGGTCGACCACGAACTGGTCACCGACGAGGACGTCGCCGCTCTCAAGGGCAGGATCCTGGCCGCGGGCCTTTCCCTCTCCGAGCTGGTCACCACCGCATGGGCGTCGGCGGCGAGCTTCCGCGGCACCGACAAGCGCGGCGGGGCCAACGGGGCGCGGATCCGCCTCGCGCCGCAGCGGGACTGGGAGGTCAACGACCAGCCCGAGGTGGCCAAGGTGCTCCAGGCCCTCGAACAGATCCGCCAGGACTTCAACCTCTCGCAGTCCGGGGACAAGAAGGTGTCGCTGGCCGACCTGATCGTCCTGGGCGGCTGCGCGGCCGTCGAGCAGGCCGCGAGGAACGCCGGGTACGACATCACGGTCCCGTTCGCCCCGGGACGCACGGACGCGTCGCAGGAGCAGACCGACGCCGACACGTTCGCCGTCCTCGAACCGAGGGCGGACGGGTTCCGCAACTACCTCCGGGCGGGGGAGAAGCTGTCGCCGGAGACCCTGCTGCTGGACCGGGCCAACCTGCTCACCCTGACCGCGCCCGAGATGACGGCTCTGATCGGCGGCATGCGGGCCCTGAACACCGGCTTCGGCGGGAACACGCACGGCGTCTTCACCCACCGGCCGGAGACGCTGACGAACGACTTCTTCGTCAATCTGCTCGACATGGGCATCGAGTGGAAGGCGTCCGAGTCCGCCGAGAACGTCTTCGAAGGCCGGGATCGCACCACGGGCGAGATCAAGTGGACGGCCACCGCCGTCGACCTCGTCTTCGGTTCGCACGCCCAGCTCCGGGCGGTCTCGGAGGTCTACGCCTCGCAGGACGCGGGAGAGAAGTTCGTGCGTGACTTCGTGGCGGCGTGGGACAAGGTCATGAACCTCGACCGGTTCGATCTCGCCCGAGCCTGAGCCCGAGCCTGAGCCGGTGGCCGAGCCCGAGCCCGAGCCCGAGCCCCAGGCCCAGGCCGAGAGGCCGGAAGTGACGGCCGTGTGACGGAGCCCTCCCCGGGACACCGGGGAGGGCTCCCTCACGCCCGGCGCCGACGCCGCCCGCCCCCGGCGCTCGCAGCAGCCGCGGGCCGGGCGAAATCGATCTGCGACACTGGTAGGACCATGCCCAAGCCCGGAGAACTCACTTTCGTCGCGCCCCGCGGAGCCAAGAAGCCGCCGCGGCATCTCGCCGACCTCACGCCCGCCGAGCGCAAGGAAGCCGTCGCCGCCATCGGCGAGAAGCCGTTCCGCGCCAAGCAGCTGTCGACGCACTACTTCGCGCGGTACGCCCACGACCCCGCCGAGTGGACCGACATTCCCGCCGCGGCCCGCGAGAAGCTCGCCGGGGAGCTGCTGCCCGACCTGATGTCCGTGGTCCGGCACGTCTCGTGCGACGACGACACCACCCGTAAGACCCTGTGGCGGCTGCACGACGGCACGCTCGTCGAGTCGGTGCTCATGCGCTACCCGGACCGGGTCACCATGTGCATCTCCTCGCAGGCCGGCTGCGGAATGAACTGTCCGTTCTGCGCCACCGGCCAGGCCGGACTCGACCGCAATCTGTCCACCGCCGAGATCGTGCACCAGATCGTCGACGGAATGCGCGCGCTGCGTGACGGCGAGGTGCCCGGAGGCCCGGCGCGGCTGTCGAACATCGTCTTCATGGGCATGGGTGAGCCACTCGCCAACTACAAGCGGGTGGTCGGCGCGATCCGGCGTCTGACCGACCCGGAGCCGGACGGGCTGGGGCTCTCCCAGCGCGGGATCACCGTCTCCACCGTCGGTCTGGTCCCGGCGATGCTGCGCTTCGCCGACGAGGGCTTCAAGTGCCGTCTCGCCGTCTCGCTGCACGCCCCCGACGACGAGCTTCGCGACACCCTGGTCCCCGTGAACACCCGCTGGAAGGTCCGGGAGGTGCTGGACGCCGCCTGGGAGTACGCGGAGAAGTCCGGGCGCCGGATCTCCATCGAGTACGCGCTGATCCGCGACATCAACGACCAGGCGTGGCGGGGTGACCTGCTCGGCCGGCTGCTGAAGGGCAAGCGGGTCCATGTGAACCTGATCCCGCTGAACCCGACGCCCGGCTCCAAGTGGACGGCGTCCCGTCCCGAGGACGAGAAGGCCTTCGTCGAGGCCATCGCCGCCCATGGCGTGCCGGTCACCGTGCGTGACACCCGTGGTCAGGAGATCGACGGAGCATGTGGACAGCTGGCCGCCTCTGAGCGGTGACCTTGTAGTCTGGGCTCGAACACATCTGCATATTCCGACAGGGGAGCGCCACAGCGCTGAGAGTGCGGCACACGCTTTTGAACCAGCACCGTGGCCGCAGACCCTCTGAACCTCGCCCAGGTCATTCTGGGTAGGAAGTTCGGTCGTAACTCGAGCTGTTGCGCCCTGCCCGCCGGGAGCCCCCGGCGGGCAGGGCCGCGTCTCTTCCTGGTCAACCCAGGAGGAATCAGTGAGCACCACCAAGAAGATCGCGGTCGGCGCGCTGGCCACGGCGCTGGGCGTCACGACGCTCGCCGCGTGCGGCGGCACGTCCAAGGACGAGGACGCCGCGTCCGGCGGTACGAAGTCCAAGACGGTCACGCTCGTCAGCCACGACTCCTTCAACGCGTCCAAGGACGTGCTGGCGCAGTTCACCAAGGAGACCGGCTACACGGTCAAGGTCCTCAAGAGCGGCGACGCCGGCGAGGCCGTCAACAAGGAGATCCTGACCAAGGGCTCCCCGCAGGGCGACGTCTTCTTCGGCGTCGACAACACCCTGCTGTCCCGCGCCCTCGACAACGGCCTCTTCGTCCCGTACGAGGCCAAGGGCCTGGAGCGGGTCCCGGCGGACCTCCAGCTCGACAAGGACAAGCACCGGGTCACGCCGATCGACTCCGGCGACATCTGCGTCAACTACGACAAGAAGTACTTCGCCGACAAGAAGCTCAGCCCGCCGCAGAGCTTCGACGATCTCGCGAAGCCCGCGTACAAGAACCTTCTCGTCGTCGAGAACCCGGAGCGGTCCTCCCCGGGTCTCGGGTTCCTGCTCGGCACGGCCGCCCAGTACGGCGACTCCGGCTGGCAGGACTACTGGAAGAAGCTGAAGGACAACGGCGTCAAGACCGTCGACAGCTGGGAGCTCGCCTACAACCAGGAGTTCTCCGGTTCCGCGGGCGGAAAGAAGGCGAAGGGCGACCGGCCGCTGGTCGTCTCGTACGCCTCGAGCCCGCCCGTCGAGGTGCTGTACTCCGAGCCGCAGCCCACGGTCGCCCCGACCGGTGTCTCCACCGGCACCTGCTTCCGGCAGACCGAGTTCGCCGGTCTGCTGGACGGCGCGAAGAACGAGGCCGGCGGCAAGGCGCTCATCGACTTCCTGATCAGCAAGAAGTTCCAGGAGGACATGCCGCTGCAGATGTTCGTGAACCCCGTGGTCAAGGACGCGAAGCTGCCCGAGCTGTTCACCAAGCACGGTGTGGTGATCGACAAGCCGCAGACCATGGCCCCCGAGAAGATCGCCAAGAACCGTGACCAGTGGATCCAGTCGTGGTCCTCTCTCGTCCTGAAGTAGGCAAGGCACCGGCCTCGGCCGCGTCCCTGAAGGGAAGCGCGACGCGGCTCGGCCTGATGGCCGTGCCCGTCGCGTTCTTCGCGGTGTTCTTCGCCTGGCCCGTCGCCGCGATCGTCGGGCGCGGCCTGAAGAGCGACGGGGTCTGGCAGTTCGGGCGGGCCGGCGAGACGCTCGGCCGCCCGGACATCGTGGACGTGCTCTGGTTCACCACCTGGCAGGCCTTCGCCTCCACCGCGTTGACCCTGCTGGTCGCGCTGCCCGGCGCGTACGTCTTCGCCCGCTTCGACTTCCCGGGCAAGCGGCTGCTGCGCGCCGTGGTCACCGTGCCGTTCGTGCTGCCCACCGTGATGGTCGGCACCGCGTTCCTGGCGCTGGCCGGGCGCGGCGGGCTCCTCGACGAGCTGTGGGGCGTGCGGCTCGACTCCGGGGTGTGGGCGATCCTGCTCGCCCATGTGTTCTTCAACTACGCGGTGGTCGTCCGGACCGTCGGCGGCCTGTGGTCCCAGCTCGATCCCCGCCAGGAGGAGGCCGCGCGGGTCCTCGGCGCCTCCCGGTTCGCCGCCTGGCGGCAGGTGACGCTGCCGGCGCTCGGCCCGGCCGTCGCCGCCGCCTCGCTGATGGTCTTCCTCTTCACCTTCACCTCCTTCGGCGTCGTACAGATCCTCGGCGGACCCGCGTACTCCACGCTGGAGGCGGAGATCTACCGGCAGACCGCGCAGCTGCTCGACCTGCCCACGGCGGCCGTGCTGACGCTGGTCCAGTTCGCCGCGGTCGGCGCGATCCTCGGCGTGCACGCCTGGACCGTGCGGCGGCGGGAGGCCGCGTTGAGGCTCGTCGACCCGGAGCGCACCGCGCGGCGCCCGCGCGGAGCGGGCCAGTGGGCACTCCTCGGAGGCGTCCTCGTCTCCGTCGGCCTGCTGATCCTGCTGCCGCTGGGCGTCCTGGTCGAGCGGTCCCTGGCCGGTCCCGACGGGTACGGCTTCGCCTACTACCGGGCTCTGCAGTCCGTCGACGAGAGCGGGGGCACCTTCCTGGTGCCGCCGTTGGAGGCGATCTGGAACTCGCTCCAGTACGCCCTGGTCGCCACCGTCATCGCCGTGTTCGTCGGAGGGCTCGCCGCGACCGCGCTCACCAGCAGGGCCGGGCGGCTGGTGCGGGGCTTCGACGCGCTGCTGATGCTTCCGCTCGGGGTGTCGGCCGTCACCGTCGGCTTCGGGTTCCTGATCACGCTCGACGAGCCGCCGCTCGATCTGCGCGCCACCTGGATCCTGGTGCCGCTCGCCCAGGCGCTGGTCGGCGTCCCCTTCGTCGTACGGACCATGCTGCCGGTGCTCCGGGCCGTGGACGGGCGGCTGCGCGAGGCCGCCGCGGTGCTCGGCGCGTCGCCGCTGCGGGCATGGCGCGAGGTGGACCTGCCCATGGTGCGAAGGGCCGTGCTGATCGCTGCAGGGTTCGCGTTCGCCGTGTCACTGGGCGAGTTCGGCGCCACGGTCTTCATCGCACGGCCGGACCGGCCGACGCTTCCGGTGGCCGTGGCGCGGCTCATCGGGCGGCCCGGGGAGCTCAACTACGGGCAGGCGATGGCCCTTTCGACGATTCTGATGCTGGTGTGCGCGGTGGCTCTGCTGGTTCTGGAGCGCCTGCGTACGGACCGCACGTCCGGGGAGTTCTGATGGCGTTGCTTCATGTGTCGGACGTGACCGTACGGTTCGGGGACCGGGCCGTGCTCGACGCCGTCGACCTGGAGGTCGCCGAGCACGAGATCGTGTGCGTGCTCGGGCCGAGTGGCAGCGGCAAGTCGACGCTGCTGCGTGCTGTCGCCGGGCTCCAGCCGCTGGACGGCGGACAGGTGCTGCTGGGCGGCACCGACCAGCGAGGCGTGCCGGTCCACCGGCGCGGGCTCGGGCTGATGTTCCAGGACCATCAGCTGTTCCCGCAGCGGGACGTCGCCGGCAATGTCGCCTTCGGGCTGCGGATGCGCGGTTTGGGTAGGGCCGAACAGGCTGAGCGCGTACGGGAGTTGCTGGACCTCGTCGGGCTGCCCGGCGTCGGACGGCGGGCCGTCGCCGAGCTGTCCGGGGGCGAGCAGCAGCGCGTCGCCCTCGCGCGGGCGCTGGCGCCCCGGCCCACCCTGCTGATGCTCGACGAGCCGCTCGGCCAGCTCGACCGCACCCTGCGCGAACGGCTCGTCGTCGAACTGCGGCAGCTCTTCGGACGGCTCGGCACGACCGTGCTCGCCGTCACCCACGACCAGGGCGAGGCGTTCGCGCTCGCGGACCGGGTCGTGGTGATGCGCGACGGGCGGATCGCGCAGACCGGGACGCCGCTGGAGGTCTGGCAGCGGCCCGCCTGCGAGTTCGTGGCCCGTTTCCTCGGGTTCGACAATGTCGTCGAGGCGACGGTGAGCGGTGAGGTCGCCGACACGGTCTGGGGGAAGATCCCCGTGCCGCCCGGATCCCCCCAGGGCGAGCGGAAGGTCCTCGTCCGCCCCGCCGGGGTGCGGATGGGGGACCGGGAGGAGGGGCTGGCCTGCACGGTCGAGTCCCGCACCTTCCGGGGCAGCCACGTCGCCGTGCTCCTGCGCCCCCTCGACGGGCCGCCGCTGGAGGCGGAGTGCGCGCTGTGGGACGCGCCCCGGGAAGGGGTGGTGGTGGGCGTGACGTTCGAGGCCGAGGAGGTCGTGGCGCTCGACGCGTGAGGAGGGCGGGGCGGGAGGCTTCATCGCGGGGGCGCCGCCGGCCGCGCGGGGGCTACCGGTGGCGTACGGGGGCGCTCGCGCGAGGACTACCTGTCGCGTACGGGGGCGGTGAGCGCGGGCTCGGGTGCGCCGGGGGCTTCGGGAACGGGTGCTGCTTCCGGACCGGTCTCCTCCGCTCCGAACCAGGCCACCGCGACCGCTCCCGCCACCGCCAGGACGAAGCCGGCGACGGCCGGCCAGGCGAAGCCGGGACGGGACGCGTCGCCCAGCCACCACACGCCGATCATGCCCGGAAGGACGGTCTCGCCGACCACCAGCGCCGCCGTCGCGCCGTTCACCGAGCCGATTTGCAGGGCGACCGTGTGCAGATACATGCCACCGATGCCGGCGACGAGGATCGCGTAGAGGGCCGGGTCCGACAGCAGGGTGCCGGGGTCGAAGGGCTCGACGCCGTTCAGTACGCGCACGCCGACGCCCAGCGCGCCGAAGCCGAGACCCGACAGAAGGCCGGCGAGGATCGCCGCGCGAGCGCCGAGCAGCCGCACGGCGAGGGTGCCGCCGGCCATCAGCAGCAGCGAGATCGCCAGCAGCCACCAGTGGGTGGCGACCGGGGTGTGGCCGCTTCCCTCGGTACCCGCCGCGCTCGCGAGCAGGACCAGGGCCGAGCAGACGACGGCGATCGACGCCCACTCCCGGCGGGTCAGCCGGATCCCCAGCAGCTTGACGCTCAGCATCGCGGTGATCACCAGGTTGGCGCTGATCACCGTCTGCGACAGGAACAGCGGGAGCAGCCGGGCGGCCAGCGCGCCGAGCCCGAATCCGATGAAGTCGAGGATGGTACCGACGATGAATTCCCAGGTCATAGCGGCTTTGGCGGTGGAGGACAGATTCGGCCCGCCGTGCTGGGTGACGCCTGAGGAGGCCGCCTCACGGCGGGCGGACCTGCGGGAGCCGACGGCCTGCAGGACCGATCCCGTGCCGTAGCAGATCGAGGCCGCGACAGCCGTCAGGAGTCCAATGAGCACCGATAGCTCCGTTCACGTCGGGGTCGGTCAGGGGTTCGCCCTGTTCGTTCCGACTGGCAGACGCGGGATTCGGCGTGCGCGTTGCCTCCGTGACGGAAATACGTGGTCAGCGGGGCACCGGGTCAGCGGTCCGGCGTGCTCGGCGTGTCCGGTGTGGCGGGCGTGGCGGGCGTCAGGGACCGCAGGGCGTGCGGTGCCTCGTCCACCGAGTCGACCAGGGCGATCCGGGCGGCCATCGGGCGTTCGGCGGCCAGTGCTTGCAGCAGGGGCCAGGCGGGGAGCCGCTCGGTCCAGTGGGCGCGGTTCACCAGGACCATCGGGGTCGGCTCGCCCCGGGACTCGTAGTAGTTGGGAGTGCTGTTGTCGAAGATCTCCTGGACCGTGCCGGCCGCGCCCGGAAGGAAGATCACGCCGGCGTTGCAGCGGGCGAGCAGGCCGTCCTCGCGGGTGGCGTTGGCGAAGTACTTGGCGATGTGGCCGGCGAAGGCGTTCGGCGGCTCGTGGCCGTAGAACCAGGTGGGGATGCCGACCGAGTCACCGCCCTTGGGCCAGCGGGCGCGCACCTCGAAGGCGGCGCGGGCCCACTCGGTGACGGAGGGCGCGAACGAGGGCGCCTTGGCGAGGAGTTCGAGGGCCTCGTCCAGGACGTCGTCGGGGTACGGGGCGGTGTACGCGCCGAGGTTCGCGGCCTCCATCGCGCCCGGGCCGCCGCCGGTGGCGACGGTCAGCCCGCTCCGGGCGAGCGACCGGCCGAGCCGGGCGGCCCCGGTGTACGCGTCGGTGCCGCGGGCCATGGCATGGCCGCCCATGACGCCCACGACCCGCGCGCCGACGAGGAGTTCGTCGAGGGCGTCGGAGATCGCGTCGTCGTGGATCGAGCGGAGCATCGACGCGAAGATGTCGCCGTCCGCCTTGGTCCGCTGGAACCAGGCGTAGGCGAGGGCGTCGGGCGTGGCGTCGTAGCCCTCGGGGTCGAGACCGGCGAAGAGCTCGTCGGGGGAGTAGAGCAGTCCGCGGTACGGATCGAACGGCACATGCGGCACGGGCGGAAAGACGAGCGCGCCGTCGGCGCGTACCTTCGCGGCGGCCTCGGGCTGCATGGGGCAGCCGAGGAAGACGGCGCCGGTGGTGTCGCGGGAGAGCAGCGCGAAGGTGCGGTCGGTGAGATCGATCGACTGCAGCCGGTACCCGACGAGCGAGCCGCGGTGGACGACGGCGTCGAACTCTTCCAGCGTCTCCACCTCCCGGTCGTGGCCGTGAGGGGAGGCGGGCTCGGTGGGTTCGTAGGGGTGCGCCATGCGGCCACGATAGGCCCTGACCGGGCCCGCCTTCGGCGGGGTCGGCGCGGGACGGTGCGGTGCCGGTGCTGGCCGTGGACGTGCGGCGGCCGGACCCGCGTGGGTCGGCTGCCTGCCGCTGAGGCGCGGTATTGGCGAGGGCTTGTCGGCGGGGGGCGACCGTGCGGCCCGGCCGCCGTTGCGGCGCCGGGTTGCCGGGCGCGGGCAGGACCAGTGGCGGGGTTGCCGCACGGCGGCCCGGGCGGCTAGGCGCGGTCGTGGTGGCGGCGCGGGCCGACCCCCGGCCGATTGTGCGCGGTCGCCCGCGGGGCGGGCCTGTCCCCGGGCGGCCCGTCCGTCGGCCCGGGGTCGCGTACTGCCCCGCGTGGCGGCCCGGCCGACTCGGTGCGGTCGCTCCGGCCGGGCGGGACCACCCCGCGGGTGCCGGCCCGGCCGACTGGGCGGGGTCGCGGTGGCGGCGCGGACCCCCGGGGGGCGCGGGCTACCCCCGGCAGGCTGGGCGCGATTGCCCCGGCGAGGGCGGGACTACCCTCGGGCGCCGACCGGGCCGACTGGGCGCGGTCGCGGTCGCGGTCGTGGTGGCGGCGCGGCCGGCCCCCGGCCGATTGTGCGCGGTCGCCCGGCGGCGTGGACCTCCCCCCCGCACGCCGGCCCGGCCTGCTGGGCGCCGTCCGGGTGGCCGCGCGAAGCCTCCCGTCATCGCGGGCCGGACCCGCGCCGCCGGGGCGCCCCGACCGCCCGGTTCACCCCTTCAGCGGGACCGCCGCCAGGGCCGATACCGCCCACGTCAAGGGGGCGAAGACCAGCAGGAGGGTGCAGGCGCGCATCGTTGCCGCTGTGCGCAGGGCCGTGGGTGGGGCGCCCATGCGGAGGAGGGAGGCGGTGGCCTCCGAGCGGGCCTGCTTGGATTCCAGGGCCGCGGTCAGGAGGGTCGCCGTCGTGCACGCCAGTACGAGCGTGCCGCCCAGGCCCGTCAGCGGGCCGAAGGGGGAGTGGAGCGTCGTCGCGGCGAGGCCGCCGGAGACGACCGCGCACACCACGCCCAGCGGGCGGCCGATGCGGCGGGCCTCGGTCATCAGGACGCGGCCCGCGAGGAGGCGGGTGGCGCCCGGGCGCATCGTCTGGAGGAGACGGCCGCACAGATGGGTGACGCCGGGGCCCGCGACCGCCAGGCCCAGCGCCGTGAGGGCCCACCCCGCGAGGACGCCGGCCGGGCTGCCGTCGTAGTCGCCGGGCAGCGGCGTCGAGGCGTTACCGGCGTTGCGGCCCGCGTAGGTCTCCACCGCCAGGCCCACCGCCAGCAGCGCCACGCCCCACGGCAGGCCCGCGGGCGCGGCCGGCGGGCGGTCGTCCGGCAGGGGCCTGCGGGGCCGCAGTGCCACCGCCGCCGCGGCCGACGAGAGGACCGGCACCAGCGCCAGCAGGGTCAGCGCCGCGCCCAGCGGCAGGGGCTGGTCCGCGGCCAGCAGTTCGGCCCCCGCGCCGTCGAAGGGGAAGCCGGTGATGTCCCCCCGCAGATGCAGGTAGAACATCAGCGCGACCGCGGAGCCGAGGGTGCAGGAGACGGCGGTCGACGCGGCCGCGACGGCCGTCAGCCGGCCGGGGCCGAGCCCGACGGCCGAATAGCCGGGCCGTGGCTGGGTGGTGGGATCGGTCCGGGCCACGGCGACGGCGAAGTACACGGCCGTGGCGAGCGGGACCATGCACCACAGCAGCCGCGCCCAGGACATCGCCGGGTCGGTGGGGTGGCCCATGGCGTATCCGAGGGTGCACAGCAGCAGGAATCCGACCCCCGCGCTGGCGGCGGCGACCAGGAGCCGCCGCAGCAGGACGAGGGGGTGGCTGCCACGGGCTAGACGGAGAGCGAGCACTCGGCGATGCCCTCCGCCCCGGTCGGCCGACCGCCTGAGGAGTTCACGCGCCGCCCGTCGAGCAGCGCCACCGTCCGGTCGCCGAGCGTGGCGATCTCCGCGTCGTGCGTGGCGAGGACCACGGTGATGCGGTGCGAGCGCGCGGCGGTGGTGAGGGTGCGCAGGATCTGCGCCCCGTCCGCCCGGTGGAGCGTCGCCGTCGGCTCGTCCGCGTACAGCACGGACGGAGTGGTGACCAGTGCCCGGGCCAGGGAGATCCGCTGGCGCTCGGCCTGGAGCAGGGCGTGCGGCCGCTTGGCCGCGCACCCGCCGATGTCCAGCCGCTCCAGCCACTCCATGGCCGTCGCCTTGGCGGCGCGCCGGGAGGAGCCGCGCAGCAGCAGCGGCAGGGCGGCGTTCTCCCAGGCGTTCAGTTCGGGGACGAGCTCGGGCTCCGGGCCGATCCAGCCGAAGCGCTCGCGGCGCAGCCGTTCGCGCTGGAGGGGGCTCATCGTGTGCACGGGGCTGCTGTTGAACCAGACTTCGCCCTGTTCGGCCACGAGCCGGCCGGACAGGCACTTCAGGAGTGTGGTCTTGCCCGAGCCGCGCGGGCCGGTCACCGCGAGGATCTCTCCCTCGCGGATGCCGAGGGAGACACCGCTCAGCGCGGGTGAGCCGCTCAGCGAGCAGTGCAGGGAACGCGCCCAGAGTACGTCGTTGTCAGGCGGGGCCACCATGGCGTACACCTCGGTATCTCGGTATCAGATCTGATCTGTCTTCCCCCGTCCGGGGGAACGAAGGGCGGGCCGATCGGTCACTGGGCACCGTAAGGATTCAGATCCGGGTGTACGGACAGCACGCGGCCCGGGTACGCCCCATCCACTCGGATGGAGGCATACCCGGGCCGTCACGCCGCGAGGGTCGGCGTGAAGATCAGAGCTTGGTCCAGGCCTCGGTGAGGGTGGCCCGGAGGATCTGCTCGATCTCGTCGAAGGTGGACTGGTCCGCGATCAGCGGCGGAGCCAGCTGGATGACCGGGTCGCCACGGTCGTCGGCACGGCAGTACAGACCGTTCTCGTACAGCGCCTTGGAGAGGAAGCCGTAGAGCACGCGCTCGGTCTCCTCGTCCGTGAAGGACTCCTTGGTGACCTTGTCCTTGACGAGCTCGATGCCGTAGAAGAAGCCGTTGCCGCGGACGTCTCCGACGATCGGCAGGTCGTGCAGCTTCTGCAGCGTCGAGAAGAAGTTGCCCTCCTGGTCCAGCACGTGCTGGTTCAGGCCCTCCTTGTCGAAGATGTCGAGGTTGGCGATCGCCACGGCGGACGAGACCGGGTGGCCACCGAAGGTGTAGCCGTGCAGGAAGGTGTTGTCGCCCTTGTAGAACGGCTCGGCGAGACGGTCCGAGACGATGCAGGCACCGATCGGGGAGTAGCCCGAGGTCATGCCCTTGGCGCAGGTGATCATGTCCGGCACGTAGCCGAACTTGTCACAGGCGAACATCGTGCCCAGACGGCCGAAGGCGCAGATCGTCTCGTCCGAGACGAGCAGCACGTCGTACTGATCGCAGATCTCACGGACGCGCTGGAAGTACCCGGGCGGCGGCGGGAAGCAGCCACCGGCGTTCTGCACCGGCTCCAGGAAGACGGCCGCGACGGTCTCGGCACCCTCGAAGAGGATCTGCTGCTCGATCTGGTCGGCGGCCCAGCGGCCGAAGGCCTCGGGGTCGTCGCCGTGGATCGGGGCGCGGTAGATGTTGGTGTTCGGCACCTTGTGCGCGCCGGGGACCAGCGGCTCGAAGGGGGCCTTCAGGGCCGGCAGGCCGGTGATGGACAGGGCGCCCTGCGGGGTGCCGTGGTAGGCGACCGCGCGCGAGATGACCTTGTACTTGGTGTGCTTGCCCTGCAGCTTGAAGTACTGCTTGGCGAGCTTCCAGGCGGTCTCGACGGCCTCGCCGCCACCGGTGGTGAAGAAGACCTTGTTCAGGTCACCGGGGGCGTACTGCGCCAGACGCTCGGCGAGCTCGACGGCCTTGGGGTGCGCGTACGACCACACGGGGAAGAACGCGAGCTCCTGGGCCTGCTTGTACGCGACCTCGGCAAGTTCCTGGCGGCCGTGTCCGGCGTTGACCACGAACAGGCCGGCGAGACCGTCGAGGTAGCGCTTGCCCTTGTCGTCGAAGATGTAGGTGCCCTCACCACGCACGATGGTGGGTACAGGCGAGTTCTCGTACGACGACATGCGGGTGAAGTGCATCCACAGGTGGTCGTAGGCGGTCTTGGAGAGGTCCTTGCTCACGGCTATCGGGTTCCCCACATATAGGTCTGCTTCTTGAGCTTGAGGTAGACGAAGCTCTCGGTGGAGCGCACGCCGGGGAGGGTGCGGATGCGCCTGTTGATCACATCCAGCAGGTGGTCGTCGTCCTCGCAGACGATTTCCACCATCAGGTCGAACGAGCCCGCGGTCATCACCACGTACTCGCACTCGGCCATCTCGGTCAGTGCGTCGGCGACCGGATCCAGATCACCCTCGACGTTGATGCCGACCATCGCCTGCCGCCGGAATCCCACGGTGAGCGGGTCGGTGACGGCGACGATCTGCATGACTCCCTGGTCGAGCAGCTTCTGGACGCGCTGCCGCACGGCCGCTTCGGAGAGGCCCACGGCCTTGCCGATGGCGGCGTACGGACGGCGACCGTCCTCCTGGAGCTGTTCGATGATCGCCAGGGAGACGGCATCGATCGTCGGGGACGAACCGTTTCCGGTCCTGGATTCTGCGCTTCGACTGGCCACACCTTCACTCTGCACCGAGACTCGTCTGTCACGCAACCCCAAACCGATGAAATTCGTTGTTGAAGGATCGTGATCTTACTGAATCCGAAGTTGTGGGGCGTCGGGACTGTCGAAAGCGTCCCCTGAGCGACTAGGGTGGGATGTCTCATCCCTCGGACACTCCGAGGGCATCCGAGCTAGGACAGAACGACAGGAGGGCTGGCACGTGACCACCGAGCTGCGCCGGCTGCGTAACTACATCAACGGGGAATTCCGGGACGCCGCCGACGGGAGGACGATCGACGTCGTCAACCCGGCCACGGGCGAGGTGTACGCCACGTCGCCGCTGTCCGGTCAGGCCGACGTCGACGCCGCGATGGACGCCGCCGCGGCCGCGTTCCCCGCATGGCGGGACAGCACCCCGGCCGAGCGCCAGAAGGTACTGCTGAAGATCGCGGACGCCTTCGAGGAGCGGGCCGACGAACTCGTCGCCGCCGAGGTCCAGAACACCGGCAAGCCGGCCGGCCTCACCGCCAGCGAGGAACTGCCGCCGATGGTGGACCAGATCCGCTTCTTCGCCGGCGCCGCCCGGATGCTCGAAGGCCGTTCGGCCGGCGAGTACATGGAGGGGATGACCTCCATCATCCGCCGCGAGCCCATCGGCGTCTGCGCCCAGGTGGCGCCGTGGAACTACCCGATGATGATGGCCGTGTGGAAGTTCGCCCCGGCGCTCGCCGCGGGCAACACGGTCGTCCTCAAGCCGTCCGACACGACCCCCGCGTCGACCGTCCTGATGGCCGAGATCATCGGGCAGATCGTCCCCAAGGGCGTCTTCAACGTCCTGTGCGGCGACCGCGAGACGGGCCGCGCAATGGTCGAGCACCCGACCCCGGCGATGGCCTCCATCACCGGTTCCGTACGGGCGGGCATGCAGGTCGCCGAATCGGCGGCCAAGGACGTCAAGCGCGTCCACCTGGAGCTGGGCGGCAAGGCGCCGGTCGTCGTCTTCGAGGACACCGACATCGCCAAGGCCGTCGAGGACATCTCGGTGGCGGGCTTCTTCAACGCGGGCCAGGACTGTACGGCCGCGACCCGCGTGCTCGTCCACGAGTCCATCCACGACGAGTTCGTGTCCGCCCTGGCCAAGGCCGCGGCCGACACCAAGACCGGCCAGCCGGACGACGAGGACGTGCTCTACGGTCCGCTCAACAACGCCAACCAGCTCAAGCAGGTCACCGGCTTCATCGAGCGGCTCCCCGCGCACGCCAAGGTCGAGGCGGGCGGCCACCGGGTCGGCGACAAGGGCTACTTCTACGCCCCGACCGTCGTCTCCGGCCTCAAGCAGGACGACGAGATCATCCAGAACGAGGTCTTCGGCCCGGTCATCACCGTCCAGCCCTTCCGTGACGAGGAGCAGGCGCTGGAGTACGCGAACGGCGTCGAGTTCGCCCTCGCGTCCTCGGTGTGGACCAAGGACCACGCCCGGGCGATGCGGATGTCGAAGTCGCTGGACTTCGGCTGTGTGTGGATCAACACCCACATCCCGCTGGTCGCCGAGATGCCGCACGGCGGATACAAGAAGTCCGGCTACGGCAAGGACCTGTCCGCGTACGGCTTCGAGGACTACACGCGCATCAAGCACGTGATGACGTCGCTCGGCTGACGGTTCCTCACCCGCACGACGAAGCGGCCCCGGCGATCCATCGCCGGGGCCGCTCCCGTACGCGCCCGTCGGGTCCCGCCGAGGGTGTGCCGCCGAGCCGAGTCCCGCCGAGGACGTCCCGCCGATTCCTGCCGGGGATTCCCCGCGCGGCCGCCTCAGGCGCGGTGCAGGGCAAGCAGTACGCGCCAGACCTGGCCGGCCATGTCCCGCGCATGGTCGTCCGGACTCCCGTCCGGCTCGCCGAGCAGGCCGTTGATCCAGTCCGCCAGCAGCCCAGTGAAGGTGGCGGCCACTGCCGAGGCCATCAGCTCGGCGTTCGGGGAGCCCGCCAACCGCCGTTCGAGCAGGCTGCGTTCACGCAACTCGCGGTGGAGCAGCTCGCCGAGCGGGCCCCCGCCGCCCGGCCGCAGCAGCGCCCGGTAGAGGGCCGCGCGTGGCGCGACGCCGGCGAAGAAGGCGAGCAGCGCCGGCGGTGGCGCGTCCGGGCCGGGCGTTCCGCGCCAGGCGTGCAGCGCCTCCACCGCGTCCCGGACCACCTCGGCGCAGGCGTCCACGGCCAGGGCCCGCAGGTCCGGGTAGTGGAGATAGAAGGTGGCCCGGCCGACGCCGGCGCGGCGCACCAGGGCGGCCACCCCGACCTCGTCGAGCGGGCGTTCGGCGCACTCCTCCAGCAGGGCGAGCCGCAGCTTCTCGCGGGTGCGGGCGGCCCTCGGATCGGCCGCCGCGCTCATCCGGCCGCCAGGACGGCGGCCAGGGCGAGCGCCCCGGGCAGGGCCTGGGCGACGAGGATGCGCCGGTTGGCGGTCGCGCCGCCGTAGATCCCGGCGACCACCACGCAGCCGAGGAAGAAGATCTGCACGCGGTACCCGGTCGGGTCGGCGGCGATCAGGCCCCAGACCAGACCGGCGGCGAGAAAGCCGTTGTACAGGCCCTGGTTGGCGGCGAGGGGAGCGGTGGCGCGGGCCATCTCCGCGTCGAAGCCCGAGAGCCCGCGCCCGGGCGCCCGCTCCCACAGGAACATCTCCAGCACCAGGATGTAGAGGTGCAGGGCGGCGACCAGACCGACCAGCACATGCGCGGCCACGTTCATCGGGGACGTCCTTTCTGGACAGGTGTCCATCAAGTATAGACACACGTCCAGGAGACACACGTCCAGGAGTGGAGGCGAAGCGAGGGGGCGAGGCGAGGGGGCGACAGGGTGTCGTCCGAGCGGCACCCCGCCGGGACGCTGCGTCCATTGCCGCTCCCCCGCGGCCCCCGGCATCCTTCCCAGGTGCGAGCGCTCCCGAATGAACTCGTGTCCCGGCGGTCCCTCCTGCGCGGCCTCGGCGCCTCGGCGGCCGGAGCGGCTCTCGCCGGATGCGGGGTGCCGGCCGCCTACGTCGAGCCGGGCGACCGGGGCGGGCGGGACCTTTCCGCGCACGACAGAACGCTCGACTTCGCCAACTGGCCGCTCTACATCGACACCGATGACGACGACACCTCCGCGCGCCCCACGCTCGCCGCCTTCACCGGGCGGACCGGGATCTCCGTCCGCTACACCGAGGAGATCAACGACAACGACGAGTTCTTCGGGAAGATCAGCCCGGCTCTGATGAACCATCAGGAGACCGGCCGCGATCTCGTGGTCATCAGCGACTGGATGGCGGCCCGGTTCGTACGCCTCGGCTGGGTGCAGGAGATGGACCGCTCCCGGCAGCCGAACATCACGCGGTACCTCGACCCGCAGCTCGCCTCACCCGCGTTCGACCGGGGGCGTACGTACAGCGTGCCCTGGCAGTCCGGGATCACCGGAATCGCCTACAACCGCGAGAAGCTCGGCCGGGAGATCAAGTCCACCCAGGACCTGTGGGTCCGGGACCTGCGCGGCAAGGTCACCCTGCTGTCCGGGCTCGACGAGTCCTTCGCGCTGTTGATGCAGGGTCAGGGTGTCGACGTGACCCGGTGGACCGCCGACGACTTCCACGACATGTGCGAGCGGATCGAGGGGCTGGTGCGTGACAAGCACATCCGCCGCTTCACCGGCAACGACTACATCAAGGACCTCTCGACCGGCGATGTCCTTGCCTGCCAGGCGTACTCGGGCGATGTCATCCAGCTCCAGGCCGACAACCCGGAGATCGAGTTCGTGGTCCCGGAGGAGGGCGCCGAGCTCTGGGCGGAGAGCCTGATGATCCCCAACCTCGCGCGCCACAAGGCCAATGCCGAGCAGCTCGTCGACTACTACTACGAGCCCGAGGTCGCCGCCGAACTGGCCGCGTGGGTCAATTACGTGTGTCCCGTCCCGGCCGCCCGCGACGTCCTCGCCGGCTCCAAGGACAAGGAGCTCGCGGCGCTCGCCGAGGATCCGCTGATCTTTCCCGACGACGCGATGCGCCAACGTCTCGCGATCGCCAGGGACATCACCTCCGAGGAGCGAGCCGCGTTCGCGAAGCGATGGAACTCGATCGTCGGCCTGTGAGTTCTTCCGCCATGAACTCGACTGTCAGCTATGGCCTGTTGGCCGCCTGGGCGCTGCACGACGCAGAGGAACTCGTCTTCGCCCCGCGCTGGGTCCGGGAGAACCTCCCCGTCCTGCGCGAACGCTTCCCGGCCGTCCCCGAGAAGGTGTGGAAGACCATGGAGGCCGTGGACGAGCGGGAGTTCGCCGTCGCGGTCGGCGTCATGGGGGCGGTCGTGGCCTCCGCCGCCGTCGCCGGCCACCGCTCCGGCGGCCGGTCCGCCTTCTACCAGGGCGCCCTCAACGGCTTCGGTCTGCACGGTCTGGTGCATCTCGCCCAGGCCGCCGCCGTCCGCGGCTACACCCCGGGATCGGTGACCTCGCCGCTGCTCGTCGTTCCCTTCACCCTCTGGGCGCGGGGCCGCCTGCGGCGCGCGGGCGTCCTGAAACCGGCGCGGGCGCGCGATGTCGTCACGGGTCTGGCCGTGGCCGCGGGTGCCACCGTGTTCTCGCACGCGGTCGCCCGCAAGGTCGGCGGACACCCCCGTTTTTGAACGCGTTCATACGAGGCGTACGCTGCGGACATGAGCGAGACCGACGGGCCGAGAGCCCTCCTGCGGCACATCCGCGTGTGGTTGGCCGTCTTCATCGTCTGCCTGGTGCTGAGCGGGCTGACGGCCTTCCCCCTCGTCACCGAACTGCGGCTGGTGGAAGACGCGTTGAAGTCCTGGGCGGCGCCGGCCGCCGACGCCTTCCCCGGACTCCTTCAGTGGATCGAGCGAGTCCGGGCCGGCCTCGACGTCACCGACGCAGAGCACCCCTTCCTGCTGTACGGCACCGACTGGCTGGCCTTCGCGCACCTCGTCATCGCCGTGGCCTTCTACGGCCCCTACCGCGACCCTGTCCGCAACATCTGGGTGATCGAATTCGGCATGATCGCCTGCGCCGGGATCATCCCGCTCGCCCTGATCTGCGGGCCGATCCGCGGCATCCCCTTCTGGTGGTCGGTCATCGACATGTCCTTCGGGGTCTTCGGGGTGATCCCGCTGCTCGTCGTGCGTCGCATGATCAAGCGGCTGGAGACGCGGACGCGGGCTGCCGGGGGGCAGCCCGCGCCCGCGGCCGGCTGAGCCGCCGGCGGCGCGAACCCGGTGTCCACGACCCCTGGATGCGACCCGTTTCCATGGCCCATGTCCATGGCCCATGTCCATGGCCCTTGTCCATGACCCGCGGATGCGCCCCGGGCAGGGCCTGGACGGACCGCCACCGCCCTCGTATCCCCCCGTGGACGTCCGCTACGGCTTGCGGCCCACCGCGCCGAACTGCGCCACCTCGGACGTCGACGCGAACCGCCAGCGCGCGCAGGAGACGACGCCCGGCTCCAGGATCTCCAGGCCGTCGAGGAACGAGGTGAACTCCGCCCGGGTACGGGCCGTGATCGGCGGGGTCGCGTTCTCGTTCCAGAACGCCATCGCCGCCACGTTCCCCTCGCCGCCGAGTTCCGGCTCCAGCGTCGGATGGGTGAGGACGAGATGGCTGCCCGAGGGCATCGCGTCCATCAGCGTCCGCACGATGGCCCGCGCCTCGCCGGTGTCCAGGACGAAGTTGAGGATGCCCAGCATCATCACCGCGACCGGCTGCTCCAGGTCCAGCGTCGCCGCGGCCCCTTCGAGGATCTTCCGCGGCTGGTGGGCGTCCGCGTCGAGGTACTCGGTGACACCCTCCGGGGAGCTGGTCAGCAGGGCGCGCGCGTGCGTCAGGACGATCGGGTCGTTGTCCACGTAGACGACGCGCGCCTGCGGGGCGATGCGCTGCGCGACCTCATGGGTGTTGTCGACGGTGGGAAGCCCCGTACCGATGTCCAGGAACTGCCGGATCCCCGCCTCGCCCGCGAGATGCGTCACCGCACGGCCCAGGAAGGCCCTGTCCGCGCGCGCGACTTCGCCGATGCTCGGGTACATCCCGGTGACCCGGTCGCCGACCGCCCGGTCCACCGGGTAGTTGTCCTTGCCGCCCAACCAGTAGTTCCAGACCCTGGCGTTGTGCGCGATGTCGGTACGGATGCGGCCGTTCGTCGGATCCGTCACGTCGGCGATCCCTTCCGCAGTACGGCGGTCAGTGCGTCCACACGGTTGGTGGTGATCGCGTCCACCCCGTGCGCGATCAGCCTGCGCATGGTGCGTCTGGTGTCCGCGGTCCACGCCGAGACCAGCAGCCCGTCCCGGTGCACCCGCTCGGCCAGCTCCCGACTCACCAGCCCGAAGCGGTAGTTGAGCCAGCGCGGCTTCACCGCGTCGAGCAGCGCGGGACGCGCCGGCGCCAGGGTGTCCCAGGTGAGCGCCAGCACGGCGCCGGGATCGGCGGCCCGCACCTGGAGCATCGCGGTCGGGCCGCCCGTGTAGGACGTACGCTCGCCGGCGCCGCACTCGCGGACCGTGCCGACGATTCGGCGGACGGCGGCCTCCGTCGCGCCCGGCAGATCGAGCATCAGGGGAGACGGGCCGGCGGCGAGCAGCGCCTCGCGCAGCGTCGGGACACCGCCCCCGGTCAGCCCCGTCACCTCGGCGTGGGTCAGGGCGCCGAGCGGACGGTCGTGGCCCCACAGCCGCTTGAGCGTGTCGTCGTGCAGCAGCACGGGCACGCCGTCGCGGGTGAGCCGGACGTCGACCTCGACGATGTCCGCGCCCTTCCCGATCGCGGAGGCGATCGAGAAGAGCGTGTTCTCGCGGGCCCGGTAGGGGTCGCCGCGGTGGGCTACGACGGTGACGGTGCGCATGGCCCCCATTGTCGCCGCCGGGGGCGCGCGCCGCCGTGCTTACCGCGCCGCCCGGGCCTCGGTGTAGCTGTCGATCTCCGCGGCGATCCGCGCCTTGCCCGCCGGGTCCAGGAACGACGCCTCGACGGCGTTCTTCGCGAGCGCGGCGAGGCCGCGCTCGTCGAGGTCGAGCAGCCGGGCCGCCACCGCGTACTCGTTGTTGAGGTCGGTGCCGAACATCGGCGGGTCGTCGCTGTTGATGGTCACCAGGACGCCGGCGCGCACCATCTCCTTGATGGGGTGCCGGTCGATGTCGGTGACGGCTCGGGTGGCGATGTTGGAGGTGGGGCAGACCTCCAGCGGGATCCGGTGCTCGGCCAGATGCGCGAGGAGCTCGGGGTCCTGGGTGGCGCTGGTGCCGTGGCCGATGCGCTCGGCCCGCAGGTCGGTCAGCGCGTCCCAGATGGTCTGCGGGCCCGTCGTCTCACCGGCGTGCGGGACGCTGTGCAGCCCCGCGGCGATGGCCCGGTCGAAGTACGGCTTGAACTGGGGACGCGGGACGCCGATCTCCGGACCGCCGAGCCCGAAGGAGACCAGCCCCTCGGGGCGCAGGTCGACGGCGAGCCGCGCGGTCTCCTCGGCGGCCTCCAGGCCCGCCTCGCCGGGGATGTCGAAGCACCAGCGGAGAACCACCCCGAGCTCGGCCTCGGCCGCCTTGCGGGCGTCCTCGATCGCCTCCATGAAGGCCCGCTCGTCGATGCCGCGGCGGGTCGAGCTGAACGGGGTGATCGTCAGCTCCGCGTACCGGATGTTCTGCCGGGCCATGTCACGGGCGACCTCGAAGGTCAGCAGCCGGACGTCCTCCGGGGTGCGGACCAGATCGACGACCGAGAGATAGACCTCGACGAAGTGGGCGAAGTCGGTGAACGTGAAGTAGTCACGAAGCGCCTCGGGGTCGGTGGGGACCTTCGAGTCGGGGTGACGGGCGGCCAGCTCGGCGACGATCCGGGGCGAGGCGGAGCCGACGTGGTGGACATGCAGCTCGGCCTTGGGAAGCCCTGCGATGAAGGAGTGGAGATCGGTCATCCGATCATCGTAGGCCGGGCGGGGGCGGGAAGAACGGGGCCCGGGACCACGTCGTAGCATGGCGGAACACGATGGGGGAGGCACATGTCTGAGCAGAGCGACCAGCCGCCGGGCGGGCATCGGCCCGTTGACCCGTGGGCGCCGCCGGAGAGCCGGACACAGCAGGACAGGGTCGACCTGGGCAAGCCCTCGACGCCGCCGGCGCAGCCGACGGTCCACGACCAGCCGACGATGGCGGGCGGCTTCGGCGCGCCGGACCCCGGCGCGGTCCCGCCGCCGCCGATCGCACCGGGCGGCCCGGGCCCCGGCCCGTACGGCTACCCCCCGGCCGCCGCCGCCGCCGCCCAGCCCGGCCCGGGTTACGGATACCCGGGGTATCCGGGGTATCCGGGATACGGCCAGCCCGGCTGGCAGCAGAGCCCCGCCAACGGCATGGGCGTCACCGCGATGGTCCTCGGGATCATCGCCACGGCCGGTTTCTGCATGTACGGCCTCGGCGTCATCCTCGGCGTCCTCGCGCTGATCTTCGGCATCATCGGCCGCAAGCGGGTCCAGCGCGGTGAGGCGACGAACGGCGGGATGGCCATCGCGGGCATCATCCTGGGCGCGATCGGCTTCGTGCTCAGCGCGGCGTTCCTCGCGTTCATCGTCTGGGCGATCGTCCAGGATCAGGAGCACGACAGCTTCGACGACGACTACGACTACGACTCGTACTCGACGTCACGCGTCGTGAACGACGCGTACCCGGCGTCACTGGCCGGCAGCCCCCGCGGCTGACGAGGTGCGGGGGCGGCGCGGCCCCCGCACGGCCGGCCGGTCCGGGTGGGCCGCCCGTCCGACTACCGCAGCCTCTCCCGCGCCTCCATCAGCGCGAACCCGAGCAGATTCATCCCCCGCCACCGGCTCGGATCCTGTGCGCGCGGGTCGTCTGCGGCCAGGCCGATGCCCCAGATCCGGTCCATCGGGCTCGCCTCCACCAGGACCCGCTCGCCCGTCCCCACCAGGAAGTCCCGCAGCTCGGGCCGGGACCCGAACTTGTGCACGCTGCCCTCGACGACGACGGCGAACCGCTCCCACTTCCACACCGCCTCGTCGAAGCCCCGCACCAGGCGCCCCGCCTTCTTGGCCTGCGCCGGGCCCGCCGCCCCGACGGCCTCCCGCTCGGCGTCCGCGTCCCCGAAGAGCCGCGCCTTGGCCGCCATCATCCAGTGCTCCGCCGTCGGGTAGACGACGCCGTCCACGGTGAACGGCGACGGCCACCACTGGCTCAGACAGCTCGACCCGAGCGTCCCGTCCCTGCGTGGCGTGTGCCCCCAGAAGTGCAGATACTTGACCGTCTTACCCCTGCTGACCTGCTCGATCAGCTCGTCTCTTGTCCCCATGCACGCGAGTCTGGCATCTGCCACGGTCACTCCGTACGGAGATATTCGGACGGTCTCGACACATGGTCCACCGATTCCGTCGCGTAACCAAAAGGCAACAACGGAATCCCTTGTTCGACTCGGGCAGCTCTGTCAGGATCGGCACTCAATTCGAGCCGGAACAACGGAGAGCGTCATGGGCAACCGCTTCCAGGTGCAGGACCGCTTCGCGGACGGCGCGCAGTACATCGCGGGACGGCTGCGGCCCGGCACCTCGGGCCAGGAGCACAGCGTCGTCGACCCGGCGACCGGGGAGAGCGTCCACACCTACGAGCTCGCCGGGACCGCCGACGTGGACGCCGCCGTCGCCGCCGCGCGCGACGCCTTCCCCGACTGGGCGGGCGCCACCCCGGCCGAGCGCTCCGACGCGATGCACCGCTTCGCGGGGGTCCTCGCCGAGCGGGCGGACGAATTCGCCGGGGCCGAGTCGCTCCAGTGCGGCAAGCCCATCAAGCTGACCACCGAGTTCGACGTGCCGGGCACCGTCGACAACACCGCCTTCTTCGCGGGGGCCGCCCGGCACCTCCAGGGCCAGTCGGCGGCCGAGTACAGCGGCGACCACACCTCGTACGTCCGCCGCGAGCCCATCGGCGTCGTCGGCTCCATCGCGCCCTGGAACTACCCCCTCCAGATGGCGGCCTGGAAGGTCCTCCCGGCGATCGCCGCGGGCAACACCATCGTGCTCAAGCCCGCCGAACTGACCCCGCTCACCTCGCTGATGTTCGCCCAGGCGGCGAGCGAGGCGGGAATCCCCGACGGCGTCGTCAACATCGTCACGGGCGCCGGACGCACCGCCGGTGAGCACCTGGTCGGGCACCCGGACGTGGCGATGACCTCCTTCACCGGCTCCACGCCGGTCGGCAAGCGCGTCGCCGAGATCGCCACCTCGACCGTCAAGCGCCTCCACCTGGAGCTGGGCGGCAAGGCACCCTTCGTCGTCTTCGACGACGCCGACCTGGACGCCGCCGTGAACGGCGCCGTCGCCGGCTCGCTCATCAACACCGGCCAGGACTGCACCGCCGCCACGCGCGCCTACGTCCAGCGCCCGCTCTACGACGCCTTCGTCGAGCGGGTGGCGGCGCTCATGGAGACCGTCCGGCTGGGCGACCCGTTCGACCCGGCCACCGACCTGGGGCCGCTGATCAGCCACGCCCAGCGCGACCGGGTCGCCGGCTTCGTCGACCGGGCCCGCTCCTACGCCACCGTCGTCACCGGCGGCGAAGCCCCCGGCGGGGAGCTCAAGAACGGCGCCTATTACCGGCCGACCCTGGTCGCCGGCGCCGCGCAGGACAGCGAGATCGTCCAGTCCGAGATCTTCGGGCCGGTCCTGGTCGTGCTGCCCTTCGACAGCGACGAGGAGGGGATCCGGCTGGCCAACGACACCCCGTACGGCCTCGCCGCCTCCGCCTGGAGCCGCGACGTCTACCGCGCCAACCGCGCCACCCGAGAGATCAAGGCGGGCTGTGTGTGGATCAACGACCACATTCCGATCATCAGCGAGATGCCTCACGGCGGCTACAAGGCCTCCGGCTTCGGAAAGGACATGTCGGCGTATTCCTTCGAGGAGTACACGCAGGTCAAGCATGTGATGTACGACAACACCGCGGTGATCCGCAAGGACTGGCACCGCACGATCTTCGGGGACCGATAGCCACCTGCCGTCCGACCACGCGGCGAACCATCCCGAAAGGGCACAGCGCATGGAGCAGTACGAGTCCGACAGCCTCTCCGCGGCCCAACTGGCCGCGATGCGGCGCAGCCTGACGAGCGGCCGGGGCGCCCTCAGCCGCCGTTCGGTGCTGCGTGCCGGCGGCGTCGGCGCGCTCACCCTCGGCTCTCTCGCCGGGCTGAGCGCCTGCGGCATCCCACCCGCGAAGCGGGAGGGCGAGTCTCCCTCCTCGACGGACTTCTCGGCCAAGGAGAAGCAGCTCAGCTTCTCCAACTGGACCGAGTACATGGATGTCAGCGAGGACGAGAAGTCCCGCCCCACCCTGGAGGCGTTCACCAAACGCACCGGGATCAAGGTCAAGTACACCGAGGACATCAACGACAACGTCGAGTTCTTCGGCAAGATCAAGCCTCAGCTCGCGGCCGGCCAGGACACCGGACGCGACCTCATCTGTGTCACGGACTGGCTGGCCGCCCGCCTGATCAGGCTCGGCTGGGCGCAGAAGCTCGACCCGTCGAACCTTCCGCACGCCTACGCCAACCTGTCCTCCCAGTTCCGCCGTCCCGACTGGGACCCGGGCCGTTCCTACTCCTACCCCTGGACCGGTATCTCCACGGTCATCGCCTACAACGTCAAGGCGACCGGCGGCAAGAAGGTCGACTCCGTCAGCCAGCTCCTGGACGACCCCACCCTCAAGGGCCGGGTCGGCTTCCTGACCGAGATGCGCGACTCGGTCGGCATGACGCTGATCGACATGGGCAAGGACCCGGGCTCCTTCACGGACGCCGACTTCGACGCGGCACTCGGCCGGCTCCAGAAGGGCGTCGACAAGAAGCAGATCCGGCGCTTCACCGGCAACGACTACACGTCCGACCTGGACAAGGGCGACCTCGCCGCCTGTCTCGCCTGGGCCGGTGACGTCATCCAGCTGCAGGCCGACAACCCGGACATCAAGTACGCGATCCCCGCGGCCGGTTACATCACCTCCAGCGACAACCTGCTGGTCCCCGCCAAGGCCCGCCACAAGGCCAACGCGGAGAAGCTCATCGACTACTACTACGAGCTCCCGGTCGCCGCGCAGCTGGCCGCCTACATCAACTACGTCTGTCCGGTGGACGGCGTGAAGGACGAACTCGCGAAGATCGATCCCGAACTCGCGAACAACACGCTGATCCTCCCCGACAAGGCGATGGCCGCGAAGTCCCGTGCCTTCCGCTCGCTGAGCAGCGCCGAAGAGACGGCATACGAGGAGAAGTTCGCCAAGCTCATCGGCGCCTGAGCCTCCCCGCGGCGGCGAGCCGCGCGGGCGGTGCCCCCGTCTTCCAGCCAGCCCCTCCAAGAATCTGGGATCACCACCCATGACTGACACGAACACCGGCGGCGATGTCCGTCTCACCGGGATCAGCAAGACGTACGGCGCCTTCACCGCCGTACACCCGCTCGACCTGACCGTTCCGCAGGGTTCCTTCTTCGCGCTGCTCGGCGCCTCCGGCTGCGGCAAGACCACCACGCTGCGCATGATCGCGGGCCTGGAGGAGCCGACGACCGGCACCGTCTTCCTGGGCGACCGCGACGTCACGAACCTCCCCCCGTACAAGCGCCCGGTCAACACGGTCTTCCAGTCGTACGCGCTCTTCCCGCACCTCGACATCTACGAGAACATCGCGTTCGGCCTGCGCCGGCGCGGCGTCAAGTCGGTGCAGAAGCAGGTCGGCGACATGCTCGACCTCGTCCAGCTCGGCGACAAGGCCAAGAACAAGCCGCACCAGCTCTCCGGCGGCCAGCAGCAGCGCGTCGCCGTCGCCCGCGCGCTGATCAACCACCCCCAGGTGCTCCTCCTCGACGAGCCGCTCGGCGCCCTCGACCTCAAGCTGCGCCGCCAGATGCAGCTGGAGCTCAAGCGCATCCAGACCGAGGTCGGCATCACCTTCGTCCACGTCACCCACGACCAGGAGGAGGCCATGACCATGGCCGACACGGTCGCGGTGATGAACGGCGGCCGTGTCGAACAGCTCGGCGCCCCCGCCGACCTGTACGAGAACCCGAAGACCACCTTCGTCGCCAACTTCCTCGGCACCTCGAACCTCATCGAGGCCGAGGTCGTCGAGGCCGGGGCCGACATCGTCGTGTCGGCGGGCGGTGGCAAGCTGCGGATGCCCGCCGAGCGATGCGCGTCGGTCAGCGACACCCGCAGCGGCGGAAAGCTGCTGGTGGGCGTCCGCCCGGAGAAGATCTCGCTCGCTCACGCCGACGACGCGAGCGCGATCCCCGACGGACGCAACCGGGTCACCGGCCGGATCGTCGACTCCTCCTTCATCGGGGTGTCCACGCAGTACGTCGTCGACAGCCCCGCGGGCAGCGGGCTGCAGGTGTACGAGCAGAACATCGAGCGCGACACGCGGCTCACCCCCGGCGCCGAAGTGGTCCTCCACTGGAACCCCACGCACACCTTCGGCCTGGACGCGGCCCAGGCCATCGACGCGGGCGTGGAAAAGGTGGAGGACGGCGCGTGACGATCACCGAGACACCCCCCGAGGCGGCGGCCCCCGTGGTGCGCAAGGCGCCCACCCGCAAGCGGCTCGTGCCGTACTGGCTGCTGCTCCCCGGCATCCTGTGGCTGCTGGTCTTCTTCGCGCTGCCGATGATCTACCAGGCCTCGACCTCCGTGCAGACCGGCTCCCTGGAGAAGGGCTTCGCGGTCACCTGGCACTTCCAGACGTACTGGGACGCCTTCCAGGAGTACTACCCGCAGTTCATCCGGTCCCTGCTGTACGCCGGCACCGCCACCCTGCTGTGTCTGCTCCTCGGCTACCCGCTGGCGTACATGATCGCCTTCAAGGCGGGCCGCTGGCGCAATCTGGTCCTGGTACTGGTCATCGCGCCGTTCTTCACCAGCTTCCTGATCCGCACGCTGGCGTGGAAGACGATCCTCGCCGACGGCGGCGCCGTCGTCGGCGTCCTCGACACGCTCCACATCCTGGACATCACCAACTGGCTGGGCTGGACCGAGGGCAGCCGGGTGCTCGCCACCCCCATGGCGGTCGTCTGCGGTCTGACGTACAACTTCCTGCCGTTCATGATCCTGCCGCTCTACACCTCTCTGGAGCGGATCGACGGACGGCTGCACGAGGCCGCGCGCGACCTCTACGCGTCGCCCGCGACCACCTTCCGCAAGGTGACGTTCCCGCTGTCCATGCCGGGCGTCGTCTCGGGCACGCTGCTCACCTTCATCCCGGCGAGCGGCGACTACGTCAACGCCGAGCTCCTCGGCTCCACCGACACCAAGATGGTCGGCAACGTCATCCAGTCGCAGTTCCTGCGGGTCCTGGACTACCCGACCGCCGCCGCGCTGTCCTTCATCCTCATGGCGATCGTGCTGCTCATGGTCACCGTCTACATCCGCCGAGCGGGAACGGAGGACCTGGTCTGATGCCCTGGCTGCGAAAGAACCTGGTCGTCATCGCGGGCCTGCTGACGCTCGCGTACATGATCGTGCCGAACGTCGTCGTGATGGTGTTCTCCTTCAACAAGCCGAAGGGACGCTTCAACTACGCGTGGCAGGAGTTCTCCCTGGACGCCTGGAAGGACCCCTGCGGCGTCGCCGACATGTGCGGCTCGCTCACCCTGTCGCTCCAGATCGCCGCATGGGCGACGGTCGGCGCGACCCTCCTCGGCACGATGATCGCCTTCGCGCTGGTCCGCTACCGCTTCCGGGCGCGCGGCGCGATCAACTCGCTCATCTTCCTGCCGATGGCGATGCCCGAGGTCGTCATGGCCGCCTCACTGCTGACGCTCTTCCTCAACATGGGTGCCGAGCTGGGGTTCTGGACGGTCCTGATCGCCCACATCATGTTCTGCCTGAGTTTCGTCGTCACCGCCGTCAAGGCGCGGGTGATGTCCATGGACCCTCGTCTGGAGGAGGCCGCGCGGGATCTCTACGCGGGGCCGGCGCAGACCTTCCTGCGGGTCACCCTGCCCATCGCCGCGCCCGGCATCGCCGCAGGTGCGCTGCTCGCCTTCGCGCTCTCGTTCGACGACTTCATCATCACCAACTTCAACGCGGGCTCGACCGTGACCTTCCCCATGTTCGTGTGGGGATCGGCGCAGCGCGGTACACCCGTGCAGATCAACGTCATCGGTACGGCGATGTTCGTCATCGCGGTACTGGTGGTGGTCGTCGGCCAGCTGGCCGGCAACCGGCGCAAGAAGACAGCGACACCCTGAGTAGGTTCTGAAGGAGTTGGAAACCATGGCCCCAGCTGCCATGCGTACTGCTGCACAATCGCTCTCCGACGCCCAGCCCGTCCCCTTCTGGCTGGAGGACCCGGGCAAGCCGGGCGCCCTGCCCGCACTGACCACCACCGAGCGCTGCGACCTGCTGGTCGTCGGTGGCGGCTACAGCGGACTGTGGACCGCGCTCCTCGCCAAGGAGCGCGACCCCGCGAGGGATGTCGTACTGATCGAGGGGCGCGAGGTGGGCTGGGCCGCCTCGGGCCGCAACGGCGGCTTCTGTGCCGCGTCCCTCACCCACGGCTTCGGCAACGGGCTGGCCCGCTGGCCGGGCGAACTCGCGAAGCTGGAGGAGCTCGGCGCGCGCAACCTCGACGCCATCGAGGCGGCGGTCGCTTCCTACGGCATCGACTGCGGCTTCGAGCGGACCGGCGAGATCGACGTCGCCACCGAACCGCACCAGGCCGACGAGCTCCGCGAGATGTACGAGGAGGCCGAGCGCCTCGGTCTCGCGGACGGCCTGGAGCTCCTGGACGCCGCGGCCGTACGCGCCGAGGTCGACTCCCCGACGTTCCTCGGGGGCCTGTGGGACCGCCGGGGCGTGGCCATGGTCGACCCGGCGAAGCTGGCGTGGGGCCTGAAGCGGGCGTGTCTCGGCCTCGGCGTACGGATCTACGAGAACACCCGCGGCCTCGACCTCGTGGCGAACGGCTCGGGAATGGCCGTGCGCACCCCCTACGGCCGGGTGCTCGCCCGCCGGGTCGCGCTCGGCACGAACGTCTTCCCGTCGCTGGTCAAGCGGGTGCGTGCGTACACCGTCCCGGTCTACGACTACGCGCTCATGACCGAGCCCCTCAGCCCGGGGCAGCTCGCGTCGATCGGCTGGAAGAACCGTCAGGGCCTCGGCGACAGCGCCAACCAGTTCCACTACTTCCGCATCACCGCCGACCACCGCATCCTGTGGGGCGGCTACGACGCGATCTATCCCTTCGGCGGCCGCCTCAGCGCGGAGCTCGACCACCGCCCGGAGACGTATCTGAAGCTCGCCGAGCACTTCTTCCGCTGCTTCCCGCAGCTGGAGGGCCTCCGCTTCAGCCACGCCTGGGGCGGCGCGATCGACACCTGCTCCCGCTTCTCCGCCTTCTTCGGGACGGCGCACGCGGGGAAGGTGGCGTACGCCGCGGGCTTCACGGGCCTGGGCGTCGGCGCGACCCGCTTCGGCGCCGATGTGATGCTCGATCTGCTGTCGGGGGAGCGGACGGAGCGTACGTCCCTTGAGATGGTCCGCTCCAAGCCGCTGCCGTTCCCGCCCGAGCCGATCGCCTGGGCCGGGATCGGGCTCACCAAGTGGTCGCTGGCCCGCGCCGACGAGCGGGGCGGCCGGCGCAATCTCTGGCTGCGGACGATGGACCGTTTCGGTCTCGGGTTCGACAGCTAGTGCCGTGACCGCACAGGTTCCCCGGGTTGCCGGTTGGGACGGGTGGCCCGGTGTGCTCTCGCCGCGGTAGGGGCACGATCATCAGCCTGGCCGCGGCTGAGGCCGGTCCGCTCCTATGACCGCGGTGTGCTGTCCGAGCGCCACGTGGTGAGACGAGGGTGCCCCGGCAGTTCGGCGCGGCCGGTGGCCCACAACAGGGTGAGCCAGGGATCCGCGCCGCCCGGAGCCTCGGGAAACAGACGGGCGAGCACCCGCGAGCAGAGAGCGGAGGGCGGGGTCCAGGCAAGCCCGAAGCCTTCCGCCAGATCGTGCATGTGTACCAGCGTCTCTTGCAGCCCCAGCGCCGCGAAGCCTTCGGGGTCCGACACCCCGGCGGCGTGGTGGGCGCGGACCCGGGGCGGCGTGGTACGCACCATGGCGACCAGCAGCGCGCCGCACGCCTCCAGCACCTGCACCAGGCCGGACGGACCCGCATCACGGTCCGCGAAGAGGAAGACCGCGGGTCCGTCCGGCCTCTTCCGGCTCAACGCGAAAGGCACATGGGTGTCCAGCGGCGGGCTCTGCGGCCCCAGCTGCACGGCGTAGTAGAACAGGTCGTTGGCGAGGTGCTCGGCGGTCTCCCAGCAGTCCCACTCCAGCGAACCGGCCTTACCGCCCCACCCCTCCGCGGGTGCGTCCCGAAGGGTGCCTACGGCGAGCCGCACGGCAAGGTCGACGTCGTCCGCGGTGACGGGAGACAACACTGATCCGGTTTCGACTGATCGAGACATCGCAGCACCGTATCGCGGGGGAAGAGGGCAACCCCTTTCAGCTTCCAGGGATCGGCTAACCGCCGCCCCGTGTCGAACGCCTCCATGGCACCCAGCACAACGAGCAACCCGGCAAGGTTCCCGGTCACAGCACTGGGGTTCGCCTTTCGGATCAGGGCACGCGAGCCCGGCAGGATCCGAAAGACAGGCCCTGGGCAGGCATGGCCGGGCCGGTCGAGCCGGGTGTGCGCCGGGGGCGTACACCCGCTGATCTTGATATGACCCGGTTCACCCCCAACGCGTGGCCCCAACCCGCGTAATGATCGACGCCAACCCCGCTCTCCCCGTGTGGACGCATCCGTCCGCACATGGAATGGAGGCCGTTGGCAATGACTGGTCCGGGGGCCAAGACCGCAGTGGAATGGCTCGTCTCGGTGGCACCGGATCCCGACGCCTGCCGGTGGGAATGGGAGCGCAACCCCCTCGGGGTCGCGCTGCTGCCCGCCGGCCGGCGCTGGGACGTGCTCATCCTGCCGGGCGGGCTCGGGGGTCCGACGCTCGACGTACTGGCCCGGCTCGTCGACCGGCCGGGCCCCGTCCTCGCCGACCTCGGCGACGCCCGAATGGGCTTCTTCGTTCCCCCGGGCACGGCCGCGCGCTGGCTCGGCACCGGTGTGCGCAGCGCCGGCCGGGGGACCTGGATCGTCGTCCCCTACCCCGGCCGGGCCACCGGCGGAGTGCGCTGGCTGGTGCCGCCGGACGGCACCGGGACCCTCACCGACGCCGCGCTGCTGGAGCTCGCGATGCACGAGGCCGCGGGCCAACTGGCCCGTGAGGAAAGGGGAGAGGGAGGCAGGTGAACCACCAGAGGTATTGACCACCTGATTGGTCTGGACCATGCTGTGGCGCGCTCCCCCGATTCCCCCACTCCCGGAGGCAGTTGTGGACCGCACCAGACCTCTCGCCGTCGCCGCGGCGGCCGTCCTCGCCGCGGGCGGACTCGTCGCCTCGACCCAGGGCGCGCACGCCGCTGACACCGACCTGGCCCGCAACGGCGGCTTCGAATCCGGCCTGGACGGCTGGAGTTGTACGGCGGGCAGCGGAGCCGTCGTCTCCACACCCGTACGCGGCGGGACCAAGGCGCTCCGGGCGACCCCGGCGGGCAGCGACAACGCCCGGTGCTCGCAGACCGTCACCGTGAAGCCCAACTCCGCCTACACGCTCAGCGGTTGGGTGCGCGGCGACTACGTCCACCTCGGGGCCTCCGGCACCGGCACCACCGACGTCTCCACCTGGACCCAGTCCGCCCCCGACTGGCAGCGGCTGACAACCACCTTCACCACGGGCGCCTCGACGACCTCGGTGACGATCTACACCCACGGCTGGTACGGCACCCCCGCCTACCACGCCGACGACCTCACCCTGGTGGGCCCGGGCGGCGACCCCGTCCAGATACCGGCCGCCCCCGCCGGACTGACCGCGGGCACCCCCACCTCCACATCCGTCCCGCTCTCCTGGTCGGCCGTCCCCGGCGCCACCGGCTACACCGTCTACAAGGGCGGCGCCAAGACCCTGACGGTGACCGGGACCTCGGCGACCGTCACCGGACTGACCCCCGCCACCTCGTACGCCTTCCAGGTCACCGCCACCAACAGCGCCGGCGAATCCCCGAAGTCCGCCGCCGTCACGGCCACGACCAGGAGCGGCGGCACCCCGACGCCCGGTCTGCCCGCCCATGCGCTCGTCGGCTATCTGCACGCCAGCTTCGCCAACGGCTCCGGCTACACCCGGATGGCCGACGTCCCCGACTCCTGGGACGTCATCAACCTCGCCTTCGGCGAGCCCACCTCGGTGACCTCCGGGGACATCCGCTTCCGCCTCTGCCCCGCCACCGAATGCCCGGGCGTCGAGTCGTCCGCCGACTTCAAGGCCGCCATCAAGGCCAAGCAGGCCGCCGGCAAGAAGGTCCTCATCTCCATCGGCGGCCAGAACGGCCAGGTCCAGCTCTCCACCACGGCCGCCCGCGACACCTTCGTCTCGTCCGTCGCGAAGATCATCGACGAGTACGGTCTCGACGGCCTCGACATCGACTTCGAGGGCCACTCCCTGTCCCTGAACACCGGTGACACGGATTTCCGCAGCCCCACCAGCCCGGTGATCGTCAACCTGATCTCGGCGGTGAAGACGCTCAAAGCCAGGTACGGCCCCGGCTTCGTGCTGACCATGGCCCCCGAGACCTTCTTCGTCCAGCTCGGCCATCAGTACTACGGCTCGGGCCCCTGGGGCGGTCAGGACCCGCGCGCCGGCGCCTACCTCCCGGTCATCCACGCCCTGCGCGACGACCTCACCCTGCTGCACGTCCAGGACTACAACTCGGGCCCGATCATGGGACTGGACAACCAGTACCACTCCATGGGCGGCGCCGACTTCCACATCGCCATGACGGACATGCTGCTCACCGGCTTCCCCGTCGCCGGCAACACCGACCGGGTCTTCCCCGCCCTGCGCCCCGACCAGGTGGCGATCGGCCTGCCGGCCTCGACCCAGGCGGGCAACGGGCACACGGCCCCGGCCGAGGTCACCAAGGCGCTGGACTGCCTGACCAGGAAGACGAACTGCGGCTCGTACCAGACGCACGGCACCTGGCCGGGGCTGCGCGGACTGATGACCTGGTCCATCAACTGGGACCGGTTCAACGCCTGGGAGTTCTCCGGGAACTTCGACGCATACCCCTGGAGCTGACCAGCAGGACCGCCCCGAACAGGAGCAGGCTCCCCACCACATCCAGCGGCCAGTGGTAGCCGCGCAGAACCAGGCCGATGCCCGTCGCCGCCGTCAGGAACGCGGCGAGGGGCATCAGTCGTCTGTCGACCAGCAGCGCCGCGCCGACGTACGCCACCATCGCGGTGGCCGTGTGGCCGGACGGGTAATAGCCGGTCTCGGCCGTGAGCGGGCCCGGCCGGTCGGTCAGCAGCTTGAGGGGGACGACCAGGGCGGGGACGAGGGCCATCGCGAGGGCCGCGTACAGCGCCTGGAGACGGCGCCCGCGCCACATCGCGTACCCGAGAGCGGCCGTCAGCACGGGAAGGGCGACGGCCATACTGCCGAGGTCGGCGCCGAGTTCGGTGAGCCGGGGCGGGACGCGGCCGACGAGGGCGTGACCGGCGCGTTCGTCCAGCCGGGCGAGAGGTCCCTCGACGACGACCTGCCAGGTCGTGAGCGCGAAGAGGACGGCGCAGAGGCCGAGAAGGACCGGGAAGTAAGCCGGCCGCCCCGGAACAGGGGGGGAGGTTCCGAGACGGCCGGCTTGACCGGTTTGCCGCGCGCCCCGGGGGGTGTGGGGCGGGCGGCCATCCGATCGGTGAGGAGTTCCGGAGCCCAGGGCCCCGGTGGTGTGCGCGAGGGCACGGTCAGGACGAGGCTGGGGATGCTCCGGCCTGGGGTCGCCCGCAGTCTCCTGCGAGCGGGGTGTTTCTCTCATCTGCAAAAACCGTACGGCAGAGAAAGGGGGACCGACAGCCGGATCTCCATCCCGCCATCGGCCCCCCACAGCTTCTTCACACAGGGCGTCAGATCGTGGCGAACGCGCTCTCGATGACGTCCAGGCCCTCGTTCAGCAGGTCCTCGCCGATGACCAGCGGCGGAAGGAAGCGCAGCACGTTGCCGTAGGTGCCACAGGTCAGGACCAGCACGCCCTCGGCGTGGCAGGCCTTCGCCAGCGCGCCGGCGGCCTCCGGGTTCGGCTCCTTGGTCGCCGGGTCCTTCACCAGCTCGATCGCGACCATGGCGCCGCGGCCGCGGATGTCACCGATGATCGAACCGTTCGGCAGGTTCTTCTGCATCTCCGTGAGGCGGCCCTTCATGACCTCCTCGATGCGCTTGGCCTTGCCGTTGAGGTCGAGCTCCCGCATCGTCTCGATGGAGCCGAGCGCACCGGCGCACGCCACCGGGTTGCCGCCGTAGGTGCCGCCCAGGCCGCCACCGTGCACGGAGTCCATGATCTCGGCGCGGCCGGTCACGGCGGCGAGCGGCAGACCGCCCGCGATGCCCTTGGCGGTGGTGATCAGGTCCGGGACGATGCCCTCGTCCTCGCACGCGAACCACTGGCCGGTGCGGCAGAAGCCGGACTGGATCTCGTCCGCGACGAAGACGATGCCGTTGTCGTTGGCGAACTTCACGATCGCCGGCAGGAAGCCCTTGGCCGGCTCGATGAAGCCGCCCTCGCCGAGGACCGGCTCGATGATGATCGCGGCGACGTTCTCGGCGCCGATCTGCTTGGTGATGTTGTCGATCGCCTGCGCGGCGGCCTCGGGGCCGCAGTTGTCGGCGCCAGTGGGCCAGCGGTAGCCGTACGCCACCGGGACGCGGTAGACCTCGGGCGCGAACGGCCCGAAGCCCTGCTTGTACGGCATGTTCTTCGAGGTCAGAGCCATCGTGAGGTTCGTACGGCCGTGGTAGCCGTGGTCGAAGACGACGACGGCCTGGCGCTTGGTGTACGAACGAGCGATCTTGACCGCGTTCTCGACGGCCTCGGCGCCGGAGTTGAACAGCGCGGACTTCTTGGCGTGGTCGCCCGGGGTCAGCTCGGCGAGCGCCTCACAGACCTCGACGTAGCCCTCGTACGGCGTGACCATGAAACAGGTGTGCGTGAAGTCCTGCAGCTGGGCGGAGGCCCGGCGCACGACGGCCTCGGCCGAGGCGCCCACGGAGGTCACGGCGATGCCGGAGCCGAAGTCGATGAGGCGGTTGCCGTCCACGTCCTCGATGACGCCGCCGCCGGCGCGCGCCGTGAAGACGGGGAGCACGGAGCCGACGCCGCCCGCGACCGTGGACAGACGACGGGCCTGAAGCTCCTGCGACTTCGGGCCGGGAATGGCGGTGACGACGCGGCGCTCCTGCGGAATTGCGCTCATGAGGGCTCCTGGGGGTGTTTCCGGACGCTTTCAGGGATTCTTTTCGCAGGTTAGGTCCGGCGGTGGGGGGTGGGCATGCTCCGTTCGGGAGTGGTGCGGGTGTGTCGTTGTCCGCGGCGGACATAGAGGGGGTGCGGGGTGGGGCCGCAGGCCCCGGGTGTGGCGGCAAATCGGGCCTCCGCACGCGGAACCGCACTAGATTGACCGAGGCACAGACGCGCGACCCGGCAGGTCAGGGGGCAGGGGTTCATGGACACCGACGGCATGTACGAATCGCATGGCACGCGCGCCAATCCCGTGCCGCGCCCTGCGGGACCGCCTGCGGCGCCACCTGTGCCCACCCATGCGCCGGCCCCCTCGCACGGGGCCTCGCTCGTGGACTGGCTGCGCATCTCCCGGCCGGAGGCGGAGCCGGGCACCTGGCGTCAGGGGTACGTGCCCCGACCGGTGGAGGAGCCAGAACAAGTGCCCGGGCGGCAGCTGCTGAGCGGTGCGCTGATCTCGTTCCTCGCCGCATGGCTGCTCTGGTCGCTCTACGTCAACTACTACATCCCGTACTGGCTGGACCCGCACTTCTGGGCGGGCGCGCTGGTCATGCTCACCGACAGCGCGGTCGGCAAGGGCATCATCGGCGGAATCGTCGACATCTTGATGGTCGTCGGTCTTCTCGTCTTCTTCGGCCGCCTCGGCCGCTGGACGGAGGTGGGCCGCAGGTACCTGCTACCCCTGATCGGCTACGGCCGCCCCGGTCACAAGCCACCCCGGGCGGAGCCCTCCGTTCAGGCCGGCTCGACCACCGACCGCGCGGAGTGGCCGGAACTGCGTGCGGCGGGTCAGTCGGCCGTCGCCGACCGGCTGGCCGAAGAAGCACGCTCCGGCCGGATGAACGATGTCGACTTCGCCCGGATCCGTCGTGCGTGGCACTCGGTGCAAGCGAACCCCTCCCGACTGGGCCCGTTCGTCGACGCGGCCCTGCGTCACGGCGCAGCCGCCTTCGCTCATCCCTCGGGTGAACGGGACCTGCCCGTACGGACGGCCCGCCATGACCTGGTCGTCCACCAAGTGAAGATCGGCACCGCTGCCGCAGGCGAACGCAACCCCTACGCCCGCCGCACCACCGGCGTCGCCCTCGAGCCCTCTCTTCTCGGAACCTCGTTGCTCGCCGTCGGGCCCGCCGGGTCCGGGAAGACCGTGCGGCTCGTGCGGCCCGTCGTCGAATCGCTCTGCCTTCAGGCGCTCGCCAACCGCGCCGCCGTCATCGCCGTCACCGCGCAGGGCACCGCCCTCGCCCCCGACGCCGCCTTCGACGTCGTCGTGTCCGTCGGCCGCGCCGACTCCACCCACGACCTCGATCTGTACGGCGGCGCCGACGACCCCGACGAGGCCGCCCGGATCCTCGCCGAGGCGCTCGTGGGAGATCTCGTCACCGACAGCCGCCGGGCCGCCACCGCGCTCGCCCAGCTCATCGGCCCCCACCGCGCCGCCCACGGCCGCTTCCCGGCCGTGCCCGAGCTGCGGGAGCTCCTCGGCGGGTCGCCCGACGCCCTCGCCCGGCTCCGCGCCGCCGTCGCCGACGACCCGGCCCAGCTGCGTGAACTCGACGCCCGAGCACGGCAGTCGGACCGCGGCGACGACATCGGCGTGCTGCTCGCCGAGCGCATCGCCTTCCTGGACCGACCCGCCTTCGCCCGGTTCTTCCGCACGGACGCCCCCGAGGGCCAGTTCTCGCTGCGCACCATCTCCCACCCGCTGCGGGTCCGGATCGACCTGCCCGAGCGCGGTCACGCCGAGGCGTCCCGGATCGTCTCCCGCCTCCTCCTCGCGCAGTTCGCCGAGGCCGCACTCACCCGCGGCGACCGGTCCCTCTTCGCCTGCCTGGTCCTGGACGACGCGACCTACACCGTCACCGCCGACTCCGTACGCGCCCTCCAGCGTCTGCGCTCCGTCCACGCCGGGGTCGTCCTCGCCCTGCGCAGCCTGGAGGACGTACCGGAGGCGCTGCGCGGGCCGCTGCTCGGCGCGGTCGGCTGCCGGATGGCGTTCGCCGGGCTCGCGCCGTGGGACGGCGGCCGGTTCGCCGAGACCTGGGGGACCGAATGGGTGCAGACCCGGGACGTCACCAACCGGCAGATCATCTCCGACGAGCCCCTCACCAAGGCGCTGCACTTCATGCGGCGCCTGGTCACCGGCAAGGCGGCGACCGCGGAGGCCGTCACCGTCCGGGAGGTGGAGCGGCAGCGCTGGTCGGCCTCCGACCTGGCCCACCACGTCCCCGCCGGTCACGCCGTGCTGTCGCTGACGAACGTCCGGGGCGAGCACACCCCGCCGCTGCTGGTGGACCTGCGGGGCTGAGCGCCTGCCGCGCCACCGACCCGTACGCCCTGGCAGAATCGGGGTACGCCGTTCATACGGGACGGCGAAATCCCCAGCCGAAGGTCCGACGGTGCCATGCCGCCCACGCTCGCCTCGCTCGTCCAGCACTCCGCGCTCAAACTCACCGTGCGCGCCGGTGAGGACCGCCTCGGCACCGCCGTCCGCTGGGCGCATGTGAGCGAGCTGGAGGACCCCACGCCGTACATGGAAGGCGGCGAGCTCCTCCTCGTCACGGCCATGAAACTCCATGCCGAGGACCCCGAGGCCATGCGCCGCTACGTCCGGCGGCTCGCCGGTGCCGGGGTCGTCGGCATCGGCTTCGCCATCGGCGTCAACTACGACGCGATCCCGCAGGCCCTCGTCGACGCGGCGCGCGAGCAGGACATGCCGCTGCTCGAGGTGCCCCGGCGCACACCGTTCCTGGCGATCAGCAAGGCCGTGTCGGCTGCGATCGCCGCCGACCAGTACCGCGCGGTGACCGCCGGGTTCGAGGCCCAGCGCGAAATGACCCGGGCGGCGCTGGCGGAGGGGCCGGACGCGGTGGTCGCCCGGCTGGCCGCGCACGTCGACGGCTGGGCGGCGCTGTACGACACGTCCGGCGCGGTCCTCGCGGCATCACCGGAATGGGCGGCGCGGCGGGCGGCCCGGCTCACCAGCGACGTGGAACGCCTGCGCGAGCGGCCCGCCCCGGCCAGCGCGGTCGTCGGCGGCACGGAGGACCGGGTTGAGCTCCAGTCCCTGGGCACCGGGCGGCGGGTGCGCGGCGCCCTGGCCGTCGGCACGGGTGCGCCGCTGGGCACGGCCGAGCGGTACGCCGTGCACTCCGCGATCGCGCTGCTCACGCTCACCACGGAACGCTCCCGCTCCCTTCAGGCGGCCGAACAGCGGCTCGGCGCGGCGGTCCTGCGGATGATGCTCTCCGGCCAGCCGGACCACGCCCGGGCGGTGGCGGGCGACCTCTACGGCGAGCTGCTCGACGCGCCGTTCCGGCTGCTGATCGCCGAGGCCGCCGGGGAACGCGACCCGTCGGCCGAGGCGCCCCTCCCGGCGCTGGCCGAGTCCCTGGAGACGGCGGCGGCGCGCGCCGGGGAAGCGGTACTGGCTGTGCCGGAGGGCGACGAACGCTTCGTCGTCCTCGCGGGCGACGGGGGAGCCGTGGTCACCGCGTGCGACGCGTACGCCGAGCAGGAGGCGGAGGAGGCGGGCGTGGTGATCGGCCTCTCCGCACCGGCCGGCCCCATCGCGACCGCAGCCGCCTACAAGCAGGCCGAACAGTCCCTCTCGGTGGCCCGCCGCCGGGGTCGCGCCCTGGTCGAGCACGAGGAACTGGCCGCCGGATCGGTCCTCCCCCTCCTCGCTGACGACGCTGTCCGCGCCTTCGCGGACGGGATGCTCCGCGCCCTCCACGAACACGACGCCACGGGCCGCGGCGACCTGGTCGCCTCCCTGCGCGCCTGGCTCTCCCGCCACGGCCAGTGGGACGCGGCGGCCGCCGACCTCGGCGTCCACCGCCACACCCTGCGCTACCGCATGCGCCGGGTGGAGGAGATCCTGGGCCGCTCCCTGGACGACCCGGACGTCCGGATGGAGCTGTGGCTGGCACTGAAGGCGACGGGGGAGGGGCGGGAGCGGGAGTAGGGCGGCCTCGTACGATGCGCCCCCGGCCCCGCCCGGCCCCGCGCGGCCCGCACCTCGCGCGGCTGGCGCCCCGACCGGCCCCGCCCGCCGCTGCCCTGTGCGGTCAGTTCCCCACGTACTTCGCCAGGTGCTCCCCCGTCAGGGTCGAGCGGGCGGCGACGAGGTCGGCGGGGGTGCCCTCGAAGACGATTCGGCCGCCGTCGTGGCCGGCGCCCGGGCCGAGGTCGATGATCCAGTCGGCGTGCGCCATCACCGCCTGGTGGTGCTCGACGACGATGACCGACTTGCCGGACTCGACGAGCCGGTCGAGCAGGCCGAGCAGTTGCTCGACGTCGGCGAGGTGCAGGCCCGCGGTCGGCTCGTCCAGGACGTAGACGCCACCCTTCTCGGCCATGTGGGTGGCCAGCTTGAGCCGCTGCCGCTCGCCGCCGGACAGCGTGGTCAGCGGCTGGCCGAGGGTGAGGTAGCCGAGCCCGACGTCGGCGAGCCGGCCGAGGATGCGGTGCGCGGCGGGCGTGCGCGCCTCGCCGGTGCCGAAGAACTCCTCGGCCTCGGTCACCGACATCGCGAGCACCTCGCTGATGTCGCGGCCGCCGAGGTGGTGGTCGAGGACCGATGCCTCGAACCGCTTCCCCTCGCACTCCTCGCACGTGGTGGCCACGCCCGCCATCATCGCCAGGTCGGTGTAGATGACGCCGGCGCCGTTGCAGGTGGGGCAGGCGCCCTCCGAGTTGGCGCTGAACAGCGCCGGCTTCACGCCGTTGGCCTTCGCGAACGCCTTGCGGATCGGGTCGAGCAGCCCGGTGTACGTCGCCGGGTTGCTCCGTCGCGAGCCGCGGATCGCACCCTGGTCGACCGACACCACATCGGCGCCGGCGGCCCCCGAACCGTTGACCAGCGACCCGTGAACGAGCGAGCTCTTGCCGGAGCCGGCGACGCCGGTGACGACGACGAGCACCCCTAGCGGGATGTCGACGTCGACGTCGCGCAGGTTGTGTGTCGTCGCGCCGCGGATCTCCAGCGTGCCGGTGGGCTTGCGCACCGTCTCCTTGACGGCAGCGCGGTCGTCGAAATGGCGGCCGGTGACGGTGCCGCCGGTCCGCAGCCCCTCGACGGTGCCCTCGAAGCAGACGGTGCCGCCCGCCGTACCGGCACCGGGGCCGAGGTCGACGACATGGTCGGCGATCGCGATCGTCTCCGGCTTGTGCTCCACGACGAGCACGGTGTTGCCCTTGTCCCGCAGCCTCAGCAGCAGGTCGTTCATCCGCTGGATGTCATGGGGGTGCAGGCCGATGGTGGGCTCGTCGAAGACGTAGGTGACGTCGGTGAGGGAGGAGCCGAGGTGGCGGATCATCTTGACGCGCTGCGCCTCGCCGCCCGACAGCGTGCCCGAGGGCCGGTCGAGGGAGAGATAGCCGAGGCCGATCTCCACGAACGAGTCGAGCGTCTGCCGCAGCGCGCCGAGCAGTGGCGCGACGGACGGCTCGTCGAGGCCGCGGACCCACTCGGCCAGGTCGCTGATCTGCATCGCGCACGCGTCGGCGATGTTGATCCTGCCGATCCGTGACGACCGGGCGGCCTCGCTGAGCCGGGTGCCGTCGCACTCCGGGCAGGTGCTGAAGGTGACCGCCCGGTCCACGAACTCACGGATGTGCGGCTGCATCGCCGCCCGGTCCTTGGAGAGGAACGACTTCTGGATCTTGGGGATCAGCCCCTCATAGGTGAGGTTCACGCCCTCGACCTTCACCTTGGTCGGCTCCCGGTAGAGGAAGTCCTGCATCTCCTTCTTGGTGTACTTGCGGATCGGCTTGTCCGGGTCGAGGAGGCCCGACTCCGCGTAGACCCGTACGGTCCAGAAGCTGTCCGACTTCCAGCCGGGGATGGTGAACGCGCCCTCGGCGAGCGACTTGGAGTCGTCGTAGAGCTGGGAGAGATCGATGTCGGAGACCGCGCCCCGGCCTTCGCAGCGCGTACACATGCCGCCGGTGCGGGTGAAGGTCCGCTTGACGGTCTTGGTCTTGTCGGCGCCGCGGTCGACCTTGAAGGCCCCGCTCGCCTGGACCGAGGCGACGTTGAAGGAGAACGCCTGCGGCGAGCCGATGTGCGGCTCGCCCAGCCGGCTGAAGAGGATGCGCAGCATCGCGTGGGCGTCGGTGACCGTGCCGACCGTGGAGCGGGGGTCGGCGCCCATCCGCTGCTGGTCGACGATGATCGCGGTCGTCAGACCTTCGAGTACGTCGACCTCGGGCCGCGCCAGGGTCGGCATGAAGCCCTGCACGAACGCGCTGTAGGTCTCGTTGATCAGCCGCTGCGACTCCGCGGCGATCGTGCCGAACACCAGCGAGCTCTTGCCCGAGCCGGAGACGCCGGTGAACACCGTCAGCCGCCGCTTCGGGATCTCGACCTTCACGTCCTTGAGGTTGTTCACGCGCGCGCCGTGCACGCGGATCAGATCGTGGCTGTCGGCACCCTGCGGCGCGGCCGACTGCCGGTCCGTCCTCGCGGCCTTGCTCATCGTCTCTCCATCTGTGAGGTGGGACCGCGTTCGCGGCCTGGCGTCGGCGTCGCGCATCAGCTCGCGGCCGGGCATCTCGTTCACTCGCGTCGGGCCTCGACGCGGCGCGGGGTCCCACCGGCGGGGCAGCGCCCGGCCGGCGGGACCGGAGCTCACCGACCGCGGGGCTGGGTGAAGCGCAGCATGTTGCCGGAGGGGTCGCGGAAGGCACAGTCGCGGACGCCGTAGGGCTGATCGATCGGCTCCTGCAGGACCTCGCCACCGGCGGCGCGGATGCGCTCGAAGGTGGCGTCGCAGTCGTCGGTGCCGAAGATGACGCCGCGCAGCAGGCCCTTCGCCAGCAGTTCCTCCATGGCTTCCCTGTCGGCGGCCGAGGCGTTCGGGTCCGCGAGCGGCGGCTCGAGAACGATCTCCACGTCCGGCTGTGAGGGCGAGCCGACGGTCACCCAGCGCATCCCCTCGAAACCGACGTCATTGCGCACTTCGAGACCGAGCACATCGCGGTAGAAGGCGAGCGCCTTGTCATGGTCGTCGACGGCGATGAAGCACTGTGAGAGCTTGATGTCCATGCGTTTCACGCTACGGTCGGGGGCGCCGGTTTGGCTTCTCCATTCCTGACCGGTCGCGTGTGAACCTTGGCGACGCAGGCCGGGACGGCCGCGCCCTCGTCATGGCTGCGGGCCCGGTACGCGCTCGGGCTCTCGCCGACCAGTTCGGTGAACCGCGAGCTGAACGACCCCAGCGAGGTGGAGCCGACCGCGAAGCAGACCTCCGTCACCGACAGGTCGCCCCGCCGCAGCAGCGCCTTGGCCCGCTCGATCCGGCGCGTCATCAGGTAGCTGTACGGCGTCTCCCCGAAGGCGGCGCGGAAGCTGCGGGAGAAGTGGCCCGGCGACATGAGGGCGGTCCGCGCCAGCGCCGGAACGTCGAGCGGCATCGCGTAGTCGCGATCCATCCGGTCACGTGCCCGGCGCAGCCGGACCAGGTCCTCCAACGTCACCCGACCACCATCCCACGCGCCCGGCGCCGGCGTCGGCGATCAGGGAAGGCCCGGTCGCTCCACAGCGCAGAGCGCGACGCCCCGGTGCCGGGGAACGCGACCCGTCGACTGCTGCGGGGAGCCGGCGCCGAGCCCGGCGCCCTCGCCCCCAGGCCGCGCGCCCCCTGCCGCATGCCGCGCCCCAAACCCGATTCCGTGCCCGAACTCGGGCAGAATTGTTGGCGATGGGGCTTTGCTCTGCCTAATCTCCTGGGCATGACAAGTCGCGCCGTCGATCCCGCATCCGACACCCGGCGGGACTCCGTCCCCCACGCCCCCGGCCGCCGCCGGATCTCCGGTGCCGTCTGGGCCGCCCTCCTCATCGTCTACGTCGTCTGGGGATCCACCTACCTCGGCATCCGCGTCGTCGTCGAGACCATGCCCCCCTTCCTCTCCGCCGGCGCCCGCTTCGTCGTCGCCGGCCTGCTGCTCGCCGGGCTGCTCGCCTGGCGGCACGGGATCGCGGTGCTCAAGGTGACCCGCGCCCAGCTGCTCTCCACCTCGGTCGTCGGGCTGCTGCTGCTCCTCGGCGGCAACGGGCTCGTCGTGCTCGCGGAGACCTCCGTGCCCTCCGGGCTGGCCGCGCTGCTCATCGCCGTCGTGCCCGCCTGGGTCGTACTGCTGCGGACCGGGTTCGGGGAGCGGCCCGGGCTCGGGGCCGTCTGCGGGGTGCTCCTGGGGCTCGCCGGGCTCGGCGTGCTGACCCTGCCGGGGCTCAGTGGCGAGGTGCGGCTCAGCGGCGTTCTCACCGTGATCGTGGCGACCGTCCTGTGGTCCGTCGGCTCCTTCGCCCCCTCCAGGGTCCCGATGCCCAAGAACCCCTTCGCCGCCAGCGCCTACGAGATGGTCGCCGGCGGCCTCGGCTGTCTGGCCGTCGGGTCCCTGCGCGGCGAGCAGCACGGCCTCGACGTCACCGCCTTCTCCGCCCGCTCCTGGACCGCCCTCGCCTATCTGGTGCTCTTCGGGTCGCTCCTTGCCTTCACCGCGTACGCCTGGCTGCTGCAGACCGCCCCGCTCTCCCTGGTCGCCACCTACGCCTACGTCAACCCGGTCGTCGCCGTCCTCCTGGGCGCCCTCGTCCTCGACGAGGCACTGACCTGGCCCATCGCGGTCGGCGGCGCCGTCGTCGTCGCCGGCGTCTGTCTCATCGTCTCCACCGAGCGCCGGCGCTGAGCGCATCCGCCAAAGCGGAGGGGCGCGGCCCCGGACTTCTCCATCACGGACAAACGACGGTCCGGCCCCTCGGCCCTACCGTGTGAGAGGAAGAACCCCACCACTGCGGAAAGGGCCGGGACACGCGATGACTGTCACCCACGGCTTCTGGCTCGCCGGCCGCGAGGCGACCGGCGAGAGCACCTTCGACGTCACCTCCCCCTGGGACGGCCGTCTCGTCGGCAAGGTCAGCGTGCCCTCCGAGGCTCAGGTCGAAGAGGCCGTGGCCGCCGCCCACGCCGTCGTGGACGAGTTCGCCGCGACCCCCGCCCACGTCCGCGCCGCCGCCCTCGACCACGTGTCGAAGCGGCTCGTCGAGCGCACCGAGGAGATCGCCGAGCTGATCTCCGCCGAGAACGGCAAGCCGATCAAGTGGGCGCGCGGCGAGGTCGGCCGTGCCGTCTCCGTGTTCCGCTTCGCGGCCGAGGAGGCCCGTCGCTTCAACGGCGGCGACGCCCAGCGCCTCGACACCGACGCCGGCGGCACCGGGCGTCTCGCACTCACCCGCCGGATGCCCAAGGGCGTCGTCCTCGGCATCGCGCCGTTCAACTTCCCGCTGAACCTGAGCGCCCACAAGGTCGCCCCGGCCATCGCGGTCGGCGCCCCGATCATCCTCAAGCCGGCCCCCGCCACGCCGATCTCCGCCCTCGTCCTGGGCGAGCTGCTGGCCGAGACCGACCTGCCGGCCGGTTCCTGGTCGGTCCTCACCGTCCCGAACGAGCGGATGCCCGCCCTCGTCCAGGACGAGCGCCTCCCGGTCATCTCCTTCACCGGCTCCGACAAGGTCGGCTTCGCCATCCAGGACTCGGTGCCGCGCAAGCACTGCACCCTGGAACTCGGCGGCAACGCCGCGGCCGTCGTCCTCGCCGACTGGGCCACCGAGGCGGACCTGGACTGGGCGGCGACCCGTATCGCCACCTTCTCCAACTACCAGGGCGGCCAGTCCTGCATCTCCGTGCAGCGCGTGATCGCCGACGCCTCCGTCTACGACCGCCTGCTCCCGAAGATCGTCGCGGCCGTCGAGGCGCAGGTCACCGGTGACCCGTCCGACTCCGCCACCGACGTCGGCCCGCTGGTCAACGAGGACGCCGCCAAGCGCGTCGAGGCCTGGGTCGACGAGGCCGTCGCCGCCGGCGCGAGCCTGCTCTCCGGCGGCAAGCGCGAGGGCGCCAGCTACGCCCCGACCGTGCTGGCCGACGTCCCCGCCGATGTCACCCTCGCCTGCGAGGAGGTCTTCGGACCGGTCCTGACCGTCAGGAAGGTCGACGGCGAGGCCGAGGCGTTCGCCGCGGTCAACGACTCCAAGTACGGCCTCCAGGCCGGTGTCTTCACCCACGACCTGCAGACCGCCTTCCGCGCCCACCGCGCGCTGGAGGTCGGCGGCGTGATCGTGGGCGACGTCCCGTCCTACCGCGCCGACCAGATGCCGTACGGCGGAGCCAAGCAGTCCGGCGTCGGCCGCGAGGGCGTCCGCTACGCCATGGACGACTACACCTACGAGCGCGTCCTGGTCCTCACCGGCCTGGCGCTCTAGTACCGCCCGCGGTACCCGAGACCGACGGCCGGAGCCCACTGTGCGGGGGCTCCGGCCGTCTTCATGTGTCTGCCACTGGCCCCGGCAACCATCTCCGCGTCAGGAGCTCCCGTCGCGACGGCCGCGTCGACGAACTCCCGCCGTGACTCGTGCGGCTCGCGCCCGCCGACATGGCATCCGTGACCTTCCCGGCTGTGCGGCCCGGCGCCGACATGCACGGTGGCCCAGATCGGGGCCACCGTCCCCCGCGCGGCGCCCGCCGGACCAGGAGCCAAGGTGCCTGTACGGTCGGCCCCCCTACGCTGCTGGGCGAACGAGGACCCGCCAGAGGGGGCGCGTGGAACACTCGCCGCCATGAAGATCTTGATCATTGGTGGAACCGTTTTCCTGGGGCGCGCCCTCGTGGGCGAGGCCCGCGCGCGCGGCCACGAAGTGACCGTGTTCAACCGGGGCGTGTCCGGCCCGAACCCCCTTGATGTCGAGGCCGTCAAGGGGGACCGCGAGGACGAAGCCGCACTGAGGGCGCTGGCCGGCGGCCGACACTGGGACGCCGTCATCGATACCTGCGGATTCGTACCGCGTACCGTACGGCTCTCCGCGAGGATCCTCGCCGCGCACGCGTCGGCGTACGCCTTCGTCTCGTCCTTCCACGCCTACGCCGACTGGCCGGCCAAGGGTGTGGACGAAAGCCACCCGAGGCACGAATGCCCGCCGGGCGCGGGGCCGGACGACGTGGCGTACAACGCGCTGAAGGCCGGTTGCGAACGGGCTGTGGAGGAGAGCTTCCCCCAGCGGTCACTGATCATCAATCCGGGGATCATCATCGGTCCGGGGGAGAGCGTCGGGCGGCTCCCGTGGTGGCTGGAGACCATCGCCCGGGGCGGCCGCGTGCTGGCGCCGGGCACTCCGGACCGGCGGATGCAGCTGATCGACGCTCGTGACATTGCCCGGTTCGTGTTCGACCTGCTGACCGAGCAGGGCAGCGGCCGCTATGTGACCAGTGGGATCCCGGGCAACACCACCATGGGAGACCTCCTCGGGGAGTGTGTTCGCATCACAGGCGCCGACACCGAGCTGGTGTGGGCGGATGAATCGTTCCTGCACAAGTGGGACGTCGCCCCGTGGACGGAGCTCCCCCTGTGGGCCCCGGACATACCCGAGGTGGCCGGCACCTGGCAGGCGTCGTCGCGGAAGGCCCTGGCCGCGGGACTGCGGTGCCGCCCGGTCGCCGAGACCGTCGCCGACACCTGGAAGGCGCTCCGAAGCGGCGGGTATCCGGCGCCCAAGTACCTTCAGGGGCAGGTCCCGGTCGGGCTGGACCGGGCCAAGCACGCTGCCGTACTGGCGGAGTGGGATGCCCGGAGCCGGCTGGGGACCTGACCCGGTGTGCCGGTCGCGGTCGCGGCCGGGGTTCAGCCCGTGTTCCACGGGGACACGGCCGATCGAGGACGGGCGGAGATTGGGACAGTTGAGTGAAGATGCGGGACCGAAGCCACCGGGCGTTCGTGCAGGTGGGAGGAAGATCGCAGGTCAGTCGCCATGCGGGGAGCGCAGTGTGCGGGGGCTCCGGCCGTCTTTCCGTACGCGCTGGTATCGGGTAGTACGGACGAGTAGCACCGCTCGGTACACAACCGTCCGGTCCCCCGACTCGCGGCGAGGTGAGCCCTCATGTCCGCCCCATCCACTCCGCACGACCCGCCCAAGGCCGAAGCCCCCGACGCGGACGTCCCACAGGCCGTCACGTCCCCCTCCCACGCGGCCTCCCCGGGCGCGCCCAAGGTCACCGAACGCGAGGCCCGGCGCGTTGCCGAGGCCGCCCGGGAGCAGGACTGGCGCAAGCCCAGCTTCGCCAAGGAACTGTTCCTCGGCCGCTTTCGCCTCGACCTCATCCATCCCCATCCGATGCCCTCCGGCGAGGACGCGCGCCGCGGCGAGGAGTTCCTCGCCAGGCTGAGGGTCTTCTGCGAGAACGAGATCGACGGCGCGCGCATCGAGCGCGAAGCCCGCATCCCCGACGAGACGGTCAGGGGCCTGAAGGAACTCGGCGCCCTCGGCATGAAGATCGACCCGAAGTACGGCGGTCTCGGCCTCACCCAGGTGTACTACAACAAGGCCCTGGCCCTGGTGGGCTCCGCCAGCCCCTCCCTGGGCGCCCTGCTCTCCGCGCATCAGTCGATCGGCGTACCGCAGCCGCTGAAGATTTTCGGTACCCAGGAGCAGAAGGACACCTTTCTGCCCCGCCTCGCCCGTACCGACATCTCCGCCTTCCTGCTCACCGAGCCCGATGTGGGCTCCGACCCGGCCCGGCTCGCGACCCTCGCCGTCCCGGACGGCGACGACTACGTCCTCGACGGGGTCAAGCTCTGGACCACCAACGGCGTCGTCGCCGACCTCCTCGTCGTGATGGCCCGAGTACCGCGCTCCGAGGGACACAAGGGCGGCATCACCGCCTTCGTCGTCGAAGCGGACTCCGAGGGCATCACCGTGGAGCACCGCAACGCCTTCATGGGGCTGCGCGGCCTGGAGAACGGCGTCACCCGCTTCCACCGGGTCCGGGTCCCCGCCGCCAACCGCATCGGCCCCGAGGGTGCCGGCCTCAAGATCGCCCTCACCACGCTCAACACCGGGCGTCTCTCCCTGCCCGCCATGTGCGTCGGGGCCGGCAAGTGGTGCCTGAAGATCGCCCGCGAATGGTCCTCGGTCCGTGAGCAGTGGGGCAAGCCGGTCGCCCGCCACGAGGCCGTCGGCGCCAAGATCTCCTTCATCGCCGCGACCACCTTCGCCCTCGAAGCCGTGGTGGACCTGGCCTCCCAGATGGCCGACGAGGACCGCAACGACATCCGTATCGAAGCCGCCCTGGCCAAGCTGTACGGCTCCGAGATGGGCTGCCTGATGGCCGACGAGCTGGTCCAGATCCGGGGCGGTCGCGGCTTCGAGACCGCCGACTCCCTGGCCGCCCGCGGCGAACGCGCGGTCCCCGCCGAGCAGATGCTGCGCGACCTGCGCATCAACCGGATCTTCGAGGGCTCCACCGAGATCATGCATCTGTTGATCGCCCGCGAGGCCGTGGACGCGCATCTGGCGGTCGCCGGCGACATCATCGACCCGGACAAGACCCTCTCCGACAAGGCGAAGGCAGGCGCGAAGGCGGGTGGGTTCTACGCCCGCTGGCTGCCGAAGCTCGTCGCCGGACCCGGTCAACTCCCCAACTCATACGCTGAGTTCGGCGACCTCGCCGCGCATCTGCGCTATGTCGAACGGGCCTCGCGCAAGCTGGCCAGGTCCACGTTCTACGCGATGTCGCGCTGGCAGGGCCGCATGGAGACCAAGCAGGGCTTCCTCGGCCGGATCGTCGACATCGGCGCGGAACTCTTCGCGATGAGCGCGGCCTGCGTACGGGCGGAAATGCTCCGTGCGAACGGGGACCACGGCAGGGAGGCCCAGCAGCTGGCGGACGCCTTCTGCCGCCAGTCCCGGCTGAGGGTCGAGGAGCTCTTCGGCCGCCTCTGGGCCAACACGGACGACCTCGACCGCAAGGTGGTGGACGGGGTCCTGGCCGGTACGTACACCTGGCTGGAAGAGGGCATCGTCGACCCGAGCGGCGACGGCCCCTGGATCGCGGACGCGACCCCGGGCCCGGCGATCCACGAGAACGTCCACCGCAAGATCGACTGACACCGGAGGAGCGCCGGCGCACCGGCAACGCCGGCAGGACCGGTGCCCGCCCGTTCCGCCCCGCCCGGGGCGGAACGGGCGGACCCGGTGCCGGCCACAGCCGGCACCGGGGTGCCCGATGGTGCCGCCCGTCCACCGTGCGGACAACCGCGGCGCCGCTGCGCCCCGCGCGGCACCATGCCTGCGTGACCCTCCTCCACATCCCCGGCTCCAAGTCCGTCACCGCCCGCGCCCTCTTCCTCGCCGCCGCCGCGCACGGCACGACGACCCTCCAGCGGCCCCTCGTCTCCGACGACACCGAGGGCTTCGCCGAGGGGCTCATCCGGCTCGGTTACCGCGTCGAGCGCGGCGGGGACGTCTGGCGGATCGAAGGGCGGCCGGCCGGGCCGGCCGAGGTCACCGCCGACGTGTACTGCCGTGACGGCGCCACCACCGCCCGGTTCCTGCCCACCCTCGCCGCCGCCGGCCACGGCACCTTCCGCTTCGACGCCTCGCCCCAGATGCGCCGCCGTCCGCTCGCGCCGCTGACCGAGGCGCTGCGCGCCCTCGGTGTGGACCTGCGCCACGAGGAGGCCGAGGGCCACCACCCGCTCACCATCGAGGCGCACGGCATCAAGGGCGGCGCGCTCACCTTGGACGCCGGCCAGTCGTCCCAGTACCTCACCGCGCTGCTGATGCTCGGCCCGCTCACCGCCGAGGGCCTGCGGATCACTGTCACCGATCTGGTGTCGGAGCCGTACGTGGAGCTCACCCGCGCCATGATGCGCTCCTTCGGCGTGGAGGTGACCAGGGAGGCGACGGCCGGGGGCGCGACCTACTCCGTCCCGCCCGGCGGCTACGCGGCCACCACCTACGCCGTCGAGCCCGACGCGTCGACGTCGAGCTATTTCTTCGCGGCGGCGGCCCTCACCGGCCGTGAGATCACCGTCCCCGGCCTCGGCACCGGCGCGCTCCAGGGCGATCTCGCCTTCGTCGACGTCCTGCGCCGCATGGGCGCCGACGTCGACGTCACCCGGGCCGGGACGACCGTCCGGGGAACGGGCCGGCTGCGCGGCCTGACCGTGAACATGCGCGACATCTCCGACACGATGCCGACCCTCGCGGCCCTCGCGCCGTTCGCCGACGGCCCCGTGCGCATCGAGGACGTCGCCAACACGCGGGTCAAGGAGTGCGACCGTCTCGACGCCTGCGCCGAGAACCTCCGCCGCCTCGGCGTCACCGTGGACACCGGCCCGGACTGGATCGAGATCCACCCCGGCGCGCCCCGAGCCGCCGAGATCGCCACCCACGGCGACCACCGCGTCGTGATGTCCTTCGCCGTGACCTCTCTGCGCACCCCCGGCATCACCTTCGACGACCCCGGCTGCGTACGGAAGACGTTCCCCGACTTCCATCATGTGTTCGAGGAGTTTCGTCGCGGCGCCGCCTGAGCGCCATAATCGAGCCTCGATCACGATCAACACCTCGACACCACACAGATCGACATCACACAGGGGGAAGCGATGTTCGCAGGGTTTCGGCGTACGGCCGCGGTCGCGCTCGTCGGCACGGTGCTCGTGGGCGCCGCTGGATGCTCAGGCGAGGACAAGGAGCCCGGAGGCAAGGCCGACACCAAGCCCTCCGCGAGCACCCCGGCCCCCGGCGGCGGCCCGGCGCCCCTGACCGAGGCACAGCTGAAGGCCGCCGCCTTCGCCGACGAGGAGAAGGTCGGCGCGTACACCGCGTCCGAGTACGCCCTCGGAGTGCCCCACAGCGAGAGCTACACCGCCGCGCCCGCCGTCTGCCAGCCCCTCGTCAGCCTCGCCAAGGAGGTCGCCGACCCCGACCCCGCGGCCGAGGTCCAGCGCCAGCTCGACGTCCCCGACGAGATGATCGGCATCAACGTCGGCGTCCAGCTGCGCTCGTACGCGGGCGACGGCGCCGCCACCGTCCTCAAGAACCTCGCCGCCGCAGGCACGCAGTGCGCGGGCGGCTTCACCGAGGAGCGGGCCGTCGCCAGGGCGAAGTACCTGAAGGTCGAGCCCGCGAAGCCGCCGGCGATCGGCGACGAGGCGAAGGCGTACCGCTTCACCATCCTCGACGTGAAGGGTGTGGAGAAGCTGTACGAGTACCTCACGGTCGTCCGCTCCGGGTCCTCGACCCTCGCCTTCCGTGCCGAGATCACCGACACCAAGGACGTCGGCGGAGTACCGGCCGAGATCATCACCGCGCAGTGGAAGAAGTTCCAGGACGCCACCAGGAACGGCGCCTGACACCCTCCGGGAACACCCCCGCGACCGTCCCCGAGGGTGATCCCGGGGAGCGTTGTCCTGACGCGCCGGCAATCACGCAAGAATGGGGGGCATGAGCGACAGCCCATCACCCCTCGCCGACCCACGTATCGTCTTCGCCCCCGATGAGGGCGCGAGCCGCCGGGACATCGTCGTCCTCGGCTCCACCGGGTCCATCGGCACCCAGGCGATCGACCTGGTCCTGCGCAACCCCGACCGCTTCCGCGTCACCGCCCTGTCCGCCGCCGGCGGACGGGTCGCGCTGCTCGCCGAGCAGGCGCGCCGGCTCCGGGTCCGTACGGTCGCGGTGGCCCGCGAGGACATGGTGCCCGCGCTCCACGAGGCGCTGAAGGAGCAGTACGGCTCCGAGCCGCTGCCCGAGGTGCTGGCGGGGCCCGGCGCGGCCACCGAGCTCGCCGCGTCCGACTGCCACACCGTGCTCAACGGCATCACCGGCTCCATCGGGCTCGCGCCCACCCTCGCCGCCCTGGAGGCGGGCCGCACGCTCGCCCTCGCCAACAAGGAGTCGCTGATCGTCGGCGGCCCGCTGGTGAAGGAGCTGGCCAAGCCCGGCCAGATCATCCCCGTCGACTCCGAGCACGCCGCGCTGTTCCAGGCCCTCGCCGCCGGCACCCGCGCCGATGTCCGCAAGTTGGTCGTCACCGCGTCCGGCGGCCCCTTCCGCGGCCGTACGCGGGCCGAGCTGTCCGGTGTCACCCGCGAGGACGCCCTGGCCCACCCCACCTGGGCCATGGGCCCGGTCATCACGGTGAACAGCGCCACGCTGGTCAACAAGGGCCTGGAGGTGATCGAGGCCCATCTGCTCTACGACATCCCGTTCGACCGCATCGAGGTCGTCGTCCACCCCCAGTCGTATGTGCACTCGATGGTGGAGTTCATCGACGGCTCGACGCTCGCCCAGGCCACCCCGCCCGACATGCGCGGCCCCATCGCCCTCGGCATCGGCTGGCCCGAGCGCGTCCCGGACGCGGCCCCCGCCTTCGACTGGTCCAAGGCCTCCACCTGGGAGTTCTTCCCGCTGGACAACGAGGCGTTCCCGTCCGTCGGACTCGCCCGTCACGTCGGCGAGCTGGGCGGTACCGCGCCGGCGGTGTTCAATGCCGCGAACGAGGAATGCGTGACCGCCTTCCTCGACGGCCGGCTGCCGTTCAACGGAATCATGGATACGGTCACTGCGGTCGTCACCGAACACGGAGTGCCCGGACAGGGAACCTCACTCACGGTGGCGGACGTCCTGGAAGCGGAGACCTGGGCACGCGCCCGGGCCCGTGAACTGGCAGCGAAGACAACGGCGGAGGCGCACGCATGACGATTCTGTTGACGGTCCTCGGCATAGCGCTGTTCGCCGTGGGACTGCTCGTCTCCATCGCCTGGCACGAGCTCGGTCACCTCTCCACGGCCAAGCTCTTCGGCATCCGTGTGCCGCAGTACATGGTCGGCTTCGGCCCGACCATCTGGTCGCGGCGCAAGGGCGAGACGGAGTACGGAATCAAGGCGATCCCGGCCGGCGGCTACATCCGCATGATCGGGATGTTCCCGCCGGGCCCGGACGGGCGCATCGAGGCACGGTCCACGTCGCCGTGGCGCAGCATGATAGAAGACGCCCGCGAGGCCTCCTTCGAGGAGATCGAGCCCGGCGACGAGACGCGGCTGTTCTACACGCGCAAGCCGTGGAAGCGCGTCATCGTGATGTTCGCCGGCCCGTTCATGAACCTGGTCCTGGCCGCGGCGCTGTTCTTCGGCACCTCGATGTACTTCGGCTACGAGACCAACACGACCAAGGTCGCCGGTGTCCAGAAGTGCGTCATCGACCAGAGCGAGAAGCGCGAGACCTGCGACAAGAAGGACCCGGTCTCGCCCGCCTTCGCCGCCGGTCTGCGCGAGGGCGACCGGATCGTCGCCTTCAACGGGAAGCGCGTCGACGACTGGAACACCCTCTCGGACCACATCCGCGAGACGATCGGCCCGGCCACCATCACCGTCGAGCGCGGCGGCGAGGAGCTGGACCTGCACCCGACCCTCGCGCGCAACCAGGTGCTGAAGAAGGACGAGAACGGACAGGTCGTCCGGCCCCTGCAGTACGTAGACGCCGGCTACCTGGGCTTCGCCGCGAAGCCCGAGGTGCTCCCGCTCACCTTCGGGCAGTCCGTGGACCGCATGGGCGACCTGATGCAGACGGGCGTGGAGTCGGTCATCGCACTGCCCAGCAAGATCCCGGACCTGTGGAACGCGGCCTTCAGCGACGGCGAGCGCAAGGCCGACTCCCCGGTCGGCGTCGTCGGCGCCGCCCGGATCAGCGGCGAGCTGATGAACGTCGACGCCCCGCCGGAGCGGATCCTCTCCTGGTTCCTGGGGCTGCTGGTGATGTTCAACGTCTCCCTGTTCCTCTTCAACATGCTCCCGCTGCTGCCGCTGGACGGCGGGCACATCGCGGGAGCGCTGTGGGAGTCCGTGCGCCGCAATGTCGCCCGGGTCCTCAGGCGTCCCGACCCGGGCCCGTTCGACGTGGCGAAGCTGATGCCGGTGGCCTATGTGGTGGCCGGGGTATTCGTCTGCTTCACGCTGCTCGTGCTGGTGGCGGACATCGTCAACCCGGTGAAGATCTCCTAGCCGGACGAGTGGCAACGCGGTGGCCACGGCGGCCGGACACCCCTTGGTGTCCGGCCGCTCCACCCCGGGGCTGTAACCTCGAATACCTGAGCCCGCCGATGTACGGGACCTCGATCCGCATCTTGGCCACACCTTGGGGTTGCACAGCAGATGACCGCGATTTCTCTCGGTATCCCGTCCGTTCCGACGAAGCTCGCCGACCGCAGGGTCAGCCGGAAGATCCAGGTCGGCTCGGTGGCCGTCGGCGGCGACGCGCCGGTCTCGGTGCAGTCGATGACGACGACCCGTACCTCGGACATCGGCGCCACGCTGCAGCAGATCGCCGAGCTGACCGCCTCCGGCTGTCAGATCGTCCGGGTCGCCTGCCCGACGCAGGACGACGCCGACGCCCTCGCCACCATCGCGAGGAAGTCGCAGATCCCGGTCATCGCCGACATCCACTTCCAGCCGAAGTACGTGTTCGCGGCGATCGACGCCGGCTGTGCGGCCGTCCGCGTCAACCCCGGCAACATCAAGCAGTTCGACGACAAGGTCAAGGAGATCGCCAAGGCGGCCTCCGACGCGGGCACCCCCATCCGGATCGGCGTCAACGCCGGCTCGCTCGACGCCCGGCTGCTGAAGAAGTACGGCAAGGCGACCCCCGAGGCCCTCGTCGAGTCCGCCCTGTGGGAGGCGTCCCTCTTCGAGGAGCACGGCTTCCGCGACATCAAGATCTCGGTCAAGCACAACGACCCGGTTGTGATGGTCAACGCCTACCGTCAGCTCGCCGCCCAGTGCGACTACCCGCTGCACCTGGGCGTCACCGAGGCCGGCCCCGCCTTCCAGGGCACGATCAAGTCGGCCGTGGCCTTCGGCGCGCTGCTCTCCGAGGGCATCGGCGACACGATCCGCGTCTCCCTGTCGGCCCCGCCGGCCGAGGAGATCAAGGTCGGCATCCAGATCCTGGAGTCCCTCAACCTTCGCCAGCGCCGTCTGGAGATCGTCTCCTGCCCGTCCTGCGGGCGGGCCCAGGTCGACGTCTACAAGCTCGCCGAGGAGGTCACCGCCGGCCTCGAGGGCATGGAGGTGCCGCTGCGCGTCGCCGTCATGGGCTGTGTCGTCAACGGCCCCGGTGAGGCCCGCGAGGCCGACCTCGGCGTCGCCTCCGGCAACGGCAAGGGCCAGATCTTCGTCAAGGGCGAGGTCATCAAGACCGTCCCCGAGTCGAAGATCGTCGAGACGCTGATCGAGGAGGCGATGAAGATCGCCGAGCAGATGGAGAAGGACGGCGTCATGTCGGGCGAGCCCGAGGTCGTCACGGTCGGCTGATTTCAGGCGCTTCACGAGCCCCGTCGCGTCACGCGGCGGGGCTTCCCGCGCTCGGCCGGACACCTCCGGGACACGCCGGGTACAGTGCGGAGATCAGCAGACCGCATGGTGAGGCCCCCTCGTGTTGACGCAGACCACCACCCGGGTGCTCGAGCCCGGCGATCTCGGCGCCGCGCTCGCCATCCTGGACAGTGCCCCCGTGGAGAACGCCTTCGTCACCTCCCGCGTCCAGGTCGCCGGGCTCGACCCGTGGCGACTCGGCGGCGAGATGTGGGGATGGTACGCGGACGGGCGGCTCCGCTCCCTGTGCTACTCGGGAGCCAATCTCGTTCCCATCTGCGCCACCCCCGACGCCGTACGCGCGTTCGCCGACCGCGCCCGCAGAGCCGGCCGCCGCTGCTCGTCGATCGTGGGCCCCGCCGGCCCCACCTCCCAGCTCTGGCGGCTCCTGGAGCCCAGCTGGGGCCCGGCCAGGGACGTACGCGCCCAGCAGCCGCTGATGGTCACCGAGCAGCCGTCGGCGGGCGTGGCGCCCGACCCCCTCGTGCGCCGGGTCCGCAAGGACGAGATGGACGTGATCATGCCCGCCTGCGTGGCGATGTTCACCGAGGAGGTCGGCATCTCGCCGATGGCCGGTGACGGCGGACTGCTCTACCAGGCGCGGGTGGCCGAACTCGTGGGTACCGGCCGTTCGTTCGCCCGCATCGAGGACGGCAAGGTCGTCTTCAAGGCGGAGATCGGCGCGGCGACCGACCGGGCCTGCCAGATCCAGGGCGTCTGGGTCGCCCCCGAGTACCGGGGCCGCGGCCTGTCCGAGTCCGGCATGGCGGCGGTGCTCGACTTCGCCCTCGCCGATGTCGCGCCCGTCGTCAGCCTGTACGTGAACGACTACAACACCCCCGCCAGAGCCGCCTACCGCCGCGTCGGCTTCCGTGAAGTGGGCGCCTTCATGAGCGTGCTGTTCTGAGCGACTACCGACGGCACAGCCGCCGAACGTAAGGTGCGCGCATGGATGACGTCGTGGTCGGTCCGGTCGATCTCTCCGCTCGGGTGGACGACGCCCTCGCGGTGCAGGCCCTCGCCTTCGGGCTGAGTGGGGAGGAGGTCCTCATCCGGCGCCACATCGTTCTGCGGCACCTGATGAGCCCCGGGGCCCGCGCGTACGGGGCGACCACCGCGGAGGGCGGTCTCGTCGGATTCGTCTACGGCATGCCCAACGAGCGCGGCTACTGGTGGTCCAGCGTCGTGGAGCCGTATCTGCGGGCCACCGGCACCGAGGAGTGGCTCGACGACGCCTTCGTCGTCACCGAGCTCCATGTCCACCCCGACCACCAGGGCAGGGGCCTCGGCCGCGAGCTGATCACCACCATCACCGACACGGCCGCCCAGTCCCGCTCGATCCTCTCCGCCATCGACACCGAGAGCCCCGCCCGCGGCCTCTACCGCTCCCTCGGCTACACCGACCTGGCCCGCCAGGTGCACTTCCCCAGCGCGCCGAGGCCGTACGCCGTGATGGGGGCGCCGCTGCCGCTGCGGCGGCACAACTGATTTCCGCCCGCGGGCGCCACCCGGCTAACCTCGGGGCCATCACACTTTTGACCGCAGGAGAGTTCCCCATGGCCCAGGTCCAGCGCATGTCCAAGCTGATGGTCAAGACACTGCGCGACGACCCGGCGGACGCCGAGACGCTCAGCCACAAGCTCCTCGTCCGCGCCGGATACGTCCGCCGCAACGCCGCGGGCATCTGGTCCTGGCTGCCGCTCGGCAAGAAGGTCCTGGAGAACGTCACGCGCGTGGTGCGCGAGGAGATGGACGAGATCGGCGCGCAGGAGGTCCTCCTGCCCGCGCTGCTGCCCAAGGAGCCGTACGAGGCGAGCGGCCGCTGGGAGGAGTACGGCGCCGAGCTGTTCCGCCTCCAGGACCGCAAGGGCGGCGACTACCTCCTCGGCCCCACCCACGAGGAGATCTTCACCCAGCTGGTCAAGGACCAGTGCACGTCCTACAAGGACCTGCCGGTGATCCTCTACCAGATCCAGACGAAGTACCGCGACGAGGCGCGTCCCCGCTCGGGCATCCTGCGCGGCCGCGAGTTCCAGATGAAGGACTCGTACTCCTTCGACACCACCGACGAGGGCCTGGCGGAGTCGTACGCGCTGCACCGCGAGGCGTACATCCGGATCTTCCGTCGCCTCGGCCTGGAGCACAAGATCGTCTCGGCGATCTCCGGCGCCATGGGAGGTTCGGCCTCCGAGGAGTTCCTGGCCCCGGCCGCCGCCGGCGAGGACACCTTCGTCTACTGCCCGAGCTGCGACTACGCCGCCAACACCGAGGCCGTGACCTTCAAGGCCACCCCGGCCGACGGTGCGGCGCACGGGCCGGTCGAGGAGCTGGACACCCCCGACACCCCGACCATCGAGTCGCTCGCCGAGCACCTCGGCGTACCGGCCTCCGCCACGCTGAAGAACCTGCTGGTCAAGGTCGACGGCGAGATCGTCGCCGTGGGCGTGCCCGGTGACCGCGAGGTCGACCTGGGCAAGCTGGAGGACCACCTCGCACCGGCCGTGGTCGAGATGGTCACCGCCGAGGACTTCGAGGGCCGCACCGACCTGGTGCGCGGCTACGTGGGCCCGCAGGGCCTCGACAAGGTCCGCTACATCGCCGACCCGCGCGTCGCGGCCGGCACCGCCTGGATCACCGGCGCCAACAAGCCCGACACCCACGCGAAGAACGTCGTCGCGGGCCGCGACTTCGAGGTCGACGACTACCTCGACGTCGTCGTGGTCGAGGACGGCGACCCGTGCCCCAACTGCGGCACCGGCCTCAAGCTGGACCGGGCCATCGAGATCGGCCACATCTTCCAGCTCGGCCGCAAGTACGCGGACGCCTTCCAGCTCGACGTGCTGGGCCAGAACGGCAAGCCGGTCCGCGTCACCATGGGCTCCTACGGCATCGGCGTCTCCCGCGCGGTCGCGGCCCTGGCCGAGCAGACCGCCGACGAGCAGGGCCTGTGCTGGCCGCGTGAGATCGCCCCGGCCGACGTCCATGTCGTCGCCGCCGGCAAGGCGCTCCAGACCGAGCTGGCCCTGGACGTCTCGGAGAAGCTGAAGACGGCCGGGCTGCGCGTGCTGGTCGACGACCGCGCCGGAGTCTCGCCGGGCGTGAAGTTCACGGACGCCGAACTGATCGGCGTGCCCAAGATCCTGGTCGCGGGCCGCCGCTCGGCCGAGGGCGTTCTGGAACTCAAGGACCGCCGTACGGGCGAGCGCGAGGAGCTGACCGTGGACGAGGCGATCGCCCGCCTCAGCGCCTAGTCAGCGATCCCGTCCCGAACCGGCGTCGGCCTCCTCGTCAGGGGACGCGGGCGCCGATTCCGTGATGAGCGGCACCTCCGGCAGGCCCAGGACGTCCGGCAGGGGCGCGTCGTCCGGTTCCAGCGGGGCCTCCCCGGGCAGTGGGCCCTGGGGCTCGCCGGGCAGCACCGTCGGCGCCTCCTGGCCGGAGGCCACCGGCTGCTGCGGGGCCGGCGCCGGAGGGGGCTGGTTCGGCTGCTGCTGTGCGGCCCGCTCCAGGAACCGCAGGAGTTCCACGGGAAACGGCAGCACCAGCGTCGAGTTCTTCTCGGCCGCCACCGCCACCACCGTCTGCAGCAGCCGCAGCTGCAGCGCGGCCGGCTGGGCGGACATCTGCGCCGCCGCCTCCGCCAGCTTCTTGGACGCCTGCAGCTCCGCGTCGGCGTTGATGACCCGGGCCCTGCGCTCCCGGTCCGCCTCGGCCTGCCGGGCCATCGACCGCTTCATCGTCTCCGGCAGCGACACGTCCTTGATCTCGACGCGGTCGATCTGCACGCCCCAGCCGATGGCGGGCGAGTCCAGCATGAGTTCGAGCCCCTGGTTGAGCTTCTCGCGGTTGGAGAGCAGATCGTCCAGGTCGCTCTTGCCGATGATCGAGCGCAACGACGTCTGGGCCATCTGCGAGACGGCGAACTTGTAGTCCTCCACCCGCACCAGCGCCTCAGCCGCGTCGACCACCTTGAAGTAGATCACCGCGTCGACCCGGACCGTGACGTTGTCCCGGGTGATGCCGTCCTGGGCGGGCACCGGCATGGTGACGATCTGCATGTTCACCTTGTGCAGCCGGTCCATCACCGGGACGATCAAGGTGAATCCCGGTTTGCGCACGTCTTTGACCAGTCGGCCGAAGCGGAAGACCACGCCGCGTTCGTACTGCCTGACGACGCGCGCGGCCGCTCCCAGATACACCGCACCGGCGATTCCCACGCCCGCCGCCGCTGACAACAGCTCCTCGACCATCACGGCCCCCTGAGCTCACAAGCCGAGCGATACACCTACGGTATGCCCGCTATGTCGCCCGGTCGATCCTGCGGGGCGCCCCGAGTGCGGCCGCGGCGCGAACGGCCCTTTGGGCCGGCCCCACGGACCTACAGCCAGCCCGCGAACTCCAGCAGCAACTCGCCGTCCTGACGGCGGCCGGCCGCCAGCGCCCGCGTGCCCGACTCGACGGCCCGGAACAGCGTCCAGCCGCGCAGCCGCTCCCGGTCCACTTCCAGCGAGTCCGCCAGCCGGTTCACCCGGCGCCGGGCCGACGAAGCCCCCGCCGACGAGGCGACGAGATCCTCCACCCGGTCCCGGACGAGCCGCGCGAGATCGTAGGCCCGTTCCCCCACCAGCGGCTCGGGCCCCACGGCCAGCCAGGGAGCCCGGTCCGCGGCCAGCACCTTGCCCTGCCGGAAGCACCCGTGCAGCAGAAGCGTCTCGGGGGAGTACGCGGTGAGTTCGTCGCGCACCGCCAGAGCCGCCGCGACCAGCGGGCCGGCGGCCGGGTCCGCCGCGTGCGGCTCCATCGCCGCCGCCTGGCGGGCCGTGCGCTCCGCGACCGACTCGAAGGCGTGGCCCGCCGGCGGCTCGACCCACAGCCGCCGTACCGTACCGGCTGCTTCCAGCAGCGCCTTCGCCTCCGGCAGCGACCGCAGCGACACATCCGGGTGCAGCCGCTCCAGGAGCAGCGCGCCCGAGTCCGTGACGTGCTGGGCGTCCAGGAGCTGGACCGCCCCCCAGCCGTTCCAGTGCGCCAGCGCGTCCCGCTCCCGGTCCGGGGCGGCGAACGGCGGGGCGACCTTCAGCGCGGTGGGGTCCCCCTCCGGCGTGCGGGAGAGCACGACCAGGCTGCTGCGGCCGCCCGGCGCGATCACCCGCTCGGCGTCCAACGAGCCCAGGGAGAGGGCCTTCCGGGCGATGTCGGGCAGCCGTCCGAGCCATTCGGCCGCGACCGTCTTCCCGTACGTCTCGCCGAGCGCCCGCGCCAATCGCTGCGGCGGTTCAAAACCCATGCGTGCGTGGTTCCCTTTCACTGCCTGTGCCGGAGCCCTGGCTCACCGTCGCTCGGCGAGCCCAGGAAAGGCTACGCCGCTGCCGCGCCACCGCACGGACCGTACCGCCGCCTCGCGCAGCGCCCCCGCGGCGTCACGTCGCAGCGGGCCCCGAGCGGACCGTACGAGATCGGAGTAGACGCCCGCGACACGGTCCTCCAGCACGGCGGCCAGCGCCACGGCGGCGGCCGCGTCCGGCACGGGAAAGGGCAGCGCGTACCCGGCGGCGGCCGCGACGGGCTCGCCCCCCAGGTCCCGCACGATCCGCCGCAGCACGTCCCGGCGCGCCCGGTGCGCGTCATACGCGGCGACGGCCTCCCCCCGCCGCGATTCCCCGACCCGCCCGCCGACGACTCCGTACCCGTAGACGACGGCGTGCTCGGCCGCGAGGGCCGCCTGCACGGCTTCGAGAACACTCATCGCGGCCCTCCTCCGACGGGCCGGCCTCCGTGGCGGAGGCGCGGGGCGCCGCCGGACGCCGTGACGGGGGCGGACGTGCGGCGCGTGTACGGGGCCGTCGCCACGGTGGCGGGGCGGCTGGTCCCGCCGGAGGGCGCGGCGCCGCCGGAGACCGTGACGGGCACGGGCCGACGGCTGGGCCCGCACGGGGCGGTCACCGCAGCGGCCGGCCGGCTTCCCCGGCTTGGGCGGGCCGCGCCGCCGGTGGCCCGCGTGGAGTGGCGAGCGTGCCCGCCCGCGGTCGGCGCCGGGCCGGCGCCCCGGGCGATCACTGGGGGCCGCCTTCGGCCAGCAGGTACGCCTGGGCCGCGCAGGCCGCGGCGATCGAGGCGAGCAGGCGGGCGTACTCGGGCGGGGCCGTGAGGAGGGCGTCCGTATAGGTGTCCGCGGTGCGCCGGGCGGCCGTCGCGAGCGCATCGAGGGCGGCGGCCGGGTCCCCCGGCACGGGGGGCACAGGGGCCACGGAGGAGGCGGAGGGCGCGGGGGTGGCCGGGGCCGTGGTCTTCGGGGACACCGCCGGGCCGCCGGTGCCCTCGCCCAGCGCCGCCCCGTGCAGCGCAACCGACGCGCGCAGCGCCGTCAGCCGGGGGGCCAGCGAGGGGTGCCGGGCGGCGACCGCGTCGTACCGGGCGAGCAGAGCCGCACCGGCCGCCGTCGCGCGGCGGCGCAGCGCGGCCTCCGCGAGGGCCGCCCGTTCGGCCGCCGACGGGCCCGCCGTGCCGCCCGGGCCGTCCTGCGACGAACAGCCCCCCAGCAGCCCGGACGCGGCGACCGCGCCCGTCGCCAGCAGCGCACGCCTGCGCGTCGTCCCCGTGCGCCCCACGTGTCCCTCCTCAGGTCCGGCCCGCGGTGCTGTCCGTCCTCGGACGAAGATCACCGCAGGCGAGCGTACCTGCGGTCGGTTCCGGGTGGACGGCAACACCCCTCGGGACCGGATACCCTTTGATCTGACACGCGACGAACCCACAACAGCACACGCGGCCGAGGAGTCACCCGGATGAGCACCACCCAGAGCGACAGGCTGCGCGAACTGCTGGAACCGCTCGTCAGCGCGAAGGACCTGGATCTGGAAGAGATCGAGGTGTCCCGGGCAGGCAGGCGCCGTGTGCTGAGGATCGTCGTCGACTCGGACGAGGGCGTGGAGCTGGACGCCTGTGCCGAGCTGAGCCGCTCCCTCTCCGAGAAGCTCGACGAGACGGACGCGATGGGCGACGAGGAGTACGTCCTCGAAGTCAGCTCCCCGGGCGCCGACCGCCCGCTCACCGAGCACCGCCACTACGTACGCGCCACCGGCCGCCTGGCCAAGTTCCAGCTGCACGCGGGTGAAGAGCTGGTGGCCCGCATCCTCACCGTCGACGACGAGGGAATCGATCTCGAAGTGCCCGGCGTGAAGGGGCGCAAGCCCACCGCCCGCCGAGTCGAGTTCCCGGAGATCGCCAAGGCGCGTGTGGAGATCGAGTTCAACCGCAAGGACAAGAAGGAAGAGGAGGCGTAGCCGTGGACATCGACGTGAAGCTCCTGAAGGGCTTGGCACAAGAGAAGGAGATCCCCTTCGACCTGCTGGTCGAGGCGATCGAGTCGGCCCTCCTCATCGCGTACCACCGCACCGAGGGCGCGCGCCGTCACGCCCGGGTCGTACTGGACCGGCAGACCGGCCATGTGACCGTGTGGGCGAAGGAAGAGGCCGCCGACCTCGAAGAGGGCCAGGAGCCCAAGGAGTTCGACGACACCCCGTCCGACTTCGGCCGCATCGCCGCCACCACCGCCCGCCAGGTCATCCAGCAGCGGCTGCGGGACGCCGAGAACGACGTCACCTTCGGCGAGTACGCCCGCCGCGAGGGCGACATCGTCGCCGGCATGGTGCAGCAGGGCAAGGATCCGAAGAACGTCCTGGTCCGTCTGGACGACAAGCTCGAAGCGATCCTGCCGGTGCAGGAGCAGGTGCCGGGCGAGGACTACACGCACGGTCTGCGGCTGCGTACGTACGTCGTCCGCGTCGCCAAGGGTGTCCGCGGCCCGTCCGTCACCCTTTCGCGCACCCACCCCAATCTGGTGAAGAAGCTCTTCGCGCTCGAGGTTCCGGAGATCGCGGACGGCAGCGTCGAGATCGCGGCGATCGCCCGCGAGGCCGGACACCGCACCAAGATCGCCGTCCGGGCCACCCGCTCCGGGCTCAACCCCAAGGGCGCCTGCATCGGCCCGATGGGCAGCCGTGTGCGCAATGTCATGGCCGAGCTGCTGGGCGAGAAGATCGACATCGTCGACTGGTCCGACGACCCGGCCGAGATGGTGGCCAACGCGCTGTCCCCGGCACGGGTCTCCAAGGTCGAGATCGTGGACCTCTCCACCCGCTCCGCGCGGGTGACCGTCCCCGACTACCAGCTTTCGCTGGCGATCGGCAAGGAGGGGCAGAACGCCCGTCTGGCCGCCCGCCTCACCGGCTGGCGCATCGACATCCGCCCCGACACCGAGCAGAACCCGGACGGCGGCGAGGAATAGATCCCGTTCTGGTTACGTTCTGCCACGACAGGATCACGACAACAACCGTTCGATTCTTGCCCCAACCGGGTGGGGTCGGTACGGGGAGGTAGACTTGAGCGTGTCTGGCCGGACGCATGCCCGCGCATGCCCTGAGCGAACCTGTGTGGGATGCCGGGAGCGAGCGGCCAAGAGCGAACTGCTGCGCATCGTGGCGGTCGAGGGCGTCTGTGCCCCCGATCATCGCGGTACGCTGCCCGGCCGGGGTGCGTATCTGCATCCCGCATCGGTCTGTCTCGACCTGGCGGTCCGCCGCCGTGCGTTCCCACGGGCCTTCAAGGTCCAGGGACCGCTCGACACCGCGGATCTGCGGCAGGTCGTCGAGACGCCGGCGTCGTAAGAAAGAGAACGGCACGGGACCCCGTGCGGTCAGGTACCTCGCGAGTTGGAAGTAGGTCGAGATTGCGATGAGCACTCGATGAGTACGCGATGAGTACGCCCATGAAGTAGCGACGGTCCGGCGGTAACCGGACCTAAAAGGAGCGAAGTGGCTAAGGTCCGGGTATACGAACTCGCCAAGGAGTTCGGGGTGGAGAGCAAGGTCGTCATGGCCAAGCTCCAAGAACTCGGTGAATTCGTCCGATCGGCATCCTCGACGATCGAGGCGCCGGTTGTACGCAAGTTGACTGACGCACTGCAGGGGCCCGGCGGCAACGCCGGCAAGTCCGCTGCCAAGCCCGGCGCGCCCCGCAAGGCCGCGCCCGCAAAGCCCGCAGCGCCCTCCCCGGCCGCTGCGGCACGTCCCGCTGCCCCCAAGCCCGGCGCACCGGCCCCCAAGCCGGCCGCTGCCGAGCCCGCGGCTCCCGCCGCCCCGGTGAGCAGCACCCCCTCCGCCGGACCGCGTCCGGGCCCGAAGCCCGCGCCGGCCAAGCCGGCCCCGGCCACTCCGGTGCCCGCGGCCGAGTTCTCGGCTCCGGCCCCGGCCCAGCCCGCAGCGCCCCAGGCGCCGCGTCCGGCCGGCGCCACGCCCGGTCCCCGCCCCGCCGGCGGCCGTCCGGCTCCGGCCGGCGGTCAGCGCGACGGCGGCCGCGGTGGCGACCGTGCCCCGCGTCCGCAGGGCCAGGGTGCCCCGCGTCCGGGCGGTGCCCGCCCCGCGGGTCCCCGTCCCGGCAACAACCCCTTCACCTCGGGTGGCTCCACCGGAATGGCGCGCCCCCAGGCGCCCCGTCCCGGCGGCGGTGCTCCGCGTCCCGGCGGTCCGGGTGCCCCTGGTGGCGCCCCGCGTCCGCAGGGTGGTCCCGGCGGCGCACAGCGCTCTGGCGGCCCCGGCGCCCCGGGCGGCGCCCGTCCCACTCCCGGTGGCATGCCTCGCCCGCAGGGCGGCGCTCCGCGTCCCGGCGGTGCCCCCGGTGGTAACCGTCCGAACCCCGGCATGATGCCGCAGCGTCCGGCTGCCGGTCCCCGTCCTGGTGGCGGTCCCGGCGGCGGTGGCCGTGGTCCCGGTGGCCCCGGTGGCCGTCCGGGCGGTGGCGGCGGCGGTCGTCCCGGTGGCGGCGGCTTCGCGGGTCGTCCGGCCGGCCCCGGTGGCGGTGGCGGCGGCTTCGCCGGCCGTCCCGGTGGCGGTGGCGGCGGTGGCCGTCCCGGTGGTGCTCCGGGCGGTGGCGGCGGCTTCGGCGGTCGTCCCGGCTTCGGTGGCCGTCCCGGTGGTCCCGGTGGCCGTGGTGGCACACAGGGCGCCTTCGGCCGTCCCGGTGGTCCCGCGCGTCGCGGTCGCAAGTCGAAGCGGCAGAGGCGCCAGGAGTACGAGGCCATGCAGGCCCCGTCGGTCGGCGGTGTGATGCTGCCTCGCGGTGGCGGACAGTCCGTCCGTCTGTCGCGCGGTGCGTCCCTCACCGACTTCGCGGAGAAGATCAACGCCAACCCGGCGTCGCTCGTCGCCGTGATGATGAACCTCGGCGAGATGGTCACTGCCACGCAGTCCGTCTCCGACGAGACGCTGAGGCTTCTCGCGGACGAGATGAACTACGTCCTCGAGATCGTCAGCCCGGAGGAGGAGGACCGCGAGCTTCTCGAGTCCTTCGACCTGGAGTTCGGCGAGGACGAGGGCGGCGAGGAATACCTCGTGTCCCGTCCGCCGGTCGTGACCGTCATGGGTCACGTCGACCACGGTAAGACCCGACTGCTCGACACGATCCGCAAGACGAACGTCGTCGCGGGCGAGGCCGGCGGTATCACGCAGCACATCGGTGCGTACCAGGTCTCCACCGAGGTCAACGACGAAGAGCGTCGCATCACCTTCATCGACACCCCGGGTCACGAGGCGTTCACCGCCATGCGTGCCCGTGGCGCCAAGTCCACCGACATCGCGATCCTCGTGGTGGCGGCGAACGACGGTGTGATGCCCCAGACGATCGAGGCGCTGAACCACGCCAAGGCGGCCGGTGTGCCGATCGTGGTCGCGGTCAACAAGATCGACGTCGAGGGCGCGGACCCGACGAAGGTGCGCGGTCAGCTGACCGAGTTCGGTCTGGTGGCCGAGGAGTACGGCGGCGACACCATGTTCGTCGACATCTCCGCCAAGCAGGGTCTGAACATCGACTCCCTGCTGGAGGCCGTGGTCCTCACCGCCGACGCCTCGCTCGACCTCCGGGCCAACCCGGACCAGGACGCGCAGGGTATTGCGATCGAGTCCCACCTGGACAAGGGCCGCGGCGCCGTCGCGACCGTCCTGGTCCAGCGAGGCACCCTGCGGGTCGGCGACACGATGGTGGTCGGCGACGCCTACGGCCGCGTCCGCGCGATGCTCGACGACAAGGGCGAGAACGTGGAAGAGGCGGGTCCCTCGACCCCGGTCCTCGTCCTCGGTCTCACCAACGTCCCGGGCGCCGGCGACAACTTCCTCGTCGTCGACGAGGACCGTACGGCCCGCCAGATCGCCGAGAAGCGCGCCGCTCGTGAGCGGAACGCGAACTTCGCCCGCCGGGGTGTCCGGTTCTCCCTGGAGAATCTGGACGAGGCCCTCAAGGCCGGTCTGGTACAGGAGCTCAACCTCATCATCAAGGGCGACGCGTCCGGTTCGGTGGAGGCTCTCGAGTCCTCGCTGCTCCAGCTCGACGTCGGCGAAGAGGTCGACATCCGGGTGCTGCACCGCGGTGTGGGTGCGGTCACCGAGTCGGACATCGACCTGGCGATGGGCTCCGACGCCATCGTCATCGGCTTCAACGTCCGTGCTGCCGGCCGCGCCGCGCAGATGGCGGACCGCGAGGGCGTCGACGTCCGCTACTACTCGGTGATCTACCAGGCCATCGAGGAGATCGAGGCGGCCCTCAAGGGCATGCTCAAGCCGGAGTACGAAGAGGTCGAGCTCGGTACGGCGGAGATCCGCGAGGTCTTCCGCTCGTCCAAGCTGGGCAACATCGCGGGTGTCCTCATCCGTTCCGGCGAGGTCAAGCGCAACACGAAGGCCCGCCTCGTCCGCGACGGCAAGGTCATCGCGGAGGACCTCAACATCCAGGGTCTGCGCCGCTTCAAGGACGACGTCACCGAGATCCGCGAAGGCTTCGAGGGTGGTATCAACCTCGGAAACTTCAACGACATCAAGGTCGACGACGTCATCGCGACGTACGAGATGCGGGAGAAGCCCCGCGGCTGATCTCCAGCGTTGATCCGGGGCCGGTCGGCGGAAGTTATTTCCGTCGATCGGCCCCGGCCGTTGCGTGTACGGTTCCTGTGTCCCTGCCAAGACTTTGGCGGGGCCCTCGAACCCGTACCGGCGGGACATCCGGACATACATGTATGTGGGGACACTGTCCTTTGATCTGCTCCTCGGCGACGTGCGGTCGCTGAAGGAAAAACGCTCCGTCGTCCGGCCGATCGTCGCCGAGCTCCAGCGCAAGTACGCGGTGAGCGTGGCAGAGGTCGGCGGCCAGGATCTCCACCGCAGGGCCGAGATCGGCCTCGCCGTGGTCTCCGGGGACACGGGGCACCTCACAGACGTACTGGACCGGTGCGAGCGTCTCGTCGCCGCCCGGCCCGAAGTGGAGCTGCTGTCGGTGCGACGCCGGCTCCACACTGACGAAGACTGAATGTGCAAGGCAAAAAGGAGAAGGACCAGTGGCCGACAACGCGCGGGCGAAGAAGCTGGCAGACCTCATCCGGGAGGTGGTCGCCGAGAAGCTGCAGCGCGGCATCAAGGACCCGCGCCTGGGTACCCACGTGACGATCACGGACACCCGCGTCACCGGTGACCTGCGGGAGGCCACGGTCTTCTACACGGTCTACGGCGACGACGAGGACCGGGCGAGCGCGGCAGCCGGTCTGGAGAGCGCCAAGGGCATCCTGCGCTCGGCGGTGGGCGCGGCGGCGGGGACCAAGTTCACCCCCACCCTGACGTTCGTCGCGGACGCGCTCCCCGAGAACGCCAAGACGATCGAGGACCTCCTCGACAAGGCGCGGGCCTTGGACGCGAAGGTGCGCGAGGCCTCCTCGGGCGCCCGGTACGCCGGCGAGGCCGACCCGTACCGCAAGCCCGATGCCGAGGACGAGGCTGGCGACGCCGCCGAATGAGCACGCAGAACAAGCACCACAGGCCCGGCCGCCCGGACCAGCCGGTGACGCCCGACGGCCTTGTCATCGTCGACAAGCCGTCGGGCTTCACTTCGCACGACGTCGTGGCCAAGATGCGCGGCATCGCCAGGACCCGCCGTGTCGGCCACGCCGGCACGCTCGATCCCATGGCGACCGGTGTCCTGGTCCTCGGCGTGGAGCGGGCGACCAAGCTGCTCGGACATCTCGCGCTGACCGAGAAGGAGTACCTCGGTACGATCCGCCTCGGCCAGAACACGATCACGGACGACGCCGAGGGCGAGATCACCTCGTCCACCGACGCGTCCAAGGTGACCCGCGAGGGCATGGACGCGGGCGTGGCCGAGCTGACCGGCGCGATCATGCAGGTGCCGTCCAAGGTCTCCGCCATCAAGATCGACGGCAAGCGGTCGTACGCGCGGGTGCGCGGCGGCGAGGAGTTCGAGATCCCGGCCCGCCCGGTGACGGTGTCGCAGTTCACGGTGTACGACGTCCGCGAGGCCGTCGCCGAGGACGGCACGGCCGTGGTCGACCTGGTCGTCTCGGTCGTCTGCTCCTCGGGTACCTACATCCGGGCGCTCGCCCGGGACCTCGGCGCCGGGCTCGGCGTCGGCGGACACCTGACGGCACTGCGCCGCACCCGGGTCGGCCCGTACAAGCTCGACTCGGCCCGCACCCTCGACCAGCTCCAGGAGGAGCTGACGGTGATGCCGGTCGCCGAGGCGGCGGCCGCGGCGTTCCCGCGCTGGGACGTGGACGAGAAGCGCGCCAAGCTGCTGCTCAACGGCGTTCGGCTGGACATGCCGGCGTACGGCGAGGGCCCCGTGGCGGTCTTCTCGCCCGACGGAACCTTCGTCGCGCTCGTCGAGGAGCACAAGGGCAAGGCCAAGAGCCTCGCCGTCTTCGGCTGAGGCCGGGCTCCTGGCGCTCACGCCGGGACGTCACCGCGGCCGGTGCTCAGGCCACCGTGGAGCGGGCAGGGGATGTTCTGCCCGCTCCACGATCCCCCTCGCGCAGGGTCTATCCGCTCCACTGCCGGGATTCACCCCAATGGCCAGGCGCTCGGAGTGAAGGACGGGGGCGGACGGGGGCGCTTTGGGCACGCGCCCTTCTCCCACTGATCATCACCGACCTACCGTCGCTGCATGGGACGCGGGGACCGGGCGACGCTGGTACGGATCTGTGATCTGGCGGGACGGCCGCGGGGGACCGGCTTCGTCGCGGACGATCTCGGCACGGTCGTGACCGGGCACGAGGTCGTCGACGGGCTCGTGCGGGTCGTCGTACACGCGCAGGGGGACCGCACCTGGCTCGCGGAGGCCGACGCCGTCACCGCCCTGCCCGAGGTCGGACTCGCGCTCGTGCGGACCGAGGGGCTCGGCGTGGCGCCGCTGCCGGTCGCCACGCGGACGGCCGTCGGCACCGGCAGCTACGTACGCCTGTGGGCGGACGGCTGGCGAGAAGCGCGGGTGCTCGGCGCGTCACCCGTCACCTACACCGCGACCGACCGGTTCCACCTGCTCGGCGAGGCCATCGAGCTGGCGATCGGCTGGGACGGCAGCGAGGCGCTCCGGCTCGGCGGGGAAGCGGCCGGCGGGCCCGTCCTGGACGCCACCTCCGGTGCCGTACTGGCCGTCCTCGGCACCGCGCTGAGCGGCGCCCGCACGGCGGCCGGATACGCCCTGCCCCTGGCGACCGCCGCCGCCCGGGGCCCGCGGGGGCCGCTCGACGCGCTGCTGCGGCGCAACACCGCGACCGTCCCTGCCTACGGGCGGGACCTCAACCTCGCCGGGGCGCTTGAGCTCACCGCCATGTCCGGCGGGCTGCCCGGGGGGACGGGCGGCGGGCCCCGGGCCTGGCCCGAGCCGGTCGAACGGCCCGAGGTCACCCGGGAGTTCACCTTCTTCGCCGCCTCCGACGCGCTGGTCTTCGCGCTGACCGGGGAGCCGGGGACCGGCCGCAGCACCGAACTCTCCGCCCTGCGGACCCGGCGCGGCGGCGGCGCCGAACCCGCCCCCACGATCTGGCTGCGCGGCGCCGACCTGCGCGCCGACGACGCGTCGGTCGCCGACGCGGCCGCCCGGGCGCTGCACCGCGCCGGACGGATCGCGTCGGCGTCCGGCGCGCGGGGGGACATGGCCGACACCACGCCCGAACGCGTCGCCCGCCTCGCCAGGGAGGCCGGCCGGCCCCTTCTCCTCATCCTCGACGGGCCCGAGGAGATGCCGCCCGCCCTCGCCCACCGGCTGGCCGACTGGACCGCCGGCACGGAGCGCTGGCTGCGGTCGCACGGCGCGCGGATGGCCGTCGGCTGCCGGCCCGAGCACTGGGAGCAGGCCGGGCGGCTCTACGCTCCCGGCTCGCTGCACCGGCCCGCGCGGCCCACCGAGCGGCTCCCCGCGGCGCTGTGGATCGGCGATCTGCCCGAACGGGAGGCCGCCCGCGCCAGGGAGGCCTACGGGCTGCCGGGCGACGCCCTCGCCAGGGGCGACGCCGGGCACCCGCTCGCCCTGCGGCTGCTCGCCGAGGTCCGGGCGGCTCTGCCCGGTGACGCGCCCGTGCCCGGCAGCCCGGGGCGGGAGGAGATCTTCGCCGCCCACCTGGACCTGATGTGCCTGCGCGTCGCCGTGAGGATCGCGGCCCAGGCAGGGCCGGTCCTCCGGGCGACCGCCGTCCGCCGCCTCGCCGCCCGGGTCGCCGGTCAGGTCCACGAGGCGGCCCGGCGCTGTCTGGGCCCCGGACAGGGGGAGCTGGACCGGGAGTCGTTCGAGGAGGTGTTCCCCTGGCGCACCGGCTGGGCGTCGGCCGTCCTCACCGAGGGCCTGCTCGTCCCGGCGGGCGGCGGGTACCGCTTCGCCCACGAGGAGCTCGCCGACTGGGTGCAGGGGGCCCATCTCGACCTGGACGCCGCCCTGCACTCCCTGGTCCACCGCTGGCACGAGTCCCCTCCCGAGCCCCCGGCCACGCCTTCGCCGTCCCCCCGCTCGCTCCCGATCCCCCGCCATCGCATCGGCCCGGTTCTCCAGTCCCTCCTGCGCCTCCACCGCGACCAGGGCCCGGAGGCCCTGTCCCGCCGCCTCGAGGGCCTGCTCGACGCGCTGGACCGCCTCTCACCCGCGGCCCCGGCCGAACCCGGCGCCCCGGCCTCCCGGGTTCCGGCCCAGAGTCCGGCGCCACGCCGGGAATCCCGCGGCGGGCGGGAAGGGGCGTCCGGATTACCCCACCGGCTCGCGCAGACGCCGGCCGCGCGCGCGTGCGCCGGGGGCGCGGGTTTCGCGGGCGGCGATGACCCGCCCCCCGCGCCAGTGTCTCCTGCCACGTTCGCCGGCGAGGTTTCCGGGGAGCCCGGCCGCGCGGGCGCGGTGGGTGCCCCCGGCGTCGGGCATCCCCGCTCCCGCGTCGAGGGCTCCGGGAGAGTCCCGGCCGCACCTGTCTCCGCTCCGGGCGGCGTGGGCCCGGGCGCGGCTCCGCGCGCCCGGGGCGAGGACCCGGCCCTGGCCCCCGCAGCGGCCCCCACAACGCCGGCTCCCGGCTGCACCGACCCCTGGGACCCCCGCTGCCGTGTCGAGGACGCCGTCTGGTGGGCGGCGCGGCTGTTGCGGGACGTGCTGCTCGCGCTGCCCGACGGGCGGGTGGTGATCGGGGTGTTGCGGGGGCTCGCCGACCGGGTCGGGCAGCGGCGGGTGGAGGACGGGGGGTTCGGGGAGTTCGGGCCCTGGTTCTGGGAGCGGGTGCGGGTCGGGGAGGACGACCGGCTCGATCTGCTGCGGCGGCTGGTCACCGCCGACGGACCGCCCGGGAGGCGGGGCGGCCCCCGATACCTCGACACCGTCGCCGAGCGGCTCGCCGCCGAGCCCAGGGGCGTACAGCCGCTGCTGTGCCGGTGGTTCGGGGACGACACCCCGCTGCCGGCCACACCGGACGCGACCGTCGCGGCGGCCGCGCAGGCGCTGCTGTACGCCCGGCGGGACCTCGCCGTCGACGATCTCTGCGAGGCGCTCGTCGCCACCGCCCACCCGCGCGCCGACGAACTGCTCACCGCGCTCGCCGAGGACGAGCCCTCCGCGCTCTGCCGGGCGGTGGACCGCTGGGCGCACGACGACGGCCGCCCCGAGCGCCGCGTCGCCGCCGCCGCGTACGGCACGCTCGTCGCCCCGCACGCCACCACCGACGCCGACCGCGACCTGCTCCGCTACGCCGCCCTGGCCCTTCTCGCCCGCCCGGGGGACCTCGCCCTGCACGGACCCGCCCTCGGCCTGCTGATCCGCGACCCGCGGATGCGCCCGCGGTACCTTCCCCGGGCCCTCGCCGCCTTCCGCGTGGGGGAGCCCCGGCTGCCCGTCCGGGCGCTCGCCGCCGCGCTCGCCACCCACCCCGAGCCCGTGTTCGCCGCCTTCCAGGCCCGGCTGCGGGTGCCGGGCGACGACGCCGGAGAGGTGCTGAACGCGCTCGCCGCCCTCACCACCCCCGCGCTCGCCCGCCGCGCGGCCGTCCTCGTCCGCGAGTACGTCGACCGGCACCCCGAGGGGGCCGCGCACGCCGCCGCCTTCGTCGACCAGCGCCTGGAACACGGCCCCGCCGCCCGGGCGATCCTCTTCCCCCTGGTCACCGGGCTGCTGCGGGACCAGCCCCCGCGGGTCCGCCGCGCGCTGGCCCCCGTCCTCGCCGCGCCCGGCTCCGGCGCCTCGAGGGCCCTGCGGGCCGAGCTCCTCGACGTACTCCTCGAGTACGAGCAGCACGCGCGGCCCGAGCCGTGCGGGCCCCGCGATCCGGCCGTCCTCGACGCGCTGCTGCGGGCCGCCGCCCTCGGCTGCGCACTGCGTCCGGAGGCCCGGACCCGTGAACTCGTCCACCGCACCGGTCTGCTCTTCGTCCGCACCCCGGAGGGCGCGACCCGCTTCGACCGGCGCCTGGTGGAACTCGCCCGCGAGGTGCCCGGATTCGCCTCCCTCGTCGCCGGATGGCTGGCCGCGCGAGAGCAGGACTGGGCCACGGTCGTCGGTCCGAGCACCCGTCGGACCGTCATGACGCTCGGCAGTCCCATGCCGATGCGTACCGAGAGCCTCGGGCATGGCAGTCTTAGACCTGCGTAACCGGCAATGACGTACACAGGTTCGGGCGAGGAGCGGTCACAGTGCAGCGCTGGCGTGGCTTGGAGGACATCCCCCAGGACTGGGGGCGCAGCGTCGTCACCATCGGCTCCTACGACGGTGTGCACCGCGGACACCAGTTGATCATCGGGCGGACCGTGGAGCGGGCCCGCGAGCTCGGCGTGCCCTCGGTGGTCGTCACCTTCGACCCCCACCCCAGTGAGGTCGTCCGCCCCGGCAGCCACCCCCCGCTGCTCGCTCCGCACCACCGCCGCGCGGAGCTGATGGCCGGCCTCGGGGTCGACGCGGTGCTGGTGCTGCCGTTCACCGCCGAGTTCTCGCAACTGTCGCCGGCCGACTTCATCGTGAAGGTCCTCGTCGACAAGCTGCACGCCCGCGCGGTCATCGAGGGCCCGAACTTCCGCTTCGGCCACCGCGCCGCCGGCGATGTCGCCTTCCTCTCGGAGCTCGGCTCCACCTACGACTACGAGGTCGAGGTCATCGACCTCTCGGTGAGCGGCGAGGCGGGCGGCGGCGAGCCGTTCTCCTCCACCCTCACCCGCCGGCTCGTCGCCGAGGGCGACGTCCAGGGCGCGGCCGAGATCCTCGGCCGCCCGCACCGCGTCGAGGGCGTGGTCGTCCGCGGCGCCCAGCGAGGCCGCGAGCTCGGCTATCCGACCGCCAACGTCGAGACGCTGCCGCACACCGCGATCCCGGCGGACGGCGTGTACGCGGGATGGCTGACGGCCGACGGCGAGCGGATGCCCGCCGCGATCTCCGTGGGCACCAACCCGCAGTTCGACGGCAAGGAGCGGACGGTCGAGGCCTACGCCATCGACCGCGTGGGCCTCGACCTGTACGGGATGCACGTGGCCGTGGACTTCCTGGCGTACGTACGCGGCCAGGAGAAGTTCGACTCGATCGAGGCCCTGCTCGAGGCGATCGCGGCGGACGTGAAGCGCTCGCGCGAGCTGACCGAGGCGTACGACCTGGCCTGAGCCGGGCGGGGCCGGACCGACCCGGCCCCGCCCGGTTGGGACGCCGTAAAGGGCTCACCGGGTGACGACGGGCTCGGCCCGTGCGGCTCAGGCAGGACGGGCCGCACCGGGTGAAGACGGGCGCCCCCCCCGCGCGGCTCGCCACGAAGGGCCGGGCCGGGTGGGTGAGGACGGGCGCGGCCCCGGCTCATGACCGGCCCGGGGCTACCAGGTGACAAACAGCTCCTTCGGTCCCCGGATGAGCCCCTTCGACTGAAAGACCGTCTCCTCGGCCGGCCCCGCGAGCCGCAGGTCGGGGAACCGGCGCAGCAGGGTGGAGAGCATCACCTCGGACTCCATCCGGGTGAGCATCGCGCCCATGCAGTGATGCGGCCCGTGCCCGAAGGCCAGATGGGCCACCCCGGCCCGGTCGATGTCGAGGGTGTGCGGGTCGTCGAACATCTCCGGGTCACGGTTGGCCGCGAGGTACGACGCGTACACCGCCTCGCCCGCCCGGATCACCACCCCGCCGATCTCGACGTCCTCCGTCGCGATGCGCGGCAGCCCGACGCCGTTGCGGTGCGGGATGTACCGCAGCATCTCGTCCACCGCCTGCGGCAGCACCTCCGGCTCGGTGCGCAGCCGGTGCATCAGCTCCGGCCGGGTGAGCAGCAGGTAGACCATGTTGGCGCTGTTGTTGCGGACCGCGTGCGCGCCGCTGATCAGGATCGCCATGGCGAGGGAGACGGCCTCGTCGATGGAGATCCGCTCCTCCCGCATCGACTCGGCGAGCACCCCGCCGAGGTCGTCCTGCGGCTCGCGCAGACGCTTGTCGAGCAGCGCCGAGATGTAGGTGTGGATCTGCTCCTTCGCCGCCCTGCTGCTCTCCGGGCCCGGGCCCGAGGACAGGATGAAGTCGGGCCAGGAGGCCAGCTCGGCGCGGTCCTCCTCGGGGATCCCGAGAAGGTCGCAGACCACGGACAGGGGCAGCGGTCCGTGCAGATGCCGCATGAGGTCGGCCGGCCGGCCCTGCCGCTCCATCGCGTCCAGCAGTTCGTCCGTCTTCCGCTGCGCGAGCGGCCGCAGCCGCTTGGCGTTCTGCCCGGTGAACGCCTTGGTCACCGCCTTGCGCAACTGCGTGTGGTACGGCGGGTCGGCGTAGTTCAGGGCCGCCTTGGAGGCGACCATGTGGCCCGTCATACCGGTGACCGTCTTCTCCAGCAGCGCCGTACGGCTGAACCGGGGGTCCGACGTGACCGCGCGCACGTCCTCGTAGCGGGTCACCAGCCACGCGTCGTGCTGGGCTCCGAACGGCAGCCGGATCCGCGCGATCGGCTCCTCGGCCAACAGCTCGGTGAGGAGGGGATCGAAGTCCAGGGCCGGCAGGTCCTCGACGGTCCAGGTGTGTACGGGCCGTTGCGCCGTCGTCGGTTCGGACGTCATGGATTCACCTCTCGGTGGTCGGGTCATGGCGCCCCGGCGGTCGCTCTCCGTGTCCGAGCCGCCCCGTGCGGACTGTCCGCGCCCTATCCCTGCCCGATCCGCCGTCACCCTGACGCGCCGACGCGCCACAGCCCCCGAACGGCCGATCGCGCACCGGGGTCGCCGCCGGGTCCGTGGCGCCGGTCCTCGAGGCGTGAACGCACGGCCCAGCGGCACTTCCGGTGCCCGCCGGGCGTACCCGGCGCCCGGTTCCACGGGGCGCTTCCCGGTTGCGGGGTGCGTCAGCGCGGATGACGGTGGCCGGAGTTGACAGCGAACGCGAACGAAGGAGAGAGCGTCGTGGCGACTCTGTGCAAGCCAGCCGTGTCGGTTCCCGAGCACGTGATCACGATGGAGGAGACGCTCGCTCTCGCTCGGTCGCTCCATGCCGATCACCCTCAGCTCCCGCTGGCGCTCAGGCTCATCGAGAACACGGGTGTGACTCAGCGTCACATTGTTCAGCCTATCGAGGAGACCTTGCTCCACCCCGGCTTCCAGGAGCGGAACGCCTTGTACGAGACCGAGGCGAAGGCTCGTGTACCCGACGTGGTAAAGCAGGCCCTGCACCACGCCGAGCTGCGCCCCGCCGACATCGACATGATCGTCTATGTGTCGTGCACCGGGTTCATGATGCCCTCGCTGACGGCCTGGCTGATCAACACGATGGGCTTCCCCAGCCACACCCGGCAGCTCCCCATCGCGCAGCTCGGCTGCGCCGCGGGAGGGGCCGCGATCAACCGTGCCCACGACTTCTGCACGGCCTACCCGGACGCCAACGTACTGATCGTGGCGTGCGAGTTCTGCTCGCTCTGCTATCAGCCCACCGATCTGGGAGTCGGCTCGCTGCTGTCCAACGGCCTCTTCGGCGACGCCGTGGCCGCGGCTGTCGTCCGCGGCCACGGCGGCACCGGCATCTCCCTGGAGCGGAACAACTCCTACCTCGTCCCCGACACCGAGGACTGGATCGCCTACAGCGTCCGCGCCACCGGCTTCCACTTCCTGCTCGACAAGCGCGTCCCGAAGACGATGGAACCGCTGGCCCCGGCCCTCAAGGAAATCGCCGGGGAGCACGGCTGGGACGCGGCCGGGCTCGACTTCTACATCATCCACGCCGGCGGGCCGCGCATCCTGGACGACCTCAGCTACTTCCTCGAAGTCCCGCCCGAGGCCTTCCGGTTCAGCCGGGCCACGCTCACGGAGTACGGCAACATCGCCAGCGCCGTGGTGCTGGACGCCGTACGAAGACTCTTCGACGAGGGGAAGACCGCCGACGGCGCGCGCGGCATCATCGCCGGTTTCGGCCCCGGCATCACCGCCGAGATGGGCCTGGGCTCGTGGGTCACCGCCGCCGCGCCCCATGAGCCCGGTCTGAAACTGCGCCGGGTGGTCGGCTACGCCGAGCGCGATCCCCAACTGCTGCCGAGGGCCTGAGACGGCGGCGCGCCTCCACGGAACCCGGCACCGGAGCGGTGCCGGGTCATCCCGAGAGCCCCTTCACCCCCTGCTGGGCCGCGGCCCAGTGGCAGGCGACCTGCCCCACGGCCCCGCCCGACAGCACCGGCAGCTCCTCGCCGCGGCACAGGTCGGCCACGTCCGTCGCCCGGCCGGAGGCCAGCACCTGGCACCGCACGTGGAAGCGGCAGCCGCCCGGGATGCGGGAGGGGTCCGGCGGTTCGCCCGTCAGGACCACCGGCGGCTCCGACGACTCCGGAAGCACCGACAGCAGCGCCCGCGTGTAGGGGTGCCGAGGTGAGGTGAGCACCGACTCCACGGGGCCCGTCTCCACGATCCGTCCCAGGTACATCACCGCGACCCGGTCCGCGATGTTCCACGCGAGCCCCAGGTCGTGAGTCACCACCAGCGCGGACAGGCCCAGTTCGTCGCGCAGCCGCAGCAGGAGGGCCAGGATCTCGCCCCGTACGGACGCGTCCAGCGATGCCACCGGTTCATCGGCGACGATCAACTCGGGGTTCAGGACCAGCGCGCCGGCGATGACGGCGCGCTGGCGCTGGCCGCCCGACAGCTCGTGCGGATAACGCAGGAAGAACCGCTCGGGGGGCCGCAGCCCGGCCCTGGAGAGTGCTCCGGCGACGGCCTCCCGTTCGTCGCCGTCGTACCCGTGGATCCTCAACCCCTCCGCCACCGCGTCGTACACGGTGTGGCGCGGGTTGAGGGAACCGCTCGGGTCCTGCAGCACCAGCTGCACTCTCCTGCGGTACGCCTTGAGGGACCGTGAGGTGTACGAGAGCGGTGTCCCGCCGAACGTGACCCGGCCCGCCGTCGGCCGCACCAGGCCCAGCAGCGTCCGGGCCAGTGTCGTCTTGCCGCAGCCGGACTCACCGACGAGGGCGACGATCTCCCCGGCGCCGATGTCGAGGTCGACACCGTCCACCGCGCGGGCGGTCGCCGCGCCGCGCCGGCCGGGGAAGGCCACGCGCAGTCCGGCGGCGGACAGCAGCGGAGTGCTCGTCATACGTCGTTCCTCACCGTCGTGCCGGCCGGGCCGGCCGGATCACCCGCACGTGCCGGATCGCCCGGGCCGGCCGGATCATCCGCACGTGCCGGATCGCCCGGGCCGGCCGGATCATCCGAACGTGCCGGCCCGCTCGGGTCGGCCGGACCCGTCGAAGCCCGCGCGGCCCTCGGGAGCCGCTCGGCCGGCAGGGTCCTCGAGAGGGCCGTGCCGACATGGACACAGGCCGCCCGGTGTCCGGCCCCCGCCTCCCGGAGCACCTGGTCCGTCTCCCCGCACCCCTCCAGCGCGACCGCGCAGCGCGGGTGGAACGTACAGCCCGACGGCAGGGCGGACGGATCCGGTGGATCGCCCGGCAGACCGCGCGGGGCGCGGCGGGACAGCGGGTCCCCGATCCGGGGGAAGGCGGCGGACAGGGCGCGCCCGTACGGATGCTCCGCCGCGTCGTACACCGCACGTGCCGGGCCCTCCTCGACGACCCGGCCCGCGTACATCACCGCCAGCCGGTCGCAGGTCTCGGCGAGCACCGCCAGGTCATGGCTGATCATCAGCAGCGAGATGGACTGGTCGGCGACGAGCTGCTCGATGAGCCGCAGGATCTGCGCCTGGATCATGACATCGAGCGCGGTGGTCGGTTCGTCCGCGACGATCAGCCGCGGATCGCAGGCGAGCGCCATCGCGATCATCACCCGCTGGCGCTGCCCGCCGGACAGCTCGTGCGGATAGGCCTCCGCGCGGGCGGCGGGAAGCCCCACCTGTTCGAGGAGGGCGCCGACCCGCTTGCGTGCCGCGCCCGGTGTGGCCTGCCCGTGGACGAGGACGGGCTCGGCGATCTGGTCGCCGATCCGGTGCACCGGGTTGAGCGAGTGCATCGCGCCCTGGAAGACGATCGACGCGCCGGCCCAGCGGACGGCCCGCAGTCTGCCCCACTTCATGGTGAGGACGTCCTCGCCGTCGAGCAGGATCCGGCCGCCGATCCGGGCCGAGGTGGGCAGCAGCCGCAGCAGCGCGAGCGCTAGCGTGGACTTCCCGCACCCGGACTCGCCCGCGACCCCCAGTTTCCGGCCGGCCTCCAGGGTCAGGTCGACCCCGCGCACGGCCGGGACGGCGGACTCCCCGGCCCCGTAGGTGACATGGAGGTCCTGGATCTCCAGAAGGTTCACCGGCCGGCCCCCAGCTTCGGATTGAGCACGGACTCGACGGCCCGGCCGCACAGCGTGAACGCGAGAGCGACCAGCGCGATGGCGATGCCGGGCGGGGCCAGGTACCACCAGTGGCCCGCGGAGACCGCGCCCGCCTCCCTGGCGTCCTGGAGCATGCCGCCCCAGGAGACCACGGTCGGGTCGCCGAGCCCGAGGAAGGCGAGGGTCGCCTCGGTGAGGATGGCGGTGGAGATGCCCAGCGTGGTCTGCGCCAGTACCAGCGGCATCACATTGGGCAGCACATGGCGGCTCATGATGTGGCCGTGCCCGCCGCCGAGGGCCCGGGCGCGCTCGATGTACGGCCGGGACTCGACCGCGATCGTCTGAGCGCGTACGAGCCGGGCGGTGGTGGGCCAGCTGGTGATGCCGATCGCCAGGATCACCGTCCACATCGACCGGGACATGACGGTCGCCAGCACGATCGCCAGGACCAGGGCGGGCATCACCAGGAACCAGTCGGTGATCCGCATGAGGACGGTCGAGAACCAGCCGCCGTAGTGCCCGGCGATGATCCCGACCAGGGTGCCGATCGCGACGGAGAGCGAGGCCGCGAGCAGCCCGACGGCGAGCGAGATCCGGGCGCCCCAGATCAGCAGCCCGAGCAGGGACCGGCCGAACTGGTCCGTGCCGAGCGGGAACCGTCCGCTGGGCGGTTCCAGCGCGGTGCCGGGCGCGCCGGTGACGCTCTGGACGTCGGCGCCGACGACGAGCGGCGCGGCGAGCGCGAGCAGGGCGATGAGGCAGAGCCCGGCCAGGCCGTAGAGCCCGGCGCGGTGGGTGCGGTACTGGTGCCAGAAGCGGGCCGTCGCGTTCTTCCGGCGTACCCAGGTCAGCGAGGTCGTCATCGGCCCACCCGGGGGTCGAGCAGCGGATAGAGCAGGTCGGCGAGGAGGTTCATCAGGATCATCGCGCCGGCGAAGACCACGAAGAGCCCTTGCACCAGGGGCAGGTCGGGCACGCTCAGCGCCTGGTAGAAGAGCCCGCCGAGGCCGGGCCAGGAGAAGACCGTCTCGACGAGGATGGATCCGGCCGCCACATGGCCCAGATTGATGAAGACCATGGTGACGGTCGGCAGCAGCGCGTTGGGCACGGCGTGCCTGCGGCGCACGGCGTCGTCCCTGAGCCCTTTGGCACGGGCCGTCGTCAGATAGTCGCCACCCATCTCGTCCAGCAGCGAGGAACGCATGACGAGCAGGGTCTGGGCGTAGCCGACGGCGACCAGGGTGATCACCGGTAGCACCATGTGATGGGCCACATCGAGGACGTACGCGAAACCGGCCGTGTCGCCGGACTCCATGCCACCGGTGGGGAAGAGACCGGGCACGGGACCCATGCCCACCGAGAAGACGATGATCAGCAGCAGGCCGAGCCAGAACGACGGCACGGACCACAGGGTGAGCGCGACACCCGTGTTGAGCCGGTCGCCGGGACTGCCGTGGCGCCAGGCGGAGCGGGTGCCGAGCCACAGTCCGAGCGCCGAGTAGATCACCACGGCGACCCCGGTCAGCAGCAGCGTCGCCGGGAGCTTCTGGACGATCAGCTCGCCCACCGGCGCGCGGAACTGGTACGACATGCCCAGATCGCCGGTGAGCGCCTTGGCGCAGTAGTCCGTGAACTGCTGCCACATCGGCAGGTCGAGGCCGAACTGCTTGCGCAGCGTGGCCAGTTGCTCGGCCGACGTCGGGACGCCATGGGTCATGGCCTTCACCGGGTCGCCGGGGATGATCCGGAAGAGGAAGAAGCTGGTGACGAGCACGGCGAGCAGCGAGACCGCCGCGCCGCCCAGTTTGCCCGCCGCATGGCGGAGGTACGCGGTGGTATCGCGGGTGCGCTTGCCGGTGGTGCCGCCCTCCGGGGCGCGGACCCCGGGGGCCCGCGCCACGTCGGCGGAAGTGCTCGCGGTGGTCATGTACTACTCGCGGTCGTCGGCGGTGGAACGCCGGCGCATCACGAGGAAGAGCCCGATCCCGACGACGGCCAGCACGGCCGCGCCGATCCCGACGACCGCTCCGGCCGAGGAACCGCTGTCCGTGTCGTCGCCGCCGCTCCCGGCCGGTACGGCGGACCACCAGCTCCAGTAGCCGTCCTGGCCCCACAGATTGCCGGCGGCCTCGGGCATGGTCGTGATCGACCTGATGTGGTCGGTGCGGTACGCCTCGACCGCGTTCGGGTACACCATGACATTCATGTACCCCGTGTCGTACAGCCGGGACTGCATCCGCTTGACCAGGTCCGCCCGCTTGGCGGCGTCGTACTCCACCGCCTGCTGCGCGTACAGCCCGTCGAACTGCTTGTCGCAGATGAAGTTGTCCGTGGCGCCGGTGTCCTTCGGCGTGGCCGGGAGCGCGCCGCAGGTGTGGATGGACAGGACGTAGTCCGGGTCCGGGTTGACCGACCAGCCGTCGAACGCCAGATCGTAGTCACCCTTGGCCCACGGGTCGGAGACGTTGTCGAGACAGTCGACCTTCAGCCCGACACCGAGCTTGCCCCACCACTCCTGGAGGTACTTGCCGACGGCCTTGTCGTTCGGGTCGGTGGCGTGGCACAGGATCCGGAAGTCCAACGGCTTGCCGTCCTTGCCGGCCCGCTTTCCGGCGCTGTTCTTCCGGTATCCGGCCTGGTCGAGGATCTGCTCCGCCTTGGCCGGGTCGTAGCTCAGCCGCTGCGTGGACTGCGGCTTCCAGAAGTACGAGCCGAAGCGCGGCGGGATGTAGCCCTCGCCCTCCACGGCGTGGCCCTGGAACACCTTGTCGACGACCGTCCTGCGGTCGACCGCGAGGAAGAGCGCCTTGCGGACGGCCGGGTCGAGCAGGGCCGGATGGCCGCTGCCGAAGGTCTTGCCGTCCTTCGCGCGGGCGCCGGGGTTGGTGGCGAGCGCGAAGAAACGCCGGCCGGGCGCGTCGTTGACCTTGATGTTCTTCTGCGACTTCAGTGCCGCGGCCTGGGCGGGCGTCAAATTCGGCACGAACGACACCTCACCCTTCTGCAGGGCGGCGACGGCTGCGTCGTTGTCCTTGTAGTACTTGAGCACCAGCTCGTCGAACTTCGGCGCGCCGCGCCAGAAGCCCTTGTTGGGCTTGAGCTTGAGGTACTGGTCGACCTTGTAGTCGGTGATGACGAAGGGCCCGTTGCCGACGATCGGGAACTGCTGGTCGTTGTTGAACTTCGAGAAGTCGCCGACCTTCTCCCAGACGTGCTTGGGCACGATCGGCACGTCGAGTGCCGTCATGGTGGCCTGAGGCTTCTTCAGCTCGATGACCAGGGTGCGGGGGTCGGGCGCGGTGACCTTCTTGAAGTTCGCCGTGAAGCTGCCGTTCGCGGTGGCCGCGTTCGGGTCCGTCATCATCTTGGTGAAGGTCCACGCCGCGTCCTCGGCCGTGGCCTGCCTGCCGTCGGACCACTTCGAGTTGTCGCGGATCGTGTACGTCCAGGTCAGCTTGTCCGGCGACGACTTCCACGCGGTGGCCAGACCGGGGATCGTGTGCCCGTCCTTGACGTCGTAGTTCGTCAGGTACTCGTAGGCCAGCCGGTGGACGGTGGTGGAGGTCAGCCGCTGTGCCAGGAAGGGGCTGAGCGAGTCGATGCTCTGCGCGATGGCGACGGTGAGGACGTTGTTCCCGCCCTTGTCCCCGTCGGCGGCGGGCCGGGCCTCTGCCTGCGCGGGGACGGCCACCACGGCGGAGGCGGTGACGCCGGCGGCGAGGAGCAGTCGGATCAGGGGGCGTTGCCGGACGGTGCGGGGCGGAACCTTTGTGACCATAGGACGGACCTCGCGTCATGGATCTTGGGGCGCCAACTGGTGAAGCGAAGGTCTATCAGCGCTGGACGAGTGGAGTCAACGACCCCTCAAACCCCTTGTGGGCTGCGGGAATACAAGGAGGGCCCGCACCGTGGTGACGGTGCGGGCCCTCATTGGTCCAGTCCTCTGACGCCTTACTGCTGAGGGGCTGGCGGCGCCTGCGGCGGGGCCTGGGGCGGCTGCTGCTGGGGCCAACCGGCCGGAGGAACCGGACCCTGCAACTCCGCCGGGCTGGGCTGCGGAGCGGGTGCTCCCGGGGCGCCGGGCTGTGCGGGAGGCTGCTGCCAGCCCTGCGGGGGCATACCGGGCTGCTGGGGCGCGTACGGCTGCTGCGGAGGCTGTCCGGGGTGGCCGCCGGGCTGTCCGGGCTGTCCCGGCTGGGCTCCGTACGGCTGCTGCGGCGGGTACGGCTGACCGGGCTGTCCGGGCTGCTGCGGGGCGTACGGCTGCTGCCCGGGCTGCTGCGGCGGGTACGGCTGCTGCCCGGGGACCGGACCGCCGCCCGGCGCCTGCTGACCGCCCGGGGCATGCTGGGCACCGCCGGGCATCGGGGGCGCCATGTGCGGGGGCAGACCGCCCTGGCCGTCACCCGTCCACAGCCCCTGGGCCTGCTGCGCCCGCGAGAAGTCCTCGGCCACCATCGCCGAGAGGTTGAAGTACGCCTCGCGGGTCTTGGGCCGCATCATGTCGAGGTCCACCTCGGCGCCGGCCGAGAGGTGCTCGTCGAAGGGCACCACGACCACACCGCGGCAGCGGGTCTGGAAGTGCTGCACGATGTCGTCGACCTTGATCATCTTTCCGGTCTCCCGGACCCCCGAGATGACGGTGATCGAACGCTGTACGAGCTCGGCGTATCCGTGCGCCGACAGCCAGTCCAGCGTCGTCGAGGCGCTGGAGGCGCCGTCGACCGACGGCGTCGAGATGATGATCAGCTGGTCGGCGAGGTCCAGCACCCCGCGCATCGCGCTGTACAGCAGACCCGTGCCGGAGTCGGTCAGGATGATCGGGTACTGCTTGCCGAGCACGTCGATCGCGCGTCGGTAGTCCTCGTCGTTGAACGTCGTCGAGACGGCCGGGTCCACGTCGTTGGCGATGATCTCCAGACCGGAGGGCGCCTGCGAGGTGAAGCGGCGGATGTCCATGTACGAGTTGAGGTACGGGATCGCCTGGACCAGGTCGCGGATCGTGGCCCCGGTCTCACGGCGCACCCGGCGGCCGAGCGTACCGGCGTCCGGGTTGGCATCGATCGCCAGGATCTTGTCCTGCCGCTCGGTGGCCAGGGTCGCGCCGAGCGCGGTGGTCGTCGTGGTCTTGCCGACACCGCCCTTGAGGCTGATGACCGCTATCCGGTAGCAGGACAGCACCGGCGTCCGGATCAGGTCGAGCTTGCGCTGCCGCTCGGCCTCCTCCTTCTTGCCGCCGAGCTTGAAGCGGGCGCCTGCGCCGGGGTTCCGGCTGGACTTGGGCTTCTGCTTGTTGTTGCGCAGCAGCCGGTCCGAGGACAGCTCCACGGCGGCGGTGTACCCGAGCGGCGCTCCCGGGACGGAACGCTCCCGTTGGTCGTGCGTGACCGGAGTGGGCCAGGCGGCCCCGGCGCGCGGGTCGACGGGCGCGGGCGGATAGGCCTGCGGCTGGTCGGGGTGCGCGTTCGCCGGCGGCTGCCCGCCCTGCGGGAACCCGTACCCGCCCTGCGGGGCACCGGCGTCCGGCGCCGCTGCCTGCGGCGGCATCGGGGCGGCCTGCTGCACGGGCGCGGGGAGGTTGGGCGTGGGCGCGGGGCCCGGCTGGGGCCGGCCCGGGTTGGGGTAGCCGTAGCCCTGCGGGGCGTCCGTGCCGGTGGTGGGGGCGGGGAGGTTGGGCGTCGGGGCCGGTCCCGGCTGGCCGGGGTTGGGGTAGCCGTAGCCCTGGGGGGCGTCGGGGCTCGCGGTCGGCGCGGGGAGGTTCGGCGTCGGGACGGCCTGCGGCGGGACACCCGGCGCGCCCTGACCGGGCTGCGGCTGACCGGGGTTCGGGTAGCCGTAACCGGCCTGGGGCGCGGCTGCCTGCGGCGGCATCGGGGCGGCCTGCTGCACGGGGGCGGGGAGGTTCGGCGTCGGAGCCGGTCCCGGCTGTCCCGGGTTGGGATAGCCGTAGCCCTGGGAGGCGTCGGGGCTCGCGGTCGGCGCGGGCAGGTTCGGCGTCGGGGCCGGCCCCGACTGCGGCTGACCCGGGTAGCCGTACCCCTGCGGGCCGTCACTGCCCGTGGCGGTGGCGGGGAGGCCGGGCGTCGGGGCCGGTCCCGGCTGTCCCGGGTTCGGGTAGCCGTAGCTGCCCTGGGGCGCAGGCTGCTGCTGGGGCTGAGCCGGCTGCGGGAAGCCGTACCCACCCTGCTGGGCGGGCGCGGTGGCCGGCGGCGGGGCGGACTGGTCCGCCGTGGGCGCGGGCGCGGGCCACTGCGGCGTGCTGGTGGGCGCGGCCGGCTGGAAGGCGGGGGGCAGCGGCGGCAGACCGCCGCCCTGCGGTACCGGCGGGGGAGACCACGGCAGGGCGGCGACCGGAGGGGCGTCCTGGGGCGCCTCGGCCGTCGGAGCGTCCGTGGGCACGGCGTCACTCGGATCCGTATCGGCCTCGTCCGTGCCGTCCGCGACATGTACGGCGTCCTGGACGTCCACGACGGCGTCCTCGGGCGCGTCGTGCGCGGGCACCTCCGGCGCGTCGGCCGGCTCCTCGGCGGCACCGCCGTCCGTGGTCTCGGAGTCGGAGTCGGAGTCGGACTCGCCGTCAGTCGCCGCCGGAGCCCCGGCCACGGGGATTTCCGGCGTGCTGTCGACCGGCTCCGCGGCCTCGTCGGACGGGGCCGGGGAGTCCTCACCCGGCTCGTCGTCCTTGGCGGGACCCTCGGCGGCGCCGCCCACCGGACCGGCCGCCGGCGCGTCCGTCTCCGGCTGCTGGGCGGCCTCGGCGGCCTCCGAAGCCTTGGCCTCGGCGGCCTCGCGCTCGGCGATCTCCGCCATTTCGCGCTTCAGGGCGGCGGGGGAGAAGCGCATGGTCGCGCCGCTCTCCACGTCACCGGCCCCGAACGGCTCCGCCGACTGCGTGGCGGCCGGCGGCGGAGCCGAAACCCCGGCGTCCGGCGCGGGCGCGGGCGGGGGCACGGTCGCCGGCAGGGACACCGGCGCCGGAGGAGCCGGCGGCACCTGCGCGCCCGGCGTCCAGTTGGGCTCGAAGCCGCTGCCCGCGGGAAGCCCCGGCAGAGCCACGGGCGCCCCGGACGGCGGCGGCGGATTCACGCCACCGGCCCCCGGCGCAGTGCCGTTCGGGACCGCGCTGTTCGGTACCGCGCCGTTCGGTCCCGTGCCATGCGGCACCGCACCATGCGACGCAGCCCCCGCGGCGTCCCCCGACGCGTTCTGCGTGTACCAGGCCGGCGGGGTGTAGTCGATGGTGAACTCACCCGTCATCTCGGCGGGATCCGCGTCGGACTGATCATCGACGGGCGTGTTCCAGCCCTCGCGGATCTCGTCCCGATCGCCGTTCACTTTGCCTCCTGGTGTGGTCGAGCACCCTTGTGCCGTCGTGGGCGGGGCGACCGTTCCGTCGTCCGAGCCGCCCGGCTCTCCCCTTGTGACGCCGCGATCCTGCTCACAGGTTCTCGCCGCGCTCTTCCCACCCTAATCGTCAACGGCGGCCGTACGTCAGGGCGGCCGGTCCCCTCGCCTGTCCCGTTCGTCACGTGTCCCTCCGCATGGGACTGACAAGTGAAGCCTCTGTGCGGAAACATGACAGAGACGCACGGTCAAATAGGGCTATCTCGTTCGGAATCGGTCCGTCCGTCGGAGGCGTTCCTCCCGGGAGGGCCGCTCAGTCCATCCGGCGCGCGCTGCCCAACAATCCGGTCTCGGCGTCCGTCGGCCGGGTCATCACGAACCGGCGGTCGCCCGGAGTGCACCAGAGCGTCACGCCGTCGGCGAGCGTGGACAGGGCTTCGGTCTCGCCGCGCGGCAGATTCATGATGCGGCCGATCCGCGCGGCCTCGTCCGGAGACACCCGCTGCACGCCGACCAGGCCCGACTTCCGCATCAGCCGCGGCGCCACCGGGCTCAGGTAGGGGAGCAGCGTGACCACCGACTGCCAGGGGGCGGACACCACACGCCCGCGCGGCGGCCGCATCCCGCAGTCCCGGACCACGAGCGCCGGACTCCCGACCGAGGCGCCCTGCGGCGGCACGCGACCGACGTCGTGCAGCGTGACGCACGGCCGATCGGCGCCCACCGCCCGGGCGAGCGCCGTCCACGCCTGCGCGCGGCCGGTCTCCACGGCGATCCGGGCGCCCGTGGCGGCGGCCCTCAGCGCCAGCACCTGCGCGGTCCACACGCCGCCGATCAGCGTGATCTCGTACGGAGTGGGACGGTTGACGCCGAGGACGGCGGGCTGCCCCGCCGCGTCGACGCCGATCACCACACCGTCGTCGCCGACCGGCAACGCCAGCGCGTCCAGGTCCTGCACGGGAAGCGTGTGGGGCTCACGCCGCGGTCCGATCAGGCCGCGACCGCCCGCCGACAGCGCGCGGGTACGCACCGGGAGGAGGGGCATCAGCGGGCACCCCCGAGCGGGAGCGTCGCGAGCAGGGCGGGCAGTTGCTCGCGGTCGAGCCGCACCAGCCCCGCCCCCGCCTCCCGCGCGATCCGCTCCAGTTCATGGCGCGCGGCGACCAACTCCTCGCCGCCGCGCGCGGCGACCCGTACGTAACCGGTCACGGACGCCTCCCGCCGGTCACCGCCGCCCAGGGTCAGGCTGAAGGTCGTGGCCAGTGCGGGAGCCGCGGTCAGCCGCGCCACGAGCTGCGGCAACGAGACACCCCCGGCGCCCAGCCGGGGCCAGCGCCCGATCCAGTACGTGGTGTGCGGCCGGCCGTCGCAGCGCCAGGTGCGCGCGGTCTCCTCGGTGCGCCGCCCGGCGGGCCCCTCCCGCCCCGCCCGTACGACAGCGAGCGGATCGGCGCACAGGGACGTGGTGATCGCCGCGGTCAGCTCCTGCTCGGTCAGCACCGTCGCGCCGAAACCGGCGCCGGCGAGCCGGCTCGCCAACTGGTCGGCCGCGCGCACGAGACACTTCCGCGCGCCCCGCGTACCACCACCGCGCGCCGCCACCGCCTCCGGGCACAGCTCCGGATCGAGCTTCAGCGCGACCCAGGTGACGCGCACGGCCGGCGCGCCGGTCCCCGCGGGCAACGGCAGGTAGTTCCGCGCGATCAGCGACTGCGCGGCCAGGTCCGGCGCGGGCGCGGGCTGGGTGTGCTGGACGATCTGCGCCGACTCCAGCCGGATGCCGTCGACCTCCAGCGCGTCATGGACGAGAGCGACGGGCAGGGGCCGCGCCTCCCGGTCGGGGCGCAGCGCCGTGCCGTCCGATTCGATCCGCAGTACGGCGGTCAGGAACGTGCCGTCCCCGATCATCCCGACCGGGCGGCGCTCGCCGTCGGTGTACGCGTGGGCGCGCAGCGCCGGATCGCATTCGAGCAGGGGCCCGAGGCCGGCTGCCGTACCCGGAGGGAGGGCCGCCGAGGCGGCGGCGCGTGTCCGTGCGCGCAGGGCGATCGCGGTGGCGAGCCACTCGGGCAGCGAACGCCCGCGCCGCCGCGCCACGGCCAGGAGGACGAGCAGCGCCGCGACCAGCCCCGCCGGAACCAGCAGCAGCGGCTCGGTCACCCGGGCGACGAGAAGCAGCGCCGCGGCGATCTCGACGAGTACGAGTTGTTGCAATCGGAACGGCCCGATGTGTCCGGGGCGGCTCCGCGCGCGCGGAGCCGCACTCGGCCCGGACGGCGGCCGGTGCCCCGCCGTGCCCGGCGCCGCTGCGGCGGGCCGTGTCTGCGTCGCGGAAGCCATCCGGAGAGTCCCCCATTCGTCCCGATCGCCCCTGACGGCCGGGGCGTTGGGGAGCTGGATCACCCTACCCGCCAAACGGGCACCCCCGGACAGCAGGCATAGTAGGGGGCCGGTCGGACAGCCGGGCTCCGGGTGCCATGCTCCCCGGTCCCTCGTGCGGAGGCTGTGCCGGTGGAAGACGGGGGACCCATGGCATCACGGCGGGACGAGCTCAACGCGTACACCTTTGCGAAGAAACGCACGGTGGCCGCCTTCCTCCGGCCCTCGCCCTCCGGCACCGACGAGGGCGCGCCCCGCCCCCTGCGCGCGGTCGTCCCCGGGCTGATCGCCGCCGCGGTCCTCGTGGCCGGGTTCGGCGCGTGGGGAATGCTCAAGCCGGTGGCTCCGAAGGGCTGGGACACCCCCGGCACCAAGGTGGTGGTGGGCAGGCAGTCAACCACCCGCTATGTCGTCCTCACCACCGGCGAGGGCAAGGACCGCCGGACGCTTCTCCACCCGGTGCTCAATCTGGCATCGGCCCGGTTGCTGCTCGACCCCCAGCGGTTCGAGGTGGTCCAGGTGGACGACTCCGTACTGGACGCCGGCCGCCCGCCGCGTGGACCGGTCCTCGGCATCCCGTACGCCCCCGACCGGCTGCCCACCGCCGCCGACGCCGCGAAGGCCAAGCGCTGGGCGGTGTGCGAACAGCCCGGCGGAGGCAGGGGGTCCAGCGTGCAGAAGGCCACCTTCGTCCTCGCCGACCGCGACGCCTCACGCACCGACCGCAAGGGGGAGCGGTTGACCGGAGGCCAGGTGCTCTATGTGAAGGGGCAGACCGGCGCCCGCTTCCTCGTGGACGCCGGGGGCACCAAGTACGCCGTGCCCGGCACGCAGGCGGACACGCCGGGCCTCACCACCGCGCTGGTCGGCCTCGACCGGGAGCCGCAGCAGGTCACCGACGACTGGCTGAACACCCTGCACACCGGCAGCCCCGTCGACTTCCCCCGACTCCCCGGCACGGCCGGTGCCGACGCCGGTGCCGGCGGCGGTCTCAGCCCCACCGAGGACCGTGTGGGCATGGTGCTGAAGGCCCAGACGGGGTCCGGCCCCCAGCACTACGTCGTCCTGCCGGGGAAGGTGCGGCCGGTCTCCGACTTCACCGCCTGGCTGCTCATCAACTCCCCGCAGACCGAGACGCTCGACATGGACGGCCGGGCGACCACCGTCGACGCGGCCTCCTTCACCCCGGACCCCGCGGCCTTCGGCGCCGACCGCCGCTGGCCCGCCGAGCGGGTCGGGCAGGTCAACGCCACCGGCGGCGCCGGCGCCCGGGACACGGTGTGCAGCGTGCTGCGCGGCGTCGACCAGCGGGGCCGGACCACCCTCTCCACCTGGGCGGGCACCGGCTACCCGGCGGACATCACCGCAGGCGGCACCGGAACCTATGTCACGCCGGGCAGCGGTCTGCTGTACACCCAGGTCCGGGGCGAGCAGACGAACCCCGACGGTTCACTGTTCCTGGTGACGGACACGGGTCTGCGGTACGCCGTTCAGGCGAACGGCGACAGTGACACGGCCCGCACCGGCACCGGCACCGGCGACCGGGGAGGCGAGCAGCGGGACGGCCGCCCGGAGCCGAGCCAGGCACAGATCCGTCTGGGGTACGAGAACGTCGTCCCCGCCCTGGTGCCGCTCGCCTGGTCGGACTTCCTGTCCAAGGGGCCACGGCTCGACAGCAACAGCGCGCGCCGGCCGCAGGGTTCGTAGGGGGAAGGTGCCATGCCGTACCGCATCGCGGCTCTGATCGTCTCCTCGGCCGCCCTCCTCGGGCCGACGGCGGCGCCCGCCCACGCCCAGGGGCCTCGCCCCGACGGCAGCGGTGCGTGCGCCTTCCCGATGAGGAAGCAGATGGAGGGCACCCCCTGGCCGCTCCAGCGCGTCCTGCTCGACGAGCTGTGGCAGGAGACCAGGGGGAAGGGGGTGCGGGTCGCGGTCATCGACACCGGTGTCGACACCGCCAATCCGCAGCTGAGGAACGCCGTCGACGCCACGGCCGGGGCCGACTTCGTCCCGGCCGGCGGGGACCCGGGAGCCGCCGGCCGCCGAGACCCCGCCGGAGCGGGGGGCGGCAGGGCCGCCGGCACGGTCGACGAGGTCGGCCACGGCACCAAGGTCGCCGGGATCATCGCCGCCCGCCCCCGCGCGGGTACCGGGTTCGTGGGGCTCGCCCCGGAGGCGACGATCATCCCGATCCGGCAGAACGGCGGGAAGAACAACGGCACCTCGGACCTGATGGCCCTCGCCATCGACCACGCCGTCGCCAAGGGCGCCCGGGTCATCAACATCTCGCAGGACACCACCCAGGCGCTCACCGCCCGGTCGGACCTCGGCCGGGCCGTCGCGCGCGCACTCGCCGCCGACGTCGTGGTCGTCGCCTCCGCGGGGAACGACGGCATGGACGGCAGGTCCAAGAACACCTACCCCGCCGCCTTCCCCGGCGTCCTCGCCGTCGCCGCGTCCGACCGCAACAACGAACGCGCCGCGTTCTCCCAGTCCGGTGCGTTCGTCGGTGTCGCCGCACCCGGCGTGGACGTCGTCTCCACCGTCCCCGGCAACGGCCAGTGCGCCGACAGCGGCACCAGCTTCTCCGCCCCGTACGTCTCCGGGGTCGCCGCGCTCCTGCGCGCCAAGTACCCCCGATGGAAGGCCCATCAGGTCGTCGCCCAGATCGAGCAGACCGCCGAGCGCTCGGTCAACGGCCGTGACGACCACGTCGGCTGGGGCGTCGTCGACCCCCTGCGCGCCCTCGACGGGGACGCCGGCCCCCCGGACGCCGCCACCCCCGACCCGGCGCCCCCCGCGCCGCCCGCGCCCGAACCGGCCCCGCTGGCCATGACGGAGAGCGCCCAGGGGCGCGACCAACGGCTCGCGACCTACGCGCTCGCGAGCGCCGCCGTCCTGCTCGCCGTGGTCGCCGGCACCGCGACCGTGCTCAGGGACAGCCGCCGGAAAAGAGCCCGCTGAGCCCATGTCCCCAGCAGGGCTGCGCAGTTGGACGTGTCGGTACCAGTGGTCCGCCGCACCGCGGGCCACATCCCCGCACCGCGCACAAGGAGCTCCACATGACGAACCCGGCAGGTGGTTTCGGACTCGCCGACGACCCCGTGGTCAAGGCGAAGAACAAGATCATGGAAACCGGCGAGGCGGTGTCCCGGCAGGCCCGCGAGATGGCCGACATCCTCGCGACGGTCGGCGCGGGCTGGACCGGCGGCGGCGCGGAGGGCTTCAAACGGGCCCAGACCTCCCTCAACGAGGACCACGACACGATCCGCCGGCTGCTGGGCGTCCTGCTCCACGCCGTCGGCGAGACTAAGAACCTCAGCAACGCCAACGACGACGAGGTGCGCGGCGCCTTCGCGGCCGCCCACACATCGGCCCTCAACGGCATCTGAGCGCGAGGAGACGAACATGACCGGCATCGACCAGCACACCAGGGTCCGGTACGAGAGCGTCCAGGAGATGGCCAACCGTCTGCGGGTCGTCTCGCAGAACATCATCAAGGACCTGGAAGAGATGGACACGGCCCTCAAGGTCGTCACCGGTACGTGGGACGGTGAGGCGCACCAGGAGTACGTGACCCTCCAGGGCAAGTACAAGAAGCGGGCGGAGGACATGAAGAACCGCCTGGAACAGGTCGCCCGGCTCGTCGAGCGGGGCAAGGACAACTACCGTTCGACCGACCTGAAGGCATCCCGCCTCTTCACCGAGACGTACTGACGCGGACCGGCCGATCAGCGCAAGGGGGCCGCTCCTCGCGGGAGCGGCCCCCTTCCGTGCCGTGGCCAACTGCCGGTGGCTCACCTCACCGCAGGTCGAACTCGCCGTCCTTCGCGCCAAGGACGAAGGCGCGCCACTCGGCCTCGGTGTAGCGCAGCACGGTGTGGGGGTCGAGGGAGGACCTCATCGCCACGGCCCCGCCCGGCAGGTATGCGATCTCCACGCGCTCCTCGTCGGGGCTGGTGCCCGGGGCGCCCTGCCACTCCACCCCGCTGATGTCGAGCGCATACAGCTCGTCCTTCTCCTGCTGAGTGCCCATCAGGCGCTTCCCCTTCGTGGAACGTGGAACGTGGTCGCGGATCGATTATCGGCTCCGGCCGCCCCCGCGCGCACGGAACGGCCCGATTCACCGCTCGGGCATCCTGCCCACCTGTACCATCGCCGCCCCCCGTCGACGTGACACGAAGTAGCCGCGCCCCGCGGGCATCGGCCGCGGCCGTACGTTCCCGACGAGTTCGCCCTCGTTCGGATCGCCGGAGAGCACCACACCCTGGGCGCCCAGCTCCTTCACGCGCTGCATGAACCCCTCGTACATCGCGCGGGAGGCGCCCGCCGTGGTGCGCGCGATGACGAAGCGGATCCCCGTGTCGCGGGCGAACGGGAGGTACTCCGTTAGCGGTGCCAGGGGATTGCCCGAGGCGGTGGCGACCAGGTCGTAGTCGTCCACCACGACGAAGACCTGCGGGCCCGTCCACCAGCTGCGCTCGCGCAGCTGGTGCGCGGTCACGTCCGCCGGTGGCCTGCGCCGCTCGAACACGCCCGCCAGCGCCTCCATGTGGGTGTGCATCGAGTCGGCCATCGGCGCGTACTCCAGCAGATGGCTCTCCGGCAGCGAGCCGAGCAGCGTGCGGCGGTAGTCCCCGACGACGAGCCTCGCCTCGTCGGGGGAGTAGCGCTCGGCGATCTGCTTGGCGATCAGCCGCAGCAGGTTCGTCTTGCCGGACTCGCCCTCACCGAAGACGAGCAGGAAGGGGTCGCTCTCGAAGTCGACGAACACAGGCTCGAGACCGGTCTCGTCGATGCCGATCGCGATGCCGTCCCGGGGGAACTCGAAGCCCTTCGGCAGTCGGTCCGCCGGCAGGGTGCGCGGCAGCAGCCGCACCGCCGGCGCCGGGGGTTCCGCCCAGGCGTCCTTCGCCGCGCGTACGAACGCCGCCGTGCCCTCGGACAGGTCCTCCACGGCGCTCGATCCGTCGACGCGCGGCAGCGCGCCCATGAAATGCAGCTTCTCCGGCACCTGGCCCCGGCCCGGCATTCCCTGCGGGACGTTCGCCGCGACCCTCCGGTCGAACTCGGAGTCCATGACATCGCCCAGCCGCAGTTCGAGGCGGCCCGGCATCTGGTCCTTCAGCGCGGCCCGTACCTCCATGTAACGGGACGCGGTGAGCACCACATGGACGCCGTAGCCGAGACCGCGCGCCGCGATGTCGGCGACGACCGGCTCCAGCGCCTCGTAGTCACCCTTGAACCCGCCCCAGCCGTCGATGACGAGGAAGACGTCGCCCCACGCCTCCTCCGCATCCGCCGGGCCGGGGAGCGCCCCACCCGGCGGCACCGCGCCCGCGGCCCGCCTGCGCCGGTAGGCGGTCATGGAGTCGATGCCGTGGGCCCGGAAGAACTCCTCGCGCCGGTCGAGGACGCCCGCGACCTCCGCGACCGTGCGCCGCACCCGCTCGGGGTCGAGCCGGGAGGCGACCCCGCCGACATGCGGCAGACCGGCCAGGGACGACATGCTGCCCCCGCCGAAGTCCAGCACGTAGAACTGGACCTCGCGCGGGGTGTGGGTGAGCGCGAACGACGAGATCAGCGTCCGCAGCAGTGTCGACTTGCCGGACTGCGGGCCGCCGACCACCAGCATGTGGCCCGCCGCGCCGGAGAAGTCGCGGTACAGCACCTCCCGGCGCTGCTCGAACGGCTTGTCGACGAGCCCCAGGGGCACGGTCAGCCCGCCCGGTCGGGTGTACTCCGTGGCGGTCAGGCCCCGGTCCGCGCTCGGCGCGATCCCCGGCAGCAGCTGGTCCAGCGCCGGCGCGCGGTCCAGCGGCGGCAGCCACACCTGGTGCGCGGGCACACCCTGCCCCTCGAGCCGCCGCACGATCACATCGAGCACGGTGTCGGACAGCGCCTCGTCCCCGGCGTCCTCCTCGTGCGCCGCCGCGGGCGCCGCCGGATCGGGCGCCGCGTACACCACCGGCACGCGCGCCGCGGTGAACACGGCCGGCCGGCGCTCCACCGGCACCTGCCCCGCCGCCGGGCGGGGCTCCCGCGCGCGGTACGCCCCCGAGACGTACGCCGCCTTGAAGCGGATCATCGCGTCCGTACCGAAGGTGAGATAGCCGGAACCCGGTACGGACGGCAGGTGATAGGCGTCCGGAACGCCGATCGCCGTCCGCGACTCGGCCGCCGAGAACGTCCGCAGACCGATCCGGTACGAGAGATAGGTGTCCAGCCCCCGCAGCCTGCCCTCCTCCAGGCGCTGCGAGGCCAGCAGCAGATGCACCCCGAGCGAGCGGCCGATCCGGCCGATCTGGATGAACATGTCGATGAAGTCGGGCTTCGCGGTGAGGAGTTCGGAGAACTCGTCGATGACGAGGACGAGCGAGGCGAGCGGCTCCAGCGGCGCCCCGGCCGCCCGGGCCCTCTCGTAGCCGTGGATGTTCGCGTAGTTGCCCGCCGAGCGCAGCAGCTCCTGCCGGCGCCGCAGCTCGCCCCGGATCGCGTCGCCCATGCGGTCGACGAGGGTGAGGTCGTCGGCGAGGTTGGTGATCACGGCCGCGACATGCGGCATCCGTGACATCCCGGCGAACGTGGCCCCGCCCTTGAAATCGGCGAGGACGAAGTTCAGCGTCTCCGACGAGTGGGTGACCGCGAGCCCCAGAACCAGCGTGCGCAGCAGCTCCGACTTGCCGGAACCGGTCGCACCCACACACAGCCCGTGCGGCCCCATGCCCTCCTGCGCGGCCTCCTTGAGGTCGAGCATGACCGGCCGTCCGTCCTCGCCGACCCCGATCGGCACCCGCAGCCGCTCGGCGGCCGACCGCGGCCGCCAGGTGCGGGCCACGTCGACCGCGGCCGCGTCGCCCAGGTTCAGCAGGTCCGTGAAGTCGAGATCGGCGAGCAGCGGTTCGTCGTCGTCCCCACCCCCCATCCGCAGCGGGGCCAGCTGCCGGGCCAGCGCCTCGGCCGCCTGCGGCGAGATCCCGTCCGGCTCCCCCTCGTACGCGACGCCGCCGCCGGAGTCCAGGCGCAGACGCCCGGGCCGCACGACCACCGAGAGGCCACGCACCGGCTCGGCGGGGGCGTCCGGGGCGACCTCGACGATCGTCACGCCGCGCAGACCCTCCGGCGTCGCGCACAGCGCGTCCGGCGGGACAAGACCCCCGTCCACGACCACGACGACGTGCGGCTGGTCGAGCACCGGCGGACTGTCGCGGCTGAACCGGGGCCGTCCTTCGAGCCGTCCGCGCAGCAGCTCCTCCAGCTCCCCGAGGTCGTCGCCGAACAGCCGCCTCGTACCGGCCCCGTCGAGCTCCCCGGCCACCTGCGTGTGCGGCAGCCACTTCGTCCAGTCCCAGCGCCGCTGCGCGCCCCCGGCCGCCACCACCGCGACCACCAGATCGTCGGGGGAGTGCAGGGTGACCAGCTGGCAGACCAGCGCCCGCGCCGCGGCCCGCGCCGACTCCGGCTCGCCGCGGACGGTGACATGAGGGAAGGCGCGCATCGAGACCGCCACCGGCAGTCCGTCGAGCGACCCGTGCACCGCGAGGAACTGCTGCATCGCGCCCGCGCACAGCGGCTCCAGCTCGTCCACCGGCGCGGTGTCGGGCGCGATCAGCGGCGTGGACAGCCGCTGGGTACCCAGACCGATCCGCACCTGCGCGAAGTCCGGGTCCCCGGCCCGCCGTTCCCACACCCGCGAGCCCTCGGCCACCACCGCCCACAACTGCTCGGGACACGGATGCAGATAGAGCTGTGCGTCTCGCTGTGCCCGGGCCGTGCGGCGCACCGTGCGCCGTGTCCGCGCGAGATACGCGAGGTAGTCACGGCGCAGCTCGGCCATGCGCCCCTGCGTACCCCTGAGGAATCCGGCCAGTTGGGCGCCGGCCATCGCCACCGTCGAGACCAGCATCAGAACGCCCATGATCCGCATGAACGGATGCGTGCCCGGCATGAAGAAGAAGACCGCCGACGAACCCATCCCGAGCATGGGCAGGAGCTGCATCATCAGGGACTCCCGCTGCCCCCGGGGCAGCTCCGGCGGAGGCGCCAGCACCAGTTCGCCGACCGGGACTTCGGGAGGGAGGGACCTCGGCGGGCGTTTGACGACGATCTGGCTCACCGGTACATCAATCCCTCGGTACGGGCGGACGGCGGACGGGAAGTCTCCGCACCGGCGCCCCCGTTGGTGCCCCCGCTCGCGGATCCCCTCCCGCGACGGCGATCCTATGCCGCGGCGGTGACACAGCGTCCCGGTAGGGTTGCGCGGGCACGGTGCGCAACCGCGAATCAGGGGGTCCAGACACGTGAGTACGACCACAGGGACCGGCTTCTGCCGGGTCACGGTCGTGGCGCCCGACGGCCGCATCGACGTCGCCCTCCCGGAGGACCTCCCGGTCGCCGACATCCACCCCGAGATACTCCGCCTCACCGGCCGGACACAGCCCCCCGGCACACCGACCGGCTACCACCTCGTCCGCCGCGACGGCTCGGTGCTCGACGGCGCCCGCACCCTCGCCGCCCAGCGGGTCCTCGACGGCGAACTGCTCTCGCTGCGCCCCTTCGCGCAGTCCCTCCCGCCCGCCGTCTTCGACGACGTGTCCGACGCCATCGCCTCCGCCGTCACCCGCGACCGGCACCTGTGGAGCGACGACCTGCTGCGTGGCGCCGCCCCGGCCGGCGGCGTCCTCCTGTTCGTCCTGATGGCCTTCGCCCTCTGGTTCTCCGACCCGGTCCGCCACGACACGCACGGCCTGCCGGGCGTCGTCGCGGGCGCGGCCGGTGTGCTGCTGACCGCCTTCGCCGGCGTACGGGCCCGGGTGTACGAGGACCGGCTCACGGCCGTCGCCCTCGGCCTCGGCGCCCTCCCGCTGCTTCTCGTCGCCGGCTCGGGGATCATCGGCCCGAGCGCCGGGGCCGGGCCGGGCCGCCTGCAGTTCCTCCTCGGATGTGTGACCGTCCTCGTCGCCTCCGCCGTCGTGGCGGCCCTCACCCCCGGCGCGGACGCCCCCTTCGTCGCCGCCGGCCTCCTGTCCGTCGTCGGCACCCTCGCCACCTTCGCGGCGATCCTCACCGGAGCGTCCGCCACCGGCGCCGCCGCGGTCTGCGCCCCCCTCGCCATCGGCCTGGTCGCGTTCCTGCCCGGCCTCTCCGTCCGCTTCGCCCGGCTCCCTGTGGGCTACGCCGCCCCGCGCGGCGCCACCGACGACCTCGACGACCTCCACGAGACGCCCCACGGGGAGCGGGTCCCGGTCAGGATCGACGCCGAACACATCGCGACCCAGGCCCGCCGCGGCCACGACCTGCTGCTCGGCCTGGCCGGCGGCTGCGCCGCGGTCGTCGCCGGCTCCGCCGCCGTCCTCGGCTTCAGCGCAGACCCCTGGGCGCAGCTCCTGGCCCTCGCCACCGGCCTCGCGGCGCTGCTGCGTGCCCGGCTCTTCCGCTACACCTCACAGGTCGCCTGCCTCCTGGTCGCGGGCCTCGCCGCCCTCGCCCTGCTGGTCGTCGGTCTCTGCCTGAACCCGCCGCCCGGCCCGGTCCAGGACCTGCGCGTGTACGGGGACCGCGGAGGCCTGGACATCCGTACGATCTGGCTCACCGCCGCCGTCGCCGCCGGCGCCGCGCTGATCACCGCCATCGGCCTGGTCATCCCGAAGAGGGGCCTCTCCCCCTTCTGGGGCCGACTCCTCGACCTCGCCGAGGGCGCCGTACTCCTCTCCCTCGTCCCGCTCTGCCTCGCCGTACTCGACGTCTTCGAGAAGGCCAGGTCCCTCACCGGCTGAGCGGGCGGCCGAGCGGTCGGTGGCCCCCGGTCAGGGGCCCGGCGACGGGCTGGTACGCTGGGTGACGGCCGTTTGTGTACGCGCTCCCGGAAGTGTCTGGGAGCAGCGCCCATCGCGCCTTCGCCTCCGAGTCACGGAAGCTCCCCTGAGACACAGACCAGGGGCACTCGCGGGCGCATCGAACATCAAGAGGAGTACCGAGTGTCTCTCGACGCCGCTACGAAGAAGCAGATCATGGCCGAGTTCGGCACCAAGGAGGGCGACACCGGCTCCCCCGAGGTCCAGGTCGCGATGCTCTCCCGCCGCATCTCGGACCTGACCGAGCACCTCAAGCAGCACAAGCACGACCACCACTCCCGTCGTGGTCTGCTGATCCTGGTCGGCCAGCGTCGCCGCCTGCTGCAGTACCTGGCCAAGAAGGACATCCAGCGCTTCCGTGCGCTGGTCGACCGCCTCGGCATCCGCCGTGGTGCGGCCGGCGGTGCCAAGTAAGACGCCGTGAAGGGAGCGGTTCCCACTTTTAGGGGGCCGCTCCCTTTGCTGTACGTGCGGTATGGACCGACTGCTAAGTAGTCTGGTCGCACAACGCCATAACGAACGAGGAGAGCGCGGCCTCGCCGCCGCCGGTCCTCGGTAGTGGCCCCCGGAGCATGGCACCCCGGGTGCTTCGATCGAAGACCGGCCCGCACACCAGGCGCGCTTCTCCACCCCGTCCCCCGCCACACGGGCGTTCCGGGACAAAAGACGATACGCAGACTAGTTAACGGAGAATTCGCTAGTGGAGAACGAGACCCACTACGCCGAGGCCGTCATTGACAACGGCACCTTCGGCACCCGCACCATCCGCTTCGAGACGGGCCGCCTGGCCAAGCAGGCCGCCGGCTCCGCCGTGGCGTACCTGGACGACGACACCATGGTGCTGTCGGCCACCACCGCTTCCAAGAAGCCCAAGGACCAGCTCGACTTCTTCCCCCTGACGGTGGACGTCGAGGAGCGGATGTACGCAGCCGGAAAGATCCCCGGCTCCTTCTTCCGTCGTGAGGGCCGGCCCTCCGAGGACGCCGTCCTCACCTGCCGCCTGATCGACCGCCCGCTGCGCCCCTCCTTCAAGAAGGGCCTGCGCAACGAGATCCAGATCGTCGAGACGATCATGGCGCTCAACCCCGACCACCTGTACGACGTGGTCGCGATCAACGCCGCCTCCTGCTCCACGCAGCTGGCCGGCCTGCCCTTCTCCGGTCCGATCGGCGGCACCCGTGTCGCGCTGATCAAGGGCCAGTGGGTCGCGTTCCCGACGCACACCGAGCTCGAGGACGCCGTCTTCGACATGGTCGTCGCCGGTCGCGTCCTCGAGGACGGCGACGTCGCGATCATGATGGTCGAGGCCGAGGCCACCGAGAAGACCATCCAGCTCGTCAAGGACGGCGCCGAGGCCCCCACCGAGGAGGTCGTCGCCGCCGGTCTCGAGGCCGCGAAGCCCTTCATCAAGGTGCTCTGCAAGGCCCAGTCGGAGCTCGCGGCCAAGGCCGCCAAGCCCACCGGCGACTTCCCGGTCTTCCTCGAATACCAGGACGACGTCCTGGAGGCGCTCTCCGCCGCCGTGACGTCCGAGCTCTCGCAGGCGCTGACCATCGCCGGCAAGCAGGAGCGCGAGACCGAGCTGGACCGCGTCAAGGAGATCGCCGCCGAGAAGCTTCTCCCGGCCTTCGAGGGCCGTGAGAAGGAGATCTCCGCCGCGTACCGCGCGCTGACCAAGAAGCTCGTCCGCGAGCGGGTCATCAAGGACAAGGTCCGCATCGACGGCCGTGGCGTCACGGACATCCGTACGCTCGCCGCCGAGGTCGAGGCCATCCCGCGCGTGCACGGTTCGGCGCTGTTCGAGCGTGGCGAGACCCAGATCCTGGGCGTCACCACCCTCAACATGCTCCGCATGGAGCAGCAGCTGGACACTCTCTCCCCGGTGACCCGCAAGCGCTACATGCACAACTACAACTTCCCGCCGTACTCCGTCGGTGAGACCGGCCGCGTCGGTTCGCCGAAGCGCCGCGAGATCGGCCACGGCGCGCTCGCCGAGCGCGCCATCGTGCCGGTCCTGCCGACGCGCGAGGAGTTCCCCTACGCGATCCGTCAGGTGTCCGAGGCCCTCGGCTCCAACGGTTCGACGTCCATGGGTTCGGTCTGCGCCTCCACCATGTCGCTGCTGAACGCCGGTGTGCCGCTCAAGGCCCCCGTCGCCGGTATCGCCATGGGTCTGATCTCCGAGGAGATCGACGGCAAGACCCACTACGTCGCCCTCACCGACATCCTCGGTGCGGAGGACGCCTTCGGCGACATGGACTTCAAGGTCGCCGGTACGAAGACCTTCGTCACCGCGCTCCAGCTCGACACCAAGCTCGACGGCATCCCCGCCTCGGTCCTGGCCGCCGCGCTGAAGCAGGCCCGCGACGCCCGCCTCCACATCCTCGATGTGATGAACGAGGCCATCGACGTCCCGGACGAGATGTCCCCCAACGCCCCGCGGATCATCACCGTCAAGATCCCCGTGGACAAGATCGGTGAGGTCATCGGCCCCAAGGGCAAGATGATCAACCAGATCCAGGAGGACACCGGCGCCGACATCACGATCGAGGACGACGGCACCATCTACATCGGTGCCGCCCAGGGCTCGCAGGCCGAGGCCGCGCGCGCCACGATCAACGGCATCGCCAACCCGACCATGCCGGAGGTCGGCGAGCGCTACCTGGGTACGGTCGTCAAGACCACCACCTTCGGTGCCTTCGTCTCCCTGATGCCCGGCAAGGACGGTCTGCTCCACATCTCGCAGATCCGCAAGCTCGCCGGTGGCAAGCGCGTGGAGAACGTCGAGGACGTGCTCGCGGTCGGCTCGACGGTCCAGGTCGAGATCGCCGAGATCGACTCCCGCGGCAAGCTCTCCCTGATCCCCGTGATCGCGGACGAGGACGCCGCCGAGGGCGACAAGGACGACACCGACAAGTGACGTCCCGTAGTTCCGTGACGACGGCCCGCACCTCCTCGGAGGCGCGGGCCGTCGCCCGTACCCAAACGCTTCTCAAGGGCAAGGACGGCATCGGCACGGTCCGGCGTACGACCCTGCCCGGCGGCCTGCGGGTCGTCACCGAGACCCTGCCCTCCGTACGCTCCGCCACCTTCGGCATCTGGGCCCACGTCGGATCCCGCGACGAGACGCCCGCCCTGAACGGCGCGACGCACTACCTCGAGCACCTCCTCTTCAAGGGCACCAAGCGCAGGAGCGCCCTCGACATCTCCTCCGCCCTCGACGCGGTCGGCGGCGAGATGAACGCCTTCACGGCGAAGGAGTACACCTGCTACTACGCCCGTGTGCTCGACACCGATCTGCCCCTGGCGATCGACGTCGTCTGCGACATGCTCACGGGCTCACTGATCCTCGAGGAGGACATCGACGCCGAGCGCGGCGTCATCCTCGAGGAGATCGCCATGACCGAGGACGACCCGGGCGACTGCGTGCACGACCTCTTCGCGCACACCATGCTCGGCGACACGCCCCTCGGCCGCCCGGTCCTCGGCACCGTCGACACGATCAACGCGCTGACCCGTGGCCAGATCGCCCGCTTCTACAAGAAGCACTACGACCCCACCCACCTGGTCGTCGCCGCCGCTGGCAACGTCGACCACGCCACGGTCGTACGCCAGGTCCGCAGGGCTTTCGAGAAGGCCGGCGCCCTGACCCGTACGGACGCCGTCCCGGTCACGCCCCGCGAGGGCCTGCGGTCCATCCGCACGGCCGGCCGCGTCGAGCACCTGGGCCGCAAGACCGAGCAGGCCCATGTGGTCCTCGGTATGCCGGGGCTGCCGCGGACCGACGAGCGCCGATGGGCCATGGGCGTCCTGAACACGGCCCTCGGCGGCGGCATGTCCTCCCGCCTCTTCCAGGAGGTCCGGGAGAAGCGCGGCCTGGCCTACAGCGTCTACTCGTACACCTCCGGCTTCGCCGACTGCGGCCTCTTCGGCGTGTACGCCGGCTGCCGCCCGAACCAGGTCCACGACGTGCTCGCGATCTGCCGGGACGAACTGGGCAAGGTCGCCTCGGACGGGCTCACGGACGAGGAGATCGGCCGCGCGATCGGCCAGCTCTCCGGATCCACGGTCCTCGGCCTGGAGGACACCGGCGCTCTGATGAACCGCATCGGCAAGAGCGAGCTCTGCTGGGGCGAGCAGATGTCCGTCGACGACATGCTGGCGCAGATATCGGCGGTCACCCCCGACGAGGTCCGCCAGGTCGCCCGCGACATCCTCGGGCAGCGTCCCTCGCTGTCGGTCATCGGCCCGCTCAAGGACAAGCAGGCCGCCCGCCTGCACGAATCCGTCTCCTGAAGTCTGAAGAGAGAGTCAGAGCAATGAGCAAGCTGCGCGTGGCGGTCCTCGGAGCCAAGGGCCGCATCGGCTCCGAAGCGGTACGAGCCGTGGAGGCCGCCGAGGACATGGAACTGGTCGCGGCGCTGTCCCGGGGCGACAAGCTGGAGACGCTCGCCGAGACGGGCGCCCAGGTCGCGGTCGAGCTGACCACGCCCGCCTCGGTGATGGGCAACCTCGACTTCTGCGTGCGCCACGGCATCCACGCGGTCGTCGGCACCACCGGCTGGACCGAGGACCGTCTCGCGCAGCTCGGCAGCTGGCTCGACGCGTCGCCCGGGACCGGTGTGCTCATCGCGCCGAACTTCTCCATCGGCGCCGTCCTCACCATGAAGTTCGCGGCCCAGGCCGCCCGTTACTTCGAATCGGTCGAGGTCGTCGAGCTGCACCACCCGAACAAGGTCGACGCCCCCTCCGGGACGGCCACCCGCACCGCACAGCTGATCGCCGAGGCCCGGTCGAAGGCAGGCTGCGCCCCGCAGCCCGACGCCACGGCCACCGCCCTCGACGGCGCCCGCGGCGCGAACGTCGACGGAGTGCCGGTGCACGCGGTCCGTCTGCGCGGCCTGCTCGCCCACCAGGAGGTACTGCTCGGCGGCGAGGGGGAGACCCTGACGATCCGTCATGACTCTCTGCACCACAGCAGCTTCATGCCGGGCATCCTGCTCGGCGCCCGCCGCGTGGTCACCACCCCGGGCCTCACCTTCGGCCTGGAAAACTTCCTGGATCTCCACTGATGCGTGCCAAGATCACGTACTTCGTCACGGCAGCCGTCCTGGTCGTCTTCTTCGTCCTGGTCGGCGGCCGTGCCGTCGCGCTGATTCAGCTGGGCACCGCGCTCGGCATCGGAATAGGCGCCGCCGCTCTGGTGATCCCGGCGATCGGCGTCTGGTTCCTCTGGGCCAACACGCGGTTCGTCACCAGGGCCAACAGGCTCGCCGCCGAGCTGGAGGCCGAAGGCGGCCTGCCCGTCGACGAGTTGGTCCGCACTCCCGCCGGCCGCATCGACCGCGACTCGGCCGACGAGGTGTTCGCCCGGCGGAAGGCCGAGACCGAGGACTCACCGGACGACTGGCGCTGCTGGTTCCGTCTCGCGATCGCCTACCAGGACGCCCGCGACACCCCCCGCGCCCGCAAGGCGATGCAGCGCGCCATCGCGCTCCACGAGGACCGGCCGCTCAGCGCCCAGCGCCCCTGACGCCGCTCAGACGGCGGTGGGGGCGGCGGGCGCGTACTCGGCGCTCCACGCCTCGACCGCGTCGGCCGCGCGGTCGAACGCCTCGGGCCTCGACAGGAAGTCCGCGTTGTGGTCGGTGAGCAGCGCGAGCTGCTCACCACCCTGCCGTACGACGACGAGCGCCTGCCCCTGCACCGTGCGGGGCAGTCCCAGCCAGCGCACCGGCTGCTGCACGGTCCGTACGGCCGTCGCCCTGCCCCACGGCACCGTCGTGGTCGAGAGGAAACCGACCCGGCGCACCCCGTGCGCGCTCACCCAGGTCCCGATGCGAAGCATCCGCAGGGCCCCGATGATCAGCACGGCCGCCACGCCGAAGCAGGCGCCTGCCGCCGGCAGCGCTCCCGCGGCGGCGATGATGACCGTCGCGAGGAGCACGAACGAGGCGAGCAGGAGGACGAGCGCCGCCGCGCCCACGCGCCACGGGCCCGGCCGGTAGGGCCGGCGCCAGTGGTCGTGGTCGTCGAACGGCAGGGCGACGTCATCGTTCGCGTCAAAAGCGCGGTCGGCCGTCAGAAAGGGCAGGGGCACGACTGATCCTCACTCACAAGCACGCTCGATTGCACTGTGCCCGGTGAGGCTACCCAGCGGCCCCTCACCCGGCTACCCAGGGGGTCCGTCCGAGTCACCGGCCCTCGGCGGCCTCGGACTGCTGGTGACGGGTGGCGGACTGGCCGGTCTCCAGGGCCGGAAGCCCGAAGAGCAGCGATCCGACCAGACCGGCCACGACGGTCAGCCCGATCAGCGTACGACCCATGAGCTGCGATGCCCCGAGACGCTCTCTCGGCGGCGGAGTGACGTTACTGCGGAAGCGGTCCGCCTCGGCGACGAATGCGAACGGGACGGCTTCTCGCCGGCTGAACATGAGGGGAATCTCCTTGATCCTCGTGACTGGACGCTGCTACCGGTAGAGACGTGCGTACCCACGATTCGGTGCCCCATTTCGCCGAATTGGCCAAAGAACGTCTCACCGGCTCGCTCGGCACGGCCCTGTCGGTGGCTCCCCGTAGAGTGGGCGGCGCCCGAGCGACGCAATTGGAAGGACCCCGCCGGTGAGCGACACCCCCGCCGAAGACCTCAAGCCCAGCTTCCGCAGTGACGTGACAGTCGAGCTGGTGAAGCACAGCGCCGCCGACTCCGACGTCCTGTGGGCCGCTCGCGTCTCCACCGCCGGCGAGCAGTCGCTGGAGGAGCTCCAGAAGGACCCGGAGCGCTCCAAGGGGCTCATCAACTTCCTGATGCGGGACCGGCACGGCAGCCCCTTCGAGCACAACTCGATGACCTTCTTCATCAGCGCCCCGATCTTCGTCTTCCGCGAGTTCATGCGGCACCGGGTGGGCTGGTCGTACAACGAGGAGTCCGGCCGCTACAGGGAGCTGGAGCCGGTCTTCTACGTCCCCGACGCCTCCCGCAAGCTGGTCCAGGAGGGCCGTCCCGGGAAGTACGTCTTCGTCGAGGGCACCGAGGCGCAGCAGGAGCTGGTCGGCCGCGCCATGGAGGACTCCTACCGGCAGGCGTACGACACCTACCGGGAGATGCTGGCCGCCGGCGTCGCCCGCGAGGTGGCCCGGGCCGTCCTGCCGGTCGGTCTCTTCTCCTCGATGTACGCCACCTGCAACGCCCGCTCGCTGATGCACTTCCTCGGACTGCGCACCCAGCACGAGCTCGCGAAGGTCCCGTCCTTCCCACAGCGTGAGATCGAGATGGTCGGCGAGAAGATGGAGCAGCACTGGGCGCGGCTCATGCCGCTCACCCATGCGGCCTTCAACAAGAACGGTCGTATGGCCCCGTAGCGCACAGATGTACGGAGGAGCGGAGCGAAGTGTCCGTATTGCGGCGTTTCGTGAAGTTCATCTAGGCTGATCAAACGGACCCGGCACTGCTTGAACCCCCGAGCAGGCAGTGCCGGGATCCACTTCTCGACATCCCCCCGAGGGGGCACCGGGCCCTGAGCAGCGAGTAGCGTGTTACCCATGGCTCCGATCTCCACTCCGCAGACCCCCTTCGGGCGGGTCCTCACCGCCATGGTCACGCCCTTCACGGCGGACGGCGCACTCGACCTCGACGGTGCCCAGCGACTGGCCGCCCATCTGGTGGACGCAGGCAACGACGGCCTGATCATCAACGGCACCACCGGAGAGTCCCCGACCACCAGCGACGCGGAGAAAGACCAGCTCGTACGAGCGGTCCTGGAGGCAGTCGGCGACCGAGCCCACGTCGTCGCCGGCATCGGCACCAACGACACCCACCACTCCATCGAGCTGGCCCGCACAGCGGAGCGCTCCGGCGCGCACGGCCTCCTCGCCGTCACGCCGTACTACAACAAGCCCCCGCAGGAGGGCCTGTTCCGGCACTTCTCGGCCATCGCCGACGCCACCGGCCTCCCGGTGATGCTCTACGACATCCCCGGCCGCAGCGGCGTCCCGATCGACACCGAAACCCTGGTGCGCCTCGCCGACCACCCGCGTATCGTCGCCAACAAGGACGCCAAGGGTGACCTCGGCCGCGCCAGCTGGGCCATCGCCCGCAGCGGCCTCGCCTGGTACTCCGGCGACGACATGCTGAACCTGCCGCTGCTCTCCGTCGGAGCCTGCGGCTTCGTCTCGGTCGTCGGCCATGTCGTCACCCCGGAACTGCGGGCCCTGCTCGACGCCCACCTCACCGGTGACGTCCAGAAGGCGACCGAGATCCACCAGCGACTGCTCCCGGTCTTCACGGGCATGTTCCGCACCCAGGGCGTCATGACCACCAAGGCCGCCCTCGCCCTCCAGGGCCTCCCGGGCGGCCCCCTGCGCCTGCCCATGGTCGAGCTTTCGCCCGAAGAAACCGCCCGGCTCAAGCTCGATCTCGCCGCAGGCGGGGTACAGCTCTAGCCACAGACTTCACAACTGAATATCCGATCTGAAGACGAGATCGACAACAGACAACAGCAAGTGCACGAATGTCATGCGCGCCACGTGCCCAGGCGGTACGTGGCGCGTGTGGTGAGGAGAGTCTTTTGAGTCATCCGCATCCTGAACTCGGCGCCCCGCCGAAGCTGCCCAAGGGAGGCCTTCGCGTCACCCCGCTCGGCGGGCTCGGTGAGATCGGCCGGAACATGACGGTCTTCGAATACGACGGCCGTCTGCTCATCGTCGACTGCGGCGTCCTCTTCCCCGAGGAGGAGCAGCCGGGCGTCGACCTGATCCTGCCGGACTTCACCACCATCCGGGACCGCCTCGACGACATCGACGGCATCGTGCTCACGCACGGCCACGAGGACCACATCGGCGGCGTCCCGTTCCTGCTCCGGCTGAAGCCGGACATCCCCCTCATCGGCTCCAAGCTGACGCTCGCCCTCATCGAGGCCAAGCTGCAGGAGCACCGGATCCGCCCCTACACCCTCGAGGTGGCCGAGGGGCACCGGGAGAACCTGGGCCCGTTCGACTGCGAGTTCATCGCCGTCAACCACTCCATCCCGGACGCCCTGGCCGTCGCCATCCGCACCCCCGCGGGCATGGCCGTCCACACCGGCGACTTCAAGATGGACCAGCTCCCGCTGGACGGCCGTCTCACCGACCTGCACGCCTTCGCGCGGCTCAGCGAGGAGGGCATCGACCTCCTGCTGTCCGACTCGACGAACGCCGAGGTCCCGGGCTTCGTCCCGCCGGAGAAGGACATCTCCAACGTCCTGCGCACGGTCTTCGCGAACGCCCAGAAGCGGATCATCGTGGCCAGCTTCGCGAGCCACGTCCACCGCATCCAGCAGATCCTCGACGCCGCCCACGAGTACGGCCGCCGGGTCGCCTTCGTCGGCCGCTCGATGGTCCGCAACATGGGCATCGCCCGCGACCTGGGTTACCTGCGGGTCCCGGCCGGCCTGGTCGTCGACGTCAAGACCCTCGACGACCTGCCGGACCACGAGGTCGTCCTCGTCTGCACGGGCTCCCAGGGCGAACCGATGGCGGCCCTGTCGCGCATGGCCAACCGCGACCACCAGATCCGTATCGTCCAGGGCGACACGGTGATCCTGGCGTCGTCGCTCATCCCGGGCAACGAGAACGCGGTCTACCGCGTGATCAACGGTCTGTCCCGCTGGGGCGCCAACGTCGTCCACAAGGGCAACGCCAAGGTGCACGTCTCCGGCCACGCCTCGGCCGGCGAGCTCCTGTACTTCTACAACATCTGCCGGCCGAAGAACCTGATGCCGGTCCACGGCGAATGGCGCCACCTGCGCGCCAACGCCGAGCTCGGCGCGCTGACGGGTGTCCCCAAGGACCACATCGTCATCGCCGAGGACGGCGTCGTCGTCGACCTGGTCGACGGCAAGGCCAGGATCGTCGGCAAGGTCCAGGCGGGCTATGTGTACGTCGACGGCCTCTCGGTCGGCGATGTCACCGAGGTCCACCTGAAGGACCGTCGCATCCTCGGGGACGAGGGCATCATCTCGGTCTTCGTCGTGGTCGACTCCACCACCGGCAAGATCGTCGGCGGACCGAACATCCACGCCCGCGGCTCCGGCATCGAGGACTCGGCGTTCAACGCGGTCGTCCCGAAGGTCGAGGAGGCCCTGAACAAGTCGGCCCAGGACGGCGTGGTGGAGCCCCACCAGCTCCAGCAGCTGATCCGCCGCAGTGTCGGCAAGTGGGTCTCGGACACCTATCGCAGGCGCCCGATGATCCTCCCGGTCGTCGTCGAAGTCTGACCTCGACCAGCTCGTTCGTGGAGCGGGGCCCCTCGATTTGCATCGGGGCGCCCCGCTCCAGTACGTTTACGGCTCCACCTGAACGGGAAGCCCGCACAGTCATGTGCGCGATAGGGCCAACCGGGAGGGGATGGAAATTCCGACTGAGAATCTCTGATAAAGTCGGAGCCGCCGGAAAGGGAATCGCGAAAGCGAGGAACTGGAAAGCAAATCGAACCCCGCTCCGACGGGGAATCGGACACGAAAGAGTCTGATAGAGTCGGAAACACGAAATACCGAAGGGAAGCCCGGAGGAAAGCCCGCGAGGGTGAGTACAAAGGAAGCGTCCGTTCCTTGAGAACTCAACAGCGTGCCAA